>CAWGRD010000016.1:0-72328 GCA_963824915.1 uncultured Nitrososphaeraceae archaeon
GGGAGAGGGATTCGAACCCTCGAGGCCTTCACAGGCCACAAGCTTTATGTTTGTCTATTCCAGGCTTGCGCCCTACCAGGCTAGGCGACCCCGGCTCAACAATAATAATAGACTAATCGTCTTCTTTGTATTGATCTAATATTAATTTATATTTTCATATTTTCAATCTATTTTAATTGAATTTACAAAATGGGTATTCGACTTAACAAATAATTCAAGTGATTATTTTTAATATTTTTAACCTACCTTTTGATTATGGCTGAAATTGTTTTAAAAATCTAAATTTTTATAAAATAAAATTATTTATATCATTATTTTTGTCTATCTTGTTTTTCTATTCCGTTTTTACAAATATCTGTATTATCTATGAATATTTTTGAAATATTATTTTATTTCCTTTTTCTAATTCAAGTTTTTCTATATTAAAAAAAGAGTATGCAAATTTATAATATTTCTCAAATAAAAATGAAATTGATTTTATGTATATGAAGTTAAAAGAAATTTTATAAATACAATAAACATAAAATATACTATTTAGGACTAAAAATATTTAATAATCTTTATTATAATTATATATTTTAAAACCTTAAATAAATTTAATACCAAGAAATTTTATGAAACAGAACCTGATAACATTTATATCTGTTGTTATTGTGTTAATTTTAGCTTTATCTATTTTACTACAGCAAGCTCAATGTTATCATAGGATTATAAAGGAAGCAAAGAAATTTGCAGGACATCAGTATTTTCCAAAAAATTACGGAAAAAGCACGGTAAACTTTGTTAAACGGTTTATTGAAGTATTCAAATAAATACAATAAAATATTAATAACCTGTTTAATATTCTTAAGAAATTATATAAAAGATTTTAGACTTGCTGTTATACATTTATTAAACAATGCTTAACTACTGCTATTTCTAACTCATTTCTATCCTATCTATCATTCTACCGGATAATAAATCAAATTTGTATATCTTTGAGTGCCCCGTGCTGGATTTATGATTTTGCATATCTGAATAAAATAGAAAATTTTGATTACATTGGGTGCATACCCAAATAATATTTAAATCGCCATCATTCATGTGTTAAGTCCACAAGTAGGATTCAAACATATGATATAAGCAGTATGAAAGCAAATAATGTTAATTTTTTTTGATTTATTTTAGGTAACATTATCTTTTATTATTATCACTCTTAAATTATTTTAATATGTATTTTATATAATTTTATAATTATCATCATCTTTAGTTATATCTGAATATCATTAAATTATAAATTTCACCTTAATTAAATTGTTTGGAATGGCTATTAAAATTGGTATTCATGTTTCGATTAGTGGTTGTATATCAAAATCAATAGATAATGCTTTGGATATGGGCTGCTCTGCTTTTCAAATTTTTACTCGCAGTCCAAGACAATGGAAAACAAAGGATATTCCCATTGAGGAATCAACAAAATTTATCAATAAACTAAAAGATAGTACAATAAATTTTAACTCCGTGGCTGTTCATATGCCATACTTACCTAATCTATCTGCCCCTGAAAGTGAAATGTATCAAAAATCAATCAAGGTCTTGGAAGAGGAAATTACTCGATGCAATCTCCTTACTATCCCTCATCTTATCATTCATATGGGAAGCCATCTTGACCATGGATCAAAAAATGGTATTTCTCAGCTAGTATCTGCATGTAATACATCTTTAAATAATTATTCTGATTTATATTCAAAAAAAAATACTGTAAATATCCTATTAGAGAATAGTGCTGGACAGAAAAATAGTATCGGTAGCTCAATGGATGAAATTGCAGAAATTTTAGACAAGTTAAATTCCCGAAATTTTGGATTCTGCCTTGATACATGCCATGCTTTTGCTGCGGGATATGATTTGTCAAACCACAATGGTATAATTCAATTATTGGATATAATAGAAAATAAAATTGGTATAGATAGAGTAAAAGTAATTCATTTAAACGACTCAAAAGGTGAATTAGGTTCAAATCTAGATAGACATTATCACATTGGAATTGGAAAGATTGGTGAAGAAGGTTTTAAATTTTTACTAAATAATAAAAAATTGAATAATATTCCTTTTATCATGGAGACTCCTAATGATGGTATCAGAAATAATCTTGATAATATAGAATATGTAAAGAATTTATTAAATAAAAATACTTGATATAAAATTCGATTAAATAATTAAACTGCAGGAATTACAATGAAATAACCTAAATCATGTTGTTAGAAATAGGGAGGATAAGAATATAGTAGAAATGAATTTAGATTTACGCCTTTTGTTAATTTAGAAATTGTTATAAAAAATTATATTTATTTAAAAAAAATTTTAATTTTATATAACCTGCTAACAATGATGCTGCAAAATAAAATCATTTTAATAATCCTTTTTCTTTTAATATTTTTTCAACTTTGTGATATGTGTCTGATCTTAGTGTTTCGATATATTCAAATAGTTTTATTTTGCCATTTTCTCGTAGCTCTTTTACTTCCTTAAAATAAAGACTGTGGATATGAGGTAATTCCTCATTCTCAAAGATATTATGTTGTCTTTCATTTATCTCTACACTCCAAAGTAAAATGAAAAGATCAGGTGTTAGATGCTTGATATTTCTTAAAACATTTGTATATTGCTTAATTCTATCATCTAGACCTTTAGATAAATATTCAAAATAGACTATATTTGACAAGTAGTATTGATTTAAAATAACTAGGAATTTTCTGGATTCTCTATAAATTTCTAATTTATTTTCTATAAAATCATTTTCAATTAGTGAATGTTTAAAAATTAGTTTTTCTTGCTTGTCAGTTTCTACATTTGAATTTAAAAGGTCTTTATATTTTGCAGTCGGAAAAGTAAATGTCTTTATTTTTTCTGGATATTTTTGTAAAAGCTGTTCAATGATAGTTGTTTTTAGGGCAGTATTAATCCCTTCAAATACTACAAGAGGCATTCATAATATATTATATAACTATCTCTATATTATTTGCTATATTTATAGATGAAAAAGTCAAACAGAGGAAAATGGATTTGGATTTGAATTATTATAATAACATAAATTATTCGAGTAGTACATGAATAAAAAATACAAGTTTTTTCTATTAATTTTGTGTACAAATAAGTCCATGATTTTTGTTTATTTGTATTAATTTTTTATTAGATAATATATAAAAAATCGATTTTTCATAATATATTTATCTTTTTCCATTGATTGTTTGATTTTGATAATTGTCTATTTTATGATTAATGTGATTTTTATTACATTCTCTCATTCTCTCTCTGTGTTTATGTATTTTACAAATAAATTTAAGGATCTGATTTTGCATATTAAATAATTATACATGAGTGCTTATGATGATATATTTAAGCTTGCTTTGGAAAGAGGATTTTACTTTCCTAGTTGTGAACTTTATTCCGATTCTAATGCTGGTTTTTGGGAGTATGGTCCAAATGGAGTAAAAATAAAAAATAGATTTCTTGATTTGTGGAGGCGAGAATTAGTAAGACGAGATGGTATGTTAGAAATAGATGGGACTCAAATAATGAGTAAAAATGTATTCTTGGCATCTGGACATCTTAAAAATTTTTCCGATCCTGTGGTAAAATGCACAAAATGTAAAAGCTCATTTAGAGCAGACAAATTGATACAGGAAAAAACTAATATTGAAGTTCCTGAACGTTTGCAAAATGATAAAGTAGACCTACTTGTTAAAGAAAATAATATCAAGTGTCCAAATTGCAATGGAGATTTTTCTACTTCGGAGAGATTTAATATGATGTTTAAAGTAGAAATTGGACCTAATCATGATGAGGCTTATCTGAGACCAGAGACTTGTCAATCTATTTTTGTAGATTTTCCTCGTATTTTCAAAGTGAATCGCGGAAAATTGCCATTAGGAATCGCCCAAATAGGGAAAAGTTTTAGAAATGAGATTTCTCCACGTCAGGGTTTACTACGTCTTAGAGAGTTTTATCAAGCGGAAATTGAAATTTTCTGCAATCCAAATAAATTGGATGATCTGTTAAAATTCGATGATGTAAAAAATACCGTTTTAAGGATTTATGATAAACAGATGATAGAAATTACTGCTTTGGAGGCCTTGGAAAAAAAAATAATTCCAAATAAACTAATTGCATACTATTTGTCTTTATTAGTAGAATTTTTCAATAAGACTGGTATATCTAATAAAAGAACACGACTAAGACGATTATCTGATGATGAAAAGGCCTTTTATTCTAGTATTGCTTTTGACTTTGAAGTTGATACCTCTTTTGGTTGGTTGGAACTTGTTGCATGTAATTATCGTTCTGATTATGATCTGGTATCTCATTCAAATGTCAGTAAAACGAACTTGCATGTTATGGACGATGAAGTAAAAGTTTTACCACATGTTTTTGAATTGTCTTTAGGAGTTGACAGATGTATATATTCAATATTAGAACATTCATATTTTATAGATAAAGAAAAAGATGATCGAGTTTTGTTAAAGCTAAAACCTTATTTATCTCCAATTCAAGCTGGAATTCTACCTCTTTTAAAAAAAGAGGAGTTCAAAAAAAAATCCACGACCCTGTTGTCTTCAATCAATAAAGATTTTGATATATTTTACGATGAATCAGGTTCAATAGGTAGACGCTATCGTCGTTTAGAGGAAATAGGAGTTCCTTTCGCCTTCACTATTGACCATCAGACAATAGATGATGATACTGTTACAATTAGATATAGAGATTCAATGGATCAGGAGAGAATAAAAATTAAAGATGTTCATTCATTTTTAACTTCCAATCTAGCAGTTGATTAAATAATGTCCGAGGCGAGTAGTTACCAATAATTACTTTCGCTTTCTTCTACCTGTTATCCTAATTATTATCCTTATCATTAGAAATAAAATGCTGTTCTTGTTTTTTTTGATTTTCTTTTAAATTAATTATGTAATTCTTGATCTCCTCTACTTCTTTGTAGGTGCCTTCAACTGCAATTAGTGATGGGGCTTTATAGGAAGGTAATTCGCCACAGCAACCAATTTCTCCAAACTTTTTGATATGATATTCAACAAAATCAACTTCATTGTCGTAAAACATTTTTTTAATTCTTTGAGAATTGATAGAATCATCTATTATAAGAATTGGCTTTCTTTGCTTCATTAATTTTGTTTAATTAATTTTGTATTTAATTTTTTAAAAGTAAACTAAAAATATTTTTCCTTGTGATAAATAACTAAAGCAATTGAAAACATTGTTAATAAATAACTTTTCTCCCTACCTTTCCAATATAATTAAGGTATTAACCATTCTTAATTGTGACTGGACATGCTATGATTGTAACTATCTTTCATCTTTTGATTATGATTATATTTTTTTATTGCAGAAATTTGATAATGTAATTTTATCTGGAAGACAAAAAAATTCTAAGATTATTAATAAAATAAATTCTTGTATTGTAAAGGGATGTGTAATTCTTGATAAACCTTTATTGGGAATTTGTTATGGCGGTCAAATACTTGCTTTAACCTTAGGTTGTACGCTAAAGAAAATAGAAAAAATACAAAATATTATAAAGATTGATATTTTAAAACCTACTTTTTTATTACCCACTTGTGGAACAGTAGAAATGTTCGAAAGCCATAATTTTTGTGTATCAAAACTATCTAAAAGTTTTACCTTATTGGGTAGTTCTAATACATGCGAAAATGAATTTTTTTGCTTTAATGATAAACCTTTATTTGGAACTCAGTTTCATCCTGAAAAAAGTGGAAAACAGGGAAGATATATGATAGAAAATTTTCTTAAATTATAATTCTTTTGGTGATAATTTAGTTTTATTAATAGATGCTAAAAAAGTTATTCTATTTCTTTAATATTGCAATTATGTACTTTTGATAAATGCTAGAAATATCTTGATCAAATTAGTATGGGAACTATTAATATCATTATCATTTTTTTGGATTTATATAAAAATGAATATGATTATAATATTGTTTTAAAATTTATTTGTACCAATGTTATGATTTTTATTTCATAATGTTTTTTTATATGGATGTGCAAAGAGATAAAAATGATGATGTGGGTTACATTATTTTACCTTTAGTAAATAAAACTGAAGAAAATGTGGTTTTTCCTCTAGTATTAAATGTGATATCTAGATTTTGGGGTGAAGAAATACCTAATTCTGAAATTGAAAAAAGATCTATTGATTATAAAAATCAGAAGGGTACTGTTTTTATCGAAGGCTTGGAGATAATAGAAAAAAATCTAAATCTTACATCAATTGTTTACCGTGGATCTCTTTCCGATTTAAAAAAAAGAGTCAGTCAGGGGTTTCCTGTCATTGTTGTTCTACCAGGAATTGGTGATACCGTTCAATTTGCAACTATTGTATGCGGTTATGATGAAAATGAAAATAGGATTATAACTTATGTACCTGAACCTGATTCTTATGGATCTATTCCAGAAGATATATTCGAGGATGAGTGGTCTCAAGATGACTTTTTTTCTATTTTAATATTTCCAAAGGACATGGGAGATATATTCAAAAATGATACATTTGAATTTGAACAGTCCAATAGGATTTATCTTGAAATCGAGAGATTGAAAATACATGGAAAATTAAAAGAGTCCATCAATCTCTTAAAACCTATGATAAACAATGATTCGTCTGGCCTGAAAAATACTGATAATCCTCAAATTTTATGTCTGCTTGCTGGAATTCTAAATGAACAAAATGATGAAAAATGTATTCCTTTATACGAAAGAATTATTGAGATAAACCCAAAATTTTATTTAGCTTATAGGGGTTTAGGTAACTTTTATCTTAAAAATAAAAATTATATTCTATCTAAGGAAAATTATGCCAAAGCTATAGAAATCAATCCAAAAAGATTTGGCCCTATTTATAAGAATCTAGGTATAGTTCTTTTAGAGCTTGGGGATCAAAAGTCCGCCAAGGATTCTTTTGAAAAATATTTAAAGCATATTCCACATGCACCCGATAGGGAAAATATTTTACAATTTATTGATTCTTGATCCCCTATAATTTTTATTTAATGTCATTGTAGATTTTAGAGATGGAAATTGGATAATGTTGATAATAAGGTATTAATAATAGAATCTGTAATAAAATCGAATGTATTCTTAAATTATTTGAAAAAATTAATTATCGATATCTTATATGAAAACCACATATCTTTTTCATCGATAAAAAAAGATGGATATTTTTATATTATTAAATTGAATAAAGATAATGAATTAGTAAATGCAATGGATCTGCTAGATAAAGTTTCGGGTATTTCGCGTATTTTTATCGCCCAGTTCTTTGTAGTTGACTATGATGTTATATCACAAAAGGTTATTCAAATAGGGAAAAAAATCTTACTAAATGACGAGAAATTCTCTATTACGATAGCAACTTCTAAAGAAAATGATAAAAATAAAAATAAATTTTTATTTTTTAGACAAGATTTAGAGTTTTTAATAATTAGTGAGCTTTCAAACATCTCTACAGGTATTAAATATGTTCGTAATGAATCTGAAGCTGATAAAATTTTATTTGTATTAATTGGAACTAATTTTGCGTACATTAGTCTATTGCTAAAAAAGGGCAAAGAAATGATGCCATTTAAATTTTTAAAAGAAAAAGTTATTTGTCCTGTCTATAGCGAATATTCTTTTTTATCTCTTATTGCTATTTTAAATAATGGATTTTCTCCATTTCCTTTTATTTTTTATAATAATGAAAATCAGTTAATAAAAATATTAAAATCACTTGATAAAATCATCAAAAATTATCCTATACGTCAAATAGATATCAATTTAATCCAATTAGATGAACAACATTATAATATATACTCAAAATTTAAAACCAATGATACTTTTTATAGGCATAAAAAAACGATGGTCAAATTGATGTTAGATGAAATTATTGTAGTAACTTTATTACAATTAAAAATAGATATCGATTTTATATGTCTCCCTCTTTTACCTTTTTTACATCCGCTATGGTTCTTTAAAAAAAATATCCTTTTGTCTTTTAAGTCAGGAAAAATTCCTCTGACGCCATTTCTTTTCAATTATGAATTTCAGAATACTCTTAAAGATTTTTATAATTGTGATAAATCTGCAATTGATGACCAGTCCTTGGATTATATCATTTCTTTTTTAGATATTACTCAGGAAGAATTCGAAATAACTTTTGAAAAATTTGTTAAAATTTTTGAATTACCCTCAAAAAAAGAAATTATGCAATTCAATTTAGATGTTGGAAAAGATGATATTCTTGATATTCTCGATAGCGTCTAATTTGTTGCTTATATCCATTAACTGTAATGCTTTTTTATAGTATTTATGATCATCAATTATATTTTCTATCGATTTTTTTATAATTTTGGTATTTATTGATTTAGGATTCACAGTTATTCCTATACCAAGTTTTTCTATCTTATTTGAATTAGAAAGTTGTTCACCATGATTTTCTATAGGTATTGTTATAAAGGGTTTCCCAAATTGAATTGCCTGTGAAATTGCTGTATGTCCTCCTCTAATTATTAGCGCGTTGGAAAGTTGGAAAATTTCATCTCTACAAGGACACCATTCGTAATACCAAATATTCCTAGAAATTTTTTCTGGAATTATATTTCCTTTAGCTTTTCCTTCGGAAAAAATGAATTGAATGTCTGGTATATTTTGACTTGCCTCAATAATTTTTAAAATAATTGGTCTCCTTGTCTCTTTCGGACCACTAATATGAACAAATACTATAAGTTTATTTTTATCTAGTTGTAGTGTTTGCATAACATTATTTAGTTTATCGCTTGAAAGGTTCTTTTTAGGTGCTATAAATCCAATGTAATTTAATTTGGATTTTGTAGAAATTACAGAGTTTATTGTTTCTTCAGAAATCGTATAGGGTGGAGGTAAATCCGGTATTAAAATTTGGTCGGAAATATTCCATAATCCTCCCATTAATTCACCAAAACATGTTTCAAAAAACTTAACTATTTGATATTTTCTTAATGCTGGAGTTAATAAAAGTTTAATTTGATTAATCAATAAAATTGTGGGTATGTTCAAAATTTTCCCTGCAACCAACGACGATAATCTTGAATCAGAAATTATTATGTTTGGATTAAACTTTTTTAAATATGATATTTCTTTGTTAATTTGAATTGGAACATTTATTAACCATCGTGGAATTTTAGTAATATTTTGTTTGACTGAAAATTCTCCATCTTTTTTCCACAAAAACTCTACCGGGGGAATGCTGTTGCATTCATATCCATGAATATTTAGGTAGTTTTTTGCCTCACCAAAAGATGAAAATTTTGATTCACATCCAAATTCTTTGAGTTTATTGGCCAAAACTAAAAGACGACTTGCATGACCCAAGCCAACGCCATATGGCGTAAAATACAGTCTTCGCAATAGTATAAACGATTTTTTCAAGAGCGTTTAAAAATGTTGGTTTAATTCAAAGATGCATATTGTTATACATCAATATTTTATTCGAGTTTATTTTTAAATTCGATACAATCTTTTTTAATGGTAATATTGATATATTTAACTTTTATAAATTTTATATCGTGGATAAAACATTTTCTATTTATCATGATAGCCATCTTTCCAATTATATGGTAATGATTTTATCTATTTTGCTAATCATTCATATGTTTCCAATCATAAAAACTACTGCTCAAGCTGCACCTAGCGATTCAACCTTGCATATTGGAAGTAAAGATTCAACATCTTCTCCTTCTACTACCGCAACTGCAAATCCCGCATGCGGGCAAATCGTAAAAGGAAATGTTAAACTAATTTCAAATTTAATATGTAATAATGATGGATTAATTGTTGGGGATGCGAATACCAAAATAGATCTCAATGGTTTTTCAATAAAAGGTCCAGGAAAAAACAGTAGTAAAGTTGGAATAATGGTTGGAGCGCAGAAAAATATTACTATATTAGGCAATGGGGTAATTTCGGGCTTTCAATCTGGGATATATTTATCTGGAAGTAATGATGTTTTGGTCAAAAATATTAATATAAATAATAATAAGGTCGCTATCTACATTACAGGTGCGAAATTTACTGATATAAATAATAATATGCTAAATAATAATACTCTTGGAATAGCCTCTCATTCTAATAATCAAACCAATATAAAATATAACCTTTTTAATGAAAACGACCTTTCTGGAATAACTTTCATAAATACAGCTGATTCTATAATAGATGGAAATAATATATTAAATACAACAAATGGCATCTTCCTAGATGTACAAAGTTCTTCTAATAAAGTAGATTTTAATAATGTTTTTGATAATGTATTGGATATTAATAATGCAAACAATCTTCCACTTAACATTAATAATAACTATTTTGCAAATAACAATTGCATTACTAGTTTGCCATCTGGTTTATGTATCGGAAGATAGTAAATCATAAAAAAATAAAAAATATTTTTTAATTATTTTGAATAGTTATTAAACGAGTTGTCATTCATCATTGAATTTTGATGATTCATCAGCATCGACATAAATGGATTATTGGAAGACATGTTGTCATTCATCATTGAATTTTTATGATTCATCAGCATCGACATAAATGGATTATTGGAAGAAATTTTGCTAATGCCATTCATCATTGAATGATTCATTTTAATGGTCTTTATATTTTGCATTATGTTTCCTATTATCAATGGTATCCATTTTTTCTTCATCTCAGGATCGCTAATTAACATTTTTATCATTGCCATTCCTTCTTTTGGATTATTAATTAATCCGTAAATAGGAGTATTTCCAAAATGGTTATGTGTTTTAGATGGGTCCAGCAAAATAGCAATTGTATTATTATTTCCAATTATAACTGTGATAGGAACATTATCCACCGGCCCATCTTTCATAGTTATTGAGACAGTCCCATCAATTACAGTTTCATTTCCTTTTTGACTCACATTATTTACAGTTGCATTGTATATCTTGTGAATATGTGGAGCAGATCCGTTAGTCATAACCATATTAAAAAGACTGTAAAAACCTCCACTGGTAGTAGGATCAGTTTTATTTATATCGGCTATCCAGCTTCCAGATAAGATCCAGCCTTGGTTAATACTTGCAATTTTTCCGAAATGCAAGTTATGTGATTGTGAACTTTGAGCAGAGACTGAATTAATTCCTATCAGCGATATTAGAACTGCGGTTATTAAAAATGTACTAAAAATTTTTAGATAGTTTATGTGATTAAGCACATCAGTGGTAGAATAAATTAGTTTATAAATTTTCACACAATATGGATATGGATGGATAATTATTCCTATAAAAATAAAAAGTTTTTAATATGGATTTTTCTTACTAAATCAGCAAAATATTTTGAATTGGGTAAATTTACAGAGGGATATAAAAATTACAAAAGTAGATGGAAGAAAGGTAATAATAAAAAAAGATAAAGTTACAAAAGTAATAAATGAATACTTTTTGATTTTCTTGTATTCTTTAATATCTGTAATATTATTACATCCGTCATCACCTCCAAAGCTAGGAAGATCAATTTTGATAAATGAAAGTGAAGAGAATAGACAAAAATTAAATAAAATAGGTATACCTACTCCTCATCTATATCACATAAATAAAAATACAATCATAGAGGAATATATAGAGGATGGAAATTTATACAAGTTTTTAAAAAATGATGGGGACCTAGATATTGTTTTCAAAGCGGGAGCAATAACTGGTAGATTACATAATGCTGGTTTCTGTTTTATAGACAACAAGGCCCAAAATTATCTTGTTAATAGATCAGATCTGGTTCGAACAGATATTGGATTTATCCAAAAACAAAATTCAATTTTTGCTAAAAGTTTGGATATCGGTATATTTTTATCAAGCCTTATAGATCTTGATGCGGAAAAATATAAAAAAATTCAGGAAACCTTTTTAGAAGGATTCAAATCCGAATCGGGAAACAAAATACCCTATTTATCAATAATTGTAAGGAATATTTCATCTCTAGGTGTAACCTCTAATCATTATAATTTGATTATGAATTTATATGCAAAATAAATTAATTAAAAAGAAAGACTAGATGGGTGGTAGTTCAACTTTCTTGTCAAATCCGCCTGAACCAAATTTACAATAGAAACACTTCTCTGACATCATGTATGGAATTTGTTGGATGACAACTGCACCTAATTTCAAAGCGATTTTGGTCATTATTCTATATTTTAAAGGCATGGCCGGAATCACTTCTTTGAAATAAACATTATAATGATCAGGACAAAACTTTAAAGTTACATTTGAAGAGGGTCTCTTATTCAAATCAATATTTTTAGTTTCTGTGTTTAAATTTTTTGCAATATTAATTTGTTCACGAATGTACTCATGTTTTGGACATGGACAATCCTTTCCTCCAGGATGTTTATAAGCAGGAGTATTTTTCCAATCAAATCCTGAAAAGTCTTTATCAAAATCATCCATTATTCTTTCAAATATATATATGTCAAATAGGATATAAATATATGGTCTGTTTTTTCGATCCTACAAAGCCACAAATCATTTATTTGGTTAACATTACAAATGGAATCAGCTAACAATAATATCTAGTTTTGTTAATCTATGATAATTATAGAATTTATTATATGATATTTAATTTTCTTTCAATTGATAGGCTTTTTTTATTATAAAAAAATTATTTTTATAGTTTAATTAGATATAAATTTTGGATAGTAGTCTTTTTTTTGATCTATATTATAGAACAAAATTATATATGATTTTTTATTATGATTGTAATAAGAAGGAATATATTTTTCTATTTATCAACATTCCTAAGCGGCGTGGTTCAAGAACAGACTGGCGGAAATTCAGCTATAGCTCCAACTGCTGCAGCTAGCGCTTCTGCAATAAAAAAAGACAATAGGTTAAACAATTCAATAGATTCAAATCAAAGAACTCTTTTGGAATTCAAAAGAACTTTATTAGATGAGCAAAAAAATGGAGAAAGTCAAATAGATAGAATTAATCAAAAAATAGAAGAAACTAAAAAGATAATCGATGAGGAAAGAGTAAAGCTAGAAGCTGAAAGACTAAAATTAAAACATACTAATGAAGCTAAAGACGCAGATTATACAAAATTCACTGAAATGAAAAACAATTTAATAGAGGAAAGGAAAAGAATGAAAACATTAGATTCTAAAGCATCGAGTAGCAGTAGTAGTGGAGGATATCGATCAAGGCGAGATAAATATAATATTTCAAATTTAACAAAAGCATTAGATCAAATTGAAAAAGATATTCAAACAAAAAAATTGTCAAAAGATGAGGAACGAAGATTGGTTCTCAAATCTAAGGAAATTGCTACCAAACTTCACACATTAAAAGTTATTACTAAAAAAGAAGATAGTTATAAAAACATGGCAATGAAATTTGACGATCTTAGAGGAAAGATGACTCAGATATTTGATCAAAAAGCTGAAATTGGAAAGGTAATTGGTAAATTAAAATCAAATTTAGATGGGCTGTTAAATAAAAGAGAAGAACTTTACGAAGAACGGAGAATGGTTATTCATCAAGTAAGAGAAGCAGGTGCAAAATTAGAAATGGTTGATACTCAACTTAATGCAATAGAATTCAAAAAATCTCGATTACAATATTCTTCCGAAAGACAAAGAAGACAAACTGGTGGAGATAGAGATAGAGATAGAGATAGAAGACGAATGCATGAGATTCCGCAAGATAAAATGAAGAAAAATAGAGAAAACCAAGACTTGTGGAATTCATTAAAAGAGGTCGCAATGAAGAAAATGACTGGCGGAGAAAAACTTACATTTGACGAGATGAAGCTGATTTATTCTGATGACTCAGATTAATTCTCATATAAAAAACTTTATTTTTTAATCGATCTGTTAATTTAATCTTTTTTCTATATTTTTTTATTCATATCATATAAAACTACACTATCATACTTTTAACAAATCTTCCCTTTCTTTTACAAAAACAGATAAAGATCTATTTAGTGCTTTTATTATATAATTTAATGACTTTATTTTGGATTGATTATCTATATTCTTTGAATATTCTTTTACTAGAGATATAAATGATGAAAGTATTGAGATAGTGATGATGTCTAATTTATCAATACCTTGTTCTACAAAAGTCACCTTGTAAAACGATAAAAATTGGTTTATTAGAATATGGATTTGATATATATTTTTTAAGAATTGAGGATCAAGTGAATTTTGCATTTTTGAATATTCAAAATTCATTTCAAGCAACTTATCAAGAATGTTTATATCAAGTTCTTCATTCAATGTTTAATAAACCTATAAAGTTTTTATTACCTATCTTTAAATTTTTTGCGGTTGCAAAGGAATATGATTTTCATTTCTTCACAATTCATTTTTTCTCTTTTTTTGTAATTCTGTTCCAGTAATATTGACAAGATTTGTCTAGATCCATTTCATTGAAGTTCTAGTTCTTTATAGAAACTATTATTCAAAAAATATTCCTTCATTATAAATATTTAATATTCATTTATTTCTTGTTGTTATTATATAAATAAAGCAATAAATTTTGATACCCAATACTAAATACTAATACCTAAAATACAATAATATTTTATTGTTTAGTTGTCAAGATACATTAGAGTATCATCATGTTATTTTTCCACTAGTTCTTCATATTTCCGTTTCAGTTCTTGATAATCATTAGGTTGTATATTTGGGGTATTCATGTAAAGATAATTTTTTACAGGTTCGTTTTTTTTGAATCGACTCCAATTATCTAAAAATTTCTTTATAAAATCTTCAATTATCTCTGTGATAGTAATTCCAGTAGAGTCTATTTTTAATGTTTCATTGATTAAACATATTTCTTCTCTGCTGTCTCCACTTATGTAGTCTATGGGAATTGGTTTAAATTTTGTATCCTTAATTTTAAAAGGTATTATAATTGCAATATGAGGTTTAGATCCATCTAGTTTTTTTGGACGAGGTTTCATTATTGTTATAATATATAAATAATTAATTAAAGATTATATGGTTAATTGTTCCCTTTTTTTAAGATTTAAATGATTATATTTGTATTTAACAAAAATAAACTATTGGAGAACTGTAGTGTATTTAAAGTTAAAAAGAAAGTTTCTATATTTGTTTGAGTTGTTACTATAATTTAGACTATTTTAATATAAGTAATTATTTATTATATTTTTATATTATAGTCAAAGTTAGTTTCCAAAAAATAAAGAAATAAAATATATTCAAGATAATAATTAATTTAATCTCTTAATATATGATAACTGTAGATATAAATTGGCTTCTTTCTCATTTAGATGATCCTAATCTTGTAATTATAGATGCAAGAGGAGTCATGGCTTATAGAATTGGACATATTAAAAATTCATTACCTCTTGATATAGAGCAAGTTATTTTAATTGCTGAAAATGGGTCTAATTTGGCTATAGATGCACAATCAGCAGAAAGGCTATTTAGTATCTTGGAATTGATGATTCTAAGACAGGTAATAGTATATGGTGAATATCCAGATCCTTCTGCGGCAAGGATAGTTTGGACTCTGACGTATTATGGACATTCTAATGTAAATCTTTTAGATGTTGGTTATAGCCAATGGCAGAAAGCAGGATTTCCAATCGATAAGCAAATTAAAACCACAATAAAAAAGATAAAACCAGCAACAGACAATAAAACAGATGATTAAATTTATTGCAAAAATAAATTCATTCAATCCGGGCAGATGCTCATAATGATAAAGGAAAAACAAAACGATCCTAATGTGATAATTATTGATGCAAGGACACCACAAGAGCACTTTCAAGCAAGAATTCCTGGATCAGTATTAAATAATTGGGAAGATGGATTAGGGGACTATGGTAAAATGTTTAAAGATAAAGATAGTTACAGAACCATTTTGCCAGAAAAGGAATTACTGTAGATAAGGAAGTTATATGTTATTGTCATTCTGGTATGAGGGCATCTCATAAATATTTACAATTCAAGCCAGGCCGGATTTGAAAATGTGCGATTATATGATGGCTCGATAATAGATTGGGCACAGCGGCGTAACCCATTAAAGTAACATGTTGATTTATTATTTTTCACTTTTTCCTTTTCTTGATAATATGAAAAAGATTAAGTGGTTATTTCAATAATTTTCATGCCGTATTGAAAATAATTCAATTACTGTATCTCAAGAAAAACATTTTCCTCCTTACTTAAATAGCCATAAATATGTGTTCCTTATTGCAATGTTCCGATTCAAAAATAAAATTGTAAATATAAAACTGTGCTATCTTCTTACAAATTTTGTATATATGATCTAAGAACAACTTTAAAGATATATATCCAACTTACAAATGCACTTTTCAACTATAGACAATAAAAATATCTTTGAAAGACTAATTGCATTGTATTATTGAAGGAAACAGATATCTTTGAACATCGCTCTTTACATTAGTATAGTAATAAAAAATGTCTAGTATTAAGAACAATAACCGCAAAATAAAATTAAATGATGAAGAATTTAACAAGATATCTAATTTATATCAAATCGCATTAGAGGCAACATCACAATCTACTTTGGGTAGCGGTGGTAGTAGTCTTGCTGGCAATACTAACCATAAACAAAAGGCATGGCACAACGTCCAAGAATATATGAATGAATTGGGAAAAAAATATGGATATGATCCTGAAAAATATGTAATAAACAAAAATACCAAAGAATTAGAAGAATATTTAGCAGACTAATCTAATGATTGATATTAAAAATGATCTAAATTATTTAGTAGATGATGAAAATAAACGACATTTATTAAATTGATGTTTTTTTATAATGGCTGAATGTTTTATTTACGATTAATTAGATTCACTTTATGAACTTTGAAATAAAAGTCACAAAAACAATAATCCTGATTCTTTTAATTTTCATTATAATTTGAAACCGTATTTGAAATGTTTTAATTATTTACTAGGTGAAATATGGAGACTTTATAATAAAGTAT
Source organism: uncultured Nitrososphaeraceae archaeon (assembly GCA_963824915.1). Taxonomy (GTDB): domain Archaea; phylum Thermoproteota; class Nitrososphaeria; order Nitrososphaerales; family Nitrososphaeraceae; genus Nitrosocosmicus. The sequence continues at coordinate 17,014 of CAWGRD010000016.1, forward strand.
TTGTTTTAAATTTTACTATTAATCTAGATGATATTTATGAATATGTTATATCAAAGGCTATAATTGTCGATTCATTTTCTTTTGAATGGAGAATATCCTCGACCATGCACTATATTTATTGCATGATGGATTTCATGGTTGATTTAATAGGATCGAGATCGTATTGAAAATATTATATACAATGAGGTGAAAACTTAAACTATAATACATCGTTACTAATTCCTTTATTTTCAAATGTTTTTAATACATCACTAGTACAACCATGTTTATTTTTATCGAGAATTTTTTGTTTATCTAATATTTATAACCTTATTTATTTTAATACATTATTATGAGAATCATTAATGCCATCGCTACTACCACCACCTCTCCAATGAGTAAAGATGAGATTGAAAAATTTCTTGAGGGTAAATTGAACTTGCAGCTAGGAACAATTGACGGTAAAGGAGATCCGAACATTCAACCCGTTTGGTTTAACTATGATAAAAAAAGTGAAAAGATCTTTATAGTTACACCTAGAATGTCAAAGAAAGTCCAAAACCTTCGACATAAATCTAATATCTACTTTTCAATTGATGATGAAAATTTTCCATATAAAGGTATCAAAGGCAAGGGAACTGCGAATATAGTGGAAGATCTAAATAAATCTATTTCAGAAGCAAAACTTATAAATGTAAAATATTTAGGCACACTCGATCATCCCTTGGCCCAAATGATTTTAGAGAGCGCAAGTAAGGGTAATCATGTACTAATAGAAATTAATCCAAAGTTTTTTTCTACATGGGATTTTGGTAAGAATGCATAGTTAATTCTTATTTTATCTGCTATCTGTTTTTATACAATATTACTTTTTTTTCTAATGTCATTAAATATAGGAATTTATTTTATGTTTATATAAATTATAAATAGTTATAATAAGTGATATTTTAAAAAAATATTTTTCCATATCCATGTAATAGTTCTTTATCTTTACGGATGGAGATATATTATACATATATAATACATAATTTAGTTTTATTATGTATTTAAAAAATTAACTAAAAGCGAACTTTGGCTAGTATCTTAACATATATTTTTTGATCAAATATGAAATTGAGTTATTTCTTTTTTATTTTTTATAAAATACAAAAATATTGTGGGGATGGCTATGAATGCTATTGGACCTGGAGATTTGCCAAAAAAAGCCTTTACATGGGGTCTATAAAGATAATATAATATTATAATATTAATTGCTATTCCAATTATTTGCCCCACAAATCCTGATAATATTGAATTTTCATGATTGGTAATTGATGCCATAACTATCGAATTAGTGAAACCAGAAATTATCTGGATTGCGATACTTATTATTGTTAGTATTATTGTAATGGTCCATGCCCAGCCTTTGCCTTTTAAGAGCCCATAAGACATTATCAAATATCCAATACCTATTATTAAAAGAACTGCTCCTAGCACAAGAAATGCTATACCAACAAATGGCCCCAAGGATTGGGATACATTAGAATTGTTTGAACCATTAGTTGATACGATTGAAAATAATGCTCCTGCGCCAATTAATCCTATTCCCCCTATTAGTAATATAATTCCTGAAATTATTGCGAGAATTGCAATAATTGTTACGCCTATAGGTCTGTTTACTTTTTGTGTCAATATTGTAGAATTATTATCGCACTAAATAAAGTTAAATAATGTTAATTAATATAAAAAGAATTTATCTCTATCGATAATTAGTATATTCGTTAATATAATCAAGGTGATCCATACCAATGGAAATAAAAACTTAATTAAAAATATTCACAAATTGGATAGCCAAAAAAAGTAATATGCTGCTATAATTTAATTATGTGTCTAAATATTTAATGGCAAGTTTGTATTGCACTCTTATTTTATTTTTATTTTTGTGTATTATTAGTATGCAGAAACTAATGGGAATTAAAATGGGAGATAATATATTATCTAATAAACTCTATCTTGTAGTTTCTTGACTTTACCAAAATAAACCTTGACATTTGCTTTTGAAAGATGTATAAACGAAATAGATCTTTACCTGTTGTATAAATAATGAAATAAAAAGTACCTACCAAATAATTGAATTGAAAAAGGTTTAAGGGTTTGCAAACCCGCTATCCAAATAATAACGACGGTAATTTCGAAATATAACAATATTATTGTTATATTTGAGCCCAATTCTTCCCATTCCAAAAGACCAAAACCTAGAATTAAGGACGCAATGACAAATGGTGATCCAACTTTAAATAGTATTAAACCGAACAACCACCAAGTAACCAAAAACCAGAATCAGAAACGTTCTCAAATACTATTCCATAGAGTATCATTGTGATGGATAAGATGAATATCCCTTTTGGACTTTTTTTATCCAAGGACTTTTGTATTAAAATTTAATATAAAAATGTTCTTAGTTAATGAAGGTTAATTTTAATATAGAAAATGAAAATGAACATGCAGATTTTATATTTAACTCGGCCAATCTTATTAAACATATATGATATAATAAAAAAGTAATAATTCGAGATAGTTAAACATTTGCCAATGATTTGATATTGCCTTCATAGTTACCTTATCTTAAGAAATATAAACACATAGGTAAGGATATTATTCTTTATTGCAATTACTTTATCAAAATTAATAGCTAATTGGTGTTTACTAAAGTTATAAAAACCAAAATAATGACCTAGAGATGTGTACCTATACACATTAAAACCAAAGTGATTTGAATATTATAGTCATTTACATTCACTATCACCACCACCACCAGTAACATCTTCCCCAACTCCGTGTCTGCAAAAGGCTTTTACTCCAAGTCCTAGTATACTAGCAGCGATTGGTGCAACTATCATAGCAGAACTTGGTGGAAGCATTAATTGATTCATTATAAGTAAAACAATAGACGTACCTGTAGAGTGTGGTTCCAATATAACTTTCTTGTGAAGTGTACCATTTGGTTTACATAATTCATCATGCAATACATCTGCATATGCAAACCAAATCGACCTGCCATCAGGGCTAGTGCGATTATATTCAAAATCAACCTCGTATATAGCAGGCATAACTAAATCTATATCTCCACCTGTTTTTCGATAATTTATCAGAACCTCTTCAAGTTTATAGTATATAGGACTAAGATTACCATTAGAATTGCGAACTTTAATTGCAAGTTGCTCAGCAAGACTTCCTGCTTTTTCAATATCTGATTGAATCAATTTACATCATCTTTTTTTATGACTATGGGGGTTTATAGTATAATATATTATTAGTTGCAGTTGCAGTTGCAGTTAAAGTAGGTGCTATTGCTGTAGCCTCTGCTGCTGTTGTTGTTGTTGTAGATGCAATATTTTTCTCCTTCTCCTTCTCTTCTCCACTATATCCTTTTTCTGCTGTTGTTATTATTGCTCCAACAAGTATCGCTAATAATTTTTTCATATTGTTTTAATATTGAGCATATTTTTAAGTATTTTAGCATAAAGTAGTATATGTTATGAAAATTAAAAATTGGGTTTTAATAATTAATATCCACAATTATTTTTTTCTTATATAATTTGTATTTATTATTATACGTAGAATATTTTATTTCATCTTAATCAGTTTAAATTCAAATTTGATAACTACATTATTTATTTGAAAACAATCTGATATCGTTTAATTGCTGGTAACAAGTAATTTAATAACAAATATGAGATTGTGATTTAACATCTAATTAAGACATTTGAAATTCACTATTTGCTTCATTACTGCCGTCATTCCTATTCTAACTAGTTTTTTCTAAATTATAACAAATTGTATTATATCTAAAAATTTTATATAATTTCAATTACAATTACAATTATTTATATAATATTAAATATGAATTTTTAATGTGGCTATAGAAATTGGTCAAATTTTGCAAGATTTTGCGATAATAATGATAATTGCATCAGTTATGACAATAATTTCTTACAAATTAAAACAGCCACTAATTCTAGGATATATAGGCGCAGGTATAATAATTGGACCCCATACGCCTCCATTTAGTCTCGTTAGTAATACTGATGTTCTTAACCTCTTTGCGGAGATAGGAATAATTTTATTGTTATTCACTGTTGGTATGGAATTTCCAATACAAAAGCTAAAAAATATTGGCAAGAGGGCCACTATAATAACAGTTGTAGAACAAGCAGGAACGTTAATTGTAGGATATTTTGTAGGACAATTATTAGGATTTTCATTTTATAATAGTTTATTCATGGCTGTCGCACTATCAGTATCAAGTACTGTGATTCTTATGAAAATAATGGAAGAGTTAAAGGTATTACGAGAAGAAGCTTCTTACCTTACATTGGGTATTTTGATAATTGAAGATGTTGTTATATTGTCAATATTTGCCATTTTGCAGTCAGTGGGTACTACAGGTGTTATTTCATTAGCAGAGATTGTAATGCCTATAGGTTTAACAATCATCTTTATCGCAGGAGTTCTGATAGTTGGATCAAAAACCATTCCCCCATTAGTAGATTTTGTAGCAAGAACCAACCACAGTGATGTCTTAGTTGTAGCTGTTTTAGGTCTTGCTTTTGGATTCGCATATATTTCAAATCTATTGGGAATATCTGTTGCTGTTGGAGCGTTTTTTGCAGGTGTATTAATTGCTGAATCCAAGTCCCATGCAGTCACTAGTATTCTGACAACTCCTATAAGGGATATGTTTGTAGCTTTATTTTTCGTATCAGTTGGTGCATTAATGGATATTAGATTAATACCTGTATTTATTGTTCCTTCATTAGTTTTAGTTGGAGTTACTTCATTAGCAAAATTTGGCATAGTGTTTCTATCATCAAAATCTCAAGGCTTTAGTAAACAAACTGCTTTTCAAACAGGTACAAGTCTTTCTTCATCAAGAGGCGGAGAAATGTCTTTAATTGTAGCAAAGGGGGGAATAGATATAGGGATTGTAAGCCCTTTTATTTTACCTATAGTAGGGACAATAACAATAATCTCTACATTTCTTTCTCCTTATCTAATTAAATTAGGTTGGAAATTAGCCGCCAGATTCAAAGACAAATCATCAGAACCGGATAACAAACCTAATACAGAATAACCTATCCTTATTGCCTGCGGATTTACTATTTATTGTAACTGTAATACTATTTATGTTAAAACTAGGATCCTATATGATATAACAATTCTTATATCACAATTTTTTTAATAATGTGTTATCCTTTTGTCAACAAAAATATGATTTGTCTATTCTTTTTCTCCAGATATTATATAAACTCCAGCAAGTCCTTTATGATGAATCATTATCTTGTGAATTCTTTGACATATAGTGAAACCTAGCAACATAATACAAGTGTTTAGATTATCAAAAGTTAAGTTTTCTTTTTTTATTTTTTTATTGATCTATTTAGATAAAAAGATTGTTATTTATTTTTTAAATATACTTAAAAGAAATCACAAATCAAATTTATCAACAAAAAGAAAATATAGATCCTACTTAATATTATTGTAATTTAAAAAAGGGGATAATGAGACATATCTACTATAAGTTATAGATATTTATAGTGTTGAATGAATAAAATTATGATTCTTTAAGAATCTCTATATATTAAAAAAACAATTTTTTAGGATTTATATAATAACATGATTGCAAAATGTTTTACCAAAAATGTAATCAACTAGTTCATCATTTACATATTTTAGATGGTAAAAACATCGCTAAAAATATTAACGCTAATTGGAATGATGATAATAACCTGGTTATCAATCACATCGATAGATAGTAATGCTGTAAATGCAATGGAACAACAACTACAACAACAAAATACTAACTCTGTAAAAGTGGCAGCTGGAGGTGGAAATGGAACTGGCCCTCTTACCATATTCTATCCTAAAAATATAGAAATTAAAGCCGGACAAAGTGTAACATGGTCTAATCCCACAACAGTAGGAGAACCACATACTGTTACCTTTGTTCTAGACAATAATACTATGGCAGGAGTAGTTTCACCTTTGGCTGTCTTAAATACAACAAAATTCATATCTATGCCCCCTGGCTCTAATAATGCTCCAATATTATTACCTGGTAAAAATGGTACAAATACCATAATAGTGATAAATGCAAGAACATTTAATCCAGTTGTAATTGACTCTATAGGGAATACAAAGTATATGAATCCAAATGCCACTTATTCAATGAATGGAACGGAAAAATATGTCAATTCTGGTTGGTTCCTCCCGCAAGGACAAGAGATAGAATATCCAGGATCTGGTAATACATTCACAGTCACATTTGAAAAGCCAGGGACATATAACTACATCTGCATATTGCATCCTTGGATGACTGGAAGTATAATCGTCAAATAATTGATATATTTGTGATATAGTTAGAGAAGAGATTATTACCTTTCTTTATTTTACATCTATTTATATTTTATAATGGAATGGTAACAACTTTTCAGTTTTATTATACTACAATTATATTTTTTTCTTTAAAATGTAATTTACAATTTGAAAAGTAATTTAAAGATTTATGTAGATCCATAGTCAAAATATCTAAAGTACACAAATGGCTATTATATTAAAAAAAGGTATATTTTTATTAATTTAGTAAATAAAGATATGATTGTGATTTCTTTCTGCAACATTAATTGATGAATTGCTATTGTAAAAAAAGCAATTTATAAAGATATTGTAATAATAAGAATCCGTTTATTATTTTTATAATAAATAAAATAATATAAAAGTAATAATAAATAAAAAACTAAAAGTTATCCCCAAAGTTCCTCATGTGGGAATCGACCTCTTCTTGAGGATTTACTTTTTTTTCATGTTGATGTTCATTCTTGTGAACTCTTGCATCCATTTCTTTTTCATGTTCCTCACGTACATGGTGCAATCTATCTTTTTCATGAAGAAATTGTTTTCCACATTTATTACATTTTAGAATTGTATGATGATGGATTTTTTTTGAGTGTTCAATAAGTTCATCATATGTATCAAATTTTTCGTCATCTTTATCGCATTTATATTTTTTATGAAAAAAGTCCACAAATATTTTGACCAAATGATATTATTAAATCCTTTTGTTAATTGAATACTTTAGAAAATGATTTGGTTATTTTTCGACTATAGAGGCTTTTGGTTCGTATATTCTATGACAAAAGGATAAAATCGATTAATATATCTACATTAAGACTGTTCAAATTATTCTCTAGGGTTTTGGTCCAATTTTCAATACATCTTCCTTTTTATCAAAGTTCTCGTATGCTGCAGGTGCATCTTTTAAATCCATGGTATGGCTAATAACCTTGGTCGGATCTATCCTTTTGGTTTCAATAAGATGGAACAGTTGTTCGGTATATTTTTTGACAGGACACTGACCCATATGGATTGAAACATTACGGTTAAACAATAGCCCTAGAGGAAACTAATAGTAAGCAGAACCATAAACACCTGGTATGGATATTGTTGAATATTTTTTAGCGATTTGTGCCATCCAGGTTATTACCTGCATTGGATTCATTGGCTGATAAGCAGGGATGGATACTTGAGAATGATCATGTCCTTTATTTGCATCAGTTCCTTGGATTTTGATATTGTTGCCCTCCCGAGTGACTAACATTGCCAGCCATGTGGCCTACCGCCTCATATCCAACAGCATCAATACAAATTGCTCCCTTTCCTCCAGTTTCTTTTTTTATAAAGTCTACAGGATCTTCATCATCAAAGTTAATAATTTCAGCTCCAAGATCTTTTGTTTTATCTAAACGCATAGGCCAGTGATCTACAGAGAATACTCTGGCAGCACCTCGCAAGAAGGAACTCATTACTGCAAAATATCCTACAGGACCTGCACCAAATACTACAACATCATCGCCAGGTCTTACATTTGCCATATCAGCTGCAAAATAACCGGTTGGTAATATATCGCTAAGAAACAATACCTGTTCATCTGTTTTAATATGGTCAGGAACTTTTACTGCTGTATTTGCATTTGCAAAAGGTACTCTAACATATTCTGCTTGTCCTCCATCATATCCGCCTAAAAGCTGAGTAAAACCAAAAGCTGCTCCCAGATCTCCTGCTTTTGGATTGGCCCTATCACATTGTGACCAGTAGTTATTTCTACACCAATGACATTGACCGCATGCAATATTAAACGGAATTACAACCTTATCGCCTACTTTTACTTCGGTAACATGGGGCCCTGCTTCTTCTATTATTCCCATAAATTCATGTCCAAGTGTTTGACCTGGCATCATTCCAGGTACTGTTCCATGATAAAGATGTAGATCAGAGCCACAAATAGCAGTTGAAGTAATCCGTAAAACTATATCCTCTGGATGCAGAATGGTAGGTTGAGGTTTATCATCTATTTGAACATCCATAGGTCCATGCCATACTAGAGATTTCATTGCGATTCAGTTGGTGATTGTGATGATGTTGGTGAGGATGCAGATGTAATGGCTGATTGTATTTGAGGCCATAACTGTGCCAGCATACCAGGAGAATTAGTCTTTATCCAATCCGCCATTTTTTGCTCGTCTTTCATATTTTGTGATAATGGTTCTATTGCGTTTGAGAATACTCCTCCAGCCATCTGAGCTTTTCCTATTAACATATGGTAGCATGTAACTTCTGCATTTTCTACAATCATATCCTGTTCAGCCTTTTTTAATTCCCATTCCTGTTTTGTCATGGAATTTATCATCATTTTCATTATTATTTCTGGATATGATGGCAGTGGCAAACCCAATTTTTCTTGAGTTGGAACTCCACCAATACTTGAGATCAATTGTTGTAATCTTTTTTGATGTTCTACACTTTCTTGCAAATGGCTCTGCATTTTCTGCTTGGCCTCAGGTAAGGTAACTTCTTCGATTCGACTTTTCAGACGCTCTATTCCTGCATTTTCCATTGCAAGAGCGCTATTCCATTCCAGAGTAAATTTTTGAATTAAAATTTCTGCTGCATCTAATTTTGACATGATTTGTATATTAAGAACATACTTTATTACTAAATCAAGTTTGTGATGAAATTGTGGTCAATAAAATATTAAAAAAAAAATTATGATATATTTATCCGTGGACAAGATATTCTTACTAAATTAATTTGCCATGGCAATTGATGAATGTGAAATGTGTAGATTCCCGTGGTAAAAGTATCTCTGCAATGTAGTAGATAATGTTGTTTATTAATATAACTTTCAATTCTTAATATATGATGAACATTCAAATATTTTTGAACAACCTTTTAAATTAAATTAATTGTAAGGCTATATTATTAGCCTATATATTGGTAAAGGTAAATATCAATGTATTATATGATATAAAAATTCAAGGAGTATAAATAATTAGTATATTTATTTTAATTTAAAATCTACTTGTAATACTTTACTATTATTACTATACAGAAAATAAAAAAAGAAACAGATAATTTAACAACTTTGATAAAATGCTCAAAAAAATAATACTCTAGTATTTGTTCATTTAATTAATTTATTGAACCACTCTGGGAATTTAAATAAATTATTTGAAGATTTTTAGTAAAGGACCTAAACTAATAGAGCCTTCCGCACCATTCAGAGAAGTCGCATTTATGGTAAAAGTAACACGGTAAGGGACTGCTTTGTGTACTATGTGCCAATACTCCACTTCCATCAAAATCTACAGTTCCTTTAGTTGCATTTTTTAAAAGTGTTTTAGGAATAAATTTCTTATCGCCAACTTCCCAAATCTTTACAGTTGTATTTGTATTTTGTTGTCCCTTCGTTTCTGTATAAGATATGATATCTATAGGTTTTGAAGAATTAAAAAAGACTGTTCCTTTGTAAGTTATGCCGTCACTAGAATTTTGAAAATTAACTATTTGGTGAGATTCATGTCCCTTTGCATTATGTGGTATCGATGATTGTGTTTTTTCTATTAGTTGTGGTTGTTTTTGAGCTTGAATTTTATTATTGCTAATTAATATATTACCAATAGTAGTTGTTATTCCAATAACTAGTAGTGCAAATATACCAGCTACTAATAATATTTTGTTTAAAGTTTTTTGTTGTTTTAACATTGAATTTGATAAAAATAATTCGATAATTAAACTATTTCTAAAGGATGGCTAAACAAAATAGACTCGATTAACATTAAATTGTATTTCGTATTTTTTTATTTTTTTATCTAAATGATAGTCGAGTTATATCTCTTTAAATCTGCCAATGTAATAGATTTTAGTCCTGATTAACATTGCAAATTTTTTGCCATTTTTTAACTATATTAATAGATTATTTTTTTTATTTCTTTTTTTGCAAATATTCTGTATATCTTGGTGGTAAATAGAATATTTTTTCTGGTTTAATTTTAAGGATAATTCTCTTTGCATTAGGTGAATGAGATGGATACCTTTCAGCATCAAGATATCTCTTTGCAAGCTTATCTATATGTTCGTCAGCTCCTTCAGTTGTTTGTTCAATCACTTTTCCCTTGATAGTTATCATACTATATGGATTAGTTTCATCAATTATTGAAATCGAAACTCTTGGATCTCTTGATACATTCTTTTGCTTTACACGTTCTTTAGCAGTATTTACTAAAATTATACCCTCATGAGTATCTTTATTTTCTATTATATCTATCCAGGTGGGTGTGACTTGGGGTGAACCATCTTTGTTTACAGTACCTAAAAAGCCAAAATTTTTCGCTCTAAAGAATTTAACAATTGGTTCTGTTAATATAATACTGTTATTTTTCTCTTTGTCCATTATACTAATACAAAGTACTATTATTTCTTATTGAAGAAATAAATGTTTTTAGATAAATAGCCAAATATTTTAATTATATTTAAAAAATTTTAGTTTTATATTTATAATATGTCTTTATTCAAAATTTGCCTTTTTTTATAGATATGTTAATTTTAAATGAGAATTGAAAATGTAATATTTGAATATTTCGATTACCCGGGATTTAGCATAAAAGATAGAGTTTATTTCAAGTTGTAAAAAGATATAAATCCTAATTATTATTTTTTTAATAATAACTAATAATGATTGAATTTCTTTTGAAATAAAGCAGATATGTATATTTTATATAGATTACGGTCAATTGGCATGTTTAAATAACAAACAACAAAAACAAATCTTTTAAATAATGTAAAGTCTAATATTATTTTAATGAATAATGCACTTTTTATTAGCTTTTTAGCATTAGTTTTAGCAAGCGCTCTTATGATTAGCAGTAGCGTTACACAGTTATCTATCGCCTGTCCTAGTAAAAGTTCTTCTACTGCCACATCAACTACAAATCCGGTCAATCCAACTAACATCAATACTCTTCTATCACAATCTTCGTCCCCACAATTATCCCCAAGCCAAGCCACCTAATCTGAAAATTCCAATTTTTTGTTATAAAATATAAATTTTTTTAATAGATCAGAACATATAGTGAAATAAATTAATTATTATTGTCCAATATATATCAATAAAATTAATTGCCAAGTAAGATTCACTGTTTTTTCTTTTAATATCGATTTAAAACTAATTTTTTCTTAGGTTTGTAATGTCTTTAACCTTGTATGTTAAATTGAGTCTAACCGATTATTTTGTAATGACTAAAGCAACAGTTCTTCAGTATACTGATTGAGAAATTGAATTGGTTAAATATTACTTGATATATTCTGAATGCATTGAAAGGTATTGTCGTAAATCATTTCAATTTTGGTCTACTAATGGTATGTATGATGTTTCTATTTGCCATCGCATCATTAGCAATGGATAATTTCCATTGGTTATCTAATTCGCTAGGACAAAATTCATCAATTGATATCTCTTCCTTGGTTGAAAAGGGTAATGATCTTGTCAAGTTGGGCAGTTATAATGGAGCCATAGTATTTTATAATAAAGCATTGGTCATTGATCCTAATAATGTTGAGGCTCTATATAATAAGGGTAATGCTCTAGTTAAATTAGGAGATAGTATTGGAGCCATGGTGTTGTATGATAAAGCATTGGCCATTGATCCTACTAATAAGAAGGTCTTGCATAACAAAGGTCTACTTTTATTTAAATTAGGTAACTATACTGGATTAATTAAATAAAATCATTTATTTTATTTTTATATATTATTCTATTATGCTATATATTATTATAAAAAGGAAAGGGAGAATTTCCTCCTAATAAACTATGTTGTCATAATATTATTGAAATAGAGGGTAATATGGGTTTAGAATGACTACAAACAACAAATATAGATTACCATTACCGAAAGAATTGTTACAACGTATAGACAGAAATTCTTCACCTGCACATATTGGTAAACTCAGAAACGCTGTGGATTTTATTGCTCCAGCAGATACACCAGTTCTTGCTGCAGCAGATGGGGAGGTGGTTTTTGTCAAAGATGATTCTGATGTTGGTGGTCCTGATCCAACTTATTGGCATACAACTAATTTTATTACTATATTACATTCATCTGGTGAATATTCAAGATACGATCATCTGAAATATCGTAGTGCAACAGTAAGGGTAGGTCAACATGTAATTGCGGGCCAAGAAATAGCTAAAGTTGGTATGACTGGTTATACCTATGTTCCGCATTTGCATTTCCAAGTATTCTTATTTACAGGTTATAATATTTGGACCGATTATGATACAATAGAGGTAAAGGATTTCATATTATGATCTAAAAATATATTTTCCTATTGACCATTATAAAAATAAATAATCATTATTGTTCCTATAAAAAAAATAGTTGAACATTGATGTTAAAATAAAGTTGGCGTAGTAGTATTAGAGAACATTTATTATATGGATGTGATGTATATTGAATTTCTTTGTTAAATATATTCAAATAATTTCGAAATCAATAGAATTGGATATGCATAAACAATTAAATTAATATCATGTTAAATACTTTGTATATTTTTTTGTTATATTATAATGTAATTACTATTTATAGTAACTATGTATAATATATAATTGCAATTAATTATATCTATATTTGAATTTGTTAGAAATTAAAATAATATTAGTTTATTGTAAATGGCCAAATTTTATTTTTGGTATACTTTGGACTACTTATTCTATATTTTTTGATGACCAGTATGTTCCTTTCGATTGCATCCATTTTTTATAGTCTCCTATTATCTTTTTGTGATCGAATCCGAAACTTTCATTTTCACATATTTCAATATCTATCCATTTTATCGCTGCAGCATCATCTCCGGCTATTGCTTGGGTTTTACCATTTGGCAAAATTTCTCCTATAAATACAGTTGACATAATATGACCTCTTGGATCCCTTTTTGGGTCTGAGTATACTCCTAAGATATCCATAAGTTTGATATCTAAAGACGTTTCTTCCTTAACTTCTCGGATTGCTGCATCTTCCACTTTTTCACCTTCATTTACAAAACCCCCAGGAAACACCAAATGATCTTTGAATGGCTCTTTCTTTCTTTTAACGAATAAAATTTTAGAATTTCTTTGGATAACAGTATCTACAGTTGGTGTTGGATTTTTTTTTGTTGCGGATCATTCATGAATATGCTAATATGATATACAACTTTAAATAGTAATTGTTTATCGATATGGTGAAATTGCTTATTCTATATTAATAAAAACAAATAACTTTTTATGGACAAAAATGATGTATATTTATTTTAATATGTGAATAGCCGTATATGTATAGACTGAATTCATTTAATGGTAAATAATTTTCGCCTACTACTTTAAAAAATACTAATTTCATATTGTATAAGTGAGATAAATTTTTAATAAATTTATTATTACTCTTTGCTATCTTATGGAAAAATAAATATATTTAATTTTTTATAAACATAGCAAAAATAGCATCCTCATTAATAGTAATACTTTATAAATATTATAAATTAAAATTTATTTTTTTATATGGTCTATCTTTTATAATAGTAATGTATTTGGTATTGATATTTTTAACCATGGTAAATAAAAAATTTGGAAGAGATTTTTTAAGATGTCATTTATATTTATTATTATTGTTCTTTAGTTAATCGTTTTTGTGAGATGCTTTGCCGCCTTCACTAGCAACACGCTGTCTTGTTTCTTCATCAGCAGCTTGTAAACCTCTTTTTTCATGTGGTGCTTCTCCACCTTTTTTAGCTACTCTTTCTTTAGTTTTTTCATCAGCAGATGCTAATCCTCTATTGTCAGTATTATCGCTATCATTATTTTGTACCATTGTGGTAAAAAGTAAATAACAAACTATTTAATAAGTAATTATTAATTTATTTATTACGATCGTCAAATATTATTGAGTTACAAAAGTTAATCAATATGTAGTTCTGCTGTACTTGTGTTATTATTTTATATATTAGTTAATTATTGTATTTTTGATATACATGTAAAACATAATTTTTTTATTTAGATATTTTTTAAAGAACATTTAATTAATCAACTATGTAAATATTAGAATTTAATCTGAATTTGAAATTATAATATTATGAGGATTTTATTTAATTCTTATAGATTATTAAGATGTTTTATTTAAACAAAAATCAATTGAAATTCTAAAATCATATCTAGATTATACATAATTAAATACTTTGTTAAACATTTCTTATTATGAGTGAAAGTTCACAATTAAACAACAATGAATATAATATCCTAAAGGCACTAGGAATGGATGCCGAGTTTTTGTATGATGCAGTAGATAAATATAGACAAGATGCCCAAAAAGATAATAAAAATAATTTAGTACAGCTTTGGGATACAATAAAAAGTGACAGACAAAAGCATGTTTCACTGCTAAAACAAGCACTGAAAGAAACTGTTACATAAACATAATTAATTTAAATTTTTTTTATATTGGTTTGTAATTTATTATTAAAGAGATAATATATTTTATAAGCATCTTTTTTTTCTTAAACATGATTTTTATATTAGTTCTTCATCATAAAAATATCTATCTCAATTTTTATATAATTTTGTATAATTTTTAGATGTTAAATAATGATATCAAGTATAATTTCTAATATTATGATCCTACTTTGTTCATTAATTTTGGTTTCAGAATAAATAATATAAAATTATTTGGCTGTAAAATTCATAATTTATAATTTTTATTATATATACTTTGTTATATAATGAAAAGTATGAGTTCAAAATCTAATTTTGAATCTACACAAAAAATACCTCAAGAGGCTATGCAACTAAATAAATTGACAAAGGTTTCTTCTGGGTATATAGAAATTTCATCATTTAAAAATTCTGATACTCATCGAGGATACTTTTGTTATAATTGTATCTATTTTATGAAACCTAATCATTGCGCGATAGTCACAGATGAAGGTCAGGATATCGAGGGAAATGTATCAGATATGATCGCACCCTATGGAGTATGTTCTGTATGGACTCCAAATGAAAAGGAGATTAAATAAAGATGTCGGATAAAAACATAATTGAAAAAGCCGCAGATGTAGTAGGAAATATCACTAAATTTCAAAAACAAAGCAAATTGAAAGCAGCATATCTAGAAAGAGATGAATTTAAAAATTCTGATCTTCATCAAGGCTACTTTTGTTATAACTGTATATACTGGGTTGATTCCATGGGTGGAAAATGTATGATAGTTGATGATAAAGGACCTGATGTATTTGGTAACATTTCGAAAATAATTGCACCCCATGGTTGTTGTAATGGATATGAACCCAATTATAAGAAACTTGAGAATACGAATAAATCTTAATTAAATATATATCTAATACACATATGCCAATTTTTTTCTTATAAATTCATATAAAACAAATGAATGGGCTATGA
This sequence comes from uncultured Nitrososphaeraceae archaeon, assembly GCA_963824915.1. Taxonomy (GTDB): domain Archaea; phylum Thermoproteota; class Nitrososphaeria; order Nitrososphaerales; family Nitrososphaeraceae; genus Nitrosocosmicus. Next base: position 32,792 of record CAWGRD010000016.1, read on the forward strand.
TGGCTCTGATGCCTTGAAATCTTTTATCTTATTCATAAAAATTTTAATAAAAAGATTGGTCTAATCATAACTATAAATTAGTAATATTTTATTTGTTTTATAAAATTCTTGCTAGAAATCTATAATAAAAAATTGTAAAATAATAAATTACTTTAAATTTTTGTAATTTATTGTTCTTATTTTTGACCAATAATTTTGCCTAAAGTAGCACCCATTTGTTCTAAAGGCCCTTTTGCTTGCCCTGTTTGATTTTGATTTTGTCCTGCTTGCCCTGTTTGATTTAGTCCAGAATGATCTGATTGAGTTGTTGGGCCTGGTTGTGTAGGTTGCCCTAATTGTTGTGGTTGAGATGGCTGTCCTGGTTGAGCTGATTGATAGCTGATTGAGTTGATTGGATTTGAGCAAATACTATACTTGATTGAGTGCCTGTAATAAAAATTGCAAATAATGCTATTGTAGATGCAATTACTAATGCTGATTTATTCATTATTTAATAAAGATATTAATAGTTTAAATACTCAATAATATCTAATTTTTCTTATAGCGTAGATTTATTGATGACTTTACCAATTATGCTTTTGGTATTCTCAAATAATTTCTCAAATATTATTATCTTATAACTTTTAACATTAAATAATAATGTCATCACTGGATCAGTAATCAAATACATTTTATTTTCTAATATTTCTCATCAAAGAGAAAGAATGTCTAATGAGTTTCTTTATCTTGTATATTTAGATACAGTTAGATAAATTGATAATTTAGTGCTTTATCCCAAAAAATTAATAATAATGATTAAATGTTCTTAATGCAACATTATTAGAATTAGATAATAAAAGAAGAGGTTAAAGGATTTATATAAATTTTGTTTATTTATGAATTTTCCTTCTTTTTATTTATTTTCATCACCTATTTTGGTCATTCCGCGTTTTCGATATTCTTCATTTGCTTGTTGATCATCTGTACCTGTTTGTCCTTGCTCAGTTATTTTTTGATCATTTGGATCTCTGCTAACAGCAGTAGGTTCTCCTGCATTTATTTTTGCTGGTGTCATAGGTTCTTTATCTTCATACTCTTTTAAGGGATCACTTTTTCTATTTTTATTAGTGCCTGCTGCACCTTCTTCATATTCTCTATCAGAGGCATTATCATTTGAGTTTATCATTAAATACTTATATTTAACAAATTATATAAATGGATACATTTTATCTTTAAAATACAATAAATTTTTAAAATAACTATAAAATTACTAGATATTTATAAAATAGTTGAAAATAATCAAATCTTTCTAATGACTAAATAATCCTGTTATACTATAAATTTTATAGATTTATTTAATCGCTTTTCATTTTATTGTGCTATTAATTCAATTATTTCTTTATTACATTATTATGATTAACATAATTTTATTATTGTATTTTTATTTGCGGGATATACTTACCATCTTTCAATAATTGGCTAATTTACTATTTGATGAATGTTCTTTAATGTTGACCTTTTTCCTTAGATCTCAAATAGGACTTTAATCATCGTTTGTTTTTCTACCTAATTGTTTAAATAAAAAACTGATGAAAAAATATAAATGATAAAGTTATATTACATTTTTAATTTAAAGTAGTACAAATTAAACTGATTAAATAAGAACAAAATGTAAAAACAATTTAGAAAAATATCCTATGGTAGTTTAATATATCAATCATATTAAAAAATAATAATGCGTGTTAATATAGTATAAATAGAATACAAAGATAACAAAATAGCAATAAAATTTTTTACTGATATCTTAAAGATACGGTTTTTTCCATATATATGGGTATATATAGTTTTAAAACCATATACGACTAGTATTAAAAAATGTATATTATGATAATAGTTGGCAGGTTCTATCCATGGAATCAATAAAAACTAACCAGGATAAAAAAGTCCTATATGGATTTGATGGATTTGGATAATTTTAACCATACATTTACAAAAGTATATTACGGCTCTGAGCATGCAAATAATGCAATTTTGCAATTTATAGATAGAACAAAACGGAAAATAGAATCTTGTATTAGCTCGGTTGCTCCATCAGTTATTATTGAGGTTAATGCTATAAAGGAGAGAAGAGTAGATGCCGTTAAAAACAGAGGTCTTAAACTACGATATGTTACTGAAATAACAAAAGACAATATTAATTATGTTAAAGAAATGCTTACTTTTTCAGAAATCCGTCATGTGGATCAAATGAAGGGAAATTTTGAGGTCGCAGATGAAAAAGAATATGTTGCTGTTGCAACTTTATATAAAGCACAAGACATTCCTCAACTTTTATTTAGCAATTTACCGGAAATTGTAGAACAGCAGCAATTTATTTTTGATAATTTTTGGGAGAAGGCAATACCTGCAGAACAAAAAATAAAAGAAATAGAAGATGGAATTACACTTCAAACTACAATAGTCTTCTCCGATTACAAAGATGCTCTACAAAAGGAAATTAATATGATAAAAAGTGCTGCAAAAGAAATCCAAATAATATATTCTACATCAAGTGCATTTCATTTGCAGGAACATAGTGGCACTCTGCAACTTTTAAAAGAGATGGCATCGCAAAACCCTGATTTAAAGATTAAAATTCTCACACCAATCAATTCATCAATCAAACATTCTCCATCTCTTATACAATTAAAGAACTGTAATTGTGATATTTCAATTCAGGATGTTGCTCTAGTGTTAATATCAAAATAAAAACTTTGGTAGTAGACAGAAGGGAATCATTAATAATGGAATTAAAACATGTGAGAGAAGAAAAAGCAAATGCATCAATAGGCTTTTCAATTTATTCTAATAGTGAACCAATAGTTTTGTCCTATGCTTCAATATTTGAAGTTCTATACAATCAGAGCATGATTTCTGAACAACTTAAACAAGAAGATACCATAAAGAGTGAATTCATAAATGTAGCTGCCCATGAATTGAGAACACCAATCATGCCCATCCTGAATGGATTGGAAATAATGGAGGAAAAGCTTGGTGATAAGATACGAGAGATTAAACGAGAAATGGATATTATTACAAGAAATGCATTAAGATTGCAAAATCTATCTGAAAGTATTTTACAAGTAAGTAGAATTGAAAGTGGAAGTTTTAGTATAAATATACAAAAAGGTATAGATATAATTTCTTTAATTTCTCAAGTAATAGAGGATATTGAAAGAAAATATGCATATACAGATAAAACAAATAAAGTTTCAATATTATTTTTGCCTTATTATGATATAGAAAGATATGAAGATAATGAGGATGCTAAAACAAATGATGATTATACAAAAAGTTCATACAAGAACAGAAACAAAACATAGAAAGAGAAAGTGAAATGCAGATAAGAACAAATACACAAATTCCTTATAATAATCATCATCCTCAACAACCTTTGTACATAAATTGTGATTCCCAAAAAATTAGTCAAGTAATTTTTAATTTATTGGATAATGCTATGAAATTTACAGCAGAAGGCAAGATTATTGTTTCTCTTAATCTAGATTCATCTACATCATATTCAGAATCAAAAATATTCCATAATAATGAAAATATACTAAACAACGATATTAACAATAATAATTTTGAGATGCAAGATGATAATAATCAGAGTAACAACAAGAAAAAGAATGACGAAAGCGGAAATAATATGCTAATAGTTTCAATACAGGATACAGGAATAGGAATAAATCCCCGTATAAAAAATCAGCTATTTGAAAAATTTGCTACAAAATCAAATCAAGGCACTGGACTTGGTCTATATTTATCAAAAAAAATTGTAGAGGCACATGGTGGAAAGATTTGGGTTGAAACACTAACTGGGAATGATATAAACAACAATATTGTTAATACCAATAATAAACAACCTCAACTAGGTACAAAATTTAGGTTTAGCTTGCCTACTCAAATTTCTAATAGCAATATAAAAACATATTTAGGAAAAGAAACAATGGATAAGGGAGAGATAATTCGGAAATAACCTCTACTGAAGAACCACGAAATTTAATTACCAGTAAAAAAAAAATTTTACTTGTAGATGATGAGGAAGATCTTGCTCTTCTTTTCAAAGAAGGTATTGAAATTTATAGTGATTTTAATGTAGATGTGTATAGATCCCCTAACTGCATTACATAATTTTCAAATCGATATCTATGATTTGGTGCTGTTGATATAATTATGCCCAAAATGAATGGATTAGAATTGTATCGAATATTAAGAGAAATAGATAAAAATTGTAAAGTATGCTTCTTTCAGCTTCTGAAACTAGTGAAGAGGGATCTTAGAAGATAAGTTTCCAGAATTAAAAGGAATAAAAACTGTCTTATCCGAAAACCTATAAAATTAAAGGAATTTTCAAAGAAAATTTTAGAAATTATTGCTGAGAATAAGTGATTTTGATTATTCTTTTTGGATATACTTGTTATTGAGTGATGATGAAATTAGTTCTCCCGAATCATGAGCATAACTGCATTATATTTTTTTAAAAAATTGGATATATGAAATTCTATTTGAAATCAAATGATTATTGTAATTCAAATAAAAATATAAACAAATTTACTTTATTTATCAACATATTCATAATGAGGTTACTATTCAATTGAAATGAAAATCGAATTTGAGAAAACATCTTATGAAGTTAGGTCTATCTATATACTAGCAGATTGAATAATAGTTTGGGGAAATTTTATAATGGCTATAATAATGATATTGGATGGCTAAACCAATTAATTACAATCAATATTTTATTAACATAATATTGCTCAAGTTTTAAAGAAAGATATGGTAATCTCTTATATTAGTAAAGCAATGATAGTAATAGGCTTTATCAAAATTATAAATTAGATAAAATATAAATAGATTCTTGTCCTCTAAATATATATCATTATTAGATGGAATATTTTATATATGAATTATAAAACTTTATCATTTAAATCTTATAGTTAAATAATGCATTGGTTATGAATTAAAAATCATCTTCATTTTTAATTTTTATTTTAGGTAACATTTTCGAATAAATTGATACGAATTTTTTATTATAAAAACCAAATCTAAAAATTTCTGAATTTTTTATATTATAAAACTATGAAATTAAAACTCTATTTTATTTTTATATTTATTGAAGATTGACTTATGTTTTAAATAAGAGATTATTAGATTATTTAAATTCCAAAGTATCTTGTTAAGATAATATAATCAATACCTATAAAAAAAAATTATTTATATTTGCAGAAAAGAATATTTTTAATTATTTTATAAATTTGTTGTATATCCATACTCCTCCTATAACAAGAATTGCGAGTATAACAACTCCTATGAAAATAGAAGCGATTATTTTTATTATAAAAGATATTATTACAATTAATATTATCAAAACAATTATTCCAATTATTATATTTCCTATCATTTTGAATTAATTATGAATGGTCTGATATATCTTATCCTAACTTTGTTCGACAAATCTTAACTATATTAACTTTTATTCTTAAAGTTTCAAAATCTATTGATAACTATATCAGTAATAGTAGATGGCCGTGACTGAAATTATTAAACCTATAAGGAGGCCTAAAAGAAATCTTTTATCCATGCCAAATAAAATATTATATATAATTAAAGAGATCACGTAACAAAGTTACGTCTCAATGGTGGGCAATAAATAATATAGTTAAAATGTAATTTTCTAAGGATGACAACAACAAAATTAACCAAAAAACTAGTAATGATTTTCGCTATTGCAACAAGTGGCTTTTTATTAACTGCTATATTTGCAACTCCTTCTCTGTTTGTTAATGCAGTTATGCAACAAAATATGGGAGGAAAATCGATGATGAACAATGGACATCAAATGAATGGTGTGTATGCCAATAATATTCCTCAAATAAATGGTACATTAAATTTAAAAAATAACACCAATGGTATATCTATTAAAAATATGTCAGTTCCATTTTTAACTGCAGCTCAAAGTGCTCAAAATGCAATTATTAATGGTACAATAATCAATGGTCATATTGGCATAACTCAAGGATATCTGACTTATAACTTTGCGGTTACAAATCCAACTAACAATACCCTTTCAAATGTAATAGTTGATGCAGGTAATGGAAAGGTTTTGTATACATCACCGGGTATATCAATTAACTCGACTCAATTTGCCATGAATGGTATGAAAGGAACAAATGGAATGAATGGTATGAGCTGGTAGCGGCTTTGGTCATGGTGGCTTTGGTCATGGTGGCTTTGGTCATGGTGGCTTTGGTCATGGTGGCTTTGGTCATGGTGGCTTTGGTCATGGTGGCTTTGGTCATGGTGGCTTTGGTCATGGTGGCTTTGGTCATGGTGGCTTTGGTCATGGTGGCTTTGGTCCTAATCATGCATGGTAACCCATATTTTATTTGTCATATAGTTTTTAAAAATGGGGTAGGATCACATCAGGATTCAATACACTAAACATAGGGAACTAAAACCATCATAAAATATAATATTTCTGAAAAAAGGCAATTCTATTCTTAGAGAAATGCTAGAACCCTATGAAGAATTATTTCCAAGGAACGAAATAATTGACAATCCCTGATTTTCTCATACTTATTTAATTTATCGTATTTGCAAAAATTACTAAAATCATAAAATGGTGTTAAATTATGTCAAAAGAAAATAATGATAAAAAATCAAACAAAGATAGTAAAAATCTTTTTGAGATAATGGATGGAATTATAGACCAACTAAACAAAACAAAAAGGCTTTTTATCATAATGATATTGACTGTGATGATAATTCCTCCTATGGTTTTTGTGATTACATTTGAACTGTTAGGACCGCCAGGACCTCCATCTTCTACTTCTCTTAATTCCACATCACCATCACCATCACCATCACCACCATCTTCCAAAATGGAAATGATGACGCATCATAAAAGTGAGCATCGGGAAGGCTTACTAGGCTTTAATCCGTTATTTACTATTATTAAGAATATTCCTTTGATAATTGGTATTGTTTGGCTGGGTATCGGAATAAGACAATGGATTTTACTTTCAAAGTGGAGCAGAAAATATCAAAGATATAAGGAATTACAAAAGAAAATAGATGAAAAAATTGATAACGATATTGATTTGAATGGTAATAATATCTCTGATATTGATAAACAAAAAGATAAAAATAACAATGACACAACAACCAAAACTAAAAATAATTAGTTTGGTTTTATTATAAATGTCTTTCAAAACCAATATTAACAATTGCTCTTAAACCATGAGAACTATAATGATATTACAGTGTATTGATTATTGACTCTGTTTCTAAACTATGGATATGTTAAATTACATTAATAAAATAATGAGATTGTTATTAAATCCTGTAATGGGATTTATTCTTCATTATGTATTAAGAATCTGTTAAGTGGTATTATACTTATCTTTTTATATATAATTTAACCTATTGTTATTCTATATGGCAACATTGTCTCTGTATATTATTGTTAAAATTATATCAATTGATTATTACCTTGTAAATACTATATTTACATGTTGATAGCGTCTGGCAAATTCTTTTTCTATTTCATCTTTTTTTATTATTTCTCCTCTACGCCCAGGAGTTCGTGTTGCTTGTTGAAAAATCTGTCTTCTTTCATCGTCGAGTTCATTAAAGCCTCTGTCGTTATTATTAATCTGTTGTTTCATTTTACGTAATTCAAAAGCATAGGATTTGCTAAAGATTTCTTCTTGTTCATTTAAAGTAACAGAATTTTCCATCATAACTATTAATAGGTAAACGTACTATATTAATATATAAATAATAGCATTTTGATATTTCCGCATTAAGTAGAACCATTTTAACCATTATATCAAGAGAACTACATACGTTTGTTAAAGTAAGTAAATTCATTTCCTGATTACAAAAGTATATGATACACATCTTTTTCAATGATGATTGACTCGGATATCCAATTATCGTGGTTTCATAGTAATGGAATATCATACCTTTCTTATCATGGCAAAAGTACCATAGAGAGGAATATTCAACATATACTCAATAAAGCCAAAATTTTTGATTTTTATTATTCATATAAAAGAAGGAAAAGTACATAAAGAATTGGTTACACCTATACAAGGATAGCCAAAATAAAGAAGTTATATCCAGTTTACAGGCCTAAAATAACAACCATTTAATTATAATTTTATCTAATATGGATGAGCATAAATTAATGTCTAATCATGGAAAAAAGTAACTATGTTAGTTAAACAATACATTGGATGCCACGGTTTGATATAATATTAAATAAATTCTTATTCTAACAGCTAATACTATATTTTTAAATGCGATATTTTAAAACATAGTATTAGAGTCCATAGACAAAATTACAATATTCAAAAGTTCAAGTTTTTTAATAAAAGTAAAAATAAAGATTGGGTTTAATAAAATTAATGAACTACCCCTGCACTCATAGTGACATCTGAAACAGTTTTGTATGATCTCTCTTCTAATTTGTTTAAGGCCGAAAGTATTTTGTCTTTATTTTGATTATTATTTGAGTTGTGTTTTACAAATTCGATTATTTCATTCTTCTCTGCTGGAAAATCCATGTCTTTCAATAGTTGGCCGATATCTGCAACTAATGAATAGCTTTCAACAACGACTTCTTTTCGCATTCCTTCCACAGCATTTTGCTCACTTATGACTTTACCTGTTTTTCCTTGAGTATCATCTTCTTTGGGAATTTGATCCATTTTATCTTGTTTATTTGATTCTTCCATAGAAATATTCTGTCAATATTCTATTTAAAGATGGATATCTAATGGATGGCTCTCCTACTTGGAAAAATATTTTATTGTTTTTACAATCAATAAATAAGGTCAACCAACAGAATTCATACTCCAGTTTGCATTTTCTTATTTTTATATGAAAAGTAATTGTCAAAGTATTCGATTATATCTTTGATAAAAATTATCTTTTTGATAATGCGTTTCTCCAATGAATAATGGCAAGGTATATTTGAGTTTACACAACTATTGAAATAAGAAATTTGTCATGAACTATTATATAACTTTAGACAAAAAAATGATCTGCTACCAACACATTCATTTGCTTTCAAATTTTATTTTAAGAATTTCTTTACTCTTATACTCTATAACAAACATTCAAAGATATTTTTTTCCAGAAGAAATTTTATAACCTTTTATTATTTGTTGTATGTATGAATACTTCTCTATTACCTTAAAAAAATAATCAAGTCATAACTAATGAATTTTGAAGAGATATATTTTATAAAATATCATAATTAAAATAGGATATTTTTATCTATGACTGTGCTAAGTAAACAGCCAAGTATAAATGTAAATTTATTATTCTTGAGATAAAAAAATTGAAAGAGGTTATGGTCCAGATGATGCAGGTGTTCTAGTTTCACCTGTAATGTTTTTATATGTTGAAGTTTGCATCATGATCTCTTTTGCTTGATTTATTAAATCATCTGCATTTCCTGTAACAGTCCAGTGCAAGAACAATATCTTTGGTGTTTCGGTCAACATGTGGTGATGTAAAGCAGTTTCAGTCCAGTTATACTTTTGCATTACATGCCTAACCGGAATTACTTCTGAATCAAGTAATGCGAATTCTCCAAAGGCAGCTTTTAAATTCTTATTATTGGTAGAATTGGCATTTGAATTAGTGGTAGTGCTATTATTGCTATTTCCCATAAATAATTTAGTATCATTAAGTGCTGCTGCTGGTACAAATTCAATATAATGACCTATACCTGAATAATTATTCAAAACCAAACCATCTGCTCTTATTATTGGTGGAGCTTGTCTGTATACAATAACATCACATAAATTATAGGCAGGTACTGCTTTTCCTTTAACCACGCTGGCTAAAGCTGCACATTTTTGTGGATCATTAGCTGGTTTACTCTTTTCATTAAACATGAATACTTGACCAATTAGTGGTTTGCTGCTGCTATTTTGTGAAGACGGTGAAGGTTGAGATGATTGTTGTTGTGTAGCTGATTGTGATTGAGCACTAATACTATTTATACTAACCAAAGGAACCATTACTAATCCCAAGGAAATTAAAAAAATTATGCTTATCTTATATTGATAATTCATTGATAATAATATTGTATAATAGTTAATATAGTACAAATTTCAAAAAATATTGTAGATGTCACTTTGTTATCTTTTTTTATTATTATTAATAAAGTGGTAAATATAGAAGGAATTGCAAAAGGATATATTTACCAATAAAAAGAACTGTATTCAAATACCGAATACGATATATAAAATAGGATGAATAAATTACATATTAATAATGTAGAATTTAAAAGTAAAAAATTCAAAGACGATATATAGTAATTGCAGTTGCTCTTATCATACAAAAATTTAAAATAATTGATAGTAGATGAACGAAAAATGAAGACGTAACGAAAATAGACTTTAAAATAAAGATGTAAAGCATATGAGTTAATGGATATATCCTCGAATTTAATCTGTATTTATAAGAACATTATTATATTTATCAAACAAAAAAAAGTATCTAGTTTTTTTACTAAACTAAGAGTAGTCGATTATCGATAATTAAAATTTTGATTTTTTGGGCAAATTTTAAATATTTTATCTAACTGAGAAGATAACGATCTTCGTATTCCATATAATATTTTTATCTTCTAGTTCTATTATTAGAGAATACATTTCTATGAGAATTGGTACAATATCCACAAAATTCTATAGTACCTGCTCTACCATGACAATTACATTCGCATTTATTTCCTAATGAAAACCTTTGTCTCACATATTATATTTATCCTTCATGCCTTATAATGTTATTCAAAGATTTGGTTTTAATTTGAAAATAACATAAAAGGCATTATCATTACAATATTTATAAATCGAGATACATTTTTTATTCCTTTTGCCTGCCTAATTTGTATTTCTATGGTTGTTTCAGAATAATCAAGCGCCGCTGCATGACTATGTATATGCCACCATGAAATAATATACTTCTGCTTGTGGGGACAGATAAGGATAGGTGCGCTTTCGTGCAGTCATAGAGAAAAAGGTTATTTTACTTTTGGTTGGAAGTTTGATAATGACGTTATCTTTCCTATTCTAATTAATTGAATAAGTATTTTTTCTGCCTTATTTATAATGGTATCTTTCCTCATTGATAGCCATTGCTGTTAATAGATCTAATATAACATCTAATTTTCATCTTTTACTTGGAACTTGATGGATAAAAGGCTATCCAATGACCAATAAACAAGTCAATTGACAATGTCATGGCACTACAACTATTAATGATGGTGAGAATCTAATTGCTAGAGACAGATTGAGTCATCTTTCACTTAATTAATATTAAGATGTCATTGGATCCTCCATACATGCAGAAGAAAAGTCAGTAGTAGGTAAACTTTGCTGAGGTTGCTGATGGCTATAACAATTACGCAATCCCACTTCTTCAAGTATTTGTATGTTATACCCATTTTTTGCCAACAAAGCAATTTCATCTGTAGTTGTAATGACTTCAATCTTATAACCAGTATCTTTGCTGTGACCAATATGTGGATTTAACATGTGGATTTTATATTTTGGTACAAAGTTAACCATATCTTCCTTGCTTATCCTCGTTATATGGATGAGATAATATGCTATCTGTCTTCGCCTCCTCTTCCTTGATAAAAATGAAAGAGATATAAAAATGGCATATATGGTAATGTTAATTCATTCATATAAACTCCAATACTATGCAAGTATAAAAAGATATTTCAAATTTATGGATAAATTGTTATATAATCACATTTTTCGATTTTGAATGATATGCAAGACAATAGTGCACTCTACTTTAAATATCTTGTTAGATTTAATTAACCTTGCAATCCAAAATCGAATTTAAATTCGCATTTTTTCCAAATATATTTTGTTACTGAGGGAAAATAATGTTCGATAAAACACGAAAGGGACCATATTGACTTCTTTAACCTAACAAAAAAAATTTGATAATAAACTATTTTTCCTATCCTGCTAGGAAATTCTATAATGGTTATCTTAACAAGACTGGTTGAATATCTACACGAATGCGAAACAATGTATAAGGTTTACTCCGGAGGTCATTTCCTTCTTTGTTGAAACGCCCCTGCCGGTGTAATTGATTGGCTATAACATAGAGATATCCGTCATTTGCAAGTGAGAGTGTATCGGGCCATAACAGACGTGCATCATATACCAATGTTTCCCACAACAAGTCGGAATGTCTAAGACGTAGAATTGCATTATGCTCATAGTTGGTGGAGTAGATATTACCTTCAGAATCCGATTCTAATCCGTCAGAGGCACCCCCCCTATCTCCATGATCAATAATAGTGGCCGCTACCTCTCGCTCAGTTGTGTTACGATTAACCAGAGCATCTGTAGCAACACTATATAGCTTACGACTACCAAGTGGACAGTAATACAAACGAGACCCATCTGAGCTTATTGCTATGCCATCAGCGCCCATATTAGCACCCTGTTTTACAGACCCATCTTGTTGATACTCTAGAAACGGTCTACCCTCTACAATTGGATGGAAAGTTTGCATATCTTCTGCTTTAGTTGAAGGATGATTGTTGAGTCGACGCCAGCTTTCGCCAGATGCTAGGTCAACTAAGATAATTCCATTTGGCCCATTTTGAGATGAATCTGTGATGTAAGCCATACCTTCATTGCCTCGGCGTAAATCAAAGCGAATATCATTAAGATAGGTAGTTGGTAAAGCCACTGCCTGTGGGAATAGAATCCTTTTTGTTATCTGATTCGTATTTAAATCTACACAGATTATCTTTGGACCTCCATATTCTGTAGGCTTAAACAATGGGCTTCCTGTATCCAGAATCCATAAACGGTCTGCTGGATCAACAACAACAGATTGTACAGATACTAGTGTAGCAGACTGATCTTCTTGATTAGTTTTATTTATCGATTCATCAGGATAAGCTACTGCCTCACCATCGAGAATCTCTGCAACAGTAAATTTTACATCATCGCCCCACTTTGGAAAGTTTACAAATATACGTCCTTTATGCGATACTGTCACACCCGTTGGCATTGCGCCATTAAAGAAAGCAATGGGCTCTAATGCACCTAGAGGCTCTGCAGATGGCAACTCATAAGCTGGTGTGCCTGTAGGCAATGCCTCTTTTTTGTGACTATTTGACATGATAACATATAATATTCAACTACTCAAATACTAAGGTATCCTCAAAACTATATCTTGATGATTGAGAATCTCTATATTCGGTAAACTATATTCCATCATGTTGTTGAACCTATTGCTTTTTCTTTGTAACGATTAAATAATAAATGATATTTGAAGTTAATCTTAGCCTGCAATATTCTTTTTTTAATTTGACCGTGAACTTGGTATTATTGTTACAGATTTTGTCACGTAATACGGTTTTAGAGATTGATAATGCTTTTTTACATAATTTTATATGACTACATATCTCTCTTTTGTCTTGGATAAAGGATAATATGTATAATGTCTTGTTGGAAAGTAATTATTTTCATTATACATAGGAGAGATGATAATTGATAATAACGAAATTACAGAGATCTTTTAATTTGCTGTGATACTTTCATTGCTTCTATTTCTTTATGAATACCTCTCTTTTACTCTTGTCACCTATATTTTTTTTGCCGTTAGTAGGCAATATGTATTAATCCTAAAAAAGAATCGAGGAGTGGTTGAAATCAAAGTATACCAAATTTAATAGTCCTACTGAAAGTTTCAAATATTTTTGTAAATTTAAGAAATTATATTTGCTATATCTGTTTCACAAAGGTCAAACTTATTATATTACTTTTGCAATGACCAATTTTCAATTATTATTATATCAATTGACATTCCTATATAATTCTTAAGATCATTAATAAATCATTTAATTAAAACGATTAGTGGAGCACTACAAAATTGAACTATAATACACAAATAAGCGAAGAAAGCTCACCAAAAGAATATTGTACATGGATGGAAATAGAAACATTAGTAGAAAAGCTTGCAAATATAATAGAAGGAATCAGGCAAGAAATATGATCTGATCTTAGCAATTACAAATGGAGGCATTATTCCAGCTAGATTGATCGCAAGGGAGCTAGAAATTAATCATATACAATTTATACCCTTGAGAAACAAAAAATTGCATAGAGAAGAGATGTTGCCATTAGTTAAAGGCAAAAAATATCTTATTGTTGATGACATATATGATACTGGCGATACATTTGCCAAAGTCTTTATCGCAGTAAAAGGATTTGACTGTGACTTTGCATTTCTTATGGCTAGATATAAAGATAGTAATGTTACAATAGTTGCAAAGGTATTGAATCACGAAAAATGGATTGTATTTCCATGGGAAAAAAAACGTTACTAAATATTGTTGATCTAATATTATTTATGTAATTAATAAATGGAAAGGGATTTATAAAGATTTTAATGATTATTTTAAATATAATTTTTCATTTGAAGATAGCATCAGGTATTATTCACATTTTTAATCTTTTTGCCTTTATTTATTAGTTAAAATTAATCTTACTTAATTGTCCATATTTCTCTATTTGCGAATATGATATTTGGGGATTTATATTTTCTTAATTTTTTCAGGTTTGCAATATATGGACAATGAATTTTCCATAAACATTATTTTCTAAAATGTACCATTGGTATTTGAATCAGATTTTAATCCATTAGATTTTGTCATTTTTTCTATCTCCTTTTTTCTTTCATGTATTTTATCTATTTTCTTTTGCATCAAATAGTTTTTAAAGTCATAAGCAATCCACTGAATGGAGGGACTTTTGCCATCCCATTTATGAATAATTTTAACTTGTTCTCCATTTTTAAAATTAAAAGTTCCAGGAACTGTAATGAAGCATGATTTTACGGAATGCTAAATTTGGCGGATCTATTTTTCCATCGGTAAAGAATTTTTCAGCAAATCTTAAAAATTCAGTAGTTATGTCTCTCTCATCGGTGTATGGGAGAAAATCATAGTATACTTTTTTGTTTTCAAAGGTTGTTTCTTCTAGTGGTTGATAAATAATATATCCATTTCCAGTCCATAGTCCAGTAGGATTTGACTCTCCATAAAACTTGATAGATAATTTATTTAGGGTCGTATTTAGAATATTATCTAATTTTTTTTTATCATATGAAAAATATTGTAAATCTAGGTTAATCATTATAAAAGAAGCTGCTGTTTTATTTTTAACATCTTCTGAATTAATACCAATGCTTTGCTGCTGCTGCCTGCTATCATTATATGAGAAACAATTTATTTTGCAATCATAATAATTAGATTCTTTAAAAATATTAAAAATTTTATTTATGGAATTTTGTACGCGCATCTCATATTCCACTTTAACCTGATCTTTAGTGTTAAAAGTCTTTACCGTTCGTGGAAACAGTTTATGTTGCTTTTCAAAGTGAGATAGAATAAATTTTATGCCCTCAAATATCGTTCTTTCTCCTACATCTATTCTATCATTATATTTTTTCACATTTATCATTTTGATTGATTGGCTAATTTCAAAAGTGTTAAATTTATCATTTTCTATTTTATATGATCTACTATTAAGATTATAATGGTGATCAAACTATAGTAATTTTCAATTTTAGACATTGACTGTGTTGGAATGCTCTTAACTAGAGATGCCGGAAATTGGACTTGAAATGTTCGCTTTACAGACCACGCACCTTCTTTGGATAGGTGCAAATAACATTCTTATTTTTAAAATAAGATATTATGAATAAATGGATAAATTTTATAATGTTGTTTCTATGAGTTTTTGAATCATCTCTCATCTCAATCGGATGCCCCAAGAAATCATGGTGAAGATAATTGCTCTTATTCTTATATTCTCATTACTCTATTAGTTTTTGAATTCCTAATATTGTAGGATTCTCTTTCTTCTACATATTTTCTTTCTTTCAAAGTCAATTAATATTTTTTTTATTTGTCATTATTACCATATGTTTGCAGGATCTATTATTTTTAAATAGTTGTAAATGACATATACCATAATTTCTTTTCTTTCTCTATCTATTCTTTCCAACAAATAATAAATTTGAAATGCAATTTTTGGATATAGATGTTATACCCGAAAATTATTTATAAAAATTATGCATCTTTTATCTTTAAAACACTTGACAAAAAAATATATTCAAAAAAATATTTAGTTGACCCTGATATTTTTATTTAATTTGCTTTCACTACTGCATCCGTAAATAATAAGTAATGTTATGATTCCATATGACCTCTAGTCATCTTTGTTGGGCGATTGGTCTAGTTTGGAACGATATTTCACCATCCTCATAGATATTGATATGTAGATATGGACAAAATTATGCATCCTTTTTACTTGATTTAATTTCAAATGAACTCTAAAGGTCTTACGGAAGACCAATAAATGAATCAATTGACAATGCACCAGCGCCTAGAACTACTAATGATAAGGATAGTATCAAATAGGTTATATCTATTTCATATGACGGATTACTAGAGTGAGCAATATATGTCGCCTTCATTTTTGTTTTTTTCATAATTATATTTGCTATCATGAAAATCGCAAAAAAAGAGGCCCACTAGTGGAACAATTAGACCAATTATCAAAAATATTCCGCGAAATAATTCCAATATAATTGCTACATATGTGGCTATGGTAGGAATACCCGCTGCTTGTTTCATTTCCTCGGCTGTCTTTTTCATATTCCTTATATTTTTTGATAACCATGAATCATCATATTACCACCTAGCCATACCCTTGTCACCAAGGTGATGTATGGAACATATGCAAGAAAGGCTTCTGATAAATTAGTCATGGTCCACCAACCTCTCGAACCTTTGATGACAGGAATATCTTGAATTCAATAAAAGGCTGCCTTAATATTGCTGTCATTGTTAGCTCTATACTTTGTTCAGACATTAATAAAAGCCAGTCAAATGTTGCGTTACCGTTATCAAATAGAATGGTCTCTTTGTCAAAAGTCTTTTCACTACTACCAAATAGATAACATGCTGATATCAATGTTATACGCCATTTCTCTCAGTAGACTGAAGAATATCTGTCTTTCCATAATTAATTTCATTTGTTTTAATCAAAATTTTATTATTATTTGATACTGGTATTATCATAATTCATTGTTATGTTATGTATATTGCATGTCTAATAGTTTTAATGACCGACTATTTTCTGTTACTTTAAATAATTAACAAACCATTATAAATAATAATATTTTTGTGGGTGCGATCTTAAGCAAAGCATAATTAGCATTGGCAAAGGAATAGTGGCTGATACGATTGATATTTGGTCATAATATAAATTCATTGAATATTTAAATATTCCTGTTAAAAGTTGTTGAAAGTATGATCTCCACGGTCATTACCTGATTCAAAAAAAACCAAGGAATCGATCATTGGACTTATTTTATTTAGATTTTATATTTTCATATTGTTTTATACCAAAGATATAATAAAAAAATATAGATTTATCTATTCAATTTTAATCTCTCTTCCCTTTGGCTTTGCAGTTATCTTTTTGTCAAAGGTAACTTCCAGTATTCCATTGTTATAGGTAGATCTGGCAGTTTCGATATCTGTGTTGTCGGGTAACTCTATGGTTTTATGATATTTTCTTTGAGAGTCGGTGTTGTTTGATGTAACTTCAACAGCTCCATCATATGCTTTTATTTTTATGTCTTCTTTTTTTATTCCTGGCATCTCAATTACTACCTTGACTTCTTTATCTGTGGTGTTTACATCTGCTAATGGCTCTCTTTCTGCAGATATTTGTGGATTTAATCCTCTACTATCTTTTCCTATTCTTCCACCATGAGACTTTACATTGCCAAATTCCCTAACATGGGGTTTACCATCAGGTCCAATGGTCATTGAATAACCATATACTATCGGTCCTACTTCTCGAACTTTTTCACCTTCGGGTGTTTGATATTCTCTTACTAATTCCTTTGGAGCATTTGATGAAATATTGTTAAAGGTATCAAACATACTATCAATTTCTTTATGCATGTCTTCAAACTCTTTGAATATGTCTCTTGTATCAAATAGACTAGGCATTCCTGTTCTTCTATTGCTTATATTACCAAAAAATCTGTTAAACCAATCATAAGGTTGTATATTTCCCATACTCATTTTGTAATAATCTCCTATGATATGTAATGCCTATTACATTATATATATTTATCTAACCATTTTGTAAATTGTTGTGACAATGAATTTGTATCGGCTTACTATATCAATTAAAGAAAGAAAAACTATTGTTATACATGTCATTCTCTCCGAATGTTTTTATAAATAAATCACCTATAATTTCTAAAATCTATTTTTTAGTTATGTTAAAAAGAATCATTGTAATAAATAAAAGAAAAATTTACAATTGTTATATATTATTACTTTATAACTATATTGAATCTAATTATCATATTTTATAATACATTACCTAACAAGGTATTTTAAATAAGATTTAATTTTATTTTATATCGACCGCCAATAATATAAAACTAGTTGTAATAGTTACTGGATGTTCAAGTTGAATAAGACATGAAAAGGCATTCGCATTAGCATTAGCAGAAAATGGCATAATAACTTATGTTACAATGGGGGATACTAACAAAGGTTCAAATATATTAAATATATCTTAAAGTAAAAATTCTTCTATCAAATCTATTGAACTTGATGTTGATGACGATAAATCAATAGAAAATGCGATAATGGAAATCACGATAAATGAAAATAGAATTGATACTCTTGTAAATAATACCTATACTTTGTAACATTCTAATTTATGTCAACTCTATTCCTTTTCTCCACATTATTCGTATTTTGATTTAATCATTAAAGATGATGATTTTATTGTTTCAAAATGGATAAGTGTAACGATTGAATATATAAAGTTAAGAGATATTATGGAAAAGAACAATATTTGTATTTATGTCTGTTGCTATCACTAGTATTGTCTCTGTATTATTACTTATTTTTTAAATTCCATAACATTGGCATCATCATCATCATATTTTCTTCATTCAATTTTACAACTCTTCAATAACAAGACACCTGACTATTTTTTCTCTCGAAAAATAAATAAATGATGGAAATGGCAATGGAACTCTGTCACTAGTGGAATTTAATTAAGCAAGGTTCTCCATATGAAGGAAGTAAATTTGCACCTGTTGTCATAATTGATTTTAGCGACTTGCAATGTAAATTATGTCAACGATTTGTAAAATATACAGAACCGCAGATAAATTCAACCTATATCCAAACCGGAAAAGTGGTTTTGGTATTCAAACATTTACCAAATCGTGGGTTTGATTCTGTTCCAGCCGCATTAGAGACCAATGTACACATAAAGGAAAATTCTGGCAGTTCCATAACTTATTGTATAATGTTCAGGGTCCTATAGATTCTGGATGGGCAAGCAAAGACAATCTAGAAAAACTTGCTTCGCAGATAACTGGACTTGAAACACAAAGGTTTAATTCATGTTTTGAAAATCAAAAGTACAAAGCATTTATAGATGAGACCTTGCATTAGCCCATTCTCTTGGATTTACTCAGACTCCTTCTTTTATAATAGTAAAGAATAATGGGACCGGTATTCAAAAATTAGAAGGACCACAACCATTTGCAGAATTCAAAGCAATAACTCATAAAGAACCTGAAGGCCAAATAACAATAAAAAAGTAATTGACACAACGATAAGAACTAGAGAAAAAGAGAAGTGAGAAATGAAGCATTTCAACAATAGTATATTCAAAGGATTAACAAACATCAAGACAACCATACCACGTGCATTTAAAATGGTATTTTCGATTTTAATTTATATTGCTATATTTGTCTGGTATTTACCGCTTTTTGGATTATCTTTAATGTATTTGACCAGCTATTATTTTTTTCCCCTATAACAACTTTCTATTTACCTGATGATGATGTAAATGGATTTATTATATCAAACATAATCTCGGTATTATTGGCAATATTGGTTTCCATGAATATATACATAATTAGGAATTCAAAAATTAGATTAGATAAATCAATATTTTCCGGTTCGATTTTAGGTATAGTTTCTAGTGCTTGTGCTAGCTGTTTTTCATTAGGCTTTATAATAATATCTGCATTTGGAGGTCTTGGTATAATTATAACTAACTTTCTTACAAACTATCAAATTCCATTGAGGATAACGTCAATACGCTTTTCTATTATATGCATTATATTTGGCACATAACCAAATAATAAAGCATTGTGTTTTTAATACTTTTGATAATAAGGGGAAATTCAATAATAGCAATACCCAAGCAGGGAATAAATGATGTTGCAATGGTTACAGAACACATCATTCTTATGATTAATTTTTATTATAGTATTTCTTCTATTTAACTAATTTATCCATTTGTATTTGATGAACTATTAATATATACATTAACTGTCTTATTTTTAATTGAGTCAGATCTTATGCCTTCCATAATCAAATTTACATATTTTAAATAATATTTATTTACAACTTGTAAAATTAATTGTTTATCGTTATCAGATAAATTCTTTATAAATTCCTCTAAGATGTTAATTATTTATCATATGTTTTATCCTTTATACATGCTAAAGATTGTTTGATGAATGCAATCAAATAAACTCAATTCTAAATATTTTGTAGTGATATTTATGATTTTAATATAGTTTTTGAAAATCAGTATCGGTGTCTTTCACATATCAGGTAATGTATAATTTTGACTTTGTTTCACAAAACTGTAATCAAATATCTTTTAAATAATAAAATCGAGCAAATGCTGCAAAGTTAAAGAAGGGAAAAATGATCGTGGATTTGCAACCTTATTGACAGATTTATTTTTCCAAGAAGAACAAGATTATAAAGACATAATAAAATTTATCAGTTACAGAATTTACATGCATTATAAATGATAAAAGAATTTAAAAGTAAATATATTTTATTTATTCTCGCAGTAGTTTTTATATCGGGTATGACCATCATATCAGATAACCTTTCAAATTTAGTTTATGCTCAAGATGCTAATACCAGCCTTTCAACATATGAAAATTCGACATATGGTATGACAATAAAATATCCACATGACTGGGCCATCATTGGAAGTGCAGGAGTAGAAGATGGTGACATAGACATAGTTACATTCCTCTCTCCTAATCAAAACGATAATGCAATAGTAGATGTACACCAAGATAAACTAGGTAATGGTAGCATGAATATGGGTTCTTACCTTAGTTCCATAATTTCAATATATGGAACTGATCTTCATGATTTTAAGGTTATTGAATCTAATACAAATAGTTCAATGGTAGGAAAGAATGCATATAAGTTAATATACACTTATACTACCGGTGATGGCTTTAGAATGAAAGACATGGAGACTGGAACTATAATTGGGAATAAAGTATATTATATAATCTATGATGGTAAAGAATCATTATTTGATAAATATATACCAATTGTGCAAACTATGATAGATTCTTTTAAAGTAACATCGACAAATAATCAAAGATAAATTTTTAAAATCACAAATATTTTTTTATCTTAAACTAATACCTTAAATCGAAATTCTGATTTTATTAAATGGTAGTAACTACTAAGAATGAAAATTTATGTTTTGCTACCTTGACATTTGTTCTCTTATCAAAAGATAAAGCAAAAACGAGTATTTCTGTATATGGTATCCCTACTGATACCGATTAACATTTGATATTGTTCTTTAGTGGTAGCTAAAGATGATAAAAGTAATACGACTCTATTTTTTATCTTCTCTTTTATATATAAAATACATGTTTTGGGTGTTTCCTTATCCTTACTGATATCTTGATTTTATATTATATGGATTTTATCAGATCTTTTCTTTTTTCCTTCTGAAATCGATCACCCTAGTACATAATGATAACAATCTATTTTAACGCAAATAAATACAGTTCCTAGGCACTCAGTTCATCATTATTTTTGAGTTCTGCCACTTTTTTTTACTTTTATTATTCAAAGAACCAATATAAAAGAACAATTATTGTAATGGATAGAGTGGGATTAATGATGATATAGTTATTTAAAATGGATGATGTTACTATTTACGATGGTGATCTATCTAAAGATTTTTTATGAGTATCATCAAATATATTTATCTTCAGTGTCCATAAGATAATATTTTTGTTAATATGATATTGTTAGTTCGTCAGTTGTTTTTGCCTGTAATCTTAAATAACATTTATGATATTTGTTTAAATTTATAGACTAGTGAATATACCTTCCTCTGACAGTTTTAATATTTTATTTGGGCAAAGATAATACAATATAAATAAAACTTTTTTATCTTTGAATAAATACAGTAGATAGTTGTAAAAGGTTACTGATATTTACCTATAAATAATTAATATTCATTATATAATATGGCTTTTTATTTAGTAAAATCCAATCTTAAAAACAATATTGTCGATCTCCGCTATGACATAGACCATGGTATGATTCATATTCTAATTCCTTTTGGAAAATTTGATTGATTTGGAAATTGTTATCCAAGGCACTATAAATGAGCATTTATTTTGTAATACTTAATTAAATCTTAAAACCATCTTATCTATAATCGATGTCATATAAAATTAGAATTTGTGTAAAGACTTGGCCACTCTTGTATTATTGTGATTACTACATGGCTACTAGGTATCTTTATCTGGTGTGATGCCAATGACAGGTTAGAGATTATCTTACCCTCAGTTTACCCCATTGATGAACATAACCATAGATAGGTATCTTAATCACCTTTTGTTAATTAATCCTCTACACTTCTATTGTCTTTCGCACTGCTCTTCTTCTTAGTATTAATGCAAATCCAAGTGTAATGCTCGAAAGGAAAGCTGATGTAAGATAGACTAGATCATATGACCCTAAAGAAGGATACGACCCTTGAACTCCATTAATGGTCTGATGATTTTCCATATATACTCCAGTTAGTGCTGGGCCGATTGACATTCCTATAAACAGCAATAGACCGCCGACACCAACTGATATTCCAACGAAAGATTTAGGTGATGATGACACTATGATATTCCAAGTTGCGGCGATTGTCAATGATAGGCCCGCTGCAATTATAGCTAGATTAGTAGATACTATAGGTTCTGTAGAATGAAATACCAATAATCCAACTGATCCAATTAGGCTGATTAAGGCACCAATGATTATTGGATTTAGTTTTCCTATACGATTAATGATAATAGGTGCGATACTTGAAAAAACCAAAAACATAATCATGAAAGGTAACTGGACGTTTGCTGCATCTACAGCACTCCCTCCAAATCCTAACGGTATAGGGTTTCTAACCAGCTGTACAATAGCTGGATATGCCATGAACATAGTAATTCCAGTAGCAGTAGCTATTATGTATGAAGGCATAAGAGTCTTGTCTTTTAGCATTCTCATGTCGACCAATGGAGAGGCAACTCTTCTCTCAATGAAGACAAAAACACTCAATGAAATGGCTGAAATTAGGAATGCAATTCCAACATCTGGTAAAGTATTAGGGTTTATTCCGCTCTGTAAAAGAGTCAACGCAATTAGAAATGAAATTATTGTTATAGAAAGTGCCAAAGCGCCTTTTATGTCTAAAGAAGGAGATAAATGGTGTTGATGTAGTTTTTGTTCTTCTTCCTGTTTATAATCCTGATTCTTGGTTTCTTATACTAGAATCAGTTATTAGTTGCCCTTTGTTTTCTTTTACAAATCTTGCTACTATGATGGTCACGGCAACTGCAAATGGGATTATGGATAAGAAAGTAGAATGCCAGCCAAACTTTTGAATAATAGTAGCTCCTGCCAATAGACCAACAACAGAGCCTGCAGAGTACGCGGAGCCAAACACTCCTACAGCTATGGCAAGTTTCTCTGGTGGAAATGTATCCCTAAGAAGACTGAATGCAGCCGGTACAGCTGCAAGGCCCACACCTTGGATAATTCTGCTTGCTAAGAGAAATGAAATGTTATTTGAAAAGACACCAGCAGTTATTCCAACTATGTAGAGAGTCAATAGCACAAGCAATATTTTCTTTTTACCATAGAGGTCAGACATTTTTCCGGCTATTGGAGTCATTACAGCTGCAACAATCAGATATGAGCTAAATATCCACGCAGCTGTTCCATATGATATACTAAAATCTTTCATGATCTCTGGAATGGCGGGCAATAGCATGGTTTCTGAAAAAAATACTACCAATAATGTGCTACTAAGTATTCCCAGAGTAAACCATTGATGACGGTTGATGCTGACCGAAGTTAATGAAGACATCTATTCATAATGGGTGTATATGCACGGATATAAGTGTAGCTACACTCAATTATCCGACCAATATCATAAAGTAGATAATATAATCTTGTATAAATAATAATATATTTTATTTATTTTGATTTTTTTATAATCATATACGCTTTTATTTATGATATGTATATATATCAATGTAGTTCCAGTTGAAGAAGCAAAATACTGATGTAGTACTACAACAGGGAAAGTTGTCTGAAGACATATGTACCTGTGGCGAGTTGCGTAAGGCAGCTAGAGCAATAACTCTACTCTATGATAATACATTCAAATCGAGTGGATTGCTATCAACACAGTTTGGTGTATTGCAAGTCTTATGCGAGATTGATTCTATACAGATAACGGATCTTGCCGGTAAGCTAGGGATGGATAGAACCACACTTACTAGAAATCTATCCGTCCTAGAAAGAGATGGATTTATCAAAATCTCGCAGGGAATAGATCATCGAACGAGAATTGTGACTGCTACTCAAAAAGGACACGTTGCAGTGTCCAAAACTATTCTTATATGGAGTGAAATTCAGTGCAAGGTAAAGAAAAAATTGGGCGAAAATTCGTGGCGTGAATTAATGCATAATTTAACCGGGTTGCTAAAAGTAATTGACCAGCTAACTAGTGAAACTGACAAGGAAAAAGAGACAATACCAATGTGATATACATATATTGCAAATATGTTGGGACCAAAAAAATTTCCAAATACATTCAATTAATTTTCATATATATGCTTAAATATATTGTATTAAAGATTATATGATATTTGTGTTTATTGTCCTAAAACAATAACTAAATAGTCTAATTGAGGTATCCATAATAACCATATTTAATTAATTCTCAAAATTATATTGACCTAGGGGGACTAGTGACGATATAGGTTCTTTAAAATAAATTCTGTTATTGGTCAAGAGACTTTTTTATCTAAAGTTATTGACAATAATATCAATTAAATATTCCAAATTGTTAAATTTTATAACATAATAAGTGGAATTGAAATATCTAAATTTTTAAAAAGTGTGGTGTTCATCATTTTGTTTCGTTAAGGGATTTTATTAAAATTTCAGGATTTTCAGTGCCTAATATAATCGAAAAGTTTTTTCTAGTGGGAATATATACAGCTTTTTTTGTTTTACCTCTAATTAATACAAGTGCCTTTTCTCTATTCTTTAATCTAAACCAGCCTTCATAGTAGCGCGGAAACCCTATACCGTTTGTTCTTAAATAAGGTGTGTAATCGGATTTTTCTGCAAGATTAATTATTCTTATGCCCTCTTTTATTATGAATTCTTTCTTGATGTTTTTTCCATATAGTCCATATAATCTTAAGCTATTCGCAGTTATTTCATAGCGGGCATATTTTGAATAAATATATATCATTAATAAAATAGTAAAAACAACTGGAAAAATAATTATTATAAAGCTAATTAATACATTCATTACTAATTTACCTATTTAATATCAACTCTATATTATACTTGGCTCTGTTGACTTTACAATATGTCTATAGCTTGAATATATTCCATTTTCTTTATGGTAGGTAGAAACAGAACACCTTTTTTTATAAGGGATTATCATATTATAGCTATGTTTCCATTCGTAAGCAAGTTCTGTTTTTGCCTTAAAAGCTTTAAGGTTGATAAAATCTATTCGTTTAAAATAATTTAATTTCTTGGTATCAAATGAAGATATAATACGATTTTGACGATAATAAATTTTATAATATATTATATGTCATTTAAATAAATTCTGTATAGACTTGAAAGAGAATGATTGCTTGATATCGTTACTTAGTATCTACTTATAATTTCTTCTCTTTGTTTTTTTCTCATTCCAAATCCCCTAAATGACCTAGTTCTTAATTTATATTTACAACAAGGACAATAGCTATTTTCATTCCATTTTATAAAAATTTCACATACACTACATCTTTTTTGTCCTTCCTTGTATCTAGATGGAACAATATGATTTCTCTTTGCTTTATATCTTTCACATATTCCATTACAACTCATAATACATGCGATTGGAAAGTAATTTATAGTAAAATAAAAATTTAATTTCAAAATAAAAAATAAGTATCAATTCATTAGTTTAGAATTATTTTAGTCTTTTTAAATACTGATTAAAAAAATTATATTTTTTACTTTGATTATGAAGATAATTATGGCAATTATCAAAGCAATCTAAACACTTAAACTTCATTGAAGTCAACGAGATTTTATTAAACAATAACATTGCCACAACTCCTTTAATAGCACTGCTCGGTTCATTTATTTCTGTTGACAACTATTGCAGTTTTCGTTGGTTCAGTTAGAAGAGATAGAAAAGGTATAAGAGTGGCTAGATGGATTGAAAAAAATCTATTAGAAAGAAAACACAAAGTTTACTTTATAGATCCCATGGATATAGACTTGCCATTACTTGATAGAATGTATAAAGAAATGGATAATCCATCTCAAAAACTTGTTGAATTGAGAAATAAAATCAAAGATGCGGAAGGTTATATTGCAGTAACCCCAGAGTATAATCGAAGCACATCAAGTGCATTGAAAAATACACTAGACTACTTTTTGGAAGAGTATTACTTCAAATCTTCTGCTATTGTTTCTTATTCTCCTGGAATGTTTGGAGGAGTAAATGCTGCACAGCAGCTTAGACTGATCTTTGCAGAGCTTGGAGCACCATCGATACCCTCCTCATTTGCAATACCTAGAGTCCACAAAGTATTTGATGAAAATGGCAATCTCATTGATGAAGCGTATATTAAAAGAATTGGAAAATTTCTAGATGAATTTGAATGGTATACTAATGCACTAACAAATCAAAGAGCTCTTGGCACACCTTATTGATTAATAAATTATCATCAATTTATTCAACCATTAAATAATACTTTAGAGATTATAATCTAAAATGACATCTAATGGGACTTCCTATAGGTGCGAGGAATGTGATATGATTTTCAGTAATGAAAAAGATTTTATGGAACACAAAAATTATGCCAAATTCCGAAGAGGTGGGTCCTGTTGGCAATAGCTACGTTTACCTGTTAGAGAAAGCCAATTTTTTTATATGTTACATGAAATTAAAATAAATCATAAAAGGATTAAGTTGTTATTTTTAAAATGACTATTTTTATAGTTATAGAATTTGATAAATAGAATGAAAAATAAAAATGATTAAAAAATATTGATTGAATATCCAAAAAATTGGATTATAAAAATACTTGTTACAATATCTATAATTTATCAATAGTTAGAGTTTATAATTCATTGGTGTGGGCTGGGTCGGATTTATATTGTTAATGAACAAATTTGAGGTTCAAAGATCAATTAATTTTGTAGAATTAATATATATATATATATATATATTAAGAATCATCCACTTTCAAAAGTATTTTTTTAGAATTTTCTTGACTAGACCCCTTATGTATCTAGGGTTTGGTCCCAAGGGGTTTAGTATTAGATATGTCACTGGTCCAAATTTTGTTCTTATTTGATTTCTATATTGCCCATTCAAAATAAAACATTAGTTATTCTGTCATAGTAGACTAATGTAAAGAATCGATTGTAATATCTCTGATTTAGATTGGATATGGCTTCATAACTACTATGCCATTCATATTTATTTTGTTTGGATTGATACTAAGATTAGTATTTAAATTCACCATGAATCTTTGAATGCTATAGCATAATATATCATTAGATAAAAAATAAATCCGCTCTGCAACTACTAAAACAACATATTCAAATACAGTAGTAAATGTATAGTTATATCACTTTCTCATTTACGAAATATGATTTAAGTGACGAAATTAAACAGGCAATGAAACACCACTTGCTTTTAGTTGTCTCATAACGTGGTTTACTTCTTCTGATGTAACATGACCAATTATGGATGAAGATTCTTTATTTTGCCTTATCATGACATTTACAATTTGTGATATTAATTCAGAATCATAGAATGAATATGAGCTTGCAAGAACTTCAGCTATCTTGGAAATATCCATATCAGAAGTTATTTTTCCTTTTATTATCGAATCACCAAATTTTTGAACTGTTTTATAAATCCTATATTGTATGCTATAAATGCATTTTTTTCAGGAGAAATATTGTAATCAGAATCATCCATATTAAAATAAGACATTTAATATAATATCTCTATTTCCTTTTACTCTGGATTACGCACTCTGTAGTCTTACCTAAAACTATCAAATCTTCATTACCTATGCATATTTAAAATGCCGTAATTTTCTACCATTCTCAATTTCATTATGTATAGGAAATCATTTTAATATTGGATTTGTCTATAGATGTGAATCAGTTATCATTATCGCATTTGTGGGGCCCGTTTCAAAGAATATTCTCACGGGGTTAATTACATCTTGCACTATTTTAGAAGGAGAAGGACTTGTTAGCGTTGTTACATAATATGACAATTTATCTGCACCTTTAATATCTTATTTAAAAACTAAATCAGGTCTCGCATTTGCGAGTTTATCACCGAAAGTTATTCTTTCCTGTTCGTCTATAGGCGTAAGTCTATATCCAACAGGATTAACAGAGTCAGAGACATTTATTGCATATGAACTTGTAATTTTAGAGTTAGTTACTATTATTTTAGAAATCGACGTTACCTCATATCTTATCGTTTTGTTAAATAATGGATTTCTAATTATTGAAGAAATTTGATCTATTTTGTATATTCGTTCACCTGTTTTTGGATTAACTTGCTTATCTTTAAGATAATAGTATTTGTAGTAGTGTTCAAGTGATTCTTAATATAAGCAACATTTGTAAAGATTATTGTTACTAGAAAAACTAGTGGTATTGTCATTAAATAACCTTTTTCCATGTGCTTAGAATGCCGAATTTATTTAATAAGGGTTATTATACTCTAATTTTTTATTTACTAACATTATTATTCACATTTTGACAAATTAGCAAATGATTTATCAAAAAAATATAGAGATGTTTTTTAAAAAAGAAACCGATTCTCTAGACATTCTCTCGGAATATGATAATAGACTTATGGCAATAAAAGCAATATAGAGGATACCTATACCATAGTAAATTTAAATAACTTACATTATAATTTACTTCAGAAGAAACTTTCAAAATAAGAAAAAGAAAAGTTTTGAACATTAAAAATTGCAATTATTTTGATTATGTTTTGTTGTTGTTTGTCGTTCAATAAATGGTAGATATAGTAATGGACGACCTAGTGGCAATATTGGGAATTGTGTAGGTGTTACAAGTATTGACACTAGAGAGACTGCTTTGTTTGTTGACCTACTAATACTACTTGTCTTTCTCTTTCTTCAAATAATTTTTTTTGTTGTACATATAGGCAATTTTCTTAACGCTTTCTTCATTTTCACACGATATTATTTGAAAATTTGGCTATAGATCGAAATTCAATTATGTAATACCTATGTCGTTAAGTAAAGATACGTTAAGTGAATAGTTTGCGTAGTTTCCACCACTTGTTATTCTTGTTATCTTCTTTCTTGATGCATTCTATATAACTTTCTTTATGGCAATTAGAGTACATGGTATCAAATTCTTTTAAGACATTACACCAATTTTGGGAAAATTCATTAAATGATTGTGTAAAGAGGTCAACAGAATTCCGAGAATCTTCTGGAAGATTTTGTACTTGTTTTAGTATTTCCTCTTTTTCTTTGGCCGTCATATCCTCAAAATCTTTCATACCAATGTATTGAATGTCAAACTAAAAATATGGTAGTTAATATGAACTTCATCACTAGTCAATCCTATTTGATTCAATTTTAACACCTAATTGATTGACCAAAACAACACAGCCCATTAACGGGTGCCATCCAAAAAAGATGATGGTTAGGGGTAATATGGCTTACGTCGATATAGATATTTTTGAAAGTGATTTAAAATGAATTTAACATTCTGAGCAATATCCCCCTTGCCTGTGATAGTAGTGATAGCTATTTTATTTCATCAGTATCGTAAGAAAAACTATCTTCTAAAGTGCTGAACGAATTTTTCCCTTAGTTCTATTGTTTAGATTTCCAATTTCTTACCTTAAAGTCTTAAATTATTTTTTGCCAGATCAACTAGTGGAAGATATATCGGTTTCTTGTTATGATAGTTAACTACATGTTTTAGATACTCATTTTCATTAGTTGTTGAAGGGAATTTTTTATAATAATAACACTCAAAGTATCTTTTTGTCCTTCTTGGATTATTTTATCTTTATCCTCTATATTTTGAAATCTATAATCATCTATAGTGCTAGGAGGGCATTATTCTTTCAGCAATTGTAATAAACGTAATTTATTATTATTGTTCTTTTGTCAATCTTTGTAGAAAGCATTTGAATAATTTTATTATCTGTTTCCAAAGAGAGAATAATCATTAATTAAATAAACCACAGAGTTGTTTTTCTGATTTTATATAATCTTTGTCTCCTTTCTTTCTAACACTATTATTTTATTATAAATCAAGAATTTATCTTTTTATTTAAAAATAAATCTTAATACTTTATTCGAATGAAAATAAAAAGACAAAATTCTACTACTACTACTACTACTACACACTCATGCTACATTACTTTCCATATAATAAAAAAAAGTAAAAACCTAAACTAAAGCAGTCAATAATTTGTTAAATCTTTTTTTGTATTTTTTTATAGGAATTCATATCAAATGAATAGGACAATTTATGGATGAATATACCAGAGAATAGCGTTTTTAGATGAAATGCAATCAACAGAAACTTTTACATTTTCTTGAGTTATCAAAGAATCACCACAAGATGAGCCATCAAGTCCATCTTTTATTATTTTGTCAACTTGATTTTCTAATTGTTGAGTTGGTGCTAAGCTAATCTCTTCTAGAAACTCTTCTTTTATTTTAACAATATTATGTCCTACAATGGATGATACAATTTTTGTAGAATTATCAATGTTTCCTATAGTTCTTTGACCAAATATCAAAATATATGATTTTTCTCCACTATTTGTATTTGAAGAGTTTTGAAATTGTGAATTAATAGTGCCATTTTGTGCATTAACATTTGATAAAGAGCCCAGTAAAACTCCGACAAGTAAAGCAGTAAAGATAAATGTTAAAATTCTCGTTATTTTCATAAATATGCTTGACTTTTGATTTATATAAATATAAAAGAACTAAACAACATAATAACTTTAATCAAACAGTAATATCCTTTCAAATCATTAATGTTAAGATGAGAAAAAAGAAAAAAGATAAAGTGTAATTGCAATTATTCCAAGACTTTGATTTCTATCGAAAATGGACCTAACCTCATATAGGCTCAATCACATTTAATTTTAACTAAGAGGGATTGAATTTCTTGTGATAAAGGGTTTCAATTAATTGATTGGATTAATTTCAATTTGGTTGCTTTAAAATACCATTACAAAGCCAAGTTCAAAGCATTAGTTCTGGTTTAATAACGAATATATTATGAACCTGGTTAGGTATCTTTTTAATAGCTGCAAATAAAAATTAGCAAAAATTAATTTATATTTTAAAAAGCAATATTATACTAAGAAATATTAAAATTCTTATATCCTTCACGGATAAAAATATACAATGCATTTTTAAACCATATTATTAGTGTATTAAACAGTTTACTAATTAACAATATATTCAAATATGATGAAAACATAATATACTTCTACCATTGCATATGAAAATTTAAATTAAATTAAAATAAGAATCCATATTTTGGTCTAGAAAGATTTACATATGGACTTTCAAAATAGAATAAAAAAATTAATTACTATACATTAGTTCCGAGGTAAAAATAACCTAGAGAATTTTTACTTTTATTTTATAAAATTAATTAAAAATAATATGATTATCGTCCATGGGGATAAGATTCAGTATTGAATGCAATCCGGGAAAATAATATTGTAAAATAAAATGAAATCAAACTTTTAGTTTTTCATTACCTCATAGTGGAGCAAAACCAGACCACAGTCAAACACCTTAGAATCGATCAATGTAAGTTTTTGAACCTCTTTCAAGTCTTTGAATATAGTCTTTCCGTTTCCGAATACAAAAGGAACAACTAATAAATAAAATTCGTCAACTAGTTTTTCTTTAAACAAGGAGAATCGAACGAGGCACCTCCATAAACGAGTATGTCCTTCCAATCTTGGCTCTTTAACTTGTTAATTTCGTCTTTGAGATCGCCTTATGCAATTTCTGTATTCATCCAGTTTGACTTTGTTAATTTTTTCGTAAAAACAATCTTTGGAATCTCATATTTTTTAAGCGAATGTATTCCAGGGGTCATCTGATTGGCTCATCCCATTCGACCAATATAAAATAAAATCATCAAGCATTTTTGTCCCATAATAATAGTATCAACTGATTTGCTAAATCGTCTGTATAGTTCATATATTTACATCGCAAATTAACCAGTCCATTTCATTGTTGGGTCCTGCGATACAGCCATCAACGGAAATTTCTACCTGTAGTTTTAATTTTCTTTTCATTTTGTTATTACTTTTATTCATCTATGTTCCACTACTATTTTCATTTGATTGATCTCGCTGTCTCTTCTTCTGATTAATTCAATTGATTCAAAAAGACATTATTGCAAAAAGGGTTGGTCATGAGTAATAGGGCATACAAAAGCCTAATAAGTATACCAGGGATAAAAAGTATATTAGAATTGTATCATGTTCCTTAATTTTGTTTATGCATATTGTTGTATTTTGATTTTTGATTATCTAAACATCGATACTTTGATGCTTGAAAATGCATTGGATTTGTATTCTCTAGAGGGTTAAAAAGAAAGCATTACAAATTTAGTTTATCTCTTAATATTTTGTCTCAGATTGGATACATCCCTGGGACCCTGTAACAAATTTGACTATTTATTTTGGTGCATAATGCATATTTTCAATAATAGTGATATTTGACTAATAACTGGAGCAGGATTGAATTAATGGTCGTAGAACAAACCCAAGTTTATTGAATCGACAGTAATAAATTCAAATAAAGATGAGAATCGGAGGGAGCTACATAAAGAATTACTAATCATTTTTATTGGATATACCCCCAATAAAAAGTCGTAATGAATGATTTTGAGAAATTCGAAAAATCAATACAAAGATATGATGACTTTGTTAAGCGATTAGAACAAAAGAAAACCGTTGATCATAATTCATTCCGAAATAGGTTTAAAATACATGCCAATGAGGCATTAAATGATCAGCTCGACTCAGCTGGCAAGGCTTTGGAAAACAACGACACAGGTAAAGCAGAACTACATATTGCCTATGCATCATTTTACAAGAGAATGTTAGAATTATAATGACAAATCAAGTTAAGGTAATATAAATAGGAACAACTGATAGCGCAAAATCCTTAAAAATAAAGTGTAGAAAATATTTAAGGAAATTAAAACAGATAGTGTTCTCTATTTTATATTCCAGTTATTCTAATTTGAAAATCCTGCATTACTAATGCCTCAAGACTTATGATATCACATCCAAATTGGATTATTCGGAAACCGTTAAAAGAAAAATAATATTTCTGCTTTAATGTTTTTGTTAATTTCAAATTGCAATGAGTTTATTATTAATTGGGAAGGATTCGTGGATAATCCATTATATAAAATAAAGATTAATAATAGGTTTTGTAAATATTAGGTTTTGCAAAAAAATAAAATACATACAAATAACAATTATAGATTAAGATAAATTTTCGATATTATTAGTGGAAACTTACAGTTACAGGAATATCTCCGTTACTCAAATATTGACTATAATTTATCTTAAATAGGTAAGGGTTTATTATTAAATATATCTTGGACTCAAGATGCCATTTACATATTTTTATTTTTTAAATTTTCTTCATCTATTTGATTATTGGATTATCAATTAAGAAACATCAATTCTTTGCAAACGCTTTCTTCTAGCATATGTTCTTCCTCATGCCCATCATAAGAAGTAAAGAACTTTTCTATTTGTTCTCTTTTGTTATCTAAATACAGAGAGTTATTTGGATTTGTTGCATCTTTATCGCCAAACTCTTTTGCAGAAACATTTTGGTCTTGTTTGTTGCATTCATTCTCTTGGCTATAGTCTGTTTGTTTATCTAGTTTGTTTTCATTTGTGACAGGAATGACAGTAATTACAGCAATAGGAAACTCCATCTCAGCTAAATACTGATTCTACTCCTTTGATAAAATTGTCTGAATCTGAAACCCATCCGAAAACACCGCCTTGCATCTTTATTTGTTTAATTGCTGCTTGGTAATTACCATAATCTGTTGCGCCTGTTCCGTCTTTTAATAACATGCACCAATATCCAAAATCATTAGCTTCTCTCATTATTGTATGAACGCATACATCTGCAGTTATTCCTGCGATTACAAGATGTGTTATTCCCAAATTTCTTAAAATCAGTGGCAAATTACTTTGTCCAAATGCTCCTTTTCCCGCTTTGTCTATGACGACCTCTGCAGGTATTGGATATAGATCATCTACTATATCCCAATTTGGTTCACCTCTTACCAACAGACGTCCTAAACCACCTTGCGGTGTATTACCAATCCCTATTCCTTTTCCTATAATTTTGCTACGAAGGATTTTATTATATGGAGCATCTGAAAGATCTGGTAAGTGCCCTTCTCTTGTATGTATGACTTTGATGTCGGTTTTATTTCTTATTGTATCCAAGACATTTTTAATTGGTTTAATGGGTGCCGATGTTAATCCTAGATCATATCCCATTACATCAACATAGCCGTTTTTGCCACAGAAATCAATTTGCATATCAATACTTATAAAGGCGGTTCTAGATGAATCAAATTCCAAATATGCACTATTACCAAATTGGGGACAATCTTCTACTTTTACTTTGAACAACTTGCCTTTTTGAGGACCATATAACCAAGTGGGAAATTTAAAGGTCTGTGTTTTATTAAATTCCTCGTAATCTTTTTCTACTTTATAAAGCAAATCGTCTTTCAATTTAGAAACATCATATCTAATTGGTTTAGACGATAATTGAATATTTTTTTTATAGGATGTTTCTCTTATTCTTCTTTGTCTGTTTTGCATTATTAATCGCCTTTTCTTTCTTGCCAATATATTTTTATTCTAAAGCGAGAATTTAGCTTTTATTTAGAATTATTCTGAACAATAATTTTTCATTTTTTAAATAAATGGTATACGGATTGTTAATAACAAATTAGTTCCAATTAACATGATATTTAATGTAATCTATATCATTAATGTGACGGAAAAGTAAGTCACATGTGAAAACAGAAAAATACCGCAAGAAAAAATACACAAAATAATTATAGCATTATCTTCAAATAGAAAATAACAAATTTTATATAAACTGAATTTCTCGGTTAAATAGTTGCTTCCTGCTTCACAAGATAAAATCAATAGTTTATGGATATTGGGTGATGTTTACACGGTAAAGATTATCGGTGATGAAACTCAGGGAATATATTGCGTTTGGGAAATTGATTGTAACTCCAAATAATGGACCGCCTCTTCATAAACACTTAATGGAGGATGAGGCATTTTATGTTTTGGAAGGAGTATTTTCCTTTCTATATGGAAATAGAGATGGCAAATGTGGACGAAGGACAATTGATTTATGTCCGAGAGGTGAGTTTCAACATATAAAAATATTGGCACATGATTAGGAAAATTGTTAGTAGTTATTACTCTCCTCGCTTTGAAAAGTTTTTTGAAGAGATTGGAATACCGATAATTGACAAATCATCATTTCAACGACCATAGGTAACATCTACTATGATTGAGTATGTAGTAAAGACTGCAGCGAGATTTGGTCTTGAAATAAAATCATAGGCACTGTAAGGCTCTATTCGCTTAAGGGTTATTTCGTTGGTGTGAAAATCCATAAAATGGTAAAGCGAATTTAATATATTCTTTTAAATATTATTATTTTTTATACATGGGGGGGGGGGGGGGGGGGGGGGGGGGGGGGAACGCAAGGGAATATATTGCGTTTGGGAAATTGATGTAACTCCAAATAATGGACCCCCTCTTCATAGACATTCGATGGAGGATGAGGCATTTTATGTTTTGGAAGGATTATTTTCCTTTCCATATGGAAATAGAGATGCAAAGGTGGATAAAGGACAATTCATTTATGTCCCAAGAGGTGAGTTTCATACTTATAAAAATATTGGCAGATCATTAGGAAAATTGTTAGTAATCATCACTCCTCCTGGCTTTGAAAAGTTTTTTGAAGAGATTGGAATACCGATAATAGACAAATCATCATTTCAACCACCACGGGTAACATCTACTATGATTGAGAACATTATAAAGACTGCAGCGAGATTTGGTCTTGAAATAAAAACATAGGCACCTTGTAAGGCTCTATTCGCTTAAGGCTTATTTAATTTATTATGGATATCCATAAAATAGATAAAGCCAATTTAATATATTCTTTTAAATACTTTTATTTTTTATTACAAACAAAATAATTATTGAAACCTTTTGTCTAAACCTGTCTATGTCGGATTGTTATTTTAATTGGAAGCATTAGATGGATAGAATATTTGTTTTTAAAAACCCGATTTAAATTCTACTGTTAATTATGAAATGGTTTATAAAACATGACAGTGTCTTTGTCCAATACTAAAATAAAAAATACCATGGAGAGATAAGATAATTTATTTTAATAATAATACTCTAAATCAAAATAATGATAGATACTAAAAAAACAACAAAACAAACTGAAAGAATATCCAATAAAAATAATTTCTCTTCTTCTCTTCTAATCATTTGAACATGTTACAGAAAAGTATGTCACACGCTGAAACAAAAAAACCGTGAAGAGATAAAGATGTTTAATAATACTTTTGATATCAAATTCTTATAATAAGGAAAATAAATATAGTAAAAACTTGACATATTTTTCCACCCACCTCATATCCTAAATCATTTGAATGTATGACAGAAATATTGTCACAAGACAAGACAAAATCATAAACCATAGAAACACAACACAAAATTTGTGACGATACAATCAATAATTGAATAAAAAGGAAATTGGCTTACTTTGAACATCAAAATAATTATTTTTTGATTGTCATAGATAACATCTCCAAATATTTTTTAAATGTTAATCTTTAAAAAATGTAAGAGAAATAGATAATAATTTCTTTTAACATTTAACTGTCATATAGAATAATGATTAACTTTCCTGGTTTTGGTGGTGGTGGCTCTTCTGAAATTATGTTATTGAATTTGGAAAAATCACAATATCATAGTGGAGAAAAAGTTAAAGGATATTTAACAATCACCTCAAATAAGGATGTAGATTCACGTGCATTTAGATTTATTGTAGAAGGAAAGGAAGAAACAAAGATAACTGTTAGTGAACCTTATTCTAGTAGTAGTAATAGCAATTATTCTAATGAGTATAGAAATGTAACATATACTTCTTCGAATGTTTTCTTTTTCCAAGATCTTGTGGAGTTTCTTAAGGGCAATTCACTGATTGACATAGAAAAAGTAAGAAATGGCAAGGAGACTGTAATAAGAAAAGGAAAAACAGAAATTCCCTTTGAATTTATTATACCTAACAATACACTTTCATCATATAGTGGTAAAAATGCATGGATAACCTACAGTGTAAAAACAACAATAGATAAAAAGATGAGAATAGATGTAAATAGCTCAATTAACTTTGATGTTATTTCTCAGTATGATAATAGTAACATTAGTAGTAGACCAATTTCAGTTTCAACATTCAAAGCAAATGATCTTGAACTTAAACTTGATTTAGATAAAAGTGTATACAATGTAGGCGATACAATAAGAGGAACAATTAATGTAAAGAAATTAAATCCTGACATCGACATTAGAGGAACAGAAATTCTACTCATATCATTAGAAAAAGCTATTGCATCAAATAGAACTGTAGAGACAAAAATATATGAAAATAAATACAAGATAACAGATTGGAAGGAAAAACAAAATTGTCCATTTGAAATAGATATTCCTCAAATTGTTACAAGGAGTTACCGTGGAAGGTATTCAGAGATCGTATGGGAAATAAAGGCTAAAGTAGATCTTCCTTTAAGTCAAGACCTTAATGCGGAAGCTATAATTGAAATTATATAAAATAATATTGGATCAATGGATTATTAACCATACTATATTAGAATATGCATATGTAAAACATTTATTAAATAATTTATATGGAATTTCTCACATCTCATCCCCTAAATCGTTAGAGCGTGTGACAGAAGATATAATGAATTTACTTGTCATACACTAAAAGATTTTATAGACTATAGATATGTTATTGTTTTTTTTACCGTAATGAATAAATGATTTTAATTATTATGATCCTTTTAACTTATTAATCTACAATTATGGAATATCTTAGAAATATTTTATTTAAATTTTTCAATTAATTCATAATTACAATCAATTGATATAGTCTTTCTAATAATTCCTTTTGCCCCATATGTTACCATTTTTTGTATTTGTCCCTCTGATAAATATGCCGCAAAAAGTATTACATTATTGCAATTTAACAAATCTTCTTTTTTAAAGATTATTAAAAATGTTATATCCACTTAATTCAGGCATTGCTAAATTTAATAATATCACATTATATTTTTCGTTTTTTTTTCTCTTGTATAAGGCGTTTTTTCCATCATTTATTACTTGACATGAAATGCCTTGACTGTTAAGAAAAAAAGGAAATCATATAGGTAATTTCTTTATAGTCATCTACTAACAGAGTCTCCATTTAGAGTTTACTTCAAATAATTTATTTGTATATAAATAATTTTTATTTTATATATTTTTGGATATTATGGCAAATGTATAAACGCAGGGTAATTTTAATACTAACTCCCAATCTAAACCGTGCACTAACGCAATAGCATTATGGGAAAAATTCCAAAGCCAGATCCACCAACTCTATCCTTAGTCGATATAATAACTAAAATGGTTATAAATAAGAGATGAGGCTAACGAAATTTAATATTTTAAAACATATCAGGGAACGTTGATCACAATCCGTTTATCCACAAATATACTATCTCTATCTCTGTGAAAACAAGTAGGCAAGTAATACCATTCGTCATTAACTAACTATAAGAAGAAGGTCGTCAATTCGTCAATGATACATATCTCAGAGGAAAGAACTCATTCATAA
>CAWGRD010000017.1:0-134104 GCA_963824915.1 uncultured Nitrososphaeraceae archaeon
GGCGCCTATAATAGAGTTCTTACTATATTTTCATATATTAAATCTGAAAAATTCTATGTGTTCTTGGTCATTAAAGAGGATGCAAAAAAATGTAGGAGAAGTATTTAAAAAGTCTCTAAGAATGTCTTAATATTAACAGATTTTTGATAAAATGTATATGCATCCTATTTTTATAGAAATTTTATATATTGTATAAAGCCGTAGACATCAAATACACAATAGGCAGCCTCTGTAATGAAAGCATAATAAACTTGCAAACAACAAATGAAAAAATGCGGAGAAAAAAAGCACCTTTGTATTTGTCCGTTTTTATCAAATGTAGGAATAGGATATAGGAAGATTGCTAATGTATTAGATCGACCCATATCTTTTTTCTTCCATAACTTAATTTAGGATTGGTCTTTTTTAGAATATATCGCATTTGTTTTTGTTAACTAATTAATAAAAGAGACAAATATGGACAATTACATCTATTTATGCTATTATTACTACCAATAAATGATAAAAAGTGGATGTATTAACAACACTTACAAGTCAATTAACAACATTCTGCAAATTATTTGGCAATAACAATATTGATAGTAGTATTAGTGATGAAAGTGAAATGATACAAAAATGAGTATAAGCCATAATAAAGATATTAAACCTCCAAATTTAGAGGCATCTATTGTAGAACCTATACTTACAATATGTATCGACGGATCATCTATTTTTGAAATATCTTGGAAAATACAAACAATAATTAGATTGTCACACACCACCATTAAACGCTATTTGTTTTATCTGATTGACTATGAAGTTATTATATATGAAGGGCAAAAACAGACTTTTAAAACAACAAATGAAGGGCATAACTTGCTTGGTTTGATTGATAAAGAGAAAAGACAGGAAAACATGGACATACATGATATTACAATTACTTTTGAATGCGGACACATTCAAAAAAGTAAGAAAAAATAATTTTATTAATTTTTCATCCAAATAACTCATATAAAATCTCTTTATCTTTCAATATCATCTGAAGGAATTTCAAAATGAACGATTGTTGGCAGATTATAATGGCCCTTTGATTTTTGTTAGGTTTGATTTTTTCATTGGCAAAACTATATAAAAAATTTCAAAAAACCTAAATAAAATTGGAATAATAAATGAAGTAAATATTTGTTCTGGTTTTGGTCAAGCATTTGAAATTCCCTCAAATACTTATTATTCTCCAAAAGAAACAACAGATGTCTGGAAAAAAACTTTAGGGTTTTTGAGGCGAGTGTGGTTAAGGTATGAGGAATATCTACTAAATAATAAAAGTATTAGATTTTTAAAATGTAAATTTTTTCAATATCCAAATTTTAAAAAAATTATTTAGATGATCTTACCAAGCTCTGTTACCATCAAGTATTCAAGGGCCATGTTACCAGTGACTATTACCAAAGCCACCGTTCATGCCATGATGACCAAAACCCCAATGACCAAAGC
This sequence comes from uncultured Nitrososphaeraceae archaeon, assembly GCA_963824915.1. Classification (GTDB taxonomy): domain Archaea; phylum Thermoproteota; class Nitrososphaeria; order Nitrososphaerales; family Nitrososphaeraceae; genus Nitrosocosmicus. The sequence continues at coordinate 1,474 of CAWGRD010000017.1, forward strand.
TAAATCCACCGTTCATTCCTCTCAATGCAAATTGTGTAGAATTAAGGGACATGCCTGGTGAAATATACAATAGCTTTGCATTTCCTGCATCTACAATTACCTTAGAAATTGTATTGGTAGCGGGATTTGAAACTGCAAAGATATATGTTAAAAATCCTTGAGTTATACCAATGTGACCACCTATAATTTTACCATTTAAAATAGCATTTTGAGCACTTTGAGCTGCAGTTAGAAATGGGACAGTGACATTTTTAATGGACGTGTTTCCAGTGCTATTTATTATATTTAATGATCCATTGATTTGAGGAATGCTATTGTTGATTAAGCCATGTGTCAAAAATCCATTATGAATCAGTGGTTTCCCTCCTCCATCAAAATTAGATCCTACAGTATTAGTATGTTGATTTTGAAAAATTGCATTAACAAACAATGCTGGTGCCACAGATAAGAAGGCAGTTAATAAAAATAGACTTGTAGTAATAGATAATATGGTTATTATTAGTCTTTTTTTACTAGGTATTTTTTTTGATGTTGTCATATGAAAGATATTAAACTATTAAGATATTATTTTTTATTGACCTTTGAGACGTAACAATGTTATCTGATATTAAAAAAAGGTATTTTAACTTTGTATTAGTAATCATAATCATCTTCAAAAAATTAATTTACCATTTTATAAATAAAAAAATATATTGTGGTGTCAATTATTATTTCATTTTACTAATAATGTTACTGCTGTATAATATATACTGAATAATAAAAGAAGGATTTTTTAGTCTTTTGACATCAAAAAGATAGTTCTCATTTCTCTTGATGCAAATATTTAATTAACTAAATACGTGTATTTTCTTTTTATGTTACTTGTATTTATGTCATAAAGAACTTTACAATATGAAAATTCACACCGATCTAATGCTCAATCAACCTGTTTTGATTATACTTTTAATTTTACTTGTTCTGACAGGATCTAATTCTTACCTACTTACCGAGGCTCAAAATATTGCCACTACAAAGATATCTGTAAATAATGATAGTTAGTCTACTTACCGGCCTATTAACAATACAATAGATTCAACTTTACCTAAACTTGGAATGATTGATGCAAAGATAAAGTGCAGTCAACTAGCAAAAACAGATTTTTCTAAAATTCCTGATACAGCAACCAAAATTACATCAAATACAATTATTCAATCTTCTCCTAATGCTCACAGACTCGTAAAATCACTAGAATAACTGCACCAAATGCCATGTTTGTTATTCAACTTCCACTTACAAAATGGAATAGCGATTATTTCCAAGGTGGTTGTGGAGGTCTTTGTGGTTCGCTTCATGAGCCAGCCCAATGCACTACAGCATTTGGCCGTGGAGCTGCTATAGGCTACAGCAATTTAGACCAAGAAAGCGCTTCGATGGATAATACATCTTGGGCTATAAACCAGAATATGAAATTAGATTCTGCTTACCATGCCAATCATGCACTATTTTTGTCTGCCAAGCAGATTGTCAATGCGTTTTACGGTCAAATGTCCAAATATTCTTACTTTATTGGTTGTTCAGTGGGAGGCCGCTAGGGTTTGATGGAAGCACAACGATATCCAAATGACTTTAACGGTGTTGTGGCCGGTGCCCGTACTGTTATATTGTTTCCGGTGGCAATTCCAATACCATGTCAGAAAGTGTCATCCGAACAGTGCCTGCATATCCTTATCCGATGGTTCTCCAGTTTACTGACATGGGCATGTAAATGACAGCAGCAATTACATTCCAGTGCCTTCTACCACCACTTCACAAGATCATTTTAAATGGCGTGGCCGAGATCTTATTTACTCCAACTAACTGATATGCTCTAAGACAGTTGATTTGTATAAATTAGCATCGTAGATATGGATCTAAATAATTTATTTTAATTATTTTATTGCAAAAAATTTCAAGAGCAACATAAATAATATTATAGATATATTAAAAAACATGTTATTTAAAAATAAAATAATTATAGTTATAGGAGGTTTAGTTTTTCTCTTTATTGGAACTAGTGCAAATGCATTTGCTCAGCAATCACATAAATACATGGCGCATAGGCTATACTATAGACGGCATAAGAGATGGGTTGTTTAATCAGGTAAAACAAACTCCGTGATTAAGTTGAAATCGGCTCATATTGTTGTAAAACATGTTCTGATGATAACATTATCAATATCAAAACATAGGATAAGAAATGAGGATAAGAAATGAGTCATAATATTGGTAAATTAAAAATAGATTTTTCTTTAAAAAGAGAAATATTTTTTGTAGTTTTAGGCGCTCTCCTTGGAGGCATAATGATGATGCTCCCTGGCACGATATACGGGCTTTTTTATGAAAATGGTAATTATTATACAATTTGGATTATTTTTGGACATGTGATTGGTATTTATTCGAATTTTACGATTTTAGCAGGTATTGCAATTCATTTTCTGACTGCTTTTTCCATAGGGAGTGTATTAGGAATTTTCTTATACAAAACAGGAATTTTGGAAATAAGTAAGCCTCTAAATGGATTGTTTTATGGATTGTTTACAGGAACAGTTGTTTTTTTGTTATGGTCAATTCCTGTTCAACAATTGATTCTTAACCATGCCACTGAAAAAACTATTGTTTTGATGAATCCATCGATGTCTCAACAAACTATACTGAACAATTTGCAAAAAAATCTGATAACAGCTTTCTTGCAAAACTGTGTAAGAAATCATTATTTTCGGAATCACATTGGGATTGACGACATCTTTATTATCCATAAAGCTTGGAAAAAGATTTCAATGTCCTAAATGTCATATTTCTTTTTCAAAAGTAGATATGATAAAAAGGCATCTTTCAAAGATTCATAATGAAAAAATAACTCCAAAAAAAGTTGTAGTTTTGGGAGGAGGATTTGCAGGAATTGAAGCAATAAAAAAGTTACAAAAAGCTTTTGAGGATGATGTTGATATTGATATTACTTTAGTAAATAGAGACAATTTTCTTCTTTTTACACCAATGCTGCATGAAGTAATTTCAGGAATGATTGAAACATCTCATATAGCAATTCCTTTGAGATCGTTTTGTAAAAGGGCAAGGTTCATTGAGGCTGATGTTGAAAATATTGATTTAGAAAAAAAAGAGATATTTTTAAAAAATAGTATAGTTTTGGGCAAAGGTGAGAATTTCAATAAGGATCCATCTCGTCATTTTCAAATCGATTTTGATTATTTGTTTATCTCTTTGGGAGGTGATACCAACTATTATGGCAATAGAAAAATAATGCAATCTTCTTTTAGTATGAAAACACTTTACGATGCAAATACTCTCCGAAGTCATATTATTACTACACTTGAGCAAGCAGATACCTTGGATAACGATAATCCTATTGAATATAAAATGAAAAAGAACCTTTTAACATATGTTGTTGTTGGAGGTGGTTTTTCAGGTGTCGAAACTGTAGGAGAAATTAATGCGTTTATAAGAGAAAGTATCAAACAGTATTATCACAATATTGATGTCTTTGATATCAAAGTTATTCTTGTAAGTTCAAGTGATAGGATATTAACGGAAATGGAAGAGTCTCTTGGAAGATTTACCATGGATGAGTTAAGAAAAGCAGGTGTTCAAATAATTCTATCAAATAAAGTCAAAGATATCATAGGATTCGACTCAGGCTAATTTGCAAGATAGCAGTAGTAAAAGTAGATATAATAATTTAGAAAAAAGTCCGCTTGGATCACTGCTTTCAATAAATATGGCCAAAAACGATGATGCCTCCTTAACAGCAATATTGGATAATGAATCTCCAATTTCAACTTATACGGTTATATGGACAGCCGGAGTAACGCCTGAAAGCATTATTCAAAATCTTTCTTGTCAGAAGGATAAGAAAGGACGTTTGGCTACCAACGAGTATTTGCAAGCAATTGGATTTGATAATGTCTTTGCTGTTGGCGATTGTGCTTCTGTTATTGATCCTTTAACTGGCCATCCATGCCCTCCAACTGCACAGCATGCAATAAGACAAGGTGAGATAGCTGGAAGCAATCTTGTTTCTCTTATAGAATATGATCTTACAAAAAAACAGTATTCACTACATAAATTTAATTATAAAACACGTGGAACGATGGCAACCGTTGGAAAAAGAAATGGTGTGGCAATAATTTTTGGATTTAAAATTTTGGGAACTATTGCATGGATGATATGGAGAGCATTTTATCTTAAAAAGATACCTTCAAGGCAACATAGATTTAGAGTGATAATTGATTGGACTGTTGATTTATTATTTAGAAGGGATATCGCGCGATTGAAGACTCCTATACAATTGAATGCGGAAAAAGCAATGAAATAGGAACCACCTTTTCTTTTAATATAAAAAAAATTCGAAATAAAAATTGGTAAAACATTAAGATATATTGATGCTATATATTGTAGATTTATCTTTTCCTTCAAAATCTATTCTTTTTAAATCGAAACATTACGACCTATTGAAAATATTCTTTATGTAATTGTTATTGTAATAACGTCACAAATTAATATTTTCAATCCAATGTAATCGTACCCAAAGCATATGTTTCTAAAAAAACAAAGAAATTAGGAATTAAATTTTAAGCAATGAAAAATTGTTGCTGTTATACCGTTTTATAATCAAATAAATGTATACTATATCAAAAACGAATATAGATACAAATAAAGAAGGTAAAATAAAAGAACTTTGAGAGATTGGTTCATATAGATAATAATGCAAGCTTGATAAACCTGTTCCGAACATTTTAAATATTGCGATGTAAATGGATTGTCCTCTTAAACTATTTCTTTTAAAAAGCATCATTATAAACAATATAGACATCAAAAGATTCTGTCCAAAAGCAGAATACACGCCTTTGAACTCTCCTATAGTAATACTACTGACTAAAATTATACCAAATTCAGAAACAATCAAAAAAGTAAATAGAGTGTATAGTTTAGAAGATGACAAATCTGAGAATTCATTTTTACCATACTTGAGAAATTGAATAACGATTATTATGTCTAAACCAAACCATAAATAATTTATAAATAATTGAGGTGGTGTATGAGGAAAAATAAAAGAAAAGATAAACTCCCATGAAATATTAGCACATAATGCTATGAGTGGCATTCCATAAGTTTTATCTTTAAAACCTTTTGATATTATGAATATATATGTAAGAATCCAAAATATTCCACCTGCCAGCAAAATTATTGTCTGCATATTATATCAGATTTTAAATAGTTAGAACTATTTACACTATTGCTATGGATTTTGCTACTTTCTTTAAACTCAAAGGGGAAACTGAAATCATATACTTTATTTAAATTGAATATTATATTTTTATATGACAATATCAATAGAAGATTCAATAAAAAAAGAGAATACCGAAAATACTGATGAAAGAAAACCTACCTTTAAAATAAATCCTCTTATTCTAAATAGATGGTCTCCAAGGTCAATGTCAGGAGAAGAACTGGACGAAGATACTATAATGTCCCTCTTTGAAGCGGCAAGGTGGGCGCCCTCCTCTTACAATAATCAACCATGGAGATTTATTTATGCCAAAAGAAATACAAAATATTGGAATAAACTATTTGATTTGTTAGCAGAGCCAAATAAAATATGGGCTAAAAATGCTGCCTTATTAGTTGTGGTTGCATCAAATAAAAATTTTGAAATTAACGGAAAATTTTCTATAACTCATAAGTATGATACAGGAGCTGCTTGGGAGAATTTAGCTTTAGAGGCAACCTCAAGAGAATTGGTTGCCCATGGAATGCAGGGATTTGATTATAAAAAAGCAAAAGAGGATTTGGAAATTCCTGATGATTTTGACGTAATGGCCATGATAGCAATTGGAAAGAAAGGACCAAAAGAAAACCTACCGCCTAATCTACAAGAAAAAGAAAAACCTAACAACAGAAAACCATTGAATGAAATAGTTATGGAAGGTGGTTTTAAAAGAAAGTAAAAGATTTTCTTTTACGATGATGTTCCGTTATTTAATGATTTAATTTGGCTACGCCTTTATTCTTCCTTTTCTAGTAGTTCTAATAGTTTTGATTTATGTCTTTCAGAATCCTTAAATCTAATATGATCTTAATTCTTTTCAAATTAATATTCTCTACATTAGTATCTATCTTACAATAATAAAAGAATGGTTTGTTCCTTTGTTATCCTATCAAAATCCTGCATATATTTTCCTGAAGAAAATGATCTATGTGTTTCATATTGTTAGAGGCAAAGAAATTTTCATTTGTTTTTCTCGTAGAGAATAATCTGATTTTCCAAATGAAGGCACAAAAAAATTGAAAGTGAACCAACATTAATAAAGAATTAAATAATAAATACCAACTCCAAAATCTGCATTAAATTATTAGTGCGTATTTCAAGATTTGATATAAACTAGACTATTAATTAAATTTTCATAATAATGTTTTTTATTATGAATAAATTTTTTGATATATTAACAAAATTATGATCTTTTGATATGAGACTTTATTTTATTTTGCATTTCAGGAGTTAGTATTTCTTCGGCGTTAAAATGATGATCTTGTATTGCATGCTGTTTTGCATTTTCCATTATCTCTTCTTCTGTTTCTCCTTTACATACATAGTCACAATCCATTCCAACATCTTTACATGATACGGTTAACATTATTTATATAACAAAATCACTTTCTAATAAATCTGCATGATCAAGGCATCTATACTAATTGGTGCAATTGTATTCTTTAAAAATAAATCAGAGATTATCTTATAGTCAAAGTCTTGAATATTTTAATATGTTATATTTCTTGCTTTAAAGATAGAATAAATCAAACAACCATATCTATTGCTTTTAATGCAAGGTTTACTGGTTTTAGTTTCCAGTCTGCTGATACCTTTAAAGACAATAGATAAGCTCAAAATGAATTGCAATAATAATTATCATATTAATTAAAAAGGGTTAGTATTTTCAATTATTACAAATCAAGAACATCAATGTTTGATATATGGTATTATTCATATCAAAAAATGCAAAAATTTCATAAAACATACTTTTTCGTTCAATATGAAATAATCTCCTTTTATTTTTAAAATATCATAAAGTATTTGAGAGATATTTATTTGCATTTTCTATTCAATATTTTAATTATCGGTTAAACCAGTCTCGTTAATTAATTCATTGAATTGGAGAGTTTACAATAGCTTTTCTGCCAAAGTGATTATTAAAATAGATTCTGTATGTTCTTTTATCTTTTTATTTTATTTACCTGTGGAAGAAGTTACGTCTAATAATACAAATAGTCTTCCCAAAAATGAGCATTTAATGTATTTCTTCCATGAAGGTGAACAACAATGGAAAATAATATATAAAAAGAATAAAAAAACTAACAGATTTACTGCTCAATGACCCACATTATATAATTTATAATTGTAACTTAAATCGGGATAAACATTCCAAACAGCAATACCTACTACGTTACCAAGAAATGAAAGCGAACCATTATAATTTAATGGTGTAGTATAAAGCTGAGCAGTAGGATAAGATTCGTATTGTCCATTTAATGCAATATATCCTCTGCCATGACCAGTAATTGTAATAGTATCATGTATATTGATGCCACCATTGTTTACAACATTCAATATTCCATTTCCTTCACCTTGAATAACACCATCAGGTCGGTGGGTATTCACAAAAGTCCAATATTCTAATACCATAGGACCTCCATTACTAAAGTTACCTATCCCCTGATAAGTTACTTGTTGTTTCCAACCTTGGGGCCCTTGCCCAATAATTTTTTGCCCAATAATTTTACCTTCTGCCTGATAAATTAGTTGTGCATTTAAAGTATTATTATTCATTAAAGCTAAAGAGGTATTTATCGATGTGATAGACAGAACACTAATAATTAAAGTGACAGAAAATAATATTACAATACCTCTGGTATATTTCAATAATGAGTCTTTATAAAGATAATATTTATACATATTAAAAGTATTTTATAGATGAATCTAGACAAGAATTGTTAACCAAGATAGTATTGATTTTATTTTCTATAACTTGATTCTATGAGAAGGATTATGATATATATGTCCTTTAAAGAGTAACTGTAGAATATTCTAAAACAATTTCCGATTTCATTTGATTGTGTTTTTGTTATTAGAATTCAGTTAATTTAGAAAATTTTTATTACATAAGTATATTTATTATTTTTTTGATGATTTTCTATCTCTAATAATCCACCAAGTTACCAAAATAATTCCAAAAATAGGAAATCCAGAGATAAAAACATATGGAAAGACCGCCAAGAGTGTAGAAGGTTCAAAGAGAGTCATAATGCGAATACTACAACAAAGATAACAACAACCAAATATTTATTTCTATTATTTTATTGTAAAATAAGAGGTGTAGAAAATTAAAAATCAAGATAGATCTAATGCCATTAAATTAGCATCCTCGCCATCTCGATAATAGGATTTTAATATAGATTTTGTTTGAAAACCAAGCTTTCTATATAATGATATGGCAGGTAAATTACTTGTTCTAACTTCCAAATAAATTTCATCGCCTTTCCTTGCCACGACACCATTTATTCCTTCCATCATTAATGCTTCTCCGATGTATTTACCCCGATGTTTTTCCAAAAGAGAGATTGAAACAACATGTCCTTTTTTTACAAACCCCAATTTTCTAAAGTTAGAGAATCCAAATTCCAATTTACACATGATATAACCGACAATTTCATTTTCTAATTCAGCGACAATGAAAGCTTCAGGTATTTCCCGAAGTAAAGATTCAAAAAAATATTCAGTATAATGTTCTGGAAGAGTTTTTTCATTTATATCGATAACAGATTTTAAATCATCAATACCACATCTTCTGAGTGAATATCCGTTTACATTTCTTAGGGCTATTTGCAAACAATATAGATTGGTTTAAACAAATTATTTAACTTTATCATAAAAATTTACAAAATTGATCTTTGAATAATACTTTTATTTGATATTTATAGAGAGCATTTAAATTCTATTGACATGTAAAAATAATAAAGTTAATGCATTTATCCGAAAAGAAGGCTCTTTTAATTACCTACCCCAATCAATTTGCTATTACAGAAGCAAAATCTCTTGCTGAATCCACAGGATATTCAATTTTAGACACCATTTGTCAAAAACATATAACAATGTCAAAATTCGGTATTGGAAAAGGCAAAGCTGAATTTGTCAGAGAAAAAATAATGGAATTAAAACCTAATGTAATAATTTTTGATGAGGTATTAAAACCAAGCCAACAATATAATCTTTCAAAATTATGTAAAATTGAAGTAATAGATAGAGAGAAACTAATTTTGGAGATTTTTCTAAACAGAGCAGTAACAAACGAATCAAAAATTCAAGTAAAATTAGCTCAATTAAAGTATGATATTGTAAGAGTAAAAGAAAAAGTACGTTTATCAAAAGGGGGTGGAGAAGAGCAACCAGGGTTCCTTGGTGTTGGTAAATACGATGCAGATATAGAAATTCTCAATATTAGAAGAAGAACAGCCGTTCTCAAAAAAAAATTATTGGTAGAAGAAAAAAAAAGAAGATTGCATAGAACTCAAAGATTGCATGAAAATTCACCATTAATATCTTTAACAGGTTATACTTCTGCAGGGAAAACATCGTTATTCAATTTAATAACAAACGAAAAAAAGGAAACGAATAAACAATTATTTACCACTTTAACAACATATACAAGATCAACGATTATTAACGAAAAAAAAGTCTTATTCACAGATACAATAGGATTCATAAGCAAATTACCCCCATATATGATTGAAGCATTCAAGTCTACATTATCAGAAATAAATTTTGCAGATGTAGTCCTACTAGTATTAGATTTTAGTGAAGATTCTATATCGATAAGAGAAAAACTAAAGAGTTCTTTGGAAACTCTATCTAAATTAGAAGTTCCAAATAACAAGCTGATCCTAGTATTAAATAAAATTGATTTAATTAAACCAGCAGAAATAGAAGATAAATTAAAAGAGTTAAATATTCAGCCAGAAATGAATCAAATAGTATCAATTTCTTCGAAAACAGGATTCAATGTTCACCTATTGTTAAAGAAAATTGAATCAATGATAACATCTGAATAACTGTTAAAGAAACATAAAACAAATTCAATAAATTTAGTTATTATTAGGAATACCATACAAAAAGTAAAATTAATCAACAAAGAATCACAAATAATCGCATAGATTATAAAAGTTGTATTAAGTTAGATTAATAAGTAACAACAAGATCTATATAAAATTTATAAAAAGGTCATGATTGATGCTTATACCAAATCACATAAAAGGGCTTGAGGAAATAGACAATGATAATCTATTATGGGTAAATATCGAAAAACCTACAAGGGAAAAAATGGATGCTATAGCCCATACATTTGCTCTCCACGAGTTAAATATTGAAGACTGTTTATCAAAAAATCAACTTCCAAAGATTGACAGATATGACGACCATATTTTTATTATCCTTCAATTTCCCACTACTCAAAAAGAGAAAACATCGCAAAGATTTAGTCAACTATCTTTATTTGTAGGAAAAAATTTTCTTATAACAATACATCAAGGAGACTTGAGACCATTAGTTGAACTCTTCCAAACTTGTAAGACAGATGATCTTAAAATTAAACGGAATATAATGGGTAATTCAACAGGTTACCTTTTACACAGTATACTTGATAGCCTTGTCGATGACTTGCTTCACATCCTAATGAAAATAATAGGGAATATTGACGATATTGAAGATGCGGTTTTTGATGATAAGGTAGCCGTAGTAAAGGAAATAACACTATTGCGAAGAGAAATTACAACATTGCGAAGAGTAATGCTGCCATTAAAGAGAATTATGGTTGAGATAACCTCAAGAGATGTTAAAAAATTTTCAAGTGATGCAGAAGAAGAAGACCTAATCTCATATTTTGATGACGTCAACGACCATATTTCTAAAGTACTTGAAGCTTTAGAGGAATCAAAAGAAACCATTGAAATTTATAAAGATACTGATTTTATGCTAAGCACTGAAAAAACCAACAATATCCTCAGTTTTTTAACCATATTGTTTACATTATCAATTCCGGTGACAGTCATAGGTACATTTTTTGGAATGAATATACCTATTCCTGGTACTGTAAATGCAACTGATAAAATATTTGCCTATATACCTATGATCTTAATTCTATTCTTTTCTATAATAACTGTCATCGTAATGATATGGCTCTTTAAAAAACTAGGATGGATAGACAAATTGACTGATTAACATCAAAATGATTATTTATCAGATATCTACAATTCACCACAATATAATGCAAAGATAGTATTAATTTTTATTTGATTTTTATATATTTCCAATACATATTAAAAGGTTTCAATTAGTTAAATATTCTGTAAAGTTAAGAAATAAAATTTATCTTTAAACATTTTATTGTAATGGTCAAATATATTCGATTTATATTAAATAAAGTTCATTTTACCAAAATTGATTTGAATAAATATATACAAAATATCTTATCTAATTAAAATACAATTAAATTCCTTAACTTTATAGCGCCTTTAATATAACATCACAGTATATTTTTATAACACAATATTACTTAAAAAGTATGGAAAATAAACATTCGGATAAAAAAACAATAGTAGTAGCAATTTTTATTGCAGCTGCAGCAATTATGACATATGTCGGATACAACGAGGTAATGGCACAATCTACAGGCAATCAAACAGCAGCAGGAACAGCTAATCAAACAGCAGCTGGAACAGCTAATCAAAGTCAAGCAGAAACTTTGGCTAGTTTGGGAAATTTAACAGGCTCCGATCAAAACATCATGTCTAAAGATAAATCAATCAGTAATTCAAATAATACATTAGGAAATAGTCTAGCAACAAATGAATTCCAAAGTTACTAACCTTCTTTTTTTTATTACTTGATGAAATACTAAAACTATTACTAATTCAAAATTCGTATCATAAAAATAAGTTTCTAATAATTATTTTTAATTAAAATATTTTCTATAGCTTGATTAACTTTGTTTGAAATATTCTGCAATGTAGTATTAATTAAATTTGAATCGTTACTTCCAAGTTCATCAGATATAAAATCATATATCCATTTGGTTTGTGTGGGACAGGAATTTATCTCATCATTTATACAAGTATATTCAAAAAATTTCCTAAACGCTACATGAGTAAAGTTTTGTTTTGGAAGTGCACCATGAAAATGTAAAATATTGGAAGGAATGGAAACAATTTCACCTACATCTAAGAATTTTAACTCGATGTCATCCAATTCAAAATTTAAAATAGTATTTTTTTTTATTTCACCCACCACACCTTTTCCGTACATAGGAAGAAGAATTTGTTCGGTTTCATGGAAATGTATTGTTGTAAGTGCTCCATTTAAAAATTCTACAAAATAAAGCTCTTGATCTTGAGAATTTGTTTCATTATAAACCTCTTTAATAATCACATTGCCATTAAAATAATTAGAATTAACGGTTTTCTGATTACAGTTATACAAGTTTTTTTTATTCATAAAAATAATTTCTTTTTCAATGATTTAATTTTATGGAATCCCATTTTACTATTTTCAAATTTATAACAATTAATACCATTTAAATTATAAATATATAAAATAAGATTTTATATAATTTGTATAAATTTTAATAGTACATATTATATACTTCATATGAAATACATTTCAAATAAAATTAAATTTTTTATTTAAATTATTTTCAACTTTTATAATTAAATACAACAAAAATAATGAAATTTTATACCTTTAATTAAATAAAAAAAATTGTTGCAGATAACAAGGGTTTTTTGCTTAGATGCCTGTATGTAAAATATACTATAAGAAGTCATGTATTTCTTGGTGCTAATTCTCAAAATTATGATTATCCTCTAACGACAATATTTGAAGACGAGGTTTGAGATTCTGCTTTGCTGATGGTGGTCATTTTAATAGTAGTGTGTATTCTTGTATAAAATATCAGCAGTCTATGGGTATATACCAATGCCATCTATCAAATACCATTAATTACCAATACCAATTTATTTCAAGCCTTGGAGTAATGAGCATATTAATGAATTATCGCCCAAAGATATAAAAATAAAATTAGCCATGGATGAATAAATTATACTGTCAGTGCTATTGCTATTAATCTGCTGTCTTGGTGAACAAAACATTCTTCTCCATTTCTAGCCCTTTGACAATACTTGTGATGATCACATAGTGGAACATCAAGTGGTTTTTAGTCTTTGGCGAGGATGCTATTAATTAAAGATTTTGGATTAAAACCATCGGTCAAGCACTCATAAATGCAATACGTCTTAGTAAATGGATGATAAATCTAAAGCCGTTAATGGCCACAGCATTTCATATGACTGATGAATTATGCCTATCATTTACCGATACATTGACAAAATCTTTTCAATTAATACATAGAGGCAAGTAAAGTTATCTGCAAAATCACGATAATTTAATTCCTCAAGGTAGACGATATTCCCATTTTACAAACCCTCATATCACTACCACCACCTGTCATCCAATGTAAAGAACCCAGAAAGTAATCATAAAGGTCTCTTTGACCATAGGATGAGAAAAATAGCATTTATAGAAAAATAGTATTTATAGAAAATCAAGCGTATACTTCACACCTAATCACCACTATATGTCAAGAATAAAAAATAAAAATAGTCAGTCTAATGATGATTTCTATTTGATTACCTTAAAATAAAAACAAAAAATCAAAGTATATTTTGACTTCAAAAATACCCTTCCTGTTGATATTAGATATTTGCATTTTGAATCTATCTTCTAGCGATGGAATTAAACAATGGTTGCAGAGGGGATTTTGAAGAAGCAAATAACTAATTATATAACAAAAACATAAATAAATAAAATCGGCAGCCTAATTAAAACCACGAATAATATTTCCTTCACTAAGACGACAAGCAATTACACATTTATACACTGCGTAAAGCCTTTTATATGCTTGTACCGTCAATAAATGGAGTGTACAATTCCTTCTTTTAGACAACTTCTTGAAATCAAAAACTAGATTGGTCCACATTTTCAAATACTATAAATGCGATCTAAAAAAACGATAATCAAGCATTTGACATGGTTCTTGAGAACCATGTTTATACCTTTATTATTTAGCAAATTCTTCAAATCCCCTTGTTTTATGAATCTTGTATATAATGGGTCTCTATTTTCCATAATTATAAACAGTTATTGCAGGTAAGTAAAGAAGAAGATGTAGGAGTCAATGAGGAATATTTAAAAAAGAACTAACATCTTTAATTAATAACAAACCAGAAGGCAAAATCCTGTTTTATAGAATTAGTAAAAAGTGGCATGGTTTTTTATATGCACTTCATAAAGAAGACAGAGAACCATTATTGGAAATGATACTGGAAATATGTAGATATGATGAATGTATTTGCGATATAATAAATACCCAAGATTTTCAATCTCCAATTGACTTTCACTTTTTTCTATTTGCCATAATTCAACAGCAAAAATTAATCAACAAATTAAATAAAAAACCAGAGAATGTTGAAATTACCTCAACAACAACAATAACAATAACAACAAAAAATAGGACATTAACAGACTTTACGTAGATCAAGTCTTTGTCGTCTCAAAAGGTAATGGATACAATCGCAAGCAGTAATAGAGTCTTTCCAATTCTTTAAGAGAATAATCACTAGCACTCGGGATTTGATTCTGCTAATGTAACAGAATCAGTTACTTGATTAAATACTCTCTCAAAAAGTCATTCATTTTGGATATAGCCAGATTGGATTCGGGTGTACCAAGTAAAATGTATTGAAAATCGTGTGGCAGTCCCTCGTAGATGTCCAACTTTACAGGAATCTTGGCTTGATCTATTGCCTGGTATAAACGAACAAAGTCGCTAAGCAATATATCTTTGGTGCCGCCTTGAATGAGTGTAGGTGGGAATCCCTTGCTGAAATTACCATATACTGGGGAAACGTACGGGTTTTCTTGGTCAGACGGATTGGCGTAGGCATCAGCCATATTTTTTAAGGTCAAATTGGCCGAGGTGATTGAATCAGCTTTCTCCAATGTAACATAAGTATCACCTTTTCCAGTAACGTCTATCCAAGGTGACCACAGCACTATAGCAGATGGAATTCCGATTCCCTCATCACGCATCTTTAGGACAGAGCCAGCTGCCAAGCCACCGCCAGCAGAATCACCATATATGGCAATGTCCTTTATGGAATACCCTTGTTCTTTTATTAATGCTTGAATGACTGAAAGCACCTCGCTCATTGTTTGATTCCACTTTGAGACTGGGGCTAATGCATAGTCTATGGAAACAATCCTTAACCCGGTTGAGTTGGCTACTGGTAAGTAAAGCCCAATGTGGAATTAGCACCCAGAAAGGTATGGCCTCCCCCGTGTAGATAAACCAAAACTTTGCCATTGTCCCTCCAGTCTTTTGGTTTGATATCCAGTTAGGTTACGTTTCCCAATTTAGCGGCTGTAATGTTTGGTTGATAGATATCTACAAGTGGTTTAGACATTCCAATAAGCATAGAGCTAATCTGTTGGTTTAGATTTTGCCACCCTTTAATATCATCTGGACTTGGGGTTACTAATGTAGACGCGCTCATAGTCAAATTCTTTAGTACATCCTAGACTTCCCGGGATATTGTTGCGGGTATATAAATTGAATTTGGGATGTTATGGCTTGAATTTGAGTTTTGGGCCCAAGCAGAAAGTTGAGATTGTGAAAGAATTAATATGAATGACAGAAACAAGACACCTTTAGACAAAATAGAGATATTTAATGGATATAACAATTAGTGTCATGTCTTTAATTGAGATATTTAAGGATTAGAATAGTCTAAAAAACATATTATCAAATGAATTTTTAATGGATGAACTAAAAGATTCATAAAAATAAAGGAGTAATTGAAACTGGGGCATCTAGTAGCACTTAATAATAGATTTATGTCATTTATAGCATTGAGATTTTTACTCAAGGAGATTGATACTTGATTATGATGAGTCTGCAAGTTGCACCGGAGATTAATCTAATCTATGATAGGATATGGAAGATGTTTGATGATTGTATAAAAACAAACAGATTCTCAAAAGTTCAAAATTTGCTTTGTCTCGGATCTAAGGAAAGATGTGCAGTGGGCTTGATAATGAGTTACACTGGTGTTATATCACCCCATGGTAAAATAATAGATGAAGACTTATTTTTAGAATGTATTAGACCATATTACAAGATGGTATCTATAGGAAGTGATAGTGAAATTAATAGAATAGAAAATCTCAAGGATAGGGATGTATTATTAAAAGAACTAAAAGATTATTATCACAAAACAGGGACTATTAGAAGCGGATATATAACACAGCTAAATGATCAAACTGATTTTAGTTTTGAGGAATTCAGAGATCTCTTTAAAGAACTCGATGTATGATTATGACGAGCTAAACACGTATATACACCCACTTTTGCCAATCTCTGGCAGATAATTTTGATGATTGTATAGAAACAGGAGATAAAATAAAAGCCCAAGTTATTTGTAATTAAGTCTTGGTCTTTGCATAATTTTCATTTAAAAATTTTGGTGCTTCTATTATAAATTGAAAAGGTCTAACTCAAGAAGCACAACAAGACACAAAAAATCAAGGAATCAACAGAATCAGTATTTTATTTTTATTGAATTGTCTATATGTAATTCTGTATTGCCTCTACTGAGCAGAAATAAAAAGGAGAAACTTGTTATTAAACTTGCAAATGAAGGAAAGACAACAAGGGAAATAGCAAAGATTGTCCATATTTCACTTAAGGACATTGGAAAGATCATAAACAGAGAGACAGGTGATGCCGAAGTTCTTTCTAAAGAAGAAAAGGAGAAGGAAAAACAAAAACGATTAAAATCTTTATCACCATATGCTCAAGCTTTTCAAATGTTCAAAGATAAACGATCACTGGAATACCTATTACCTTTCTTTATTCATTTAGAAATAATTTTCCAGTTTATCAATACTCCATTCATCTGACAAAATAATTTAATGGGTTTAAGATAGTTTCTAATAGTCTCTGTAGATATTTCATTTCTTTCAGCCCTTTGATTTTGTAATCTAAAAAATTTCAATAGTTCAAGTTCTAACCAAGAAGTTCCATTTTTTTCTATTACCTTGTAAAATGAATTGACATTCTCTTCTATCGTTAATTCTTTAAGTTGCAGATGATCAAGAAATTGTTGAAAGCGTCGAGGATACTGTCTCTGGGTTTCATGAGAATTTAAAGCGTATGAAAATTTTTGATATGGGGAGAGGTCGGTAGTTATGTCAATTGATTTTTCTGAATATGAAAAGGAGGAAGAAGGGGATCATCTCTAAACCTTATAGAATCGGGGCCTATAAAAGAGAAGAGATATCTTATGGGCTCAAGGGGATAATAACAAATTTGACTATATTTTTGGGTTCTTTATTATATCTTTTAGAAAAGATGTTAAATTTTGTATTGGTATGATATTCCTAAGAATCTATAACATCATTATAGCAGTAAATAGCAATACTCTAATTTCATTTTTTGAGATTTGGTTTAGAATGCATATTAACTAGATAGAGATACCTAGAACTAAGATGTGGAACATCAATTCAGATAAAAACAGAAAGAAACTTGGTATCCAGTTTTTATCAATTTTAATCATTGCAGTATTTTCATTATCTTTATCGGCATCTGTAGTATATGCTCAACCTTATGTAGAGACAGTAAAGCATAGAAATCTAACAATTGATCTTGGTAATGGATTAAAGACTAATGCTCAATTAACTATTCCCGCTATAGGTAAAGGTCCATTCCCTGGCGTAATTATCTTTCCGGGCTCTGGTGCTGGTTCAGTACTTTCACCGACATCTCCATACTCTCATATGGCTGAGTATCTCTCAGACAGGGGATTTGCCGTACTTACATATGAGAAGAGAGGCGTGGGGCCGAACTTCACGATATCAGATAGTAATGCATGGGGTAATCTTACATTTAACAATCTGAAGCAAGACGCTGAGAAGGCTTTATCAGTATTATTGCAGCAACCTGAAGTAAATGCAACTAAAAAGGCGACATTGATTGGACATAGCGAAGGTACTAACATACCCCCAAGAGTTGCCGTTGATAACCCCGATAAAGTCAGAAATATAGTCCTAATGGCTCCAGTAGCTGAGAAATGGATTGATATGATATATTTCCAGGAAGTTGCACATCCTATTCTTTATGCTGAAAAGGTGCTAGACCATAATCATGATGGATTGCTGTCATTATCAGAAGCAAGTAAGAATCCAGTTTTCAGTACTATGGTTGGAAATCTCACACTACTTCTAGAGACACTAATGGGACCAAACACCAATTAAATTCCAAATATAACACAAATAAGGATGTGTATATAAGTATTGATAATGAACTTAAGCCTGCACTTGTAAGGGTATTTGAAAATGATACATCTCCAAATGCCTCACAGCTGTCAGCTAAATGCATAAACATCTTTGGTTGCCCTAGCTACGGAAAATCGTTTTCTGCCCTGCCTAGCGTCATCAGTATGATAGGGAACGTGTCGTCAAATATCGGTATCCTCATACTCGAAGGAAAAAATGATAGCCAAACTCCTCTTGAACAAGCGTTGCTATTACAGCAGAGATTGACAGAAGTAAATCATCCTGACCATCTAATTATTGTCTATCCAGGTCTTGGACATACATTTGTCCCTTCCAATCAATGGATAACCTCACATGGTCAAATGGAAGAATATGTATTAGCTGATATGTATAATGGCTTGAATCACATTCAGGATTTGCAAATATTGCTACACCTTCTCCTCATCCAACGTCTCTTCTTCCAGCCCAAACACTAGATGAATGCCTTGGGCATCTGCAGCAAGAGGAGTTAGATAGATAAAGAGTTAATATCGTCTTTTATAACCTTCCTGAAAAATAACAAGCAAATGCTCAAGGGAGAATTAGACGCAATGGAAAAGACATCACATCCAGAGCGAATAAGAGAGAATAGCGAAAGTGTAGGGGACTGGAATTTGACAGATAAAGATATTGATGATATTAATAGAGTATTTCCAGTTTCAGATATTAAATGCTTGAGATGATTCAATTCTCGAATTAAATTAAATTAAAATTGGTATGGGCTAATTGCACAACCAATGATGCCTGAACTCTCCAGAAAAAGATTCGCTGACCAGGCTAAAACATTTGAAGAAAAAGTCAAAGATATACCAAGAAAGAATCCAGGTATGATGGAATGCTTCCACCATATATTATTCGCCGCCCAAGTATCAAGGAATCAACAGAATCAGTATATTTATTTTAATTATCTATATGTAATTATGCAAATAATTGCTCATAAGCAGAAAAAAGAGAATATTGTAATTGAACTTGCTAACGAGGGAAAGACAACAAGAGATATTGCAAAAGAAGTGCACATTTCTCTCAAAGATATTGGTATGATTATAACGAAAGTAAATGGTGATGAAGACCGTTCTGGTGAAAAAGAAAGCATGGAGGAAAAGAAACAAAAATGGCTAAAATCTCTCTTATACTATGCTCAGGCATTTCAAAGGTTCAAAGATGGAAAATCCTTAGTTGATGTTGCAATAGAGATAGATCAAGAATCCATTACTGTTTTAAATTACTATAGAGATTATCTGCGATTAACAAGAATGAAGGGTTTAATAGTAGTCAGTATGTGCCAACTAAAGGATGATTTTTTATTGTTCATTTGTCTTTATCAGAGTAAAGAAAGAGGGCATGAACCGATGGAATATCACAGTATTGGGGAGAAGTTAACACCAGCTCAAAGATTTTATATGCTACTACTGATACAGAATGCCAGCCAAAATCATTGAAGAGTCTGGAACCCTAACTCTTTTATAATATATCGATAACGTGTGCTTATACTATATGATGATAACAATCAATCAAGGATGGCGCAATTTTACAAATGAGTAGCGAGTTTAATACAGGAATATGTATATCAAGCCTCATAAGGCATAAACCAAAGACTACTGTATTGACAGTGGCTTTAGTAACTTGTAGGTATGATGTTTCTGGTTCCTGCAATAACGGAAAAAGCAATGGGAGAGACCCATGCACAAGTTCCTGACTACGGCCATTATCAGAATTATGACGACCCCAAAGCGTGCTGTTCTTCGCATTTGGATGCTGGGCAATTTGGTTCTAGCGAAGGATCTTGTTATCCCTCCTGCACCCCTTCCGTGTATTACAGTTATATCCAATGGACCACAAAATCAACGGGTATTTTTGGTGGGTCTGAAACGGGATATGTTAAAGCATCTATCAAAGATGGATCCGGCACTGGAATAGTTACATTTACTTTTTCTAATCCAATCTCCGGTCAAAATACTTGCGGTATCTCAATAGCTGGGTCCAACCTAACCATACCCCTAAACCCTCACTGTAGTATAACTCAGGGAAACGTGGCTGAGGCAGGGTATTGTATTAATGGAATTCCAGTAACCGGAGGAGGGAAAGTCTATAATGATTGTGCACGTCGATGATTGCTAACTTTCTCCCAAATACACGGTTTTGAAAAATATTCCGTTACGGAGAATATAGGGCCCATTCAACAATCATAATCCACGATAGACAACAAGCAGGCTGGAGTAGTGACTGCTACTGCTGCTTCATCTACACCGAAAAAGCTTTTAGCACTTCTAATCACTGTTAAAAAGCCTTGATTCTCTATACGGTCAACCTCTTATTTTTTAGTTCTCCAATATTATTATGATATAAGAAAGTAAAATATTATAGGTTGCAAAAGCCATTGAAACACAATCCTTACCGAGTCTCATCATGTATCTATTTGACCACTGTAAATATCAAAAATTAATCATATTCATACTAACTTTTCATTATGGAGATTTTCACTTGGTCTTACGATTTACAAGGATGAAAGATTTAGTAGCAGTATATGACGTTAAAGGATGACTTTCCACTCATTCATATTTATCCATGAACAAAGAGAGAAGGAATGAATAAGGGTGCAACTACGGAACTGATGAAAAATAGACACCAAGCTTGTTGGAATTGATAAAAGAGATACTGGATAACGAGTTTCATGGAGAACTGCAATTACAGAAGTTGCAACCGTAACATGAAATTAATAGATTAAGAACAAAGAGACAACTATGTGAGTATGTCTCTTTTATAAAAAATAAATCATACTACCTGTCTTTCAGTTTTGTCCTCTAGTTTTCCATTGTCTATTACTTTTAAGGAAATATAACAAAGTATGATGTATTTTTTATATTATTTCTGTTGAAAATAATAGTCGTGTCCATCAGGATCATAGTTAATACCTGTTGTCTGGCGTTTATGAAGTATGCCTGTCTTGTAACTTCTCATGCTCCTTCAATTGCTCTTCTCCATCATTCGCATCTTCACCTATTTTTCTTCTATTACGTGTTGCAAAACCTTATCCAAAACTTGCACCAATAATTCCTATATCTATGACAGGGCCTGTCAATTTTGGTAAAATCTCATTACCTGTTATTATTCCATACGAAGCAAGTGCAGCAATTGTCATTGCTGCTCCGCTTAATGCATATGACATGTACCTAAAACCTTTTTTATCAAATATCCTATGAAAAGCTGAACGAAGAACAACGCTGTCTAAAGTATCAACCGGTATCATGCCCATAGCGAAAAATCCTGCAAGTATTAATGCTACTTGTACCCCAAGTGTTGCAGATGCTACAGCTGATAGCGTAAGGGCAGAAATTTGAGTTGCTGTATCAAATCCAAGACCAAAGACTATACCTGTAATTAGCGAAGAACCAAAAGGTCCCAAAATTCCGGTTCTTGTAGATACTTTACTTGCAAGGTAGCAGCTGTCCGCGGATTTCGCCTGCAGGATTTGCCTCTGTATGAACATGGACATAGACATCCCCATTAATCATCAAATTTATCAAATCTTTAAGATTTGTCACAGGAGATTGATTTTCCAGATTTTCATAAGTGATATTACCTGAGGATAAAACACCATTGGTTATTGCGGAAGGGAAATCGGTTTTATAAAGTATAATCATACTAATCCCATTTTCTCCTACTTTTCCTTCGTGTAGGTGTACCGAAGTAGCTTTTTCTATATTTGTAACATTAATTGTATAACCCATACTGCTATTGCCATTATTAGCAATTAATTCTACAAAACCTGTTGCTTGAGTATCTTTAGATGGGACTTCATTTTCACCTGTAAGTTTGGCATCAAAACAATTTGACGGCATTTTTGCAAATATAGAGGAGGGATTAGAACTAAACAAAAATGAAAAAGTAGACAAACTATAGACAATAATGAAAATTAAAACTGAAATGACTAAATTTACTTTCACTATCGTTTTATTAGGGCGTTGTTAACTTAAGCATTTAGTATCTCCTTGTTCTGCATGTTTACTAATAGGTTGAACCAGTTTTTTTATATGAGAGATTGCATTTCTCTTTTCTATTGCAAGGAAAGTACTCATCAAAACATTTTGTCCTTTACGTAATTCATTGTCCTTTCTATCGAACTATTCGCATATGAGGATGGAAGATGATGCTTTAGTTTCATAAAACTGCAAGCCTGTGCATACCAATTACCTCCATCTGTTGATACTGTATGATGCTTTCGTATTCTTTAACAATGCTTGATAGAAAGCGTTTGCAAAAACATGTTTCTCTCTTTTGATACATATAGTGCGAGAATCTGTTTGTTTTCAGGTTCGATTGCAATCCATAACCATATATATTCAGAGCCAACCTTTAACATGGTCTCATCAACGATATATTTGGATACTTTTTTCCTTTTGGATTTTATCTTTTTAGGATTGTATTTTTGTATCCATCAGTTCCAGATTGAAACATGGTTTCGCCTGATAAAACTAGATGATAGTCTTTTAGATGCTCTTCTTAATGATAAGCCTGAAAAGTACAAATACAGACCATAGCCAATGTACTCTGAGAAGGTGATTCTGTTTCTTTTAATCACAATGGAAATAGGACATCTTCGAGCTAAAAGTATTCCTTAAGTGAACAGTACCAATAAAAGACAATGAAAACAAAAGCAAATAGAACATGCAATAAAGTATGTTATTATTGATATAGGACAATTTTTAACGAGATATTGAAGATCCGAAGAATTTTCCAAACCATATAAATCATATGTTTTGCAGGGATACAAGACAATGCTATTAGATGAGGATATAGAAAGAGAAATCAAAGGTCATGTTGATCATTTCTTAAATGGAACGACCAATGAAATGGTTAGAAAACAAATTATTGATACTCTAGCATCATATGGCGCCAAAGCCATAGAACCAATCAATAGGGCAATATCAGATCCTTCTATACAAAAAGATGAAGTATTAAAGATGTATGGCCTTGAGAAAATCAAACTAATTGAAGAATCTTCCTAATTTGTTTTTAAGGTTTTAATTTAATACCCGATAAACAAAACCGAATGTAATAACAAATAAAATAAAAAGATTAAAAATTATATATTATAATTACTTTACTACCATAACAGTACAATGTGCATAAGTTACTACAGAAGAAGCAGTACCTCCTAATAACAACTTTTTAAATCCTGTTCTTCCTCTTGTCCCCATTACAATCAAATCTATTTGTTTTTCTTCGGCATATTCTAAGATAACATAGTCTACTGGTCTGACGCTGTTAATTAACTCTGTACGTAATTGAATATTATTTTCTTTTGCTTGTTGATTAAAGTTATCAAGCCATGATTTGGCATCTTCCATGCCATCGTTTGTTTTTGTTGATTTATTTAATACATCTTCTTCTTTTAAATGATAGGATTCAGGGACAGATGTAATGGTAATAGCATATATCTGCGCACATGATGATGATTTTGCTAAATCTAGAGCATATTTAGCAGCTTTGAATGAATGCTCAGAGCCATCTATTGCAACCAATATTTTAGAAAATAAAGGTGTATTAGTAGATGATGTTGGTGTTGAAGATTGTGACATTTTCCAAGTACCAATTATTTAAAATCTAGTTTATAACTATGCATACCTCATTGATGCTTATTATTTTTCATTGATACATATGATACATTTGCAAAGACATGTGTTTTCAAAAATATCAATTTAATAACGGCTTCCATTATAGTATATATATGGATAATTCATAATAAAATAGTGTCTTTTAAGACATTTTGATATTGCCTTTGAATATGGTAGAATTACAACTAATCATATAACAAAAATGTAAATAAATAAAATCAGCGGTCTAGTTAAAAAATATAAAATACCACAAATAATATTTTCTCTCGCCATCTTTTCGTCTCTCCTATTTATGGGTGGTTAAATATTACTATCATACCTGCCCACTATTACAATAAAATATTCATATAAAAAACTGACAATTATGCAGTAGAGTATGACAAACTATGACAATATACTGAAAGGTAATGTTATAGTGTGTTGAAACTTGATACTACAAAAGCCTTTGCCTCATCAGCCAAAGTTAAATATTGACCTTTTATTCTCAGAATGTGAGCATATATCTATTGATTACCATCCAGAAAGATTTAGATGCAATAAGTCTATATTATATCAAGTTTTTGAAATAACTCCATTTAAAAGAGATTATGATACTGCATTTGGAAAGATTGCTGATATAATACGCCGATATGGAATAATAGAAAATCCTCGTAATTTACGCTTTAGATTTACTCTATGCATGCAAGAGTTTTTTGATTCTACTCCTCAAGAGCAGTGGAAATTAAAAGATCCAGCATTTATCAAACAATCTGAAGTATTTGCGATTTCAAAATTCAAAGAATGGATAATAGAGCAGATTACATAATCCAGTTTTAATTTATGACCAGTTTAATTCAACAAGTTACTAATCTGTCAAATGAGTTAAAGGATCATAAGTTATTTGCAAAATTAGATAACTTTAGCAAAATTATTTTAATAATATGAATAGATTGATTCAGAAAGATATTTCTTAGAATTTGGTGTTAAATTAATGAGATTACTATTTACAGAGTAACAAATTGCTATTCTGATATAATACATTTATTCATCTATAACAAAAATTACACTAACTTTTGATGGTCTCGATATCTCCATTACATTAAAATATACTCATTAAATATTATTTTCATCTGTCTTAAGTTTCTCTTTCTAGATTACACATTTATACACATGTAAATTTTTGTATAGTGCAGTTACTATCTATAAATGGGAAGATCAATCCCTCATTTAAGACAGTTAAAAATAAAATATAAAAAAGAAAAAATATTTAATTTTTATCGAATCCTATCTAGCTTCATAACTTGATAAAGCTCTCCATCATCCTCTTTTTCTACAACTATTACACCATTTTTGCTGTAAGATTTGTTCTAGTGGTTTGCCCCTTGGATCTGTAACTTTTCTGTTACCACATTCGCATTTAATCACTAGATATAACATTACATAGTAATACACTGCGTATTATATCGCTTTTATGATAATATATTCAATGGCTTTGCACTTTGATTTAATAGGCACATGATGGAGATTCAATGGATTCTCTTAAGGAACATAGTTAAGTCTATTGATGTTATGGAACCCACAATTGATGAGCAATCTTTAGAAGCAGAACTAGACATCTTTGAAAACAAACCAGAAGGCAAAATACTGTTTTATAGAGTTAGTAAAAAGTGGCATGGCTTTTTATCTGCACTTTACAAAGAAGACAGAGAACCATTATTAAAAATGATACTGGAATATGTAGTCCCGATGCAATTGGTTGACTATATAATGTCCAAGTCAGGTGGCGTTATCTTGACTATTGCTCTTTTATCAAAGTTTTCTCCTTCACTTATTAGCTTGTCTATAGTTTCTGATGTATAATCTGCCCACTTGTGTGAAATACTATCTACATCGTCTTTGCGCTCTATAGTTACTACTCTTTTTAAATCAAATCTGCCATTGACAAGATCACTGTACTTTTTTTGCTCTCCTGTACGTTTTTTAGTATTGTTGGTATAAGTATCTAAAAATCCATCGACATCTTTTTCAAACATTTCATATTCTTTTTGATCTTTAATGTGTCTTTTTGCAATCTCTTTGGTTTTCTTAAATAGATTCAAATAGTCTGTTACGAGAAAAGCAATTTTCTGATCATATTCAGTTTTGTCACTATGAGTGATATCGTTATTTCTTTCTTTGATTCCATCCTGATCTGAAGGAACTACTGCCTCTACAGATGGCCAAACATCAATTATATAGACTTCTAAATTGGGAACCCTATCAGCTCCTATATCTTTATGCCAATAATCACGATGTGCTTGCAAAAGTTCCCTTAGAGGTGTGTTGCTTAAAATACCTCCATCACAGAATTTACGTCCATCTATCATTTGATAGTCAAAGTATAACGGAAATGATGCACTTGCCATAATGTGGTCGCTCATAATTCCTTTGTCATACACTATAGAATGCTCTTTGTAACTTAATGAATCTGGATCATAAGATTGAAATGTTGATTTATTTGAATAGCTATCAAATGTAACTGGCTCTCCATGCTGTATATCAACACTAATTGCAAGCAATCTGGGTTCATCTTCTTTAAAACTAGTGGATAAGGGAAAATTAACAAATTTATTTTTATATCTATCTTGGTATTCTAGGCTATCTCTTAAGGGAGAATTGCTATAACGTGTCCAAAGATTGGCTGGCGGAATCAAGGGGTTATTGTCAAAGAATCTATAATCGGGTTGTGGAAAAGGGATAGATGGAGAAAATACATTAGGAACGCCATATGTAAAAAAATATTTTGTAGAAAAATATCGTCTAGCAGCCTCCTCTGATGCTATATTATTATTGTTCCATTCTTCATAGTATTTTCCTCCCCACAATTGATAAGTCTCATTCCACCATTGTGTTCCAAATTTTGCAGCATCAGGTGTAGGGGTTGATAAATGCTCTCTCCAATATTCCTCAAGTTTTTCTGCGGAGCCCTTCCAAGTCTTTTTCTCTTTGACATGGCTTATTAGTATTGAGGCGTTTATAGCTCCTGCAGAAGTACCTGCAACAATATCAAACATTCTTTTCTCCCAATTGGGATCTTTGGATTTAATTCTTTCATACAAGTTTTTAAAAACACCTGCTTCAAAGGCCCCAAGTGCAACACTACCCTGCAGGATAAGAGCCCTTTGTGTTTCTGGAACTATGATTTTAGACATATTATGGTTAACCGCAGACTATGGTTTAAGTTAACAGGTTATTGTTCTTCAGATATAAAAAAAATGAATTTATTCGTCTATTCTATCTTTATATGTCTTCCAATAAAAACCACTGCCACCAATAGCAGTAATAATCTTATGCTTTAGAAAATGCAAAAGGAATAAGAAATATAATATGATTTAAGGAGTAAACGGATCCACATCTTGTTTAACCTCCAAAGACTCAAAGACGAGTATATGCAAATTCATAAGAGGTTATAGATTTCTTATTTAATCTCTGATGTTTGACCAATTGATTATTGTCATGTTGAATCGGATTACAATGACAGGTAGAAAAGAACTAATGGCAATTTTAATTGGAGCTTGTAATACCTGCATTATAATATGTATAGAGTGTGTAACACGAGGTTTTACAAGACACATAAAATATCAAGGATTCAGCAATCAGGCTATTTTTATTATAATTGCTATATTTAATTCTGTATATAATCGCTCTTAGGCAGAAAGGAAAAAGAAAAACTTGTCATTAAACGCGCCCATGAAGGAAAAACATCTAGGGAAATTGCAAAGACCGTTCATATCTCACTTAAGGACATTGGGAAGATAATAAACAGAGAGACAGGAGATGCCGAAGTTCTTTTAAAGAAGAAAAGGAGAAGGAAAAACAAAAACGATTAAAGTCTCTATCGCCTTATGCACGAGCCTTTCAAATGTTTCGGGAAAACAAAACGTTGTCAGAAGTAGTAGTAGAACTTGACTTGGACGCTAATGCCGTTCTTGAGTATCACGGGGACTACCTCCGACTTGTAAGAATGAATAGTTTATTAGGTATATACAAAGACCTAAAGGATAACTGGCCAGTTTTTATACATTCCTATAGGCGAATAAAGAAAGAGGGATTGAACAAACAAGATATTACCAAACTTTTAGATAATCAAATGTTTTTTTATACTCTTCAAAGATCTCTTCTTCAGAGGCTTTATAGTAGACGGAGTCTAATCCGGTGCTATGGCCAACCAACATTTCGCGAATTGTCTTATCGACTTTTGCCCGTTGCATTTGGGTAATAGCAAAAATGCGGAATGAATGACAAGGATGTAACTCATTTCTGTGTTGTTGAATTGATTTCTTTTTAGGATCCGCTGAATCCTTATACCTTGTTCTCAAGTCTAGCGATTCGAGTTTTGGAACCAGAATATTGCGAGTTATTGAGCTTCTATATGTTATTGGAAGAGAATTGTGGTAATGGGATCTTTTATTAAATGCTCTAATTATTAAATGTGTATTTGCTGGACCCCATCCAGTTTCAGTCTTTACCAATTTTTCTCCATATCGTTTTCTAAGTTCAAGGTATGTATCAATTGCCTTTGCACATTCAGGACTGCAAAATGTATAGTATCTATATTTAGATGAGGATGAATAAACTTGAACCTGATAGATATAATTTGCATTTTCATCTATTACCCATTTTTTGAGATCTTTAAGAAGTAGTGGATGAACTGCTCCAACTCTCATACCAGTAGAAGCCAAAAGAAGGATGATGGCTTTTTCACGCTCGTCAGAGATTTCTAAAAGACGAGTAATTTCTTCAGAAGTGTATGAACGATATTCATACTTATTTTCTGATTCACTCATAAATTTTTTTATCTTTTTTCGATTTATCATAATATCATTTATAGAGAAAAAATGCGTCAATGTAGATAGAAACACATTCTGGGCGCTATAAGATAATTCTTTTCTATGACGCATATCTATTAATAATTCTATTATTCCTTGTTCTATTATACGAGGATTTCTGCTTAATAATTCATCAAATGTTGAAAAAGAGATTGATGGTGATCGTAAATAATATTTCAATCGTATAACATATGCTTTCCTAGTAATTGGCGATTTTAGAGACTAAACAAAGTTTACATATGCCTTGTGATTTTCATCTATTGAATCAGATATGGCAACTAATGATGGATCAGATAGTCTAACGCTTTCATATCCGGTTACCTTTTTACCATTTACTATCACTTTTGTTAAACAAACCTCCTCTCGTTCTTTTGTTTTTTATAACATTAATAATGAAGAGATAATATTTAATGGTGAATATTAACCTCATAACTTTAATTATCCTTTATTATAGCTAAGATTTAGGAAAATATGAGCCTGTCAAAAACGGATTATGATATCATAGTAGCTGGTGGAGGGTTAGCAGGCATGATTGTAGCTTCATCTGCAGCATATTATTCTAATCAAAGATTAAAGATATTAATAGTTGATAGAAATGAAATAGAAATTCAAGGTAGAAAAACAATATCTGGGTGGATTTGTGGTGATGCAGTTGGAAAGAATACTGTGGATTATATGAAAGATAGGATAAAAATTTCTTGGGAGTATCCAGAAATAGAACATCCCGTTAAAGGGGTAGTAGCTTTTTCACCCGACCATGAAACAAAAGTTTCATTTGATGGCGAAGGTTTTATTTTAAACAGAAAGCTCTTGCCTCAAAAGCAGTTGAAAGAAGCTACCAATTTAGGAGTAGAAGTAATTAATAATACAATAATAAGAAAATTGCTTATAGAAGATAATTATGTGGTAGGCATAGAAGGTGAAAATACCAAAACAAAAGAAACTGTTAAAAAAACTGCCAAAGTAGTAGTTGATTGTACGGGTGTAACATCTGTTTTAAGAACAAATCTTCCAATAAAATCATTTATTCAAAGACGAATAGATAGAAATGACCTGGAATCGACTGGAAGATATATTTATGATTTTAATTCGGACAAAGGAAAAGAAGATTTAACTTTTTTCGACCCAGATTATTGTATAATACATCTAGATCAAAAATTAGCACCTGGTGGATATGGCTGGGTTTTTCCCAAAGGAAAAAATAAGGTAAATATAGGTTTGGGTGTGCAACAAAAACTTTTTGAAAAATCAAATAGAGAATCAGGAAATAAAAGAGATTTAAAAAAATTAATTGACGAATATGTTAATATAAATCCAGCAATTACAAATCCAAAATTGTCAAACGATGAAGGAGACATTGGAAATGAATGGGGAACATGGCAGGTATCTGTAAGAAGACAAAATGATTGTTTGGTTGCAAATGGATATGTCATGGTAGGCGATTCAGCATGGATGCCAAAACCATTGGATGCTGGAGGTATTGGTCCGGCCATAATTGCAGCAACCATAGCAGGAAAAGACATAGTAGAAGCAATAGAAAGTAATGATGTGTCTGAATCAGGTTTGTGGCGATTTAACAAGAATTTTATAAATGAATATGGGTACAAAACACCGGGTTTAGAAGTTTTCAGAAGAATGTTACAGCATTTGACTAATGAGCAAATCAATTATGGTATGAAACACTTTTTATCAAAAATGGATATTGAAAAAATAACAAATGGTGAACATCCAGTATTCAGCACCGTAGATAAAATTGGTATGCTAATAAGAGGAACACTTAATAAAAAACTTGCAGAAGATCTAAAATATACAGCAAATATGAATGAAATACTGGTGGATCATTACAGAAATTATCCCGAAACTCCCGAAGGATTTGTAAATTGGTCCAATATATTAAATAAACACCTTTCAGAAGCATTTGCAAAATTTATATAATTTTTTATTTTATTCTCATTTTATTGGTACAAAACTTATATAAAAATACAAATTAATAAAAATGATCTAGCATACTAGATTGTTTTTGATGTGCTTTTAAATTGTTTTAAAAATGCAGTTCGTTGATATTCCTCAGTCATTGTAATTCTTACATCTTCTATTATTCTTTTTGAGACATCCAACTTTTTTCTTATCCCCGGTACAATATTATCATAAAATGAGAAAGGATAAATTAAATCATAAATCGATTGCATGATTTCAAATAAAGATATTGAAAAATCAAAATTATTTTTTCTAAGATGATCATAAATCATTCGTTTTATCTCACCAATGCAATCTAAAAGCCCAGTAACATAAGCATTTAAAGATACATTTAATGCTTCAACACTACTTAAAATAGGTTTTCTATCGACAATCTCTTTTAATATAAAAGCTTCAACATATTCCTGTTCTGCTGGCCACAAATATCTATCTAAATCAAAAATAACATAATTTTTCAGATTTTTGATTAATAAAGATGACCTCTCCAATAATGCTCCAGCTTCTGAATTTTTATCACTATGTAAAAGAATAATGGCTTTACTACATAAGGAAATAACTTCTCTTGTTTCTTTTATCAAAGTCTCTCTACTTATTTCTAATTGTTTCATCTGATCTGAAAATATACTTAATGATTTTTGAACATCATCAAAACTAACACTATATGACATTGATAAGATAAATTTATAGAATTGGTTATAAATAGTAAAGAAGAAAAAATTACCTCTGAAGTAAGATAAACAAAAAAAAGAGTTAAAAAAAAATTTATGTGAATGCCAAAATAAAAAGTATGTTCGATTGACCAATATTCGTAGAAGTAGAGGGTATAATTTTGAATACAAATTAGTCAAAAAATTAAATCTGGGAAAATGGATGGCAAGAAGATTAGGCGGCTCCAGTACCGGATTGCCAGACATAGTTGCAGTTAATAATAAAGCATCAATACTATTATCAATTGAGGCTAAATCTGGTACCAGTGACAGTATTTATGTCCCAAATGATCAAATTGATAGATGTTTTTTAATAACAGAAATGTTTGGAATTTACAGCTACAGGCACATTATCCTTGCATTTAAATTTATGCGCAAAAAAAGACATATTATTAATGGAGAAATAAAGTATAAACCCAGAAAAGGTAAAGAATATTACAAAATAATAAAATTTAAAGGAAAGCCAACAAATTTTCCCATTATCAAGTGTAATTATAATGGAGATACATATGCGATATACAAAACTAAAATTAAAAAGGTAAAATTAAGAGACTACGATATGCCCTTCAAATATTAAAATAATTTTTAAGAATAGCAAATTTAAAAAAAGAAAATTGATATAATATTGTTAATGACAAATGTATTATGGAGAGAGGGATGGATAAAACCACTCTTAACAGAATCTTTATCATCTGAAAAATGTGGTATTTGTAAAAAAGATTTTGAAGAATTAAATTTTGTTACATCATGTGAATTTTGTGAAATTGGAATACTCCATGATTTATGTGCCAATGAACATATTATTTCAGAGCATTTTAAAGAATTAGAAGAAAAAATAGATAAACACAAAGAAAAAAAACTTCATTCATTTCAATGAATATTATTGTTTTATTTTAGCAAGGGTTAAGTAATATTATACAAAGTTACAAAATAACAATTTATATGAACAAAAATAAAAACTTTTTTCAAAAAGGGTTTGAGCCTATAACATCTCAACAAATGTATACAATCGAAAATAATGGAGAAAGAATATTGGGATTGAGTAAATTATTGATGATGGAAAATGCAGGTTCTAAAATATCAGATTTTCTAATAAATTATTTTAAAGATAATTTAAATGAAAAGAAAATAGTTTCCTTATGTGGATTGGGAAATAATGGAGGTGATGTAATAGTTGCTAACCGTCATATTTCAGGATATCTATCTTCAAAGTTTTCTACAACAAATGATAATCTTGTATTGGTATTGTTAGGAAAATCTGATCAAATAAAAACTGAAGAATCTAAAACAAATTGGAAAATTATTGAAAAAATAAAAAATATAAAGAAATTATCCTTGGATGCCGAAAATATAAAAGATATCGAAATGGAAATAGAAAGTTCTGATATAATAATAGATGGCATATTTGGAACAGGTATTAATGGAATTATAAAAGATCCATTCTCAAAGATAATAGACAAAATAAATCAGCAAAAAACAAAATCTTTTATCTTATCTGTAGATATTCCATCAGGTTTAAATCCAGATACAGGGGAAATATATGATAAATCCATAAAAGCTAACACTACAATAACATTTCACAGAATAAAACATGGTCTTTTAAAAAATATTGAATATAGCGGAGAAATATTACCTGTAAAAATAGGAATTCCTATTGAAGCAGAAATGGATGTGATTTGATTAAAATGGTAAAAATCGAACAATTTTTAGTAGGAGAAATGGATAATTTTACTTATATAATTATCGATGAAAAGAACAGAAATTCAATTATAGTCGATCCATCATGGGATCTTGAAATTATTTTTGATTTTCTAAATAAAAATAAACTTGATAACGAATTCATTATAAATACACACTCCCATTTTGATCATGTTTTGGGCAATGAACAAGTAGTTAAAACAACTGGAGCAAAAATAATACAACACAAGGCATCGCCATTAAAAAAAGATATAGAAGTAAATGATGACGAATCAATAAAATTTGGAGATTCACAAATTAAAATAATTCACACACCAGGTCATTCGGGCGATAGTATTTGTTTGGTCATTAATGATAAAATAATTTTGACAGGCGATACATTATTTGTGGGAAGTTGTGGCAGAATAGATCTTCCAGGCAGTGATCCTGTACAAGATGTACTATAGTATATACAATAAATTAATTAATCTTGATGAAAATTTAATAGTCTATCCAGGGCATCATTATGGAAGTACCAAAACATCCACCCTAAGAGATGAAAAGAAATCAAATTTTGTATTTAAATTCCACAATCGTGAAGAGTTTTTAAGATACATGAACACATAAAAATTAAAACATATGGACCGATTAACTCTGCCTATAACTTTTGCACTTTAAAACAATTTCACATGTCAAAAAAAATAAAAATTTTTAGCTAAACACTAATATGTATATTAATTGGCTATGATGAGGCTTTGTTAGCTTGAAGAAAAAGATAAACTTAATGACACCAAATACAGTATATTGAACAGACATACAGAGGTAAAACACCTACAAAGCGTATTTCATATGAGTTTATACTTTGTATACCCTAGGTTTATCTTTAAAAGTACTGCAATCAGCATGATCAAAAATTATTAGAATAAATAATGTTTTCATATGGAAATAGGTTCAAAGAACAATTAAAAAGTTATCAACAAAAAGAAAAAATCATGAATTATAGCAAGATAGTATGCCAAACTAACAATACCCATTACAACATAACTGCTTTTTATCTACTAAAGATTATGGATTAAGAAAAATTTTTTTCTACAGTATAAGGTTTCAAACATTTTTACAATCCAAGGTCCTCCACAATATCTAACATAGGAAATATAGATTATTGATTAAATTTAATAAAAATCCTAGAGAAAAAATATTTGATATCTACAATAACACTTAAAATATTATTACCCGTTAGAACTAGAAAAAGGACAACGATGATTATTTGAATATACCATTTATCTCGGTAAAAAAATTAAAAGTAGGGACAAATTAACAGTCTGACAAGCAAAGTTTTTCAACAGAAAAGATATACAGAAAAGAAATGGGAAAGTCATTTGTAAATACTATAGAATCTAAAAATGGTAATAATATCTTAAGTCACTTTAAATCCTCCAAGTCTTCTTTTTTATTTACAATATCATATACCGAAACTGCCAACATACCAGGGATAACTATTGCAGGAGCAAATACAGAATTGATAAAATTTACCCCTGCAGCGGATGCAGAATATATTCATTTTGGAAAATGCAGATGTATAGATACAATCCCAGCCACGCCTGATGGAAAACCAACTCCTGCGATAATAACAAAAACAGCATTAGAACTTGCAGATATTCCCATCACAGTAATAGACTCGGGTTCGTTAGTAAAACCATTAATACCCTATACTAACATTAATTCAACATTTGGAAAAAATATTGCATTAGAAAAAGCATTAGAATTAAAAGATGTCTTGTCAAATTATGAAATGGGCAAAATCATAGGCAAACAAGCATCCAAAAACAATGATCTATTAATAATCGGAGAAAGTATACCAGGAGGGACAACTACCGCATTAGGTGTGTTATCATCATTAGGAATAGAAGCATATAACAAGGTTAGCAGTAGTATGCCCGGAAATCCTCACGAATTAAAAAATAAAATAGTGAAAAAATCATTATTAAAATATAACATAAAATTTGGAGATTTTCGCAATGATCCATTTAATGCTATTTCATATTTTGGAGATCCAATGATGCCAACTGTATCAGGCATGGTAGAAGAGATTATATCTAGCAATAAAAAAGTGATACTAGCTGGCGGAACTCAAATGTGTTGTATTGTTGCAATATTAAAATCACAAGGATTAAAATTTAAAAATAATCTATGTATAGGAACCACATCTTATATAATAGAAGATAAAAAATCAGATTTGCTTGGATTAATAAATCAAATTACAGATGATATTCCTGTTTTTTACACAGATTTAGGACTAGAAAATTCTAAAAAGACAGGATTAAGATCATTCGCTGAAGGATTTGTAAAAGAGGGAGCCGGTGCAGGAGGTACTGCAATAGCCGCTTCGCTAAAAAATGAATCCCTAACTCAAAAGAGTTTTATAAACAAGCTGGAAGAGAATTATTACACTACGATAGAAGAACCGATTATTTTACAAAACAAAAAGATAGGAAAAAATGAATTTTGAATTAAAACAAAAAAGCAACAAGATTTTTATGAATAGTATTTTTGATACTTTATGCAAAAATATGATTTTCAAGTTAAATGCACATGTACAAAAACATCTATTGCATTTTGTTGAAGGATCAATGAAATAATACAACATTGAGTTTGGGAAAAAAATAAAGAATATTATAAATCATTTTTAATCCTAACAAATAAAATGTAATTTTTAAATATTTCAAAGTTTATTTATCAATTTCTAAATTAAACAAGTTATTTTTGCAGACAATTATTTCAAATAATTAGAGAATAAAAAGTGAATTGTTCATCTTTTTCAATCTCTCCTTTTTTTAATTAGAAATTTAAAATACTATTTAATTTTAAAGAAATTATGGTTAATAGAATCTCATTTTAATGTATAAATATTTTCTATAACTTAAATAAAAAAACCCCTCGGTATTTTTAATTTAATATGCTAATTTTATCACAATGAATTTCTATACGCATAGTAAAACTTTTATGCAGTGTAATTAATAGTTTTTTTCTAACCAATTTAAATTTAAAACAATACCTTACTTTAAATAAGATTTTGAGAAACTGAAAAATATGGTTGAAACAGAAAAAATCAGAGGAGGTATCCTAATATCTATAG
This sequence comes from uncultured Nitrososphaeraceae archaeon, assembly GCA_963824915.1. Lineage (GTDB taxonomy): Archaea > Thermoproteota > Nitrososphaeria > Nitrososphaerales > Nitrososphaeraceae > Nitrosocosmicus. The sequence goes on from CAWGRD010000017.1 coordinate 37,941, forward strand.
CATTGGTAGGTTTTTCAATTTATTCATACATTCTTCTTGGTACTGATTGGGGGATAATATTGATGAAATTAACTGCTATTGCTATAGTCGGAATTATATTTTTTATAATAGGATGGATTGGTTTTACATTAACTATAAATGAAAAAAACAAATAAGAAAAGACATTAACTATTTTTTAGAAAAATATCGGTAACAGTTTGGTATATTCTTGGCCCCACATCCCTCACTATCTGAGTATGTTTTATTTGATAATCATAATTTGAAAATAAAGAATGTATATAATTTTCCGAATTATTAATAACTTTTGATTTAAAATCACTTTTAATATGAGAGAAAAAATGGAGATAGCCCCCTTCTGGCTTTAAACAATTTACAGCAACGTCTATAAAGTCAAAAGCTTTTTCTGGTAATGGCATAAGAATTCGATCAGCTTTTTGAATAAATTTTTGAGAAGATAATATTTTTTTAGCATCACCATGTAAAGAAATTATATTTTCTTGAACTTTATTTATTTTTGAATTTATTCTACTTAAAATATATGCATCAAGGTTTGAATCAATATTATATATCAACACAGGGACTTTTTTTGCAATAATTACTGAAAAAGTTCCTACACCTGCGAACATATTAACAATAGTTTCATTCTTAGACACAAGATTCGATATTCTCAATCGCTCTGTAGATAAACGAGGAGAAAAATAAGAACTAGCCACATTTACAAAAAACTTACATCCATATTCTTTATATGTAGTAACATATTTATTCTCTCCAGAGATTAATTCTAACCCCCTCAATCTATACTCACCATCTACAGAAGTATTTTGTAAAAATATCGATTTTAAATTAGGGATATGAGATAAAAGAGTATCGCCAATAATTTTTTTTTTAAGTAAAAGAGAATCAGGAATTTTAATAATTGCAATATCTCCAATGATATCAAAAGAAGAAAATAAATCAGATAATTCAGATTCTAAAAGAACATCCTTGAGTAATCTTTTTAAAAATTTTGTCATAAAGTAAATCCAAATATTATCTATTTTTTAATGTAATAATAATTTCCATCTTTTTTTTGCAATCTATCCAATCGACTTTCTTCTTTATTTACCCTAGGGCGACCAGTAGTTTCATCTCTTCTAAAGGATATATTCAATGATTTTAAAAAGTTATTCATACCTATCTCCTTGGTTATTGGCGAAGAGCCCAGCCCCTCAATTCCAGGAATACCATCAAAAATTATCAATGAATCAGATACAAGATCAATAAGTTGAATATCATGATCAATAATAAGAGCAGATTTGCCTTTTGCTTTTATTAATCGTTGAACAAACTTTGCTAAAGAAATCCTATCTTCTATATCCAAAAAAGCAGATGGTTCATCAAGTGCATATATATCAGCATCTCTTATCAAAGATAAAGATACTGCAACTTTTTGAAGTTCACCTCCACTAAGACCTTTAACAGATTTGTCGTAAAGTTTTTTTAAACCTAAGGGATTTAATATTTGTTCTTCGATTAATGAGCCTTCAAATTGACCATTATTAGCAGAATAAATTAAAGACCGCACATCTCCCTCTATATCTTGATTTAGATATTGAGGCTTATACGAAATCCTTACTTCTGAATCTAGTTTTCCATCATCAATTTTTTCCAAACCAGATAACATTTTCATAAATGTTGTTTTACCCAAAGCATTAGCACCAACTATTCCTACAACTTCTCCTTGATGGATGCTACCGCTATTTACTTTGAGATTAAACATTCCTAAAGTCTTTTTAAGAGAAGTATAATTTACAATAGACATATTAGAAATCATATTTTCTGTAACATTTGATATATCAAATTTATAGGCTCGATCTCTAAATCTCACGTTTTCTGTTGGGATAAATCCTTCCAAAAAGTTGTTAATACCGATTTTGGTACTTTGTAATGAAGAGACTATTCCATAAGTTCCAGGTTCTCCATAAATTATAAAAACATTATCTGAAAGATAGTCTAATAATGACATATCATGTTCAACAATCATTACACTCTTGCCATCTTTAGCCAAGTTGTTAATTACCTTACTTACAGCAAGTCTTTGATAAATATCATTAAAAGAAGAAGGTTCGTCAAAGAAATAATAATCAGCCTCCTTAGATGCAGCAACAGCAACAGCAAGTCTTTGAAGTTCTCCACCACTCAAGGTTGAAATATCTTTATTTAAGGAATTTTTTAAACCCAATTCATCTATTAACAAGTCTCGAATCTTTCGTTCATCATATTTTTTCAATAATTCCACTACTGTTCCCTTAAAAATTTTAGGTATCAGATATACCAGCTGAGGCTTTATAGAAGTTTTCAAAGACTTTGTTGAAATTTTTTCAAAATGTTTTCTAAGTTCAATATTAGACAAGTTTATCAAATATATCATTCCATTCCATTTCTTTATCAAAGTTTCCAAAATTAGGTTTTATATTTCCGGAAAGTAAATTAATGATTGTCGATTTACCCATACCATTTCTGCCCACTAATCCAGTAACAGATCCTTCTTTTGGTATAGGTAATTTGTAAAGTCTAAAACTATTTATACCATATTGATGAATTTTATCTACACCCACCTCACTAGCAAGATTTACTATAACAATAGCATCAAAAGGACATTTTTTTACACAGATTGTACATCCTGTGCAGAGATCTTCAAATATAACAGCTTTTCCATCTTCTGGTCTCTGAATAATACATTCCCCACCAGTTTTATTTACAGGGCAATAAAGAATGCATTCTTGACCACATTTTCTGGGTTGACATAACTCTTGGTCTAGAACCGCTATTCTATGAGCAAAATTAACATTTTTATTCAATTTAATATAATATATTTATCCTGAATCCTATTTAAATACTGAACAGAATAAAATATTAAAAAATCAAATTAAATAGTAAACTATAAATAAACTCTTTAGGATATAACTGATAGCCGGCCATAGCGTGAGGGCCCGACCCGGACCCATTCCGAACCCGGAAGTCAAACCTTATGTCGCTGCTGGATACTGACATGCGTGAGCTGTTGGGAAACGGCAGTGCTGGCGCTTTTTGTTTTAAAAATGAATTTTAAGTCATCAATAGATATAATCTTATTAACATTAATTTCATATTCATCAATTATGAAATACAATTAAGAATAAAAAATAGAGTTTTAAAATAATATTTTATTTATTACAAAAGATCCCTTTCTAATAATTTAAGAATAGTTCTTATACCAAAACCCGTTGCCCCTTTTGGATTATAACTTTTTTCAATAGTACCATCCTGAGTCCATGCAGTTCCTGCAATATCAATATGAACCCATGGTACATCATCAACAAAATGAGATAGAAATGCAGCTGCAGTGATTGCACCACCAGTTCTACCACCTATATTTTTTATATTTGCAACATTACTTTTTATTAAATCGAAAAATTCTTCAAATAATGGCAATTGCCAAATCTTTTCACCCGTTTCCTCCGACATCCTCAATATCTTTTGGATTAAAATATCATTATTTCCAATTGCACCTGCTACATTTGAGCCCAAAGCAATTATACAAGCACCAGTTAGAGTTGCAAAATCGATAATACATTTTGGAGAATAACGTTCTATACCATATGATAAAGCATCTGCTAAAATCAGTCTGCCTTCTGCATCAGTATTTAGAACTTCTACGGTTTTACCATTATACATTTTTATAATATCACCAGGTCTGTATGATGAACTTGATGGCATATTTTCAACTGATGGTACTATTCCAACGACATTAATTGGAACATTCAACATGCTCAATGCTTTAAATATGCCTAAAATATTGCAACCTCCGCTTTTATCAAATTTCATTTCATCCATTTTGTCACTAGGCTTGATTGAAATACCACCAGTATCAAATGTGACAGCTTTACCAACCAAGAGAATAGGTTTTTCACCTGAAATACCCTGATTATGCTCCATTATTATTAATTTAGGTGGATTTTCACTACCTTTACCAACGGAAACTATACCATTTAATCCTACGTTCTCCATTTGATATTTATCTAAAATTTTAACTTTTATTTTATTTGTATCCCCAAGTGTGGAAGCAGAACTTGCAAGTTGAGCTGGGGTTAGGATGTTAGGTGGAGAATTAGCAAGGTCTCTAGCATAACAAATCGATTCAACAATTATCAAAGTTTTTTTTACTATTTGTTCAAGTTCCAAATGACCATCTTCGGATATCAAATCTATAGTACAAGAATCAGAAAAATTTGGAGTATTATCATTATTACCTTTATATTTATTAAATTCATATAAAGATAGAGAAAGTCCTTCAACAATGGTTTCAACATTTTTGTTATTGGTTTTGTAAAAATTTGAAACAACAATATTTTGAGAATCCAACTCTCTTGCTTTTATAGATATAATTCCACCAATTTGACGAATTTTAGTATGATCTAAATCATCATATTTTCCTAATCCAATTAATAAAATTCTTAAATATTCATTATTGTCATCTTTATATAAAAATAACAAATTTTTTCCAAACTTTTTTATTGTTTCAGATATTGTAATTACCGTATCATTAATTTTTTTATGCAAATCAATAGAAGTTATTTTATTTAAGTAATTGAGGTCATCATTATCCTCAAATAACCCAATTACCAATAAACTGTTTGTGATATCAACTTGATTGTAATTTTTAATGGATATTATTACCATAACACCAATTAAAAAACATATTTTATAATTACTTATCGAATTAATAAAAATAAAAAAATTAATTAGAAAAACTATTTGATTATTTATTTCATGATTAATAAAACTACTTCCATTTTATTGAGCAGCCTATAGATGGATCAAAATCCTTTTCTATATCAAGTCCCTTTAATAATCTATTTATGTTCTCCTCCATAATATTATATGAAGGCTTTGCATTGGGCTCTAATGCATCATTAATTTTACCATGGAAAACTAATTTTTTATCCACATCAAATAAAAATGGATCTGGAGTACAAACCGCACCATATTCTTTTGCTACATTCTGCGTATCATCAATCAAATATGGAAAATTAAGAGAATAATCATTTGAAAATTTTACCATATTAACAAAGCCTTCACCTTCATAATTGGGATCGTTACTATTAATACCAATTACTTGCAAATCTTTATTATCAAATTTAGATTGCAAATCAACAATATCATTTATCCTTGCTTTAACATATGGACAATGATTACATATAAAAACTACAAGAAATGATTTTGAATTAAAGTCTTTCAAAGAATACATCTTATTATCTACCCCTTTTAACAAAAAATCTGGAGATACTGAACCAGATACTAATTTTTGAGAGGATAATGTTTTAACCATTATATTACCATATCTTTAAAATAAAATAAATGTTTTCAAAATTATTACTGCAATCAAAAAATAATAATAATGATAACGATATTTAATATATAAAAAAATTATTTTGTAGAAGATCGACCTATTCCTTTAAATAATTTGGTGTCAAATGAATCTTGGCTCAATAAACCTCTACCATCATAAATAGGAGTCTTTCCTGTTTGTGCTTTTGATAAATTAACATATTCTTTGTGATCTGTAGCCAGAATTATTAAATCTCTATTTTTTAGAGCATATTCAAGATCATTTGTGATTTTTATGTTTTTATTTTTAGCGACCAACAATTCATCATTAGACAAAGGATCATGGATTATTATATTAGTTATTTTTAATTGTAATAATTTTCTTACTAAAGTGTATGTGGGAGAAAGACGATTATCTGCGACTCCGCCCCTAAATGCTAATCCCAATATAGTTATTTTAGTTTTTTTGAAATCTTTTTTTGGGATTAATTTTAATGCATTTGATATCGAATAAAAAGGCATATTATCGTTTATTGCTCTGCCTGCTTTTGTTATCTTACATTCAATCTTGTTTTTTCCAGCAACGTCTAGGATAAATTGAGGATAAACTGGAATACATGCTCCTCCAACCCCTATTCCAGGTTTATGAATATGACAAAATGGTTGAGAGTTTGCTGCTCTTTGTGCTTCCCAAAAATCAATGCCTAATTTTTCACAAAATATTGATAATTCATTAGCTAGTGCAATGTTGACATCTCTATAAACACCTTCAAAAAGTTTTTCAGCTTCAGCAGTTTTTAAAGTAGAAATTGTGATAACACCCTTTTTAAATATCAGAGAAAATATTTTTTCAGCAAGTTCTAAACTATACTTGTCGATACCTGAAACTACCCCAGGATGACCTTCTTCTATATCATAAATTGCACGACCTTCATAAATTCGTTCAGGGTTATAAATTACGAAAAAATCCCTTCCAGCTTTTAATTTGCTTGATTTTTCTAATATTGGGATCAAAAATTTTTCAGTTGTTGAAGGAGGAACCGAGGGATGAAGAGAAACAATATCATTTTTTTTTAAACCTTTACCTATGGATATTGCAACCTCTCCTACAGCAGTAAGATCAGGTTTTTTATTTTTAATTAAAACAGGAACACAAATCATTTTCAATTTTGAATCAATAGAAGCTTTGATGGGATCATCATAAATTAAAAATTTTCCATTTTCAATACCCTCGCTAAAAGCTTCATTTACACCAGGTTCAGGAATATGAGTAAGTCCTTTTTTGGCATTTTCGGATACCTTTTGAGATTTATCAATACCAATTATAGTAATACCTGATCTAAGCCAACACGAAGTAATAGGTGCACCTACATGACCTAATCCATATACAGAAATAAAATATTCGCCAGATTGAAATTTCTTTATTATCGTTTCAGGGGTTTCTAAATCTGACAGAATATTTGATGCAAATTCTTCTCTCTTTATATCTTTCAATTTTTTCATAAATTGTTTAATTTGTTAACTTGTTATTATATCTTGGTTGCAACACACAAGTAAACAAACTTCAATGATTAAACAAACCAATGAGGTATTTTACTTTTTTCGCCAACTCAATATAAAAGTATCAACAGTTACCATCAAGTGTAATGTAGTATTTTTCTCCATAAAATTTTAAAACTAACAATCAAAACACAAACTAATATATCACGGATATACGACTTTTATTTTATTATTTTAGAATGATTATTGTTAAGTTTGGCAAGATTGTAGATATAAGGCTTTGTTTTTGATTCTAATTTGCAATTATTACTTAAATATCAAATTCATTAGTAAAATTTAATAAATAAAACAAATCAAATCAATTAATAAAAAAATAATGAGTATCACGATTTATGCACTTGATATAGCCGGATCTGAATGGTTCATCATATTACTAACAATAATTATTGTTTTTGTCCCAAGTAAAATAACTGGTATATCAAAAACGATTGGAAGATTTATTGGTGAATATGAAAAAACAAAAAATAGTTTGATAAATGAAAAAAACAATTTATTACAACAACAAAAATCAATAGATGATCAAACCTATAAAGGACCATATGTCCAAAGACCAGTATCATCAGATCGTGAAAAATTAGAGATGATTGCAAAGTCTCTTAATTTAGATATAGAAAACAAATCGGATGATGAACTAAGAAATTTGATATCATCTAATTTAAAATAAACTTGCAATTATAGATTCTAAAAATGAATTTTTACTTTTTTTAAACAAACATATTTAAAAATATTCATGAAAAGAGCACAAAAGAAGAAATCATTGAGGTGGTTTTAGTAGTTCTGCTTCTAACAACTGCTGTATCAATTGAACTACCTCTTGTTCAACCTGTTGTCTTGGTAAGTTAAGTTTTGCAGAGAAACTATCGGCCAATTGATTGATTGTTTTATTGCCATCACAACTTTCCCAAAAATTTATAATATTTTCATTAACCATAAATCCTTGTTCTTTATCATTTACAAGAGATATAGAACCATCTTCTTGGTTTAAAATTTTTCCATTTTTTAATGGCATAAAGGTATTATAATCTATTTGAAATCTCAGAGAAGGTTTTCCATATCCAAGTCTTTCCCGAACAGCAGGATTCATTTTTTCTATTGACCAAGGGGGGTCCCATACAATCTCTACATTAATCGAACCAACCCCATTTATTTTATTTAAATATTTTTTCACATCACTCACTAAGGTATCATGCATTGGACACCCTCTAGTTGTCATAGTCATTTTTATATCTACATCATTCTTATCAGATACATTTACTCCATAAATCAAACCTAAATCGACAACATTTACTGGGACTTCAGGGTCCATGCATTTACGTAGTTCTGAAAATATTTGCTCTTTTGTAACTTGTTGCTGATTCACCATTCAAATTGTATTTAACTGCTTTTTAAATTTATTTAAAACAAAATAAAAATCAGTTAGTTAAGTTAAATAAACTAGAAATACTTTTTTCAAATGGGGGATTTAATATTCCTTTTTCTGTTATTATACCAGTTATTAAATTTGGCGGTGTTAAATCAAATGCAGGATTAAAAACTCTAATCCCCTTTGGAGCTATTCTTTTTCCAGCTATTTTAACGACTTCATCTGCAGATCGTTCTTCAATTACAATGCTTTCAAAATTATTCCTCAAATCAAAAGTAGAAAGAGGTGCAGCTACATAAAATGGAATATCATGAGAATTAGCCATTAGGGCAACCTGATATGTTCCGATTTTATTGAATACATGACCGGTTTTTAATACCCTATCTGCACCTACTATTACTTTATCAATCATTTGTTTCATCATAAGATAACCCACAGCAGTATCTGGAATTAAACTTACATCGATCTCATCATGAACTAATTCAAAAGCTGTTAGTCGAGATCCTTGCATAACCGGTCTTGTCTCTGTTGCAACTACACTTATTTTTTTTCCAGACTCCTTGGCAGATCTTATAACACCTAAAGCGGTTCCATAAGATACAGTAGCTAGTGCTCCAGCATTACAATGAGTCATTATTACATCGCCATCATTGATTAATTTAGAACCGAATTGGCCCATGCTTTTATTGATGTTTATATCATCATCTGACATTTTTTTTACCATGTTAACTACATTTTCTTTAATATCCTGTATTGTTTCACCTCTGATAGATTCTTCCATTATCTTATCCAAACCCCACTTCAAGTTAACAGCAGTTGGTCTTGTTTTTAGTAATACATCATAAGCAATGCTGAGGCCATAAAGTAAATCTTTTTTGTTATCAGAATTATTGTTAACAATATACAATGCAAGTCCCATAGCTGCTGCAACACCTATTGCCGGGGCTCCTCTAATAGACATTTTTTTTATTGCATCAGCTATTTCATGATGATTTTTACATATAATATATTCTAAAGTTTCAGGTAATTTTGTCTGATCTATCATTTTAACAGAACCATCATCATCCCAAGTTACAGTTAATAAATTATTGTTATTGCTACCAATAGACATACTATTAAAATATATATAATGAGTTATTTATTCCTAACAAATAAACATATAAAAATATAATCAACAGATTTTTTTACTTCGATATATTATTTATATGAGAATGGAAAATGAATTGAATCATATTTTACAATTACCAAAAAGAAAACTTGTAGTTTCTTTAAATGACATTATATTGAACAAAAATAATGATATCGAAAATATAATATTTATTCTCATGGTAGAAGAATCATTTGGTTCTGCAGGTGGCAGAGGAGGAGGTTCTGGGAATAGAAAAATTGACAAAATATTAGGGTTTAAAATAAACGATAACAAAGATATAAAAATATTTGAAACAGATGATACAGAATTAATCGAAAAATTTGACATACCATACAATGCAGTTGCTATGGATATAGTCCTCGAATCAGGAGAACCATATGTAGTTCAAGGCATAATAGATCAAGAAATAATAAAATCTTATTTGAAAATTATAGAATAATTTTTATTTAAATTACTTCATTTTTTTAATATGCACATAGTAAAAATGTTCTTGTTTACAATGAAGAGAACAGAATTCTGAAGTACAAATATTATTACTTTCAAAATTACATTTTATGGGTTCGATATTATTAAATTTATTATTACAAAAAGTACAAACAAATTCAAGATAAGGAATTACCTTTTTTGAGAAGTATAAGCCACATTTTCTTTTTTCTTTATACCACAGTATTTTATTATTAGTTTTTTCCATGAAAGTCATAACCCTATCATATGCCTCATAAAATCCCGGTGCATAAAATTGCCTATAATAAATTTTTTTTAAAGTATTAGGTTGTATAAAAGCTACTATCCATTTTTCTTCAACAGGAGTCTGTAATTCATCTCTTTTTGATATGTCATCAAAATTATAATTAAAATTAATATCATTATTATCATTCATATTAAATCTCTTTTATATTGATATCCGCTAAACCTTTACTTATTAGGTAAACAGCTAGATATTCAGGAACATTAATTAAGCCTTTATTTAAGTTATATCGCTTTCCTCTAAAAAAAATAGAAATGTCAATTTTAGAAATGATTTCGACTTTAGAACTGTCAAAAAAACATGCATCTTTAAATGGATCAAAAGAATCAATATCATTACAAAGAATTTTGACTAGGCCACTTTTACTATTTATTGAACCAGCAAGTCTAAAAATTCTGTGTATATCCATAGTAACCACAGGATCTATTTTAACAGAAAGGTTTTCAATAGTCTTTGAAACTATTTGTTGAAAATTAGAATTCAAAGAAATTTCTAGTTTTTCTATTTGTTTAATAAAATCATTATCGGTATTTTTATTTGAATGAAAATTAATTTTTAGATTCTTAAGAATTCTTTGTCGCCAGCCGACATCTAAAAGTTGTTTATTTTTTAGTATAGGAATATATTTTTTTTCGTTATTTAGTTTTATTCCTAATGTTTCCAATTTAAACCCTTTCCCCAAAAGATAACTTGAAATTTCTGATCTCTCATTTGAGAGTAAAGGGTAATAGTCCTTATCAGTAATATGCAAATGAAAGCCATTATTTCCGGAAAAATAAACAGATATTGTTTTATTATCAATTCCAAAATCTTCGGTTAACAATTTTATTAATTTTCTAACTTCTTTTTTTAGAAAAAATATACAATTTTTACATGGTATATCGATAACATATAATCGAGAACCATTACAATTGCTACACTTTTCAAAAACTCCAGTGTTTATAAAATTACATGCATTACATTTCGTATAATTATGTGTTAAAGTACAATCAAGATGCAAATCCTTTCCATCAATATCAAATATTAATTCTGAACCATACCATTCCTTTTTATCCATAGGTTCACTAGGATTTCTATAAAAAGAAGAGGAACAAAATATATCAGAAGGGAGAATATTTCAAAACAAATGCATATAGTTCTCCGGCATTACTGAATGAGAGATGACGATACATTTTTTCGTCAAAATGTCGGAAACCAAACTCTCGTAAATTTATTTTTTCAGGTAAAGCAATTTTTGTAAAATAGCTAAAATAATATTTTTTAAAAGTTTTTTTTAGCCACAGGTGGTTATTGTTATAAAGTATTGAATTATTGGAATCTATTTTTATGGCAGATTCTTTTTCTTTTATCCTATCAATATTATCTGTTAGATCACTTTTATTGTTAAATGAAAAAATCATATCAATTATTTAATCCTCCCTTTGCTCTCACCTCCGCTCTTGCTCAATAACTGAATAGGATTAATGATGCCTTTGCACACAGTTGCTTCGTAACATAGATTTTCCAGTTTTATTTTTTCGCATGAGGGAACAAAATATTTTTTTGAACCACCCTTTTTCCCGGATAAATGTTCCAATTGGTACCTCGTTATTCGTTCATTAAAGTCAGGCAATTTTTTAAAAATCTCTACTATCTCATCAATACTTTTACCAGAATATATCAAAAATGTTGCTAATAATAATCTTGCAGAATGCGGCAAATTTTCCCCATCATTCAAAACTTTATAAAGATGATCAATACAAGGAGGCGTTATACTTTTTCTATTTCCATAATCCAAAACTTTAGATCGTTTATTTACAGAATCCCAGTATATCTTTAAATTTTGAGATTTCGCTATGACCGGGTTTGGAAACGTAATTAATTTCATATTTTTAATCTTATCAATGATTAATAAACTCAGTTCATGTCTAAATAACCGTACCATTTCATTCACATTAAGAAAAACATATCCATTTTTAACTGTCCTGTTTATTAATTTCCATTCTTCCTCATGAAATAATAAAGAACGAGAGATGTAATCTACAACTCTGATTTTATAAAACTCATTAATTATTGTTTCACTATAAACATCAATTTTGAATACTTCTTTAAAAATCTTAAATAAAATCAATCTTTTTTTCCCGTCTTTAAAAGAATTTTTAAGGTCTTCTATCAAATATCTTTCAAATCTCATTGATTCTAATAATGCAAATTTTTTTGTTAAAACATCAATCGAAGTGGATTTCATTATCAGCAAAGAAGCCAAAAAGGTTAAAATCTCGATCTCAAATTTCTCTAACTTGTAACTTGTTTCCCCATTTTTTATAAATTTTTCAATTTTGTTAAACGACCTTTCTATTATAAAGGTCATTTCAGCTCTTTCAAATTCTTGTAAATCAAAATGAGTTTCTTTAACATATAGCGAAGCCTCGTTTAAGAAAGGATATTTAGCTAAATCATTTGAACCCAGTTTTATTGACAATTTGTCTTGTTATATATTTGATTCAATCAATTAAGAATTTTTTGCTAATAAAACAAATAAATTTAGAAGTATTTCTATGGATGGTAGATAGATTTATGGATAAATTACAATTATCAGAGTCGTGTAAAAATCTTAAGCATTCAGATTGCAAAGAATGTATGTGTAATTGTCATATACCCGGTACAATGGAAAACTTAGCAAGAAAGATATCTTTACTTGATAAATCAAATCCAGGAATCGGTGAAACAATTTGAAACTTAGATAGGTCGATAATATGTTCAAACTAAAAACTAATTTAATTTCAGTTAATTACTAGACTCTCCTTCTTCTTCTATTTTGAGCAAATTACCTGAATTCTCATCAGTAACTGAAATAACTGTATCAGAGCTTGACCAGAATTTTGGATAGGTATTAGGTTTCATTACCATTCTTTTAATCTGAAATGAAATCCCTTTTTTTTGTTTAAAAAAATCATCAAAGGCTAATAATGAAGTACCTAGTCCAACGATTTCACCTTTTTGTGTATAAATAGCAACAAGATCATCTTTTTTTAAATTTTTAGGAATAGATACAACTCCAGGCAAGGCTAATTGTGCACCATGACATAATGCATCAACAGCAGTATCTCGAATCGTAACAGCAGGAATATGGGTAAGTGCAGTTTCGATAGGAAGAATCATTTTTCGTAATTTTTCCTCTTCATTTTTTTCTTTATAAAGAAAGAATGCATCAACTAGATCGTGTAATCTAACAAAATTGGCCTCATCAGTAAAATCCCAAACTTTAGTCCTTCGTAGTTCGATCATAGAGGCTCCGGCTTCAAGAATTTCACCCATATCATAGATCAATTTTCGAATATATGTTCCAGATTCGCATAAAACCCGTAATAAGATAAGTCGATCAAACTGATCTAATAAATCCATCTCATAAATAGTTCTAATTCGGGTTTGACGCTTTACAGAAGATCTTTGTGGAGGTTTTTGAAAAATTTGTCCGGTGAATTCTTTTATTATTTTTGTCAATTTTTCAACCGGAATTTGATTATGAATTCTTGCTAATGTCACATATTCCTTTGGTCCCAATAATAAAACGGGAACTATTTTTTGTACCTTCTTCCAAACCTATCGGCAATAAACCAGTAGTACCAGGGTCAAGAGTACCACTATGGCCAGCTTTTTCTAATCCCAATATTTTTTTGACATAAGAAACAATCTCATGACTTGTATGACCTGGAGGTTTATCCAATAAAATTAATCCATAATTAAGTAAATTTTTTATTGGACGTTTATATGGATAATAACCGTAACTTTCATCTGTTGTACTATCATTTATTTTAATCAAATCATCCATTTGGGGAAGGGCTTGATCCATATGTTTTCTAGATTATCACGTCATAAATAAATTAAGAACTCAAAACATTTTCAATAATTATTTTAGATAAATCTACAAGAGAATCCAATGATAATAGATCAGTATTTAAAGCAAAGTCAAAAACATCTAGTTTTTCACCAAAATTAAAATTATAAATTTTTTTATAAATCATTCTATTTTCATTATCTCGTCTTAAAACAATTTTTTTTGCATCATCAAAGTTAATATTGTCTCGCATAGCCATTCTTTTTGCCCTATTATCAACAGAACCCTGTAACCAAAAGTTGATTGTGCCATTTGAAATCCAAGGAAGTGTATAACTTGTAACAACTACATTTCCATTATTAATTAAATCAATTAACCTATTATCAACTTCTTTATCAAAATAAGGATCTTTGTTTCGAGTGTTCATAAAATTTTGAGCTTCATCTGTATCCCACCAATCATGGTTCAAAGAAGAGGAATATCCCTTCTCAAATGCCATCATTTTAAGAATATCACCCCCATTCCATAGTTTTAGGTTGAAGGTTTTTGCTATATTTTCTGCTATAGTAGTTTTACCTACTGCTGGCCATCCAGAAATAACCACACTCATATTTTTTTTATTTTTGCTGTTTAATTTTTTTTTAATACAATTTATTTCATTTGATCCCATTTTTAACACTAAAACTAGATTTTTCTCTTTTTCAACTCTTATCTATATAAATTTATCAATAAGATATATTTTATATTATATATTTGATTGTTTTATCCATATAGTGACCTTTTTCATTTTTATAGGTTAAATTTATCAGAAATTGTTCAAGACAATAAATATATTGTTAACAAAATCGTTCTATTCCATATTATATCCTTAAACATTACACTTTATCTTTATTGATTAAATAATGAGAGATGAAATGGTAAATAGCATATAAAAATAAAATAAATTTATCACATTTGATTTTGATGAACGATGGTATTACAAATTCTATTAGTCGCTTCTTCCAGTTGACCATTATTATTTGGGATAATCGAAAAAGGACAGCCCGAGAAGATGGAACTAGATGCGATCATTATTTTAGATATATTTAATTCATTAGATATATCATCTGCCGAAATCATATCTCTTTGTCTAGCAATATCAGTTTTACGCCTTTCATAAACTTCATCGGAATTAGCAGTTAATAGGATTAAATTGGATGGATTCAAAATATTTAATAATTTGTAAGGTATTCCAGGGTAATATCCTTCAACAGTATTTATGAAAAGATGAGTATCGATAATAACTATCTCATTGCTAAGTGAAAAAATGTAATTAGCAGTCATTTCTTGTAATGATCTTTGTTGTTCGAGGGATAATTTACGAAGCTCGTCTCTATTTTTAATAGATAAGAGTTTTTTTGCTTGCTCAAACATTATAGTTCCAAATTCGGCCATTTTTATATCGACCCCCTGTTTAGAAAGGGTATTCAAAATATTTGTTATAACAGTAGATTTTCCAACACCCGGAATTCCAACTATTATAACTCTTTTTGTCATACGATCTTTAATGAAAAAGAAGACCATTATTTTTATCTTTATAATTTCGAATCAATTATTATTAAAATGAAAAAGACTAAGGAATAGAAAAAAAATAAAAAAATTTGGGCCAGATAGTCTAATCTCTGCCCAATAATGTGGCAAGCTTTGGCATATGAACATCTACTTGTTCTCTAACTAGCAAGTTATAATAGTTTACAAGTATATCGACCATCAATAGCATCCCGATACCAGAACCAAAAACATTAAAGACATTTGATACCGAAGCCAACAATCCAATAATTATTCCACCAACTATAGTAACAGATGGAATATATCGATTTAGTAACGACTCAACTGAGCTTTCATTGCGCCGGAAACCAGGGACTTGTACATCTGCATCTAATAAATTCTTTGCAGCAGATTTTGCAGATAGACCTCCAAGCTCAACCCATAATCGTCCAAAGACGGTGACAATGGCAGTTAGAAACAGCACATACACAAGCGCATGAACAGGATCAGCCACTGTTCTTTCTAGGGATCCAGGAGCAGTAATATAATAAAATATACCACCCGTAGGATTCTGTGACTGTGGAGAATATTGAGCAATATAGTTGAACACAGGGTTATCATTATTTGGATTATAGTTTGCCCATAACATATGGCCAACGAACATGGCATTAGCCAGTAACGCAGACGATAGAATCACAGGTATGTTAGATGTATAAAGAAGTTTTATTGGATATGTCGCGGTAAAGCCCCGGTACCGCGTTGACACAATCGGTATATCAATATGAATACCCTGCGTGTACACCAGCAGTGCTAATATTCCTCCCGTAATACCCAATCCTAAAACACTGGGTAAATTAGGTACAGGCTCAGGCGGAGCCCAACGCACTAAAGAATCTACAAGATGTCCTTGTGAACCACTAGAAATTAAAAATGGTACAAGTCCAGAGAATTCCTGGTAATTGGGAATCGGTATAGGATTGAAAATAGCCCATAGAATTTGCTGAGCAACTCCAGCTGCAATAAATATACTTATTCCGGATCCGAGGCCCCAACCCTTCTGAACAAGTTCATCTAAATACATGACAATAACACTAGCTCCAATCAATTGCGCAACCAGTACCATCAAATGATAATGGGTGGGAGTCTGACTTCCATAAACACTAACACCATAAAGGGAACCTTCTGCAATAATAACAATTATTGTAACAATTTTCGTAGCAGAAGTAAAAAGTGAACGGTCATCAGGATCTTTAAAATTTAATTTTAATATATCTGAACCTTTTAATAACTGCATTAACAATCCTGCGGTAACTATGGGCCCGATACCAAGTTCAAGAAGGGTTCGCTGTTGAGCTGCAAAAATTACCCTTGCAAAAGCTAATGGATCGGCAGCTCCAGGATTAACATGCGTGCCAAATAATGGAACTTGTCCCATTACAAAATATATAAGTAAAGCAATTCCAGTCCAAATCAGTTTATTTTTAAGTGTAATTTTCTTTTTGGGCTTTTCAATTTGAGGAATAACAGGTGAAACTTTCTTTACAACTGTTCTAAAAATGCCCCCACTAAGCAGTGAGCTCATTTGAGATTAACACCTCGCCTCCGGCTTGAGTGATTTTATCTTTTGCAGATTTTGAAACCTTATTAATTTTAATTGTGAAAGCCGCATCAACTTGACCAACTCCTAGAAGTTTACCGTATCCTAACTCATTTAAATCTAAAACTATTTTTCCTTCTTCGGTAGCTTTAGAATGTTTTATCAATTGATTCAAATCTTTAATATTAAGCCATTTAGATACATCACTTTTCCGAAGAGCATGAAATTGTTCATGTCCAAAATGATCAGGTTCTTCAATAACAGTTCGTATAAAGAAATGCTTATGTTTTCCTGCACCACCGACTCCACCACGACTTCCGGAAGCACGATGCTGACCTATTTGGCCCCACCCACAAAAACGAGTTCCACGTTGCCTTCTACTTTTTCTTAAACGAGTAGCCATAACACATTATCCCCCATTCTATCCATTATTTTTCAAAAGAAAGGAATTAAATATTAAAGTTTTCAATGCTAACAAATTTGAATTAATATTCATCATTTTATTCGCTACATCATCCTTTTTACTAAAGATATTAATTCTTTATTTTCACCAAGAATGCCATTTTGAGAATAAGAACGCTTTGATTTTTTTCTAAATCCACCTTTTGGAGGATTTAATGCAAACCATGGTTTAATCCCAGAAATTTTTGATAGATATGTTTGATTTTGGGAAATAGTGGTTATTACCGTACTTAAATCAGTATTTTGGTGTGTTTTATCTTCAATTTTGTTTTCGGTATCATTATTGTTCAGCCCATTTGCCGTAGTTGTGGTTGGAGCAGTCGCTAATTTAGATGCAGAAGTTCGTGCTTTTTTTTCTATAAATTCTTTTATAAAGGCATCATCCACTGATGACCAAGAAACTAATTCCTTAATTTTCCTGAGCATACCTAAAGTTTGTTCATTTTCTGGAATTATTGTAGCTCTAAATTTCTTATTCAAATGTAGATTTTCTAGAGTTAAATTTGCCCATCGTGGAACATTTACAGTTCCTTTCATTCTTACTACTAAATATACCATCTCTACATTATCCTGTTTGAAATGTATTTCTCAATGCACTAAAAATAGCTTTGGCCGTAGATGACATAGTATTTGTTGATCCATACGATCGTGTCCATGCGTCTTTCAATCCAGCTAGTTTTAATAGATTTTTGATATGCTCTCCCGCTACAATACCTAAACCTCGAGGGCCAGGTATTAATTCAATAGTAACACTTCCACCTCTACCCATTACCTTAAAAGGTACAGAATGTGGTTGATTACATCTACATTCCCAGCTGCCGCAACCAAGTTTTACTGGAATTACATTTAAATAAGTAGCATTAGTGGCTTTGTCTATTGCATTTCTCATTTGATGAGCTTTTCCTTTACCTAAGCCAAACCAGCCGGATTCATTACCTAAAGCAACCAGTGCATTAAATCGAGTAAGCTCACCTGCATCGGTCTGCTTTTGAACAATATCTACACTAACCACCTGTGTTTTGACATCGGGTAACAAATGTTTCACAATTTCTGCTTCCTGTATTCTCAATCCATTTTCAAAAATTTCTTCCATAGATTTTATTTTTCCACTGGCCACCATCATACCCAAGGTAGTTCTTGGTTTCCATTCAGATTCAGATTCCCCCTGCCTAGCCATTCTACTCATTTTTTTCACCTATATTAATAACTGAAATCAAACCTAGATATTTTATACTTTTTATTTTAAGCGCACATCCTACTTTATGCAAAATAGAATTAATTTTATTTATTACTCTTTCGTTAATTAAATTAGAATTTACTTCTTGCAACATTAATTAAAATCACTTGAAAGTATTTTATTCTTTATTTCTTCAAAATGTTTTGGATAATCTTCAGGATCTAAATTATTATTTAATAACTTTGAAAATCTTTTTTCATAAATATTCTTATCTTTTTTTAATTCTGCAGCATATTTGGAAACATGAATAGCACTTATCCTATCATCATTTGGTAAAGAATCTTCAGATAAAGGTATTTCGACACCAGATGAAGCAATTCCTTTTAGACAAGCTGCAACTTTGCTTGTAAACGTTGTTTTTCCAGTATATAAAATAGCAGAGTTATTATTCTTGCCTAGCATTTTTTTTCCCATTACCAAACCCACTAGAAAACTTGCAGATAGATTATTTGAAGAACCCTTCCATCCATATTTAGCAAGCTCTTTGCTATTTGAAAAAGAAAGCACAATATCTCCTTTTAAACTTGGTTTTATCAATTGACAATGAATATGTTCATTACTTGTTTTGATAGTAATAAAATTACGTCTACCAATTAATATCGCCTTTCGTTTTCTATAATTTGTTTTATTATTTCTAATTCTTTTAAGTGTTCTAATATAAGACATTCAATTCACCCTCTCTCTCTCTCTTTTCTCTAACAATTAAAAAAAAACTTTTGAATCTCTTATAAACGTTTTAACCAAATAATACAAATTTTATTATTTTAGATTGGATATTGTTTAATTTCTTGTTATTTTTATTATTGTCTTCCTTTGTTAGCTATTAAACTTGCAAAAATACCAGCACCTATACCATTATCAATATTTACTACTGCAAGTCCAAAAGAACAACTTTGAAGCATTGATGATAATGAGCCGACCCCGTTAGATCCAAACCCATAACCAATGGAAGCAGGAACTCCAATAACAGGAATATTAACCAATGAAGCAACTACCGAGGACAGTGCTCCTTCCATCCCTGCCACTACTACCAAAACATCCACATTATTAGATATCATTTCTTTAAGTGATAAAAGTAAACGGTGAATTCCAGCTATACCAATATCATATCCAAGATATGACGAACATCCCATCGATAGAGAAGCTATTCGTGCCTCTTCAGCAATCCCAATATCAGAAGTTCCTCCACAAATAATTCCAATTTTTCCACCTTTATTGACTGGTAAAGATTCTTTTTTATCATATATTAAAATTGAAGTGCTTTTATAGCCTTTTTCAACAATATATCCCTTTTTTTTAAAATGAATAATCAATTTTTTTAATTACAAAAGGTCTTATTTTGCTAATTAGTACATAACCCTTTTTTTCTAAAATTTTATTAGAAATAGAAATTATTTCGAGAGTTTTTTTATTTATTGCCAAAATCACTTCAGGCACTGTTTTTCTTAAATCTCTATTTACATCTATTTGCGCAATGTTATTTTCAATGTATTCTATAGAGAAAAGGGAAAGAGTTTTTATCACCTCATCTAAACTTTTTTTGTCATTATAATAATCTAATAAAATATCTTTTAAATCCATTTTATCATTATTAATATTAAATGGGAAGATTAGAGATAGCTTCTTTTACACTATTTGAACCTTTCATAAATTCACTTTTTTCAAAGTCATTCAATGGTAATTCTATTATTTTTTCAATTCCCTTTTTGCCAACTACTGCCGGTATTCCAAGGCAAACATCGTTCACTCCATATTGTCCATCAATGTATGCAGAAAGAGGAATTAATGCTTTTTTATCTTTAACTATTGATTCCACCATTGTAGCGACAGCATTACCGGGTGCATATACCGTTGCACCTTTATATTTAATTACATCTGCAGCTACTTGTTTGGTTTTTTCATAAATTTCTTCAGACTGTTTTTTATCTATAAACTCTTGGAGGGGTATTCCAGATATTGAAGAAAATCTGATCAAAGGCAACATATTTTCACCATGTTCACCTATAACCATAGCAGATATTGAGCCTCTAGAGATTGTAGTATAATCACGGATAAAACTAGTAAATCTGGAAAGGTCGAGCATACCACCCATGCCCATTACGCTATTTGATGGAAATCCAGTGGTCTTCAATGCTAAATATGTCATTGGATCAAGAGGATTAGTTACAACAATTAAAATACATTCTTTGGCATTAACATTTTCGGAAATTTTTAATGATACATCTTTTACTATGGAAGCATTGGTTTTAAGCAAATCCATTCTTGTCATTCCAGGTTTTCTTCCAACTCCTGCAACCAAGACAACAATGTCAGAATTCTTTAAATTTCCATAATCATTGGATCCTACAATATAACTGTCTAAGCCTTTTTCTGAAAGTTGATGATTAATATCCATTGCTTCCCCTTGTGGCAAACCTTCAATAATATCTAGCAAATTTATTTTAGGATCTAATTCTCGAAGGCCACAATTTAATGCAACAGACGCACCAACTTTTCCTGAACCAATAATAGATATAGTCATAATAAAGGTGAAAGTAAATTTTTATTTATAGTTTTAAGTTTAAAGTTTTTAAAATAGAGAAAAAGTTTATGAAAGAGGATATAAAAATAAACCTAAATAAACTCATTAACGAAAGATAAGATTATTACAGGTATATTAAATGAGTAAAATAATAATCATCGATCCCCAATTAACTGGAATTTCAGGTGATATGTTACTTTCAAGTTTGGTTGACAGTGGAGCTGATAAAGATAAAATTACAAAAAATATAGATAAAATACAACATTATTTTCCTGATACACAAATTAACAACATTGATTTTATCAAAACCGAATCAAATGATATAAAGGCTACAAGATTCATATTTGATTTTGATGAAAAAATAAAAGAAAAAAATGCTACAGATATGTATAGAATAATTGCAAATTGCTGTCATAATATTGGATTATCAGAAAAAGCAAAAAAATTTGCTATCGAATCCATTAAGACAATTATCCATGTTGAATCATTAATTCACAATAAAGAAATAAAAGATTTGCATCTTCATGAATCATCTAGTATTGATACAGGTGCAGACATTATTGGATGCGCCACTGCACTTGACGACTTGGATTTATTTAATAATTCCACATTTTATACTACAAAAGTTGCCATTGGTGGAGGATTAACAAAATTTTCACACGGAATAATCACAAATCCAACAAACGCTATTCTAGAAATTTTTAAGATTTTTAAAATTCCTATACAAGGAGGACCAATTGATACAGAGTTAACTACGCCTACAGGAGCTTCAATGCTAGTAAATTTAAATCCTAAAAAGATAACAAACTACCCAGCATTTATTCCAGAGAAAATAGGCTATGGAACTGGTGCAAAGGAATTTGAAGGAATCCCAAATATTCTGAGAATTTCCATAGGCCAAACAGATTTTTTTAACAATATTCAAACAGATTTTATAACAATTCTTGAAACAAATATCGACGATATAAACGGAGAGATAATTGGAAATTTAATAGACAAGATATCGACAGAGAGTATACTTGTAAAGGATGTAACAGTATTTAACGGAATAACAAAAAAAAATAGACCGACATATATACTTAAAGTAATATGTTCTGACGAAATTGAAAAAGATATTGCCAAAATCATATTTAAAGAAACTGGAACTCTAGGTATCAGAAAATCAAGGATGGAGAGATATATTTTAAACAGATTTAATCTTTTAATTCCTATAGAGATAGAAAAAGAAAATGTTGTTATCAATGTAAAAATATCAAAAAACTCCACTGGCGAAATAACAAATATAAAACCAGAGTTTGAAGATATAAAAAAAATTGCAGATAAGTTTAATTATCCATTAAAAAGAACAATAGAGATTGTCAATAATTTAATATCTCAAAGAAATCTATATGATATATAACTTATTTGATATCAAAAATAACAAGTATAACAACAACAGTAAAAGATCAAGGCAGTATGGATGATAAAAATAAAGATAATGAAAAGTATAAAAAATTAATTGAATGGTTTCAAGTCAAAAATGTTAAAGTTTTGATTGCACTCTCGGGTGGAGTAGATAGCGCAGTTGTAGCGCTTATTGCAAAAAATGCCTTAGGTAAAGAAAATGTTTTAGCAATTACTGCAAACTATCAAACACTATCTAATGAAGAATTGGATACTGCAATAAAAGTAGCCAATGAACTAGCCATCAATCATAAAATAATAGAGTATAATGAATTGGAAAATACAGAGTTTATAAAAAATGATAGTTCCAGATGTTTTCATTGCAGAAATGAACTGGCAGATAATTTAATTAAAATAGCCACCGGAGAGGACTTTCAATTGATTGTTGATGGAAGCAATATAGATGATTTAAATGATTACAGACCCGGAATGATAGCACTGCATAAAAAGGGAATCAAAAGTCCATTAATTGAAACTGGTTTTAATAAAAAAGATATTCGAAGGGTAGCGGAAGTTAACAAACTTTCAATTTTTGATAAACCATCCAATGCTTGTCTTGCATCAAGGATTTCAAAAAATATAGAAATAACGCCTCTAAAGTTAAAAAGAATAGAAAATTGTGAGTTAATAATAAAAAAGATTTTCAAGGTTAAACAAGTAAGGGTCAGGGATCATGGAGATTTAGCCAGAATAGAAGTGGAAAAAGAAGAGTTAATAAAATTATTTGACCTGAGTAAATTAACTCAAATAGAGTTACCTTTTAAAGAATATGGTTTCAAACATATCACCATAGATATAGAAGGTTATAAAAAGAGTGGATTGATTGTATCTGACAAAATAGACGATCTAAATAAATAACAAAGATTAAATGTCAATAATTAAAAATAAAAACAATAATAATAAATTTATATATTTAGATAATGCCGCTTCAACACCAATAGACAAAGAAGTAATTGATGAAATGCTCCCATTTATGCTCGATAATTATGGCAATCCATCATCACTTCATAAGCAAGGAAGATATTCAAGACAAGGTATATTAAGTTCTCGTTTTAGGATTGCTAATTTGATAGGTGCTAATATTCATGAAATTTATTTCACTTCTGGAGGAACAGAATCTAACAATCTAGCAATTATTGGTTCTGCAAAATTAATAAATAAAATAAATCCATCCTGTAATCATATACTTGTATCTGAAATAGAACATGACTCAATACTAGAAACAGTAAAAAATTTAGAAAAAGAGATGAAATTTAAAGTGAATTTTGTACCTGTAAATAGAGATGGTATTATCGATAAAGAAAAATTTAATGAATTGATATCATCAAAAACTGGTTTTATAAGCATTATGCTAGTTAATAATGAAATAGGAACGATTCAGCCAGTTAAAAAACTAGCAGAAATTGCAAAAAATAAAAATAAAAAAATAATTTTTCATACAGATGCAGTTCAAGCTCTAGGCAAAATTCCAGTTGACGTAAAGGATTTGAATATAGAGTTATTATCAATATCATCTCACAAGGTTAATGGGCCAAAAGGAGCAGGTGCTTTATATATTAAAAAGGGAATAGATTTGGAGCCGGTATTATTCGGAGGAGGCCAGGAAAAAAAATTAAGATCAGGAACCGAAAATGTTCAATCAATAGTTGGTTTTGGAAAAGCATGTGAATTATCAAAAGAAAAATTAATGTCAAATCAAAGTAAAATTAAAGATATTCAAAATTACACCATTAATAAAATAATTAAAGAAATACCATTTTGTAAATTAAATGGATCAAAAATAGAAAGAATACCAAATAATATTAATTTTTCATTTTTGGGAGTAAATGGCGAGGATTTGTTAATAAAATTAGATGAAAATGAAATAGCTTCTTCAACTGGATCAGCATGTTCATCTAATAAAAAACAAAAAGCATCTCATGTTTTAAAAGCGATTGGATTATCCCATGAAGAAGTAACAGGCTCCATAAGATTTTCGATGGGTTATCAAAATACAAAAGAGGAGATTGAAACAACAATTACAAAATTACAGGGAATAATTTTAGAACTAAGAAAGACTAATGAATTTGATTTTGATAGAAAGAAAAGAGGAAAAGATATAAAAAAATAAATATTAAAGCTAATCAATACTAATTTTTTTAGTAGATGATAATTCTTCATATTAATCAATTATTTCAACAGTTCTCCTTAATGATAAACCTAAAAAAATATAGAGCATAATAAATGTATTCTGAAGATGTTCTGTTTTTTGCATCCACATATGAAATGGAGTATCTTCAAGGTATAGGTTTTTTGTTAAGTGAACAGAGCCTTTTTTAAGATTATATTTAAATGAAAAATAAATGGTTAAATCACACAATATTGGAGACATATAGGCAATAATATTTTGTTTTTCTCGCCTTGATAAATAGTATCCATAAATAGTCAAATCGAGAAAGTATTTTTAGAACGGGTAATTTGAATATTTTAAAGTAAAGGAGAACAGGATTAATAATAAATTTTTTAAAAGATGTTCTATTTACATTTATTTTTATTCTAATGGACCTCAAAAATTGTATTCTACAATTAACGGTAAAGATAGATGAATATTAAAAAATGACAGATTTTAAAGATCTTTCTCAATAAGTATGATATTGAGAATAATAATTTATACCGGAAAAGGAGGAACAGGCAAGACTGTAAATTCATGCTCTACAGCAGTGAAGCTTGCTGAGAATAACTACAAGACTTTAATACTGTCTTCAGATCCTGCCCATACACTAAGTGATGCATTTATGATTGATTATATTGGAAATGAGCCCATAAAGGTGATTGATAATCTGTATGCATTACAAGTAGATCCCATTATAGAAATTAATAAGCATTTTAAGCCTATTTTATCTTATTTAGCTTCCGTATTTTTTTCAAAAGGTGTTGATGAAACACTCTCCTATGAAATTGCAATGCTTCCTGGAATGACACAATTATTTTCTTTGTTAAAGATTGAAGAATTTGTTCATCAAGGGAATTATGACATCATAGTATTGGATATGCCTGCATCAGGTGAAGCACTTAGATATCTTTACTTTCCAAAACTAGCTGGAAGTATCGGTAGAAAATTAACTGGATTTACAGGCGTATTTAGCGGATTTGCAAAAATGTTTCAGCCATTTTCTGGTTTCTACAATAATTCTTCTCTTCCTCCTTCTAATGTATTGCAGAATGAAATAGATTTGATAACTAGGCTTGAATCATTATCCAAATTAATTACTGATCCTGCTGTTACAAGTCTTAGATTAATAGCCAATCCCGATACATTTAGCATTGAAAATGCAAAAAGAGCTTTAATGTCTGCTAACCTATATGGCATAAATGTCGATCTTGTAATTATAAATAAAATAATGCCAATGGGCAGTTCTGACACATATTATGCAAATTGGTCCAAATTTCAGAATAATAAACTAGAAGAGGCAAAATCCAATTTTTATCCATTGCCCATTAGAGAGGCAAAATTGTATGACAAAGAATTACGAGGAATGGACATGTTAAAAGAAAATGCTATATCAATATTCAAGGCAGATAGTCCTTCACATATATTTTACCTTGGAAATGTATTTGAATTTATAAAAGAAGATTCAAAGTTGAGGATGAAACTAAAGGTACCGTTTACAGATAAAGACGATTTTAGTATCAATCGTTATGGAGAGCAACTTGTAATAAAGGTAAAAGGCCCAGTCGGCCATATTATTAATGTTGTACCATTACCTGTAGTGACTATTGGAATGAAGATTGTTCACTCTAAATTAGTCAAAGATGAACTGCATGTACTTTTTGAGAAATGAGAGCAATAATTATAATTACAGTTACCAATAATTTAATTTTCAGCGTTATTCAAAAGTTATGCAAATCAAAATATTCTATACTAAAAAATAAGATTTGATCTGAATTATATTCGAGTTAAAATTTTGGATTTTTTTATCTGATAAAAGTATTTTCTAATTTTAATAGTGAGATTTGATAGATTTAAGAAACATTTTCATGAATGTTAATGTAAAATAGATCTCTTTCTTGATATACACTATATAAAAAAAAATAAAGAAATAGATTTCTATCCAATAGCTTGTCTAATTTCTTCATAATTAGGTTCTATTAGAGGATTATCAGATACCCATTTGTATTTTATTTTTTGATCTTTATCTACTATAAATATAGCCCTTTTGGCGGCCTTGTAATCTTTTAGTTTACCTAAGCTTGGCATTACTACATTGTATTTTTCAATGATCTCTCGGTTATAATCACTTAGTATTGGAAAATTAAGATTATGGTGCTCTGCAAAAACTTTATTTGCAAAAGGGCTATCTACAGAAATTCCTAAAATTTGAATATTTTTTCCTTTTAAACTATTTAAATTATCCCTAAAGTTACACATTTCTGTAGTACAAACAGGAGAACCAGCTGCTGGAAAAAATGCTAAAATAGTTTGATTTTCTTTGTAACTTGATAATTTTTGAAATTCTTGATTGGTATCCAACAGTTCAAAATCTGGAGCAATATCTCCTGTTTTTATTTTGCTATTGTAATCATTGTCATTGTTTTCTGAAGATGAAGACATTAATATCATTCAAACATATTTCCAAAAAAGTCTTTCGATTGCAAAGCGTATTATTTTGTAATTAAATCCACATATTTAAAATAACATAATCTATGATTTTGAACAAACCACCTCTTCTAACAACGCATTTTATACACGAGGTTACAAATTTGTGGATTATTTTAATAGAGATATATATAATTCCAAATAAAAGAAAATGGCAAAAGAGTATAGAAACACTTCACCTTGAACCCCAGTTTCAACCATTTTAATTGCATGGTCAACTTTTTCTATTAAACTAAAGATTATAGTGTCTTCTTCCTTTAGTTTACGGTAAATCCAATTTCTAAAGACCTTTGAAGATTAAATATATAACTAAGAATTGGTAATATGAAATTCGAAAATTATCATATCTATATTATAATAAAGTATCCCTTATTTTGAAGAAGGTAAAAAATATTGGTTTAGATTGAAACAGACAAAACAATTATAATATCAGTTGTTATCAAAAAGATATATAATTTATTATAGATGAGAAAAATTTGATTTATTATAGACCTTGAAAAAGTAGATGAAGGATTATCAGAAAGAATTAGGTTATAGGTAAATTAGTAACTTTTTTATTATTTTTATATTTATAAATTATACTAGCATATCATTTACACAAATATTAATACATAATATTCAATATGTTTAAAATTTAAAATTATTTATCATATTTATTGAATTTTATACCATTTTCCATTTTTGAATTCGTTACCATTATATGTGTATAATATATTGAAAGGTATCAAAATTTAAAAGTCTCGTATTGCTAAATATTGTTTAATTGTCTAATATTATATTATATATTAACAATATCTTTAGGTTTTTCATCAGAATTATTATATTTATTTAATACCCTCTTCAAAGTGTTTCTATAAATAGATAGAAATATTCGATTAATTAATATTTTTTTAAATTTTAACACTAATAGAAAAAATATTTTCCTTTTCGCTATCCTCATTGTCATTAGCTTTAATTCATACAATAATTCCTTTAGGAATTAAAAATCCTTATATTTATTAGATACTAATTGTAGGGATATGTCAGCAGCAACAGCATCCAAGACAAATCCAGCAGAGTTTACCTGCGAATATTGTGGGCTCATTTTTAAATCAAAAGGGGAAAAAGAAGAGCATATCAAATTAGAGCATTCTGAACATAAATTACCAAGCGGTGTGGGTTAACTTCTAATACCATCTTTGGAAATTGAAAATTGTCTTAATATATTAAGGCAAAAAGAAAGAGTAGATTTATACTATGGGCGTAATTCTACAAATTAGAAGTTGAAAAATATAAGGTAAAAATCTATAACAGAAACGAGACATGTGGAAACGGTATTGCTTAAAACAATGAAAAGGAAATACAGGAACTTTGATTAAAGACAAAAATAAACTATCGATATTGTCTTGAAAATCGAATAACAGAAAATTGCTTTTTAATTTGCAGTATTAGAAAAACCGAATTCAATTTGAAATCTTATCAATTAATCTTTTTACTTTAATTTATTCTTGGATATTCATCAGTTTATAACGATTTTATTGAGTATTGTTGCTTAATCGATAGTATGATTTTTTCAGATTCCAAATCAAAATAAACCTATTGTATTACCATTCTAATACATTTACCTTTGTCAATAGTTAAAATTTCAAGACAGATATAAAATGGTCTAACAATTTAAAGTTTGCATAATCTTTAAATAAATATTTAAAGAATAATTCCTACCTATTGCAGATCTATTCATTATTAATATGTTTTCCATATTTTACTATTGAAAATAAAATTAAACACTCATCATAATTAAAATAAACAAATCATTGAAAAAGGGTTATGTTATCCATTGATCACTTTATTAAAGCCATACTTTTAATGCCATTGAATGGTTTATAATGGCATATCAAAGATTTTTATTTATACTTCCTTTTTTATGATAGATTAAAGTATCATAATATACTTTTTTAAATTTAATTCAAGCCTATGAGTGACTCCGAGTCACTCATAATTAAACCTGAAAACATATGGTCATAAGTCATTTCAAAATCAATCAAGAGTTTACATTAATTTTTTATTCAATATAATTTTAATAATGGTCTTTACAATCATAATAATTACTATTATTTAATGTATTAATAAAATGAATAAGAGAATTTACTATTATCATCATAGGATATTGTACACCATACAAAGAAAGGGTTTTAAAATATGTTCCACTAAAATTTACAGGAGACGATAGCGCAATGGTGTTATTTGACTATCCCCAAGTAGCATTTTCAATACATAAACACCTTCCCTAAATATTGATATCCTTTTTCCATTTCCAGAATAATCTATTCTATATGGATATCACCATTGTTTGGCATATTGCAAAGTCGTTCCTACGTCAGTCTTCAACTCCAGTCATCCATCAGATATTACTTGAGAGGTAATTGCCTGTTTTGCAATACCCCGATATTCAGGTAATAAGTATGTAATAAAGGGCCCAATTTTATCTTTTTAGTCAAAGATGACAGTGAAGACAAAACGGTTCAACAATCCAAATCAAGATCTGTCAAAGATTCTCCACAATGGAATCCATAATATCCTAGTTCTTCTGCAAGATGCATGTATCCTTAATTTTATTATAATCCGTTCCTCAAATTTATTAACAAAATAAGATGCTCCAGTCAAAGAATATATTTGTAAAATATTTCTATCGATATAAGAGCACCATATAATATTTGATCAGGCCAATAGTAACAACATAACAATCGAGAAGTTTTTTAGTTATAAAATTGATTTGATTATTCGTATTTTTTATTTACAAATATTCTAACTTTTTTTATTGCAAAGTAAATGATTGTTAAAACTATTTTATCAATATTGTAAGAATATATTCATCACAATTTGCAATGTTCAAATAGTAGATAGATTTCTTTTTATTTGTATGAATCAGATCAGAATTTTCACAGCTAGTAATCAGATTTCAGTTATGGAGGAAGTTAATGAATTTCTTAAAGACCTTGAACAAAACAAATTAATTGATATAAAATATTCCATGGTGGTTAAAGGTAATGAAATTTTCTATTCGGCTATGATGATGTATGAGGAGGACGAGACTGATGGTGGCGAAAACTTTGATACATTAGAATAAATTATAAAATTTATAATATTTTCACATACAGTTTTCAATATTTGGAAATTCTATTTCTTGTATCAAAATTATTTATTTTTACCAAGAACAATATATTTTAAAAAACAATAAATCAAACTCTCACTTCTATTTCTCCTATACTACAATTTAACTATATTACAAGGAAAAGTTTACTTTTATGATATTAATCTTCTAGGCAAATAAGTTTTTAAATAATTTAAATATATCCATATCGATTTACAATTGTTTTTCCTGTTTTATCTATTAATATAATAAATAATAGAAATTGATTGTGGATATTCATACAACAAATAATATGTATTTGTAAAATAAACAATTTAATACTACAATAGCCTTTAGTAAAGGTTGTCTCAATACTCATCAGAAATTTCCAAATGTCTAGCAAATTGGGGAAAAAAAGCAGAAGAATGCAAAGGTGATACACCTTGTCTTGAAGACTGCTCAAAAGATTTAAGAGAATGTTTGGATATTGTGTTTCCCCCTTCAACAAAGACAGAATTCGAAAGTGATAAGATTAATTATATGATGTCTACAATCTTCTTTCTCTCAAATAGACTAGCAAAAGCGACTATAGGGTTATCAGAATTTGATAAATCAATGGAGGAATTTGAAAGAATAGGAAAACAGAGTCAAGATAGCGATGAATTTAAAAGTGTTTACGAGAATAAGAAAAAAGAATTAAATGACATTTTGGCAAAGTATTTCTAATAACAATAACAGAGAGGATATATAAATTTAAAATTTTACTATTAACGATAATATCTCATTTTTTAAAAATTTAAATGGAAAAAAATTTTAAAATATATCTATATAAAAAAAAGAGAGCAATAGAAATCGCAATATTTAACAGAATAATCATTTTTAAATATATATAACAAACCTTTTCTTATTTTAGCTGATTCATAATGTAATATAATTTATTCAAGTATGATACGTGATCATAAATTCTTTTATTACTTTAGTAAGATTTCAGTAATGATTCTCTTAAAGGAAAATTTTAAATATTTGAGAAAAAGTAAAATGAAGTAAGTTCAATAATTTATCCGGAAATAACTAATTATTCTTATTGAATCGCATCCTGAGATTATAAAAACAATACGTTTGACTATGGGACAGAAAGTTATCAAAATCATTTAGAATAATTCATATAATTTTATCCAATTTTATTAGAAAGTATAATTATTTGTTATAAATAAATTTCATAGTTTTTAAAATAGAATTTTATTGTCCTTGTGATATATTATTGCATTGATTATTTCAGAATACTACAATCAATTTACCATTCAATAAAATTTATTCATCGTAATAAGATAGATGGAAAAGGTGTAGATTACATTAATTATTACATAGTTAATACAATATGAAGATTTATTTAATCATTGAAATAAAAGAATAGAAAACGGCATAATTCAAATGCAAAGAAGAAAAATATACAAGAGGAATAAAATGGTTAAAAAATATGTTATTCATGTATGCAGGTTCCCAATAGAAACAAATCAAAAATAATTTTGCATTTGCTGTCATTTCAAATTGTTTACAATAGTACTTCAAAACTTATATCTTTGACTAAAAAAATTAATTTATATACATATACTTAATATACCATGATGAGATAAGTAATATATGAAATATAGAAGCAGAACTGAAATAGTAGCAATGATACTAGAGGCAGCTAATGGCGGTGCTACAAAGACAAAAATAATGTATAAAGCCTTTTTAAGCTACAATCAATTAAGAGAATATCTTTCAGTTCTAATAGAAAATAACTTGATAGAATATTTAGAAGGATCTCCCAGTATATAAAACAACTGAGAAAGGTTTGACTTTCTTAAAGATGAATAGCGAGATTGAAGAATTGCTTAACGTACAAACAATAAATTTAAAGCAATAGATAGTTAGGAGACTTCAAGAAATTCCGATTTATAATTTTTTTACCAAATAATTTCTTTTATTACAAAAATAATAAACTTTAATTATGAATGAATGGATAACAATCCGCTCAAAAATCTTAGAATAACATTCTAATAAATCATGATATTTGCTACAGGATTTCATTCGCTTGAAATGTTCTATACTCTTTTCTTATTATAAACCCTGAATAACGAATAGGCAACGGTGCTGTTATTGACACAACAGACATCAAGACGACTATACTTCGATATTTTTTGCAATCAACATTCCTATTGCAGTTCCATAAGTGTGACTATTTGCTACTACTACCATATTTTCATTCTGATTAACATTGTTCAAATTATACTCAATAATCTCTTTCGATAGAATTGCTATATCTCTAAAGTCAAAAATACAACAATAATCCAATCCTTATCCAATAATTTGTTTACTAATTCAAACCCTTTTGTCAGGTTATGCATATAGTTTTATTATTTTTTCTAACCTGCCCCATCGTAACTGATAAATACAAATCATTATTTTCAAATATAATCTCGGTATAAATATAGTATATTGTTATTATTTTCTATGTTTTAATTAGTTTGAATAAGTCTAATTTATACAACTAAATCAACAAAGGAATTAGAGTTTAAATAAAAAAAATTATATGCAATACAATTGTGAATTAGATAACATATATTTCATTAATTCAAGAAATTTCAAAAAAGGAGAAAATAATAAAAATATCTTTTACTTTATTAAAATAGGCGACATTTAATGAATAACTTCAAAACCACAAGAAACATACTGTATAGGAACAGAATTTAGAATGTTCAACGTAACTGATAATCTAAAAAAATTAATGAATAAAAAAACTGATTCAGTGTTCACTGAAATTCCAAAATCTGAAACCATCCCTGAGCAATCAAAAGAGTTTTTTTCAAAAATTTATGGACTTGACTCGGTAAAAGAAAACATTTTCAGAGTGCCTCATAGCGAAGGAACAAGTAAATGTTTTATTAATCGGACCACCTGCAACATCAAAAACTCTCTTCATGATGGTCATACAAGAACGATGTAATGATGTTTGTTATTTTGATGCCGCCAATACAAGCGGTGCTGGGCTTATAGAATCTCTCTACAATCATCAAAAAATGAAAATATTGATAATAGACGAAATTGACAAGCTTAAGAAAAACGATTTAAATTCATTATTAGGATTATTGAATAATGGTAAAATCGACAAAAGCTTAAAGAATATGAATTATAACTTTTCCATGAACTGTAAAATTTTTGCAACCTCAAATAGCAATACCAAACTCTCTAAACCCATGCGTTCACGATTCCAAGAGTATCATTTACCGGAATATTCGGATGACGAATTTATAGAAGTGGTAAAATTTTGTCTTGCTGAGAAGATAACATCAATAACAGCCGAAATTATATCAAAGATTCTCCTAGCGCACGAAAGAAAAGATGTAAGAGCGGCAATTTCAGTTAGCAATCTGCTCCAAAGGGGTGATACCATGGACGATATAGCACGTGTGATTGAAACCTGGCTAAAGTATAAGAGTCAAGACTCTATAACTTTCTTCTTTGTTTATTTACAGGCCTTGGTATCTGTTGTTCTGTACAATCTATGAAGGACATAAAGCCTGGGAAATATCTTTCAACTTCTTCTGGCGTTTTCAGCCTTTTTGTGATACTGTATATCTTTTGAGGGATAGGTATGCATTGCCTTACTAGCCGTTCTATCTTTTGAATGTCTCTGCAAATGTTACTTTGATCCAAATCAAATAGAAAACCAGCCAAAGTGTATGTGATATAAAGACGATAATATACTAAAAGCATTACAAATCTATCTCTTAAATCCACTTGAATGGTCTACCTGCGCCCAGAGATCGCTTTCTATTCTTTCTTCGTGATAGACGCTTATTCTCATGTTTACCATATCTTTTTGTTATCTCTTTATCGTAAATATCATCAAATTCTTGCACTGCCAAGCCGGTAAATGATTTGAAAAGTAATGGCTTTTTGGATAGTCTGTAGTATGAAAGCAATTAAAGAACAAATTGATGAACAAATAGATTATAATTAATTAAAAGTACTAAAAAAACTCCAAATACTTTTGATAATTACTAAAATAAACATTGCAATAAGTTATCAAAAATCAAAATATTAATTGATCGTTCTTAATTTAAAGAATGGATTTAGCTAAAAACATTTTAAAAAAATATAACTACTATTTAATTACAATTGTAATTTTAAATGATATTTACTTTTTTTATAAGGACCTTTAATTGTTATATGTTATTTTTATTATCTACCAATACAAAATAGAAAATAAATTAAAAACAAACCAATTTTATTCACTCTGAATTACTCTATAATTAATAGTAACATAGATAAAAAGTATTCAAACAAGACCCTTCTCGGTAACTATTTAAAAATAAATGTATAAGAGAATGCTTCCCTCCATAATAAAACAGTACATAGCTTATTAGATATAACATTCTATAAGAAAACAAATCATCAATGTATAATATCTTCAATCAGGTTCTGTATGTATTACTACTCTTGTACTCCTGTATTTTCCAAAATTAAATTTTGTATATTGGTTGCTATTTGATGGGCCGTCACTACGGATAATTTTTTATTATTAGAATTACTTTCTGATTTTATATTTTTATCCATCTTAATATATGATTGATTTAATTTTATGGTTAGAGTAATATGGACTTCGGCGCCTGCAAATACTAGAGCAACATCTTTACAATCAGATACACCATTTACCGATAAAGCAATATCTTTTATCTTATCTGAAAAGGATTGATCTGTTTTTTCTTCTTTGCCTATAGATGACTCGATATCTACTTCTGTTTCAATATGGGTAGTTATGTTCTTTATATTTGAAATATCTTCCTTTATTTTTCGTTCAAAATCATCAATGATGTCATGTGCTGTTTTTAAATCTAGCATACTATCTATTTGAACATCCAAATAAAGATGCAAATACATACCAAGATTTTCCTCTGTCTTTGATGCAATATTATTAGTAATTTCTTGTTTTTTTATAGAATTCATATTTTGATCAATAGGTGTTGAGAGATAGATGGAATGAATATTTTTTATAGCAGGATAATTTGTAGCTATCAACCTTATTTTGTCTTTTATTGTTTCAGTCAAAACATCTTCAATAGCATCGACATGAACTACAACATCTGAATTTGGCAATATTTCATCTTTTATTTTATTCTCAACATTAGTTGCAATCCTATGAGCTTTATCATGGGTAAAAATTCGGGGAACTGCAATATGTAAATCGACAAAAGTTTCAGAACCCACGTTTCGTACACGCACAGTATGAACATTTTTTATGCCTTCAAATCCTGTTATGGACTCAAGTATTTGTCCTTGAATGCCTTTAGGAGCCTTATCCAAAAGTACATCTAATGTTCTTCTTCCTAAACCTAAAGAGGTATAAACAATAACACCAGCTACTATAATAGCAGCATAGGAATCTGCGTTTGGAATATCAAATAAATATACTATAACTAAACCAATAAGCACGATACCCGAGGTTAACATGTCGGTTTTAAAATGCAATGCATCAGATTCCAATGCTTGGCTTCCATATTTACGAGATATTTTGTAAAGCGCTTTTGAACGACTATAATCTACCACAATTGAACCAATCATAATGGCAAACGAGAAAATAGTGATTTCGGGTATGCTATGAATAACAAAGATTCGTTGTATACCTTCGTAAAAAATCCAACCAGCAATTACAAATAAAAGGATTGTTTCAGCAAGGCTGGTCAAACTTTCAAATTTGGCATATCCATATGGATGTTCCAAATCAGGAGGCCTTATTGCCATTCTTATTGCATACAACGTCATAATAGCAGCCATTATATCTAATCCGGAATGTAATGCTTCAGATAAAATCCCAAGACTTCCAGTAACAGCAGCTATTATAAATTTAAAGAGTGCTAGTGATAAAGAGGCTATGATGGATATTAAAGCAACTTTGGTCTTTTCCTTGTGTTTATACTTTAACTGAGTCATACTGTCATCAAAGTCAGTTCTACTTCTTTCAGTGTCATTTAGATAATTAATCTCATCATCATTTTTTGATCTTTTAGGAGTTTTATCTTTTCCCTTGACCACTAATGTAAATAAAATAGAGATTTGTCATATATAATATATTGGAAATGCACTGCATAAAGGAAGAGAAATGTAAATTATAAAGGCAAAGAATAAAAAAACATTATAATATTTTTGGCCATATTTATCTTTAGTATATACAATTATCTAAACATTTAATTTTAATTTTAGCAAATTAGTGCAGAAGAATAAATATAATTGTAAAATAAAATCATGAAAATATAAATTAGAGGATGCAAACATCAATCATATTTGAGTTATAATATATACTAAATTTATATAATTTATAAAAAAATACTAAATAAATTAAAAAATATTAAATAAAATTAATGATAATAGTATAAGAAAAATTTTTTAACGGAACTATTTTATAAAATAAAGTAGTACAATAACAACGCTTATGTGCGATTTAACCAACTTTGAAACGGAAAAATTAAGGATAAAGAAAAAAATCCGAGAATCAGAAGAAGGCTGGGAATCCGAACCGGAGATTGAAAAAATTCAACATGAAAAACAGCCTATTGAAATAACCCAGTGAACATATAGATTAGCAATACAAAAAATTAATGGGATCAAAATAAAAACATCAATTTTTTTCTTTGTAAAAAATTAGAGAATTAAATTAAATCCTTAAATAAATAATCATTAGAATTCAAAGATCAAAATCAATAGGTATTGAAATATTTAGAACAATTAAAGAATAAATATGATCTAAATGGAAGTTTTTAAAGTAGTCTTTTAGTTAAAAATAAATTATTGTGATTTCCCCTATTTAAAGACCAATTGAAAAATCCAATATCCTGTGATTCAAGAAAGCGTGATTACAAAAATGGAAAAACTTTTGAAGATTGTAAGTTAGAAGCAAGAACAAATACACAAAGTTTATCCAAAGAAATACAATTAAATAATGAAATCTCATGGAATCATATATTAGAAGTTGCCAACCATGATGAAATAGTTTACAAATTAACCCTAAAGTATCTTCGAGAAATAGGATACGATATTGGCAATTATCAAATACCCAAGGTTACAAAAAAAGGCAACAATAGCGATAATGAATAATCATGTAATAGTATTAGGTTTGTAATACAAAATACCATGGTATTCAGGATAAAAATTTTTTATATATTTTCATGCTTTGTTGCATACCTCATTCTATTTAGTTAGGATTAATTTATTCAACAATTGTGGTCCATTGGCCTTCTTATAATCAGTCTCTTGTAAGAAGAGAAGCAATCCTTTTTTCATATGATTTTCTGGATACATAGGATACCAATCTTGATAGAATGAATGAAAATAAAAAAGGCAAACCATATCCATTTTCTGATTCTTTCTAACCTATCATTGGTTACATGCGATTATATTTTCATCTACCGTATAGACAAACCAAGGGATTCATAAAAGCAACTGTAGGAATGAATCTTCCGGTCATCCAAGTTATTCACAGATACGTAGAAGAGTAAACAAACTGGATATCCCAAGCAAGAGGTTAGATGATGATGAAGAGGATGAGAGGATGGAAATATCATATCAATAGACAGTACAGGAGGAATAAAGGTAACAAACAGAGGCTAGTGGATGCAAGAGAAATGAAGTTAAAAAGAAGAAATGCTATCTAGAAATTCACATTGCCTGCTGTAAATATAAAGACCAAAGAAATACTCGCTTTAGAAGTTACTGACGAAAAAGCAAATGATGGAAAAATTATGCCAAAGATGGTTGAATATATTTTAAGAGAAGCAATAACAATATTAAAATCAAATCTGTCTTAGGTGATGGTTCCTACAATAGTAAAAGAATTTCAAACATCTTTAAAAGAAAAAAATTTAACTGGGCATCAAAGTAAGAAGGAATTACATCATTTCATTAAAAAACAACAAGATATGAGATATAGGAAGTGGATTATCAAATAAAAGATATTTTTAATTGGAAAAAGAAAAACAGAAAATATGGAAAACGAGGGATTGCTAAAGAAACAGTTTTTTCATCTATAAAGAGGACCTATGGTGAACATATATCTGCAATAAAATATCGGAATATGATAAAAGAGATGATTTTAAAAGTATCGTTGAATAATCTGTTTAGACGAATGGCAAAGTCAAGATAGGTTATAGGGTATCTAGTTATGCAACAGAATATATTTTCAAAATAACTATATTCTTAAATTAATAAAGTGATTCTATAAAAATATAATACATAAATTAATGATTCAACATCTTTCTTTATTACCATTCAATTAAATGGATAAAATCAAATAGATACAAAATAATGGTTTAGCATAGTAGTAAAAAGATAACATCTAAGATTCAAAGATTATGGTTTTGCTTATGGTGTTATTTACATAATACAGATCCATTATCCTCACTATTTATGCTAAATCCATGCAAGAAGAATTAATTCTTGATATGGTTTGATCTATGTATTCTTTGTCGACTTCAAAACCTACAAAAGAAACACCTAATTTGCTCGAAGCAATTGCGGTTGAACCAATACCTAAGAAAGGATCCATAACTACCATTTTTTCTTTGATTCCGTGCAATTTTATACACATTTCAGGTAATTTAATAGGAAATGTAGCAGGATGAGGTCTTTCCTTTTTCATTTGGATTGTATCATAAGGAATGAACCAGGTATTTCCCCTATCTCTATTATCTTCCTTTGCATGTTTCCAACGTCCGATATTTGATTTATCTTGATATGGAACTCCGACTGACATTTTATCAAGAACAGATTTACCATCCTTAGAAAAGTGAAATATATATTCATGACAATCATTAAGAAATCTATTACTAACTATTGGTTTGAAATGGCCAACTGCAATATCCCCCACGATATTTGAGTATTTTCCTACGTCTTGTTTATTTATTGCAATAGACTTTATCCAATGTATAACATTCTGAAGTACGAAATCTTTTCTGAGAACATTTGCCACATCCCAAGCAATCCACTGATCCTTGGGCTTGTTGCCCATATTTAAAAAAAAAGAACCATTGTCTTTGAGAACATTTTTGATTGTAATTCCCACCTTCTCTATCCATTCAAGATAACTTTCTTTCGGTAATTTATCGTTGTATATATTATAACATATACCCATATTATATGGAGGTGATGTAACTACAACATCTATGGAATTTTTTTTGATATGTTCCTTTATCCCACTCAAACATTCTTTATAAAAAAATTCAATAAAAGAACCATTTTGTCTAATAATTGTTTTATATGGAGATGTAGTAGAATGCGACACCCGTTTTGTCAGTCTCTTATACAATTGATATCACATATATTAAGACCTTTTGAAAAAGCATTATAAAATTAAATTAGATAGGTAATATATTCACAGAATTTAAATTGTTTTTATAGTAAAATATAATCCTCAAAAATAAATTTATCTATTAATATTTCGATATTTTTAAGATAAACTCAAATACAAAAATGATGAGGGAATCATATCTTAATGTTAAATATGTATGAAGATGATAGATGAGAGTGTTGGAAGGAAAAAACTCATCCTAGAATTGCAACAACATCGTTTCTAGAGATACTTTGACCTTCCTTTACCCTTAATTCTTTAACAATACCATCTCTATGAGATTTTATAGCCACTTGCATTTTCATAGATTCCAAGACTACAATATTGTCACCTTTTTTTACAGAATCGCCTTTGTTTATTGAAATTGATATTACCCTTCCTGGAATTTGACTTGATACAGAATTTTGAGACGATTGACCACCAATACCACTATGACTAGGTGATTTTTCAAGAATTTCAGTTAGCTTGGAGTGTTTTTTTAATGTTAATGGATTACCGTTTATTAAGATCTTTAAATCGGTACTAGTTGATTCCAAAACTCTTACCTCATAAAAAGAATTATTAAAAATAAATTCAATGATATTACTTTTAAAATTAATTAATTTCAGCTCGTAGTCATTATCATCGATCTTTAAAATCAAATTATTATTTTTATCAAATTTAACAATTTCACTACGAAAAACATTTTCAAGGCCAGATACTTTAACCTCCATCAGTTATTTACACCACCATATTTCCAATTAGTTTTATTTGTTGGAGTAACATTTTTTGTAGCGCTTGTATTGGCAAAATTAGGGTTGTTTTTTATATATTCAGAATAAAGTAAAACAGCGGCTATACCAGGTAATACTTTTGTTTTATCATTGATTTTATCTTTTATTTCATTATTCATTTTGTCAATTATTGAAAATCGGTCAAGATAATCTGTGGATAATATCACCATTGATGAAATTGATTTCATTCATTATGGTCTTGTACAATGGAATAGTAGTATTTATCCCATCAATTATAAATTCATCCAATGCATTACGCATTCTCCTTCTTGATTCATCAAATGAGGAGCCCCAGGTTATCAACTTTGCCACCAAGGAATCATAGAATCCCGATACAGTACAACCAGGATACAAATAAGTATCAACTCTTATTCCAGGTCCTAAAGGCAAATTACAATATGGTACTCGACCACTAGAGGGTGCAAAATCATAAAGAGGATCTTCAGCGTTTATTCGACATTCAATCGCACTACCCTTCAATTCCAAATCTTCTTGTTTAAAGGCAATCTCATCACCATTTGCAATTGAAATTTGAAGTTTTACCAGATCCAATCCTGTAACCAATTCAGTTACAGGATGTTCAACCTGTAGTCTTGAATTGATTTCAATAAAATAATAATTTCCTTGAGGGTCGCATAAAAATTCAGCAGTTCCAGCATTCAAATAATCAACGGCTATAGCAGCTTTTTTTGCTATTTCTCCAACTTCATTTCTTTTTTCTACCGTCATTATTGGAGATGGAGACATTTCAATTAGTTTTTGATGTCTTCTTTGAATTGAACATTCTCTTTCAAATAAATGCCTGGTATTACCACTAGAATCCCGAATTAATTGAAATTCAATATGTCTGATTTTTTCGAGAAATTTTTCAACAAAAAGCGCAGATTTGCCGAATGCAGCCTTTGATTCTGCAGAAGCCATTTCAAATTCTTGTCTTAACTGTTGCTCATTATTAGCTAATCTAATCCCCCTACCACCTCCACCGAATGCTGATTTTAATAAAACAGGATATTCCGCTTCTTTTGCGATTTCGACTGCTTTTTCTACATTTTCAACAACCCCATCACTTCCAGGCACCGTTGGAACATCGGCTTTTTTCATGACTTCTTTGCATTTCATTTTATCCCCTGTTAACTCCATTGCTTGACTTTTGGGACCTATAAAAATAATATTATTTTTTTCACATAATTCTACAAAGGTTTCATTTTCAGAAAGGAATCCATAACCAGGATGAATGGCATCCACGCCAGCTGAAATTGCGATCTCCATAATTTTATCCATATTCAAATAACTTTTAGATGGAGATGCAGGTCCAACATGATAAGTCTTATCAGATCTTTTAACATGTAACGAACTCGCATCCTCGTCTGAAAAAATTGATACAGATTTGATTTCGAGTTCTTTACACGCCCTTATTACCCGTAAAGCAATTTCTCCCCTGTTTGCAATTAATATACTATTGATTCGTTTTGACATTTTTATATATCAATCCACGCCTATAGATTTATATTTCCATGTTTTTTCCATGGACGATGTTCTTTTTTATCCGATAATATATTCAATGCGTTTATTATCATAGGACGAGTTTCCATTGGATCTATAACGAGATCAATTGTACCTTTTTCTGCAGCAATGTATGGATTTGCAAATTTGTTTCTATATTCTTTGGCAAGGTTTTTCTTTATTTCTATTGCATCAGCAGAATTTTTAAGGTTTTTTCTATGCATAATAGTAATTGCAGCTTCAGGCCCCAAAACAGCAATTTCAGCAGTAGGCCAAGCATAATTAATATCAGTCCCAAGATTTTTGCTGCCCATGGCAATATATGCGCCACCATATGCTTTTCCAATAATACATGTTATTTTGGGAATTGTGGCTTCGCAATAAGCAGATAATAACTTGCTACCATGTCTAATTATGCCATTGTGTTCTTGATCAGATCCTGGCAGATATCCAGGAGTATCAACAAGAGTTATAATTGGAATATTAAATGAATCACAAAAACGAACAAATCTAGCTGCTTTAACAGAAGAATGAATATCAAGAGCACCTGCCAAAAATAATGGCTGGTTTGCAATTAATACCTACAGAACGTCCACCCATTCTAGCAAAACCTACAACAATATTTTCTGCAAATAATTCGTGAATTTCAAAGAATTTTCCATCATCAACTACCGATTTAATTATTTCTTTGATATCATAAGGATGATATGGATTTTCTGGTAAAATATTAATGATATTTTGATCAAGTCTATTTATATCGTCATCAATATCCAATCTTGGTGGCTCTTCCTTATTATTTTGTGGTAAATAGGATAATAATGTTTTAATTTTATCCATGCAATCAATTTCATCTTTGGCTACAAAGTGAGCTACTCCTGATTTTGTGGCATGTGTTTTTGCACCCCCCAATTCTTCGAATGTTACTTCTTGACTTAATACCTGCTTGACAACTTCAGGCCCTGTTACAAACATTTGACCTACATTTTCAACCATTATAACAAAATCAGTCATAGCCGGAGAATAAACAGCACCTCCTGCACATGGACCTATACTTGCAGTTATTTGAGGGATAACACCTGATGCAAGAGAATTTTGTAGAAAAATATCACCATAACCATCCAAACTAGATACACCTTCTTGAATTCTGGCTCCTCCAGAATCAAGAATCCCAATAACAGGACATCCAACCTTCATTGCATGTCTCATGACTTTAGAAACTTTTTTTCCAGCCATTTCCCCTAATGATCCGCC
The DNA here is from genome assembly GCA_963824915.1 of uncultured Nitrososphaeraceae archaeon. Classification (GTDB taxonomy): domain Archaea; phylum Thermoproteota; class Nitrososphaeria; order Nitrososphaerales; family Nitrososphaeraceae; genus Nitrosocosmicus. The sequence goes on from CAWGRD010000017.1 coordinate 81,372, forward strand.
TAAAACAGTAAAATCATAAACATATACAAATACCTGTCTGCCATTGATCAGATCCAAAACCAGTAATAATTCCATCACCATAAAATTTTTTTAATTCAGGATCATCACTCCGATGAGTGACAAATTTATCCAGTTCGATAAAAGTGTTGGAATCAAGTAAAAGATTTATCCTTTCCCGAGCTGTTAATTTTCCTTTAGAATGCTGGGAATCAATTTTATCTTCACCACCACCAGCTTCAGCACTTGATTTGCGTTCATAAAATTGTTTTAGCTTTTCCTCATGCATATATTATGTTTTAATCCTAAATATTATTTAATATAGACTTTGCGATAAACTTAACTATCATAATTAAAAATAAGATTTCATTTATTCAGACTTTTTCATGTACTTCCCGTAAACCATCTCTACCGCCTTGTGCCCGTCTAAAATAATTCATACCATAATTATAATTATCATATAATGATTCTAGGGACTCTATTTCCATTTTTACAAAATCTATTTCGGCTTTAGAAGATTTATCATTATTTTGCAATTCTTGTAATTTATGTACTTTTTCTGCCAAGTTTTTACTTACAGCATATTCATATTCACTTGACATTAACATAATTTTAAAAATTTTCTACACATTTTAACCTTTTCCTTTACATTTATATAATACCTGCGTTAACTCAAAGTTTACTCAAAAATTTTTTTTTATAATTTTTTGTACACATCAAAAGTAAAATTTTCGAGGCAATCAAAGCAATAAAGAACATCAAGATTACTTTTGTATTTTTCACTTAATTTTAATAGATATTTAATAAAATCATTATTAAAATCTATATATTTATCACAAATAAAGCATTTAGTTTTTTTCTCTCTTCTTTTAACAATGTTAATTCCATCTTCATTATTGTTGTTGATAAGGGTATCAGTAGGATTATAATTAGAAAGAGTATTGCCACTTAAATTCACAGTTTTTATATTATTTTTATTTGAAACGCCAGTTACCAACATCATCATTTGAATCTTTGACGATAGAAGATTGTAAAAACAAAGAATTATAACATAATTCATGTAAAATTGATTTAGAAATTCTAGACCAATACCCATATTCTCCAGAATTTAGTCTTTGCTTGCAATTTAAACAGATCCCACTGAATCTTATAGATATTTTTATCCAATCATTTATTGATAAAATATCTTCATTATTCATATATGTACAAAATTTAAAGAAAATGAAAAAGATAAAAATATTACTTTAATTTTTACTTATTCAGCATATGTATTTATAACCATTATCTTTTTTTTAATCTTTCTTGCTCTTTTAATACTATTTCATTTAATTTAGCGTCATCTGTACTATTAAAAAAAACATTGTGGAAATTAAGGTCTTTTAATATAGTCAATAAAGGTAAAAAATAAAACATTCCAATATCACTTGAACTGGTATGAAAAATCTTTGACAGTGTTTTACCAAGCATTCTTGTAGATTGGCCTCTAATAAATATGGAACCGATCAATGGAAATGGGATATTATATTGGCTATATTTTACAGATATACCTCGTGTCACATCAAATAATTTTGAAACAAATAAATCATTAGCATATCTTAATAAATGCCAATTTCGATTTTCATATATTTTATTAACATATAAGTCAACTTGAGAAAGTGCATCCAATATTTTTGCCATATCCATAATTGAAATTCTTTTTTCATTGGCAACAATACTTGAAAATATTGCATATACTATATCCCTCATTCGTTCTTCAGGAGAAGAACCAAATTTGGGAGATAAATATATGATATCCGATTGAATCAAAATCATTTTAGCTTCTAGAAATATTTTCAGCAGAAAAAAATAAATTGACACAATCTTCAACTGGAAAGTTTTTAGAGATCTTTTTAAATGATTCATATTCTCCTTGTAATTCAGATTGGACAAGATTTAACAAAGTTCTAACGTCACCATTACTTTTTTCAACCAATTTTAATTTTTGATCTAATTCCAAAGATTTATTCTCAATGGCAAGAAGATTTTGCAATAAAAAATACATCGAAAAAGGAGAGAGAGGATAAAATTCGACCATTTTACTATTTTTTATTAATTCTTTTAACTTGGAATTTTTTGAATTAGCAGCCATGATTATAGGAATATTAGAATTCTTTAAAGTAGAGATCAAAAAAGGTAATCCCCCAGAATCATCCCTTCCAGATATTCCATCTACCTCGTCCAAAAATAACAAAATTTTCTTTCCAAAAATGCTATCATTACTCAATAAAGGATTTATAATAGTTTCCAAATTTGCTTTATTTCGAAAATCACTTGCATTTAATTCAACAAGATCATAATTAAAATAATTTACCACTGATGTTATAAAAGATGTTTTACCAGTACCTGGAGGCACCAATATTATAAGCGGTTTTGTTCCTTTAATCCAATTTTTAATCCATTTAATTACTTCTAATCTTGATTGTTCGTTTCCAACAAATTGATCTATATTTTTAAATCTATATTTCTCAGACCACATAATAGTTTATTTCACTATTTGGTTATTTTATGATTTTATTATCAAGATCTTTTTGAAATTTACCTAAAAGATCCTGCCGATTAGATAAAAGTTCGTGATACCAAAATTCATTATAATGACTTACAGTTAAAAATAAAAAACTTAAAAAAGGTTTAACTTCAAATTCGTTATCGAGCATATTCAAAGCTGAATAAGCTTCAGAAAGATAAGAATAACTTTTTTCAATAGTTAGTTTAAAACCTCTCCTAACACTACCTGTAATATGGGAATAATATAAAGGCCAAGATGGAGATTTAATGCCATTAGTTATAATAGCATCCTGAATTTCATTTCCACAGCCAACACATTCTGCAGCTTTTGCCATGCCAATATAATAAATTTCCGAAAGAGGTGCCTGATTCAGACTCATATTTTTTCCAGCAGTATCCTAGTATTGCTCGGTATTTTTTATAACTTTGTTCCAGATTTTCATAAGTCAAATCTCTTATACCCATTTTCATTTCATAGTCAACTTGCTGTCCGTTTAAGGCCTCTTTAAAACCATTTTCAAATTCATTATAGACATTTTTTCCTACACTGGATATTTTTTGTTTTGCAAGCAATAAAATATAGGGATTTAAAAACTTGTAATCATCCAGGTAATCTATATCTTCATCTTTATCAATAATTCTATCCATTGGCTCACTCAAATCTATTGCAATTAGGTGTCCATCAACAACAGAATTTCTCATTTTAAGAAGATCAGGGTCTTTTTTAAATGTCATATATCCATCATAAAGAGCATAAAAAACTGGAAAAGTCATTTTTACAAAATTAGAATTTAGTATTCTTTTTATTCTATCAGATAGTTGACCTTCTGCCATTAATTTATTTTTAATTATACTAAAATCTTTAGAATCTAGTCTGAGAGCTTCTGAATTTCCTATTTCTTTAACGAATTCTTCATGAGTAGTGATAGGTGATGAATCAGATTTAATTATATTATAAATATCATTTTGAAAACGAATTACAAAATCATCATATTCTTTCTTTGATAAATCTACATATTTTTTAAACTGCCTATATCCTTTATCTTTAAGAATTCCTTTTCTTAATATTTTTCGTCCAGAAGATGTTTTTAAAAGATTAATCTTGCTAAATATAAAATCATCTTTACCACTCATAAAAAATAACCAAAATATTGAAAAAAAAATAATGAATAAGAAAAGTAAAAACTTGTCTATACATTATCTTGAGGACATGGCAATTCTTTCTTGTTCATTTTTCTTTTTTATAGCATAGCTATTCATATCACTACCAGATGCTAAAATAATTTCTTTTGCCAATACCTCTTCAATTGATTGAGGATTAGAATAAGTAGAAATTCGTACCCCTTCGGCTATAAATCTTAAAGCAAGATCTACTCTTCGTAATGGAGAAACATCTACAGAAACATGATATACTACACCACCATAAACTATACGAGTAGTATCTTCATTTGGAGCAGTATTTTCTATGGCACGTATTAATAACTCGACAGGATTTTTACCAGTTTCCAAATAAATAATTTCAAGAGCAGTTTTTACAACATTAATAACTCTGGTTTTTTTTCCACCCATTCTGCCAGTATTTTTTGCATACCTTTTACCAAAGTGCATTAATTTATTTGCTAAACGTTCTATAATATGAACCTCAGATTTTTTCAAACGCTGATGTTCATGCCTGCCGAAAGTTATAGGAATAGTCATAAAAGGTTGGATTAAAATAACATTCTTTAGACCTTCATCTTCTATAGATATTTCACTTGTATCCCATTTATTAAACAGTAACATATTGATTTGTTCTTTTCCACTCAATTTTTATCGCCTCGGTTTTTCTTTTCTACCTAAAACTAATTGATTAAGTGATACACCATTAACCTTAAAAACTTGCCATCTCACTCCAGGAATATCACCCATTGCACCACCCATAGAACCACCAATACCTTCCAGAATTACTTCATCGTGTTCATCGACAAAATTTAAAGCACCGTCTCGTGGAAGAAAAGCAGTTATAGATTTACCATTTTTAATTAATTGAACACGAACACATTTTCTCACTGCAGAATTAGGTTGTTTTGATTCTATACCTACTTTTTCTAAAACAATACCTCTTGCTTGAGGAGATCCCTCTAATGGATTTGCTTTTTTATCTAACATTAACATTCTTCTTTTATAATATTTGTTTGACCATCTTTGACGTTTCCTTTTTGATTTTAAAACTCTACCTGAAAATAATCCTAATGGAGATTTACTCAATATACATCACATATTCTCACTTTTAATTAATTGTTCCGGACTTAGAATTAATACATTGGTTATATTAAAATATCTTTTTGCTAGAATTCGGGCTTTGTCAACATTTCTTCCATCCTTTCCAACTATAATTCCCTTTTTCTTCATATCTACTACAACAATAGCATTTTTTGTTCCATCCATTCGTTCATTTATTTTTACATCTTGAATCATATCAGAATTAAACATATTTTTAATAAAATTAACAGGATTTTCAGAATATTCAACTAATTCGATTTTTTTTGTTATGGCATTTTGTAATTGCTTAATATTAGAACCCCCTTTTCCTATTGCCATTCCCATTTGACCCCTATGTACAACAAAAATAACTCGATCCATTTTCTCATCAATTATACAATCTCTCGATACTGCAGTAGTAATTGTCTGAAATAAAGATAGATAACTAAATTCATCAGGGGTTAGTTTAATTTTTTCGCTCAATTACATACACCTAGTACAATACAAAAACAAATAGTTCAAATATAAAGAATTCTCTTTTAATAGACCCAATTTAAATATACTCTTTTATAATATATAAAAAATGCTAAAGATAGACATAAAAAACTACACAATACCAAAATAGTTAATGTATTTGATAAAATATGGTGCTGGAAAAAAGAAAATATGTGGAATAATAGTTATTAGTTATTTAAAATAGATGCTATTTCCTCTTCGGAGACATTTTTTAATGATACAATACTTGCACCATATGACAAACTACACAAACGACCAAGTAAAATGGAATTGCCCGGATATTGATATAATGGAATATTGCTTTCTTCCGTTAATTTTTTAATCTTATCCAAAGTAGATAGAGGTAATGAATTGGATAGCAGTATAAGATTAGTGCCTTTTATAAATTGCAATACCTCTTTTGCACCGGTTTTCAATTTCTTATTTGTTACGGCATCTTTAAGTATTTTTTTTAATTTTTTTTCATTCATATACTCATCTATTCCTTCACACTCATATATAGATCAATCATTCCTGTGCCGACTGGTACAGTTGCTCCAACTATAACATTCTCTGTAACTCCTTTCAATGGTTCAATTTGTCCTTCAAGAGATGCCCGTGCTATTGTAGGGACCGTAATTTCAAATGCGGCTCTGGCTAATACAGAGGTTTTAGTTCCAGCTATACCATGTCTACCAATTTGTTGGAGGTAGCCCTTCGAAGTCATCAAATCTGCTACCAACATAATATGTCTAATATCAACTTCCAGTCCTTGTTCTTCCAAAGTATTTGTTATTTCTTTTACAAGTGCCGTTCTAGCAGCTTCGATTCCCAATGTTTGCCAAATCTCGAAAACGTTATTTGTAATAATTCTAGATAAATCGACTCCTTCCACTAGAATTACTTTGGCTAAATTTGAGCCAGAGGTTTGGATTACCCATTCTTCGTTTTGTTTTACAATTGTAACTCTTTCAATATCTGGAACTCCTTTAACTCTACCATTCAATAATTTGTTTCTCAATGTTAGTAATGTCTGAGCATCAGGTTCTTCTGCCAAAGATATTTTTATTACAAGATTATTCTCATCAACAGAAACATCATATCTCTTTTTAGAGCTTTTTAATACTTCATGTATTTCATTAATATTAGCGCCCCTATCAGTTATTTTTTTTTCAGAAAAATTAAATGACAGATACACCACTGTAATCAGTATCTACTTTATTTACTAAATCGGAAATTCTAGTAAAAATAATTCTCTTTGCTACTTCTAATGCTTTTTCTCTTGATGATCTATGCTCTTCATCGAGATAAATATCCATTGTGGGAGTAACAGGTTTTTTTCTGGCGTCAACCAATTCTATCAGCCGTGGCAATCCCAAAGTAACATTTCTTTCCTTAACACCTGCAAAATGAAAAGTTCTAAGCGTCATTTGTGTTCCAGGTTCTCCTATGGACTGTGCAGTGACAACTCCAACAGCTTCTCCTGGTTCTACCATAGCCCTTTCAAATAAATCAATAATTTTATGAATAACTTTTTTTACCCCGGATTTACTTAACGGATATGAAGACAAAGCACTTTCGATATTTGAACGCAATTTAGGATTCATTTTTTCTGCATATTTTTCCAAAATTTCTTTTATTTCTTCTTCATTTGCTTTTGTATTATCATCAATAAAGGATTCACCTTCTACAAGTCTATCGATATTTACGGCTTCGCCATGATCGCTTTTTGCAGGGTCGATACCATCATCACCATAAATAAATTGAATAATATTTCCATGAGGGTCTCTAACGGTTAAGTCATACTCAGCTTTTAAATGCTCTAGTGCATTGATCAGTCTTCTTTGCATATATCCAGATTGTTGAGTTCTTACAGCAGTATCCACCAGACCTTCTCTACCACCCATAGCATGAAAGAAGAATTCTATAGGATTTAGTCCATCTCTATAATTAGATTTTACAAAACCTTTTGAATCAGGGTTTTGTTCACCAGGTTTAAAATGGGCCAAGGCCCTATTCCGATATCCTTTAATTATTCTTTTTCCACGAATAGATTGTTGTCCTAATGCAGCAGTCATTTGACCAATATTCAAAGTTGAACCTCTAGCACCTGTAGAAGCCATAATAACACCAGAATTATCATCAGGGAAAGATTCTATCAGCAGTTTTACCCGCTCTATCCCTTGCTCTAGATAGCTCATTAACTACATAAAGCTCAAGAGCCTCTTCAGGAGATAGGCCTCGAGTTAATGGCAAAGTACCTTCTTTATACTGTGATACTAGCTCGTTAATTTTGTTATAAGTTTTATCGATTACATCAAAAATTTCTTTCCTTGTTTCTTCACTTAGCCATAAATCTGAATAACCATAACTAAATCCTCTATGTGTTATATATGTCTTTAACATAATCAATATAGAATCTAAAAATTTTTTTGCTTCATCATTACCATAGTCTTTTGCGATACGATGTAGTACACTATCAGGTTCTTCGGCACCAATTGAAGCTTTATCAATCACACCTGAAAGAAGCTGTCCATTTTTTATTACTACATCTTTTCCGGGCCTTTTGGAAGCTTTGTTCCATTTAGAGGTAATAATAAAATTAAAATCTTTAGGTAAAAATAGTGAAAACAATTGTTTGCCGGTATATATAAGCTTACCATCTTTTTCTAGATGAGGTTTAGGTAAAGGCCCATCGTAACCTCCTAAATATGCTAAATTGGTTATTTCATCGATAGTTAAAAAAGTCTCATCGCTAGTTAACAGAAACGCACCAGTGATAAAATCTCGTATACCACCAATAATAGGACCACCATATCTAGGGGATATGATTTGATCTTGAACTCTCATTAAGAGCGCAGCTTCTGCTCGAGCTTCTTGACTTTGAGGAACATGTAAATTCATCTCATCCCCATCAAAATCAGCATTATATGGAGGGCAAACTGCAGGATGAACTCTAAATGTACGGTATGGTAAAACTCTAACATTATGAGCCATTATAGACATCCTATGCAAAGAAGGTTGTCGATTAAATATCACAATATCTCCTTCTAACAAATGCCTTTCTACCGTAAATCCCATAACTAAAGAGTCTGCAATAGCAGTACGATCTGTAACATATTCTAGTCGTATTTTCACACCATCAGGACGAATAATATAATTAGCCCCTGGATAATTATTTGGTCCATTGAGAACAAGATTTTTTAATTTTTCAATATTCCATGAAGATACTGTTTCAGGTATTGTAAGTTTTTTTGCAACATCACTAGGTACTCCAACATCTGAAATATTCAAATTTGGATCTGGCGATATAACTGTTCTACTAGAAAAATCAACTCTTTTACCAGATAGTGAACCTCTAAATCGTCCTTCTTTACCTTTCAATCTTTGAGTAATTGTTTTAAGTGGTCTCCCAGAACGATGATGCGCCTGAGGTATGCCTGAAACTTCATTGTCAAAATATGTGGTAACATGATACTGTAATAAATCAACAAGATCTTGAACAATTAATGGAGGAGTTCCTGCTTCTTTGCTTTCTTTTAATCTTTGATTAACTCTAATAATATCAACTAACTTGTGTGTAAGATCGTCTTCTGATCGGATACCAGTTTCCAAAATAATAGAAGGTCTTACAGTAACCGGAGGAACAGGTAGAACCTGTAAAATAAACCATTCTGGTCTAGCTGTTTTTGGATCGTATCCCAACAAAATTAAATCTTCGTTTGTAACATTCACCAATCTCTCTCTAATTGTGATAGGCAGTAATCTATTTTCGCCTACATCGGTTTTTTCTACAAAAATAGTAGGTTTTGTAAAAATTAAATCATATTGATCTTTTTGACAATGAGGACAAACTTTTACTTTTTTTGCTTTTTCAATAATATCATCTTTAACATTTTCAAGAGTAATAACAGCATATGCAGCCTTACTATCACGTAAGGTTTTATATTTAGCAAGATCATCATTATTTAATTTAATACGATTGCATGATCTACAAGTTATTAACAATAATTTATGAATATCATCTATAAATGCTATATGTAATACTGGTTCAGCAAGTTCAATATGTCCAAAATGCCCAGGACATCGGGCAGAAGTATTACCACAAGTGGAACATTTTTGTCCGGGTTCCAAAGTTCCTAGTCTACTGTCCATAAGCCCCCCTTGAACTGACATACCATCCTCATCATAAGTTTCAGGAGCTGTGATTTCCGATACACTGTATTTCCTAATATCTATAGGAGATAAAATACTAAATCTAATTCCGTCAAGAATTTTAATTGATTCATCATTCATTTATTTTAACCTCATTTATAAAAGAGAAAATCAAACTTTCTCCTTAATTAGTAATCTCGGAGCGACATTTAAACTCATCATTTCTTGCAACAATAGCTTAAAAGCATATGCAATAATTACATTTGAAATTTTTCCTTTATCACCACAGACTCTACATACATATTTTCTTTGTTTAGTATCAAAATAAGCTAATAAACCACATCTTTCACATATATTTACTTCTGCTTTATCAGATTCCTCCAATAATCTATCCTTTAGCATCATTGAAGCTCCATATGCTATCAAACAGTCGCGTTCCATTTCCCCGAATCTTAAACCACCACCTCTTGCCCTACCTTCAGTAGGTTGTTTGGTTAACATTTGAACTTGTCCTCTTGCCCTACTATGAATTTTATCAGCAACCATATGGTGAAGTTTCTGATAGTATACCACACCTACATACACATCTACAGGAAATCGTTTTCCAGTTCTTCCATCATACATAGTCTCTTTACCACTGTGTTTAAAACCATAACTTTCCATTACATCTTTAATATCATTTAATTTTTCACCCAAGAACGCAGAACCATCAACGATTTTGCCTCTTAAAGAAGCAGCTTTTCCTCCTAGTGATTCCATAAACATTCCAACCGTCATTCTAGATGGAAACGCATGAGGATTAATCATTACATCTGGAACTACACCATCTTCAGTATATGGCAAATCTTCTTGATTTACAAGCATCCCTACCACACCCTTCTGACCATGTCTTGAAGCAAATTTATCCCCAATCTCTGGAATTCGCATATCTCTTACTCTGATTTTATACATTTTACCACCCTCTACGGACTGTGTCATGATAACTGTATCAACAACACCGCTTTCAGATGGTCTAACACCAATAGAAGTATCTCTTCTATATGGGCCTTTCACCTCAAATTCTTTATATTCCTCCATAAATCTTGGAGGAGAAGTACGACCTATCAAAATATCTCCTCCAGTTACGACCGACTCATGCATGATAGAATCCATCAGATTCTAGCAAACGATAGGCTTTTTCACCACGATATCCCCTAATATTAGCATCTGATGATGGAATTTCAAAAATATCTTTCATACCGCCTGGATATTGTTTGGCTTCGGCTTCATATACCCGATAAAAAAAAGTTCTAGCTAAACCTCTATCTATAGAAGATTTACTAAATACTACAGCATCTTCAATGTTATATCCCTCGAACGGTAAAACCGCAACTACACAATTTTGCCCCGTTGGCCGCTCATCTAAACCAAGTAAGTTTATAGCTTTGGTGCTTACTACAGGCATTTGAGGGTATAACATAAAATGTTGTCTAACATACGTACTAGCATTCATAAGAGGCGTTGAGAATCCTAAACTTTGTTTGGCCATAGCACTTTCATAGGTATTTCTTGGAGATTGATTATGTTCAGGATATGGTATGATTGAAGCTCCGACTCCCAGTATTGCAGATAAGAAGATTTCCACATGTGTGTGTTCAGTAGTCAAATTCTTCACTTCACTTGCAATATAGCAATTTTCTTCCTCATTTGCATCAACTAATTCAACAATTCCCATATATAGCAAATCAGACCAAGACAGGAATTTTTTTAATATTTTTTCAAGTATTTCTTTGGTTAATAGAACATTCCCGTCTTTTATAATAGCAAGTGGTCTAAGAACTCTTCCAGAATTGCAGCTTATGTATAATCTTTTTGTAGCATTATCATTAAGTGAAGAATAATAATATATTCCCATATGAGGATGCATTCTACCGGATCGCCTCATGGTGACGTAGACGATTGGATAGATATCGACCGTCTTCAATGTATCCTATTAAACGACCATCAACAAAAATCCTTGTCCCTTTCTGTTTCAATTCATCATTGGCCTCATTAACATTTTGAACGCCCAATTCATACATTTTTTCTATTACATCAGAAGATAGAACACTCACAGAAATTATTGCTGATAGGGCCAAATTCTTAACCAATCCACAATTGGAACCCTCAGGTGTTTCGGATGGACAAATTCTGCCAAAATGAGTCGCATGTAAATCTCTAGCTTCAAAATTGGGCTGACTTCTACTTAATGGAGATTGAATTCTTCTAAGATGACTTACAGTCGACATATAATTTGTCCTATCTAAAAGCTGAGTCACACCAACTCTACCGCGTCCCCAATTTCCTGTAGCTATTGCATTGTTTAATTTGTCAGAAATAATCCCCGGTCTTACCGCAGCCCCCACAGCATTAATCCCACGTTTTTGACCCGATCTCTCTAGTTGATATTTCATATCACGGATAAGATTTCTAAAAGCGGTTCTAAAGAGGTCAGCCAACATTTGACCTGCAAACTTTATTACTTTATTACCATAATGGTCTTTATCATCAGTTTCGATCCAACCAAGATTTAATTCTATTAATTTACACGCAGATTCACCCAAGAATAATGCTTTTTCATATCGATTATCAGGATTTTTACCAAGATGAGGCAATAAACCCCAATCTAAAAGAGTTTCAGCCCTTTTGATTTGGAATTCTTCTAACATACCTGGAGCGATTCGTTTACTTATATAGACAATTGCATCTCTACTCGTTATTACTTCCCCAGATTTTTCAAATGATGGTTCTAGTTCATCCTGAAGAGATTCATTAAGAGAAACAGCATTTGCAATATCCTTATCGGCTTCCAAACCTAAAGCTCTTACCAAAATGATTAAAGGAATATCCACAGGAGAACCAGGTATTTTGGACACAATTGATCCATCTGGACGCATAATAAGTTCTAATTTAGCACGATATCCTACTATAGAAGAGTAAACCTTCGCTTTATATAATATAGTACCCGAAGTTTCCTCGATATCTACAATAATCTTATTATATGATAAATCTTCTAATCCAACAATAACTCTTTCAGAACCATTAATTATGAAATAACCACCAGGGTCTTTTGGATCTTCTCCAACATCTATAAGTTTCATTTCAGAATAATTATTCAACATACAGGCATTAGATTTTACCATGACCGGCATATCTCCAATATGTATAAAACGAGATTCCAAGGTTTTGCCTTCCTCCACAATACTACATTCGAGCATTATGGGAGATCCATAGGTTAAATTTCGTAGTCGAGCCTCAACTGGAGCCACATGAGTTATAGATCCATCTAATTCCATAATTCGAGGCTGTTGTATTTTTATTTTACCTAATTTAATCTTGTAAGGATATTCAGCTGTTTCAATTTCTATTTCGCCTACTTCATCAATTATACTTTGAAAACCTCTTTCAGTAAACTCATTATAAGAATTAAGATGTTGTCTAGCAACCCCTTCACGTCGAAGAATATCATGAATAATGGGCCACATATCTGTAGAGGCATTAATTTTATAACTCATAACCAATTTACATCAACCTTCTACCACATATCGGTAATATACACTTTCACCTGCAGTTGAGCTTTTTCTTGTTATTTTAATAATATCACTCGGTTGTGCATCCAAGCCTTGTATTCCTTTATCAGAAGACATAATATAAGGTAGTTGACTAGGTTTTGAATTAAATTTTTTAAAAATTAAGTCGGCTTCCTCATGGGATAAAACCTCATGTTTAGGTTGATATATATGATCAACTATTCTAATGTCTTTTTTTTCAGTAGACAAGGTATTTAACCTCCGATTGTAATATCGAAATAGATAACAAAAACAAAATAAATGCCAAGATTGAAGTATGAATCAATGGCATATATATAATATTCCATTGTAAAATAGAACTATTTTCCAAGTATTATTTATTAATTCTCACACTTTATTTGTTTGCGGGTGTTAATAAAGAATATTTAGAAATACCTTATATATAGCAAAATAATTAGCTAATTTAATAAAACAATAATCCATTAGTAAGATATATTTAATTTAAAAATATTTAAAAAATGATTGATAAAATAACGAAGTTTCAGTATTTTAATATCGCTCATTTTACATCGCATAACAATGTAATAGTATTCTAATAATAAATCAACAATTTAAAATACATATTTCTTACCAAAAAATGTATGCACATAAATATACAATTTGTTTTCATATTAAAAAAAAGGATGTAAAAAAATTAGTATTATTTTATAGAAGTATTAATAATAACTCGTGCTAACCTTTTATTTCATAATCAGTATTTATTAAAATTAAAAGGAAATAAAAATGATTAAAATTATTATTGTCAAAGAATTCTTATATCCCATGTTTACTTCTTTATAAAGTAATTGGTAAAAGTAATAAAATATTACTTTAATTTAAAAAATATATTATTGATTATAGTATTTTTTGTATTAATTATTTTTATCAACCTCAATATAAATAATGGTTTCCCAGATAATCTATCAAAATTAAATTTAAATTCAAATAAATTAAACCAAAATATTATCACAAATCAAAGTTTTACAAATTCGAATTTATATGGACTGAATAACAATTTCTTTTATTTAAAGACTAATGGTCTATTTGTTCCCATCAATTTTTTTACTGAAGAAAAAAACATTCTTAATAACGTAATTTACGAAAAAGATAGAAAATCTCTAATCTTAATATTGAATCCATTAAATCTCAATAATAACAGTATAGTTATTCAAATTCCAAGAAGCATACTTGATTCGAAAACTCCAGATAACAAAGATAATAGATTTGAGGTATTAGTGGATGATAAACCTTCTAAATTTTCAGAGATCACACCTACAAATGATTCTAACTCAACTGTCTATAACAAAACAATCAACAGTTTTTTTAATGATACACCTAATCGAGAATTATCAATAGGATTTGGAAAAGATACAAAAGTTATAAAAATATCAGGAGCGGATTTATCCACGACGCAAAAACAAATACAGATCAATAAAGATAGCAAAGAAAAATTTCAAAAACTTTTTCCAATATCATTAGAAAATAGCATACGGTACTTGAATTATAATATGGATGGAGGAAATCTTAAAAAAATCAATCTAAATAAAAATTCCATAAATAATAAAACTTTAGAATTGTTTATTGATGCATTCGATATAAAAGGCAACTTGTTTATTCAAATTCCAAGAAGCATACTTGATTCGAAAACTCCAGATAACAAAGATAATAGATTTGAGGTATTAGTGGATGATAAACCTTCTAAATTTTCAGAGATCACACCTACAAATGATTCTAACTCAACTGTCTATAACAAAACAATCAACAGTTTTTTTAATGATATACCTAATCGAGAATTATCAATAGGATTTGGAAAAGATACAAAAGTTATAAAAATATCAGGAGCGGATTTATCCACGACGCAAAAACAAACTCAAACTCATCAAACTGGTTGGTTCAGCATTATAATACCTATATGTTCTTTAAGTTTAGCTATTTTATTAGTAATAATTATCTTTTTTTATAAAAAGGGAAAGTTAAGTTTTATGAATAGTCTAAACATTAAAAGAAAAAAACAAAAAAAATAAAGTTTTGAAACAACAATTATAACTATAGGTATTGATTCAAGGATAACGTATCATCAGTATCAAACTTTCAAAATAACAATAAAATCAAATCAATATTTAAATAATTTTAGTGGATATAAAAAAAATAAGAATAATACGATTTCAAGATAGAATGAGTCAAAAAAAGAATTGAACATTAACATATAGAATAATAGGTTATAAGATAAAGGTGATTTTTTACCAATGGATTATAGAATTCTTAAATAATAAGAATCAAAATTTAAGATAATTTTTTAGTAACAATAAAAAAATAACACAAATACAGAAAATACTGCTAATTTCTATCTAGTCTTTAAACGTATTAATAAAAATAAAAAAAATTTGGCATGTTATAAAACTCATTCAATGAGTAAAAAGTATTCACTAAAGGGACAATTTGTAATTATACCTTAATAATTAATGAAAATATTTAAAATTAATTTATACTAAATAAGAGATGTCAGAAGCATTGGTATTGGATTATAATAAAATGATAGAGATAGTACTGGAAGAAAAGCAAGAATTAAATTTTGAAAAACTAAAAGAAATGATTGAAGAGAAGAAGAAGAAAAGTGGGCGCAGGATACCTAACTGACCAAGGAGCCCTATTTTTAGTTGCAGCAGATATAGGTGTATCACTAGACAAGGCCAATAAAACCGAAAGCAGTATCAAAGATCTCTTCATTGGTGCAAGAGATGTGTCGACAATGGGAAGAATTTTATCTATTCATCCAACCAGAGCATTTTTAAAACGCGATTCCAATCAAGAAACCAAAAATCGCATCATTACAATATATGACAAAGACTCGAGTATTAAAATAAAACTTTGGGATGAATTTGTAACTATCCCAGAGCAATTAGGAATCACTACGGGAGATTTGATAAAAATCTCAAAAGGACAGGTAAAATCAGGAATGGATGGTAAGCCAATTATTAATTTAAGTGGAGGTGGAATCTTAGAGATTGTAACGGATGAAAGAAAACAGAATATTCCTACAATTGAAGAAATAACAATAACTATAGACGCTTTAGACTCCCCGAAAGAAAATCTGGTAGTAATAGGAAATATAAAATCAGATCCACGAATATCAGAATTTACAAATATAAGGGGAGAACATTCAAAATCTTTACAGTTTGAAACAACTAATGACGATTACAGTAGGCAAATCAGAACTATAATATGGAACATTACCGAAGAAAAAATACCAAAATCTTTGACTACCGATTTGAAAATAAAATTAATAGGGGTTAAAACTAAAATAGGAAATCCGAATTATGGAAATGGAGATTTGGAAATTCATGGAGATGAAGGTACGACAATTGAATTTGTAGATCATAATGAATCAGTTGACAGCTATATTTTAAGAATTATTTCATTTAATAAAAACAATAGCGAAAGCAAAATAAGTTGTATTACGGTTGATGAGAATGAAAAATTTTATCATTTGAATATAAATAAAGATTTGTTTGACATAGAAATAAATGAAGACGATATTATAGAATGCTTTCCTAGTAGAATTTTAGGAAATACAATTGAAATTTCTAGCCAAGACTCATATATACAAGTATTGAATGAGGACAAAAATATTCCACTATCATCAAGTTTGGAAACAAAAATTAAAAATATTGAAATGTCAAATAAAGTATATTTCATAGAGGCGATTATTCTGCAATCACCAAACACCATGGATATAAACACCAAAAGCGGTGAAACTATACCAGTAACTGATACTATAATTGGTGATGATACTGGCGAGATAAGGCTTGTGGCATGGAGAGAAACCAGTAATTTATTAAAAACTTTTAATATTGGGGAACGAATAAAGATAAAAGCAGTTTCTGTTACCACAAATAAAGAAGGTAAGATCGAATTAACATTGAAACCTTATTCCAATATTTCAAAAATAAACTAAAAAATGGAAAAAATGAAACGGTGTTAACCATATTTATTTTAACAATTTGAGATATGGCTAGGTGTTCCAAAAACCTCTCGTCATTACATATTGCTTTTCTGTTTCATATATTGTTTTCAACAAAGAACCATCATCAATGTAATTTCTTAAAATTCTTGCACATGTATCTGCTCCAATTCCATGACCAGATAATACAAATACTGCCAGATTTCCAAAATTATTTATTAAAGAAGCTATTTTCCATGCCCTATCGAATTTCATTTCTTCATCCTTCGATAAGGCAGAACCTCGAAGTTTTCGTTCAATGATATTTTTTAGTTCCATATCAGACCAAAAAGTGGCAGCAATTAATTTAGATTTACAAAAAGGACAACGTATATTTTCAGGAAGATCTTTGGTTTCAAACACTCTTTCCCATTTACCGCATCTAATACAAATTAGCTTATGCTTGGTTTTGGTCAATCTTTCTTTTATTAATTCTAGAATTCCACTTTCCACATTTAATGGCGCAGAAATAGATTTTTTTGTGTGTGCAAGAATAGGTTGTGCTAACTCGGAAAACTCATCGGGCTCGTACCAATGAACATTTATCTCTCCAGATTTTATTCTATCAATTAATATAGAAGTATTTTGAATATCATATTTATCATGAATTAACTCTCGTATCGATTCTTTACTTATAGATGTCTTATGATATTTATCATACAACAACCTCGCAATTTTTTTATCATACACTGCATCCTTGGCTACAAGACCAAACCTTTTGGCAATTCCCCATACTTTCCAGTTTATATTATAAGTTCCTAAAAAGGAAGCAATTAGTACTGATTCTACATCAAATTCATCTTCAAATAAAGAAAAAAAATGATTTTTCCTTAAACGTATATTATTTGAACTTAGAAGAATTCTATATGGATCGGATCGAGTTTCAACAGTATAACCCGTTTTGGAAGAAATAAATGTAGACAATAATGAACTTAGAGTATTATTAATTTTAGAACCAAAGGTACTGTGAATAACTAGGATATTTTTAGTTAAAACGGTTTCAATAACAATATTTTGAACATTTGGAATAATCTTTATAGATTTTAGTTTTTCAGATAATTTCTTTAAGAACGCTAAATCGAACTGCGAAAGAAAAAAATCAAGTTGGGATAATTTATGGATATCATATAATTTTTTTCTCACAATACCAACCATTTTGGTAGTTTCATATTCAACAGGTATCATTTCGCCAACCCAATAAGGGACATTAATCGGCGCTCCACTCAAAGGCTCAACATGAACTTGTAATTTATTTTCATCAATTATTATTATCCTCCATTGGGAGCCTTTTAGAACAAAAACATTACCTCTCTCACCGTAATCTCCAACAAATTGTTGATCTAAAGTGCCTATTCTTTTTTTACTAATTGAATCAATTACCTCGAATTTTACTACATGAGGTATTGTTGAAACATTCTCATAATAGTATCTATAGGATTTGCCACTCCGAGTGATACTCTGTTTTTCTTCATCGAATTTTAGTAATCGAGTACTTTTCAATAAATTAACACAATCTAAAAAATCGATAAATGAAATAGAATAAAATGGATAAGAAGATCTAAAAAGATCAAATAATTTATTCAATGGTAGAGGGTGGTTGATTTGTAATGTCACTCCTACAATATTATGAGCAAGCACATCAAGGGGTCCCATATGAAGTATTTGTGATTCAATTGAACCCTTATTGACCCTGTATACTATTCCAACAGATTCCATAAAATCATCAAAAGTATT
The DNA here is from genome assembly GCA_963824915.1 of uncultured Nitrososphaeraceae archaeon. Lineage (GTDB taxonomy): Archaea > Thermoproteota > Nitrososphaeria > Nitrososphaerales > Nitrososphaeraceae > Nitrosocosmicus. The sequence continues at coordinate 100,125 of CAWGRD010000017.1, forward strand.
AGTAATTATCATACCCTTGGCAGATGATCTTCGAGTATGTCTGCTTCTTCCAATACGCTGTATTAATTTAGATACTTGACGAGGGGATCCATAATGAATAACAAGATCTATAGAACCTATGTCTAAACCCAATTCTAATGATGATGTACAAACCACAATTCCAACAAAACCAGACCTCAATAGATTCTCGGTTTCCTCACGAACTTCTTTAGATAAAGAACCATGATGAATATGAATTGGAATATTCTTTTGATTTTTTAGAACAGTGCCGATAAATTCAGATTCATCTCTGGTATTAGTAAATAATAATACAGAGGAGGACGAATAATTCTTATTAATAAAACTAATAATAAATTTAGAAACCTCATTTACAGAACCATCTATATGTTTTATCTCAATATCGTATTTTCTCAGAGTTTTATCTACTAAAATAGCACATTTTCTATTTTTACCGGATATAAAATGCGATGCTTCTTTAAGATTACCAATAGTTGCAGAAATTCCAATTTTACAAAAAGAATTTGAAACAATGGATAACCTTTGGAGACATAATGATAAATAGGAACCTCTTTTAGATGACAACAGCTCATGAACCTCATCAATAATTACCCATTCCAAAGTTTTTAAAAGTGGAATCATTTTTTCATTTACTAAAATAATAGCTAACGATTCGGGTGTGGTAATTAGAATATCAGGAGGAGATTCATATATTTTTTTACGTTTACTGTAAGGTGTATCACCATGTCTTATATTTACTTTTAATGTTTCCGATTCTGCATATTTAATAATTCGTCTAAAAACATCATTGTTAAGCGAACGTTGTGGAGTTATGTATAAACATTTAATTCCGATTTGTTTATTTTGACCATCATTGTTCTTTTTCAAATGAAATCATACTAATAACAGGGATTATAGCCGACTCGGTTTTACCTGAGCCGGTGGGAGCAACAATTAGAGAATCCTGTCTTCTAATTATCGCACGGTAAGACTGTTCTTGAATATAAGTTAACTTCTCAAATGATTCTTTTTGAAATTTTTCTAATACTAAGGCATCTAATTTTTTATAATATTTTTTATTATCCAAATTTATCAGTTTGTTGTTTATATTTTCTGCCTTTTTTGTTTAGATTATTTGCAATTTTAGTCTCTTTTGTCATGTTTGAAATGGATTTTGAGGAAACAAACTCATAGGCGAATATGCATATAAGAGCTAAAATAAATATTATCAAAGATGAAGAATAAACTAGACTATCAAAAGAATATGCCAATTATACCACTGAATAAAGATATCCATGTCAAGTAATAAATATGTTCAAAATATTGATCAAAATATACAAGTAAGTTTTTATATAGAAGTGATTGTTGTTAATTATAATTCTTGTTGTTTTTAAGAAAAATAAATAGTGATTGTTATGCATTCAAGGACTTTTAATTCAAATCAGAATAATCAAGAAAAACAGTCAATAATGGCCACCATATTACAAAATCTACCTCGTGAGTGTTCACTAACTAAGATCGAATATGAAGGCCCAAGAATAGCTCTTTATTCAAATCAACCAGAATTTTTGTTAAAAAACTATCAAGTGGTATCTAATATAGTAAATTTAATAAAAAAGAGAATAGTTTTAAGATTGGATGAATCTATAAGAAAACAAGAAAGCGAAGTAATAAAAATTATTGAGAAAAACATATCTAAAGAAACTGGTTTCACAGATATATTATTTGATCCTGTTTTAGGAGAAGCGACAATATTTGTAAGAAAAATAAATGAGATCATTCACAATGAAGAAACCATAACCAACACATTAATAAATCAAACTGGTTGGAAAATTAATTTTAAAAAAACACCTAGAAACTTGTCCACATTAAAAGAAATTAATAAAATTATAAGTAGAACTTCAGAATATAGGACTCAATTTTATAAAAGGATCGGTGAAAAGATTTTCAGGGAAAAATTAGATCCTAATGTTGAGGCAAGTTTGATATCTTTAGGAGGATTTGCTGAAATAGGAAGATCCTCCATGATTTTAAGTACAAATGAAAGTAATATACTGATAGACTGTGGACTAAATCTATACACTCAAGATCCCTTTTTAATGTTTCCACGATTTGATTCTGTAGGAATTAAACCTTCAGAAATAGATGCCATTGTATTATCTCATGCACATTTTGATCATACAGGATTCGTACCTATATTATTTAAATTTGGATATGACGGACCTATTTATTGCACAGAGCCAACATCACTTTTAATGTATATACTTTTTAGAGAACATATTAAAAGATATAAAGAAAAAGCTCATTATTCAGATAAAGAGATAGAGGAAGTTTTTTCCCATTTAATTTATTTAAACTATAATATAGTAACAGATTTATCTCCAGATATAAAAATTACCCCATATAATTCAGGGCATATATTAGGCTCATCATCATTTCATTTTCATATAGGAAATGGCGATCATAACTTTGTATATACAGGGGACTTAAAATTTGGAAAAAGTTGTTATTTAGAAAACGCAGTTTGGAACTTTCCAAGGGTTGAAACTTTATTAATAGAAGCTACAAATGGAGGCAGAGAGGACATATTTCTATCAAGAGAAGATGCGATTGAGAAACTAATTAACAGTATTAACACTACAATCAAAAATAAAAATACAGTATTAATTCCAACACAGCTAATAGGAACAACTCAAGAAATAATAATTACACTCGATCAGCTGTTAAAGCAAAGAAAAATAGAAAAATGTAAAATATATATAGACAAACTAATTATCGATGTAAATTCAATTCATGAAAGCTACTCTGAATTTCTCAACAAAGAAATACATCAGAATATTATTTCTGGGTGTTTATAACCCATTTAGATCTAGAAGTTTAAATGCAATAAATATTCTCGAAGATAAAAAAGATCTTGAACCAGGTATTATAATATTACCATCATCAATGTTGCAATGTATAGATTCAACCCATTATCTTAAAAAGATAATAGACGATCCAAACAATATGATAATTTTTATCTCAAATCAGGTTAACGGGACTGTAGGAAAAGGAATTGTTGATAAAGGAAAAAAAATATCAATAAATAATAATGATTATAATATTGAATGTAAAATTGAGACAAATTATTCATTTAATTCTCATTCAGATTTTAACCAATTAAATGCATACATTTCACGGTTAAAACCAAAACTAAGAAAGATACTGGTAAATCATGGAGACAGATCAAGAGTCCAGAATTTCGCAAGCTACTCTAGCAAAGTACATAATATTTCTACACAATACCAATTAAATCAGGAAGCTACAAAGATATTATAAGAACTAAATAATATTATTTCGCATTATTTTTACATGATTTAAGAAAAAATATTATAATACTAAATCGGCAGGCTCTGCCACCAACGAAAATTTTATAGATTAAATATAACATCTAATTTGAATGTGAATGTAAGAAGTGCAAAGAATACCTTCACAGTTTATTCGGTATTGACCATATATACAATTCCCGGTTATCCATAGAGCGACTAAATCAATCACACAATCAGAAAGATTATCAGGCGTAATAAAGCCCATCTACATCTTTATGCAAATAATTTGGAAGGTGTGTATATAACATGTATATAATAATGCAAATCAACAAAGAGTAGATATGTAACAATAACAAAAAGAACAGATTAATTTATCATTGTGATAAGAAGTTAAAGTTGATTCCCAATTATATTTAGCTTGAGTGGATTGGTTATATTGAATCAGAGGATAAAGAAATCATTGTAGTTAGATGACCCATGGAAAAAATAACACATGTTTGTTGTCCAGCAACTTGATAGTTATATCGAATTTAATTAAAATTCATAGTAACAACATGCAATAATATTTTAAACGTCATACAAGGTAATAGAAATTTATCCTCATCAAACTTGTAGTAGATTTTTGAAACCATATCATCACAATCAAATCAATTTTTTGTATACAAGAAAAAGTATTTTTGAAAAAAAAGAGATAAATGATAACGCAGAATGTATTTATTAATATAGAACTGCAAAAAGTTTCTATAATTGCTTTTTTTTATGTAAAAAAGAAAGAAAGACGGGATGCAAACTAAATTGTTCATAATTGGTTACATCTTTTTGTAGATCATCACGATATAAAATTAGGACTCATTAAGAGAATAAAGCCCATCTACATCTTTATGCCATATTTTAACATTGGAAGGTGTTATAATTATCCTCTCTTCGCCTAATCTAGAAATATCGCCTCCAAGACTATTTACAGATTTGTAAAGATCCTCTATAACAATTCTCAAATCGTCCACATCCTTTTGAGCGAGAGGAGTTATTCTAATTATAAGAATCATATTTTTTTCAATATCATTTTTAATTTCAGAGACATCTTTAATATCACGAAGTGTAAAAGTTTTTAAATAAACTGGGTTACTTGATATGTTTTTGTTTTGCATATTTTTAGTTTATAAAAAAGTTTAGGACACTAGACTAATAAGAATATCGATAATGAAATAGTAGTATTTTTTACAGTAATTTTAAATTCTATATTTTTCTACTTCAGTAATACTATAAGGTAATGATGAGAAAATAATTTTTGTTTTATTTAATTTATTTGTAACTTGTACCTTGCAGCTTTTTTCAGGCAATACATCAGAATAACGCAGTGTTATACCTAAAGAGGTTAATAATAATTTTTTATGTTTACGCAAATCAGGTTTACCACTGATCCTTAAAATTGATACAGGACCAGGAATATCAATAGTTGTAATTAAATAGTCAGAATTCAATACAAGAGTTAAAAGAGATTCATTTTCAGTATGATTCCTACCAACAATTAATTTTGAATAATTATTAAATCTAAAATGACGTCCCAATTTTAATAATTCAACATCATTAATACTTGGTTCAGAAATCGAATATGTCATAAGGTCGCGTATTCTTTTTGCGAATTGAGGATCGGTTAACAAACAACCCCCTGCAGAATTGGGAGGATCTGCAATTCCGAATTTATTGGCAAGTTTAAGTTGCTCCTTTCTAGAACGACCCTGTATGGAACCTAACATAGATCTCTTAACTTGTCCTTTCTTTTCGGGTTCAGTTTTAGGCAAAAGTTGGGCAGAAAGTGGACGGAGAACTCTGCCCTCCATACCTGTTTCTTTTTCTATCACGGATAAAGCATTTGAATTTTGACTCATTGGTCTTTGATGCAATACCTCTCCGGTTATTAAAAAATCTGCACCGATTTTTTTCATATGTTTTTGTGCTTCGTCATACATCATCATTCTACAATCAATACATGGATTCATACCAGAACCATAACCATGTTTTGGATTTTTTAACATGGTCAAATATTCTTTACCTAAATATATCGTTTTTAAATTTATACCAAGTTCTGAAGATACCTCCATAACTTTGTGACCACAACCTTTTCCACAATCAAAATCACAAAAAGGAGTTTTAATTGCAACTGCTTCTACCTCAATATTCTGCTCTTTAATCATACGAACAGCTAAATTGCTATCAAGTCCACCAGACAGTAGTGCTACGGCCTTAATTTTTTTTTTGTTAGTATTATCTTTATTGTCAGAGTTCTCGCCCTTATTATTATCATAATTCTTAGAACAGTTTTCCGAACCATCAGTTAAAGTATTAGAAAAAGTCATTTCAGTCATTTTTGTTTCTCGATATAAAGGTATTTAATTTTGGCCATGTTTATACTTAGCTCTCCATTAAAAAATCTTTATCTATTAAAAATTCTTGTATTCTTTTTTTTAACTGCTTAATGGTTCCTGAAATAGGTAAAATCATTAGAGGATAATTTACAAAATATAATGATAACATTACATTATCAATATACTCCAATCTGCATTTTATTATTACGAATCCAGAAGGTATCGTAACAACATTAATAATTCTAATATTAGATTTATAAAAATCAACGCTCCCATTTAATCCAATAAGCCGTTTGTACAAATCCCGAGTAAAATTAGAAAGTACTATATTGCTACTATCAACATCACTACTATTTTTTTTAATATAAATACAAGCATACCTAAACTTTTTTTTATATAATATCATAAACTATTCATAATTTTTTTGTTATCTAGCCAAACAGTGAGATCGTTCCAATATTGTCTACTCTCGATACCAATTCTTTTTAAAATAGTATTAAAAATTTTTAATGATATTAAATCAATATATCTATTAGCCCCACTGGATAAAATAAATTGAAAATTATACCTTTTACATAATTCATATACCCATTTGACATCAAAAAACCATTTTCCTAAATCATTATCATCACGATATCGAATATCAGAAATTAAAAATTCTAATCCCATATTTTTTCCATTGTATTTTTTGAAAAGAGATTTAATGTTATGTAAATTCTTCACAGTTAAAATATCAGAATTATAAAAATTATCGTCAACACTACCTTTGAAAATCGAACTATAAAGAATAATATTTTTATTGTTGCTAATATCTTTCATACTTGAACTATTTAAGGAATCAAAATTTTTTCTGAGAATAATATGTTCTTGTTTTCCATAAATACATATATTCTTATCAAAATAAAATCCTAAAATATCAATTCCAAAAAAGGATTTTAAAACTTGTATTAATTTATCGGAATATAATAGATTCGTATTTAAATCAGCTATTATAAATATTTTTATCAACCTCTATGTTGTAATTCAAATTTCCCTAATTTTTTGAAAACCATGCGTATAGAATCTTTATCAGATAGATTGATTCTTCTATTACAAAATTTTTGTTTATCTAAACGAGCATAAAAATATCCCTTTCTATCGGTATTAGTTTTAATATAATTGTTAACATCATTTTCACCATAAGTTTCAGCTAATTGTGAATATAGCTTGTTAAATACTTGATCTGCGGCCACATCAATATAGATTACTAATCTAAGAATAGGGTTTTTCCAATGACCTTCTGTTTTTATCGACTCTATTTTAATGGAGTCGATAGATTGTCCTACAAACTCAAGAATAGTTTTTAAAACTTTATTTTCATTCTCAGTTGCATGAATTAAAATTGAAATCTCGATAGATGAATACAATTTTAAAGAAAAATCTAAAAAAATTAAGCAGTTTCTTCTTCTTTCTTTTCTAAAGTATTATTAGATGTTTCAACAGCCTGTTCTTTTTCTGGAGCTTCTTCCACAATACCAGCATTTTCAATGAAAGGACCTTCAGCTTCACCATTGTCAATTAATTCTTTGTCGGCGTCAGTTATGTCCTGATCTTCAGTAATTGGAATATCACCATCTTTTTGAATAGGGGATGAAATTAATTTTGTTTTTCTTATACCTACATGTCTAATTACAGCTATTTTCTTTGATATTTCCATCAAATCAGATCCCATTTTCCCCATTGTTACTTCTTTTACAAATTCATTTAATGATAATTGAGGTATTCTTTCTGCTAGAACGTTATTCATTGTTAATCGAATTTCATGTTGTTTAGACGAATTTATTCTTCTTTGACTAAATGCAGTAGCTGAAACTCTAAATACATAACCATCTGCAGTAGTATATTCATGTACATAATTTATCATCGAACTTCCACGTCTGATAAGGCTTCTGAGAAATTCTTTGGCATATTCATGACCTTTGAAAATGGTAGAAGCTATCCCTGAATTGATTTTATCAATTTGAACGAATATTTTTGTTTGATGCTGAGTTGGATCTTGTTTGAGAACATCATATAATGTATTTTCAATAACTCGTCCTTTAGCAGTATTTACATCTGAAATAGGAATATAATTTAATGGAACTTGTTCAAAGGCGGGTGGAGCATTCACTATTATCCATTGTTTATCTCTCCATTTATCACGAACCCTTCCTCCTCTTCTGGAACCTTTTGCCATACTGAGCCAATTTACTTATCCAAAATATAAGTTATGCTAACTTATTAAAAGCACAAGTTTAAATAGTAATTAAAGTGACCATGTTGAGAAAGCATATAATAGCATTTTAAATGAATTAATTTTTATAATAATGAGATAGAAAATAAAAATACAAGATGTAGACAAAAAATGTGTTTTAAATGATAAAGTATTTTAAATACCAAAAGGAATTTACCTTTTAGATGGATGACAATTAATAAGTAAAGATCGATAAGTTCAAGTATTTAATAGTTATTCCAATTAAGGATCTTAAATGTCGCAGTAAAAAAAAAAGAAAAAACATAGCAAGTAGTTGGCAAATTAATTAGAATTTGTAGTGCTAATAATAAACATATAGAAAGGAGAAAGCAAAAGAAATTTTCTTTTTGAAAATAAATTGATATTCAAATAATAGAATTTTGTATTCACTATTATTATATTTTATTTTGTCATTTTAAAACTATAAATCAAAAAATTAATTTAAATAATATCCTGTACACATCTAAAGCCTGCAAAAATAATTCTCTCATGAGGCTTATAATAATTTCTATAACTATTTCTGATTTGTTTTTCAGAAGTTGCAAAACTCCCACCTTTTAACACTTTTTGATTTATAGCCCATTTATCAGTATATTCTTCAAAACGCGATTTAAATCCAGGATACAACATATACTCCGAAGAAGTCCACTCCCATACATCACCTATCATTTGATGACAACCATAATGACTTTTTCCTGCAGGAAAAGATCCTGCCATAGATGGGCCCCATAAATAAGATTCAAAAAGATTGGCATGATCTCTGGTGGGATATTGATTGCCCCAAGGAAAAATAGTTTTTAATTTATTTTTTTCATCCCAGGAAGCAGCTTTTTCCCATTCAGCTTCTGTAGGTAATCTTTTTTTTGTCCATTTTGCAAAAGCATCTGCCTCATAATAGCTCACATTTACAACAGGTTCTTCAAGAACAATTTCATTAATTCCACTAAAATCTTTTTTGAACCATTTTTTTTTATTTTTATCAAAATACCAATATAATGGACACGTCCAATTTTCAGTCATTACCAAGTCCCAGCCATCAGCTAACCAATACTTGTAGTTTTCATAGCCCCCGTCCTCGATGAAATTGATAAAATCTTCGTTGGTAACAAGAGAAGTGTCAATCCTATATGGATTTAAATATATTTTATTTTCAGGCAATTCATTATCATAACAGAAACCTTTACCATTATAGCCTATTTCATAAATTCCCCCGGCAATATCAATCATCTCTTTATTTATTTTTTTATTCATACAAATTTTTTTATTTCTTCTTTTTGGATAATAATTATCACTTTCATCTGTAAACCTATTAAAATAATGCTGAAAGTCATATACCATTAATTCCTGATGCTGGAGTTCATGATTTATTGCTGTAAAAATATCTAAAACTAATCTTTCAGAAAAATCTATTCTATCAAAAGTATTCAGAAAATCTATAAAATGTTTTTCAATTTCTTTTCTATATTTAATGGATTGTATTACAGTTGGTCGTGGATGTTTTCCTCTTTCACTTTTTGGTAAAATCTTTCCATATTTTTGATAATAAGAATTAAGATACTCGAGATTAAAATTATTTTTGATATCAATTCTATAACCATATTTTTCTAGTATTTTATGAAAAAACCAGGTTACATGAGAGATATGCCAATTAGGAGGACTTCCAAAGTTGCTAGATTGAATTACTGCATCTTCTACATCTAATGGAGAAAAAAGATTCCATCGTCTTCTCACGTACTTCTATAAATTCATTAACAATATCATTAGAAAGTGATGTTGAAAGCATTAATATCATATATAAAGAATAAAAGTATTTTAATTTACTCAAAAAATAAACCAATAATACAAATTTAAAACATCAAAGTTGAAATATGCAATAGTATTATAACATATTACTGAGATAGTTTGGAAAGTAATGAATCACAACCATCAGGTATAGAACAAATTTCATCATCAAATCAAGGTGATAACAATCAAAGAGGCAGATTCCCTAGAAGGAATGAAAATGAAAGTGGAAACGGCGGCGGAAGCTATAATAGATTTTTTAAGCCGTCCCCAGTAAACGCAGGCGAAGAACATGAAGTAAATATCGAATCCATGAGCAAAAGAGGAGATGCAGGGGTAGGAAGGATTCAAGGATTAGTAATTTTTGTCCCAAATACAAAAGTTGGAGATAAGGTAAAAGTAAAGGTAACACGTGTAGGAAGAGGTTATGCAACAGCTGAGTTGGTAGAAGCTAAAACTGAAGAATAACCAATAAAACAAAACTTTTAGTTTTTTTCATGAATTTTTCTTTATTGTATTTTTGTTTAAATTAAGTTGAGTTATTCTATACCCCATATAATGCAATTACCTAGAAAGGTAACAATTGGTGATAATATTCTAAACAATACAAGAGAATTTATTAAAGATAATACAATAAAGAATGAAAAAATTGCAATAATAACTGGAATAAATGTTAAAAACAAATTAAATAATTTAGTTGAAGATAGTTTTATTGAAAGTAAGATAAATTATCAATGGTTCATAGCTGGAGATGCATCTTTCCAAAGCGTAAAAGACATAGAAAAGGAATTGAAAAAAGAGAAAATTAAAATCATTATAGGATTAGGCGGAGGCCGATGTATAGACATAGGAAAAATGACAGCAAATAATTTAAAAAAACCATTTATAAGTATTCCAACCTCTGCTTCACATGATGGGATTTCCAGTCCATTTGTATCTTTAAGAGGAGGAAGTAAACCTTATTCAATTAAAGTAGAAACACCTATTGAAATAATAGCAGATTTAAACATAATATCAAATGCACCATATCAATTAATAGCTAGTGGATGTGGAGATTTAATAGCAAAGATAACAGCCATTAAAGACTGGGAGCTTGCAAGAAAAGACACAAATGAATATTTTGGAGAATATGCAGCTAATTTATCATATCTAAGTGCAAAAATGATATTAGATATTTCAAAGAATATAAAAAAAAATAATCCAATTGATAAACAAATAACAAGGACAATAGTAGAGGGTTTAATAAGTTCTGGAGTTGCTGCAGGAATTGCAGGAAGTAGTAGGCCATGTTCTGGCTCAGAGCATTTATTCAGTCATGCCCTAGAGCACATTACAAATGGTAAATGCGGCCTGCATGGCGAAAGAGTCGGAATAGGAACAATAATAATGGCAAAACTTCATAAATTAAATTGGAATGAAATAAAAAATGCTCTTGAAATTCTAGGTGCTCCTACTACAGCTAAAGAAATTAATGTGGATAAAGATGAATTAATTCAGGCATTCTATCTTGCAAAAAAGATAAGACCAGAAAGATATACTATTCTTAACAAAATCAATTTTGATAAAAATCAGGTTGAAAATTTGATTGAAGAAGTAGGAATTATTTAAAGTATGATATCGAATCATTTAATCTAATAATAGCCACTAAATAATTAAATAAATAGTAGAAAAAAAATTTTCAAAAAGAAGTATAAAATATTTCAGATTGTCATTGAATAAATTAATTGGTGTTCTTTTTAGATTCCTTTTTTCCGGTTTCTTTTGGTGTAGAAACATTTTCAGTAGCAGTAACAATATCAGCATTAGCATTGATTTCGGTCTTTTTTTGTTCAGAATCCTCATGGTGTGAAGTATCTCCATTTTTATTTTCAGTATTAGCAGTATTGTCAGTATTTTTTGAAGAAGTAATATTATTCGAATTAGGATATTTTTCTATGAAAACAATACTTTGAAATCCAGGCACAAATTTGGAAATATCACCAACAATTCCTCTTTTTATTATTTGAAGTCCATCTAAAAGAAATATTTTTTCAGGAACACTAATTTCAAGTTCAAAGTCTTTTTTTTCAAATTGTATATCTGCTGAATCAATAGGTAGTCTACGCCTAATAAGACTAGTAATTTTTTCATCATCGGTTTCTATTTTTTTTACAATAGTAGCATCATAGATTAAAGTTCTTCCAGCATATTTGTGATTGAAATCAACCTGTACACGACCTGATCCAATAAACCGTACAATTCCCATTCGCTCATCCAATTCTATAACATCACCAACACCTACTTCATTAGCTTTTTCACCTAATTTACGCAAAGGAATCATTCGCACTTTAGATGGGTCTCGTTCTCCAAAGGCTTTGTCAGGTGGAATTTCAATATTTAATGGTTCGTCCATATTTGCGTCAAGTAATGCATCATCAAGACCTTTCAATACCCAGCCTTCACCTACACCTAATAATCTAGGTTCATATTTTCTAGATGGATCAAAATCTTCAGAATTTTTTACATCATTTTCCCTAGTTGTTTCAAAAATTTCATTAGTATCTTTAATCTTAGCAGTATAATCTAATAGAATAAGAGAACCTTTTTCTAAAGTCATAAAAATCGCTATCAATTTTCCATATATTAAGTTTGACAAAAAACGCAGATCGGAAGGAAATAGATTACTCTAAACATATTTTTAGTCCTTTTAAAAGATTTTATATAAATATAAAAAAATTAACACGGATATATTTATTTATTTTGTACTTTTTCTATTTGAATTTTAAATCGAAAGATTGTAAATTTATTATCAAGTTGATTATTAGAATCCCTATTTGCATAGAAGAAAGGAAGAAATGAGTAAGATAAATATTTGTAACAAAAAAATATAAATATAATAATTAAAACTTTTCCATAGCTTTATTTAAAGAATCAGATGGAATATTAATTCCCAATATTTTCAAAGATGATTCTATCGAGGACAAGGTTCTCAGAACATGATATTTATTTACTTCACCCATCGATCCTATCCTAAACACCTTGCCTTTCAATTTGCCAAAACCACCAGCCACCAACACTTTGAATTCATTTGATAAAAGATCTCTAAATTTCTTATCATCAATACCAGGTAGATAATTTACGGCTAGTACGACGTTGCTTCTTGCATCAGGTTTAGCAAAAGGTGTTAGACCCATGGAACCCAATCCAGAATAAAATGCATCAGCACATTGTCTATGTCTTGCAATACGTCTATCCAATCCCTCTTCAAGAATCATATCCAATGCCTCATTATAAGCGTAACAAAGAGGTAATGCAGGAGTAAAAGGTGTCTCAAAATGTTCTTGATAAAATTTGAAATATCTTTTTAAATTAAGGTATAATATAGGCGAAGTGTTATCTTGAATATATTTTTTAGCTTTTGAACTGACAGATATTGGCGATACACCCGGTGGAGCAGCTATGGCTTTTTGTGATGCAGTAATGCATATATCAATATTCCACTTGTCAGTTGGTAATTCATCGCCTCCTAAAATAGAAACAGAGTCTGCAATATAGAAACAACCCTGCTTGGTACATAAATCTCCCAGCTTGTCCATATAGCGAATTGTTGTTCCAGTAGATGTTTCATTATAAACCGCATAGAGTGCTTTTATATCCTTGTGTTCATCGAATACTTGCTCAAATTTTTCATAAGGAGGATTTTCACCAAATTCGGATTGGATTCTTATTGCCTGGCCACCCCAACTATCTATTAAATCTGCCAATCGAGTGCTAAATTCCCCATTTACTGGAATTACAGCTTTATCGCCTTTTTTTATAAGATTGACAACAGAGGACTCTACGGCACCGGTACCTGAAGAAGATAATAATACTATATCACTTTCGGTTTGGAACAGTTTTTGAGTTTTTTCAATAATTGATTTGTAAAGTGTTCTAAAATCATCACTCCTATGGTTTATAATTGGAGCCAGCATTGCATTCATAACTCTATTTGGAACATTGGTTGGTCCAGGTAACATTACTAAATATTCCATAGCAACTTTCAAGTAAACAGCATACTTGACCGTTATTTATAAGTAATTCAAAAACAATAATATTCATAGTTCAAGAAAAAAAAATATTGCAAAATAACAGAAAGATCAAACTATTTGAGTTATTAAATAAGCAGAGAGGGAGAAAAAAAATTAAAGAGGAAAATAAATTAATAGTGTTATTTAAACCTGAAAATATTTTTTATTTAACAAATTTTTGGGGCGAAGGAATAGTAATAATCTCTGAACAGGAGGTAGAAATGCACACAAAACTTGTAGTTCCACGACTAGAATATACAAGAGCTATCAATACATCAAAAGAATGTGAGGTCGTTTCATCAGATAGAGGAATAGCATTAAGTAATACATTAATCGATTTAATTAAAGATGGTAGTATAGTATTTTCTGATAGTAACTATTTTGAGATTATAAATAAAATTCAAAGAAAAATAGGAAGAAAAAATGTGATTATTGATAACAATTTATTATATGCTTTAAGAGAAATAAAAGACACTGTAGAAATAAATAATATAAAAAACGCATCGAAAATAATTGACAAATTATTTGAAATTACAACAAAAGAAATAAAGGAAAACACAACAACAGAAGAACAAATTCAATCGATTTTAGTATATGAAGCAATGAAATTAGGAGCAAGATTTCCTTCATACCAATTCACATCCAATCCATTAATTGTTGCTAGCGGAGTCTAATGGGTCATTTCCTCATGCAGAAACTTCAGATAAAAAAATTAAATCAGGCGAATTAATAGTAATAGACATTACTTTAAGTTTTAATCACTATATTTCGGATGCCACTCGAACATTTCGGAATAGGAAAAATAACAGATGAAATGAAAGAAATTTATGAAACAGTAAAAACATCTCAAGAAAATGGTATTGTATGTATCAATAACACCCAAGATTTTACGGATGTTGATGCTTGTTGTAGGAACATTATAATCAATGGAAAATTTGGTGATCAGTTCATTCATTCCACAGGTCATGGAATTGGTCTTGAAGTACACGAACCTCCATGGATAAGACCTAACTTTAAGAGCAAAATTAGAGAAAATATGACAATAACTATTGAACCAGGAATATACATAGAAAATAAATTTGGAGTACGGATTGAAGATAGTATTCTAATAACAAAAAAAAGAAATAGAGATAACGGATTTGATTATATAAATCTTCATTCATTCGAGAAAGAACTATTAATTATATAGAATATATCAATAACAATAATTAAAATCCAAAATTTATACAATATAAGAAAAAGGTATATTACTCAAAGACCCAAATAAGAGTATATGAATTGATGGGGATGAGGTATGTCTAGCTGCTCCAGTCTGAGTTTTCACAATGATGACCTCGCGACGAACTGACCCATAATCACAATTTCATTATCTTTATTTCATGTTTTTTAATTATAAATATATAATAAATTCAAGTAATAAAATCACAATATGGAAATAGATTATGTTTATCCCCTGTATAGGCCTCCTTCTGAAGCAAATTCGTTAATTTTTCAAATAACTTTGGGCTGTTCGTTTAACAAATGTTCATTCTGTAATATGTATAGAACAAAAGAATATTCAGAAAGACCTCTTGAGGAAATAAAAAAGGAAATAGAGATGATGTCGCAATTACAACCAGAAGTAACTAGAATTTTTTTAGCAGATGGAGATGCATTAAATGTAGCGACTGAAAACATAATTAAAATATTAAATTGGATAAAGGGTAATTTTAAAAATATAGAAAGGATCTCATGCTATTCTATGCCAAAAAATTTATTGCAGAAAACTGATAAAGAATTAATATCTTTGAAACAAGCCGGTTTAGATATGGTTTATCTTGGTATAGAAAGTGGCAATGACATCATACTAAAAAAAGTAACAAAGGGAGCAACAAGTGAAATGATAATAAATAGTTGCAAAAAAGCAAAGAAAAATGGCTTTATTCTCTCATGTATGATAATACTAGGTCTTGGAGGAAAAAAATACTCCAATTACCATGCCAATGACACTTCAAATATAATTAACCAAATCGAGCCAAATTATCTTGGTGCTTTAACATTGTATATGGAACCTAATATAGAGAAAGAATTTTATTCCAAGTTTAGTGAACCTTTTCAACCTTTAGAGGATTCAGAGATACTAGACGAAATGGAAACTTTGATAGCAAATACAGATGTTAAAGAACCGGTTATATTCAGAGCAAATCATGCTTCAAACGTTTACTCAATAGGTGGTACCCTGCCTCAAGATAAATATAAAATATTAGAAAAAATCAAATATTTAAAAGAACATCCAGAAATATTGAAACCAAAGGTTTTGAGAAGATTTTGATTAATAGTCTTTTGATAGCAAATAAGAAAAAGAGAAGATTTTTTTGTTTTTGGTAAATTTAGTTAAAAAATAAAAGAGATTATTTATTTCCACCCATAAATGATTTGAACAAGTTTTTTATCATATCCATAGGACCGCTAGCGTTTTTTGAGGTAGCTTGTGGAGATGCACTATTTGCAGATGACATAGATGAACTATTGTTGCTTATCTGCTGTTGGTGTTGTTGGATTGGAAGATGCAATAGATGTTTGATTGCTTGAACCCATGCTTGGAGGGTAGATGTTTGATTGCTTGAACCCATGCTTGGAGAGGTAGATGTTTGATTGCTTGAACCCATGCTTGGAGAGGTAGATGTTTGATTGCTTGAACCCATGCTTGGAGAGGTAGATGTTTGGTTTTCTTGAGCATATGAACTGCTACTGATTCCCATCATGATAGAGACGACGCCCACAAATGCGAACATTACTAATGCATATTTATTAAAATTCATCAAAAACTACTGGTAGAAGGTTATTTTTAAAATTTACATGTAAATTTTTTATTTCTTTTGAAGTTTTTTTTATAAAAAATAGCAAAAAAATATTAAAAAAAGCAAAAAAATTTAAGTATTATTCATTTTTTTAAATAATATATAAATAGTAATTTTATTAATGAACATTGACCTCTCCAGGCATTAAAAATTGAATGAATATACTCATTATATAAAGACCCAGTAGAAATATTCCTATTCGGATTCCAATAGAATGTCTAAATAAAGGAATCAAAGCTATTAAGGTAATTGAAGTAGCCAGAATCATTTGAAATGACAACATACTACTATTTGCAATTATTGTAAAGAACCCACCATGATACATTGCGGCAAATATTGCTATACCAAGCAATAGAGAATTATTTAGTACCTTTTGAGCCAAGAACATTTGCTATAGCAATAGATGCACCTGCAGCGCCTTTTCTTGCCAAAATCATCATTGAAATTTTTTCTGGCATTTCCCCCGCAATTGGACTAATGATTACAGCAAGAACAACTGTGGAAACCCCAATATCAAATGAAAAAGATTGTAAGGAGGTAATAAATGGATTGGCACCTATGACAATCCCAGCAGTACCAATAATAAAAGCCAAAATAGCTTTTATCATATCTGATTTATTAACTTGTGTACTATGTTGAGAATTGAAATCAGAATCGGATGAAGATAAGGAAGTAAAAGGAGGTGGTGGAACAGCAGTATTTGCAGCATAAGTAGCGTCATCAGCAACTCGTTTTATTTTCTGTTCTTTTCTTAGCTCTATAAAAGCAATCAGAATATAACCAACAAATATCCCGATGAAAATAAAACCATCTATATAATTATAACCATCAATCAATAAAATTGCACTTATTACTGCCGAAACTAAAAGAAAAATCTTGTCTGTTCCAAAAGCACTAATATCTAACTTTTTTAATGGAGATTTTGAAAGTCTTGTAGTGGAGATTAAAAGCATTAATGCCAATCCAAGTGTCATCATTAAAATATTACTTCCAAGACCAGAACCAATAGCAACGTCATAGAGACCGACAGAGGATGCATAGATCACAATTGCAATTTCTGGAAGTGTGGTTGCGACGCTTAATAATGTTCTTCCAACAAATTTTGCTCCAAATCTAAGAGAAAGATGTTCAGCACCATATGATAGTATCCAGCTTGAAAGGCTCAATTCTCCAAGCCAAATCAACATGGTTAAAAGATTTTCTGTATTCAAAAACTAATAATTTTGAATTTCTTTAAAATATAAGTCTATAATTTGAATATATTTTTCTTTAATACTATTTATTAAAAATAGTATTAAAGAAAAATAGGAGTTAGTTTTTTTATATACAGAGCCAATTTGATTACCACAACATCGTTATATTTTGTCAGCAGTAATGAAAATAAATTTGTAGAGGTTGAAAAGATTTTGGAAAGGGAAAAGGAAAGAAACAAAGATAAAGTAAAAAAAAGTTTAAAAATTCTCTTCTCAAAGGTAATAATAAAAGAGATTCAATCAGAATCAATAATAGAAGTTGCAGAAGATAAAGTAAAAAAAGCATTTGACATAATTAAAAGCCCAGTTATTGTAGAAGATGATGGGCTGTTTATAGATGATTTAAATGGGTTTCCAGGAATATATTCTTCTTTTGTATACAAAACAATAGGAAATAAAGGAATATTAAATTTACTCAAAGATAGAGAAAAAGTAAAAAGAAGCGCTAGCTTTTTATCAATTTTTTCTTTTTTTGACGGAAAAATTATGGAATCATTTAGCGGTGAAACGATAGGTTATATCACCACAAAAATCTCTCCAGAAGGCTGGGGATTCGACCCGATATTCAAACCAGAAAATGAAGATAAAACATATGGACAGATAAATATTTTAAAGAAAAATGAAATATCACATAGAGCAAAATCGTTGAGAAATTTTCTAGGGTGGTATAATCAAAAATACTAAAAATACTACATAATATAAAAATCATAAAATGGAGAAACAACTAATAGTTTACATTTATAAGGCATAATTCTCAACCCAGCGCGAAATATGACGATTAGTATTTTGCAATACAATTATTCTGGAAATCACACTTTCATCCATAAATGAATATCCTAAGAGATGTTTTTTAATGCCATGAGAGAAATTTCTTACTTCTTCCATATCGAGCATATTAGACTCTTCCAATCTGTTAATTGACATTCCAATATGCATGTATGACTTTAATTCAATAAAATGAGGATAACCTGTTTCTATCAAATCAGCAAATTCTTGATAATATTTTTCACCATCATTAAAGTTACGTATTAATGTCATACGTAAAACAGTTCTTGTTTTTGCATTTGATATAAATTCTAAGCTTTGTAACCATCTCTCCCAGGCATCTTTATGTCTTGGTCCATTTATTTTGTAAAACATATTTTTGTTAGAAGCATTGGTAGACAGGTAAATTTGAGTTGGTAATGCATTTTCTTCCTGAAGTCTGTACAACATATCAGGTTCTTGTCCATTTGTCACCAAGAAAATAGATTTGGTGGCTTTTAATGTTTTTATATATTTTATGAGCTCAGGAAGTTGGGGATACATAGTTGGTTCGCCTGAAAGAGAAATAGCATAGTGTTCTGGAAATAGAGATTCATCTAATTTTGCAGTATTGATATTCTTTTTGCCATAAAATCCAACAACTAATTTTCGTCTTTCCTCCAATAGATTATGAACAATTGTTTCTGGTCCGTCAACAAGGTGAGAAGGCATCTCGAGAGTATCATAAAATTCTGTAGGTCTCCAACAATAAATACATCTATTCTCACAGTTCATTGCACATGGGGTCATCTCCATACATCGATGTGTAGAAATTCCATAAAATTTGTGTTTATAACAAGTAGCTTCATCTGAAAAAGATTTTTTAGTCCAGTGACATAATTCTACTGCCGAATGATTAGAGACGCCATATTTAGCTTTGTTTAACTTTTGTTTTATAGAAGGTGTGATTTGAATTAAATTATCATCAGAATAATTATGAGAATATATTTCACCAGAGCAGCTCATTTTATATTTGAGTACAAATACAAATATAAGTTTTAAAATAAGAAAAAGAAAAAATTGGATGATAGTACCTTTTTTGTGAAATATCAATTTGATTTTTGTCCTATTATTATCAAATTTCTAACAACAAATATGGGTGAATAAATATTTCCTTGAATTTGCTTTAGAATTTAAAAGTCAATTCATTTATGCCCAATTTTTTCTGTTCTTGTCTATTCAAATTAACAGTCTTTTGTCAACCTTATAATCCAATTTTTTTATAAAAGAGAATAATGTATAACAAAGGCAAAATCACTTTTTTATCAAATTTAGGATAAAAGCGAGATATAATCTACTTTAAAACTTAAAACAATTATATATTAATAATAAATATTTACTTTTGAATAGTGGCCTTCGTAGTATAGCCTGGTTAGTATAGGCGGCTGTGGACGTCATCATTTAGGCGACGATTGAAACCGCTCGAGGAGGGTTCAAATCCCTCCGAAGGCCTTATCAATATAAAAAGCATTAGTATTATTGTTATTTTGAAGTTAAAAAAAAGTCCTTATAGTAATCATTATTGTAGTATTATTATTCCGCTTGACTATTATCGAATTAATTCAAACATGTACTATAAAAGATAAAGCCTCTACTTTCATGTATATAAATACAAATGCTTATATCCTTGAATGTGTATATGATATTGATGGGAATTGAACTTCAAAACCAATATCAATACTGATTCCAAAGGTGAGAAAGAAAAGGAAAATACTAATAGTTTAAATAAAAATATTTCTGATTATAATAATTCAGAGGAATGCTCTTCTTTAACAAGTAAAGATAAACTTTACAATAGTTATAAAAATAAAACTGAAGAAAAAACTATAATAGTTTACGGTGAAGATAAAACAACAAAATTAATTTTAAAAGCATTACATAATTCCAAAAATAGATGGGATAACTATGCTAATTCTGAAGGACCTACAATAGCTATGGGTGTAGAGTCATTAAGAAAAGGAATGAGAAACGCCTATGAGAGAGGCGTAAAAATAAGATATATCTCTGAGATTACAAAACATAACATCAATTATTGCAAAGAGTTAATGAAGATAGCTAATGTACGTCATTTAGATAATGCAAAGGGCGGGATGGCAGTAAATGAAATAGAATATATCGCTACAGCAAATTTGCAGGAAGCAAAACCTGTTTCACACCTTATTCATAGTAATGTAAAAGAAATTGTAGAACAACAGCAACTTGTATTTGAAAGTTTATGGATTAATGCAATTACTGCTGAACAAAGAATAAAGGAAATCGAGGAAGGATATGAAAGAATAGAGACCAAAGTATTAGATAATTGGGAAGAAATCCATAATAAAATAAAGTCATTAACTGAAAATTCTGAAGAAATACTAATTTGCTCAGATACGGGATTATTAAAGTTAGTATACAGTTCTTTATTTGATGTTTATCAAAAAATATTGGATAAATATGACAAAGGATATCATAGAGGTATAAGATGGATTACTTCAATCAATTGTAATGAAGATATTGAAGTAGTCAAACTGTTTATGGATATTGGAATTAAAATAAGAAACATAAAAAATTTACCTCCATTAAACTATCTTATTAGTGACAAGCTCTTTTTCTCAAATATTGAAAATATCAATGATATCCACGAAAGAAAAGTTATTAACAATATGCTAATAAGCAATGATAATTTATACATTAATCAATATAGAACAGTATTTGAAGATTTGTGGAAGAGTGGGATAGATGCTACAGATATATTATATGATATAGAAAGAGGCCTCGATCCTGAAAGAATAGAAGTTATCTCGCGGTCCACTAATGCTGAGAATGTTTACCTAGATCTATTAAAATCAGCAAATAATGAAATAATGTTAATATTTCCTACCATAAATGCCTTTATAAGACAGCATAAAATAGGTGTTCTAAACTCAATAATCTATGCTGCAATAAATAGAAACATAAAAGCAAGGATCTTGGTTCCAAAAAATAAAGATGTGGTTAATTTAATTGAACAAATAAAAAACAAATCATTTTCTTCAAAAATAAACAATAATAATAATACAAATATTGAATTCAGATATATTCACCAATTATCAGGTTCTCAGACTACAATTTTGATAATGGATAGAAAAATATCACTTGTCATGGAATTAAAAGACGATACTAAAGATACATTCTGTGAAGCAATAGGTTTGTCAACATATTCCAATAGCAAAGCAGGAGTATTTTCCTATGTTTCAATATTTGAAAATTTATGGAAACAAACAGAATTATATCAAGAGCTAGAAAGCGCAAATGAACGATTAAAGGAAAATGAAAGACTTCATAAAGACTTTATACATATAGCTGCACATGAATTAAGAAATCCCCTCCAGCCAATTTTAGGGTCATCTGAAATTCTCAAATCTATTGTAAATAAGAATGGGTCAGGAAATCCGGAAGAAAAAGAAGTTGTGGTAAATAAAGACAAAGTTAATGAAATATTAGATATAGTTGTTAGAAATACAAAAAGAATATTACGGCTGACAAGCGATGTTTTAGATATAACAAAAATTGAAACCAATTCGTTTATTCTTCATAAAGAAATAGTAGATTTGAAATTATTTTTAATAGATTATCTCAATGACTACAAAAATCAGCTTAAAAATAATACTGACATTGAGTTAACATACACAATTAATAACAATCATGATAAAAAAGTAAAATATACCGCATCAGGAATATCTTTTTCTAAATTAAATAACATTGAAAATGAGGATAATGAAGAAATATTTACAGTCGAAGTAGACAAATCAAGGGTATACCAAGTTATATCAAATTTATTAGACAATGCATTCAAATTTATAAATGAAAATGGCACAATCTACATAAATATAAAAAAATCTTTTATAAATAAACAACAATATGCTATTATAACAATCAAAGATACAGGTCATGGCATTGATTTAGATATAATGCCTCGATTGTTTACTAAATTTGCAACAAAATCAGAAAAAGGAACCGGAACTGGGTTAGGTTTGTTCATATGTAAGAATATTGTCGAGGCGCATGGTGGAAAAATATGGGCTGAAAATAATAAGGATGAAAATGGGGCAAAGTTTTCTTTTAGCCTTCCTTTGTTGACTTGATTGTTTTACTTTTATTATATACTTATAAAGAAATTAAATATAATTTCTTTGTAACTAACCATTAAATATGACCAAATGTAATATTCTATGAATTAAAATAAATAAAAGCCATAATACATCAACTTCATCAGCAACAACCTCTCAAGTTCCATATTCATCAATAAAAACAAACAGTAAAATGAAAAATTCTTTGGAAATAATGAGAGCCAATCTGATTGAGCATTATACTAATATTTTAAAAACAATAGTTTATCTTAATTCATTTTCACAATCTAATGGAACAGTAGTAGAATCTATTTCTAGCTTAAATAATCACATTATTAAAAAGCCTTCAGAGGTATCCAATGATGAAAATAATACACTAGAAGATAATAATGCACAGTCTAACAATAATAGCAATAGCAATAGCAACCAGCAAAATATTATAGCTGTAATGAATTATCTCAAATTTACAGGTTTTATTGATTATTATATAGATAATATGAAAAAAGATAAGATCACAATAACCATATCTCCGGTGATTTCTGCATTTTTGTTGCAATACTATTTTGAAATATCAAATGTGTTAGATAATTCCAATTCCAGTCCTACTCTACTAAAAGACCCCAAACATAAAGAAGATGAGAAGATTTTATTATTACAAAAATTGTTTGTCACTTCTTCTTTGATAAATCCAGGTGCCGCAGGTGCAGCACAATCATCTTCTATGGACTATTAATCCTTTATTTTATCATAGATGAAAATATAGACAAAAAAATAATCTATATAGTAGTATATTAAATTCTATAATTTTTAGCCGGACTATAGAGATATTATTATCTCATTGTTATTGTCCTATTTTTATATAGAAGATTGTTAAAGATAACCTTTGTTTAAGAATCAAGTTTTAAATAAGCGTCAAATTTTGGTTGCGATAGCCGTCAGATAGCCGTCAGATAGCCGTCAGATAGCCGTCAGATAGCCGTCAGATAGCCGTCAGATAGCCGTCAGATAGCCGTCAGATAGCCGTCAGATAGCCGTCAGATAGCCGTCAGATAGCCGTCAGATAGCCGTCAGATAGCCGTCAGATAGCCGTCAGATAGCCGTCAGATAGGCTTCAGATAGCGTCAGATACCGTAGATAGCCGTAGAAACAGATATGGACAATAATGTTCTATGCCTTTTAAATACATTTCATTATAATAATACTGTAAAAAGAGATAAATGGGTTCTGCTACTCCGTACTCGATAAAAGTAAAAGTAATAAAAGAATGGATTCAAGGACTATCTCGCGACAAAATAGGTCAAAATAATGGCATTGGTGCAGGCACTGTAACAAGTATAATTCAGCAAGCCAGGGACAACATTGCAGATATTGATTTAATGAGAGGACTTGCATTAAAAATAAAAAAAGAAAATCTTGATTTAAATTATTTTGCTTCAGCAGTTAGATTAAAAAAAGTATTGGATGAATTGGAACTATCAGAAGAAAAGGTAGAAGCATTTCTTGAAGAAATAAATATTCATTGTTTTAGAAAGGAAATAGACAGTAAAGAATTTGTCTCCAAAATAGATGAAGTATCAAAATTGGCAAACAATCTTGATATTTCTATTTATAATATTCCTGCATTTATTAATCAAAAGACAAAACAATTAGCTGAGACTTGACAAAGAAATAGCAATAAAACAAAGACAAATTAAGCAAATAATTGAAGAATATGGTTTAACCATACAAGATTTAAAAGATTATAGATTAAACAGACCTCTTATAGATAAGAATCAAGAATTAGAGAGAACATTAAAAAATGTAGAGAATGATAAATCGAGGTTGATGAAAGAATTGTTCGAAATTGATGAGAAAAATTCCAAGTTAAAATCTGAAAAAACTATACAGGAAAAGGAGATTATCGAAGTAAATAAAAAACTCCCATCAAATAATCCTATTGGTATAAAGGAATTATCTAAAATCGCAGATGAAATTTTTTCTCATCCTAGTAGGAATATAGACATTATAAAATTGATGCGTGAGCGTAGTACCTAATAAAACCAAATGAAAAAGATAATAATATTAAAGAAAAAAATCTCTAAAACAACATAGAATTACAGAAAAGAGTTAGTAAGACTCAATTACTATTCATAATCATATCAGAATAACATTCTGTTTTATGAGGCAATATTTAATTAAAGTATTTCATTACCAAAGACAAAATTATACTATATTATTAAGTATTAAAAAATATGCCAAGATATTTTTAAAAGAACTATAAATTAGCAGGATTAGTTGTTGAAGGTTTATTGCTATTGATTGAAGTCAATAGTTACTTTACTAATACTAACTTTGAATCTGTTTTTCAAAATCCTTTTATTTATATTTGTAAACGCTGTAAGTTTATGGAATATTATATGTAAAAATTACGGGATAGGAAAAAAAAGTAAAAAATTTAAGAATTAGAAAATTCTTTATTTCAATGGGAATCCATCTGCATTTGAGTTTGTTGCCCCTTCGAACTCCTTATCATAGCATGCTGTAGCATCTGTTAGTGAAAGTACTCTCTTACTATTTGCTATACTTGTAACACAGTTAATGTATTTTGTTAATGCACTTGCAGAATCAATATATGCTATCTGAATAAGTATTGCAAAAGATATCACAAATGCAATTATACTCAATGTGGGGATGTTTGGTTTTTTTATTGTATTCATTTTGATCTTACTCACTTTCCTTTTTGATTAAGATGCATATTTTGATTAGTGCCTTGACCTGTACTTTGATGAACGATGTTACTGTTAAAGCAATCAATCACCTCATTCTTTGTAGGTTCGTGTGCAAAATATGAGGATATACCAGATTTGAGCTGATTTGATTTTATTGCTTTGCCAATGCAACTGTAAAAGCTGTGCAGATTCTTATCCAATGTCGAGTCTCCTGTTTTAATAGCAATTAAAGGGGCAGTCTAGAAAAAGCATTGTTCACAAAATTGAATGATAGCAATGACCCAAAAGAGGATGCAATGGCAATTATATAAAATATATTGCTGATTTTATTTATTGACATTATGATTTGATTTAATTCCTTATTTGTTTATTTACCGATTTTTGTCCCAGTAGTCGAGGTGCCAGTAGTAGTCAAGATATGATATACTGGATTATAGCAATTCTTAATCTCTTGCTGTGTTGCAAAACCTTTTTGTACCTTCTGCACTAGAAAGACATTTTTGAAAGTTTGTATAGTCTTGTTGAGCTTTAGCCATATTTCCTTTGCCGTTACTAGATGTAATAGTATTTCCTTACTAACATTAGTGCTAATTTTAGCTGAATATAGAATTTACAAAAACACTAGAAACTAACATGGATGCAATGGCAATTATAATAACAATTGATGTTATTTTTTTTGTAACCATCATTTATTATTAAAAAATGATTGATGTATTAAGTAAATTGATACAAGTGACTAAGTATTGAAAAACAATTTATTAGTTTTATTTAGTTGTTTAGATATTTGTATTATAAAAACAAAGAAAAATATTATATCATTATTGATTAATAATATTTAATACAATAATTTTTTTATGATAATCCACTTATCAAAAAGAATTAGTGCTTATTATTTAGATTTATTACTAAAAGAAAGATATAGTATAGTTTGTAATACACATTTATTGTTTATTACTTAATGTACTTAATATAGATACTATGCAATGATACAAGTATCTAAATAAAAAAAATCTGTTCCCTTGAAAAGACAATACTCATTTAGATACTTGTATCAATTATCTTATAAATTGGAGTGTAAGGATAAATATATGATTGTTCAAAAAGACATATCAAAGAATTATATAAAGAAATTTACTAATTTATATACCGATGAAGTATCTCAAAGGAGAACGAGAAGGAAGACAGAAATGACGATAAATTAGGGATGATGATAATGGATTATGAATAAAAGAAATACGATTATATTTTTATTGCAAGAAAATATTTAAAAAAAATACTTCAAGAATATTGTCATATGTAGATATTACATTTTTGGATTTGATAAAAAATCGGGGTTGGAATTACCGTATAGATTTCACAAAAAAAATAACATTGATATTCGTATATGATTTAATAGGTATTATTTATAGTAGATAAATCACGTATTCTGGTAATTTCCATAGGATCTATAATAATTATTATATTCTCATTTTATAGTTTCGGCGGTTATTTTTCCTCCAATTCTACACCAAAGGCGGGCAAACAAGTTAGAGCAGCAAACAATTCTACGGATAATCATAATGTTGATCTAGACAACAATACAATCCATAAACCATTACAATTTGTTACCTACAAAAATCTTGAAACTCTAGATAATTATTATTCATTGAAATTGCCAAATTATAAACTTAATACATGGAAATAAATCAGGTAATATTCTTTATCCTTTTGTACATTTTTTCTTATAGTTTTATCAGATTTTAAACCCATTGATTTTATTATAATAATAAAAGTATTAAATAAATTGATGCAAGTAACTAAATAGTAATAACAATGTATTAATGATAATATAGTTTCGTTTCTATATATGTACTATAAGAAAAGTAATATATAATAAATTTAATAATTAATAACTCCATTCTAATAATCCTTTGAATTAAGTATTGGAAAATAGATAGTGCTTTTTCAGTATTCTAAAGGACAATTTGGAAATTATAATATAAATTATAAGATGTATATTGAATATATTTTGTTTCATTTAATATATCTGTATCAAGAATAATGTTGGGGGCTAGTCTTGTTAACTTAAGAAAACGATATAATTTGAAGATGTTCTATTTCAGTTATGCCTAATAAAAGAAACAGAACATCTTCAGAATGTATTGGCTATGGGCTTTATTTGTATTTTCTTGGTTTGTCCACTAGAAACGTTGCCAAAGCATTATCTTTTTTACACATAGTCAAGAGAAGCCATCATGTATCAATCTGGAAGTGGATCCAGACATATAAGCCACTAAAACTATCATCTAAAAGAAGAAAGATATCTGAATTTGTAGTTGATGAAACAATGATTCAGGTTGGTTCAGAATTACTATGGCTATGGGATGCAATAACAGAGCCTAAAAATAGGTCAATCCTCGCACTATCTATATCCAAGGAAAGAAATATGTTTGTTGCAGAGCGCTTTCTGTTGACATTGGTTAAAGATTATGGAAAACATCTATTTCTACAGATGGTGGCACATGGTATCCACAAGCATGTAGATTCTTAAAACTATCTCATCATATCCATTCCCCATTAGAGAAAAGTCTCATTGAGAGAATCATCCAATACATCAAGGATAGAACCGAAAGTTTTGATGACTACTTTCCATGCAAGAAAGAAAATTGCAATCTAAATCATGTTAAAAACTGGTTGAACCTGTTTGTATTCATGTATAACAAGAATATAATAAACGCTTAAGTTAACAGGGCCATGTTGGGGCATACATTTACTCGACTACTGATGTGGAATATCTATGTCTCTTCAATAAATTCAAATAGGGATAAGATTTTGAATATATCATTGATTTTATAAGTGGGGATTGTTCTATGACACGTTCCAAGGATCTAGATGAAAACGCATATAGAATAATAACCCATATAAAAGAAAATCCTGGCTGTTACCTTCGTCAAATTAAATATGATTTGCATTTATCGATGGGAACCATACAATATCATTTAAATAAATTGGAAAATGATGGGAAAATTATATCGCAAAGAAGCGGCCTTCACAAACATTACTTTCCTGTTGGTGTTTTTAAAGATCATGAAAAAGAAATTATGACATTTTTAACTCAAGAGACTTCTAGGGAAATAATAATGTTTATTACAGAACAAGGTAGTCCTACCCAAACAGAGATTGCAAATAAAATCAAGATATCTGCTTCGTCTATTAATTGGCATTTGAACAGATTATTACATTCAAATTTAATAGAAGAAATAAAAGACGGTAAATACAAGAGATATGTTTTGAATTCTGAAATAAGTTCTTTGTATGTTGGAAAATTATTAAAAAATTATTATCCTAATATTTGGGATAAATGGAGTAATAGATTAGCTGAAATGTTTTTATCTCTCTCTTCTATTGAGGAAACAAAAGAGAATGATGATTGATTGTTGATAGCGCTTTATTTTTCACAAGTATTGTTTATATGGATAGGTCAACTAAACTTACCCATATTTTCAATGGATATTGAACCAGCAGGAATAACACAACATCTAATTTCTTTGTTTATTGGCATATTTTCTGTATTATTATTATTATTATCAATTTCAGCTTATAGAAAAACAGGTTTAAAAAATATTTTATATGCAGCCGGTGCGTTCGGATTGTTTGCAATTAGATTATTTATAGAAGTATTCGATGAAAATTATGATATTGTAGATAATTACTTGTTATCGTTCTTAAATTCATCTATAACTCTTGCAATTTTAATTCTCTTCTTTTTAGCTATTATTAAAAAGAACAAATATTTATAATGGCATTTTATTTTTCTATTCAAATTATTACATTAGGCCGGTCTCAAAATTATTTTTACAGGTGATGATAATACAAATAGATGTATTAGACCAAGGTAGTAGGTCTCTGCTTTCTTTTCGTATTTTGGGAGCAGATTTCGGACCTTATTATGTCATGGATTCATTCTTTCTATATCCATTTTTTATTTCTTATATTGCATACTTTTTAATATGCGATCTCTATTCTGTTCTCTATTTATTTTATCTGATAAATGAAGAATATAACCTTCTTTGAGTATCTCCTGTTTTACTAATTTAGAGGTATATATTCAATAAGACATAGATATTGATACTAATTTTTTTCTCCTTCCTTTTGTTGTAAATAAGAATGTGGAAAGTCGTTTGATAACTTTATTATCAATAACGTTCATTATTATTTTATAACATTTTTATTGGCAGAGGTTATAAAAGCAGTCGAAAGAAGGCTACTCTCTTTAGGTGTTAAAATATGCCTTTTGTTTAGTCAAGTTTGTAATAAACTTTTTATAGAGTTCTGCGAACATTCAGATTTATTTATTTCATAATGGAGGGACTTTTTATTATAGAAAAAAAGTGTTTATTTACTAATCACTTTGACTGTTCCTTTCATTGTATAAGGATGGTAAGCGCGATGATATGTGAATGTCCTGTATTGCTTAAATTAATGAATATTTGTCCATAACTACCTAGTGATATATCATCACTTGATAGAAATACATCTTTATCTGTATCTAAAATAATTCATATTTTGTATTTATAGGATTTTGAATTTTTTTGTGCTACGGGTATTTGTGAAAACCTTTAAAATGGGATTTTTTACAGTAGCATTACTAGTATCTATCCATTTATAAACACCGGATGTTCCTTCTCCTTTACCAATAAATGATTCAGGATAGATGTAGAAGCATTAGTAGTTTTAAATATATTATTATTAGTTGTATTTGCATTACTATTTTTTCTAATCCAATTGCGTATGCAGTTTGTGTTATATATCCATGATCTCCAAATAGAATACCGATAATTAAAAAAAAGACGAAATGATCATGGCTCGTGTAATTCAATTTATTTGGTTCATAACCTTTTCAAAGTTGGATATCGGGGTAAAACCCTTTAATTAACTTTTAAATAAGAATTTCATTTAAGTTTATTTATTTATTAATTTATAGACATTAATTATTTTTATATTTCATATATAATATCTTTAATTGAAAAATAAAAATATGAAAATTAATTTTTCAATTACTTTACAACTACTACCTGTCCTTTCATATCAGGGTGAAACATACAAAGGTAATCATAAACTCCTGGAATAGTAAACTTATGACTATAAGCTGTATTGCTTATAATGGATCCAGAGTGGAATAACAAGCCCGAAGTAAGACGATTATAATCCTTGCCTGAAGTTACTGTATGTGCTATTACATCGGCGTTTATCCATGTTACTGTATCTCCTGCCTTTATGTTAATTGGATTTGGATCATATGAATTTGTTCCCTTTACACCTTCAATTATAACTTTGTTGGTTATTTTAGCCGGTATTGTGGATAGTGATTGTAGTTGTTGTTGTTGGTGTCCTTGGGGACCTAAAGTAGAAAGGGTGTATGAAGTAGGGTTGGAAGCAGCAAAGCTAGTGGGCACTATTCTAAATATGGCACCATTAATCGCAAGAACATATAAAAATCCATCAGGTCCTGTTTGTAAGTCAGTTATTCCGCCAAAACCTTCACCAAATCTAAGCAGCGGAATCTGTGCAGATATTGTGGGCTCGTTATCAATTGGTTGTCCATTTGGATATAGCAATTTTGTTCTATCCTCACTTAATTTAAAATGATATATGTTGCCATTGTTAATATCTCCCACAAACAGATCATTTTTGTATTGCGCTCCTAACTTATCAGAGTTTAAAAATACAAGAGCTGTAGGACCAACAGGATCATCCCATTCAAACTTTGGATCTGAATATTGAGCATTCTTTGACAAATTTACTAGAGAAGAATGGTTTCTGTGCTCTAGATGAGATTCTTTTGCAAATCCTTGTATAAGATTCCAACCACTATTGAATCCAGGATTGATTAAATTTATCTCATCCCCATAGTTTGGACCATTTTCAGTATCCCAGAGATTACCAGAAACAGGGTCAAAAGCAATACCAAAACTATTTCGAATACCATAAGCAAAATAATTGCTTAAAGGAGGTTTACCTCCAAAAGGACTGTTTGGAACTGATTGTCCGTTTGGTGCAATCCGGAGGATACCTCCGGTTCCATCGGCTTGGGGACCGTTCTTTACATTCTGTGCCATGGTTTGATGGCCTCCTACTTCTCCAATGACAGCATAAATATTGCCATCAGGTCCGATGGTTACCTTGCCTCCATTATGATCAGAACGTCCCGTTGCTCCAGGATTAGCAGGCAGTTGCATCAATAGTGTGGGATTATTAAGTTGATTGTTAGTCCATTCATATCTATAGACCATATTTCCTTTTGGAGGAGCAAGGCCGAGGAATTCATCTCCATCTGTGATGCTACTGCCAGACTGCGTATAATATAAATAAACATATCTTTTTCCATCTGGCGAAAGGGTAGATGCTATAGCAATTCCAAGCAAGCCTCTCTCTATATTATTTGCAACAGCAACATCCAATACAGAATTAGGCAACATTTTTCCATTGACAATTCTATCCACCTTGCCTGTGTTTTTTTCCAAGACAAGAACATCATTCGGTGCTAAAAATGCCATACTTGTATTTCCTTTGCCAGAAGTTGGAAAAATTATTTGTACTTTTAAATTTGGATCATTAACTGTTGGGCCAGAAGGTGAAGTCGGAGCGATAGAATATTGTGCAAAAACTTTAAAATTAGAAATTGAGAATGGCAAAAAAGATTTGCTGAAATTGTTAAATTGTGTCATTGTTAATGATGCAGACAATAACAACATTAATGAAAAAAAAATAAAGCAAGATTTGATGAAAAACTTGTTTGATTTTAAAATAAATCTCAATACCATATCTTTACGACGTATTAAATTAATATTTTTTATATAAAAATATCTGATTGAGAGTACATACTTTTTATTATAGTGGTTAATAAAGAGATTGCATTTCTCTTTTCTGCTGTTGCAAGGAAAGTAATTATCGAGATTTCGATTCTATCTTTGATGTATTACATAGTCCTTTTTCTATCAAACTTTTCTCACAGGAGGAATGAAGACGATGCTTTAGTTTCATAAACCTTCAAGGACTATGATGGATACCGAGTACCACCATCTGTTGATACTGTAGTAATATACTTTCCGAATTCTTTAACAATGCTTGACAGAATGCGTCATGTTGCAACAAACATGTTTCTCTCTTTGGATATGGATAGTGCGAGGGCCTGCTTGTTTTTTTGAGCCAATTATAACCTAACATAACCTAATTAATTATAAACAAACCATGAGTCCCATCCACTATTATACATTTTGAAATCATCTTTCTTTTTTTACTAGTATTTTTGAGGATTATATTATTGAATCCATTTCAGAAATTGCAACGTGGTCTTCTCTTAGCTATATGTAAAAATGATAACGCTTTAGATGTATTCTTGGAGGATAAACCAAGAAAGGACATATATAGATCATACCCAATGCATGATGAAGGTGTTCTGCTTCTTTTATTGATCATAGAAGAGTTAGAATATATTTAGCAATAGAATTTTCTTACGTTAATAGAGCAAGAATTTTTGATATTTATTTATTTATAATTATGACAAGAGTCTAATCTCAACTTTACATAACTATGTAGTATACAATACTTTTGCATAATTTATAGTAAATAGAAGGAATCATATGAATAATAAAAAAATTACAGGATTATTACAGAGGTATTTAGAAACAAGTCAAGAAAGCACATCAAGATATTAGAAATATATCAAGATTGGTGAACTAGAGAATAATGAATCGAATCTAGACTAGAAGATAGATACCATAATGGAAATTGCTACATGTTTTTAATTATGCAGGGAGCCATTTATAAAAAAATGAATTTCTTCTCTACTTTACAATTATTTGTCCTTTCATTTCAGGATGAAATAAGCAAAAATAATCAAAAGTCCCCTGCTTTATGAATTTCTGGCTATAAACTCCATTACCTAAAATACCTCCAGAACCAAATCGCTTGCCAGAGGTTTGTGCATCATAATCTTTACCTGAAGTTACTAGTATGAGAAACAACATCAGCATTGGTCCATGTTATTGTGTCTCCAACTTTTATACTAATAGGATTGGGGCTATATGATTGCAGTCCTTTTACACCTTCAATTATAACTTTGTTCTTTACATCAATATATTAGTTGTTACCTTATTTTGTGGCTGCAACGAAGGTGATGAAAAAGCAGTATTAGTAGTAGAAGCAACACTAGAAGGAACTATTCTAAATATATTTCCAGAAAGTGTAAGCACATACAAAAACCATCTGGTCCAACCCGCAAATCAGTGATTCCGCCAAACCCCTGTCCAAATTTAAAGGATGGAATTTGTTGAGAAGTTATTGGAGCTTTCGCTATAGGTTGTCCACTTGGAGTTAATAATTCTGTTCTGTCTGCGTTTAATTTGAAATGATAAATATTGCCATTGTTAATATCTCCCACAAACATATCGTTCTTATACTGTGCCCCTAATTTATCAAAGTTTAAAAATACAAGCGCAGTAGGTCCTATTGGGTCAGCCCATTCAAATTTT
>CAWGRD010000018.1:0-518991 GCA_963824915.1 uncultured Nitrososphaeraceae archaeon
TGCTCGCCACGCGCGTCAACGGCAAGACGCTCGGCCTCATCGGCATTGGGCGGATCGGTCGCGCGGTCGCGCGTCGGGCGCATCATGGATTCGGGATGCGCGTGCTGTACCACGATCCATTTCCCCTCAGCGCTGCGGAGGCGGCGGCGATCGGCGCCGAGCGGCGCGACAGCGATCGAGGCCGTGCTCGCGGAGAGCGACTTCGTGTCGCTGCACTGTCCGGCGACGCAGGAGACGAAGCATTCTATGAACGCAGCTCGATTTCGCAGATGCGGAAGGGATCGATCCTCATCAATACGGCGCGCGGCGACGTGGTGGATGAGAACGATCTGATCGCGGCGCTGCGCGCGGGGACGATCGCGGGCGCGGGGCTCGACGTCTTCGAGAGGAGCCGCGGGTGCCGGAGGCGCTCAAGGTGATGGAGAACGTCGTGCTCCTCCCGCATCTCGGCAGCGCGACAATGGAAACGCGCGTAGCGATGGGAAGCGGGCGTCGACAATCTCGAGTGTTTTTCTGTGGATGGTGCCGTGTGTTTGTGTCGTGTGACTCTGGTGGCCCATGTGTTTTATTGCGCCCGCCGCCCGTCCCTTCCGGGGACTGCGATGGAGCTGGAGACGATAAATCAAACTAATATTTCATTATAATCTAAAGCCTTCAATCTCTATAGTCTACATTTTCATAAAGCTTATGCAGCAAAAAAATTTAGTGTTTAAATCACTAATAATGTTCCTAATTCTTTTATAATAAATTATATAATCATATTATAATGCTAGAGAATTTAAGACTCCAAGCTCTGCTTTATAGTAAACTAGCAATGCTCGGCTTAACACTATTATTTCATACATAATTACAATAGCCAAATAAAATAAACTAAAAGAATGTACAATATTATTTATTATAGATACTCGCATTAGTAAATACCAATATATTTTTATTCGACATATCTTAAATTTACTTAAGATAAAAATTGCGTATCTGTTTCTATATAACCCAATACCTTTATTATATTCTTATTTAGTAACTATATCCACCATAGAGCGGCACTCCATAACTATAAATGAGACAACATAACTTTAGGTTTAATCATATTGAATTACCTAATTCTATTATATAGAGTAGAATTAAAATATAATCAAATATTTTGAAATTTTAATTGTTTTAGACAGGTTATTATGTTTTTTAAAGTGATTCTAACCTTATTTACGATATTTTGGTTTGATCATCCATTTTTATGCTGATATTGGTGCATTATTAATTAAATGACATTTTTATCTCAATAACGGATTAAATCTAGTGCGAACTTTAAATCTGAGATTTCTTTTTTAATGGCAATTAAATCCATTTCATCTTTTACATATTTTAATAGTCTTTCACATGCTTGAATTTGAGATAATATCATTTCCCTTTTATCAACATACAAACTATGTAAAGAATCTATCAATTTATACGAAACATTTCTTTTCTTATTGCACCCGCAAGTCTTTGCCTCAATCATAATTGGAGTTTCTGAATTAACAATATTCATTACTTTACTAATTTCCCCATTTTACTAGGCATCTGTTCTTCAAATTGATACGGTGCCTGTAAATTTGGATCTTGTTCGTGTGTTCTTTTATTGTTATTTGGTGTTTCTCTATATATAACATCATCGTCAGGTATAATAATCTCTTTAACAGTTACGATAACTGAAGACAGATTTACGACATACCTTCTATTGCAATTGATATAATAGACAGAAGAATATTCTAAATCTCCCGTTTTTTCAAAGATTATTTCATGACCATGAATATCAAAATAAGTTCCATTTAAAATTTCATTTAATTCTAACTTTAAACCATCAATCAATAATATCATTTTTATTTATCTCCCTAAAAGAATATTGTTATTACTATTATTATCTTATATCATTATAGTATCAATAGATAATTACAGTATCAATAGATAATTATAGTATCAATAGATCTTACTGATGTAAGTTTTATCATTTCAATAAGATTATATCTTTAGTTTAACATACAATCTTGAACACAAACTTTCTGTTGTAACAATTAAAAAAACCAAACATCAACAGGGTCATAAAATAGTATACTGAATTAATCATCTTCTATGCTTCTAATATATGATTTTGTCTAGGTTTTAATACATTCGTTATAATGAATCTTAAATGTATGGACCAAAAAAAACACTAAATATTATGCTATTTCTAATCAATTCCAAATCAATTAAATTAGATAGCCAATCATCTTGGAAAGTAAAATATTATTGATGCGCCTAAAAGAACGATGATTCCACCAATGATTTCATATTTATCAGGTCTTTTTTTATCTATTATCAATCCCCAGATGATTGTCATTACTACAAATATACCTCCGTATGCAGCATATACTCTACCAAAATTAGATGGCTGAAATGTTGGAATTACTCCATATACAAAGATACTAATCCACCAATCAATCCAAATAATGTTTTTCTCTTTCCCTTAGCCATAGCCAAATTAAATAACCTCCACCAATTTCTGCAATTGCTGCAATTAGGAATAATGTAAATGTAGATATAAAGAGAATAATACTAAAATCAGTTGGAACTACTAATTCCAATTTTATTACCTTCCTTTCGCGGATAATAGAATATTATAATAACGCCTATAGCAGCAATTATGGATCCTACTATATCAAAAGTATCTGGAATTACTTTTTCAAAAATGAATCCCCAAAACAACGCCATTACAATGAATATACCCCCCCCCCTAATGTACCAAATATCCAGCTGTATTCTTCCCTTAGCCATAGCCAAATTAAATAACCCCCACCAATTTCACATAGACCAGCAATAAAGAAGAAAAATAATGAAAACAGTATTTCTTTATATTTTATTATCAGATACTATAAATTAAAAACTACCTTTATAAATTATTGATTTGACCATTTTTGCATCTCGAAAAAGCAAAAGATAATGCTAAAAAAATATGGTTATAAAAATGTAGAATTTAGACATGGCGACATCGGGAAAATACCTGTTGAGGATAAAAGTGTGGATACGGTCATAGCAATTGTGTGATTAATCTTACTCCAACAAGGTAGAAACCTTCAGAGATTCTCGAATTTTAAAACCAAAGGAGTTGGAAGGATGGTAATATCGGATTTAGTTACAGATAGAGAAGTTAGTGAGGCAAATTCAATAGATGCTAAAAAGCGGTGCAACTGTATTGATGGTGCATTAACAAAAGAGAATCATATTGAAAGTATCAGACAAGCAGGATTTACTAGCATCAAAATAATGGATGAAAAACCATATTTGGAAATGAAACAAGGAGATGAAAGAAAGATTACAAGCATTACAATAAAAGCCATAAAATAATACGAGGATTTAAGAATGAAACTGTCATTTAAAGGGACATAAAAAGTAAAACAAAGAATACAGTTCTTTTTGTTTACGTTGAAAATGCAGGACGTAGCCTAATGGCAGAGGCTTTTTTCAGAAAATATGCATCAGATACTTGTGAATCTACAAGTGCTGGAACTCATCATATATCTCAAATTAATCCTCTTGTTGTGCAAGCAATGAATGAAGTTGGCATAGATACTAGTAATCAAAAGCCAAAAGAGATGACCGAGGAGATAATAAGAAAGGCAAAAAAATAATCAATATGGGAAGGATGGATAAGAATTTCTGTCCTACTTTTTTTCCACAAGGTAGTGGTTTGGGGAATTGAAAGATTCTAAGGGAAAACCAATAGAGAAAGTTGCACAGATTCAAGATGAAATTGAGATGCGAGTTAAAGAAATTATATCAAATATCGAAAAAGAAACTAAGACGAACATAATAATTAATTTACCGGGTTTTTAAACGCTTTCGAAAATACGCTTAAAATAATACGAGAAAAAATGTTCAAAGAGGTATAACAGCAGTAGCAAACCTTGTTAGAGAATAAGTGAGAATCTAGTCATCGGATCAAAAAAAAAGTTTTTTGCCAAAGTTATTGGGACCTTCATTGTAGCAGTAAGATTATCGGCTACAGGCTCTGTGGTCATTAATGCTAAAATAAATGGAGTGGAGTATTCCTTTCATTGCATTTGCACCTTTTGTAGGTGTTGCAGTAGGAGTATATCTATAGATAGGTAGAATCTCTATGGCACTTTAATCCTGCTGTAACTTTGGGTCTTCTAATAACAAACACATAACAAGAGACAACTGTTGTTATACTTTACCGCAGAGATAGCATGAGCTTTGCTTGGTAGTCTATTTGTAAAATATGCTATAGGTAGGAATACAAAGCATCGCTTGATTCTAATTCTCCCAACTATTCTTATCCTCTACCATTAATATTTGCAGTAGAGGTTTTAGCTTATGCTTTGCTGATGATGGTCATTATAATAGTAGTCACTATGCAAATGGCTTGAAAGGTTTTGGAGGAATAGCACTTGGTGGTGGCATTTTAGGTTTAGACTACTCTTTTAGCATATACAGGTGCCTCCATGAATCCTGCACTTTCTTTACACCTGCTTTATTATTAGAATTAGGAAATCTATGGATATATTGGACTGCCACGTTTGTTGGGACATCAATAATAGCACTTGTTTTTAAAATTAAATTGATTGTCAACTATAGTTAGTATAGTGAATTCTACTATAGAGGGCAATGTTTTCATAAATTGTAGAGGATGGGATAGATATAGAGTATAATATTGTATATGTATTTGTCACTCTGTGCTGCATATCCATATTTGCTATAATCGGATATATGTCTGCAGACTATCGTATACCATTTAATACCTATAGAACATTACTTATAAGGCTAGTAGCAATGAGCAGGAACTGAATTATTCTCTATAGGTTAGGAATAATTAATTCAATGGCTATAGCCATAATGAGAATAATCTATTTTTAATTCTTCTCCTTCTTTTTGTCTTTATCTTATTCTTGTTTAATATAGATATAGTTTCTGAGGGAATGCAAAATAATACCGATTTGATTTAGGCTATATATGCGGGTTGTTTATATATAAAAGTGGACATTGGTAGAGAAAAGTCCAAATGTCTCTCAAGATACCGTTTTATAATGAATTATCCATAAATATAACTATGATGGAAGTCAATATAAATAAGATATATTTTTGTGAAAGACAAAATTGTAAAACGAATATCTATAAATCCAAAAAGAATGCTGTGGTAGGAATTGATAACTATCTATCACTCTCTTCTAATCTCGATGGATAAGAATAATCTATATCGTCATCCCAATGCTTTAAAATGAGCATAAAAGCCTTGTTTCCGGTTTATATATAAAAATAAAATAGACACATCCGGTATTACTATACTGCTATTGCCATTGATATTACTATTGACCTACTGGGTTAGTAAACAAGTTATTTGTCTAAAACACGGAGAGTTCTATGAGTAATATACGTAGAGGACTTCCGCTAACTAGGTCTCGTATTGAAAAGATTTTTCCCAAATTAACGCCAGCTCAAATTAGTCGTGTTACATCTCATGGACATATCCGTACAATCCAGCATGGAGAAGTACTTGTAGAGCAGGGTGATATTTCCGTCCCATTCTTTGTAGTCATCTCAGGGGAGATCGAGATAGTGCGTCCTGCTAACTCTGCTGAGACCATCGTCACCGTCTATGAAGCAGGTCAATTTACAGGTGAGATCAACACGTTCTCAGGACGCCGAACTTTATTTCGCTGACGTGTCACAAAGTCAGGCGAAGTGGTTGAACTAGATCGCCAACATATGTTGGCTTTGGTGCAGACTGATAATGAACTTGGCGATATCCTTATGCGCGCTTTTGTTCTACGCAGGCTCGAGTTAGTGGCATCTGGAATGGGAGATGTTGTGCTCATTGGGTCAATGCACTCTTGCCGATACTCCTCGGATTAAAGAATTTCTAGTGCGTAATGGCTATCCTTACTCCTACATAGAACTGGAACGTGATCATGATGTAGAGAATATGTTAAATAGTTTCCATATTACCGCCAGCGATCTACCTGTATTGATATGTCGAGGCGAGGTTGTACTCCGAAATCCAAGTAACCAAGAAATCGCAGACTGCCTAGGCTTTAATGATTCTATTGATCAAACCAAGATCCGCGATTTGGTTATCATCGGAGCCGGTCCATCAGGATTAGCTGCAGCAGTATATGGCGCTTCAGAAGGACTAGACGTCCTAGTGCTTGAAACAGGTTCTCCGGGTGGACAGGCAGGCTCAAGTTCTAGAATCGAAAATTATTTGGGATTTCCCTCGGGTATCTCAGGGCAGGATCTCACAGGTAGGGCATATCTGCAGGCGCAAAAGTTCGGAGCAGATATACTCATATCCAAATGCTCGCGACTAATCTGCGAACAAAAACCGTATATAATCGAAGCTGAGAACGGGGCTCGAATTCCGGCACGCACTATAGTGATTGCTACAGGAGCAGAATATCGAAGACCATCATTGAAAAACTTGTCGCGCTTTGAAGGCTTGGGCATCCATTATGCAACGACACTCGTGGATGCACAATCCTGTGATGGAGGAGAAGTAATTGTAGTTGGAGGAGGAAACTCTGCAGGACAGGCTGCCGTGTATCTGGCAAAGAGGGCAAAGCGTGTGCACATATGCTCATCAGGTCAGACGGTTTGGCCAAGAGCATGTCCCGTTACCTAATTCGCCAGATCGAGGAGACCCCTACGATTGAACTCCGGCCAAACACAGAGATCGTGACATTGGAAGGAGACAAACATCTTGAATTTGTTCTCTGGCGAAATAATCAAACATGGCAAACTGATGAGCATAAGATTGGTCATGTGTTCATTATGACCGGTGCAATCCAAACACCCGTTGGCTCGATGGCTGCGTAGCCTTGGATACTAAAGGTTTCATCAAAACAGGTCCAGATTTGTTGCCAGAAAATCTTAGTGCTATAGGATGGCCACTTTCCCGTCAGCCATACTTGCTTGAAACCAGTTTGCCCGGAGTTTTTGCAGTGGGTGATGTGCGAGGTGGTAGCATCAAGCGTGTTGCATCTGCAGTGGGTGAAGGATCAATTTCAATTTCATTTGTTCACCAAGTGCTCCAGGAATAGGAAAAAAAGCAAGTATTAGAGGTTAGCAAAAATAATCGATGCAAGAAAACGTTGATGGTTTATAATTGTGCAGTAATCATATAATGTATTGAAGAGTATGGATAAACTAGAGTCATCGCCTTGGTTGATGTAAATTCTATAATGGAGAAATCTCAAAGTAGAGTATGGAATACATTAGGTGGAGAACCAGAGTTTATTATTTCAGTTGCTGAAGCTCAAAACGTTTTAGGTAAATTTGCTAGCTCAAAGATAAAGTTTGTAATTTTAAATGTCGATCTGTGGATCTCATAAAGGTATCTATGACTCTTCCCTTAGATAGACTGACAAAGTTGATTCAAACCTTTAATCAGGAAATGTCTCTTATAGTCAAGGAATTTGGAGGATTTGTTCTAAAATATGTGGGAGACGCTGTCCTTGCATTTTTTGTTGTTTCTAGTCATCAATCTCAAGTAAAAGGAAAATGTACCCGTGTAATAAACTGCGCAAGATGCATGCTTCAGGTGGCTGATAATGGGATAAATCCAATTCTGAATCAATACAACTGTCCCACTATGAATCTGAGAATAGGAATAGACATTGGTGAAAATGCAATCATACAAAGTGGATGGGATATTCACCCTAACATGATTGATTGGAAAGGAGATAATAATAACAATAACATTGCCAAGAAAAAGAACAACAGATTTCTATAAAGGGGCCCATTTATGACATTTTAGGCCACAGTATAAGTATTGCAGTAAAAATGACTACACTTGCTAATCCAAATCATATGGTAATAGGTCAATCAATTTATGATGTACTGGATGACAGTCAAAAGTCTTTATTCCAACAACTTGATATTAGTCCCACAATATGGAGTTATACTAACAACAATACGGGAGAAAATATATATAAAGTCTATACAAATATATGATTTAACTATCGCTCACAGAAACAATACATGATATTAAAAATTATTCAAGTTTATTATCAATTTTTATATTAACAGAATAATGGTTAACAAATTCATTTGATATCTCATATGTTATTGTAGATAAATTATATGCAAGATTATGATAGAACTATTAATAAATTATTTTCCATTACTTAAACTATTATTATCTTGCCTGAATTATGTAGTTTTTATTCAAATGTAAATGCATAGGCTTGAAATCCTTTTCCTTTAACATCTATTACTAATGAAAAAAAGTCCTCAACACTTTTTTAGATTGCTGTAGATATCTAATAGATATCCATGCAAATATGGTAGGTCTTACCTACTAAGTTAGAACTAATACTGAAGTTAAATATTCTTTTGTCGAAATTATATTAATAGCTGGAATAGGAATTTATAGTTTTGGAACATCATTCGATGATGTCAGTCTCTCAGTTGATTCATCAAAACGATTACTAAATCTAATTGAACAAATTGAACTTACCAATCAATGGGTTCAGGTATATTTGGAATTGGTGAGACATCACAGGCAAGAGGTTTTTAGATTCTTGTCCACCAGTTATCCTGGCTGCGGCAGCGGAAGAACAAAAAAACATTCGGCTAACGAGTGCTGTAACAGTACCTAGTGCTGTCAATCCAGGACCACATTCAAGAATTTGCAACACTTGATTCTATTATCTGAGGGCCGTGTAGAAGCTATCGTGGGGAAGGGGCTCGTCCATTGAAGCATTTCCTCTTATCGGCTTGTGATTGGAAAATTATATTGCTATTTTCAGAAAAAAAATTGACCTTTTGTTAAAGATTCATGACAATGAACATGTTTATTGGTCAGGGCATTCCGCCACCTTAAATGGTCAAGGAGTATATCCAAGACCATTGCAGAAACCTTTGCATATATGGTTATGGAGTTGTTGGTGGAATTCCACAGTCATTGTTTGTGCTGGCCCGTTTGCATTGCCATTTGATGATTGCAATCATAGGCGGTCAAAACCAAGTTTCCGGTCTCTTATTGAACTGTATAGAGAAGCATGGAGGCAAGGTGGTGAGTTTTCTCAACATCAAATCTATCATTTTAAGTAGGCATTCATTCACTAGGTTCTGTTGCAGAAGTCTGCACGAAGGAAAAAATCAACTAGTTTCTTTCCAGGCTATGCATGTAGCATGACCAAAATAGGAAAAGAGCGTGAATGGCATAAGGTAACTCGAACAAGTTTTGATGCCCAGCGAGGTCCTGAAGGTGCATTGCTTGTTGCATATTCAGAAGAAATAGTTGAAAAGATCATAGATTCTACATAGCAATCCCTCGGTGACATATCCCGTATTACATTTATGTTGAATCCTACCTCTACCTCATGTTAAACTGATGCAATCAATTAAATTAAATATGTAGATATGTGTTGTGCCTGCCATTCGCAAAAAAATTACTCAAGAATAATGAATATTAGATGTTGAAAAATTTTAATTATGTTGTCAAAATACTTATATATGAAAGAAATACCACAAGAATTGCTTTCTATATCTATCACCAAAAATACTATAAACCTTCATTTTAGCTATTTGCTTAATTTTTTCTGTAGCCTTTCCCAAACTTGTAACGCATATTAATTTATAGATGTTTTAACAAACAAATAGAATTTCTTTTGTTTTTTTTCTTTTGCTTTATTGCTTTGTATAATTAATGTCTATATTTTTTATTTATAATTTAATAATCGAAAAGACAATATAAAAACCAAAAATATTACGGCAGCACTAATAAGAAAAGTTGTCGCACCTATTCTACTATAGAGAACCCCGCCTAATATTAATCCGATTATACTAGCGATGCTTCCAAAGCTGCTTGCTACGCCTTGAATTACTCCTTGATTTTCAGTACCAGCACGCCTTGACAAAATAGACATAAAAGATGGCCACATAAGACCATTACCAAGTGCAAAGAATATGGCAGTGCACATATGCTAAAAGCTGGACTATTGGCAACAAAAAGAATAAAGTTTATTCCTAAAATTACACTACCAATTATGACTAATTTTTCCTCTGAGAATATTTTGAGGGCTTTTCGTAGAACCGGACCTTGAATTAAAACCATTATTCCGCTCAATACAGCATAAAATATTCCCATTTGTGTTACTGACCATTTGAGACCAACTACTGCATGATTTGGAAATGCAGTATAAAAAATGTTAAATCCAAGGAAAATAAAAAAATAGAGAGCAATTAAAAAAGATATTTCTTTAATTTTCAATACATCTTTATATCCAAGTTTTTTAGGATTTGGTGCCTTGTAACATTCTTTGCATTCAAATGAAAATACTTTATTGATATTTTTTTTCTCTGGAAACGGTTGATTGCTACAACT
This sequence comes from uncultured Nitrososphaeraceae archaeon, assembly GCA_963824915.1. GTDB lineage: Archaea > Thermoproteota > Nitrososphaeria > Nitrososphaerales > Nitrososphaeraceae > Nitrosocosmicus. The sequence goes on from CAWGRD010000018.1 coordinate 10,358, forward strand.
TGTTTTGGTTTTGATTCTTTTAACATGAAACCTACTACTACAAATGCCACCGATGAGATGATAACAGCTGATAATACAGGTAATAATTCTTTATAGATTGTTCCGCCTAAAACTCCAGCTAATGCAGGGCCAACAATAAAACCAAGGTTAGCTGATATTGATAATTTACCAAAATTCTTACTTCTATCTTTGTCTGTTGAAACATCTGCAAGGTATGCATTGGCTACAGAGATGTTGCCACCGGTAATTCCATCCAAAGCCCTAGCGAAAAAAAGTACTATTAGTGGAAGTGTTATAACAAATGCTCCAAAAATTGAAGAATTGATACTAATGATCTGTGTAACTGGTAAAAACAATGCAATTAAAAATATTATCCAACCGACTAATGTTCCTCCATTACTTAGAAGAAGAATTTTTTTTCTTCCATAAACATCAGACCATCTTCCCAAAATAGGTGCTCCAATAAGCTGAAATGCAGGATAGATGGCAGATAATATCCCATAAATTAAAGAATTTCCACCAAAATCTATGACTAAAAATACCAAAAAAGGAAGAACAATACTATAACTAATAGTTCCAATAAAATTTGATAATAATAAAGGAAAAAGAGTAACCTGTTTATTTATGATGGCCATTATAAATACAAAAATACTTTACATTAAAAAGGATGGTGTTTACTGTCTTTTGATAAATACTTTTAAAATTAATTGGGTTTGTCTAGTTTAGAAATAATATAATAATAAAAGTTCAAAAGTTATCTGTTACCTTAAACATAAAGTTATATAAATAAAGTATATGATTAGATAATAAGATTAAATTTAAATATCAACAATTAAACCATTTGTAAAGTTAAATGCAGTATACCTAGATGTCGTTATTACTCTTATCTTGTATCCTATAAAATTGTATTCTTAATGTTTAATTTATTCAAAATAAATGGATTTGATAACAATATCCTAAAAAGTGATATTACACATAAATTAATTATAAAAAAAATGTATCGGGAAAGGTTTTTTATTTATGGAACGAGTAATTTTTTCGTATTTATGATTATATATATAATTTATTATTATGAAATTTCATTTTTTCGACTTTGTGGTAAATGCGATACTAAAACAACAAAACCAATTGATACAAGTGCAATAAAATATTAATTAAAGCCAATTGTCATTCCTTCTAAATGTATAGTTGACTTTCCTCTTTTTCCAAAGCCATCTACTCCTAACCATACTGTAGCACCCAATACTTTAGAAGATATTAAAAAATCAATGATCTTTTTTTCAAGTCTTTTTCCATTAATTTCATCATTTTTTTTAATTCTAATTGTTAAACAAAGCATTTTTTTCAAAACCATGAATTTATTTTAAAATTTGCGTTATTAAAATTCTGCCTACATATAATGCAAATAATGAAAAAAATACATTTGATAAAACATTTATCATCATATGCAATAATTGTTTATTTTCCATCATTTCGATACTCTCTAAAGCAAAAGATGACATTGTAGTTAATGAACCACAAAAGCCGATTGCTATTAAAAAGGAATACTTTGAATCTAGATTAAAAAAAGTAGATATAACAGAAAAAACTCCTAGAATAAAGCTCCCAACGACATTAACAACTAAAACATTTGAACCTACAATTCCAAATATTATAGGAAATGAAGTAATTTTATATCTAATATAAGCCCCCAATATTGCACCGAGGGTCAGGAATATGAACTCGATTGCTTTCATTATCAAATATATTAAAAGAAAATTTTTTTAATGTTCAGTAATATCTTTGGTTTTTCTGCTTTTGATAAGAACTATAACTACTACTACAGCCATCATAGCCCCAAGTCCACCTAATACTACAAAAGGAAAATTGCCTGCATATGAGCTTCCTCCTTCATTTGTTTGAGAGATAATTGCCGTATCTTCACCACCAGGTGATGAAACTATTTTTGAATATCCTAGAATATCTATCCTCCCATTTGGAGCCGGTTGTATTAAATCAGCTTTATATTGTTTGTTATTACCAAAAATAACATTGTATGTAGTATCCTCATGTTTGCCTTCTCGTATACTTCCTTCCCCTAATGAATAAATAGTTACTACATTTGCACCATTTGCTTCCCCTTTAAAACCATATCCTTTAGTTTCTGCAAGTCGTGGAGCAGGGTCAAATAAATGATACCAGTTATCCATCGGTAAAGATAATTTCGAGAAATCTATCAATGGATTATTTAATATTTGAGTATCTGTTGAATTGGAATTTATCTCATTTTTAAAACTTGGATTTAGTGAGTATAGCATAGATAGAGGATGATTGATATCTATTTTTGTTGTATTTTTACTCTGACTATTCATATTTGTAAATTGCAAAGTAATTGGCTCATTTATTTTAAAATCTCTCCAGTTCAAATCAATGTATTTATGTGATGGATCATTTGCATTTGGAATAACAAAATTTTCCAGAGTTAAATCCATACTAATTCTTTGGTCAACAGATGTCTCTGTATCTGAAAATTGTCGAATATCTGCAATAAAACTAACATTTGCAGCCGTTGCTCGTACAATACTATTTTTCTTTTGAAATTGTTCATTTACTAAATTTAATAGATTTTGTATTGCATAAGTATTATTTTTATTTTGATTGATCGAGTCAATAGAAGATGCATTAATTGATATTCTTTGAGGTAGTTGTTTAAAAAGTAAAGCAAGGTTGCTATTTACAGGATAATTAAATTGTATAGGATGTGATTCTTGATAATTTACTGATGATATTGTAGAATCAGGATTAATAAGCGATGTTAAAGTTACAGCATGTACAAGGTTATGATTAAAGGATATTAAAATATATAATAATGAAAAATAAAACAATGGTTTTAGTATTATTCTTTTGAGCATAAAGTCATATTATTTCATATATTTCTATTTAATAAATGTAACAGTAGTTACATTTTAAAGTATTTAAGATGCTTTATTATATGAATCAGTATTTTTTATTTATATTTTAGTATATAAAGATAAAGTAATTAGTTAAAATTTAATACAATTTTCTTAATATATAGAATAAATTAACTGTTATTCAAACGATGCAATAAACCATACTTAAGATGATATAATAAATATCAGCAGAGTAATTATAATTCGATGTATATTTTTATTTTTATTTTTATTTTTAATATCATCCGATTTTAATAGATTAAACATATACTTGATTATCTGGATTATATCAATCCTAACAGTTATGTTATGCAAATATCTGATAAAGAGTAAAAACATCTATACTATCGCAAAAACCTTGGTAGATCCTCTTACCAATAATGGATTAGTCTGTATGGAAGGAACAATTATATATACAAAACTAAGTATTTTTAATTATATTAGATCTTGTTATTGATACCACTCCAACAAAAGAATTTATTTTGAATGCCTTTACATTTATTGATAAGGAATATAAGAAATTTATGGGGTAATGGTTACCATCATCTTTTAAAATCGAATAAAATGGCAAAATATTCGATCATGTTAAACCATAGATCAAAAATCGCAATATTATTTGAGATATTTATTTGTTTTAGATATCTTTAAGTTTTTAAATCTAATAGTATCATCTATTAATGAATGAATTTTAAGTCGCAACTCCATCAAAAAACTAATAATATCGGTACTTTGTTCAGGTTCAAAAGTTAATTGAACTTCTTCTATTATATTATCCAATCTAGCAAGTGTAATTTTTAAGGCAAGAGAAGTTTTTTTTGTAATTTTTAATGTTTTTGCACTTTTAGAATTAATGATGTCTTTAATTATATGATTGCCCTCAGTAATTTTTTCTTTTGAAAAAACAGTTTTGACTTCTCTAATTTGCCTTATTGTCAATTCATTTTCTATAATATGATTGCTAAACTGAATAATATTCTCATGAGACAAATTTGTTAACTCTAATGCTTGACTTATACTTAATTTATTTAACATTATTTTTTCTTTGATATCTTGGGGAAGTTTTAAAAGTTGAATTCTATGTGAAACATATTCTTCACTTTTACCTATCTTCCTAGATAATTCAGTAACACCGCCCCAGCCTAAATCTTGAACGTATTTTCTAAATGCTTCGGCTTCTTCTAAAGAACTCATGGATTTTCTTTGAATATTTTCAGTAATTTGAATTTCAAAGGCTTGCTTATCGCTCAACTCTCTTATTTTACATGGTATATGACGCCAACGAAGCGATTTACATGCATGAAACCTTCGATGGCCGGCGACTATTTCAAAACTATTCTGATAGGGGCGAATCAAGATGGGTTGAAGCAATCCATGTTCTTTGATACTTATAATAAGAGATTCAATTTCCTGATGATCATTAAATTTATCTCTAATAGAAAACTGAGATGGCCGGACCATTTTCATTTCTATTTGTTCTGCTATACTAGTATCAAGTATATGCATAATATAGCATATCTAAATTAATCTAATACTTATGTATTATCATCGATTTGTAATTATATGTTATTTTTTTTATAGATATAGAAATATTGCAATAATTTTAACTGTTATGGACATATTTACAATAATTTAATTCTTAGGTAGAAAAAATTAACATAATTTAATGTATTCGATAAAAGAGAAAAATATTATATCTTTATAATAAATTTTATATCACTCCTAATTAGGTTATTATCATTAAATAATAACTCCACTAAATTTACATTTATTTTTAACATTTGAAATTAAGATATATTAAAATCTACATATGTATAGGTAAAAATTAATAATTATAAACCTAAAAATTATTAGTTTATTTATGATAAATTATCAAAATAGATATTTATTTAATAAATAGTTTTTTAATATGATTATAATATATTATATTTTTAAACCAAAAATAAGTAAAATAATATAATAGTTTATCAAATATTTTCATATAGAAAATAAAATTTTTTAATCAGATGAAAATGATAATTCATTTAATTATTAGAACAGGACAATATGAATAGGTAACTATATCTGAAGCTACACTACCAAGTAACATTTTTTTAAGCCCTGAATTTCCTCTAGTACCAATTAAAATAAGATCAACATCTCTTTCTTCTGCATAATTTAGTATCGAAGCAGCAATTGAAAAGGGTGTTGTTATTATATCTGTTTTTATTTTCTGTTCATTCTCAAAAGTCTCTTCGTTTTTTACATTATTGATAATTTCTTTGAACCATTTTTCGGCTTCTTTTTTATAATCATTCAAATAGGATTGTGAAACCATACCAAAAACTCCTGAAGAATCGCCATGATGGATTTTAGAAGGGACGATTGATAAAAGAATTATTTCGGAATTAAATTTTACACAAAGATCGATTGCATAATTTGCTGCATTAAAAGATGATTCTGATCCATCTATTCCTACTAAAATTTTAGAAATTTTATTATCCAATGTTGATAGTTTATTAAATTGTTATAAAAAGTATTTTATCAAACATTATCAAAAACATAATTTAACGGATTATATACAATTTTATTCATTTTATTAATTTTATGATATGTATCATAATACATTGTATTCTATTAATACAAATATTTTTTAAAAAAAGTCAAATTAAATTTGCTATTAATCTCAATAATTCAGAATAAAAACCCCTGCAAAAGAAAAATTGACAAAATCATAAAAATTAAATAAAAATATTAAATTATTATGATGATTTTCTATTATATTAAATAATGAAAAAAATGAATCAAGAGGAGGTTAGAGAGTTTCTTATGACAGGGACATTTACAGGAAAATTAGGTACAATCAATAATGATGGTTCAGTACATATAACTCCAATCTGGTATATTTTAGATGAGAATAACTATATTACTTTTACAACATATTTCAAATCAGTAAAAGCTAAAAACTTACTTCGTGATTCTAGAATTAGTATTTGTGTTGATGATCAGATACCTCCTTTTTCTTTTGTTATTGTTCATGGAGTCGCAAAGGTAGATTCTCAACCCACCGATTCTCTTGCGTGGACCACAAAAATTGCAGAAAGGTATGTGGGAAAGAGATTATCATCAGAATATGGAAAAAGAAATGCTGTAGAGGGAGAATTGCTTATAAAAGTCATTCCAAGAAAGATCAATGGTCAAAAGGATATTTCAAAATAACAATTGTTGAGTCTATAAAATTAATCTAGCTAATAACTCATCAAAGTTGATAGGAATACCATGGTAACGATAATGTTTATGTGATTGCTCAAGAGAATATACTATATTACTAATCAATAGCCCTAAAAATTAGAATGAAATCACTATCAATAATGTAATATCAATATAATTTATTAAAATTTAAATTAATACTTCAATTTATTTATCGATATTTTATTACAAGAATAAAAATAAATTAGATAAACTGAACTAATAATAATTAACAAAATAAAAACGCTATATATCCTCATTATTTTTCTGCACCATCATTTACAGAAACATATAAACAAAAACAAAAGAAAGTAATAATTAATATATTGAAAATTAAGGGATTGATAAAGAATAATGTATTCATGGAATTTTTAGATAATGAAATGAATAAAATAGGTTATAATATAGAATTTGTAGATTATAAAAAACCTTTAGAACAACAGCTTGCCGACGCCAACATTATCATAAATGGTTTTAATAATATAGATAAATCAATTTTAGATTTATGTCCGAAATTAAAGCTTGTACAGCAATCGGGTATTGGAGTTGATAGTATTGATGTAAAAGCTTGTACAAAAAGGGGCATTTATGTTGCAAATGTTCCTATGGCCAATGCAATTTCCGTTGCAGAGCATACTCTATTACTTATTTTATATCTAGCCAAGAACATCAAAAGTGATGTTAATGAAGAGGGCAATATTTCAAGTGTATTAATCTCAAAGAAACAGTCTCCTCTAGGTATGGAAGTACATGGAAAGACTCTTGCAATTATTGGTTTGGGTGTTACAGGAATAGAAGTAGCAAAAAGAGCAAAAGCATTTGGTATGCGAGTAGAAGCAGTAACAAAGAATCCTTTTACAAAAACAGAAGGAAGTAATAAGAAATACTTTGTAGATACTATAAATGGTACAGATAAACTTGATGAGATATTATCTAAATCAGACATAGTTTCCATTCATACTCCTCTAACTAAAGAAACAGAGGGAATGATTGGATCTAAGGAATTAAGATTGATGAAAAAATCAGCATATTTGATCAACGTGTCAAGAGCTCATATCGTAGACAAACAAGCATTATATTCAGCTTTGATTAATAAAGAAATAGCAGGGGCAGCATTTGATGTTTATTGGAACGAACCTGCAGATCCGAGTGAAAAACTCTTAGGATTAGATAATTTTGTGCTTACTCCTCATATAGCTGGATGGACTATAGAGGCAATTGACACAATTACAAAAATAATAAAAATAAATATAGAGAGAGTATCACGTGGACAGGTTCCCCTTACTATTGTTAACCAAGAACTAATTTAAAAAGGATTTTAGAGTATGCTCTCTAAACATAGCTGTTTTTTTTATAATAGTTGTTTTCAAGTTATCCCATCCATTAAATTAAAATTCTCAATAATTAAAGAATAGTTAATATCTATAATATTGAATATCGAAAGATGAAGTGATCAAGAACAATATGGGGCCACATATTTATGATTAAAGAGCAAGTTAAAAGATATTTGGTTTTATTATAAAAAAGATAATAGTTTTGTATTTATTATATATTTTAAGCAATAGTATTAGGAACTATAACATCTAAAAATTTATTCAATCAAAAAAAAATTAATTGTATTTTATTGGCTTGTATTTTCCAAGTAGCAAGGAGTTTGTTACAACTGTTACAGAACTCAAGGCCATTGCAATGCCTGCAAGTATTGGAAGCCATCCAAAAATTCCGATTCCAAATAATGGAACTAGTACCTCCAGCTGCTATTGGAATTAATCCTGTATTATATGCAAAAGCCCAAAACAGATTTTGCTTTATCTTTGAAACAGTTTTCTTTCCTAAATCAAGTGCAGTAATTACGTCTCTTATATCATCTTTTATTAAAACAATTCCGCCTGTTTCTTTTGCAACATCCGTACCAGAGCCAATTGCTATTCCTAAATCCGCCCTTGCTAATGCTGGTGCATCATTGATACCATCACCAACCATTGCAACAATTTTGTTTTGTTGTGATTTTAATTTTGATATTGTCTCTTCCTTTTGATATGGAAGCACTTGTGCAATTACCCTATCAATATCAATCTTTGAAGCAACCGCTTTTGCAGTTCTTTCATTATCTCCTGTAAGCATTATCACTTCAATTCCATTATTTTTCAGAGCTTTAACTGCCTCTTTAGCACCTTCTTTTATAGTATCAGCTATAGCGATTATCCCTGCTAATTTATTATCAATGCATATTAGTATAGCAGTCTTTCCTTGTTTTTCAAATAAAGATAAATTATTATCTGTATTCTCATTGATTGCAATCTTATTATCCTCTACTATCTTTCTGTTTCCTATTATGATGACATGATTTGAATAAACTGCTTTAAGTCCATGCCCTGAAATTGCCTCAAAGGATTCTGGATTCGATACTTGAATATTATTTTCTCTAGCCTTTCTTATTACTGCTTGTGCTAAAGGATGCTCTGAACCAGATTCGGCAATTGCTGCTAATTTCAACAGTTCTTGTGATTTAATATCCTTTGTTAATGGTACTATGTCTGTTACTGATGGTTTTCCAACTGTCAAAGTTCCTGTTTTATCAAATACTACCGTATTAACTTTATTTGCTATCTCGATATACTCTCCTCCCTTGTACAATATTCCATTCTCAGCACCTTTGCCTGTACCCATCATCAATGCTGCTGGTGTAGCTAATCCAAGAGCACAAGGACATGCTATTATCATGACTGAAACAAATGCTAAAAGAGAATAGGTTAATCCTGCATTTCCTATAAAGTACCATCCAAGGAATACTCCAATAGCAATAATCACAATGGCAGGAACAAAGTATTTTGCTACTTGGTCTACCATTTTTTCTAGTTTAGCTTTTCCAGTTTTTGCTTCTTCAACCAAAGTTATTATTTGAGATAATACTGTATCTTGTCCTACTTTTGTTGCTTTAACTTTTAAAAGACCATTCTTATTTATGGTAGCACCTATTACTTCATCTCCTTTTGTTTTATCTATAGGAATGCTTTCTCCTGTTAATGCAGATTCATCTAAAGATGAGCTTCCTTCCGCTATTATACCGTCTGTTGGAATTCTTTCTCCTGGTCTGATTATCATTAAATCTCCTTCTACAATTTGCTCAACTGGAATCTCTATTTCTTTAAATTCTTTAGATAATAATTTTAATTCAGAATTGCTGTTGCTAATATTTGGATTTTTATTATCTTTATCATCATTATATGCATCTTTGATTATAGGTTTAACTATTCTAGCTGTTCTTGGCTTTAAATCTAATAATTTTCTTACAGCATTTGAAGCATTTTCTTTTGTCTTTGTTTCAAGAAGTCTTCCAGTTAATATCAATGTCATTATTATTGCAGCTGTTTCAAAATAAACAGATGTAAAGGGGAAATAACCTGGAACAAGAGTTACTACTGCACTGTACAGATAAGCAGCAGAAGTTCCTATTGCTATTAGGGTATCCATATTCGATGCTCTAGCTTTAATCCCATCCCAAAATCCTCTATAAAATCGCAGACCAATCCAAAACTGAATTGGAGTTGCTAGTGCCATTATTATATAATTTGTATAGTTCATCATCTCCATTGGAAGGAGATGTCCTCCTAATTGTGGGATCATATGTGGAAGGCTGAGTATTATAATAGGTATTGTAAGCGCTATGCTAATAGCTACATGCATTTTTAATTTTTTTAATTCTTTCTCTGGCTCTACAAATTCATTTAAACATTGTGTTGAACAAAAATAATATGTAATTCCATTTTTAGCATAATGTATAGAGTTTTCATTTTCCTCTACAAACATTCCACATATCGGGTCTTTTGCCATATACACTATAATGATAAATACATATTTAACAACTGAGCTTTACAATTGTAAAAAGCAGCAAAAAGAGAGTAGTAACAGAATTATGGGGCCAGAGGTTTCCACGGTGCTATCGTTTTTAAAATAGGATTCATTTATTGTGTTATAAATGAATAGTTAAACAATTCTGATAGAGATTCTATAAAATTCATTCTTAATAAACTAATAATATCTAAATCTTTTTTTAAAAATAATTGCTATTATTGATGTCCCAGCAAATGTGGCAGTCCAATATAACCAAAGATTTCCTAATACACCTGATAATAAAGCAGGTGCTAGTGAACGAGCAGGATTCATTGAAGCGCCTGATATAAATGCTAAAAAGAAAATATCAAATCCTACAATACCACCAATTGCCAATCCTCCAAATCCTTTCAAGCCCTTTGTATATACTACTATTAAAATAACTGCCATAAGTAAAGCAGAAGCTAGAACCTCTACTGCAAATATCAGTGGTAAAGGATAAACGTAATTTGGAGAATTTGCACCAAGGGATGCCTGTGTTCCAATAACATATTTTACAAATACACTTCCAAGTAAAGCTCCTGTTATCTCTGCAACAATGTAAAGGAATAATTGATTTTTCGTTATGTGCTTTGTTATAAGAAAGCCCAAAGTTACAGCAGGATTAAAGTGTGCCATAGATATTCTTCCGAATAGATATACTCCTATTGCAACACCTACAAAAGGTGCAAATGCAATAAAAGGAATACCCAATACTCCATTTAATCTAGCATCAATGACCACCGAACCAGTAGCCAACACTACTACAATGAAGGTCCCAATAACTTCGGCGATAAACTTTTTTTGATTTGATGATAGATTATCTATTATCTTTCTTACAACGTTTGATACTGCGGTTACTTCTTTGAACATGTTTTCTCTATTGTTAATTTTATTATTTTCTACGACAAATCAAATAATCAAGAAATTAGTTATCTTGCTCCATCATTCTTTCCTTTTCGATGTCTGTTATAATATTTCTTACCCGCATCTTGATTTCATCCCTTATTTCTCTCACTTTTTCTATCGGCTTTCCCTTTGGATCTTCAATCCCCCAGTCCACTACTTTATTAATAAAAAAAGTAGGACAGAAATTCTTATCCATGCATCCCATGTTGATTATTTTTGTTGCATTTTTTATCATATCTTCTGTAATTTCCTTTGGTTTTTGATTGGTAATATCAATACCAACTTCCTTCATTGCCTGCACAACAAGAGGATTAATTTGAGATATATGATGAGTTCCAGCACTTGTAGATTCAAAAGTATCTGATGCATATTTTCTGAAAAAAGCCTCTGCCATTTGGCTACGTCCTGCATTTTCAACGCATACAAAAAGAACAGTTTCTTTAGCTTTTCTATTTGGTATACTTTTAAATGAAAGATTCATTTTAAAATTTATTTAATTATTTAATAGCTTTTATTACCAAACTTGTAATCTTTCTTTTATCTTCAGATTCCATTTCCAAGTATGGTCTTTCATCCAGCACTTCAATATCAGTAAATCCGGCTTTTCTTATACTATTAATATAATTCTCTTTTGTTAATGCACCATCAATACAACTGCACCATTTCTCAGCATTTATTGAATTGGCATCAATCTCCTTATCTGTAACTAAATCCGATATTACCATCCTTCCAACTCCTTCTGGTTTTAAAATTCGATAGATTTCTTTGAATGTATTTACTTTGTCAGATGTTAGATTGATAACACAATTACTAATGACTACATCGATACTATTATCATCAACAGGTATTCTTTTTTCAATGTCACCTTGTCTGAATTCTACATTTTTATATCCATGTTTTTTTGAATTATCTCTTGCTTTTTCAAGCATTTTATCTGTCATATCAATTCCAATTACCTTTCCGTTATCCTTGACAATACTAGCAGCCAAGAATACATCTATGCCGGCACCTGAACCTAAATCAACAACAATGTCTTTCTCTTTTATATGAGCAAATTTTGTGGGATTGCCACATCCGACTCCTAGAATTGAGGATTGAGGTATTGATGCTAGTTCTAAAGAATTATAGCCAATTGATTTTGCAGAAGATATAGCAGAATCAGTAACGTTTTTATCACTACAACATTCTGAAGAAGAAGGCATACAACAAGAATCAGAGTTTCCAAATAGTGCTATTTTGCCATATCTTTCTTTAACTTTTTCTTTAATCTCGATTTCATTTTTCATATATATGTTTACAAAAGAAACTATTTAAATTGGTAAGAGTAATTCTGTAAAGTAAGTGAAGTCAGAGAAACAATTAGATAATACAAATTTAAAAGTAAAAAAAGATAATTTAACGAACGAATTCTCCATACTACCGGTTATTAAAGAAGAGGGGATCAAAGGAACATGCAATTTTCAGGGATACGATGTAGAAAGTTTGATGAAAGAGACATCTCAATTAAGGAAGTTAATAACAAAAAGAGGAACTCTTGAAATTCTAATGCCTCTATGTTGCACTACCAACCCGGTGAGATATTTAAAATTTAGAAATACAATGAAAGGTTTTAGCAGTAAAACACTTACAATAAGATTAAAAGAATTAGAAAGAAATGGAATTTTAAGTAGAAAGGCATATAATGAAATTCCACCACGGGTTGAATATAGATTAACAACTAAGGGACAAGAATTAGCAGAATCCATTATCTCTCTACTCTTATGGATGAAAAAATGGTCTATGAATTAAATACAAGTTTTAGAAAAACACAAGAAACAAATTTGACTATTTTTCTGCTCAATATGTATATTTTCAATATCAATGAACTTAATTTTAGAATTTCAATCGCTTTAATTATTTTCTTTTATCTTCTTTTTAAAGACGGATGAAGATATAAATGATGATGTAGTTGACATCATAGATTCTGGCCTATACATTGACAATTATTTTCTAATGCATTAACATTTTTTATCCTCTTAAGGGATTTGAATATTGTTAATGTCAAGGTTCCAATCATCAAAGATAAAGGTATTGCCAAGAATAAAGAGGTCTTATAAAATAACAAATCTACTGTTTAAAGAAAAGCTTTCAGCAGTAATTAACATTACTATACTTGATTTGATAATATTATTCATTTGAGGATCATTTTTATTAATTATAAGATTAACTAATTCACTTTTAAAATTAAGAAATGTTAGAAATGCATTAAAAATAAAACCATTACTCGAGCTTTATTCAAGAAAAGAACAACATCCACTTTTTATTTTTGAATTATATCTATTACTAAAATCATACCTTCCTAAGATAGACGTGAAAGTAGAAAAGCCAGCTAAAAAGAATCCTAATATATATGATAAAATATTCCTAATAGATTAAGCCTGAAAATATAAATTCCCGTATTCTGCCCTATTTCTGCATACATTATACATAAAATTTCTATTCCTAATGTGGCTACATACACTTTTTTTATAAATTTAAATAATGATGTTAAAATACTAATTTTCTAATCATGAATAGAACTACAACAGCATATTTGTTTGATACATATTTTACATTTTAAAATTATTTTTGAACAATATTGAGGAGAACATTTGCATTCAACACAAAACAAAATTTGCAATTATTATAATAATGTTATAGAAAATAAAACTTTTTCAAATATTTCAATTATAAAATTTGAGTTATTTAAAAAATAAGACTATCCATTTGTATATCTAAAAGTAAAATGCTCAATTTGTGTTATCCTTGTGAGAAAATACAAGGTATAAACATGCAGGCTCTTCAATAGACGACAATATTTTATCTATTTTAAAATTAAAAGATGATAGTAGTGATTCTATTTGTTCTTTGCTAAAAAATCTAATTTGAAATCCATTTATTTCATAAATATCTTCATTAATTTTAAGTCCTTTTTGAAACAATGTATCATTATCACTTCTAACAGAAAAATATAACAAACCATTTGTTTTTAAAACTCTATTTGATTCTTGAAATAGAAAATCTAAGTTCTTCATTTGTAAAATTCATATTATAAAACATGTGTGAATAAACGGCATCAAAATTATTATCTTCAAATGGTAAACCTTGTCTAACATCAATACATTTTACATTAATTGTTTGATAATTATTTTCATTAAATTTCTGAATACCATCAATTGCAACCATAGAAGAATCAACAGCATAAACTTCCAAATTATTTAAGGAGAAAAATATTGAATCTCGACCTTGACCACATCCTAGTTCAAGAATTTTTTTAACTTTATTTTGTATAAAGTATTCATAGCATTTCTTTGCAAAATTACTTGGTCCCTCGCCAAAGAATGCAGAATCATCTGAATAAACTTTATTCCAAATATTATTCATATCATGTTTTTAGTATGTTTACTAATTTAAAATTAAATGTAATATTTAGTTTTAATCCAGTGGAACGAGTAGCAATTTTCCCTTTAAAATGGGTCATATTTATTTTATTTATAAAAGAATAATACTAAATGTATCAAATACCCACTTTAAAAGAAACGATGTCAATTATGGTATTAACCTTATTAAAACTTATTCGTATCAAGTTAATCTGAATATAGCAAATTTAAAGCAGAATAATTCACTTTTTGTGATAGAATCAATGATATTAAATTTAAAGACGGTGTTATATTCATGATTTTTCTTCATTCTTGTCGGTTTATGTGAAGAGATGTTCCTCAATCAGTGATCAGGTATTATGTTAACAATTCAATCTATATTATTTCTAATTAAACTCATCACACCATAATATGTTAGCTAAATTTGATTTATTTTTATTAATATCCAAAGGAAATTACACATATTTTCTAAATTAAATAAAATGGACATCATTAAATTAGATAGAAAATTATGGCAATACTAAACTTGCAAATAGATAAAAATAATAATATTTTATTTTGTTGGCATTAACATATTTGACATGTTCATAGATGTCCCCATAGACTTTGATCCATTTTTAGATGGCATAAGAGTAAAGTCCATCAAAGAAGTAGAAGATGAATTATTATTTGTGATGATGATGATGATGTTTGGTTATGCTTACTTGCTATTTGTAAAACTACGGGTTTAGTGAGCATAAAATGCGCCACATCTGCTGTTTTATTAGATCCATCTACTACCAAATATTTACTTACATCTTGTCCATTAGCAAATCCTTTATAACTACCCGTAGAGGTAAAAACACTTGGCTTTGGTAGATGAACTTCCTGATGAAGATATACATTATTATCTGGAGCATTTAATCGTGTCAAATTATAAGTAAAAGGCATATCAAATGAAATTGCATTTGTTTTAGGAACATAAGTAATATTATTTATTTTATCATAATAACCAAGTATATTAACTGGAACAGGTTTGCCGTCAATGTTAAAAACTTTGTCTTTTGAAGCACCAACGCTTAGCCAGCCATTAAATATAGGCTGCTGATCATCAGGCAAAATTGTTGTGGAATAATCAACTGTAACAATGCGTACGATAAAATGATATAATCCGCCTTCTGAGAATATAGGACCTGAGGCTACTACATAACCTCCACCCTGACTAGTATAAGCATTCAAAATAGGATCGAGATCACCTGCTACTGTAATTTGGCTGGTATTTCTTGGTTGCATCTGGAGTTTTAGATCTCCATCAGGACTGTAAAACCAGTTGGATAACAATTGTTTGCCATTTTTTTCAATTGTAATATAGTATGTAACTGATTTGAAAGTTTGATTGGTTTTTGAGTCAAAAAGTTTAAACTCTACGACAGGTTTTTGACCCTCGTTTTTAATCAAAGCTGTTGTTACAACAGGTGGCGACATTTTTATTAATAGATCTGCTTTACGATCGCCAAGAGAACCAGATAGCTGTTCCATAAATAATCCATCTCCATAAACCTTGCTAAATGTAAATGAATAGCTAATTGACAAAGCCAAAAGTATAAAAAAAAGATAAAACGGGTAAGTTTTATACATATAAAAATATTAGAATTAGCCTATTTAATATTATTGGTACAAACATAAATAACATCAAAAAAATAATCAGATATTTCTTTTGGCAAATTGCCAAAAAATACTTGGATCTGTTACAACTTTTATATAACTAAATTTGAGAAAACCTATCGAATTTGAACAAAGACAAAACAAAACAAAATTTATAATTTAACATTTTCTTAATGTTTACAGAGATTTTAATAATTTATTGTAATATTTTAATAATATACAGTTAGTGATATCAAATATGAAAAAAATAGAAATATTTACATTTTTAATGATGGAGATTATATTATGTTATTGTATTGCTAGCAATAGTAACATATTCATTTCTTTTGCACAAGATAGAAAAAATCATATGTAACAATCCCCAAAGGGTCTGCAAATCCTGAAGTAGATATAACGAAATTTACCGCAAAGCAATGGTACAATCCCAGCCCAATTACAATTAATGTAAATGACACTGTAAAATGGATTAATAATGATACTGAGCCTCATACAGTAACAAGTGGACTAGGTGGAGGCATGGCTAGTGCTGCTACAAATTCAAAAGGAAAACCAAATGGTTTATTTGATAGTGGATTATTTAAGCCAGATAGTTCTTATTCTTTAAAATTTAATAAATCTGGAACTTTCAATTACTTTTGTACTATTCATCCTTGGATGGAGGGAATTGTTAATGTAAATGATGCAAGTGTTAATACGAAAATACCCACTTACGCTGTTAATCAAAATGGAAATAAAATTGGCAAGTTTCCTTTATATAATTTAACTAGCGATAAAAAAATTGAAATAGGTCTTTCATGGAGTCCTATGTCCATAAAAACAAACGAACCTATCTCTTTCATAATTGATGCTTTTAAAATGCCAGAGAATACAGTATTACATTTATGGCCATACAACTTTATTTTAATTCAAAATGGAAAAGAAATTTACAGAACAAATGGCCATACTGAAATGGGTTCCAGTACTGAAAAATACACATTTAGTAATCCCGGCAATTTAAGTATTAAAATAGAAAGCAGTCAAGATCCTCGTTCCGTTATAGAATATAATACAATAGTTTATAAAAATCCTAATTCTTTAGCATCTTCTACCGGTAATAATAACATGCAAAATATGCCCAAATCTTCCTCATCATCAGGATTAATAAATTCGTTAACTTTGGTTTACTCGGTATATGCAATTATCATAGGATTACCCATAGCTTTAGTTATTATTGTGATACTAATTAAGAAAAGAATAATTTAAAAATGGAATAAATTGAATTTATAATCAATCTCTTTATTTTTAAAATATTTGTTTTGAATTAATATAAATATAAAATCCCATTCCATAAAATAGCAATATTTCATTTTATTAAACTCGCAAACAAATAAATAAAAAATATTAAAATAATATTCAATATCTAACGAGAATTGCAATTTTTTACAAATAAATATTATAAATCACATTATGAAAAAGTCCTTTACTTTGAACATATTTTTAAATATAATTGTCAAAATTTTAATTTTTTATTTTTTGTTCAATTGAAATTATATAGATAGATATTATTTGTATATAAAAAAACTTTTAAATTAGTTTATGTTTTAAACATTATTGAATACTTTAAACCTCTTTCCATGACTTTTCTTTAGAGTAGATTTATTTTTCAAAATCGTTTTAATTGCTATTATTATTTGTAATACTTTTATTTGCAATTATTATGTATTTTTTGGAATTTTGAATAAAATCATCCCACTATATCTTTGGTAAAAGGAAAAGAGTAAACAAGCAAAAGGAGAAGGGTCATCAAAAAGAGGCATAGTATTCATTAAATAAAAAAGTGAATGAAATATGAAAAAAAATAAAAAAGGAAATGTAAAAATATTGAATAATAAAACAAATTCTGACAATTACACATTCATAAATAATGAAGATATTATTTCTCAGCATTCGTCAATAACATATCTGAAAAGCGATAATAATACTGAAGAACAGGATATGATTGGAAAAAAAGAGGAGAATTATAAAAAGAAAAAGGTCATGAGTAAATCTGAAAATGCTAACTCTACTAGAGGATTAAAATTTGCAAATCCTTCTCAAAGAAACCATTCTTCGATCTATGAATAATATATTTTTATTTCATCACAATATAATAAAATAGTGTCCAAAGATATTCTCTACTATAATATCAATAGATGACAACTGAAAAAGAATTTTATTGCTCAATTGAAGATATACATAAATATCGTCAAGTTGAGATTTATTTTGAACGATCCTTTTTTCGTTAATAATTAATAGATTTTCTTCAATGTAATATATTAGAACTCTTCTATGTTTTCATTTTAACAAGTCAATTATTATACGGCATTAGAAATGAATAAATCATTCTCTGATAGTTTTACTTTACGTTTATTTGAAGTATTTTATTATTACAACATGAATAAAACTTTTTTATCTTTAGATAAAGATATATAGTATTGCAAAAAGTTCATAGTTTTTTAATTATTAATCCTTAATATTTAGTATGGCATTCTATTTAGTAAAAGCCAAACCCAAAAGCAATATTGCCGATCTCCGTTATGATATAGCTCATGGTATGATTCATACTCTAATTCCGTTTGGAAAATCACTGCAACATAGCTTAGAAAATGCAAGGTTGGATGATGATGATCATGCCGTATGGATTGAAGAAGATTATTGTATACCACCTTTAGCAATGGAAAAAGAGGCGGTATTAGATAGATATTTTGATGATATCAAAGTGGAAGCTGTTTCCTCGGAAGAAGAAGGATGGAATAGAATTAAAGATAAAAGGCTATTTTGGAAGGCAGAAAGAGCCTGAAATTTGTTTGTGGAATAAAATAATGGATTGCGATAATGTATAATTTAATTCCACACAAAGAATTCTTATTATTGTCATTTAATGCTATGAACATATTCTCAATATTTGTAGGAAAACAATAATTTTTTATTTATAATAGTTTTATTTTTATTCTTCATTACCAATACGGTTTTAAATAATTGCAAATGCCTTCTCATACCATTCTATATCTACATCATGTTTAACGGGTCCATAGGGGCTAATGCTAATATTGGTTCTTTAAAATAGATTTCGTTATTGGATTATGGATGATATCATTTAATATTGAATATTTGTTAAAGTTAGATTAACAATATCTCATATAATTGACTAATCATATTAAATTAATGATATAACACACAAGTTTTATTCCAGCATATAAAGATTATACCGCCTGTCTAGATATTCAATTATTTTTTTGTATTTCTTCAATGGTGGGGGCAGAACGTATTATAAGATGTGTTTCTTTTGTATATTAAATTTTTCTGGTTTAGCCATATGTCTACTGCATCTTTAACCATAGAATTAATAGACACTCCTGTTTGGTTCGCTATATAGCCTAACTGTCCTTTATTTTGTCATCAAATCCTCTAATTAAAAGGGTGTGTGGCATAAAGATATTTTTTTATGGGTATATAATATTGATAGCATGATAGCATTATGAATATCCTATCCTTATATATTGCTATAATGCTTTCATATAAATGAACAATAATTCCAGAATGGATTCGAATAAAGAAAATAAAAATGGGTCCACCAATACAATAAAGGATTCTGATGTTTATGATCTACTATTGAAAATACCAGAGGGTTATGTTTCTACATATGGCGATCTTGCAAGAGCACTAGGAAGTCCTTCTGCTTCAAGATTGATAGGAAGAATCCTAGGAAATAATCCTAATCCAATAAAGGTGCCATGTCATCGAGTGGTAAAGTCTGATGGCAAATTGGGTGGATATAGATATGGTATCGATAAAAAAAAGGATTTGCTACAGAAAGAAGGCATATCCATTACCAACGGGACTATTGTTGATAACTTTGAGAACATAAGATTTTATCATCAATATTTTAAGAGTAAGAAAAGTGGTTAGGTGACATAAAAGAAAGGATTAGTTAAACATTACTAATAGGTTATACTCAATTTATATCGGATAAATCTAAAAATAAATGAATATTATCTGATGGAATTTTTCAATTGTCATTTTATTGAATACAATGTTGTAATTAGATAATTTTTTTAAAATGATGAAAATAAAGTCAATGCTTATAAAAAATATAATAGAGTGATTCAAGAATATTCAGAAATAATATAGAAAAGAAAAAATATTTGATTCCAAAAGTTGCAAAAAAACAGGAAATATTAATAAAGTGCAATTTAAAAACTTGCTATTGTAATATTAATAGAAAATAACATTTGCATTACAATATGTAGATTTAGAATTAATTAAATTCGTTTTTTTAGTGTGATCGGGATTTTAACTCTTTTAGTAATTTTAGTAATTCATACTAATTTATTGATGATTTCTGAAATTATTGGTAGAAAGTGATAATTATATAACTGCATTGTTAATGTTAAACCTTATTATACATGGTAATAAAAAAACTAGCAATTTGAAGATGTAGGATATTTTTTGCACAGGTTTAGTTTCATAGATATTCATTATCTGTCAAATTTGTTGTTGTTATAATCATCTTCCAAATCGTTATTCTCCATTAATTCGCTATCAATAAACTTTACTAATTTCTTATCAAATATCTCCGTCAAATAATTACAAGCAACACATCTAAAATATGCTCTAGATTTTCTTACTTTTGGTTTTCCTTTAGTTTCGAAACGACTAATAACCCAATCTTTTGATGATTTACGTCTACATTTTGGACAAGCAATACATGTAGAAATTTCCTCTAGACTATTTGAAATAGACATAGGCTATTTTGTATATTATTTTTCATACTATTTATTTATGGTTTAAATTTTGTTATTATTTAATGTGTTATTGTTATTAGAGTATAAAGTATAGTGAAAGATAGTCTCTTTTGATCTTTAATATATTCTATAATCATTTAAACGAATTAGCAAATAGGATAAATAATCTTTTACGTATTCTGGAACATAGTAAATTAATGATAAATTATATTGTTAGATAAAAAAATGCATTCGCAAATGGGTACTTAATTGAATTTCGTCCTCAAATTCCATTCCACAATGGCGACAGTGATACAAACCTTTGGACTCTGCATGAGTTCTTTTTAATATTACAATCTTGCTATTATCTATTTCGTCTTTAATAACAATATACTCGTCTATTGCTTTATTAATAAAAAGACTCTTTTATTTTGTGTTTTATTTTGTTTATGTGTTTTTCATTCTCTTCTAATATTATGGCCTTTATATTATGTGATGATGTACTTTTACTATTATTATAATCATCATTATCACTATCATCATAAATTAATTTAAAATAATTATTTGAAATATTATCAATGGAAGGAGAAAGCTCAGTTTTCATATCTTGTATAATTTCTGATTTAATATTCTCTTCTAGAGATTCCACATCAATTTGAATAACCAACATCTATCAATTACTTTTAATGTTTTTAACTGTGTTGTTATATATTACACATTTACAATTATGAGATTCGTTATTTTTTCATATATAAAAAAAAGAATCCAATTATAACAACTTGATAGTTGTAAAATTGAGTTATGCAAAATTTACAAAACATTGAAAGAATAAGAAAAATGATTTTCTAAATTGCATTTGCTTATTCAATTTTAATGGGAAACAAATTTCCATTATGATTTAATTTTATTAATTGTAACCTTTTTCGGAACCTTTTTTTTCGTAACCATAAATGCAACCCCTACTAATATAATAATCATGGCAACAATTGTAGTTATTGTCAACTTTTCATGTAAAACAGCCCAACCTAGTAGAACTGCAATAACCGGGCTAACATATGCAAATGTATTTGCCAAGGATGCAGATGTTACCCGAAGCAACCAATAAAAGTCAGTAAACCCTACGATTGTTATGATAACTATTAAATAGATTTGTGCAGCTAAAGATTGCATTGAAATTTGCAAAAAATCTAAATTTTTATATTCTCCAAATGCAAAGCTAACTGCAGTTAACATTAATCCCCCGCATATCATTATCATTCCAGAAGATGCAAGGATATTGATTGGAAGTTTAGCTTTGGTAGAATAAATCGAACCAATGGCCCATGAAATCGAACTTGCTATTAGCGCAATTGTTCCAATAGGACTAATTTCTCCAGAACTAATAGATGGGCCTACAAGCAGCATCAAACCTCCAAACCCTGCAACCAATCCAATAATCGTTGTTATGGTCATTTTTTGACCCATTGTTCCTTTTTTAAGCCATCTATACAACAAATATCCAATAATTGCAACCCATAATGGAATGGTTGAATTTAAGAGTCCAGTTATACTTGATGAAAGGTATTGTGCACCCCAAGTTAGAAATCCCTGACCACCAAGGAACAGAGTGACACCCAAAATCAAACTATCTTTCCACTGTTTAATTGTGATATGCTCTTTAATCTGATCTTTTTCTTTGGAATAGAAGAAATCAGCTTATGTGATTGCATATCTTTATGATTATCAATATTGATATTATTTTTGAAATTAGTTTTATTTATTTGAATAAAATAGATTGTGAAAAGTGCTGCTCCTGCAATAGAAAATCTTAATCCTGCACTCAGTAAAGGAGGAATAGTATCAATAGCAACTTTAATAGCAAGAAAACTCGAGCCATTAATAACCCAAAGTGCTATTAATATCAACCAAATTTTAGATTGATGACTTAGATTCATTATCATTTAACTTTAAAGAGATTTATTAAACTCCTTTATAATCTCTTTACCAATAAAAAATAAAAATTTATGATAAAATAAACATTTTTTTGAAATAATAGTTCATAAGGTATTAAATATTCATGAGAAGATATGACAATTTAAAAATTAATTAGACAAGATGTGATTGGATAAAGCAGATGACGATAATAGCAGTATAATCTTAATAACAAATAATAGTAATTGAAAATTCTAATAAACCTAAATCCATAAAACCATTTTACTTGGGCGTTTTTATATTTATATATATATTGGTTTGAGATTAAACACTTTTTATTGATACTTGTGGTAATTACATTAACAGTAACATCAATCCCTAAAATAGAAGTATATATGCAAAAATAGCCCCGGTTCAGAATTAAAACAACTTTTAAAACAAGCAAAGTCTCTAGATTCTAACTCAATAAATGACAATTTCAAGGACAAAGACTTGTTCGCCTCCATCTGATACAAAAGGTCTCTCAGACGTCTGACATAAGCATATCAAAAGATAGATAGATTACATATTATAGTCAGCATTTTCACATATGTCTAGGTTGTTTATGAGGACAATGACAATTAACATCAAGGAAAGAGAGAATTCCTTCTTTAAGGGATGAACATTTGATAGTTATAGTGTTGGCTTTTATACATATAATAAACTAATAAATTAAGATAAAAATACAAAAACTATTTATTATTATCTACAAGTATAATTTTATCAAATAATAGATAAGAAAAATATAACAGAATTAATTTAATAAATTCAAATATTTAAGATTCGTATTATAATATATAAGTAAAATATTGACTTGGTAAAGATACAAGTTGATTGCAATGGCAATCAGTTTGGTGAAAAATAGGAGGTCAATATTTATTATTCATTCAACCTTTTTTTATTGATTTTTTGCTTTAGTATAGGATCTTGAATTAATATTTCTTATGTAAAATAAAAAATCGATTTATGTAAAGTATGATATTTGGATAGTATATCTAAAAATCACCATTGAAAATAGGTTTACAAATAATTTACATATTACAAATTCAATTTGCATATTTTATCAAAGTATGCCTAGATAATACGATATGGAGGAAGAAATTTCGTTGTGTCATCACTATTAGAATAGAATTCACTTATAGATTACAAAGGATTAGTTAAATATTTCCATAGATTCTATATCATGGTTAAATTAATTTAATAAAATGCAATATAAAAAAGCACATTTTTTAAAATAAAAGCATATGTGTATAAATCTATGAATAGAGCGTAGAATAGATTAGAGTGGAGGGGATGGGATTTGTTTACATGCTATAGTCATGGGTTTATTAAAACAGAATAGAAAATAACTCCATTTCCATTTTACAATCACATGTGGTGATATAGGAGTTAATTTTCAAATCAAGTAATTAAACCTCTTACTGTATGAGGAGGCTATAGTTTGTCAAACCAATAGTACTGTATTCATGGCCATTTTCTATATCGATTTACATTTTTATTGATTCATAAAACTTGACAGCGAGTTGAATTATTATAAGAGAAACATATACAATCAACCCCCCCGCTTTTTGATTATACAAGATATATCTTGGCATAGATAATCAAGGCAAAATCATTTAACAATAAACTAGAAGGATTATTTACAATCTTATCATGCAAAGTTAAAAACTATGGTATACGTATTAAATCATTGTCAAGGAAGGTTTTTAGGTACAAAAAACAAGACTTGACATATTTGGTGATTTTAGAAATTTCGAGATGTTATCTACGAATTATAGATTATTTATAAAAGATATACTTGATTCTAAAGATAAGATTACAACTGAAAGAAGATATCGGTACATTATTGAAATAACTAAAGAAAATATTGACTATTGCAAGGAATTAATGAAAATATTTGAACTTCGTCATTTAGACAATCTCAAAGGTAACTTTGTCCTTTATGAAAATAAATATTCTTTTATTTCAACCAACATCAAATACCAGCATAGGTGAGAATAAGAAGGAAGAATATGATAATAATGCTGAATTATCAATTGTCAATATTTCCTCAACTGAAAGCGTAAATCAACAACAAGAATTATTTGACACATTTTGGAATAATTCCCTACCTGCAGATAAAAAAATTAGAGAATTAGAAAAGGAAAGAAAGAAGAGTCTTGATGCAAGATGTAACGATTTTAACAAAGAGAATCTTGCTACACCAGGGAGTTTTGATAATGACGATATCAATAACATCGTACAAATAACAAGGGATAATAATCGCATTAAATCATTACTAATGTCTGGCTTATATAGCGCTAAATCAGAGATACTGCTAACCATAGGTTTACTGGTTCATTTCAAATATTTTTGGAAAATAGGTCTCCATGAAGGCTTGAAACATGCCATCGAAAAAGGAGTTAGAATGATCATTCTTTATCCCGAAGATGGAAACTCAGATATAACTAAAAAAGATGTTACAAATCTAGTTTCCAATGCAGAGGAAAACGTCCATCTTAGGGGTGTTTCTGGCCCTATTGGTACTGTGATAATAATTGATAATGCTAAAATAATTTTGATAGATAATGAAAAGGGGAATAAATCTACGAACAATGATATTATTGGACTCTATAGCAATAACAAATCGGTTGTAAGCAATTTTGGGTCGCTATTTGATACCCTATTGAATGAAAAAGAAGTTCTAGATTACGCTGTTGAAACAAAAATTCAATTAGAGAGTTCAAACAAGCAGTTAAAGGAATCTAACCAAAGGTTAAAGACAAACTCTGAAGAACAACGAGAATTTGTCAATTTGGCAGCTCACGGAATCAGAACACCAACACAGGCGATTCTAGGCTATATCGAGTTACTACAAATTCTGATATTAAGGACGTCAGTAATCTGAATTATCTGAACTCTATTGAAAGAAATGCTAATAGACTGGCAAGATTGGTAGAGGATTTAACATACGTGTCAAAAATTGAATCAAATAACATTGTTTTACTTAAAGAGAAAACAAATTTAAAAAATTTAATTGAATTCGTTATCAAAGATTTTAAAATAGATTTGCAGAGGAGAAGTAGAGAGAGTAAAAGGAAAGGTGACGAGAGATATCTAAAGAATATAGACATCCTTTCTTCTTGTAACGTACCATGAAAATGAAAATAGTCTTACTGTTTTTGAAGTAATGATAGATCCTATCAAGATAATTCAAGTTCTATCCAACCTAATTAACAATTCTTTACACTCCATTTACAATGATAATAGTAATAGTGAATTAAATGGTAACAGTGTAAGAATTATAATAACTAAAATTACGAATACAGATGTTGCAGAAAGTGACAATAACAATAGTCATCCAGATCTTGAAAATAAACTATTGATAACAATTAGAGATACAGGCAAAGGTATAGAACCTAAACTGTTCCCTAGATTATTTGAAAAGTTTGTTACCAACTCATCTTCCGGGACAGGGCTGGGATTGTACATAACAAAAGCCATTATAGAAGCCCACGGAGGGAGGATATGGGCTGAAAACAACACAAATGAAAAGGGGGCAACGTTTAGATTTACTTTGCCATTGACATGAAAGTAGAAGAAAGTGAGCTATAACTATTGCTGTGGCTATGACCCAGAATGATCATTTTTCTTTTTAAACGTTTCTTTTGCATTCAGTATTTTCCTTTCAAAATTTTCTGTAATTACAAAATCAGGTTCAATCCCTGTCTTGGCATACAGTATTCGAAGCATTCGTCTCTGAATAACTCTGGTTGCTCCATCGATAGTGGATTTTAAGGCTTCAGTAAATGCCTGAGGATCTTGATAGGTATCAGTTAGTCTAATCGAGTATTTTTCTTGTATATAATATATTATCAGATTGGCAATATGTGGACCCAGCACTGAAAGAGCCTCATCGATAGCTTCACCATATATCTTTTCAAATTGTTTTTCATTCAAGCAAGTTCAGCCCTGTTTGGATGCGCCGTTATCGGTGAATTTCTGAATACACTAGTATCATATATGAATATAAGGTATATTATCTCTAGTGTCATATTTATTATTGTAGTTGTAATAGACATCATTTCATCATCCTGTAAGCTGTCACTTTCTGGCTATACCTGAAAAAATCCCTGTATAGTCATCCCCAATTGGGCCAACTATTTCAAAGCCTTTATTCTTTGTAATAATAAATTCGAATATTGCTTCATCCTGATGTGACATGCTAACCTTTAAGATCATCATTACACGCTTCATACGCCCATACAATTCTACAAATTTAAGTAGGATAACATTATGAAAAAGAGGAGACAAATTTAACTCGGTAACCTGAAAAACATTTTTCTGGGCTCCAAGGAGGGTAATGATGGTCGTAATCTGATATTTATGCACGAGGCTAGATATACGTTCGGTTATATCATGCATCTCATCTTTATACTGATTTTCATAAATCGAGAGACCGTCTATAACTAATCGTTTTGGCCTCTTTGCCTTTATTTCCTGTTCTAAACTTGCTATAAAAGCGTCAGGGTTATAGTCGGCATGATTATATGTTAAGATAGATAATACACTTTTTCCTTCTTCATCTTCTCTTACTCCATCCTGAATTTCCTTATGTGAGAGAAGATTCTTCATATCATAGCCAAATCCTTTACCAATTCTCCTTATTTCTGCTTGAGAATCCTCCAGAGAGCAAAATATTCCAGATTCGTTATACTTTCTTACACCTTCTGCAATAAATTGTAAGGCAAAAGTAGACTTTCCGGATCCACTGGCTCCTATTATAGCAGATAATGTTCCTTTGATAAAGCCATTCCCATCGATTTTTTCATCAAAATTCACAATTCCGCTATAAACTCTTTCCTCTGAAGCAGGAAAGTCCATTCTTATTTTCTGTTTCGGATATAATATCAGCCCTTGACTAATAATGCTGCACACATGCTTTTCTCTATTAATTGCAGTTCCCCTCATTTTTAATACCTTAAGAAAGATGGGAGATGCGTTATCTGGTCCAGGTTCGAGTTTTATGACAGCATCAGCTACAGATTCTTCTATTCCAGAGCCTAAATCATTTCTGCCATGTGGAATTTCTGAAATAACCATAGAGGTTATTCCTTCTGCTTTCATGATTTTTCCCAAAAACACTTGGATAGTAATTCTAGATTCAATTTGGTCTTTAAATGAAAAGGCTAGAGCTGAAAACGAATCAAGTACCTATTCGTTTAGCATTAATCAGATCTAATGGCAGATAATACTTCTTCAAAAGCATCTTGTATCCCATCATTGGAAATGGAAATAAAATCAAGATAAATAAAGCTGGCCTGATTCTCAAATTTTTCAAAATCCATTCCTAGTTTTTTAGAAGAAGCATAAAACTCTGATTTTGATTCATAAAAAGAGATAAAAACACAAGGTTCAGTTGGCTCTGATATTAAACCGTTGTATAGGAATTGTGATCCGAGTATAGTTTTTCCGGTGCCTGAATTACCAGCAACCATTACTGTGAATCCTCTAGGTATTCCACCTTCTATTAAAGAATCAAGATTTGGAACGCCAGTTGATATTCTTTTATCCAAATCCAAATTGTTCTAGGGGATTATGAGAATAATAATTATATAAATCTAAGACCATCGACATTCTGCTAAAATTGATAAAAGTCGCTAATTATCTTATTGTATGTTTTATCTCTTACATATGACGCATTTGAATCGTCTTGTGAATTATAGTGTAGTAGATCCAAATAAATTATTTAATTTATTATTAACACATTATTTTTTCAATAAAAATTGATTTAGTTTATGCACACCTCTGTTATATTGGATAATTTTAAAATAAAATTATTGAAAGAGATTGTATATG
This sequence comes from uncultured Nitrososphaeraceae archaeon, assembly GCA_963824915.1. Lineage (GTDB taxonomy): Archaea > Thermoproteota > Nitrososphaeria > Nitrososphaerales > Nitrososphaeraceae > Nitrosocosmicus. The sequence goes on from CAWGRD010000018.1 coordinate 38,867, forward strand.
CTATTAAACTTTTATTTATAATATATAGTATAGGGAAATTATAATTACTCCAGAAGAAGAAGAAGAAGAAATACTCATCAATACCATTGAAATGGAAGATGCAGTGAATAAATTAACAAATGAAGAATATGGTATACACTATTTAGTTTTATATCCTGACTTAATAACATTAAGAGAATTCTATTCTTATTATATACAAAAAAATATTGAGGAAAAAAATGAAGTTATTCAAATAGCATCTTTCTATGAAACTGAAGATGCTGTTAGACAAACTCTTTCTAAAGGCCATAGGGCAATAACAGATGTAGAAAAATTTGAAAACGAAAAGAGCCTGATAATTGTTGATTCACATAAAAAATATCTACAGTATAAAAATGTAAAATCTGATTATGATGCAAATAAAAGATTGGTTGAATATTCTAAAACAATTAGAAAAAATGGGGTTTCGGTTTTAGGAGATATAGGTGCCTTTCCTTTTGAAAATAGGATACAGGAGCTTGTTGAATATGAGCTATTTTTACCTACAAAATATGATAATATGGATTTAAAGGGTATCTGCCTGTATCATAAAAATGATTTTGATAGATTGACAATAGAGCAAAAACAAAAGTTAGCAAAGCATCATGGTATGGCTATGGAAATAGAACTATGCTGTTAAATAACAAAAAAACATACATTCATTATGTTTCTGTTTAACTTTCTATAATTTTGATTAGTTTGTTTTGAAAATAATTTTATTTTATTTATTGATTATTATCTATATTTTTAGTGTCTGGAATTTGTAGAGTCAGGCTAACTATTTTTTTCAAAGTTGATAATTTTATTGGTTTTTGAATTATTCTGTCTATTTTGGCATCTTTAAAATCTAGTCGATTATCCAAGTCCTCAGTACAAAAAGCAGTGATCAGAAATATCTTAACATTATTGTTTAACTCTTTTCTTATCTTGTTGGCTATCTCTATTCCACTCATCCCAGGCATTCTTAAATCAGTTATAATCAATGAGCAGTTGTTATGATTGTGCTTCAAGTGTTCAAAAGCTAATAATGGATCAGTAAAAGAAACTGCATTATAACCAATTCCTTGTAAAAATTGTTTCAAAACCCAAGATATATCTGCATCATCGTCTATTACAACAATAGACATTGGTAATTGCAATATCATGTTTTACTTTATTAAATAATATAACTATTTTCTATAAGAATTGAAGTAACATCTGTAAAATCTAATAGTATCCATTCTATCAAGGCGATTGCATTCACATTTACTTATGTTTGATATGTTTAAAATAACAAAATAAATGATACTTCAAGACATTCATAATTTTTGTCGTATACTATATGGGGCCAGAGGGACTCGAACCCTCGACCGCCAGCGCCCCGGGCCTATACCCACCAATAGTGGATGGTATCCTACCAAGCTAGACGATAGCCCCTGTATTTTTATTAAAATAATAACCTCTTTTAAACTTGTGTATTATAATTCAAAAGAAATATTTGTAAAATTTATTAAACAAAAAACCAAAGATACATTTTTATTAATTGATTAAAAGCAATGTAAATATATTATTATGCTAATTCATGAATTAGATAATATAGATAAACAAATATTAAATGATATTCAATGGACATTTCCCTTGGTCGATAGACCTTTTTTAGAATTAGTAAAAAAATACCACATAACAGAGGATGAAATTATTCATAGAATAAAAAAATTAAAAGAGACTGGCATAATCAGACAAATAAGTGCAATATTTGATACAAGAAAACTTGGGTACAAAAGCGCTCTGGTAGCCTTCGCAGTAGATAAAAATAAAATAGATGAAGTTGCTAATGAGATAAACAAACATCCAGGTGTGAGTCACAATTACGAAAGGAATCACGAATATAATGTATGGTTTACACTTGCTGTTCCCCCAGATGGAGATATGAAAGCAGATCTTGACAAAATGGCCTCATTAGATGGGGTTTTAAAGTATAGAGTGCTCCCCACGCTAAAAATGTTTAAAATTGGTGTAAAATTGGATATGGTAAATGATGATCCGGAAAAGCCTAATCCCAGTGATGATGTAAAAAATTTGGAAACAAAAAGTGAAAAAATATCCGAAAGAGATAGAGAATATATAAGACAATTACAAAAAGACATTGAAATAATAAAAGAACCCTTTAAAACTATTACTGAAAATTTAGGAATTTCTTCATCAGAACTTTTTAACAAAATCAAAGAGTATGAAAGTATTGGAATAATGAGAAGATTTGCAGCCATATTAAGACATAGACAAGCAGGGTTTACAGCAAATGGAATGATAGTTTGGAAAATTCCAGAAGATAATGTAGATGAAAAAGGTATGAAAATAGCATCGTTTCCACAAGTAAGTCATTGTTATAGACGTCCTGTATACCCGGATTGGGAATTCAATCTTTTTAGTATGATTCATGCAAGGACGATTGAAGCTGCTGAAAAAATAGCTAAAGAAATTTCAACAGTAATCGGAATAAAAGAATATAAAATATTATTTAGTTCAAGAGAATTTAAAAAAGAACGTGTAAGATATTTTGAATAATATTATTTAATTATACGTTTTTTTTATTTGGATTTGCTATTATTACTAATTTTTTACGTCATATAAATAATTCCAATATATCAAAAATATTTAAGCTACTAAATCTGGTAAATGAAAATTATTTTCATACATTTGTTCGATGTCCTTTTTCTCTTTTAAATTTAAATAGTTTCCATCAGACAATTGAGCAAAAACATCTATCTCTTCAATACTGGTAACAGTTGGTAATACAACAGAAATTTGTTCTTGAGATAAGATGTATTTGATAGCTATTTCAGTAATATTCCATCCGTGAGAATCAGCAATTGGTTTAAGTTTTTCTATTTTTTTCATTGATCTAATAATCCATTCTTTTTTTCTTATACTTCTATGATCATTTTTATCCATAACAGTACTTTCATTCACTTTTCCAGTCAAAACACCAGAAGCATCTGGAACTCTTACCATTATTCCTACCGTTTTATTTTTTTTATCAATGGTATCAAAAAATGCACGTCCTGGATCTTGTTCTAAAATATTATATACCGTTTGTAAACTAACTATGTTTCTATTTTCAATAGCATAAATTCCCTCATCTTTCCAACCTATGGCAGGACCTAACGCAACACCATGGCTTTTAATTTTTCCGGATTTTACCAGATTGTCCAGTTCTTCAAATAACAAATCATTTTTTATTGCATCCATCTTGGGATTGTGTAGACTATAAACATCTATAAAATCAGTCTCTAACCGTTTCATGCTTTCTGCCAATGCAAAACTTAAAAAATCTACATTATGTTTTTGAGGTATTTCATTATGTCCAATTTGTTCAGCACCATACATATCATAGCCCCATTTTGTAGAGTAAATTACATCATTACGCATGTCTTTAAATGCTTTTGACAGTATTTTTTCACTTTTACCTTTTCCATACATATCAGCAGTTTCGAAAAAATTTATTCCTAAATCATAAGCATGTTTTAACATTTTGATAGATTCATCTTCCTCAAGTTTTTTTCCCCACCAATCTAAACCCAAAGTCCAAGTTCCAAATCCAATTTCACTAACTTTAATTCCGCTATTACCCAAATTACGGTATTTCATTTTATTATACTCCTCACTTCTTCAGTTATGCTATTAAAAGTAATATCATCTATACAAGGGTTACTAATTGATTTTAAATATTCAAAATTTTTGAATTGATCATTTGTAAAATAGTTTTCTAACGCTTTATCTTTTAAATCAATTTCAATCCAAGATTTACAGCCGGACCATTCAGATTTGTTATGAATTTTAATAGGATCATTTAACTTGTATGTTCGTAACAACATTAGATAAAGAGGTTTTTTAGGATTATAATTAAATCTCATTTTTACATAATCAAGATTCCAAATATGAAATTTTTCTAGTTTTTCTAGTTTGTTAATATCGTTTATTTCATTAAAATAAGTTATCTCTACAAATAAAGTAATGTTTATGGTATTTTTTGTTGTATCGGAATTATTTTCGGCAGATACATTTAGGCTCGTCTGATCTTTCTCTATACTATGTTCTTTTTCCAGATTTCCTAATTCTATCTTATATTCATCTCGAATGGAATCCAAAGATTGATGTTCGAATGTTGGAAACAGAAAAAAATTTTTATGTTTAAGTTCAAAGCCATTACGATATTCCATAATCCCTCCTTTCCTAAATAGTAAAACTTGCTTTCCATCTTCTGCGGCTTTACATACAATAGCCCATTCCTTCAGTGCTGCAACAGAATTTGAATTTGATTCTGATCCTTTCTCAGATGCTGATGTTGATGAAATGCTATCATTAAAAGACGCTAAATGAGATGTTGATGCGGATGTAGATAAGGAAGAGAGTGAATTATTGGGTTGCGATGATGATGAAGAGGACGTTCCGGACTGACAAGATAATGTATAAGATTGATTTTTTTCAAAGGATAAAGTATCCTCAAATAAAAGAGAAGGATAGAACATATAAAACAATGAATTAAGATAATATACCAGTTATTATAAATATTTTCAATTTAAAGAAAAAGAAAATATGTTATTTTTATATTTATTATCCCAGGTTCTTTATTATTTCATCCATATTCTTTAAAACACAGGGAATCATTGGTAAATCTTTTAAAATATATCTACTAACTTGTGTTTCTCGAAAATCCATTATGAGATTTTGAAACATTGAAAGATCATCGGTTTCAAAAGCTAACATAAAATCCTGATCTCCGATTCCAAATGAATAAGTAGTATTAAGTCGAATAGCAGGATATTTTCTTCCAACATTTATATGTTCATCCATCATTTGCTTTCTTTTTTCAAGTGGTAAAAGATACCATTCTCGTGATTTAATAAATGGATATACTACCACATATTTCAATGGAGCAACATTTTCGCTCTCAAATCCAAGTTTAACTCGATTAGAATAAATGGATTTTCTTGTCAATGAGAGAAAGGTATTAGTAGGCTCTACATATTTTCCTAAAATGGTTGAATACATTTTTGATGTAAAAACTTGGATATTTTCTAATGATGATGAAATTGTCCATATCATAAATTCAGAATCATGTCTTAAACCAATTGTAGAATAGGTCTTGACTATCATTTTTGTATTAGCAGCTTTTAATAAATCAAGAAATTCTATCGATGATTCATCTTTACCTATTTCATTTAACCAACGCCATTTAGGATCAACTTTATAAAAAGTAAAATTAAAAAATTTTTCAAGTCTATTTTCTTTAATTTGAGTATTATTAGAATTATTACTTTCAGGATCTGTGGATTTAATAACCTCTTTTGTGGCATTCATGTTTAGGGAATCAGTAGAAGTATTTGTATTGCTAATACTATCAAGATTATTTTTATCTTTTTTTAAACTATTTAGCTTATCATCAACATCAATATCAACATTCACACTATTTTTATCTAAATCTGCCATAATTTTATTGATATTGTAAATTAATAAATAGTTTTAACAAATCGTAATAAAAACAACAAAAATTATTTTGAATCCTCAGCTAATCCTAACCAAGAATAACCTTTTACCTCTAATTCCTCAGATAATTCTCTTCCAGCTGTTTTAATTATTTTTCCTTTGGACATTACATGAATCTTATCCAATTTGCCCAGAAATCGTAAAATTCTAGCATAATGAGTAATAACGATTACACCAGCTCCTGTTTCAATTAATTTGTTAATAGCTTCTGCAACTGCTTTTACTGCATCTATATCTAATCCAGAATCAGGTTCATCAAGAATTGCAAGATTGGGTCTTAAAACCAGCATTTGCATTACTTCTGATCTCTTTTTTTCTCCACCTGAAAAACCTTCGTTAAGATATCTACTTAAAAAGCTCGGATCTAATCCAACGCTATCTAGATTTTTTTTTAAATATTCATGGAACTCTTTTACCGTTATGAAAACTTCTCTGTTTTTCTGCTCCTCGACAAGACTTTTAGTTAATAAATTATATGCATTTCGTAAAAAATGACTATAACCTACTCCAGATACTTCAGTAGGATACTGAAATCCTAAAAATAATCCCTTTTTTGCGCGCTCATCAGTTTTTAACTTTAAAATACTTTCATCATTCACCAATATATCTCCTGAAATTACCGAATAACGAGGATGACCCAATAAAACATTGGCCAATGTACTTTTTCCTGATCCGTTAAGCCCCATTATAGCATGAACCTCACCTTTATTTACATCTAAATTAACACCGTTAAGAATTTCTTTATCATCTATATTTACACGCAGATCTTTAATGCTTAAAAACGACATAAATCTTTTTAACAAGATTACATTATATAAATATTCGTCAAAATAACGCCGTTATTTTTATAATACTTATAAAAAAGCATTGGATAAATTACAATAAATTCATCATTCATATTTTTTTTATCAAAATAATACAAAATAAATAAAGTTAAATAAAATTATTAATAGATGATATTAAGATATAGTTATTTTTCCATGCATGTAAGGATGTATTGTGCAATAGAATGGATGTTCCCCTTTTCCTAATTTACTTGCAGGTATACTATATTTTTCATTTGCAGCTATAATACTCGAGTCAAAAAGTTTTCCGCTATTTGGATCATCTGGGCCTGTGCCGCTAGTTGCAGTATGAGGAACATTATCTTGATTATCCCATGTAATTAATGCATCACTGGTAGCAGTAGCAGGGGTTGGGCCATAACTTGGATTTCCTTGAGTCGAAGCACCTTTTAATACATCTATTGAAACTTTTTTAGTAAACTTTGATTCATCAACTGGCGCTGCAGCAGCAGTTTTATTTGCTGTAGCAGTTTGTGATGGTGGAAGATCTATTCTGTATATCGAGTCCACAACTCCAGCTTTTGGAGTAACCATGGCAAAAACGTAATACACAATTACACCCATTAAAACAGTTAATCCCATAATTGCCAAAAATGCCGTTTTGTCAGTATTATCATAATTCATATTGACACCATTTCTATAAAAAAGGCCCTTATTAATTTCTTTTACGGAAACTAAAAGAAATTATATAAATGACGCGATTTTTCAATAATTGGTATATATTGTTAAAAAATAAATAAAAATCATAATATTTACAGATATAACAATGGCACAATTTTTATTTCCCGATATTTTTATTGCTACGAGAGAATGGGATTAGGGAGCAGCCAAATCAAATGTAGAATATGCAACAAAGAGATTAAAGATTTTAAATATATTGCTATGCCAGAATGGAATATTCCAGAATACCTGTGCGGTATTTGTTATTCAAAAAGATTAACGGAGCATTACATAAAACATGAAGTAAAAGATAAAAGTAAATAACTCGATAAAAGATATTCTAAAAATAATATAAAAGTTACATAGACTTTGTAAAAAAAGTAAGATTAATTAATCATGTGAATCTCTATAGCTTTGTTATTTTCAATAATCGACCTTGCATTCTCGAAAGGCAATATTGCAACATCGTCTTTTTTAAATGGTCCATATTTATTCATATTAACACCGACAAATTGCTCCATCGAATCCAAAAATCTTACAATTATATAGTTTTCATTTATTGAGGAAACTATTTTTTCAAGCGTTCTGGGTTTTCCATCAAACAATGTATTTAAAACAATGTTAATTCTATATTCTCTTTCCTTATTGCCATAAAAAACATATTTTTCTTCATTTGTTAAATTAGAAAAATCAAAAGTTTCCTTTGTTTTATTAATATTAAAAGTTTTCTTACATCTACAAATAAATAACAAGGTTACTGATTCAATAAATAAATCTATTAGATTATTTTTAATTTGATTAGATATTTTTTCTCTTTTGATTTTAGTATTTTCATCCTCTAGTTCTTTCTCGGCAGTATTATTTTTCAGCTTGGAAATCAAATTAGATATATTTAGATAGAAATCAGGCGGGATAGATTGAGGGCCGCTAGTAAGTTGTATTTCTCTTTTTAATATATTAAAAATCTCCTCAATTTTTATAAAATCAATTCGATTATCTGAACTCATAGTATTTCCCTTGTTATATTATATATGATAAGCTTAATTAGAGGTTTTAATTTTATAATATCGAATATTCAGTTGCCATATAAAGTTATAGATGGAAAGATCGAGACTTTGAATTTCACTGCAGAACAGAGCTATGATGAAGTTAAAGGATGAGGAAATAAAATTTCTAGATCTACAGTTTACCGGATTAACCGGTAGGTTCCATCATACTACAATGGCGGCAAATATGTTCAAGAGAGAGGATTTTGAATATGGACTGCCAAAATTAGATGGTTCTTCAATTAGAGGATTTACAAAAATACAGGAATCTGATCTTATAATTAGGCCCGATCCATCAACTTATGCTATTATTCCATGGATAACAAAAGATAAAACTGCCCGACTTTTATGCGATATATTAAACGGCGGAGAAATAAGAGGGCAGTATAAAAAAGATCCAAGAGGTATCGCCAAAAGAGCACAAGAATATGTAAAGCAACAGGGATATTACAACTCTTTTTGGGGCCCTGAGGTTGAATTTTTTGTTTTTGATAAATTAGAGGTTAATACAATGACACCCTATAGGTCTCAAAGTTATAATATAATTTCTAAAGAAGCGCCATGGTCTACTGAAGGAGTAGGATATGCACTACGACTAAAGGAAGGGTATCTACCAAGTGCACCCGGTGATACTTTAATGGAATATCGAAATGAATGTGTAGATGTACTCAGCAACGATTTTGGAATCATTTGTGATGCACATCATCATGAAGTTGCAACTGCAGGACAATGCGAAATCGACATTAGATTTGATACGCTAGTTAATGCTGCAGATTCTGTTCAAAGTTATAAATATATTGTAAAAAATATAGCAAAAAAACATGGCATGATTGCAACTATGATGCCAAAACCCATTGCCCTAGATAATGGTTCAGGTATGCATGTTAATGTTAGTTTATGGGATAAAGAGAAAAATCTATTTTTTGATGCTAATGATACATATGCTGAAATGTCCCAAACAGCAAGGTATTTTGCTGCAGGTATTTTAAATCACGCACCTGCTCTTGCAGCAATAGTGGCTCCCACAACTAATTCATATAGAAGGCTAGTTCCCGGATATGAAGCACCTGTATACATTGCATGGAGTACTGGAAATAGATCAGCAATTATTAGAAATGCAGCTCATTTTAGAGGAGAAAGATTTGCCCATATGAAAAGAATAGAATTCAGAGCTCCGGATCCTTCTTGCAATCCCTATTTAGCTTTTTCTGCAATAATTTCTGCAGGTTTAGAAGGAATAAAGAAGAAATTACCTATACCAGATCCAATAGACGAGGATATCTTTAAAATGACACCACAACGTAGAATGGAACTAGGAATCAAACAGTTACCGGCAACTCTTCGGGAAGCATACGAAGAGTTAAGCAATGATAGAGAATTTCTAAAACCAATTTTTGATGATGAAATTATTGATTCAATAATCTTACAAGAAGTAAAGGATCATGTGGATGTAGCGGTTCGACCCCATCCTCATGAATTTTCATTATATGCAGATGTTTAAGCTAAATAGAACATCAACAAAAAAAATGACAATAGTTTTGGAATAGAAATATTGCCAAAATACAGTCACAATAAATAAATTAAAACAAACGTTTAATAACATTAGATAATTACAATTTTAAATAATTTTTTGGAGGGGTTGTCTAGACTGGTTAGGATACCTGCCTTACACGCAGGTGGTCATGGGTTCAAATCCCATTCCCTCCACTTCATTCACGAGTTTATACATTGCTTTTATTTTAAAAAATAAGTCTTGACGTATCATGGAGATAGATAGAAGCAAATGAGATTAAATTAGATGATGAATTTCAACAATTTGAATGATAATAAGAATTATAACAAGACTAGATGAATGATTCGCCTTATCCAAAAATTCTGATAACATAAATCCGTAGTGTAATGAACATATTTTTTTATTTGTTCAACGATAACCAGAATAAGTCATAGTTTGAGCCAACTTTGATGATTTTTCATCTGGTTCTTGCCGCAATATTTCTGTTGATAAAGTTATGTTCTTCTTTGGCATTTATAAATAGACAATGTAATTATTTTGGATACTATAAACTCTTGAATGCAAAAGTAACGTTTTCACATTACCTTCCTTCTTACACGTTTTCAAAATTTTCTATATTATTATAAACAAAGAGATAGAAAACAAAATCTGTATTAAGATATTTAACCTTTTAAATATAATAATTGATAATGAAAACTAATAATATTAACACTTTTGATAGACTGATAACATTTTCACCCCTACCTATAAGAATAATTGCTGGAATTGCTTTCATATTACATGGACTTCCAAAACTTTCAGGTATGGATAAAACTCAAGGATTTTTTGGCTCCCTTGGACTTCCCCCAGAACTAGCTTTGCCTATTGCACTTTTAGAAGTGATAGGAGGATTTGCATTAATATTAGGAATAGCAACTCGAATCGCATCCATATTATTTATTATCGAAATGGTAGGTGCCATATTAGTAGCAAAAATTTCAAAGGGCTTTGTAGGTGGATATGAGCTAGAACTTTTGCTTATGTTTATTGCGATAAGCTTGCTTATTTCAGGTCCTGGAAGAGTATCAATTGAAAGAGATATATTAAAAAGAGAATTATTTCCAAAAATAAAATACCATAATAAAGAAAGAAAAACAACAGAATCGGTATCTTAACCAATACTAATATTGTTGCAAGTAATAATAATACTAATATAATGTAATTGAAGTTTTTTTAAAAGGTATTCTTTTATAGGTTTTGTTAACAATTATATAAAATATCATCTATTTTTTATTGTATTCTTTGAAACCTTCTATCATTCATAACCTTCGTATTGATATATCCTAAAACCGCTTTATATTTAATTCATAAAAATATTCCTTATTGTTACATAATCAATATTAGATCTTTAATAAGACTTTAAGAATAGATGGTTACAAAATTTGCATTATTGTTAATACTTTTAATAAAATAATATAATATAATTCTTAACTTTAAATAACTTTATAAAAGTCAATAGTTAAAAATTTGATATTTCTATAAAGTATCGCATAGTGTATGGCTATCTGGCAGCTTTTATTTCAGCAGCTTTAGTTGGTTCAATATTTCCAATTGCAAAACCGATTCTGGCAAGTCAAATTCAACCACTTACTTTATCCTCAATGACTTATCTAATTGCTGGATTTTTTATGCTTCCTATCACATTGATTGGTAAAAGAAATAAAAAAGAAAAAGAATCCTTAAAAAAAGATGATTATGCAATTCTATTGATTATCGGATTATTAGGAGGCGGCATTGCACCATTTTTATTCTTTGAAGGATTGAAGAGAACAACTGCCTCTGATGCTTCAGTATTGGAAGGAGGAGAGTTACTTTTCACAGTAATTATTGCTTTATTATTTTTTAAAGAAAAGTTAACTAAAATTGGTTACCTTGGAATGGCTATAACTATTATTGGAATAATATTAATTTCGTTGTCATCCAATATTAATAGCCCAAATAATTGGTATAACTTTAATCTTAATTTTGGAAACATTCTAATAATTTTTTCTACCCTTTGTTGGGGCCTGGACAATAACATAAGTAAAATTATCTCAAAAAGAATTACAAATACAGCAAAAATTGTATTAGTAAAATCATTAATCGGAGGAACACTTCTTTTAATAATTTCTTTTTATTTAGGGTATAAATTAAATATTGAGATAAATCAAATACCGTATCTTTTAATCCTTGGGATTGGAGGATTTGGTTTATCTTTATTCTTTTTCATTGAATCATTAAGAATTATTGGGACTTTAAAAACTATAGTCATATTTTCATCTTCCGCAATATTTGGATTAATTTTATCTTTTTTTATTTTAAATGAAAAAATAGGAATAATGCAATTGATTGCAACAACATTGGTCATTTTAGGACTTTATTATGTAAATAAAGATGAATTGAACTATTTAAAGAAAATAAAACAAGATTAATATTTTTATTATTTGATAAATAGAATACTTTAGATGAAATACCTTGTTTAAAATATATTATACTAACATTAATGTTCTGGGTGCTCTTGTATTTCTTCTTCTTCTGGTTGTTCTGATTCATGTTTGTCCGCTACGAATCTATCTGCTTTTTCCTCCATAGTTTTTTTACCTTTATCTTTATCTTTTTTACTATCTTCTGCCATATTGAATAAAGATAAAAGAATTATATTAATATGGTGTACAATTATTATTTGGATTTAAATTCAATAAATTTTAATATATATGTCATTTGTTTTATTTATAATGTCCCAATCACAACTATTATGTGAAAATTGTCAAAAAGATAATCATCACTCTATGCAACAAATTGAAAATTGTAACTGTCCATGTAATAATAAAGTTGAGGAACATGGAAACTTGGCCTGATGAATATAAAGATTTGCTATACAGAACTATTGCATCTTGATAAAATAAACGAAAATACCTTTTGGTTTGGATATCTATAGAAACATTGCAAAGTTCAATAGATTTGTTAATATTTATATTAAAATAGCCAAGATAAACTATTTAAAAAGTATAATTAAAATCAGATTCATCTAACAATAAGTTTGGTATTTTTTATATTGTTTAAGAAATAATGATAAAGTTTTTATCTTACAATCTATCCGAAATATTATGTCATCAATTGATTTTTCTGAATTAATCATCTCTAAAAAGGGCGTCATTAGCTCCGATAACCAACCTAGTGGAAACATTATTGGGGAAAGAGGAGACAACATAATTGTTGAAGAAGGTAGATCTAAAGTATACAACATTCCCAAATCCAAAATAAAAGGATATGATGGAACACAATTACAATTAGATTTCCCATATTCCGAGATAAATAATTATATGGAAAAAGATGAAAAAGCGGATAATCGTGTTGATAATGCATTAGACAAAGTTTCAAGTACCATTAATAAAGTTACAGATAAAACAGTAGATACTGCATCTGGTACCATTAATAAAGCAAAAGAAGTATTTAGAGGCAAAGACGATCCAACAGATTAATTTTTGAATTTTATAATTTTATAAAATATGAAAAAGTGAAGTTTTTACAAAGATAATAACAACAACGGCTGCAGTCGCCGTGTCAATGGTTCATTTATAAAATTCTATTTGTACACTTCTTTTACATCATTTCTATATTGCTGTAGAAGTTTGTGAACTTTTGGGTCAATAACAAAGTTGCAATAAGGTGCATCTTTATGATTGTCATAATAATTTTTGTGATAATCCTCTGCTACATAAAAATTTTTAAAAGGAGTAATTTCGGTCACAATAGGATCTCTGTAAAGTCCCTTTTGTTCAAGATCTTTTTTTGATTTCTCAGCAATCTCTTTTTGCTTTTCGTCATGGTAAAAAATTGCAGAACGATATTGTGTACCTATATCATTACCTTGCCTATTTAGAGTTGTTGGGTCATGCGTGTGCCAAAAGATATCCAAGATTTTTTCAAAAGATATAACATTGGGGTCGAATTTTACCTGAATTGATTCTGTATGTCCTGTTACCCCCATACAAACTTGATCATATGATGGATTTTGTACAGATCCTCCTGCATATCCAGGTAGAACAGATTCGATGCCTTTGAGTCTTTTGAAAATTGCTTCAGTACACCAAAAACATCCATTTGCAAATGTTGCGGTTTCAATCTTATCATTCATGAATTGTTTTAGGCAGCTCCTTTTCTTTTGGTATAAAACGTATAGATATTGAATTAACACATTCGCGTATATTTTTATCTGTTAAACGTTCTCCCACAAATTCGTGTCCTAAATGTGCATTGCAGTTTGCACATTCGATTTCTATTCGTATTCCATCCGGATCTGGCACATGTTTTATTGCATTTGACACACTGTTATCAAAGCTTGGCCATCCACATCCTGCATTAAACTTGTTTTTTGATGAAAAAAGAGGAGCATTGCACCTTCGACAGATAAATGTTCCATCTTTGTTAAAATTATCATACTCTCCTGTAAACGGAGCTTCCGTTGCTTTATGCATAATGACTTTTTCTTCCTCTGAAGATAACTTATTATAAATCATGCCATATTTCTCCTCCTAATACCATAAATGTTCTCTATATCTCTTATGATTCTTTTTATTATTTAATATTATTAAGAAACTAGAAAAACATATTTAGAATTCAATTTGGAGCATAATAATTTCAATTGACAATTTATTAAAAATAATAAACTCAAAAATTCACAATGAAATATATTGAAAGATTATATTCGGTCTGCGAACTATCATAAACTTATCATTGAAAGTAGAATCAAATTATCATGTTGAACCTCATATTAAAGAAAGTAATTATATTAGAGATATAGTATTTGGCTTCGGAGACGGAGTTAATACTTCATTAGGTATAGTAGCAGGTATAGGCGGTGCATCTATTGGAGTAGATATTGTTATTCTAGCAGCATTGATTGGTATGTTCACTGGCGCTAAGGCAATGGCAGTACAAAATTATCTTGCAGTCAAATCTCAAAGAGAAATTTTAGAATCAGAGATTAAGAGAGAGGAATATGAAATAGAACATTATCCTGATATAGAAAAAGCAGAGATAGAAGAAATTTACAAATCTAAAGGTTTTTCAGGAATAGAGCTGAACATGGTTGTAAATAAAATTATATCAAATAAACAAGTGTGGTTAAAAACAATGCTTACAGAGGAGCTTGGTTTAAATTTAGAAATAATTGGTTCTCCACTGAAAGGAGCAATAGTCATGTTTATCTCATTTTTAATAGGAGGGATCCTTCCAATAATTCCATATTTTATTGTCAAAACAGGATTATTTACAAATTTTATAGCATTATTAATTGCAATTTCTATTAGTTTGGTATTTTCTTTCTTAATAGGTGCAGTTAAAGGTAAATTAGCAAAGAAAAGTTGGTTGAAAGGAGGTTTAGAGATGTCTTTGTTAGGTACAGGTATAGCATTATTAGGTTATGGAATAGGTTCGGAAATTGGCAACATGGGGATTGTCAATGCCAAATAAATAATTGATGTTTTATTTTTTTTCAATTTTTCAAATATCAAGAATAATTTTTTTTCAATTTTTTAGCTAACTTTGGCCCAATTTTTGGAATCGATGATAATTTGGATTCAGATACTATTGATAAATCACTAGGAATACAAATTCCAGACTGAATATAGAGAACGTGCTCTTGCTCTACCAATATCTTTAATTTGAACTAGAGGAACGAGTTCTGTCTTTATTCCATGTTTTATTCTATTTTGAAGTGAAAAAATAATAGGAAGCAAATCAGTTCTACCAAGCAATTTAGTTATTTCAAAGATAGAAGAGATTAACCAATTTGAAACTTCGACAATTCTATGAGCATCTCCAGGCTCTATTCCCATCTTTTCATGAATTCTCTTTTCAGTTGATTCATTAATCCACTCATACAAAGTCCAAAGACTTCTGGAACAATCCATTAATTCCACATCAAAAAAAAACTCATCGTAATTATTATAAAATAAAATACTAAATTCTTCAATATCCTGTTTTCTAAAAGAAAATTTAGGGTAAAAGTCTGGGCTTGTAGTAATAATATGCAGAAAACCAAAAATATTATTTGTTTTTAATGAGCCAGGTTTGATTGATTTTATAATTTTCTTAAAGGCTACAGCAGTTTCAGGATTAAGGTATAAAGTAGATACTAGTTTACCAAAAGAAGTAACATAATATTTTTTATTTTCAAATTTAACTAAACCTTCATCTAAAAAATAATCCAAAGATGTATCTATTTTATTATAAAGAGCAGAGCTGTTTTTATTTTGAAAAGAATAAAATGTTTTTGAAAATAAATCATAAATATCATCAATATTAATTCCATAAAAGGAAGAAACGGTTCCAAGTAAATGAATTTTTATTGTTGTATTATTTTCAAGGTTAGAGTTTAATGGTTCTGGAGTGCCTAAAATATAATGATCGAAAATATCCTCATATGATGTTCTTGAATCAGATAGTATTATAGATTCCCCATAAGTATCGTATTGAGGTCTGCCTGCTCTTCCACAAAGTTGTTTATATTCAAGAACACTTATTGGAAGAGTAACACCATATCTGAAATCATACCGAGAAATACTTGTAATAATAACTCGTCGAGCAGGAAGATTTACACCAGCAGCCAGAGTAGGCGTAGCAAACAAAGCTTTTATTATTCCATTTTTAAAAGCTATTTCAACAATTTCTCTACTAGGTAAACTTAAACCTGCATGATGAAAACCAACTCCTGAAGATATCAAAGTTGACAAAGTTTTTGTTAAATCAGTATCATCATTATTCTCCAAAAGTAATTTAGAATACTTTAATGCGATTTTTTTTTCATCTAAAGACAAGGTTTTAGAAATTATTTCAGAAGAAGTTTTAGCTAAAGAAATTGATCGTTTTCTTGTTTCAACAAATATAAGGTTTTGGCCACTATCTTTTATGGAATCCAATATCAAATCCTGTGCCATAGATGTAGTATCTTTCCCTGATTCAGAAACATTTATTTTTGAATTGTCATTATAATAAATAATGCCATCGGAATAAACTCCCTCTAATAACCTTGTTGGTCTCCAAGAACTTTCTACTAATTTACAATCTAACCAATCAGAAATATCAGAAGAATTGGTTACGGTGGCACTTAAACCTAAAATTTGCGAAGTGGGATAAAATTTTTTTATTTTTGTAAGAACCATTTCAAGTACTGGCCCCCTATCCTGATCACCAATTAAATGAATTTCATCTGAAATAAAAAGTCCAACATTAGATAACCATGAGGCACTTTGTCTTAGAATTGAATCTAATTTTTCATTAGTTAGAATAATAATATCAGAGCGACCTAACTCAGTATTTGAAGTATTAAAATCTCCAGTACTAACTTTTATTTTGATTTTTTTAGAGAATATTTTAGATTTATCAATATTATTAAAATCATTAAATTTTTCATAGGCAAGAGATCTCAAAGGTGTCATATATACTACTTTTTTATTTTTTTCAAGAGATTTAATAGCAGCTAATATAGATATCAGCGTTTTACCACTTGCTGTTGGAGTAGTAACTAATATACTAGATCCATTTAACAAGCCACTATCTAAAGCTAATTTTTGAGGAGGAAAAAAGGAATTATAATTCATAAAGGAAAGGAAAGAAGAAACTTTATCATCATCTAAATTTATCTGCATATATATAAATTAAAATTAAAAGTACTATACCTATTAATTTATTTCATTATGATAAATTTTTTTTAATAAAATTTGTAATTCTGTGATAATTATAAATATGAGTAGCAAATCAATTCTCTGTCACTTATGATGTATATGATTCTTGATTGTAATAATCTATAAAAGGTTTAACCAATTCAGTATTTTCATTGATATACATTTATTTTTCCAAATTGAAAATAGCAATCATCAAAGTTTACATATATTCATTAGCTCTATCTATTTTGTAAAAGCAAACAATGCTTCAAATGGATATTTTTATTTGTCCATCTTTTTATAAAGGAGCAGCTATTTCTCTTATACTAAAATCTTTAAAGTTTAAGACTGCGTTATCCGCACGAAAAGTTACTATAGGTCCAGGATTTAGAACTATATGATCTTTAGACCTTCCGCAATTTGCACTATAAAAAATTTTGTCGGGACTATTCGCAAGCCAATTACCATCATCAGTCATTTCAAAAACCTTTACCCAATAATTTGAATTAGTATTATCTAGGTATGATTCCATCTTTACAGCAGAATCATTATTGACATTATATACTATGACTTTCCAACCTATCCATCTGTTAATTATTGGTTCAGTTATTTGGGGAATGGATTTTTCTTTGGTATATCCTCCGGTAAACCAAATTTCTTTTTTCCAAGCCACGGTACCATCGGGATAAATGCCCCCATGTAAAGATAAACCAGCGCATGGTAAATTTTCGTTATGTATACTTGTTCTTGAAACCCAATCAATATCTGTTATACCATTTGTATTAGTTGAATTAATGAAAGAATTAATTTTTACATATCCTGTTATTTCGATATTTTTCCAGGGTGTCAAATCTTTTGGTGTATCAATGTTAATTCTGATTTTATCGTTTTTATCAAGCTCCCATGAACTATCATTTTGCTTGACAAGTTTAGGATTATAGGTAAATTCTACATTCGGATCGTTTTGTGGATTAGTCATATTCATAAACCATTCTCTACCCCCTTGTTTTGTTGAATATATTTTTTTAATACCGAAAGGATCATTTGCAGTTGAATTTGGCTCAGATTGATTAGCAAATATAGAATGGAAATAAAAATTAAATAAGAAAAGAAAGAAGAAAGAAGAAAGAATGAGAAAATATATAGATAATAATTTGAAATTAAACATATTATTCCTATGATATAGTATTTTTCTCTAATAAATAATTATATCGATGCAATGATAAGAATATAAAGAAAATATTAAAATTGAAAGGACACAAAAGATAAGAAATAATTATTATTAAATATTATATACATATAGTTTACATCTCATTGAAAAAAAATATTGATAGAAAGACATAATAATGATTAATCCCTCCTGGGTGGCCTTTATTTCATACGATAAAAATGTTTCCAATATCATGGGCAATAAAAAGCACATCTGCAAGTAAAATTTTTTTATATTGGCATAAAAGCGGTGATAAATCATTACATAGATTGTATCAAATAATAAAAGAAACCACCAAAACATCAATCAATTCTATTAGAAGGAACAATACTATAAATAAACAGTTTAACGATATTGATTTAAATTAATAATTTTTGTTTGTTCTCTTTTAAAATCAAATATATTTATTTATAATATAAATAACAAATTAAATTAGATAATAAAGGCACAATACTCAAAGTCATTCTCCTTCACAAGCACACTAAAGTAACTATTTATTAGCGATATTAGAAAAGTTAGAATCAATATTGTTTAATGTTTCATTAATTGTGTTTGATTTAATTCAAATTCAGAATCTTATAAATAATATAAAGAATAAGGATTTAAACTATTTACATTCATAATGGAACTCATTATTATTAATAAATCATAACTTTTCTTAAGAATAATTAATAATGTTATATGGAAATTATAATAAAAATTAAATAATATATAAAAACATAATAGAAAATAGTGCCAATTGTAAGTATTTCACTTAATGAAAATATAATTCGAGAGTTAGATAAATTACAAAAATTTTTGGGATTTTCAGGAAGGTCAGAAATTGTAAGGGCGAGTGTTAGAAATTTACTTTTAGAGGAAAAAAGAATTGAAGAACTTGAAGGGATATTACATTCGGTTCTTTTAGTAATTCATGATGAAAAATCTGATCAAGAAATTAGTGAAATGCGTCATGATTATGACAAAATAATAAATACACATATTCATAATAAAATTGATAAAGATAGATGTTTAGAAATTTTTGTACTTTATGGAGAATCAAAAGATATAAAAAATATGACCAAAAAATTTCAAGGAAATAGAAAAATGGATCAAGTAAGGTTGATAGTAACATGATTTAAAAATTATATAAAAAGCCATAAGTGGGATTCGGACCCACGGCCTAAGGTTTACGAAACCTTCGCTCTACCGGGCTGAGCTATTATGGCACCTGTTTTATCAGCTTGTATACATCAAATATAACTTATGAAAAAGTTAAATAAGAATATATTTTTTTAAAAATATTGGCCAAATGCAACACTCATAAATTTTTTTTTGATTGGAGTTGCCATCTTTGCAAAGAAGAATATAATGATTTAAAAGGAACCAATAAGGAAAACATAGAAAATCTTGATAAAATAAATTTGGAGAAAGAGAAAGATATAAAGTTAAAGAGATATAAGGAATTTGATGAAGAAAGAGCAAAAAAATTATTTGAAGAAATATTTTTACAGTATTTAAAAAAGGGTAATATGAGTGAAGAGGAATCAATTAATCGCTCAAAGACTATAATAAGAAAACAGTGCGAAATGCGCGGAATAAAGCCATGGCCATGGGTATAAAATTTTCTTGATTAGTAGTATTTTTTGATGGTGTATAATTTTTTATTTATTTCATTTTGTCGATTATTTACACTTTATAAATTAAATTTAATTCGAATATTGATGGCCAATAGCACTGTCCGAATAATATCAATTATTTATATATCAGTAACTACTCTTTATTTTGCATTTTTATGTTCCTCATTTCTGTTTTTTTATATTTTGCTTTTTTTCTCAATATCATTCTAAAAATAGTATTAATGGAGATGGTAAATAAAAATATAGCAATAGAGGTAAGTACTATTGTTCCACCAGGAGCTATATTCCATATATAAGAAAGCATTATTCCTATTTCAACAGAACCTACTGCAACTAAAATTGAGATGATTGCAGTTTTTTTAAAGCCTTTTCCAAACAACATAGCAGTAACATTGGGAATTACAATTAATGAAGAAATTAAAAGTACGCCAACTAGCCTAATTGAGGTAATTACTGTTATGCTTGCAAGTACAATGAAAAGATAGTTCATCCTTGAAACATCCAGGCCACTAACCTTTGCTTGTTCCTCATTAAAGGTAATATACATGAATTTCTTATATAACAAGGTAACAATTGATATGATAGCAATACTTAATACCAAAACAGTTATTTCATCTTGAAAACCCACTAGTAAAATACTTCCGAAAAGAAAGCTGAATAAATCTAGACTAAATCCGCTGGATAAACTTATCAATACAACTCCTAATGCAAGCCCTGAAGACAGTAATACTGCAATAGAAGAATCAGAAGGTATTTTTGTAGATTCTTTTAATTTGGTGATCCCTAATGCTGCCAGAACTGAGACTATAAATGCTGTCCAGATAGGATATATGTTTATGGATAGCCCTAAAGCAATTCCTCCAAATGCCACATGAGACATAGCATCGCCAAAAAGTGATTGTCTTCTTAGAACGAGGAATAATCCGATTATTGAACAAGTGATTGCTACTGCAGTTCCCGTAATTAAGGCACGTTGCATAAAGGCAAATTGAAATATTTCAAGCGATACCATACTTGTATATCATGTCCTCCTTTTATTCTAATCCATGTTTTTTGCAATGAAGAGGAGATATTGGCATAATTATTTCATTCAAACATTGCTGAATTAGATCTAATTGAAAAATTATCGTCATTATTATTATAATTTTATTTAAAATGTAAGAGTATAAGATTATCATATTTGATTCCGATGAAAATGTCCTAATCCTTCCGGCACCATTAGAACCAATTATCCCTAGAACAAATCCTTTCCTTATCTTAAATAAAATATTATCCAAATAAAGAAGATAGGAATATTGTTGTTTGAATCCAAAAGATACATCGTTTAAAGAGATGATTATTTCTTTGGATATTCTCTATTTATTTTATTATCACCTCGTCCTGAATATAAGTTGCATTTACCCTTTGTTGGTACACTGTAATCCCACTTCCAAGTTTATTAGATCCTGTTTCATCTTATCTATATATCCTATTCCCGCTTTTTGTTCTCCTGACTTGATACCTTCTATAGGACTTAATACCAATATTTTACCATTAGGGACTTCATCAGCTATAACTTGAGCTGCACGAGGATCAACCAAATCTTCGGAATAAATTGTGTTAATTCCCAAATTATGTGAAAGTTGAATTATTTCTTGTAACTTCTGTGGCAGTATTTCTCCTTCTGGAGAAAGACCTTGTATACTATGTTCTGTTAGGCCATATCGTTGTGCAAAATAGGTGAAGGCATTATGAAATGAAATGAAATCTTTCTTCTTACAATTAGACAACCCGGATTTAATAGACGAGTCCAAAGATTTAAGTTGCGCTATGAATTTTTGAGTATTATTTTTATAATAATTGGCATTATCAGGGTCCACATTTATTAATCCATCCCGTATTACATTTACCTGATGCTCTGCAAGAATTGGATCTAACCAAATATGAGGATCAACACCTGTAGATGTTTCTTTAGTATTGCTTGAAAGTAAATTCAAACCTTGACTTGTATCTACTGCAAATTTTGGATTAATCTTTTTTATCCAAACGGACTCCATTCCAGCACCATTGTATGCCAGAATATCTGCAGTTTGAGCGTTACTTATCTGCTGTACAGTTGGATCAAAGCTATGTGGCTCACTGCCAATAGGAATCAAGACCGAAGCTTGAACTCTATCTCCACCTACTGCTTTAACGAATTCATAAATTGGATAGAACGATGCAACTACTTTAATAATTGATTTGGAGGTGTTGGTATTATTAGAGGCAACTGTATTATTAATAGTAGATTTATTACTATTATTATCAATAATGAGTTGTGGCGATAAGAAAGATACTTTTTTGGTTGGAGTTGGTGTTGTTGTTAAAATATAATCATTATTATTATTACTGATTGCAAATATCTCTAATGATACTGTTGCTATCATAAAAGTTGTAGCTATTGATATCACCAATTTAGGCAGTAGATTCATGTAGATATGATTAAATTATTAAATATATATATATTTCTTATTAATAATTAATAATGTTTTTTATAAATATTAATAATAACTTTAAAAGGCTGATGCTAATGATATAAAATTACGGACAAACCTTTAGTTTAAAAACTATAGATATTAATTATTTATATAATATATTGAAATATCAAAGGCATAGACTTAAATTAAATCAATCGTTATGATTGGTTCAACTATATTTGGTAATGATGGATTACCACAGAAACAAAAGAGGAAGATTCTAGGTATTAACAAATCTTTGGAACAAACACCTTTATTGTTACAAAAGTAAAGTTTATTTCAAAGATATTCAAATTCAAGGCAAGCATTCTATCCTGTTGAAATGAAAGTACATTATATCATCCGGATTGCAAGTCAATGAACATAATCCATCATCTTAATTTCTCTTATAAGAAGCGTTATCGAAGTTATTGAAATGCAGGTCAATTATTTATTATAAATATGAAACAAATATTATATAAAATAAATTTTACAGCTGAGAATGACTATTCTTTTTCAAATTAGCAATGGTATTATTGGCATAATACTAAAACATGGTTTATAAAGATAAGAATAATCAAGTTAAGTTAAACCTAAATAACAAAAAAAGATTCTAATCTTTTATTGTCATCGTCTCGAAATAATAATCAATCAAATATTTTGCAAAGCAGCTTACATCAAAATATAATTATAAAATTAAAAGGAAAAAGAACTCTTAAAGGAAAGTTAAAAAGTTTTGATCAATTTATGAACTTGACTTTAGAAAACGCCACAGAGGTTTTAAAAGATAACAAAATTCAGGAAATGGGAGAAATATTCATCAAAGGAGAAAATATAGTTATAATTGCGACAGAATAATCATTATTTATATTTAAAGATTATCTAAAATAAAATAAATGAACTAACTAAAGTCTGTTATGATCTTTAGCACATTTGATAATTGCTGAATCAGGCAGATAGTTAGTAGAAACAATAGCTCGATTAAAACAATCAAAGATTTCCTTACCATGTTTATTTTTTTTATTTAATAAATTTCCCAATTCATTATTCGGATCTAAAGAGTTATCGCTTTTAGTTTTACTAGGCATCGATTGCAGAGATGATGTATTAGCAAGAGATAAACCCTGGTTTTGTTTTAGAGATTCAGTAAAAGTTGAAGGATTATCTAATGAGGGAGAAGGACCGCTTTTAACATTGCTACTATCCACAGTAGGGGAATCAAAAGTATTGTTATTATCATTTTGAGATCCATCAAACAAGGAATCTTTGGTGACGCTTAAATTATTTTTGGAAGTGGAGTTTATTTTATTTGAATTATCATTACTACAATCAGAACTAGAACCCATAAAAACACTTGTTATCATACTATTAATGCAATCAGTAGTCTTTGTAATAGCTAATTTATCTGGAATAAAACTTGTTTGGCCATATAAAATGATAAATTTAGCAGGATATAAGAAAATTAGAGTTGTAAATAAAAACACAATTGCAAAAAAACCTGCTCTTTTTGATACTTGCACATAAAAATAAAACAATCATAATTTATAATAAGAACTTTATAATTTTAGTAGGAACAGTCTTGCAATTATTATGTATAAATAAAATAGGGAGCTTTCATAAAGAAAATAAAATGAATCTCTATATAAGTATAAATTTGATAATCACAAAAAAAATATTTTCAAAATTGATATCGCTTAATAAAAAAATAAACTTGAGTATAAACTTTAGAAATTATTTAATTTTTATATATCAAATATATAATAAATTAATATTATAATAATCCTTTTATAATGGTTAAATATATTTAATTTATATATTATAAATATAATATATTATTGACATTTTATGATAATATTTCATTGCATTGCAAAGAACACATTGATCATTTAAACATGTTATATAAAAAAAATGATGGTTGATTAATAGTGAAAAAAATTGAGATAATAGTTCCAGATAGAGAATTACAAACTGTTAGTAAAATTTTTGAAGATAATGATATAGGAGGAATGAATCACTATCGTGTTGAAGGAAAAGGCAAAACTAAAGCCGAGCCTGTCTCAATTGGAAGAGGCACTATGCAATATACGCCAGAATTTATTCCAAGAACAAAAATTGAAACTGTGGTAAAAGATGAATTAGTGGAAGTTATTGTTACCAACTTATTAGAAAAATTAAGCAATAAAATAGGTGGCAAAATCTTTATAACTGATATTCAAGAGGCAATCGATATAAGAACAAGGTCAAAAGGTAATTCTGCTCTTTAATATTAAAATTTTATTTTTAAAATTTTAACACTAACAATTTTAAGGATTAATTTATTCGTAATACTTATAAAAAGTGCTATTTTTTTTATATTGTGAATAAACAAGTATGGTGCTTTAATTGCAATTCTCTTCAATTAATTTGTCTACATGACAATTGTAATGTTCATTGTATCCTTTGTTATAAAATAAATGAAATCTTCTTACAAAGTAATACCTAATCTTTTTTCTATTTTAATTATTTCACCTATAGTTTGATTCATTGCAGATTCTGCTATATCACTAGCATGTTCTACAGTTCTACGAATATCTTCTAATATTAATTTTATATTAGCACTTGTATTTTGATCGTTTAAGGGTTTATTTTCTAATGAATCTAAGAATTTCATAATCTCTTTTTCATAATTTAAAACATTTTCCGATTTATCGGCTATTTTATCTGCTAAATTATAATCTCTTCTTAAAAATGCTTCCACAGATGAGGTTAATACTTCCAATGCCAAATTACTCAATTTTTCTAGTTTTTCTATTATTGTTACAGAAATCACATTATGTATTTCTAGAGATTTTATTGCGATTCTAGTAGCATGATCAGCCACTCTTTCAATACTTTTTACAGTTACCCTGTAACTTAAGCAATCTGATGGATATTTTAATCCTATCTCTTGTAGAATCCGTTCATTATTTGTAGCCATTACTAAATTTCTTAATATATATAGACTAAATCTGTCTACTTCATCATCCGACTTAATTACTCCATTTGCTATTTCAAAATTTTTTTCTTTTAATGCAATTATTACATCTCTATGCATAGAAGAAGCTATTAAAAACATTCTTCTTACTGCAGTATTAACTGATAACTCTGGCAATGTCAATAAAACCTGAATTGTAATTATATCTGATGAATCTGCAATAATTTCTGTTCCAATCAGGCTTCTTCTTACTATTTCTCTAACTGCTTCTCTTTGAATAGGTTGAATCCTTCCTATTTTTGATTTTAAATTGATTAAATTATAACCGGATAAATAAATAGATACGATTTTTCTTTTTAATGTATTTGGACCCTCGTCGATTAAGACTAAGGTAGTTACTTCATTTATTACATCATGCAATCTTTTTTCTTGTTCTGGAGTAATACATAATGAATTATTTGAATTTCGAGATATAGAAACATGATCCCCTGCTTTTAATTTCATTTCTTCAATCCATTTTTTAGGTAATGATAAAATGTAGGTAGATCTTCCAGTAAACTGTATCTTTCTAATGTCAGAATTTACATTATCCAATAAGTAACTTGTTAATTATTAATATATATAGATGTATAAAATTATATTAGATAGTATTTATAATTATATATTTTCTTATTTCTATATGGGTCAATACCTATTTATATAAATAAAGTATTTAATATATCCTTTTTCTTGTATACATATACATAATAAATATTAGAATATATTATGCTATATTCAAAATATATTAGTGACAGAAAATTCTGTCAGAGATATAAGCACTATTAAAGAATTAGAATCTTTAAAATACGAATATCAAATTCGTTGTAGTCACTACCAACTTGAATT
The DNA here is from genome assembly GCA_963824915.1 of uncultured Nitrososphaeraceae archaeon. Lineage (GTDB taxonomy): Archaea > Thermoproteota > Nitrososphaeria > Nitrososphaerales > Nitrososphaeraceae > Nitrosocosmicus. The sequence continues at coordinate 65,301 of CAWGRD010000018.1, forward strand.
TTCATCGAATGATAAAATAATTACATGTTCAATTTGTGGAAAAAAATGGGATTTTGTAGAAGAAAAGGGATTTTCTAAAATGATTCATATATATAAAGCAGAAATAGATTAATATTTTTTTTCATCCGATAATTTTTTGTAAAGATATATTTTTTTAAACTTATTTAATAAATATATTAAAAAACCTACTATTATAACTGCTAAAATCGCTTGAATAAATGAAGTTTGTAAAATTATTAGCGAGTTTTTTTGATATATCAAATATTTGCTTATGGGAGCTATAATAAAAATGATGGAAAGACAAGCTAGCATAACTAATCCCCACATAAACAAAATAAAATATCTAAGATCCAAAAATTTCATTTTTTATCACTTTTTACTTTATATTTAATATTAAGTATTGTAATATTATTGTAATAAAAGATAAAGAGGATGAAAAAATTCCTAACTTATAGATCTTATTTACTATTTGTTTTTCTGAAAGTGAACCATCTAATAAAATCAACCTAACTAAAGTAATTGGTGCATTTTTGTCTTTAGAAGCTTCAAGAGTATAATCATCTTTAAGAATAATAGGTCTTGCTTTTATTTGTCTGTGCTCAACAATTTTTCTAACACTGCTTAAAAATAAAAACGAATTCATTATTGCAGGTAATAATGCTATTATTGCAATAATCTCAGATTTGGATGCGATAGCAAAAGATCCATAAATTGCACCCATTAATAGAGTGCCTGAGTCGCCTGGGAATATTTTACTTGGGTATTTATGAAATCGATAAAAGCCTATTAAAGAAGCAAGAAATGGTAACTCTATTAAAAAAACTTCGAACTTGCTAAACAATAATGTACTTATTAATATAGGAAACATTGTTATAATTAAAAATCCTGTCGCAACCCCATTGAATACATCAATTGAATTTATAGTATTTCCCACTAATGGTATGGCAATTAATATCAATGGTATATACAATAATGGAATATAAACACTTCCAAAAATAACATTCAAGTGATTCTCATTTGCATGAAATACTATTAGTGGGATAGCAGCTAATATTAAAGCAGCAGGTTTAAACCATCCAGGCATTGTTCTAAAATCGTCAATAATACCAATTACAAAAGCTATAGTAGTGGTAATAATTATACCTATAATCTCATGAAAACCTGAAATAAAAAATAGTATTAATTCTCCCGCAATAAAGCTCGATAACAAAATAGGCCCTCCTGGCCTAGGTATCTTTGGTTTATTGGGTTTATGATTATCATTTACTATTTTTCCATTTATTTTTAGGAATTTGATAAAAGTAGGGGTCATGATTAGTGGAATTAAGAAGGAAATAACGGATGCAATAATTGTAATAACAATGAATTCTTCATTACTAAATGGAATCAATTTGATTAAATGATTATATTATCTATATATAATACAAGCTGATTTTAGATTTGCTCTTTTACTAATTATAAAAAGATAATCTAATCTAATTTTGTATTTTTTTGATTTGATATAGATAACTATTTAATAAATTATTTTTTTGATTTTTACCAATTTTCTAAACTTGTATACAATGATATCTTTGTGATCTTCTCGTTACTATATTCTAAGGTAGTTGGAGATGCGAATTCTTAGGAAATCCTTGTCAATAAATATATAGTTTCAGCTATCCATCTTTCCAGATTTTATCAATTAAAATAATCTCTTGTAGTTTTCATAATTATAGTATGCAAATATGAACTAAAAAGATTACAAAATTTAAATTATCTCACTTAATGAAACTTAATAAAAAACATTATAATCACAAGCTTAATGAGATGATATTGATATTAAATAATAGATAAATATATTGATCGAATGTTCTGATCAAATGAAATGATCGAAAGAACAGCTTTTTATAAATACTTGATCTACATTGTTCTATTTGATAATAATGAAATATAGAAGTAGAACAGAAATAACGGTATTAATTCTAGAAGCAGCAAATGGAGGAGCTACCAAGACAAAAATTATGTACAAATCCTTCCTTTCATATGCACAGTTAAAAGAATACTTTTCAATGTTAATAGAGAATGCATTGATAGAATATGAGGATGGAATGCTAAATATGTATAGAACAACAGAAAAAGGCTTGCGTCTATTAAAAATATATAATCAGATAGAAGAAATAATTCCGCAAATACATTAATCAGTACACTCAGAATCTATTGATAATAATAAAATTCTATTTAATATTATTACAATAAGTTATTAATCTCATATATTAATTTCAAGGTATAGGAACGACTAGGTAAATAAGATTATTATTACTATTAAACAGGATTCTTACTGTGATGTCAAAATCTATGTGATACACTTCCTAATAATGCGTGTTTAAATTTTCCGATTACTCTTACTCCCAATAACAATAAAATCAAAATAATTATTTTCATCGTAATCAATTATAATACCATTCGATATTACCTTCCCTCTACAAAATACCATTCCAGGTTCTATGTATATTTCATTAGAAAAGAGTTTTACCAGATATTCAAGAATATCTGTTAGATCTATTCTAATAAAATCATATACAGAATTGATAAGTATTTTGTAGAGTGAATATAAACAAATGGATCTACTTATAATTATATATGAAAATAGTAATTTTCGATTTTATTGTTAATTAAGAATAGACCGTGATTCAAAGTGAAAAATTTTCAAACCGCATCTATTAGGAAATGTATCACATAGATTTAAAATCAATAATAAATTAAATAATAATAGATGATATAAATTTAATGAGATTTACTAATTAAATAATATGGAGAATAAAAAAAGAATAATTAAAAAAATTTTATTATGTAATGAAGTAATTGTGATTTGGGAATTATTTCTTCTATCTGATTATATATTTTTAATAGACGTAAGCCTTTTTCTGTTGTTCTATACATTTTGTGTTCCATCCTCATATTCTATCAATGCATTCTCTATTAACATTGAAAAGTATTCTTTTAACTGTGCATATGAAAGGAAGGATTTGTACATAATTTTTGTCTTGGTAGCTCCTCCATTTGCTGCTTCTAGAATTAATACCGTTATTTCTGTTCTACTTCTATATTTCATTATTATCAAATAGAACAATGTAGATCAAGTATTTATAAAAAGTTGTTCTTTCGATCATTTCATTTGATCATATATTTCGATCAGAACATTCGATCATACAATAAAATATTTAGAATATAAAAATAGATTTACGGATTTGATCAATAATACAAATAAAAATAAAAGAACTATTAACTAATACCAATTTTGATCAATATCTTCTCCATTATTAGAATCTACTCTAATGATATATTGTGATTATAATTTGAAAAATTTCAAATTAATAATTAATAATAGTTTTGATGTACAAGTAATATTCATCAAATTTTTTATATTAATAAACTAAATAAACAAATTATAAATTTTTATTTAAAAAATATTTAGACAATTATATAAGTATAATAATATCAATAATTTTGTATGTCATTTGGTTATGATAAAATAAACTCATCAGAGCATTCTACTAAAAAATTATTAATTATATTTGGCATTATTGTTTTAGGAGTTTTTATTGTTTTAGGAGTTTTTGTATTTCCTATAAAAAATCTAATTAGAGAAGAAATTTCAGTCCAAGCAAAAATAATTAGCAAAAATAATGGAATCTGTGTAATAGATACTCCTGATCATCCAAGGGGAATAAATAATTGCAATTATAATATTGGAGATACTGTAATTGTAAAGTATAAAGAAGGAACAGCAGACATATTAAATCATGAATTAAAAAGATAAATAATTAAAAATTACATTAATATAAATAAAAATATTTATAATGAACAATAAATTAAGTTGTAATTTATTATTTATTTACTTTTTCTAAATGGTTGGGTAAAAATAAATTAATTAATTGTGTTTGGAATCAATTCTTCTATCTGATTATATATTTTTAATAGACGTAAGCCTTTTTCTGTTGTTCTATACTTTTGTGTTCCATCCTCATATTCTATCAATGCATTCTCTATTAACATTGAAAAGTATTCTTTTAACTGTGCATATGAAAGGAAGGATTTGTACATAATTTTTGTCTTGGTAGCTCCTCCATTTGCTGCTTCTAGAATTAATACCGTTATTTCTGTTCTACTTCTATATTTCATTATTATCAAATAGAACAATGTAGATCAAGTATTTATAAAAAGCTGTTCTTTCGATCATTTCATTTGATCATATATTTCGATCAGAACATTCGATCATGTCAGATTGAGAAATATAGTTGACTATAATAATGCAGATAAATAAGGATCGTTTTTTAATGCATCTGTTATTGTATTAGAAGAAACTGCAATTTTTATTATTTGAGAGCGTCCATAACGTCCATGACTAACTACATTTGATGTGATTAATCCCAATTGATCTAATTCGCTCACTATTTGAGTAATTCTTCGTTGAGTTAATGTATCTTGTTCTATTGTTTTACATAATGAAATATATATATCATAGACTTCTCCTGTCATTCCAGTTTGAGATTTCAATATAGAAAGTAACAACTAATTTGGTATGGGTTGTCGAGTTTTTTATTACTTCGTAATTGGTATCTTTTTCTATTTTTTCTTGTGCCTCTCTGATATGTTTTTCAACAACCATTTTTGCTCGTTCTCTTTCAGCTATTTCTGCAGCCACCCTTAAAAGATCTATTGCTTTTCTAGCATCACCATTTTCCTTTCCCGCAACTGCAGCACATAAATTAATTGAAGCTTGAGATATGGATCCTTCATTAAAAGCAAGTTGTGAACGTTCATTTAGAATTTCTTTTAATTGGAGTACTGTATATGGATTGAATATCAGTTCTTCTTCACTTAGGCTACTTCTCACTCTAGGATCCAGTTTATCTTTAAATGTTAAACTATTAGATATCCCTATTAGTGAAATAAATCCAGATTCATATAATCGTTCATTGGCTCTAGTAAAACTATAAAGAATATCATCACCGTTTCTATCCACCAAAGAATCTATTTCATCGATAACTAAAATTACATGCAGATTATTTTTTTTAATATATTCAAGGATTCTATCCGTTGCTTCTCCCATAGATAATCCTGTAAAATGAACTTTTAATTTTTTATCAATTTTATTTGTCCCCAAATCTTCAGCAATATCATATAAAACTTTGTATGAGGTATTTGCAGTCTTTGCATTAACGATAGTAACTGTTATTTCTATTCCATGTTCTATTGATTTTTTTGTTAATCTATTAATTACATTTTTTACAACAGCAGTTTTACCAGTTCCAGGTTTTCCAAAAACTAAAAGATTTGATGGTCTTCCATTTTTTAATACAACTGATAGTACTTGAGCAATAGTTTTAGATTCTTCATCTCTAAAAGGAAGACTTTCTGGAACATAATCTATTGTTAATGTTTTCCTATTTTTAATCAAATTATTTCCAAATACTGCCTTTTCAAAAATATTATCTAAATAATCCGAATCCATTATCTTTTTCTCCCAACTTTTGTATTAGATGTTTTAACACAGACACCCCTTGTTTTCTTCTCGAATATTAAAAGATAATAACATAATAACTATGTTAACTGTTATTTACATTATTTTTTAAACCACATAATCAACAATTATAAACTAATTAATTAAATTTTTATATTACATTTTACTATTAATTTATTATTAATTGCATTAGAAATTAAGGGGTCTGGGCAAATTTTTAACATCTTAACAATGTGCTTAACAGATAAACAATCTAAGTTAATAACCGTGAATCAACCCCTTTATTTCCACTGGAACCATTTTTTTTATTTTAACATAGTTAATAACCGTGAATCAACCCCTTTATTTCCACTGGAACCTATAATAATAGTATTAATATTCAAATATTATCATCAATCAATTTAATATTCAAATATCCAATCTTAATTTAGTAAAAAAAAACTTAGTAATTAGTTATCAAAATTAACACACTATTGTTAAGTTCACAGATGTTATCAAGTTCACAGAGATGATAAATTGTCCACCGGCAAGAAGAAAATAAAAATAGAACTGGAGGATGATGACGGTGGAAAATATAATTTATCATTAGAAGGCAATTTATCAAAAGATAAAATCCAGAAAGTTCTTCATTTGGTAGAGTCATTAAATATTTCTAAAGAGGAACTCAACACAATGAATAAATCAATTCATGGTTCCAATAATATTACCTCAAAAGATATAGATAAAAATAACCATTCTTTAAATTCTATAGAATCAAAAATTTGGGCTCTGATTGAAAATAACTTTGCTTTTAGTTCTTTTACCTCTTCAGATGTTGCCGAATCGTATGAAAGTCTTTATCAAGAACAATTACAATTAAGTTTAATATCTACTTATTTATCCAGATATTTTGATAAAAAAAAATTAATAAGAAGTAAAAGGGGAAAAGAATGGATCTACAAATTGATTAGAATAAAAAAGGATATCACATCGAATTTAAATTCTCAGGATAATGAATCTCAGTCAACTCATCTTTTAAATTCCCATTACTCTTCTTCTGAGAATCAGAATAACGATTATTTTTTGAAACAGAATGTTTTATCAACAGTTTACGACCTTCGTTTGTAATAGTATATTTAAAAGGCTTTGAACCAATATCCCTATCTACAAATCTATCATCATATAATTTTTTCATAAGCCTTGATGTATGTTCCCTAGTTCTACCAATATATTGTTGTAATTCCCTCGTAGTTAGTGGATTACTTTCTAGTTTTTTTAAAATATATTCTATTGTGCTATTGTGATGATTATCATTAATGGTTTCTTCTTTTTGTGATTGTGATTGTGATTGATATTGAATATGTGGGTTAATTACGTGAGGTTGCTCTGGTGATGGTGGCGTTACATAATATTGTGATGTATATTTTTTTAATATATTTTCATCCAATTTTTCTATTAAGCTATTAATGCTATCTAATTTTGAATTTATATGATTTGTTCTAGAAAATATAATCCCTATTTCTTCTTTTTGTGCTTTTATTTGTTCTTCCATACCTAAAATTTTTAATTCTAAAGCATATTTTTTTAATTCTGTATTTTTTAATTTGTTATAAATTTCAATTACTATGAATGTTATAACTAAGCTAGTACTAAATGGAATTATGACATAAACTAAGAATAGTGATGCAATGTCTATGCTCACATCTTCCATAACATTAAGGTGTGATATAACTTTAATGGATGTGATATTTTTATTATATTATTATTTATAATAATATTCTATCCAATACCTGTTCTATGATATTTATCACAGATTTTAGATTATTATTGTGATATTTATCGTGATTATTTTCTAACGTATATAATTTATCAACAATTGAATTTAATACAAGCAATTTTTCTTCATTAAGAATATTCAATAGCCTTAAAAGGATAATTGAATAATAAAATTTTCTAATTTTATTTTTGCATTGTTTTACTTCTCTATAATATGCTCCCGAGCTTATTTCTTTTAGCCTTTCCTCATTATTGTAAATTTTATAAATAATCTGTATTTGTCTCTTAGTAAAGTTAGAATTTTCAATAATTTCTAACAATAATGAATTATTTATAACATTCTCATTACTCATTTGCTATACAAAATTGTATAGCTAAAGGTCATATAACTTTTATAATATTATAACAACTATAATTAATAAGTTAAAAATTAATATAAACTCATATAAAATTGAACGGGATAGAAAACTATATCAACGAAGAACTTAAAAAACATAAAAAGATATGCTTTGCTTTATTAGATTCTGAGAATATTAATAATGTATCTCAAGTTGCAAAAAGAGTAGAATTACTTGGTGCTTCTGCTATTTTGGTCGGTGGTTCATCTGCAATTGATCAGTTAGATTTAGACAAATTGGTTTCATCTATAAAAACTATAATCTCTATTCCAATTATTCTATTTCCTGGCAATGTTACAGGTGTTTCCCCAAATGCTGATGCCATTTTATTTACTTCATTATTGAATTCAGAAGATCCATATTTTATTTCGGGAGCACAAGCGTTGGCAGCTCTACTAGTAAAAAAATATAAAATTGAACCTCTCCCAACAGGATATATAATAATTGGAGAAAATACTACAGCATGGTTTGTTGGGCGTGCTAAAGGAATACCTTTTGAAAAGAATAAAATTGCAGTTATGTACTCGCTTGCTGCACAATATCTTGGTATGAGGTTTGTATATTTGGAAGCTGGTTCAGGTGCTCAAAAAAGTATATCTCCACAAATGGTTTCTAGTGTAAGAAAATACTTTGATGGCTTGTTAATTGTTGGTGGAGGCATAAAAGATTCAGTTGTTGCTAAAGAATTAACAGATGCAGGGGCTGACATATTGGTTATTGGAACCTTAATCGAACAAGATCCAAGTTGGGAAAAAAAATTTTCCAATATTATTTCTGCTATACGTTCATAAATTTTCTCTTGGAATATATGACTCTCGTAGACGAAGCTAAAATAAGATTAAAAAGTATATCCATTCCGCAATATTATGTCGATTACCAAATAAACGTTTTAAATCAAGTCAATGATTTATATACTTTAATTCAGAAAGCAAGACAAAAAGGATATGATGTTACTACTACTATAGAACCTAAAATAGCCTATGATCTTTCTGATAGAGTAGCAAAAATGCATAATATCGATATATCTGATAGATTAAGAGCTCTTTTAAAACATACTTCAAAGGAAAAGGCAGCTTTAAAAATTGCTGAGGAGATTGCATTAGGAGAGTATGGAAGTGGTGATTTAAAGACACGATTGGAAAATGCAGTTCGAGTGAGTTTGGCTGTTGTTACAGAGGGGGTCACTGTAGCTCCTCTTCAAGGAATTTCGGATGTTCAAATTAAAGGTAATAAAGACGGCTCAAAATATCTTTCTGTTTCTTTTGCCGGACCTATAAGATCTGCCGGAGGAACCGAAGCTGCTCTTACTATGTTAATTGCAGACCAAGTCAGAAAAGTTACTGGCCTTGATAAATATCAAGCTAATTCATTTGATGATGAAACAGGACGATTTATTGAAGAATTAAGATTATATGAAAGAGAAGTTGGCAACTTCCAATTTAAAATATTGGATGAGGATATTCATAATTGTATATCTAACTTACCGGTTGAACTAGATGGAGTAGATACAGATCCGGTTGAATTGGTAATTCATCGGGGATTAAAAAGAATTCAAACCAATAGAGTTAGGGGAGGAGCCCTTAGGGTTATGAATGATGGTTTAATTGGAAGAAATAAAAAACTTTTAAAATTGGTTGAAACGTTAAACCTGGAAGGTTGGGATTGGCTTGGAAAAGTAAAGGGGGCAATTCAAACCGGAGACGATGATACTGTAAGCCATAGAATGTCAGAAGTGATTACTGGTAGACCTGTATTATCAATGAATAAAAATATTGGCGGTTTTAGATTACGTTATGGACGTTGTTTCAATACGGGATTTGCTACAATAGGTATTCACAATACTATTCCCATTTTATTAGATAATGCAATTGTTGTTGGCACTCAAATAAAAATGGATGTACCTGGTAAGGCTTCAACTATTGCTTTAATAGATACCATCGAACCACCTATTGTAAAACTAAATGATGGGACTGTTTTACAAATCAATACTAAAAAACAAGCACAGGAATTAAAATCTCAGATTAGATAATATATTGTATCTGGGTGATATTTTAATTAGTTATGGTGATTTTTTAGAAAATAATGCACAGCTATTACCTGCAAGTTACGTTGAAGAAATTTGGGCTTTAGAATTATTTGAAAAGGTAAAAGAAATAAAAGAAATCAATAATAATTCTAACAATATAAAATATAATAAATTAGTTGACTTTTACCTAAATCCATTTACAACAATGCCCTCTATTGAAGAAGCCTTAAAAATATCTATACAGTTAGATATTCCATTATATCCAAAATATTCCTTTTATTGGGAATCTATTAATCTAAAAGAGTTTTTATTTCTTAGAAATATTTTGTTATCTATTATTGATAATAATTATAGTAAACCCTCAATCGAATTTCCCTATGATTGTGATTTAAAAATCATATTTGAGAAACTCGGTGTATTTCATAGCATCAATAATACCGAGCAAACTATAATATTATTAGATCGCTCACAGAGTATTTCGCTAATTTATTTATGCATCCCTGAAATATCTAGGCTATCTTTTTTGACAGATGATTTTTCTGGCATCAACATTTCAATATCAGAACTTTTCAATTATTTAAAGAAAGATAATTATATTTTAGATCTTCAGAATAAAATTAATACAATAATTGAAAATAATATCAATAATTACAATGTTATTGAGTTGATAAACTTGATCTCTGATATAAAAATACGATCGAAATTCTCCTCTTCTATTTCTGTAAGGGTGGGTAGGCCAGAAAAGGCAGCGGAACGCAAAATGAAACCACCAATCCATGTTTTATTTCCTGTAGGTAATAAGGGAGGACCAATGAGAGATATATTAAAAGCATCAAGCTCGTTTTCTTTTTACTCTGAAAAATCAAATCGATTTTGCCATAAATGTAATATTCCATCACTGGGTACTATTTGCATTTATTGTAATACTTCGACACCTATCAAAGTTATTTGTAAGGTATGTAAAGTAGAATCTTTAGAAATATCTTTTGATACATTTAATGATGACAGACGAAAGAATAAATGTTTAAAATGTGGTAATGAATGTAAAACATTTTCTCCAATTTATTTTCCACTAAAATCTATTCTTGAAAAAGCCGAGAAAAAATTAGGTTTTGAAATAACTTCTCCATTAAAAGGTGTAAAATCCTTGATGGGTAAAGATAAAGAAGCAGAACCAATCGAAAAAGGGATACTCAGGCAAAAATATGGATTATCGGTATTTAAAGATGGTACTATAAGATTTGATGCCACAAATGAACCTCTTACACATTTTATGCCATCTTTTATCAATATATCTATTTCAAAATTACATGATTTAGGATATGTTCGAGATCATCAAAATAATGAAATAAATTCTTCTGATCAAGTAATAGAGTCTCTTTAATCAGGATGTTATAATTCCTTTAGAATCAGCAAAACATTTATTGAAAACTGCTAAATTTGTTGATGAAGAATTAGTAACAATATATAACTTGCCCCCAGTTTATAATGCCTATTCTGTTGATGATTTAATTGGGCAATTAATAGTCGGATTGGCTCCCCATACTTCAGTTGGTATTATTGGACGAATAATCGGATTTACCGAATCACAAGTCTGTTTGGGTTCTCCTATATGGCATTCAGCTAAACGAAGAGATTGTGATGGGGATGCTGATTCCGTTATGCTATTAGCTGATGCATTTTTAAATTTTTCATATTCATTTTTACCAGATAAAATAGGCGGATTAATGGATGCACCTTTACTTATACAACCGATTGTGTTACCACATGAAGTACAACGACAGGCACATAACGTTGATATAGATAAAAAATATCCTCTTGAGTTCTACAAGTATACATGGCAAGGAGTTAAAGCATCAGATGCCTCCAATTTAATTGAAATATTGAAAAATAGAATAGGTGAAGACAAACAATTTTATGATTATGGATATACCCATCATAGTAATGTTCTTATTTCAAATACTAATCGTAGTGCATATTCTACACTTAATACAATGAGAGAAAAATTAGCAATGCAAATTTCTACTGCTAATCTGATTAATTCCGTAGATACCAATGAAGTTATTTCAATGGTATTAACTACTCATATAATACCTGATATAATGGGAAATATGCGTTCTTATTCGTCACAATCTTTTAGATGTAATAAATGTGGAGAAAAATATCGAAGAATTCCTTTATTAGGTAAATGCTTGGGATGTGGAAATACTTTATTACAAACAGTAACTCGGGGTTCTGTTGAAAAATATATTGTTTTAGCAGAAGATCTGTGTAATAATTTCAAAGTTACAGGTTATTTAAAAAGTAGGATTGAATCATTAATTGTTGAGTTAAATTTTATTTTTAAATCAAAGGAAGATCAACCCACTCTCCTTGATTTTCTTTAAGTTAAATCTCTTTAATTATTAAAATCAATCTTGTACGGTTTCAAATTAGATAAGTTAATCGCTATTGCTATTCCGGGAGTGGGTGTTATACCCATTGTTTGTTGGAAAGGAGTTTGTGATTGCCATGCACCAGAATTTACAAGTAGTGTTCCTTTATAGCTATCTACATCTATTACATGGACATGACCTGAATGGAGAACATCAGGAACGTCTTCTATTATCATCATATCTTCTTTTTCTGGAGCAATTGGTGTTCTTTGACCATATATTGGTGATAGATGTCTTGATTTTAGTAATATTTTCATAGCTTCTGCAGGTTTAGAATAACTAAGACCTGGAATTGATGCAATTATATCGTCTAGACTTTGACCATGAAACATTAATATTTTTATTCCCTCCATATTAATCATACAGGGATTACCTAACATGGTGATATTATCTAAAGAATATAATTTCTCTGCATATTTCTTTGGTATAGCTGGCTGAGGTAATGCTCTCCTTCCTAAATCGTGATTTCCTGGAATTAAGAAAACCTTCATATGTTTTGGTATTTGTGACAAAATTTTTATTGCATGTTCCATTTGAGAATAAGAATCTTTTTCTAACAATTCTTTATCTTGATTTGGAAATATTCCAATTCCATCTATCAAATCACCACAAATACAAATATATTTTGTTTTAGAGATAATATCTTTATTATATTCATTCCCATTAAGCCACTCTAAAAAATTTTGAAATTCTTTCTCCATAAAAAATTTACTTCCAATATGCAAGTCAGAAATCAAAATACTAAATATTTCAGATTTTGATCTATTTGGAATTCTATCAGGAATATCTAAAGAAAATATATTCTTTATTGTATTCTTCCTCCGTTTTGAGTTGTTTTCAAATTCGATCATAACCATTTGATCTACTGTTAACATGGAAATCTGTTTTTTTATATCTTCGTTGTAGGTAGTAGCTGTTAATAATCCAGATTGATCATCAATAGTTAAGTCATAATTATTATTTTTTATATCTTTATTCATTACCAATCCTGCTATAAATAGAGAATTAGCAGAATCTTCTTTAGACATTGAATTAGAGTTTATTTTTGATTGATTAAATAGTTGTTTAACTAATTCTATTTTTTTTACCTTCTTGCTATCTTGTCTTAAAGAGAGTATTTTTAATGATTTTTCATATCTACTTCGAAATAAAGATGTATATCCTTCAATTCCCTCTCCACTATTAATTTTATCATTGGAATCATAAATAATTTTAAGATTTTCATCCATTTTTTCTTTATATTTATCAAAGCTATCTTTTTTGATTGAAAAAAGATTTTCATCTATTATTATTTCCTTATCTTCTTTATATCCAACATCATTTTCTGCTGTATGCTTTGGAAATAATTAATTCGCAATTACTATGTTCATTTGGTATCTTATCTGATGGAACTTTTACAAAATTTTTTATATCCTCTGTTATAATGACCATAGATTTTTCTTTTTTACTTTTTTTATTTGAAAGGATATCTTCAATAATTTGAAAATAATTCTCTTGTATTTCTTCTATTAGAGTTAATGCATCAGGATGAATTTGAAAGCCTTTACTGGTGACAAAAGAAATTATTTTAGATAAATTATTATTAACCGTCACTATTCACTTATACTTTTAAAAAGATATTTTTTAAATCTTTATAATGACAAATTTTTATATCGATAAAAAAATATTATGTTTGAATGTTATTTAACTTTAAATATAGATTATTATTTTTCTTTATGGCTATGTTATTTTTTTTAGGTCTTTTTCAACTAGGATATTTAATCAAAATAGATAAATCTTTTTCTAAAGAATTATCAAAGAATTTTGTTAATCAAATACATGGTATTAATGAATTTGGTATTTTTTTTAATAATCTTAAAATAGCATTAGTTATGTTTATTCCTATTTTGGGTATTGTAATAGGAAGCTTTTCTGCATTTTCAACAGGATTAATTTTTAATTCAATAGTGAATTTGTCAAATATTAACTATCCTAATCCCTTGATAATTTTTCTAACACCTTTTGGAATTTTAGAATTAATATCATATGGTTTAGCCATTTCTAGAGGAGGTATTTTCCTATTTGAAATTTTAAAAAAGAGAATATCCAAAAAATCTATAATGTATTTATTTGTTGAAATTGGATTGGTTTGTATTATGTTATTTATCGGTGCATTAATTGAATGGAATATGATTGAAAATATTCCTAAAAGATTAATGTAATTTTATATCATTGTTATAAAATGCCATAGTGTTTAAATAGTTTTAATGAAAAGTTACCCTCAGTGAATTAGATGCCAGTTGCAATACTTCCAGATATTAGTGAACAACATTGTATTGGATGTGCTTTATGTGTAGAAATTTGTACAGCTCTTGGTCCTGATGTATTAAGAGTAAAACCTGTAGAAGGTTGGAAAAGAGGCAAAGCATTTGTCTTTTATCCAGAACGATGTATTTCTGATGGTGCATGTATTGGTGTTTGTCCAACAAAAGCAATTTTCTGGATGAGACCAATGGAATATACTCCAGGACAACCTATTCCATTAAAGAAACACGCCATATTTACAAAAGGCTGGGAAGAAGGCTAACAAGTTTTCATCCATTTATTTTTTTTTATTATTATAATCTATATTTCCATTAAATAGATATATGTCTCTATATTATTTGTAAATTTAGTTAGAATTTAAATATCGATTAAAATTTTTGATTAATTTGAATTTGACAAAAAAAAAGTTATTTGTTATAGGTGTGGGCCCAGGATCAAAAAAATATATCACTGATTATTCAAAAGAAGTAATTAAAAACTCTAATTTTATTATAGGATATAGATATACTTTATCTACAATTTCTCATCTATTTGATAGATCTATTCAGCAAGTTTTTGAAATAACCATGAAAAATCAGGAGGAAGTATATTTACATGTATTTGATAATTTGATGAAAGATGGCGACCAGTGTATTGTACCATTTACTGGTGATGTAAATTTTTCTGAGTCAGAAGTAGTAGATAGATTATTAGAAATTTATGGGGATGAGAATGTAGAAATAATTTCCGGTATTAGTTCTATACAAATTGCTTCTGCAAAATCTAAGGTACCATTGGATAAGGCAACAGTTATAACATTTCATATTACAGGTGATATTGAAGAAAAAAAATTAGAACTATTAAAATCTGTCGCAGATAATAAAAGTATAATATTGGTGCCACGTCCATGGCCATCTAACCCTTCGAAGAATTTTATGCCCTCTGATATATCTTTATTTATAAAAAAAAAAGGATTGGATACTTCAAAAATCGATGTTTGGATTTTTGAAAATTTAACTGATAAAGAAAAAGAGACTTGCTATAAAGGAAAAATGGACTCATTAGAAGGGAAAAAGTTCAGTGATTTATCAGTAATGGTGATAGATCAGAATATACGACAAACTTACTTGGACTTTGATGAATCTTGATCAATTAATTTTGAATGTAAATAATATATTAGAAGTAAAAGATATCTATTATTGAAATGAGCAAAAATGAAATTAGATATTGTATTGAATGTGGTTCAAAGATGTCTAAAACTACTAAATTATGTCCGGCTTGTGGAGAATCTCAAATATAATATCTCATTAATATCAATATTCTTATTTAATTTTTCAATTTCTATATATTATTAATTAATGATATTTATTATAATAGATATATTTTTATGTATGGTTAATATATGGTAAAAAAAATAACTCTTCTTATCCCTATAATTATTTCTTCCATAATAATAGGAGTATTGGGTATAATGTTTTTTCCAGTTGATATTAAAACTGGAAACCTTAATTTTCCAATAGGGACAATAAAAATCGATAAAAAGATTATGAAGGTCGAGATAGCTGATTCAAATATTGATAGACAAAGATGGTTGATGTTCAGAGATGAAAAATTAAAACCTGATTCCGGTTTATTATTAGTTTATGATAAATCCGATTTGTATTCTCTATGGCTGATAAATATTAAATACCCATTAGATTTATTATGGTTCGATCAAGCAGGAAACCTAGTTTATATTGTAAAAAATGCTCAACCTTGTAATAATATTTTAGATCCATCCACATGTACATATAAAAATATAAAGCCCGCAAAATTTATTTTAGCCACTTCTTCAGGTTTCATTCAACAAAATAATATAATCAATAAATCAAAATTAGAAATACTTTAGTTGATTTTGAAAATAATAATAATAATAAAAATTATTCAATATATTTATTTATCTCATTCATTTCATGAATTATCTCTTCTATCGAAGCTTCATCTTCTAAAGTTGTTATATCTCCTATAGTCTCTTTATTTACAATTGATCTCAAAAGCCTTCTCATTATTTTACCACTTCGTGTTTTAGGTAATTTATTTACAAAATAAATCTTTTCAGCAATAGCAATTGGCCCTATAGTATTTCTTATATGCTCATTCATTTCTTTATTTAGTTGTTCTGAAGAAACAAATCCTGACTTGAGGACTAAAAATGCTATTATTGATTCTCCTTTTATTTCATTATATTTACTAGTAACTGCAGCTTCTCCGACTGCTTTATGAGATATAAATGCACTTTCTATTTCTATTGTTCCTAATCTATGTCCTGCAACTTTTAAAATATCATCTGATCTTCCTAATATCCAAATATAATTGTCTCTATCTATAAACGCAAAATCACCTGCAAAATAACTATTTGGTATTTTCTCCCAATATGTTGTTTTATACCTATCATCATTATTCCATAGTGATATTAACATTCCTGGCCATGGCTTTTTGATAGTTAGATACCCTTTTTTACCATTCTCTACTTTTTTACCATTTTCATCTACTATCTCTACTTCTATACCTGGCAATGAAAAGGTTCCTGATCCAGGTTTCATTTTAATATTTTCTATTCCACTACACATACTGATCATTATTCCACCAGTTTCAGTTTGCCACCATGTATCGATAATTGGACAATTTTGCTTTCCGATAATGTTAAAGTACCATAACCAAACTTCTGG
This sequence comes from uncultured Nitrososphaeraceae archaeon, assembly GCA_963824915.1. Taxonomy (GTDB): domain Archaea; phylum Thermoproteota; class Nitrososphaeria; order Nitrososphaerales; family Nitrososphaeraceae; genus Nitrosocosmicus. The sequence goes on from CAWGRD010000018.1 coordinate 82,409, forward strand.
ATTAATAGGTTCTCCAACTGTACCTAATAAACGTAACGAAGATAAATTGTAGGAATTGGGAATATTATCACCGTATCTCATATATGATCTTAATGCTGTAGGTGTTGTATAAAGAATGGTTGCACCATATTTTTCTATTATTTTCCAATACCTTCCCTGATCGGGGAAATCGGGTGCTCCTTCATACATTATTTCTGTTACTCCATGCATTAGTGGTGCATAAACAAGGTAACTATGTCCAGTTACCCACCCTATGTCAGCTGTACAAAAGAAAATATCTGTTGTTGTAAAGTTAAAAACCCATTTGGCTGAATTATATAAATGGGTTAAATATCCTCCTGTACCATGAATAACTCCCTTTGGTTTCCCAGTAGTCCCTGATGTGTATAATATGTATAATGGATCAGAACTTTCCATCCATTCTGATTCACAGTATGTGGATTCTTTTTCAATTATATTTTCAAACCAGAGATCTTTTTCACCCATTGTTATTTCTTTATTTGTTCTTTTAACTACTATCACTTTTTCAATAGAAGGAATTTTCTCTATTGCTTCATCTACTATATTCTTTAATGGAATAATTTTTCCTCTTCTAAAACCTCCATCTGCTGTAATTATTATTCTCGATTCAGAATCATTTGCTCTATCAGCTATTGATTGAGAACTGAATCCTGAAAAAACTACCGAATGTATAGCTCCTATTCTTGCACAGGCGAGCATTGAAATGGGCAGTTCAGGTATCATCGGAAGATAAATGGTAATGCGATCTCCTTTTTTAATCCCAATCTTTTTTAAAGCATTAGCTAGTTGATTTACTTTATAGTATACCTGATTGTATGTCAAAGTAACCGATTCCCCATTTTCTCCTTCCCAAATAATAGCAGCTTTATTTTTTATTTCGGTTTTTAGATGTTTATCAAGGCAATTATACGCCGCATTTATTCTTCCACCCTGAAACCATTTCGCAAAAGGGGCGTTCCAATACAATACTCTATCCCATTGTCTAAACCAGACTAAATTATTTGCACATTCTGTCCAAAATTTTTCTGGGGAAATTGATGCATCATATTTTATTTTTTCAATTTTTTTTCCTTCTAGTGATACAACTTTATTTGTTGAATCTAAACTGTTATTATTCATAAAAATTGAAAAGAATGTTATTTACTTAAATGCTTTTTTAAAAATTATATAATAAAAATATGTATAAGAATTTTATATTAAATTGTAGCAATAAATTAAAATAAATAAAGAGAATGAAAATAAAATATGAAGTATAGAAGTAGAACAGAAATAGTAGCAATGATTCTCGATGCGGCTAATGGCGGTGCTACAAAGACAAAAATCATGTATAAAGCATTTTTAAGTTATGCACAACTTCGCGAATATTTATCTGTATTAATAGAAAATAATTTAATTGAATATATCGAAGGCTCACAGACCTATAAAACTACAGAAAAAGGCTTAAACTTTCTGAAAATGCATAATGAAATAGGCGAACTTTTAAATCCACAAAAACAAGAATAATTCATCTTTATTTTTCTATAAACTTCTATTTAATTCATAGTTTATAATTTATAATTGTCTTAAAAATAAAAAAATAGTTTAATTGTTTTTTACACTATAAAAAATGCAAAATAATATTGTAATTACTATTTGCTAACAATTAATTAGTTGATGTAATGATTGGGTTGATTTCTTTATGGTTATTTTCATCAGTATTAGAAATCTCTGGGGTTGATTCTTCTAATTCTGCTTGACCTTTTTCCCTTTCTTGTGATTCTTGATTATGATTAATACTATCACTTAACTCATGAGACATCTGCTGCTGCTGCTGACTGTTTTCTAGATTTTCATTATTATCATCATGGATATTTATAGGATTTTCCTGAGTATCATTAGATGAGGCAACAGCAAGAGTGTTCTCTACTGTTTGTTGGGCCAATTTGTTCATTATATTCTTAATTTCAGTTTTTTCCAGGTTTATATGGTCCAATAATTCATTTGTATGCAAATTAATCTGTTGATATATGTCCTCTGCTATTTCATTGCTTTTATATTGTAATTTTGCATCAAACAAAACCGATTTTATTCTTTTTGATTCTGTATCCAATTCTGATATTCTTTGATGCAGTCTTTCGCTTATTTCTTTGGTATTTTCACCCAATATATCAAGTCTTTTTTCATATTTTAGATATACAAATTCTGCATCATCTTTCATATTATCATTTTCAGCTACAATTTCTTGTAATGCCTTTATTCTTTTCAATGTCATGGATTTTTCTCTCAAAAGTTTTTGAGCATCAAGTCTCCATCTTGGAATAAAAATAACAAAATCTCCTTGAACTAAAAGTTGTTCATATGGTAAATTTTTAATGCCAGTAAATCCACAATCAACACTAACTGATTCTATAGATCCCTCGATATCTGTTACTATGCCTATAACTTTTCCAATGTATGTTCCATACATGTCTTTAACTTTTTTACCTACAAACTCGAGCTTCAATTCGCTCATGAATTTTCTTTCTAGGCTAGTATAATGCTCAGGGTGTGAAAAAAAATTAATTAATACATAATAATTGTTTAACTAATAGTATTATGGATTCATAGACATTTGGTAATATACTTTTATTTATTTTATAAAGAAAATATTTTTTACTTGATAATTCCAATCTTCAGTTAATATTTTCTATAATTTTAAACAAAATATTAACAATATGATTTTATTTACAACAAAACAAAACAAAACATAAGTTAAATGAATTATGTATTTATAATTCTTTTGCAATTAACAAATAAAAATAAAAGAAATAAAACCCTTTAATCTACTATTTAGCATCGAGTAAAAAGCTTATGGAGAATATATATCAAGAAAATTTTAATTCTGATGAAAAAAAAAAACTTGAATCACATTTTTCTAATTTTGATAAATCTGTATTTGTAATTATTACTCCAGATCAAGTTGATCGTGGTGCATTGATGTCTAGATATTCTAGAACAGATAAAACAATGCGGCGTATTTTCATCGATGAATTTTTATCTAATCCCAATAGAGGAATAGAATTTTATAACAAGGTTTTATTGGACTACGGTGATGATTCTGTTGCTGAACTTGGAACGGCTCAGTGTGCTTTAGAATGGGTTTCCAATATCTGTGCTCAAAAAATAGAGGATCATAGAATTGGATTTTCTTTCTTAGAAAAATCTTCTCGTTATGTTGCTTTTGATAAAAAAATAAATGGAAAATATAAATATTATTTGGATAAAAAAATTATGAGTTCTTCTCATGCCGATAAATTTCTGCATTCATGTGATCTTGCATTTGATACTTATTCCAAGAATATTGTATTAATGCAAAATTATCTTAAAGAAAAAATACCTATAGATGATCTTTATTTTAATAATTCTGATATTCAAAGCGAAAGTACTTTTAATAATTTAAAAAATTCAAATGATATAGAAAACGCTAAAAAAATTTATATATCAACAATTAAGGCTAAGACGTTAGATATTTTAAGAAATCTTCTGCCATCTTCAACACTTACAAATCTTGCAATAACTGGAAATGGGAGAGCATTCGAATATCTATTATTTAATCTGTTTTCTTCCGATCTATCTGAACTCAAAGACCTAGGTAATAATTTATTTGATGAATTAGAAAAATACGTTAAACCATTTATCAAGCGGTCAAGGGATAAGTATAGTTCATTTTATAAAGACTATCTAACAAAGACAAAGGATTCTATAAATCAATTTTTGAATTCTGAATTACAAACAAAAGAAAATAGTGGTATTAGTAGTAACTCTATTGTAAATTTGGATTCTGTTACCTTGCTTTCATATATACCAAACAAAGATGCTGAAATAAGATTAGCTTCATCGATATTACATGAATATTGTAAGGATACTCCTATGAACTTTTTATTAACCTACGTACATACACTCTCAGATGAAAAAAGACATGCAATAATTCGTCTTTATACCCAATTTAGACAAAATAGACGGCATAGGCCAGGACGAGCTTTCGAATCAATTGATTATTCCTTTGAATTATTAACTAATTATGGAACATTTAGAGACCTTCATAGACATAGAATTTTGACTATCAGTAGACAATTATTGTCTACAGCATATGGATTTGACATTCCTGAAGAGATAATAGAGTTAGGTATAGAAAAGGACTACAAGGATTGCATGTATGCCAGTAATGATGCCTATAAATTAATATCGTTAGAAATGCCAAATGAGGCTCAATATGTAGTAAACTTTGCCTATAGATATCCATATTTTGTTAAGATGAATCTACGTGAAGCATGTCATATGATTGAACTTAGAACAACTCCCCAAGGTCACCCTGATTATAGACGTATTTGTCAGCAAATATACTATTTGATAAGAAAAGTTAATCCTGTTATATCGGAAGGAATAAAGTTTGTTGATATAAATAACTATGAATTGGGGCGATTTAAATCTGAAAAAAAAAGTATACTTAGAAAATCTAAATTGTGATCTGATTATAGGAATTTAATTTAATTAAAACCATTTATCTAATGATTGACTTTTTTTAAAAATGGTTTTAGTTAGTTTTTCTATAGAGTTGTTTACTCTTTCATAAGAAAAATTTTTTTCATCACATAAAAAATTTATAATTTTCTCTTTGTTTAAATCCTTGAATTGGATATCAATATTTTCTACCGGAGTAACATTTGGTTCCAAAAAAATTTTTCTTATTTCATCATATGGAGTATCTAAAAGTTCATCTTTTATTTTATCAATATTCTCTAGTTTTTTATATTTTTGAATTAATTTTAATGCAGTTTTAGGACCAATACCATTAAAACCGTTGATATTAAAATCCGTTCCAATTAATATGCCTAAATCTATTAATTGTTCTTGTGTTAAATTATTTTTTTTTAATATTTCTTCATATTCTATCAATTCTGGCTCTACATTAACGTACATATTTCTATTAGGAATTTTTCTCTTTCCACTAATTGTTAAATTTCTTATTAGTCTTTTTGCTCCAAATAAAATGGAGTCATAGTCTTGACTAACACATGCATGAACTATTCCCTTTCGCGATAAATATGCAGCTGTTGATTCTCCATCAGACAATGCATCTATAAAAGGAATGCCCATAAATGATAAAATATTTTTAGATTCTTCAATTATTTTAGAGGTTAAAATAGAAGTTCCTTGACTGTATTTTTTTGCATCATCTAATCTGCCTTCGATCAACGCTAAATTATATTTTTCTGTTGTTTCTATTTTTATTTTTTTCCTTCTTTCAATCTCTTTTATTTTTAATTCATTAGGGGGACCATCAAAAATATAAATTAATTTAATTCCTTCACACATCAAACTTATATTTCTATAAAAGAGACCGCTCAAATGACTAGTTGGCTGCCCTTGATTATCTGTTAATGGCTCACCTGTTGGTCCTCTAATAGTTGCTAAAAATTGATATATTATATTAAAAGCATCTGCTGCAACTATTTTTCCATTTAACTCTGAAATTGTTATAGTTTTTGAAGTAATCAATGGTTTTAGATTTAGACCCATATTGCAAATCACATAAATTTATTTTTAAATTTAAGTTTAAATGTAGCCAATTTCATCTTTTTCTTCTTTAGTTGATATTGTTCTGCTGACATTCAATTTTCAAGTCAATAAATTAGTTAAAGATATCTCTAAATACAATAACTTTTTTTTAGTCTGCAGCTGAATTTATAATCGTGCTGAAATACCTCCATCTACCTTAATTACCGTACCTGTTATCCATTTGGATTCATCAGAACATAAAAACAAAATAGCATTAGTAACATCTTCTGGCTCGCCTATTCTCTTAAGTGGAAACGATGATTCTAAAACCTTTTTTGCACCTTCATCTTGAAGATAAGGTTCTAGCAATGGACTTCGTATAGTTGAGGGTGCAATACAATTGCATCTTATATTATATTGTCCATATTCCACAGCTATATTTTTTGTTAACATAATTATTCCTGATTTGGTAACTCCATAGACAGAAAATGGAACATTAGGTATCGCTCTCATACCTAGCAATGATGATATGTTTATTATATTTCCTGAATTTTGCTCCATCATAATTGGAATTACAGATCTGATAGGTTGAAATGTTCCCTTCAAATTTACATTGATTAGATCATTCCATTGATCTTCTGTCATTAAATGAAAAGGTATAGGATCATTTATTGTTGCTGCACAATTTATAAGAATATCTATTTTATCAAACGCAGATATTGTTTGCTCTATAACGTTTAATACTTCAGATTCATGAGAAACATCTGCGGTTATTGATAATATATCATTATTGTTATTATTATTAATTTCTTCTACAGTCTTTTTTAACTTGGCTTTATTTCTTCCTACCAATACAACTTTACTACCTTCTTCCAATAACTTTTTTGAGGTAAAACTTCCTATTCCACCACTAGCTCCTGTAATAATGGTTACCTTTCCTTTTAATTTCATGTATTTTTTATATTACAATTGATTAAAAGTCTTTATTATTTTTTTATCTTTTGACAAGTATTTTATGAATTAGATATAACTTTTAATTTAAATTCGAATTAATATCTTTTTGAAGATCTTGGCTTTTCTTTATTGCTTCTTACTTTATTTGGGAAAAATAGTCTAAGGTCTATCAATATTGGAGAGCCTAAGCGAGCAACAAATGCACATACAATAACCATTACAAGACCTTTATGCACTATAATTAAAGTCAATAAATATGACAATATATTATCATTATAAAAAAAAGTTGTTATGGTTATTCATGTTGTAGATTTACACATGATTATAAAAAATCGTAAAATATTGAAAGATGGATTATATTAATCAAGACTGAGTAAAATGGAGTTTACTTTTCACTATTCAAATTAAATTTTATAATCCTGTTAGAAGCAATAATTCAATATTTTAGGTATTGCCTATTGCCTATTGCCATTGCCATTGCCATTGCCATTGCCATTGCCATTGCCATTGCCATTGCCATTGCCATTGCCATTGCCATTGCCATTGCCTATTGCCATTGCCATTGCCATTGCCATTGCCATTGCCATTGCCATTGCCATTGCCATTGCCATTGCCATTGCCATTGCCATTGCCATTGCCATTGCCATTGCCATTGCCATTGCCATTGCCATTGCCATTGCCATTGCCATTGCCATTGCCATTGCCATTGCCATTGCCATTGCCATTGCCATTGCCATTGCCATTGCCATTGCCATTGCCTATTGCCATTGCCATTGCCATTGCCATTGCCATTGCCTTTGCCTTTGCCTTTGCCATTGCCTTTGCCTTTGCCTTTGCCATTGCCATTGCCATTGCCATTGCCTTTGCCATTGCCTTTGCCTTTGCCTTTGCCTTTGCCTTTGCCTTTGCCTTTGCCTTTGCCTTTGCCTTTGCCTTTGCCTTTGCCTTTGCCTTTGCCTTTGCCTTTGCCTTTGCCTTTGCCTTTGCCTTTGCCTTTGCCTTTGCCTTTGCCTTTGCCTTTGCCTTTGCCTTTGCCTTTGCCTTTGCCTTTGCCTTTGCCTTTGCCTTTGCCTTTGCCTTTGCCTTTGCCTTTGCCTTTGCCTTTGCCTTTGCCTTTGCCTTTGCCTTTGCCTTTGCCTTTGCCTTTGCCTTTGCCTTTGCCTTTGCCTTTGCCTTTGCCTTTGCCTTTGCCTTTGCCTTTGCCTTTGCCTTTGCCTTTGCCTTTGCCTTTGCCTTTGCCTTTGCCTTTGCCTAAAGATCAAGGCTCAAAGATATAGCATTCTATACATAGTTAATAGTAATACCAGCATGATTAAACCAAGAGAAACAATTTTTCTTATATAAAGGACAAAATCAGTTGATGATCATATTGAACCATTAGGATGATATCACAAACTATCTTTATCCATTGGTTTTAGAGGGCTATAACTACTTACTACAAGTAATCTATCGAACTTTTTACCTTCAATTCCTACAAATATTCTAAAAAATATGGCGCTTTATATTGAAAACAGCTATAGATATATTTAGGGATAATTCATTTCAAATCGGTGTCTTTTGTGTCCTTTTATTCTACTTTTAAATCCCCAATTAAATTGTATCCTCCTTTATTATATATTGAAAAATACATATAAACAATTTTAGGTAGGCAGATACGGATAATGGATTGCTTATTCTTCTATTGCCTGATGAGCACCATATTCAATTTTTGGATCCTGCTGCTATCCTCTGCTCCTCTTTTGTCTTCTACCTATCAATAGCAAAGAATAGTTCTTGTCCTTAAATGACACCAAACTATCAGAAATATCTATATCAACTATCCTCTTTTCTCCTCTAAAACTTGCTCAATACACCTGATTCACCTTTGTAATGGGATATTTTGTTCTTTATGATATTGTAATTATATACAAAATCAAACTTCTTTTTAAGTTTCCCAACCATTATCAATAATTTTTTATACCTCTAATAAAAAAATATTTTTTAAAAAATGACTTACAAATGGAAATAGAAGTATGATATTATCTATATTATATGGGTAAGAGAGAAATATCCAAAGAAAAAGTAGGACCTATCTCAACAAACAAAGAAATTATGACTACTACTACTGTTGCCAATTTAATAGTCAAATGCCTAGAAAATGAAGGTGTCAGATATGTCTTTGGAATTCCAGGCGAAGAAAATATTCGTCTTATAGATGCAATAAATGATTCGTCTGCTATTCGGTTTATTTTGGTTCATCATGAACAAGCTGCCTCATTCATGGCAGGAATGTATGGACGAGTTACAGGCAAAGCAGGAGTATGTGTTGCAACCTTGGGACCTGGGGCAATCAACTTATTATTGGGAACAGCAGATGCCTATACAGATAGTGCGCCCATGGTATCTATAAGTGCACAAGTTGGTATTAACCGTGCATACAAGGAAACACATCAATACGTTGATCTGCTCAGCATGTTCAAGCCTGTAACAAAGTGGGCTGCAGAAATGAAGATTCCCAGCGCTGTTCCTGTGATGATAAGGAAAGCATTCAAAGTTGCTCAGACAGAAGCGTACTGGCGCCTGCTACCTTGCTGTTCCTCAAGATCTTGAAGAAATGCTCGTACCTAGAGGTATAAAACCCTTATTTCCATCGGGAGTTTATGATAGCGCTCCATCTCCATCGCAGGTTCTCCGTGCAACAAAGGTGTTGGAGGAAGCCAAATTTCCAATAATACTTGCAGGTCATGGTGCTGCTCGAGATAACGCCCAAGACGCACTAATTAGATTCTCTGAAAATCTTCAAATTCCGGTAGCAACCACTTTCATGGGCAAAGGTGTATTTCCAGATGGACACCCGAATGCGCTAGGAACTGTAGGTTTTATGTTACATGATTATGTTAACTTTGGATTTGACAGAGCAGATCTTCTTATCTGTGTTGGGTATGATATGCAAGAATTTGATCCTGTAAGGATAAACCCTACTGGCGACAAAAAGATTATACATATTTCTCATTATCCTGCTGAAGTTGATGCGAATTATCCTGTTACAGTTGGTATCCAAAGTGATATATCAATGGCACTTGATGACCTTGCAAAGAATATAAATTCAAAAGAAGGACATCTGAAAGCAGAAAACCAAAAGATTCGGAATTTGCTTCGAGAGGAACTTGAGGAAAGAGGAACACGAAATGACTCATTCCCTCTTAAACCACAGCGAATAGTCTCTGATATTCGTCAAGCATTAGAAGATTCAGATATTGTTTTGGTTGATACAGGAGCACTAAAGATGTGGATGGCCAGACTTTATCCAACATATATGCCTAATACTTGTCTAATTTCCAATGGCCTGTCCACCATGGCATTTGCTCTTCCTGGAGCTATAGGAGTAAAGCTTGCCTGTCCTGAACGCAAGGTACTTGCAGCAGTTGGTGATGGGGGAATGCTGATGCTTGGCTCCGAATTGGAAACAGCATGTCGGGAGAAAATTCCTATCGTTGTCCTTATCTGGGAAGATCAATCCTATGGCCTAATCAAGTGGAAAATGGATATAGAACTTGGACACCACTCTTCTGTTGATTTTCATAATCCTGATTTTGTAAAATATGCTGAAAGCTTTGGAGCCAAAGGATATAGGATTAGTCGTACAAATAATCTGCTGCCAACTTTAAAACTTGCCTTGAACGATAATGCTGTTTCTGTAATCGTATGTCCAGTTGACTATTCTGAAAACATCAAACTAACTGATAAGTTAGGAAATTTAACAGAATCCATCTAATAATAGTATCCACTCAAGACCGTTGTAAATCTATATACAAAGGAAAGAAGTCTGTCTAAATTAATCTAATGATAATATTCTGCTATTCGATATAGGGAACCTGGAATAAATTTCACAACTCAATGAAATGTACAATTGTCGAAAATTAGATGAAAGACATTGATGGTTTATGACAAAAAAAGAAAATGAATGTATTAAAGTAATTATTTATGTTCTACACCAAATGCTATTTTAACAGATGTATGATACTCGATTATATTTCCACTATTTGGATCTACTTTTGCGGTCATATCTCCAACTTCTACTCCAGTTATACCATGTATTGTCTTTTTGGCCTCGTTTAATGCAACTTGTGCTGCATCTTCCCAACTTTTATTAGAGCTACCAACTAATTCTATTATTTTTGCTACATTGGTCATATAGAACATTAGGAAAAGGATTTTTAATATAAAGATATTTCCTTCCCATCATTATAATCAACTTGAAATAAACATATAAAAGATATATTGCGTGATAATTATTAGATTATTTTTATAATAATGTTAGCAAAATGTCTAAATTTCTATTTCATCTTTGAACCTTTAAAAGGAATTGAGATTAAATCAATATAATCTATATGAATACTATACAATATAATAGTGAAAGATATTCGATTAAGATATATCGAATTTATTATCTATAGAATTTTTTCAACCTTTAATATAAGATCCATCATGACTAAAGAATGAAGATAGTATTCCAAGATCCTACTTTCTCTTTGCAACTATTAAGGGCAATAAGCGAAACTTACTATAAAGGAGCAGACATAAGTGAGTATTTATCTACTGCTTATCGTATCACGGAAGGCGATTTTGAAAGCTGGTATATAGAATGACTAAAGACAGCAAAAAGAATTCACGACTATACAAATGAATGTTTATCTAAAGGTCATTTTATTAGTGCTCGAGAAGCATATTTTGAGTATCTAATTACTATAATGTTTCTGAATTTATGCTTATAAATCCCGAAGGTCCAAGTATACATACCGCTTGGGGAAATAGTAAAATTGTTTAAGTAAATCTATAAATCTTTTTCCATATATTGTAGAATCTATAGAAATACCATATAAGGGAACTACATTGCCCGGTTATTTTTATTATTATAAATGTAGATCTACAGGTAATAATTATTTTAACACTTCTAATACTTCCAATAAAAATTATGTGGTCGAAAAATCTTTTAATCAATCGTCATCGTCCTTACCATCTTCTTATCCCACACTTATTGTCCATGGCGGTTTTGATTCTACCTTAGAGGAACTATATTCATCGGTTTCTGCTCATACATTGGAGAGAGGATATAACTGTTTGACGTTTGAAGGGCTTGGACAAGGTAGAGTAATTCGTAAGCAAAAGATACCTTTCAGATCTGACTGCGAAAAAGTTGTATCTTCTGTAATAGAATATATTATAAATAGAAAGGAAAAATTTGGTATTGATGCAAAACGTATTGCATTGATGGGTATAAGTATGGGAGGATATCTAAATGCCAGAGGTGCTGCTTTTGATCATCGTTTATCTGTTTCCATGCTCTATAATGGTGTTTATGATGGATATGATGCGATTGCATCGAATTTCCCTAAACCCTTGCTAACTGCAATTGAGGAAGGTAATTCAGAGGTTGTTAATTCAACAATAACTATTTTGGAGTCTGATCCAAATATACGGTTTTATGTAAAATACGGAATGTGGATAACTGGAACACATTCGCCTTAAGATCTAATAATTGCTTTAAAAAAGTATACTATAAAAGATATATTAAAAAATATTAAATGCCATACTTTGGTCCTTGATGTAAAGATGGATGATTCATTTCCAGCACAGTCAAAAAAGGTATATGATGGATTAACATCAGTCGCTTCAAAGAATTATATACTTTTTACAGGAGTTGAAGAAGCTGAAGAACATTGTCAATGTGATGCACTTGCTCTATCAAATCAAAGAATATTCGGTTGGTTAGATGAAATCTTTTATCACAAGTAACACTAAAAAGGCATTTATAGTAAATATCAATTACATTAGTCCTTTAATATGCAAAGGTACTGAAAGTAAGAGTGGATTCACCTAATGATGGATTCATGGAATGTTCTAAATTCTGTATCCAATTTTTTCTGAAGATAGAACTCGATGGAAATACTATTGCAAAAATAAATTATATAATAAATTTTAATAATTTATTGGAAATATGAAAAAATAATATTAATTATTAAAATAATATATAAAAGAATGGATATGGTTTTTTTAGTAAAGATGAATATTGCTAATAATTACAAAAGAAGTAATATTTCAACGATATTGCTATCATTATCGTTTATAATGATTTTGTTCATTGGATTATTTTCCATACTTTATACAATAACCTTTGGCTATTCTCTATCTCCGTCTATATCACCCTATAACTCAACTGATACTACTAAATTCATAACAAATCATCATCAACAACAACAAATAACACCAGAAGTAAAAAATTTTATTTTAAATGATATAGTCAACAAATCAAAAGCAGCTATTGTTGTAGGCTTTATAGATCCAAATGGTACAAAGTTATACAGCTTTGGAAATATATCAAAAGCAAATAACATGCCAGTAAATGGGAGTACCATATTTAATATAGATTCAATCACAAAGACCTTTACAACCCTTGTTTTAGCAGACATGGTCAAACAAGGAATCGTTAATTTAAACGATCCAATTGAAAAATATCTTCCTGCCAATGTAAAGGTGCCTCAATACAATGGAACCAAAATAACACTTGAAAACTTGGCAACTCATACATCTGGTCTTCCTTTTATGCCTTCAAATATATGGATAAACAATACTGTAGGCACAATAAACCCAAATTATAATGAGGCTCAATTATATCAAGGTCTAGCAAATACTACTTTATCTAAGTAAGCCTGGCACAAAATTCCTATATTCTGATTTTGGTATGGGATTACTAGGGCACATTTTATCTTTGAAAGAAGAAGTTCCATATGAACAGCTTGTAAAACATAGAATTCTTGATGTATTAGGTATGAATGATACTAAAATAACTCTTTCTCAGAATGATATTAAATATAGATTTCCAGTAGGACATCAAAATGGATATGAAATTCAAACCCCCAAAATCCCCTCTGTTATTGCAGGGGCTGGTGGATTACGTTCGACTGCAAATGACTTGCTAAAATATTTATCTGCTAATACTGGTTTACTTCATACCAAATTAGATGATTCAATTCAATTGCAACATTTGATACAACATCCAGGTATAATCCCCAATCCAATGAATTATAGTACATATATTGCCTTGGGATGGGGTGTACTCACTAATTTTGGAACAGAGACGTTAGGTCACGCAGGAGCAATCAATGGCTGGAATTCTTATGTTGGATTCACACCTACCAAACAAACAGGTGTAGTGTTATTATGTAGCTGTGATTCAAAGGATGCAAACATGGAAAAACTTGGTTATATATTACTACATCTAACAGGAATAGACAGTTTAACTGGACTTGGCAAATAAAATTCATACAACACCAGATCTTGGTTAATATCTACTAGTATTCTCATCCAAATAGAGATAAGCTGTTGGATATTATCAGTTTAGTGAAATAGATGGGATACTTTTTTATCCCATCCTGATCCGTCTCTGTTCACTTAACCTTTACAAGATTATTCTAATTCAGATAAGATAGTTTAACAAACATATAGCATTTAATTTTATAAATTATAACTTATATACTAAATATAATTTCTGTTTGTATGTTTTATTCTTTAAACTAAGATAATAAAAACAAATTCGAATGAGACTCAAACCATTGTCTTTCTAATGGGGTTTATACTTTGAATCAATTTTCATGATGTATTTTTTACAAGATGTGGTCTCAATATTGGATATCTATAGATATAGTACGTCTGGCCTGCTAATAAGTTTAGGATAATTAAATCTGAATATTTTTAGACCGGTATCAAAAGGTTCTTTGATTTTTTACCATCAAAAAAATTTGAAATCCAATTAGTATTTTGATTTTTCTTCCTTTGTACTACTTTGTATATTTATTTCTGTTTGTTCATCTAAGATATGTTTTACATATATTATTTACATTATCTTTATTTCTTGTTTGTAATTTCTCTGGCATACTATGAAAATATAGTCTTGATAAGCCTATTGTTAATTGGTCTATCATATCTGACATTATGGATATAGAGTATGATATTCGTATTCGTCAAATTATTTAATATTTTAGGATGTTCATGTTTAGGCGCCGGGAGTGGGACTCGAACCCACGAGTCTTGGTAGACATCAGCTATCTTATTTTTATGATCTCGAGGCTGACCCCTTTTAGGGCTTTTATTGCTTACCTAGTTGGGTAACCCGGCTTTTGATTCATTTCTAGATTCATTATAATATCTTTTTAAACTTATGTTATATTATCTAGCGATTTTCTTATTTTGAAAATTGATCTATTAATAAACCGACTATGTTTAACAAAAAAAATTAATATGATACAACCTTAATTACCTTATGCTAGCAATAAATTCACATGACATTGCATTAAAGATTAAAGATTTATCAATTTTAGATTTTTCTCTAATGTCTTTTATTTCATACAAATTAAAAAAGAAATTAGAAGTATATTTCCAGATTGACTCTTTTACCATGTCCGACCCTTTTCCAATAAAAGATGATTTTAACTATTTTATTGTAGTTGATAAATCAAATACTAATCGAATAATTTCCTTTATTGCAATAAAAAATGATGTAGATAATGCAGTTTGGGATATTATTTTAGGAGAAGAAATGTCAAGATTGGAATTACCTGCAGATGATATTTTCTCTCTAAAAGAAGAATTGTTACCAAAACATAACAACAACTTTTATCCATTAAGAAAAAATGGTTTAATTATAGGATTTGTCGCATTTGCATTTGAAATCTGTGGTAAAAAAGACATATAATTATCTCTCTAATTGAGTTAAATTTACAAAATATTTTTTATTTTATTATATTTACCATCGGTTATTTCTATTTTAATTTACATAATTTTTAGCTAAATTCGATCAATAATCTGGAAGAATTTTAGTCATTCTTCTGTTCCTTTTTTTCTTCTTCTTCTTCTTGTGGATTAATTTTTTCTTTTCTAGCTAATATCAAAAGTAAAATTCCAAAAAATCCTAATATTAATGAAAGACCTTCTGCTCCACCATGTGGTATAAAAAGATAATACGTAATAGAAAAAACAAAACATATTACTGATTGTATAACATATGTTATTGATTTTTTAACATTCTTTTTTTTTGTAATATATCCTATTGTAAAAAATACAATACTTGGATAAAGAATTAATAATAAATATTGGTCTATATCTATGCCATTATGTGACATTTTAATTATTTGATTATTAATAAAATAAAAGTAAAAAGGCTAACGATATGATTTTTGTTTTCTTCTTCTTGCTCCTGGACCACCGAATTTCTTGGCTTCAGTTTGTCTTGGATCTCCAGCTAATAAATGTCTGTCAAAATCTGTAATTTTATTCTTTATTTCTTCTCTTATACTTTTTGTAAATGGGTGTTCTTTTGGTTCTTTTGACCCTTTGGTTTGCCCTGTAAGTGCACGTGAAATAGCTACTGCACTCGCAAATGCTTGACCCATAAATCCACCACCATTTACATGAACACTAACATCCACTCTATCTCTTAATTCACCAATTATGTTTGCAGGAGTTAGAATTAGTTCCTTTGCAACTTCAGGTTGAATGACCTCTGCTGGTATATTATTTATTCTTATTTTTCCATTACCTTTGACTATTGTTGCCACAGCTCTGCACGTTTTCCTTTGTCCTGGATAAAGATCTATTTTATTCATGTCATTATATCACTCCTTTCCATCCTATCTGTTTTGCTACATCACTCATTGATATATAATATGATTCTTGTCTTGTAATTTTTGCATCATCAAATGTTTTCATTGTTGAATTTTTCAATTCGTCTGGAGTTCCTATGTATACCCTTAACCTTTTAAAGGATTGTATTCCACTAGATTTTCTCTTGGGCACCATACCTCTAATCATTTTGGTAATTATTGTATCTGGCCTTCTAGGATGAAATGGACCGTTAATAGGATTAGTTACCGATGAAACTTCTAAACGTTTTTTATAGCTTTCAATGACTTCATATTTGTTCCCTGATACCATGACCTTTTCTGCATTAACTACAGAAACTCTATTTCCCTGAAGCAATAACTTTGAGACTTTAGAACAAAGCCTTCCTGAAATACAATTTGAGCCATCGACTACTATATGTTTATTTTGTTGAGGAGGGCTAATTTGTTGTTGATTTTGTTCTTTTTTATCCAATTATTTTTACACCTTTTCCATCTGGATATTTATTTATTAATGATTGGAGTGAGATTATTTCCGTGCCTGATGCATTTAACTTGTTTAATGCCGTTTCGGAAAATGAATATGCACAAACTGTTAACTTGTGTCCCAAAGTTCCATTTCCTAAAATCTTACCAGGGACAATTATAATATCTCCATTATCGGTAAATTTATTTAATTTTTGAATATTAACCAGTCTTCTATTTGATCTGGATTTTTGAAATTCTTCTTCTAAGGCTTTCCAAATCCTTGCCTTATTATTTTTGAATGCTTTACGAAGCATCCAGATTGTACTATCTATTAAAGTATCGTTAAACATTATCTGCTGTTCTACTTAAAATTGTACACGGTACCAAATAAATTTACCTAGAGATTGTTTAATGCTTTAACAGAACTTATAGTTTCCCCAAAGTTTTTAATAATGGAATTAAGTTTTTCTGCAGCTGCTATTATTATTTCTTCAGCAGTCAATGCTCCATTAGATTCAATAGTTAGATAAATTTCATCTTCATTCTCCCCATATTTTACTACGGATATTGTAGCTGCCTGCCATTTTGCATGATCCTTGCCTAATCCTAACCTCGCATATGCTTCAAATTTTATTTTTTGCCCTGGCGCCAGTGTTATTATAGGTATATCTTGATTAACAGGTTTTACGAAATCATCTTCTGAGATTAATTCAGAGGTTGTAATCGTTTTAGTCTTATCTTTAGCTTCTGCATCAAGTTGTAATAATACTCTACAATTTGTACATCCTAGTGTACTTTTACAATTACATTCATTAGGTAAAGAAAATTTTTTTAAATCTGTTCTTAATGGAATAAGCCCAAGTCGGTGTGCCACTGCTTCATCGTGCATAACTGATGAATTTTCCAAAATAACTACATCATCAATAGCAAAAGTAGGTACTTCACTTAATGATAGCCGTCTTAATGCATTTACGTATTGACGAGGAACATTATTAAATTTAATGGTTATTTTTTCATCTTGTTTCTCAATAACCTTTAAATCTATTGAGATCAAATCACGGATATTTTAACCTCATGCATATTAAAAATGTAATGAATCTGAAACAATTATTATTATATTAATATATAACAAATAATTTTCCTATTCTATGGGTGATTCCAAAAGTACTACTGTTAGATTAATTGTAGGCAACGATAAATTTGAAATATTAGTAAAACCCGACCTTGCGCTCGAATATAAACTAGGTAAGAGAAATGATCTTTCTTCTGTTTTGATTTCAGATGAAATATATTCTGATGCTAATAAAGGTTCTAGAATAAGTGACTGATAAACTAAATAAACATTTTAAAACCACTAATTCTAATGAAGTTATAAAACAAATTTTGCTTAAAGGAGAATTGAATCTTACCACAGATCAAAGAAGAAAGATGGTTGAAGAGAAGAGAAAACAAATAATTCAATATATAAATAAAAACTTTGTCGATCCAAAAACCAAATTACCTCATCCAATTCAAAGAATAGAGAACGGTTTAGAAGATATCAGAGTAGTTATCGATCCTTTCAAAAAGGCAGAGGATCAAATCAAATTAGTTGTTGATTCTCTTAGAAAAGTTCTTCCACTAGCATCAGAATTGTCGCAATTAACTATTACTATACCTAAAACTTTTTCATCAAATAGTATTGGCTTCATTAAATCATCCGGATTTGTAATTTCTGAGGAATGGCTTTCAGATGGCTCATTAAAAGTTAGGATAGAAATAAATGCTGGCGTGAAAGGAAATTTCCTTGATCGTTTAGGTTCATTAACTAAAGGCTCAGCACAAGTTAAAGAATAATGGACTTACAGATTATATTATAGAACAATTTCTAAATAATTGAATAGAAACATGAAATCATTACATTATGTATATCTTATGTTATTGGAGGTAGTCAATTTTTAATATGCAAGAAATTAAAAGAAGGTATGTTATTCCTGGAGATAAAATTGTAGAGGGTAATTATAAACCTTTGATGAACGTTATGAAAAGTGGTGATTATTTGATATCTACTAGAGTTGGAATTGCAGAGGCCGGCAAAGATGGTGTAAAAGTCATACCTTTATCGGGAGTATATATTCCACGCGTTAATGATTTAGTAATAGGAAAAGTTATTGATCGTTCTTCTTTATCTTGGGATGTAGACATTAATTCATGTTTCTTTGCTCATCTTCCCGCACAAGATGTATTTGGAAGAGATTTCTCTCCTGCTAGAGATGATATGGGTAGACAATTGAGTATAGGTGATTTAATTATTGCCAGAATTGTATCTTTTGATCGAACCAGAGATCCTATGTTGACAGTACAAGATAAAGACCTTGGAAAAATTCCTTATGGCGAATTTTTAAAAATTTCTCCTACCCGTGTTCCACGATTAATTGGAAAACGAGGTTCAATGATTCAAACTATAGAACAAGCAACACAAACCAGAGTAATAATAGGACAGAATGGCATTGTAGTTGTTACCGGAAGAGACACCGATGGTCTTAGTTTAGCAGTAAAGGCTATTAAAATGGTAGAAGAAGAATCTCATACTACTAATCTTACTCAAAGAGTTAAAACATTATTAAATGTACAGGATCCTGTGGACCCAGAACAACCAGAAAATATCGATATTCATTCTAATACTGGTACCGATTCAACTTCCATCACACATCTACTCAATCAACTACATCTGCTAATAACCTTCAACATGGAATTACAACCCATGCTTCAACAATTGCAACAATCCTTCACAATCTGCAGAACAATCAACAGTCACAACCTTCAACAACCTGAACCACAACAATCCTTACAAATGTGGACTCTGTATCACAATCAACAACCACAACCACAACCTTCAACATGGACCGTAACAACAACCTCAACAATCAGCAAAATCCTTCAAATATGGACTCTACAACAACCTCCACAACAATCACAAAATCCTTCAAATGTGGACTCTGTCAACATCAACAACCTCAACAACCACAAAATCCTTCAAATGTGGACTCTGTAGATACTGCAAAAATCCAACATGAAGAACAATCTGAAAATAATGTTCCTGATAATTTGACTAATACTGATCAAAAAGAAAAAAAACAAGAAAACATGAGAGAGGATGTGTAAGAATTTGAAAGAATTAACATTAATAGATGAAAATGGAAAACGATCTGATAATCGGGGAATAGATGATTTAAGACAGATAAAGATCACTGTAGGCGTAGTTAAGAATGCTGACGGGTCAGCTTTTATAGAATTTGGAAAAAATAAAATAATTGTTGCTGTATATGGGCCAAGAGAAGTTCATCCAAAACATATGGCTCTACCTGACCGTTGTGTTTTGAGATGTAGGTATCATATGTCACCTTTTTCAACAGATACTCGAAAAAATCCTGCTCCTTCAAGGAGAGAGGTAGAAATATCCAAAGTAATGCGGGAATCTTTGGAACCATCTTTGATATTAAGTGATTATCCTCGTGCAGTTATTGATGTATTTGTAGAGGTTTTACAAGCGGATGGTGGATCACGGTGTGCAGGTATTAATGCAGCATCTGTAGCATTAGCCGATGCAGGAATTAATATGCGTGATTTAGTATCTGCATGTGCATCGGGAAGTTTAGGAGATAATATCGTACTAGATATTAATGACTTGGAAGATAAAGAAGGTGATGCAGATATGCCGGTTGCATATTTACCTAATATGGATCAAGTCACTTTGCTTCAGCTCGATGGAAAATTATCTCCAACTCAATTTAATGAATGTTTGAATAAAGCAATTCATGGATGCAAATTGGTGTATGAAATACAAAAAGAAGCACTAATGAAAAAATATTTTGGTAATGAAATGGAGTTGAAAGAAGAAGTATGAGCTCATCAAAACGTTCTACAATAATAGTTGAACAATTACGTAAACAACAAATGCTAGAATCTCTATCAAGAGGAAAAAGATTGGATGGACGAAATTTCGAGTCTTATAGAGATTTAGAAATCGAAATAGGTATTATTGACAAAGCTAATGGTTCTGCAAAAGTAAAATTAGGTAATACGGAAGTCTTGGCTGGTGTTAAAGTAGAAACAGGCGAGCCATTTGAAGGATTAGAAAATAAAGGCGCACTGATAATGTCTGCAGAGGTATTACCCACAGCCTCATCTCATGTAGAACCTGGGCCACCAGATGAAGAAGCAATTGAATTATCTAGAGTTGTTGATAGAGGAGTAAGGGAATCTAAAATGCTTGATTTAGATAAATTATGCTTTGATTCCTGGAAAAATAGTTTATACTATATTTGTTGATTGTAGTATTATTAATAGCGATGGTAATTTGTTAGATGCAACTTCTTATGCTGTAGTTTCTGCTCTACTTACATGCAAATTGCCTGTTTATGAAGTCCAAGGAGATAAAGTAGTAGATACAGGTAATATTATGCCTCCTCCAATAACCACTATTCCTATTTCTGTTACTGCTGTTAGAATAGGCGATTCAGTTTTACTTGATCCTACTATGGAGGAAGAGGCTTGTATGGATGCACGATTAACAATCACCACACAATCTGACGGAGACTTGGTTGCATTACAAAAAGGCTATACTGGTCCATTCTGCAATAACCGAAATTCTTCGATCTGTAGAAATAGCAAGAATTAAAGGAGAGGAAATACGCTCTAAAATAAAGGGGTTGAACGAAACTGGTTAAAAGAAGAAAAGGTTCTACTGCATTAAAAGGTCTTGGTGTAAAATTTGGTGCTACAGTAAGAAAAAGATATGGTAAAGTATATAGAACATTAAAACAAAAAAGACGATGCCCTAGCTGTACTTCATTAAAATTTCGAAGAATAGCGATTGGAATTTGGAAATGCAATAAATGTGAATATAAAGTTGCAGGAGGAGCGTACGATATTAACCTTGGAAAATTACAAGGCTAATTTTTGTATTTTTTTCAACAATTCATACAACTCAAATATAGATCTAAAAAACAACCAGAGCGAGGATCAAGATAGATTTAAAAAATTTTTAAAGGCTATTTATGTTTCTTTAAAGGGCGATATTTATTCTTCTCCTAATTTCGATACTACTGTAAATATTTCTATGATGGATAATTATGTTGTATTATATATTTCCGGAAATGATCAATCTAAATTTCGTGCTTCTATTTTATCTTTTTTAAGAATGATAGATCTTGTTTATGCAACACTTTATCTTGATAATTGATGCTATCATAACAATTTTTATCTCAGTATTTATTTAATAATTGTATATACAATGAGCGAACAAGAGCTTCCTCCATGGCTAAAAGAACAACTTGCTAGACTACAACAGTTACAACAAAATCTCCAGGCAATAATGATGCAAAAACAGCAAGTAGAAATAGAAAAAGTTGAAACAGAACGAGCTTTGGACGAATTAAAAAAAACAACATCTGATGATACCGTCTATAAACTTGCTGGTCCATTATTAGTAAAATCTAATCGTGATGAATTGATAAAAGATTTAGACGAAAAAAAAGAATTATCTAATACTAGGATTGTTGTATTAGGCAAGCAAGAATCAAGGGTTAAAGAAAATTTAAAAGAAGTGGAAAACAAAATTAATCAAATGATGCAAATGGCTCAATCAGGATCTTCATCTCACAATAATGCATTCAATCCACCATCATCACCAAAATAATGCCTATTATCTATTAATTTTTAGGTAATGTTTTTATTTTTTCTTAATCTTAATTAAGAATATTTATTTTTTATTATATCCTTGACTATTCGTATTGTTGTTGATGAAAGAGAAAAAAATAGTCAAATTCCACATTTGCTTAAAATAATGGGCGTTTTTGTAGATTACGAACAACTAAAAGTTGGAGATTATATTGTATCATCGGAAACCGCCATTGAAAGAAAAACAATTCATGATTTGATAAATTCTATTTATGATGGACGTCTTTTTATACAATGTTCCGATCTGATTAATCATTATTCAAAACCTTTTATCATTATAGAAGGTAATATTACAGATCTGGATAATAGGGAAAAAATGGATTTTGATTCTAAATTAATTGTAGATAAAATACGTATAGCCTATGATACTTTAATAAAAATAGCACTTGATTTTCGAATACCAATTTTATATACTCCTTCAATTTATTATACTGCCGAATTGTTGATACATTTGGCATCTAATCCTTTAAAAAATAAAGATGATGGTCCCCTTTTAAAAAAAATAAAAAAGTCAAATCCATTTTATATTCAACAATTATATGTACTTACTTCATTACCTGGAATAGGGCCAAAATTAGCTACTCGTTTGTTAGAAAAGTTTCATTCACCTAATAATGTATTAAATGCATCAATAGCAGATCTTGCTAGAGTACCGGGTTTAGGAAATATGCGGGCAGAAAAAATTAGAAGGATATTGGATACTTCTATTTCTCATGATTTGGTGAATAATTCTCAAACTAGATTAATTGTAAATTCTAGTGGTGATAATAATAATGAGAATATCTCATCTTCCTCAAATAAATAAGGCTGTTGATTATTTTTCAAATCAATTAATTGTCTTTTAAATTAAATTATCATAATTTTTAGTTTTTAGACATATATTATTTATTAGATTAATTGTTCTATTGTTGATAATAGTCTGTCATTCATTTCTTTAGTTCCTATTGTTGCTCTGATTGCTCCTTTATAATCCCCTATATTTCCAAAATCTTTAATTAATATTTTCTCTTGGAATAATCGCTCCTTTATTTTATTAAAATGATTAAATGTTTGAAAGAAAAAGAAATTAGCATCAGAACTAATATGTTTTAATCTTGTCTATTTGATTTAATTTGGTATACATTAGAGATCTTTCTTGTTTTATAATTCCTATACTTCTTTTAATTATCTCAAAATTTTCTAGTGCTTCTATTGCTAACTGCATTGAAAAACTACTTAATGGATATGGAAGTTGTATATATTGATTAAATACATCTATAATCTCTTCATCAGCTAAAATGTATCCAATTCTTGCTCCAGCTAAACCAAATGCTTTTGAAAAGGTTCTCATTACTATCAAGTTGTTATATTTTTTTACAAGATTTGATAAAGAATAATCTGAAAATTCAACATATGCTTCATCTATAATTATTAATTTATTTTTTGAAACTTCAATCAAATTGATTATATCTTCAATTTTAAATTGGTTACCTGTGGGGTTATTTGGAGATGCAAGATATATTATATCTTTATTTTTAGACTCATTAATAAAAAATTCAAAATCTAATGAATTATTTAAAGCTGATAAATTAATTAGTTTGGTAGATATTTTATGCATATTGCATCTATCAATGAAATATGAAAAAGTCGGATTAATTGTAATAGCATTTTTCTCTTTACAAATGGTCGATAATAATAGATCCATTATCTGATCAGAACCACTTCCTATACCTACATTTTCTGTATTTACGTTTACATATTTTGCTATTTTGTTAAACAATAATTCAAAATGCTCTAATGGGTATTCCCTAAAATCATTATCATTTATGGATTTTAAAGCTATTGCCCTGATGAATTTTTTTTCTAATACTAGATTTTCATTAGAATCTAATTTGTGATAATCTTGTTGTTTTCGAGGTCTTTTATAAGGTCTATGATCCTTGATACGAGATAATTCTTCACTTATCCAATCCATTGTTTATTCTTCCATTAGCTGCATTATAATGATTGGATAGTCCTTCCATCAAAGTTATTTCTTTTAATATTGGTAAAATTTGTCCAAGTTTTTGCTTATCTATCTCTATGGTGTTAACTATTTTAATAAAATCTAAAACAGATAATGATGATCTAGATTTTGCAAATTTGTATGTTGGTAATACATGATTTGAGCCCAAACAATAATCACTGGCTGATGAGGGTGTATCATTTCCTATTAATATTAAACCTGCATTATTTATTCCTTTTATAATTTCTATTTCATCGCTTGCAAGTATTTCAAGATGTTCAGGTGCAAATTCATTAATAAATTCTATTATTTTTTTATTCTCATTACATAAAGCAATAAAACCATTATGAGCTAAACTTTTTTCTACTATTTCTTTTCTGGAGATATTGTCAAAATTAATGATTTTATCTATTTCTTCGGTTATTTTTTTCGCAATTGAATTTGAATTAGTTACTACTCCGCATATCGTATCTTCACTGTGTTCTGCTTGAGAAATTAAATCTAATGCAATAATTCGAGGATCGGATTTTTCATTTGCGTAAATTAATAGTCTCTGTAGGCCCAGCTATCATATCAATTGCTATATCTTTTGATACTATTGATTTAGCTACTGAAACATATATACCTCCAGGTCCTACAATTTTATCTACTTTTTTAATAGTATTTGTACCATATGCCAATGCTGCAATTCCATGTGCTCCTCCAATCTTATAAAATTCATCAACCCCACATATGTCTGCAGCAACTAAAGTAAATGGATCGATCTTTCCATTTTTCATAGGTGGTGATATAGCTACTATTTGTTTAACTCCTGCTATTTTTGCTGGTATTGTACACATCACAACGGTACTTGGATATCTAGCTTTTCCACCTGGAATATAGCAGCCTACTCTGGAAATTGGTATCACTTTTTTATCTATCTTTATATCCTCAGAATCTGTATTGATATTTTTAAGACTATTTATTATAGCTTGCTCGCTTTTCTCTAGTTTCGGTTTCATGTATTTTATAGTTTTTATCTGATCGGAAGTTACATTTTCATATGCTTCTTTTATCTCATTTTTTGAAACAACAAAAGATTTCAGTTTTACATTATCAAATTTTTCAACACATTTTAATAAAGCATCATCTCCGTCTTTTTTGACCTCATCAATAATCGATATTGTGTTTTTTGTAGGAATTATTATATCTTTATTCCATGCTCTTTCTCTTAGTCTATTGGCATCATTTGTTGGTTCTTTAACATTAATAATATCGATCATTTTTTATCATCATCATCTATCTATAATTATATTTTCTAATGATAAAATTTGGCTGGGTTCCAATGTGACTAATCCTTGAGCAATTTTTCTAATATTTGGAATCAATCTTATATAATCTTGCTTGTTTATTATTGTGTTAACACCATACCATCCCTCTTCACTTAAATTGCTTACTGTCGGACCTTTTAACGAAGGAAGAATCTTTAATAATGCATTCAAATTTTCTTTATTCACATTTACAAATATGTGTAATTTTTTTCTTGCTTCTACCACACCTCTTAATAGTACAACCATGTCTGATATCTTCTCCTTTTTGACAGGATCCTTTAAAGACTCTTTATTTGCAATAAATACAGCAGTTGATTCCATTACCTGTTCTATGATCTTTAAATTATTTTGGACTAGTGTAGTACCTGTTTCTGTAATATCAAAAATTGCCTCTACATCTTCTGGAGGTTTAGCCTCTGTAGCTCCAAATGATAAAAATATTTCAACATTTTTATTATTTCCTATTCTGAACCAGGGAGTGATGATTGTAGGTTCTAACTCTCCATAATGTTTTTTATAACTTTGCTTTGATTTTATATATTTAGAAGCTGATTTAAGATATTCTGTTGAAAATCGTAATAATTTATTGTTCTCAGCAAAATATGCAATCATTTCATCAAGATTATTAAACTCAAAGGATTCTGGAATTGCAATAACCTGCTTAACTTTGCCATATTCTAAATCAAGTAATACTTTGATATCTGCATCTGTTTCCTTTATCCAATCTTTACCTGTTATTCCAACATCATAAAAATTTTCTTGGACATAGGTGGGAATTTCTTGTGGCCTTAAAATTTTAACTTCTATATCCGGATCAGATATTTTAACTCTGTATATTCTGCCTCTTCCACTAACACTTCCTTGCCAAGCTTGTTCTATGATTTTAAAAGTTGCCTCTTCTATACTGCCTTTGGGAACTACAAATTTTACAATACCCATATTTGTTACCTATTTCAAATTTAGTAATTATTTTGTTGTTTATTTGTTTTATCGATACTCTCTATAATTTCTTTAGCTCTTGATACGGAGATATTTTCCTCTTTAATCATTTGCTGGGAGATCTCTTCTATTTGATTATTTAAAGCTCCTGCTATCTTTGCAATATTTTTAGAATGGAGTTTCATATGTCCTTTTTGTATTCCTTCATCAGATAGTGCTCTAATTGCTGAAAAATTCTGTGCCAATCCTACCGAAGCTATTATCATTGCTAGTTCTTGTGAACTTGTAATATCCGAGTATTTTTATACATGTCTTAACGAGCGGATGTACATTTGTAATTCCTCCAACTATGCCAACTGCGAGAGGTATTTCTATTTCACCTACCAGATCCCCGTCTGAGTTTTCATACCATTTAGTTAGTGATCTATATTGACCATCTCTACAAGCATAAGCATGACATCCTGATTCAATCGCTCTGAAATCTTGTCCTGTAGCTATTGCTACACTGTCAATTCCATTCATAATTCCCTTATTGTGGGTTACTGCCCTGTAAACATCAGAATAAGCAAAAGCATAAGCGATAACAGAATTCTTTTTAAGACTCTATCTCCGCCAATTAATGCTTTTGGAAAAACACCTTTGCATCTTACCAAACGTTTCGTTGCATAATTAGATAATATTTTTAGTATTACTTGACCATTTGTTAATGATTCTATTTTTGGAGCAATTACTTCACACATGGTATTTACAACATTTGCTCCCATTGCATCTTTTGTATCCACAAAAATTTCTATTATTGTCATTGGTCCAAGGTTGTTGATGCTTTTATCATCAAGTTGTTTTATCCTTATATCTACACATATGGCGGATTTACTT
Organism: uncultured Nitrososphaeraceae archaeon; assembly: GCA_963824915.1. Lineage (GTDB taxonomy): Archaea > Thermoproteota > Nitrososphaeria > Nitrososphaerales > Nitrososphaeraceae > Nitrosocosmicus. The sequence continues at coordinate 109,855 of CAWGRD010000018.1, forward strand.
CTAGTATTTGCTAGTTTTATTAATTCAAATTTGTTCTCTATGATTGTTTTTTTCAGTTCATCTATGTTTAGGTTATTGTTGTTAAAAAAAACTAATTGAATCTGTCCTATCATTATTGATTTGTCTGCTTTAGCCTTGAAGCCTCCTGCTTCCTTAGCTATTTTTGCAGCATTGCTGACTGCTGCTATGACAGAGGGTTCTTCAATTGCCATTGGTATTAAATATTCTTTATCGTTAATAACAAAATTGTTTGCTATTCCTAAAGGTATTTGAAAAATTCCAATCGCATTTTCTATCATTTTATTTATCTGATTAAAGTTAAAAATTGAAGTATTACTAAATAATGCAATTTCCTTATCATCAAGATTTGTTTTCTTTTTAATATATTCCAGTCTTTCTTCCTGATTCATACTTCTGAATTTTTTTTCTGATGAATTAGTCATTTTAATTTAATTTTAAAAGTTTATCCGATCCTGAATTTTGATAAAAATCTTTGTTTCCTGTTATTATGTACAATGACCCATTTTTATCTTCTATCACATCTTTTAATTTTCCGAACCCTGTTAATATTGTTGATTGATCTTTTGAATTAAGATCAATTATTCTTAAATGCTCGCCTTTTAACGTGGCAACTATTAGTTTACCCTCATAACCAAGTTTGGTAGAATTACTTATAATCATTCCAGATGGATAAATCGAAGGGGTGAAACAAAATTCTGGTTGTACAAATTGACTTTTCTCCAAAGTTCCACATTCTTCAATGGGCCATCCATAATTCTGTCCAGGTTTAATTATGTTAATCTCATCGTTTCCTGTCGCTCCAGGTTCACTTGCATAAAATACTTTGTTTTTAAAATCCCATGCTAAACCAACTACATTTCTATGTCCATATGAATAAATTGCTGAATTCTTAAAGGGATTATCATGAGGAATTGTCCCATCATCATTGATTCTAAGAATTTTTCCTCTTAAACTTGAAACATTTTGGGCTGACTCTGAGAATCGTATTGTCACCAACTGATACATATAATTTTCCGTCAGGACCAAATTTTAATACTCCTCCATTATGCAATTGGAAAGCGGGAATCTCGTCCATTATTATTTTTTTATTAATTATTGTGCTATTTTTTTCCTGCAGCCTTTCTATTTTATTAAATATTTTATCATTGTTTTTATAGGTATAGTAAATATAAAAATAATTGTTCTTATCAAATTTTGGAGAAATAGTTAAACCTAAAAGACCAGCACCCTCGTTAAAATAATTGTCATCTAGTTTGTATTTGTTTAATACTGTTCCGTTGTTGTTAAGAAATGTTATATTACCTTTTTGTTCTGCTACTAATATTCTACCATCAGGTAAAATACCTATACTAGTAGGAAAATCAAGATTATCTGCTATCATCTTTATTGATGATTGATTTTTTTCAGTAAATGGAGTTGGTAATAATATAGTTGTATCCGAAGGTGAATTTTTTATTGTTATTATGCTTATCACTATTATTAAAATTCCTATTATTATTGCGGTGGACTTTTTCATAATGATTTATAAATTACAAAAGGATTTTAAGTTATTACAAAATACTACTTATATTGATTAATAAAGTAAACTTGATACAAAAAGAAGTCCCTACTATTTCATTAGACGATTCTGTTTCCAAGGCTATTAATTTAATGTATATCAATTCCATTAAACAAATTCCAGTTGTTGATTTAAATAACAAATATTGTGGTATGATTTATTATAAGGATTTTATTAATACACATTTTCAAACTTCATCAAAAATTAAGCATTTTATATCTCATGGTGTTCATATTTTAAAACCAAATGATGATTTACAAATTTGTATTAATTATATGATAAATACTGGAAAAACTGGACTTCCTGTTGTAGATAATGAAAAATTTGTAGGTCTTGTTATTGATAAAGATCTTGTATTGAATGTTGAATTGGGAAATTTAAAAGTCAATGATATAATGTCTAAATCTATATTTATAGATGAGAATTCAGATTTGGATAATGCATTAAGTTTAATGAGGAAAAATAATATTTCTAGATTGCCTGTTATAAATAATAAACATTTGATTGTAGGTGTTATCTCTTTACTTGATATATTAAAAATTATATCGATTCCTGCTGAAAAAGATTCACACGCATCTGGATTTAAACAAACAACTAAACCAGGTTCTGTACTTGTAAAAGATATTATGAGAAATGCTTTAACTGTTGAAAGTGGTTCAATTATTAAAAATATAATTGATAATTTTAAAAATGGTGATGAATTAATAATTATCTCTAATGATAAACCTGTAGGCATTATTACTTCTAAAGATATATTAGAAGTATCTCTCGCAAAAAAAACTGACTCTATAATATATGCGGCACATTTTGAAGATGAAAGTATTCGTAACGAAATAACTCAAAAAATGGAGAAATTTATCAAAAAAATAGAAGGAAAGTTGGACAATATACAATCTGTTGTAATCTATTTTGAGAAACATAAAACACTTTGTTCAATTAGGACCAGGATAATTACAAAAAATCAAGTAATTCATACACATTCTGATGATTATGATCCATTAAAAGCCTTCAAGTCTGTTCTTGAAAAAATAGACAGACAAATTACAGAATTGCATTCAAAGAATGTAGAAAATAAATTTAGGGAAAAAATCTTGAGCGCAGATGAGGAGATTTGAACTCCTGCTCGCCATACGACGAATCGGCTTACTTTTAAATCAACCTTTGTGTTAACTCAAGGCCGACGCAATATTATGGTCCTAGTATTTTAACATAGGATGACCACTCTGCCACATCTGCACTAAAATTACTTGTTATTTCCCCACTATTATATTTTGATGCGCAATTGAATGAAATTTAATTAAATTATTAAATCTGCTTTGTTATATAACTCATTTTTTCATATTGTTAGATGTACTTGGTTTGGCATTAGGAAATATAATAAATTGGAAACGTACATAGTAAATTTGTAATGAAATAACAATTACATGTTATGCACTAAAGCATTAGAATCTAAAACCTATACAAATTATCAAAATAGCAATGTTTTTAACTTTATTATATCTTGATACATATTTGGAATAACTATAATTATTAAATCGGCAAACAGGATATGTTTTAAAACTGAAAAATATGGAATAATAGACATCAATAGCAAATGTCCTTCTTGGATTAAAATAAGTTTATAAGGAACATAAATTTAACGGTTTCTTTCTAATTTATATATTTACTAATTTTTATAGTTGTTATTTCTTTATAACAAGAGATTGATCCCTATAAACAAACCTTTGCTAGGCGATGAAGAAAAACAAGAAATATTGAATATACTTGAAGAAAATGTATTAACTTCTCCTGCTATTGATGGAGGGAAAAGAGTTCAAGAATTTGAAACTATTTTGAAAACTTATATGAATGTTAAACATGTAATTGCTGTTAATTCTGGGACATCTGCACTCCATGCATCATTGTTATCTATTGGTATAAAACAAGGAGATGAAGTTATTCTGCCTTCTTTTACCTTTGTTGCAACTGCAAATTCTGTAATGGCGGCGGGAGCCACCCCGATTTTCGCGGACATCAATAAACAAGATTATACTATCGATGTTGTTGATATAGAAAAGAAGATTAATAAAAGTACCAAAGCCATAATTCCAGTCCATCTTTATGGCCATCCTTCAAATATGAATGAAATTAATTCTATTGCAAGAGAACACTCATTATATGTAATAGAGGATGCATGTCAATCATTAGGATCCACCTATTTTCAAAAACAAACCGGAACCTTAAGTGATATAGGCTGTTTTAGTTTTTACGCAAGTAAAGTAATTACTACAGGAGAAGGAGGAGCTATTGCTACTAATAATGATGATTTTGCTGAAAATTTAAAAATGATACGAAATCATGGTATGATACATGGATATGATACTACATTATTTGGCCTGAACTTAAGATTGCCTGAATTAAGTGCAGGTATTGGGAAAATTCAAATGAAAAAACTAGATAAAATGCTAAAGATAAGACGAAATAACGCAGATATTTTATCAAATGGATTAAAAAAATATGAACAAACACAATCTATAATTAATTTACCCGAGGAAACTATGGATAAAAAATTTAATTGGTATTTATTTACCGTTGGTTTTAAGGATAAAAACAAGAGAGAATTGGTTAAAAATCATCTTATTAATGAAGGAATAGGTGCTACAGTATATTACGACCCTCCAGTACATAAAACCCCATACTATAAGGATTTTGAATCTCAATCTGATGATAGTTTACCAAATACTATCTGGGCTTGGCGTCATGCTTTATCATTACCAGTTCATCCTTTGGTAACAGAAAATGATCTTTACAAGATTATAAAAATATTTGAAACTTATATATGATTTATAAAAATAATATTACTATTTTTAACATTCAAGTGGTTAAATCTTTTTAAAAATACATTTTATATATGTGATATTTTAACGATTCTATATAATGATTTTGACCGTCGAAAGGGATGAATTGCTTTCTAGACGATTTTATCTTGTTGTTTTTTATATTTGTGCAGTGATAATGGCTGTAATTACGTTTTATTCTATTTATGTAAGTCTAAATGAATATCTTGCAACAGGAAAGGTAATAATTGGTGAAGTTTTGGTCAATACCGAATTTCCTTTTAAAGGACTTGCAAAATTGGTAACATATCTTATGATTGTATCAGTTGTGGGCTGGTACTGTGTTACCAAATTAGGTCGAGATAAAGTAAAAAATATTCCCAAGAGTATAAAATCTATACTTCAATTAGTTGTGCTAGTGCTACTTATAATTTCGATATATGAATTCTTCTACAATTTTATTATCTGGAATGCATTAATTACTGCAGATTTGTTGCAGGGGCAGTTAAAATTAGATAACTTGTATATGCCTTATCCAAATCCTAATACTCCATGGAACTTGGTATTTGCTACAAAAATGTCTTTAGCAGCATTGATTATTTCTTCTCATGGATTCTATGTTATTTCAAAGAGGACATAATAATATCAAATTTAATTTTTTCTCTTTAAACTAATTTGTAATATTTATTATATGATTTGTAAATAGAATTTTATTACAGAACATTGAAAAAAATTTAATATGGATAGTGCTGATAAAAAGAGTATATTATTGAGTATAAAAGAATGGCAAATAGTTTTGGACTCTCTAAGTAATACTATTTTTAATGAAGAGATTACTGAGGAAGCTAGAAAAAATGCTAAAGTATTATATCTTAAGATAAATAAAAATATTTAGTTTTAAATCGATATTTTTGTTTTTAAAAGTTTTCCTAGTTAAATCTGTTTTATATGTATTATTGATTGGTATTAGAAAAAACCATTATATCATGTTTAAATTGATTTGATTAATAACCCATCAAAATAAATATTATAAATTAAAGAATAATATAATTATGTTTGATATTGCATTTTTATATTTCATTTCTAATTTGTCTTATTAATTCTAAAATTTTATCAATATCCTCTGCTTCAGGATTTAATTCTATATATTTATAAAATCTTTTTAATGATTCTTTAAAATTTTTATTTCTGTATAATATTATTCCGCTGTCTCTTATTGCTTCAGGATTAAATCTGTCTAATGACAATATCATTTCATTAATTATTTCAATTTTTTCTATATCATCCACTTCTACGTATCCATTTTTTAAATTATTTAATATTCTAATCAAAATTTGCGATGGACTTGCTTTCTCTAATAAACTATTTGATATAGAAACTTTCAATTTGGGGTTTACTTTATTTAGTAAATCCTGAAGAATATAATCATCCATAATTCTGCCTTTGTTAAATGGATCAATTATTATGTATTCATTTGAATCTTTATCAAGTGTATATTTTACTAAAAAATGTGATGGAAAATTTACAGGTTGCAGCTCAAAATTTAAGAAACTTGCCAAATGAATATAAATTATAGATAAAGTTATCGGAATTCCTATTTTTTTTTCCAAAACTATATTCAAATAATTATTAATTGGGTTGTAATAATCATTAATGTTTGGATGAAATTTTATATCATCAAAAAAAAACTCGTTAAATTTTTCAATAATACATGTAGGTCTCATATCTTTTGGATTTTTAATTCTTCGCTTTAATTCTTCGCCTATTTCTTCAATATGTTTCATATAAAGATCAATACTGAGATCGGGATAGTTAATAATTCTGGCAATATGAAGAGCATATTCCGAAATTTCTTTTATATTTTCTTTTTCATTTAATCTTGATACTACATTTTTTTCCCAATCTTTTATAAGGTGGTTACAGTGATATTCAAAATCCACTATATATAAAAACTCAATTCATACTTATAAGTAAAAATATTAGATATTATAAATTTAAATTTTTGAAATGTCATTAATAATTGTTATCATACATTTTGTAGTTTTTTCAAGTAGATCAATTCTAGCATATTCATTTGGTGAATGAATCCTAGAAAAAATATATGTTCCACCAATAGATATACAAGGAGCGTTTAGTATTTTAATAAATTCGTACATAGGGCCAGTACCTGCAGAAGAAACAGAAATTATCGAAGTTCCAAAAACTTTGTTTGCAGATTTTTGAATTAATTTTACATAGGGATTATTTATTTCTGTTCTGCCGGAAGCTTCTGCATTAATACATATAATTTGGATATCTTCAAATCCTTTTTTTTTCAAGTGTTTTTTTAATCTTTCAAATTGAATATTTGGATCCATATTGGGAACTAATCGAAAATCTATTTTGACAGATGCCTTGGATGGTATTATTGTCTTGGCTCCTTTTCCTATATATCCTGAAATTAATCCTGAGATATTGCAAGTAGGTTCATCTATTAATGCTCTTTTGATATCATCTCCATTAATATCATTAACAAATTTGTTAATTTTATATTCTTTTTTGAAACTTTCTTCCTCAAAAGGCTCTTTTTCTATTATTTTTAGCTCTTCTTCAGTTAATGTTTTAATTTCTTTATACCAATCTTCAATTAATATTCTTCCTTTTTTGTCAACCAATGTTGATAATGCTTGAACTAATTTCCATGCAGGATTTTCAATTAATACCGCCAAACTTGAATGAACATCTCTGGACGGACCAGTAGCAATCATTTCTATATACAGTAATCCTTTCATACCTAGACTTATTATTGGATGCTCTTTTTGATCAATGTATCCAAATTCCCATATTACTAAATCTGCTTTGAATTTATTTTTGAATTTGTTTAAATACTTTGAAATATTATTACTTCCAATCTCTTCTTCACCTTCTACTAAAAATTTAATGTTGCAGGGAACATCTCCTGTATGTTTTAATAGATATTCTACTGCATTTAATCTTGTTATTAGTTCTCCTTTGTCATCAGAAGCACCTCTTCCAAAAATTTTATTACCTTTTACTGTTCCTTCAAATGGATTACATTCCCATAATTCCAATGGCTCTTCGGGTTGAACATCATAATGATTATAAAATAATATCGTTTTTCCATTTGGATTTGTTTTTGATTTTACTTCTCCATATACTATTGGAGGAGCCGAATTTATATCGTCCTTATCAAAATATATTAATTCTGAAAAAACTCCAATTTCTTTCATAATTTTTACAATTTCCCTTGCACATTCTTCCAAATTTTGTTTTTTTGCAGAAACACTAGGAATTCTAATTAGTCTTTGAAGATCCCTTATAAACTTAGTAGTATCAATTTTTAAACTTGTTTCATTTATGGCCATTGAATGCATTTGATATTAATTCATTAATATAAAAACTAAATTTTTTGTTAATATTTTTATTACCATCTAATATTAAATTTTCTATTGAGTACTGCAAATTTAAAAAATATTTTTCTTTCACCAACTTCTATTGCAATAGTTGGTGCTTCTGAAAAACCAGGAGTAGGAAAGGCCATTTTTTCAAATATTGTAAATGGTTACAAAGGAAAAATTTATCCTATCACACCAAGTAGTTCTTCTGTATTTGGAATAAAAGCATACAAAAGTGTTCTGGATGTCGATGAAGATATAGACTTGGCAGTTGTAGCAACACCAAGTAAAATTGTTCCTTCAGTCATGGAAGAAATAGGTAAAAAAAAAATTAGAGCATCTATAATTGTTTCAGCTGGATTTAAAGAAGTCGATGAATCTGGTGCTAAACTAGAGCAAATAATAGGAGATATAGGAAGGCAATACGGAATTCGAATAATAGGACCAAACTGTCTTGGAATAATGAGCTTAACAGAACAAAATCTGATGAATCTTACATTTTTAAAAATAACTCCTAAATATGGTGAAATTGCACTAGTTTCTCAAAGCGGTGCTATCTGTGCAGCTACCGTGGAAGATGCAATGGCCCAAGGAATAGGTTTTTCCAAAGTAATTAGTATGGGAAATAAAGTCGATATGGATGAAAATGATATTCTTGAATTGCTTGAAGATGATCCCTCCACAAAAGTAATTGTAATGTATTTAGAAGATATTCACGATGGCCGTAGATTTATGAATGTTGCAAAAAGAATTACTTTGGAAAAAAGAAAACCCATAATTGTTTTAAAAGCTGGCAGAACTCCAGAAGGAGCTAAAGCAGCTATGTCTCATACAGGTGCATTAATGGGATCGGATGAAATTTATGAATCAGTTTTTAAACAGTCCGGAGTAATTAGAGTCGATACTATGCAAGAATTATTTGAATTAGCTACTGCTTTTTCAAAACAACCTTTACCTGCAGATAATAAGGGTATTGCTATAGTTTCTAATGCAGGCGGGCCCGCAATTATATCAACAGATGCCTGTTCGAAATATCAAATACAAATGGCTGACCTTTCTGATTCTAAAGATTTTATATCAAAAGTCATTCCCCCACATGGTTCTTCAAAGAATCCTGTTGATATTGTAGGTGATGCAGATTTTAACAGATTTGAAAAGGTTCTGCATGAAGTCCTGTCTAATCCTAATGTCGGCTCCGTGGTTACAATGTGTACTCCTTCTGCAACTTTGGATTACAATGAATTAGCTAAAACAATAATCAAAACATCTAATAATACTGGTAAAACCATGCTGGCAGCTTTGATGGGTTTAGCTGAAGGATTGGAAAATAAACAAATATTGTCAGAAGGTGGTATACCCCATTTTATGTATGCCGAACCTGCTATACGAACACTTGAATCTATGTATAGATTTAGTAAATGGTTAAATATAAAAAATGAGCCTATCAAATCGTATTATTCAGATAGAAATAAAGTTAAAGATATTTTGTCAAATGTAAAAAGCCAAGGACGCTCAAATCTTTTAGAAGACGAGGGTTATGAAGTACTTCAAGCATACGGCTTTCCAGTTCCAAAAAGTATGCTTGTAAATAATGAAAATGATGCAATTAAAGCCTCAAATAGCATTGGTTATCCTGTAGTTATGAAAATATCTTCTAAAGATGTTATACATAAATCGGATTCTGGGGGTGTAAAAGTTGGATTAAAAAGTGATGATGAAGTAAAAGATGCTTTTAAGTTGATATTATCTAATGTAAAAACACGTCATCCTGATGCAAATATTAAAGGCATTCTTGTTCAGGAAATGATAACCCATTCGAGAGAAACAATTCTAGGTGCTAAGCAAGATAAATTATTTGGACCGTTATTATTGTTTGGTTTAGGTGGAATATATGTAGAGATTTTAAAAGATGTAATTTTCAGATTGGCACCTATCTCAGAATCAGAAGCGAGAAATATGGTTGAATCAATAAAAACTATTGGTTTATTAAAAGGCGCTAGAGGTGAAAAACCTTCAGATATATCATCTGTAGTTGATTGCTTATTGAGACTATCCCAACTAGTTATTGATTTTCCCGAAATTGAAGAATTTGATATAAATCCGTTATTAGTTCTAGAAGATGGAAAAGGTTCAAGGGTGGTAGATGTAAGAATTGGAATTAAAAGCAACTAATATTCTATTCTGCTAGTTTTTTACCACATTCTTCGCAGAACATGGCATCTAAATCATTTTTATAATTGCAATTTGTACAAATCTTAGAATTCTGATTTTTGTCTGTTATCTTACTAGTGGTATCTTTGCTAGATTGTAGGTTAGTATCATAAACTTTTTTATGCAAGATAATTATATCTCCAATTTTATCTATATCATCCCATGTGACTTCCATGATTTCTTTTTTTGAATTGGTTATTTTAAAACTAAATTGGACTTTTCCTTCTGAAATTTTTCTTAAACCTATTTCGGAAATTTTACCAATTAATTGTGCATTATTATTATACGTAGATAAACCAACTATCTTTTCAATTGGGCTATACTCTGATTCTTCTAAATTATTTATTGTAGATTTATTGTAAGCCGAATTCATCCTCATTTCTTGAACATCTAGATCTGATTTTTTTAATGGTTCTTCATGAATGTCGGTTTTATATTCTATACCATTGCTGTCATGAGAATTAACGTTATCTTCCTTTGTATCATTAAATTTTCTATATTGTGCAATAGTATAGTTACACAATTTGCATTTGTATTCTCCTTTTTCAATCAGTATTATATTTTCTCCTAGATCTTCATTTGGATTTTCATAATGTATATTTGGAGCTCCTTCATAACCTTTTTCACACTTATTGCAATAATACTTAATAAATCTGTCAGTTTCTATTCTTCCTACCCCAGCTAAAAATAATTCGGGACCTCCTAAATTTGCCATTTTTTGTTCATTATCATTGATTTTGGCAATAGTATACCCGCCAGATCCCCTCAATTTTTTTTCAGTAAAACTTTCTTCTTTATTCATTGTTATAAGGTATATTAAACGGTAATAATAGGTATTTTAACCTTTTATATTGTCGTATTATTAGTCAGGACCTACAATAGGCAATGCCTTGTTTGGAGGGAACGTTATAACCTCCTCCTGTGTATCTTTTTCTATTTTTTCAAATTCGATTGTTATCTCAATAGGTGCATTATACCTTGCACTTAATTCTTCTGCTAGATTGATTATTGATTGTTTATCTGCAAATTCTTTTGAACCTTGTAAAAAAGCTCGTGTTTGTCTGTAGGCTGTTTTTCCTCCATACTTTGATTTAAGAAAATTAGCAATATCTTCAACCTTATCTAGGGGTATATCATTATAATAAAAACATATTCCATTAACGGGTTCTTTATCAAAGGGGGTCCCATATTTATACCAGAATACTCCAAAATGCTCATATTCTCCTTGCAAACACTTTATCTCCCAATGATTTACATTTTCTATAGGATATTCACCATTTTTTAAATCATCAAAATTAAGTCTCCAATATCTTACACGCATTATATTTCTATGAATAAATAGCTATATTTAATATTTGTAAAAATTTTTTTTGTACAAACCATTATAAATGATTCAATATTTTGATAATTGAATTGGATAGTAGAATACAATTATTAATAGAGATGGAAAAACATTTTGATATCCAAGATGACACTTTTTTTGAAAAATTATTAAAACATGAAGATTATATTGTAAGAACTAGGGCAGTTTGCATTATTGCAGAAATCTCTGGTGAAAAGGCTGTTGAGTTAATTGGAGATGTTTTACTAAATGATGTGGATCATTTAGTAAGACACGAAGCAGCTTTTTCGATTGGTCAACTGGGATATATAAGCGGAATAAGTGCTTTATCAACAGCACTTTTATCTGATCCAAGTTTTTTTGTAAGACACGAAGCAGCTATTGCTTTAGGAGTTATCGGATCCGAACAATCTAGAGATACCTTAAACAAAGCTTTGAATGATGAATACCAAGAAGTACGAGAATCAGCTTTGGTTGCTCTTGCCAATATAGATTATGTTTCCTATGTTAAACGAAATAATAAATTTACAAAAATGACAGGTGGTTAATTTTTATTTGTATCGAGTTTAAAATTGTACAAATTATTTAATACATTTTATAATCAACAAATTAATATCGATATTATAAATTTTATAATGTGTCCGATTCAAAACAAACCGAAGGATTAGTATTACTACAAAATGAAAATATTGATGAATTTAATAAATGGAGGATGAAAAATCTTACCTTAAAGTTAGTATTAGATGGAAATGATTTTTCTAATAAAGATATATCTAATGCATATTTAAATGGGATTACTTTTATCAATTGCAATTTTTCAAATTCTAGACTCATAACTACAAATTTGGTTCAATCTAATTTAATGAATTCAAGGTTTGAAAGTGCAGACTTAGCAAATGCAATAATAATGTTTGCTAATTTGAAAAATTCTTTTATAACTAAAAGTAATTTAGATAATACTAATTTTATGGGTAGTGATTTACAAGGAGCAGATTTACGGGGAAGTATTTTAAATAAGACAATATTTGTAGAGGCAAATTTAATCGATGCTAATACTTCTGGTTTAGATAAAAATAAAGCATTTTTAAAATTTTCTAAATTGAGAGGAACAACTTGGGAATAATTACCTTAATATCTATTAATTCTTAATAAATTTCTTTTCCTATATAAATTAACTAATTTTTAATGTCTATTCCTTTTTATTGTTAAAAGTAATTCTTGGGGTTCCCATTTTTCCTATCTTTCCGATAACTTTGGAATTAAATTTATTCTTATTTAATTCATCAATAACTGTTGAAGACAGTTCTTTAGACACTAGTATTATATTGGTATTAGGTGTTGATGCTGTAGGATTAGATATTAAATACTCTTTTGATACAAAATTTGCAATGTCTTTATCAATCAAAGGAATGTCGTTTATAATCAATTCGCTGTTAATCAGTTTTGAGATTTCATATAGAGATGAAATTCCGTTTTTTGAAATAGGATATGTAACTAGTATATGTGATTGAAAGTCGAATTCATTCTCAAAGTCAGGTAAAAACTTTGAAATTATTTTGCCTAAAGAGGACTTTGGTTCGGTTAGATTCTTGATAGCAAGTTCTTTTAATTGATTTAATTCATTTTCCTGTATGCCATATTTATTTAATTTTTCAAATAATTTTTCATTTAAAGTGGTAATTGTGTACAAACTAAGACATGCTAAAAGTCCTACTTTGTCAGTAATTATTATCTGTGTATCTTCTTTTATCAAGTCGTATTTATTTGGTATTTCTTTATGCATGTTGCCTGCTGCAGAGGTACCAAAAAAGAGACCGTTTAGTTTTAGAGAACTATAGTCTTCAAATGAATAGTTGTATTTAATTGTAAAGCTATCAATATCTTTTCTAATTCTATCAAGCATATCTTCATTAGGGGCGTCATAAATAGGGAAGAGCCTTATATCAATTGAACATCCTAATAAATTTAATAAATTAATAGATTCTGTTAATGATATTTTAATATGAATTGGTGATTCTATATTTTGACTAACATCAGTAGCCTGAGTATTAGAATTAGTGACAATAGTGTATCCAGATCTATTTCCTCTTTGAGTTTTGATATGATCAAATAGGATAAATTGAAAGTCTTCCATGCTGTTTGTTGGTATAATAGAAATTTTGTCTACTTCTATTTTTGTCTTCAGTTGTTCAGACATCTTATTTATCTTTTTTATTAATAGATTGTTGTCATATACTATATTCTTGTCCAATTTCATGATTGACATCGCTTTTTTTGTTTTTAGATCTTCTGGTTTTAATATTTCGTTTGATTTATAAAATCTTCTTATTATTTCTATATTTTTTTTTTCAGGATAATGGAAATAGCTATAATAACAAGGGCTAATTTTTAAATTACTTCTTTTAAGTTCCTCGGATAAAATTTTTAATCTATTATGTTTTATCTCGTTAGAACATTCTGGTAACCACCTTAAAGGATCAAATCCTAGATTATGATATTTTGTAAATAATTTCCATTTATTTTCTAATTCCAGACTTTTCACCGCGAGATTTATTAACTTCTATATACTTCTTAATAAACTCTAATAACTTGGATATAGCTATTATTTTATTTTTTCAGAAATAATTATTATTGTTTAAAATTTTTTTGCAATAATAGTTATATGATCTAAACTATTATTAATTATTATGTTAAATCAAGATAAAAAAATTAATTTGATAAAATCATTTTCTATAGAGTTTGATGAATTAGAATCAAAAAATGCTAAGGATATTTTATCATGGGCGATGGAAAAGTTTTCTCCAAAAATTGCATTTGCATCTAGTTTTGGGGCTGAAGATGTAGTTGTAATTGATTTAATGTTTAAGAATAATAAAAATAATACCCGAGTTTTTACTTTAGATACGGGGAGACTTAATCCAGAAACTTATGATGTTATGGATAAGATACAAAAAAAGTATCAAATATCTATAGAGACTTTATTCCCGGATTATTCAGAAGTCGAGAAAATGGTTTATGAAAAGGGCATAAATTTGATGTATCAGAGTATTACAAATAGAAAACTATGCTGTGAAATTCGAAAAATTCATCCTTTGAGAAGAATTTTGGAAACTTTGGATGCTTGGATAACTGGTTTAAGAAGAGATCAAACTTTTACAAGAGCAAATGTTCAAAAAATTGAAATAGATTCATCCAACAATAGTATTTTTAAAATTAATCCATTGGCTGATTGGACAAATGATATGGTTTGGGACTATATAAAAAAGAATGATATACCTTACAATAAATTACACGATATAGGATATCCTAGTATTGGCTGTGCTCCATGTACCAGGGCAACATTATCTGGAGATGACTTACGATCTGGTCGATGGTGGTGGGAAAACGACCAACATAAAGAATGTGGATTACATTGGAATAAAAATTGATTAAATAATACTAGAAATAAAGAAATAACCTTATTATAATGTAAATATGATGTCAAAACCACATGGTGGTAATCTTGTCAACAATTTTATTAATGCATCTAAAATTGATGATGATTTATTTATATTGGATGTAGATTTAGGATTAAAAAAAGAAATAGAGAATATTTCTTTTGGCGTTTTTAGTCCATTAAAGGGATTTATAAGTGAAGAGGATTTCATTAATGTTTTAAAAAGGGGACGGCTTAGTAATGATTTACCTTGGACAATTCCTATTTTATTAGACATTGATACTGATACCGCAAGAAAAGTCAAAGATGAATCAGAGGTTGCTTTGCGAAATAATGGTAAAATTTTTGGAATTTTATACGTAAAAGATTTATATAATTTTGATAAATTGCAATCAGCAAAGTCGATTTTTCAAACAGATGATCGTTCTCATCCTGGTGTTTCTAGTTATCTCAATATGAAAGACACTCTTGTGGAAGGAGAAGTTAAAACATTAAATACACTCAATTTAGATTATAAAATTCGTCTAACACCATTACAAGTTAGAGAAGAAATAAATAATCATGGATGGAAAAGTACTGTAGCATTTCAAACTAGGAATGTTCCCCATGTGGCACATGAAATGTTACAAAAGGCTGTACTAAATATTTATGATGGATTATTTATTAATCCTTTAATAGGGAAAAAAAAGACTGGAGATTTTAAAGATGAGGTAATTTTAGAATCATATAAATCTCTGATAAATAACTATTATCCAAAATCAAAAATTATTTTCTCTACTTTGCATACAGAAATGAAATATGCTGGACCTAAAGAAGCAATTCATCATGCTATTATGCGAAAAAACTTTGGATGTTCTCATATTATAATCGGGAGAGATCATGCAGGAGTAGGCAATTATTATGCTCCGTTTGATGCTCAAAATATTTTCAGAGACTATCCTGATCTTGAAATAGAGCCAATTTTTTTTCCTGCTTTTTATTATTGTAAAAAATGTACACATTTTGCAAATGAAAGAATATGTCCTCATGATTCGAATTTTAAAGAGGAATTAAGTGGTACTAAAATGAGAAAAATGTTTTTATCGGGGATATTGCCACCTCGTCATCTCATGCGTCCTGAAATTTCTCAGGTTATATCGTCATATAATAATCCATTTGTAGAATGAAATATTATTTTTAAATATAATTTACAAATATATTTGTGTTTTTTACAAAGAAAGATCAAGATGATTCTATTTAGACAATTTGCCTTTTCTTATTTTTTATTACTATTTTTATTTTTAACGTTGAGTATTATATATTATCCAAGTTTGAGTTTCTCTCAATCTAATGATAGCCCAAAATTTCAAGTATTAAACAAAAATGCGGATATTAGAATTACCTTTCCTTACACTGCTTCTAACCATGACAGAAAAAACCCGTCTGACTATATATTTAAAGAGCCTATACTAAATGACTGGAACGTGTTTATTAATAATAATATATCCTATTCCACTAGTCCTGAGGCAAAAACTGTAATACAATTTAAGGAGCCATATCCAAGTGAAAAATTTATTGAACTAACAATGTTTGGAGACAAATCCAAAAAATTCTCCATCGCTGTGAATACAAAAGAGAGTGGCCGTCTGCAAGTCTATCAAAATAATTTTGAAGGCTGGTCTTTGGATAATCCTGTGGTTGTAACTAGTGGTGTTGACCAAGGGATATCTGTTACTGATGGTAAAAGGATAGTTGTTGATAAACTATCACTGAATGGATTTAATCTCGGCTCGATAAATGTTTATGGGAAAGATGAACCTCAATTTCCAGATAGTACATTGAAAGGATCTATTCAATTTGAGGCCATATTTGGACATCCTGCTCAATCATATATTTATTATATGCCATTAATAGTCCTGGTTGGTGTTGGAGGCATAGTAATATTTTTACTGAAGACTAAAAAAAGAGACCGATAATGGATATAGCTTTTTAAACAGTTTCCACTACCACTTTTTATCTTTTTCTTTATAATAATTACAATTTTCTTTTAATCTACAATAATTACATTGGGGCCTTATCGGAAGGCAAATATTTTGCCCATATCTTACTACCGTGGAATTCAATTTTAGCCAGTATTTTTTATCCAAAATTTTTGAGAGTATCTCTTCTGTGTCATACGGATCTTTTGTTTTTACTATACCCAGTCTGTTAAAAATCCTATGTACATGTGTGTCAACAGGAATTGCAGGGACCTTAAACCCGTAAACTAATACACAATTAGCAGTTTTTCTTCCAACACCCGGTAACTCTAACAAATCTTTAGTATTGTTTGGTATTTCTCCGTGATATTTTTTATTTATGATTTCTGAAACTTCTTTTATCCTTTTAGCTTTGGTATTGTAGAATCCTACTGAGGATATCATTTTTTTAATATCTTCTATCTCTGCATCTGCAATATCTCGAGGCCCTTTATATTTTGTAAACAATCTTGTTACCGCTTTAGTTGTTTGTTCATCTCTTGTTCTGGATGAAAGAATGGTTCCGATTAATACCTTAAATGGGTCCCCTTCTTCTTGTTTTTGCAGTCGATCTAAAGCAGTTGATTCTTAAAAACTTATTATTCTCTAATGTAATCTCCATAGTTTCAAGTATTTTGAGCAATTCTGTCATTATGTAAAAAAATAAAAAGTTTTTCTATATCTTATTGTCTCTTTTTAATCCTAAATCTACCTGTTTTTCTTGGAGCTATGTTACCTACTTTAGCTCCAGGTGGAGTATTTCTTGCAACAGATGATGGGTGGCCAATATGTTGATGCCTTCCACCTCCATGAGGATGATATACAGCAGCTTGTGCAATTCCTCTTACTATAGGGTATAGTCTTCCTCTTGATTGCATGTATTTTGCTTTATTCCCTGCTTTGAGAAATGGTTTCTCGCTTTTCCCCCCACCAGAAATAATTCCAATCATTGCTCGGCACTTTGGATTCATATTTATTATACTACCTGATGGAAATTTTATTTTTACACTATCTATAGAATGTGAAAAAACTATAGCTGAGGAACCTGCGGCTTTGATAAGCTTTCCTCCATCCCCGATATTTTTTTCTATATTACAAATAAGTGTTCCATCTGGAATGGATTCTAAATCTGATATATTTTTAGATGAGGGATTTGCACCATTTCCAATTTCTATCCTATTTCCAACTACCATGCCCTCGGGTGCTGGAACGTATGAATAAAGGCCATTATCAAATTTAATTTTAGCTACTGGTGCATCTCTTCCACGCTCATGTATTAAATCTATTACAACTCCAGAATGGAGTTCGTCAATCTTAAAATTAGGATATTTAGTGGGAGCTATTTTTCCAACTATTATTGCTCTAAATTGCTTTCCTCCTCTTCCTCTTCTTCGTACTAGTGTTCTTTTCCCCAATTAAATCTAAATATTAGTCTAAGATACCCGCTTTTAAATTTATTCTCTTTTTAATGGTTTAGCAATTGAATTGTATACAAATTGAGTTATTTATTGTTGTAATACATAGAATTATCAAAAGCGTTTTAATTAACTAATTCCGATATTTTTCATTTATTTTGATAATAAAGTTATAAGTAGTTATATTGTAATAGTTTCTGTGAGCCAAAACACCACAACTTTAAAGGTGCTTGAAGCTTATACACGAGATGTAGGCCGTGGAGTTGCTAGAATTGATTATGATTCTATGGATTCATTAAGTGCATCTACAGGAGATGTTGTTGAAATAAAAGGAAAACGCAAAACTGTTGCAAAATGTTTGCCTCTCTATCCTTCAGATGAAGGTAAGGGTATAATCAGGGTTGATGGTCTGGTTAGAAACAATGCTGGTATAGCGATTGGCGATGCAGTTGTTGTCAGAAAGATTAAAGCTGTTCCTGCAGAAAAAGTCGTTGTTGCACCTTTAGAAGCTATTCCTCCAATTGATGAGAGATATTTAGCTGATGCTCTTGAAAGTGTTCCATTGATTAAAGGAGATAATGTTATGGTACCTTATTTTGGTGGCAGACTTACATTTCAAGTTATAGGGGTTACACCGGGACCTGGTGCCGATGCCGTTTTAGTTACACAAAAAACGGTTTTCCATATAGCTGAACGTGGTGAAACACTGCGTGGTGTGCCTCAAGTTACATATGAAGATATTGGAGGATTAAAAGACGAAAGCCAAAAAGTACGTGAAATGATTGAATTGCCTTTACGCCATCCTGAAATATTTGAAAAACTTGGTATAGAAGCACCAAAGGGAATACTGCTTTATGGTCCTCCTGGTACAGGTAAAACATTACTTGCTAAAGCTGTAGCTAATGAAAGTAGTGCACACTTTATCAGTATTTCTGGTCCTGAAATCATGAGTAAATTCTATGGTGAATCAGAAGCAAGACTTCGTGAAATATTCAAGGAAACCAAAGAAAAAGCTCCATCAATAATATTTATCGATGAAATAGATTCTATAGCACCAAAGAGAGAGGAAGTAACAGGGGAAGTTGAGCGAAGAGTTGTATCTCAGTTATTGTCTTTAATGGATGGTCTTGAAGCCCGGGGTAAAGTCATTGTTATCGCTGCTACTAATAGACCCAATGCTATTGATCCTGCTCTTAGAAGACCTGGTAGATTCGATAGAGAAATAGAAATTAAAGTACCTGACAAACGCGGTAGACTGGAAATTCTTCAAATTCATGCAAGAAACATGCCTTTAGATTCTGATGTTAATCAAGAAAAAATTGCATCTGTAACACATGGATTTGTTGGTGCAGACCTTGAATATTTGTGTAAAGAGGCCGCCATGAAATGCCTGCGTCGATTATTGCCCGAACTTAATCTAGAAGATGAAAAAATCAATCCCGACGTACTAAATAAACTAATTGTAACGATGAGTGATTTTGATAATGCAATAAAAGAAGTAATGCCCTCTGCCATGAGAGAGGTTTATTTGGAATCTCCTGATGTCAAATGGAGTGATATTGGTGGGCTTGATGAGGTTAAACGAGAACTACAAGAAGCAGTAGAGTGGCCATTGAGGTATCCTGATCTTTATACTCAGCTAGATCACTCTATGCCAAAAGGAATTCTTATGCATGGTCCATCAGGTACCGGAAAAACTATGCTTGCTAAAGCAGTTGCAACAGAATCTGAAGCTAATTTTATCAGTGTAAAAGGTCCAGAGCTTCTATCTAAATGGGTTGGAGAATCTGAACGTGGTATAAGAGAGATATTTAGACGTGCCAGACAAGCTGCTCCTTGTGTTGTTTTCTTTGATGAGGTTGATTCCATTGCACCAGTAAGAGGACTTGGCGGTGATAGTATGGTGACCGAACGAGTAGTTTCACAATTGTTGACTGAAATGGATGGTATTCATTCTTTAAATGGTGTAGTTACTATTGCTGCTACTAATAGATCGGATATGATCGACCCTGCCCTATTGAGGCCGGGACGATTTGATAGAATAGTTTATGTACCATTACCTGATAAAACTACAAGAAAAAAAATAATAGAAATTCATTCTTCTGATACGCCTATTTCCAAAGATATTGATTTTGAAAAAATTGCTGAACTCACAGATGGATTTAGCGGAGCAGATGTAAGTTCTGTTGTTAATACTGCTGTCTCTATAGTCCTACACGAATATCTTCAAAAATATAGCAGTCCCGAGGATGCTACTAAACATGCTGCAGAAGCCCATGTTACAATGAAGCATTTTGAAGATGCAATTAAAAAGATTAAAGGACAAAAAGAAAATCGATCCGGAGAAAAATTGACAGTCCCATATTATAGATAGTATCTTCATTTTTTTAATTTTTATTATAAAAGGATTTATTTCATTATAATTTTTTTATATAGTTAATAATGATCATATAGAAAAATTAATATAAAAAATAAAATAAAAATATATTTTAAAGGGCAATGTTTTTAAGTATAGTCTATATGAATAAATTTCACAAAAAGAATGGTAGAAAATGTAATACAGGTTTTTCATAATAAAGTAACGTTACCTCATACGAAACGTTTTCTTTCAAACAAGGAGATTAATATTATGGCAGAAAGATATGGTACACCTTTATATTTTGTAGATGAAAAGACATTACATGATAAATTATTAGAACTCCATCATGCCTATAAGAAATTTAAAGGGGATGTAAAAGTTGCTTATTCTGTTAAAGCCAATTTTAATCCATCAGTTCTGAAAACTTTTATGAAAGATGGTGTAACTTTTGATCTTACTTCTCTTGGAGAATTATATTTTATCAAACGATTAAATGGATCTCCTGATAATATAATTTATACTAGTATTACAGAAGAACTTGATGAATATATAGAGGTATTAAAAAATGGAATTAAAAGAATTGTAGTTAGTTCTTACTATGGATTTATTAATTTATCCAAAGCTGCAAATGTTGTAAATATTCGACCTAAAATTATGGTGCGTATTAACCCAGAAGTGAGTGTTAAAGCCGAAGTCCGTGCAACTTATAAAAATGGAAAATTTGGTGTACCTTTTAATGGAGGAAAAATTGATTCAGCATTTTTTATTGTTAAATCTATATTTGATAATCCTTTATTAGACTTTGAAGGATTTCATTTTCATCTTGGTTCTCAAATAACTGATTTTGTTTGTTATGTGAATGCTTTGGAAAGACTTAACTCGCTTTTAAATAAACTAAAAAAAGAAATTAATAATTTTTCAATAACTACTTTAGATATTGGTGGAGGTACACCTGTATTTTATAATGATCCTGTTCCTGCTCCTGATGAAATGGCATCGATATATATTGAAAAACTAAATAAATTGGTATCTAATCATGGTAATTTTACATTAATGATTGAGAGTGGACGATTCCTTGTTGCAGAATCTTCAATAATGGTATCAAAAATTGTAAATACCAAAGAATATAATGATCATAAAATAATTATTTTAGATACAGGATATCATCTTTTACTAGACTCGGCGTTACTTAAACAAGAATATCCTCAAGAAGCAATCCCTTGTGAAAGTGATGTATGCGAAATGAACTTTGGAAGTAAAAGTACTCATTCCTCTATAAAGAATATTCATCTAGCAGGAAGATTATGTGATACATTTGATGTTTTTCCAGTCTCGAAGGTATCTGACCTATCTTATGCGGATATAGGAAACTATGTTTTATTCTATAATGTAGGTGCTTATTCTTTAGTCTTCAATATGCCATTTCATTGTCAAACAAAACCTCCTGTTTTAATGAAAACTATTGATAATGATTTTAAATTAATTAGAAAAGGTACTTCTTATGAAGACTTATTTATTGAAGAGGGAGGCCATATATCCTAATATTTTTTATGATTTTAGATTATGTCGATGTGTGATTAATGGAATACTTTAGAGTTCATGTTTTTATTTCTGGAAAAGTACAAGGTGTATATTTCAGACAAAATACCTCTTATAAAGCACAGGAATTAAATATATCAGGCTGGATTAGAAATTTGAAAGATGGCCGTGTTGAAGGTGTATTTGAGGGTGAAAAATTAAATATAAAAAAACTGTTAGATTGGTGTCGTGATGGCCCCAAAGATGCGATAGTAAGAAATATTGAAATTGTAAATGAGCTATATAAAAATGAATATTCGAATTTTCAAATTATAACAACTGTCTAAGTTTTTCTAATCATGGAACAGAATCTAATCTGAGTAAATTATGAAACTTTTTATTTGATCTACATGATAAAATATATTTTACTATTTTAAATTTCTTAATTATATAACACTTATAATATTGGACTAAGAAGGCATTTTTTATTTTATCCAAAGTATTTGGATTCAGATAGAGATTATTGTATAATAATTTATGGCCTTATCAATATATTATTTTTCAATAGATATTCTTTAACTTCATTTAACCTTGCCCTTTCAAAATGAAAAAGGGAAGCCGCTAAAGCTGCATCAACTTGTGTCTCTTTAAATACTTTTAATATATCTTTTTTTGAACCACATCCTCCTGATGCAATTACAGGGATATTTATTTTGTCACAAATCTCATTGATTAACTCAATATCGTAGCCATTTTCTGTACCATCTGTATCAATGCTTGTTAACAGTATCTCTCCTGCTCCAAGTTCCTCTACTTTTTTTGCCCATTCGATCGCATCTATCTCTGTCGACCTTTTACCGCCATATGTTTTTATTTCAAACCAATAATCTTTTCCATCTTTAGAAAAAATGTTTTTACCTCTTGTATCATAATTTCTTTTAACATCTAATGCAACAACTATGCATTGCCTACCAAAAATAGACATTAATTTTTGAATTAACTCAGGTTTTATTACAGCTGCTGTATTTATTGATACTCGGTCTGCACCACTTAATAAAATATTTCGCGCATCATCTAAATTTTTAATTCCTCCTCCGACGGTAAAAGGTATATTTATTACACTGGCTACATTTTTAACAATATTCTTCATAATTTCCCTATGCTCTTCTGCAGCAGTAATATCTAAAAACACTAACTCATCAGCCCCTTCTTCACTATATCTTTTTGCTAGTTCGACTGGATTTCCTGCGTCTTTTAATTCTTTGAAATTGACGCCTTTTACAACTCTGCCTTTATTAACATCAAGACAGGGAATAATTCTTTTTGCAAGTGGCATTATCAAATCACTTTTTGTACTTGATTTATTGTTAGTTGTTTATCATATAATGCTTTTCCAAGTATTACTGCATGACACTTAGTATTTCTTAATCTTATAATATCTATGATATTGCTTATTCCACCACTAGAGGTGATTTTGATATCTTTAAATACATTATTTATTCTGACAAGTGTGTCTATATCTGGTCCTTCCAAAGTACCATCCTTATTTATGTTTGTCAATAAGAAATTATCAATACCTAATTTTTGATAATATTTAATTGCATCAAAAAGTTTCATACCTGAATACTCTTTCCATCCTGATATCATTATATTTTCATTATTATGATCAATAGCGATTATAACTCGACAAAGTTTTTTCTTGGTTATTTTTTTCAGAGTTTCTGGTTCTTTAAAGGCCATTGTTCCTAAAACAATATTCAGCGATTTGTTTTTTTCCAATAGTTTATTTATTGTATTTATGGTTCTAATTCCACCTGCAATTTGAATGGGAATATTAACTAAATCTACAATTTTTAAAATTAAATCAGTATTGTTTTTTCCAGTATTTATAGCTAAGTCGAGATCCACTATATGGAGACCATCTATACCTTCAGATTCCCATTTTTTTGCAGTTTCTATAGGGTCATTGCTATAGATAGTTTTATTTTCTAATTTACCTTTGACAAGTCTTACTACTTGATTATCTATTAGATCAATTGCGGCAATACTTTTCATTTTGATTGTGCACAAATTTTAATAAAATTCTTGATCATTTTTTCACCAATTTTACTTGATTTTTCTGGATGAAATTGTGTACAAAAAATATTATCTTTTTCAATAGATGCTGGAATTGATATTCCATAATTTGATCTTGCTGTTATTATGTTTTCATCTTTAGGCACTGTGTAATATGAATGAACGAAATATACCCATAAATGATTTGGTATTCCTTCTAATAGTTTACTTTTTTCATTAACTATATCTAGATTATTCCATCCAATATGAGGGATTTTTATCATGGTTTTTGGAAGAGATAAGACTTTTCCGTTGATAATTTTCAGGCCCTCCAAATTTCCTTCCTCGCTTTTTTCAAATAGCATTTCCATACCCAGACATATTCCCAATATGGGAATGTTTTTTTCTATACAATTTAAAAACTTTTTTTTACACTTATTAATTGATATTAATGCTGGATCAATATTTCCAACACCTGGTAAAACTATTCCATCAAAATCTTCAATTACTTTATTAAAGTCATTTATTATTGAGACCTTTGCACCATTTCTTTTTAGTGATGATTCCAAACTAAAGATATTGCCGGCACCATAATCAAATATGGATATTCTAATCATACTTTACATCATTCCTTTGGTAGAAGGTTTTTCCTCATTACTGGGATCTATTCTCATCGCTATTTTTAATGCTATTGCAAAAGCTTTCATTGCAGATTCTATTTTATGGTGATCATTTGATCCATATTCTACAACAATATGTACACAACAATTTAAATTTGATACAAATGAATGAATAAAATGTATTATATCTTCCTTTGAAATGTTTTCAATGAACTCTCTTTCTAATTTTAGGTCTACATGATAGTATTGCCTTTTTATTAAATCTACTGCAACTTTTGATATGGATTCATCCATTGGAATTAATGAATAACCAAAACGAGATATTTTTTCCCTATCTCCCAATGCTATGTTTATAGATTGACCTAACACTATGCCAATATCTTCAATTAAATGATGATCTATCCGATCTTCACTATTTGCCACCAAATCTATGTCTATATTGCTATATCTTGCAAATGAATTTAGAATGTGATCCAAAAAATGTATATTTGTTTTTATATTTGATTTTCCTATCCCATCAAGATTGACATTTATATCTATTGATACCTCTTTTGTTCTTCTTTCTAGAAGGGCTATGCGTCCCTTAGCCTCTCTGACCAATGGAGATTTTATTTTTTTGTATTATTTAATATATTTGGTATATCGTTTACATTTTCAACAATAATGTCTGCCCCTTTTAACTCAAATAATGTCTTTAATTCTTTTGATGAATCTGTATTGTTTCCATATATTCCACAAAAAATAATTTTTGAGCTATTTGTTTCAGCTCTGAATTTCTCTACCATTAAAAGATCTTCTATGGAATCTCCAACATAAATGGCATTTTTCAATTTTAGCTGATTAAAAACTCTATGTAACGCATAGGTATTAGGTTTTGAATATTCTCTTTTTTCATCTTCTAAAAAAACACATGCATCTTTTATAAAATAATCCAAAAGATTATTTAAAGTAAAATGTGCTGCTACTTTACTTCTTCCAGAAATCAAAATTAATTTTCCATTAAATTCTTTTGAAAGTTCTTGTATCGTTTTTTCTTTAATTATTATTCTATCATTAATTATTAAGGGTTTATCAAAATAATATTTTGGTTTTTTATTAAATTGCTTTTTAAAAAGATCTGGGCCGTAGAAAATTTCATTAAAAACTGTTGAAATGATATTGTCATCTTTGGGATATCCTAATTGCTTTTGAATATTTTCAATATTTCCTAATTTTTTAAGTTCTTTTTCAAGAGAGAGTATCCCTTTCTCATCTATTTTTTCTAACAAGTTAATTAGAAAATTAAAAATTTCATTTATTTCATTTTTATTAATTAAGTTGCAATATATAATTGTGAGAATTAGCGAATATGTTGTATCAACGTCATTGTTAAACCCTCCTGTATGTCTAAATTTAGAAATTAATTTCTCTATTGGAAAATCGACTAACCTTATATTAAAATTAGTATTTAAAATATGTTGAATTGTTTTTATAATTGTTTGATTATATGAGTT
The DNA here is from genome assembly GCA_963824915.1 of uncultured Nitrososphaeraceae archaeon. Lineage (GTDB taxonomy): Archaea > Thermoproteota > Nitrososphaeria > Nitrososphaerales > Nitrososphaeraceae > Nitrosocosmicus. Next base: position 136,091 of record CAWGRD010000018.1, read on the forward strand.
TATTACATCAATCAAAACTCCATCTATGTCAAAAATTATTGCTTCATATTTATTATAATTAATGTTTTCTTTATATAGCAATATACAGATAATTAAGAATATCTTTGTATTTATTAGATATTCTTTATATTAATAATATACTTAATAAAATTAATTAAATAGGTTATTTATTATAGTATAATGCATACTATAAGTTATATAGTACTTTCTTCTATATTTAGACTATGAAATATCGCAATAGGCCGGAAATAATATCCAATATTTTATATGCAGCTAATGGAAGTGCATCTAAAACAAAAATTATGTACAAGGCCTTTTTGTCTTATGCTCAAATTAAAGAATATTTACCTATGCTTCTAGAAAATAATCTACTTGAATTAGAAGATGGTGGAAAGTACAGAACTACTGAGAAAGGCATTAGATTTTTAAAAATGAATGAAGAAATCCAAGAGTTAATCGAATCAAAATCACTTCAAGAATAATATTAATTATTTCTTTTAAACAATGACTTTGTAGCATATATTATTTATGAGTTTACCATATCCTTAAATTTGTTTTAATATTCTATAAAAAACATTATATTATTTTAATCCGTTTGTCAATTTGAATATATTCATGATATTACCTAGAATTTTTATTTTATTTCTTATATTTTATATATTTAGTTATAGTGGATTTTTATTTTCGTTAATTAATGTTACAATTAATTTATCTTTTGCTGATTTGACGGAAAATTCTACAATTTTATTAAAATCAAATAATAGTTCTACTACTTCTAACTCTACCTTATCACATAAATCCGAAAATTTTTTTATTAAGGTTGGCCAGGGCAATTCTTCTGTTTCTTATAATCAATATTATCCTTCAAATATTGAAATTGTTAAGGGTGATAGTATTACATGGTACAGCGGGATGGATGTTCCTCTTCCTCATACTGTTACTTTTCTTCAGGGGTTGGATAATATGGAAAAAATCGGTATTCCTTTTTATACACAAAATGCTACAAAGTTTGTACCTTTAATGGGTAATACCGGTGAGCCATTGAAGGAGATGACCAAAAATGGAACTCAGATTGTAATGCTATTGAATTCCAGAGCTTTAAATCCTACCATTATTACAAATGATACAAAAGTATTACATTTAGGGCATAATCCTACATATGTTTTTCAGGGAGATGAGAAATTTGTTAATTCAGGGCCTCTACTTTCATTAGATGAAAAACAAAATTTTGATTATTCTTTCAGTAATTATTTTACATTAGTTTTTAATAAACCCGGCCTTTACGAATATAGTTGTTTATTTCATCCTTGGATGGTGGGAAAAGTATTGGTAAAACCGAATTGAATATCTAAATATTTATTTTATATTATTATTACATTTTTATAATTGAAAAAAAAAATTACACCGAATTTAAATTCTAATAGAACAAGAGATGATTGCGTTAGTAAATCTCAACAATTATTAAACAAATACAAAGTTAAAATTGGTGATAGTATTAAATTATTTTCAAATAAAGGGGATTACCGTGGCATAATTATGCCTAGGTACGAGTCTTTTAATGATGAATATATTGTAATTAAACTGAAAAGTGGTTATAATATTGGTATATTGGCAGAAAATGTTATAGATATTACAAACGATATTTCATCAGAAGCTTCTATTAATACCTTGCTAAATATCCCATCTAATTCTAAAGACCCTTGCAATAATTTTGCCTCATTTAAAGAAAATGATTATAATATTAACGAATCCTTTATAACTAAATCATTGCCAAAGATTTTACTTCTTAGTACTGGTGGAACCATTGCTAGTAAAATTGATTATAGAACTGGTGGAGTTACCTCAATTTTAAATGCACCGGAGCTATATTCAATTTTTCCAGAGATTTCTAATTATGCATCAATTTATCCTGAATTTTTATTAAATGAATACAGTGAAAATATAACTCCTCGACATTGGTCTCTTTTATCAGAAAGAGTATCTAGAGCTATTGTACATGAACATTTTGATGGGATTATTATATCACATGGAACAGACACAATTCATTATACATCTTCTGCAATGAGCTTTGCATTACAAAATCTATCCATTCCTGTTGTATTGGTAGGATCTCAACGATCTTCTGATCGACCTTCATCTGATGCATTTACTAATTTGTTAGGTGCGATAAAATTTATTACAAAAACTAAATTTACAGGCATTTTTGTGTGTATGCACTATACCTCTTCAGATGAAATTATTGCATGTTACCTCGGAACTAGAGTACGAAAAAATCATACCAGTAAACGTAATGCTTTTCAATCGTTAGATTATATTCCTTTTGCATTAATTGATAGTTATGAGATTATATGTAACACGAATTTAAAAAAAATAAATGAACGCTGTAACATGGCAAATAGCCTTGTTTCAAAGACATCTTTTGATGATAGGGTATTCTTATTAAAATTTTATCCAGGATTTGACCCTTCTTTTCTTGAGAATTTTTTAAATTTAAACTATAAAGTCATTATCTTGGAGGGTACCGGACTTGGACATATTAATAAAAGCTGTTTCCACTATCTTAAAAAGTTGATTGATTCTGGTATTGTTATATTCATGACTTCTCAATGTATATATGGAAGAGTACAAATGACCGTTTATGATACTGGTAGGGATCTGTTGGATTTAGGTATTATACCATTATCCGATATGAGTTCTGAAACTGCAGTAGTTAAAGCTATGTGGGCATTAAGTAATAGTTCAAATATGATACATCTTATTGAAATAATGAAACTCAATATCTCTCACGAAATCTCTACTATTTCCCCCCTTGTTGATTGATAAATATTTGGAATGATTTTGATGAACATCGATTTTGATACTTTAAAGGTAAAAGTTGGATTCGAGATACATCAGCAATTGAATACGAGTTCTAAACTTTTTTGTAATTGTATATGTAAGGATGCAAATGGTATTTATGATTATAATTTTATACGTATCTTGAGACCAACTAAAAGTGAACTCGGTAATTTTGATAAAGCTGCATTATTTGAATTTTCGAAGAAGAATACAATAAAATATTATTCTAAAATTGAGTTGAGCTGCTTAGTAGAGGCTGATGAAGAGCCTCCTCATAATGTAAATAAAGATGCATTGGACACCGTATTATTATTTTCTCTTGCTCTAAACTCAAATATAGTTGACGAAATTCATGTTATGAGAAAAATTGTAATAGATGGATCAAATGTTAGTGGATTTCAAAGAACTATGCTTATCTCATCTGGCGGTTACTTAAATGTTAATAATTTTAACAGGATAGGTGTTCAAAGTATTTGTTTGGAAGAAGATGCTGCAAAATTGCTACCTCAACATACAGAATATAAAGAATTCGGTCTAGATAGACTTGGAATTCCATTAGTAGAAATAGCTTTAGAGCCTATATCTGGAAATCCTGAGGAAATTGTAAACGTAGCATTAACACTTGGTAGGTTACTACGTAGCAGTAAGCGTGTCTCTAGAGGACTTGGAAGCATAAGACAGGATGTAAATATCTCTGTTAATGATGGACAAGTTGTGGAAGTAAAGGGTGTTCAACAATTATCACAATTAACTAAAGTCCTGGAATATGAAACAAAAAGGCAATTTGGATTGTTAAAAATTGCCGAAGAATTTAAAAAAAGAAATATCGAGGATATCTTTATCGGAGATAAAATTCAAGATATTACTTATTTATTTGAAAAATCATCTTCAAACATTATTAAGAAAATTTTAAAAGTTTCTAATTCCATTTTCTTGTCAATAAGACTTAGAGGATTGAATAATTTAATTGGTTATGAACCAATCAATGGTATTCGTTTAGGCAAAGAATTAGGTGAATATGTTAGATTTTTTGGTTTAGGTGGTATTTTTCATTCTGATGAATTGCCAAATTATGGAATTACTACTAAAGATATTGAAAAAATCAAAGAACTAATGTGTATTTCTAATAACGATGCTTTTTTAATTATTGGAGGTGATGAAAAAAAAATAAATATTGTTCTTGAGCCATTAATTCGACGAATATGTCAATTTAAAGATGGGGTAGTTGCAGAAACAAGGTCTGCAACAATGGATGGCTCCACCATTTTTCTTCGACCTAGACCTGGTTCATCTAGAATGTATCCTGAGACTGATATATTGCCTATACCTGTAGATTCAAAGTTACTCTATGATCTTAAACAGAAAATTCCTTTGTCTTGGGATGATTTGATTAATCAAATGATGCAAAAATATTCATTAAATAAAAAATTATCTGAACATATTTTTGACTCTCAATACTATGATATTTTCGAAAAAATTACTTCAACTACAAAAAACGTTACACCTACTTTTATTGCTTCTAAGCTTACAGAAGATATAGTTAGTCTTTCAAGAAATAATCTTGATAAATCATTATTAACAGATGATATTCTTATAGAAGTATTTGATCAACTCGACAAAGGTTCTATAGCTAAAGAATCTGTAAACTTGATATTTGAACAAATTATGAAAAAAGAATCTGGATCTGTAAAAGACGCACTTGAATCATTAAATTTAACTGAAATAAATGATGGTGAATTAAATAATATCTTGGATAAAATATTAAATGATAATGCCAATATTATTAAAGAAAAAGGACTTAATTCCATAGGTGCACTCATGGGTAAAAGTATGAGTATATTACGAGGAAAAGTTGATGGATATAAAATTAATGAATATTTGAAACAGAAACTAGAAATTATTATTAATAATGATCTCTACAAAAGATGACTCGTAAACCAAAGTCAATATACTGTCATTATGCAGATTCTTTAATTATCAATTGCACTAATCTTAAATCTTTCTTAAAAAATAATTCAATATCTTCGATAGAGTCGGAAAATATAGTTAATTTGTTATCTTGCTACTATAATGAAAAAGTTAATATCATTTTGAAAGTCTGTGATAATAATAATTGGTCGAAATTAGAATCATTTTCTTCTCCTTTGATTTTATTTATTTGTTGTATTGATAAGATTATTGCTAACAATGATGTAATCTTATCGGATAAATCTCGAAACATATTGCAATCTTTTTTAACATCCTTAGAATCTTGGATGATTTGGTAATGATTTAGTTATAATTTTCTAATTTAAATAAATTTTAATGAATATTAAAAAAATGTTTTAGTGTGCATGAGGTGGTGGTGCACTACCTTTTGATAATTCTTCATTGAATGTTCCTGCAGCTTTTTCATGATACTCTTGGTTAGATTGATCTACTTTAATTGCTTGCGGTGGACATACAGATACACAAGCCATACACCAGATGCAATCGTGTTCTCTGATTGGATCTGCTTTGTCAGTATAATCTTTTCTTTCCTCTTTTACTGATGATCCCTCTCCAGCAAATTCGTGATTTATGACATCTTTGGCAGGAACATCATGTTCTGTTCTATACCATTGAAAAACTTGTACAGGACAAGCCTCTATACATGCTCCATCTGCTACACATGCATCCCAGTCTACTGCTACCATAGTGCCACTAACGCCTATTGGTTCTAACGGTTCTCCTTTTGATTGAAAAGCCTCTTTAACTTCTGTATTTTCAGCAGCTTCGCCTAGTTTGCCTGGTCCCCAGAGATAGTGAAAATGTTCTCCATCGGAGTGTTTTATTTGTCCAATTACATGATGATTCTTTGGAAAATCTGGATCGATTGGCATATTTTTTCGCAGAGGTAATTGATCTAATATATTATATAAACCATGTGTAAATATTAATAAAAAATAGTTTTAATTACATTTTTTATTTGTTATAATTCATAAATCATTAATCATATAAATGACAATATATCTAAGAATGAGGAAAATTTGAATTTTCACTTATCGCATATAAGCGATTTTATGTCATTTAAGTTACATTGTATTGAATAGTTTTAATGTATATCGGATCTACGATTACAAGTTATTACATCTTTATTATGATGATTATAACATGTAAATTAAACCATTTCTTCTGTTTATGCATGTTTACATTTCTTTATTTTTTGTTGTAAGGAAAGTAAAATCATCCAGGTATTTATTAGTTCTTCTTTAAAATCCTTCATTATCCTTTAGAATAATACTTTTCTCAAAAGGATGATGATGGATATAGATACTTTAGTTTCAAGAACTAATGAATGCGATGGCGGATACCAGTGCCATCAGCCATTAGATATATTTATTGCAGATTATTCTATGCTGATGTTTTTTTTGATACTTTACTAACAGCAGATAGAAAATATTCGCTGCCTGACACAAAATATATTTGGCTCTTGATATTGTCCTTCTATACTTTCTTATTTATTTTCAAATTCGATATTAAAATCCGGCCAACCCCATACTAATTCAGAACTAACTTTGATGGTTCTTTTATACAAAAAATTTCTGCTGCTTTAGATGTATGTGTTTTTCTTTTTCTTCCTGTTTCTATATAATAACCATAAATGAGCAAAATGAACCTATATTTTTATCCACAACTTAACAAATCTATTGATAAAGATTTATATTCATATATGTTATACCTAATGAAAAATTCTATATTAGCTATATTTCTTTTATTACAATAAAGTTCTTAAAATATAATGAGTAAGTATTTTAATTAGATAAGTAAATTTTATTATTTACTTTCTGATTTTTTAATTCCTCCTATTTTAAACATTTTTGTACTACAAACACTACATGTGCCTTGAGTAGCAGGTCTACCATTTTTCATAGTAACTTGTTTTTCATCTTTCATTTCTCTTTTTGCTTTACATTTAACACAATATCCTTCCATCTGATTACCCTTCTGCAAGTGTAGATAAAATATAGGTAGTATAAAATTATTGTCATAAGATGAGAAAAAGTCTTATAATATCTATAAAGAATAATTAACATTACGATATTTTAAAATAGTTATAATTTTAACAAAAGTGTATTGGAAGCCAAAGGATTATACGATAACATTTTAAAGTTAATAAAAGAACACCATAATTGGTTTAATAATTCCATTCCATTAATAGCAAGTGAAAATATACCAAGTCCTGCAGTAAGAGAAGCAGTTGTGTCTGATTTTGGAAATAGATATGCAGAGGGATGGCCAGGCGAACGAGTATATGCAGGATGTACATATATTGATCAAGTAGAAAATATATGTAATGAATTAGCTGAAAAAAGTTTTTAGATCGGAATTTGCTGATTGCAGAGCAACATCTGGTGTTGTTGCAAATTTGGCAATTTATTCAGCATTTTCTAATCCTGGCGATTATATGCTTGCCTCGTCTATTCCCAGTGGTGGCCACATTTCACATGGAAAAAAAGAACATTCAGGAACAGCAGGATTAGTACATGGTCTATTAATAGAACATTTCCCATTTTCGAAGGAACTTATGACCATAGATGTGGATTTAACCCGGAAAAAAATTGAAATAATGGTCAAAGAAGGGAAAGCCCCAAAAATCGCAATGTTTGGAGGCAGTCTTTTCTTATTCCCTCATCCCGTAAAAGAATTAACTGATTTCTTGCACAGTCATAATATTTATATAAATTATGATGGAGCTCACGTTGCTGGATTAATTGCAGGAAACCAATTTCAAGATCCTCTAAGAGAAGGTGCAGATTCTATGACTATGAGCTCTCATAAAACATTGTGGGGCCCACAAGGAGGTATAATAGTTTCACTTGAAAAATATGGTGAAGCCATTAAAAAAGCAATATTTCCAGGCAATACCAGTAGTCATCATTTACATCATGTTGCAGGAAAAGCTATTGCTTTGGCAGAAATAATAGAATTCGGTGAAGAGTACGCAAAACAGGTTATTAAAAATGCAAAGATGCTTGCTTATTCTTTGGCAAATGTTGGTTTTAATGTATTAGGTGAAAAAAGAGGATTTACAGAATCTCATCAATTAGCAGTAGATGTTTCAAAATTTGGAGATGGGGGAACCATAGAAAAAGATTTTGAAAAATGCAATATAATATTAAATAGGCAGCTTCTTCCAGGAGACATAAAAGAAGGAAAAAATTATTTGCATCCTAGTGGAATAAGGATCGGAGTTCCAGAGGTAACAAGATTAGGTATGAAGGAAAACGAAATGCATATGATAGCAACATTTATCAAAAGAATAGTTATTGATAAACAGGATACAAGTAAAGTTTTACAAGATGTAATAGAATTTAGAAAAAGCTTTCAAAAGGTACAATATGCATTTGATAATGATACGGCAGCTTATGAATATGTACAGTTAGTAAATAGTACCTAAAAACTATTAAGATAATTTAATATGAATTTATTGATAAGAATAATTTAATCCTTTTTGGAGATTGTCTTTTCTCTTGAAAACAATGGACTGGATTATCCAAATTAAAATCTTTATATAAATATATATCTTTTAATATTATTTTTTACTTTTTGTTTATATTTTTATCTACATAATTTTAATACTATTTATGATATAAAAAGATTAACCATTTGAAAGACTCTCAAATATCTATTTTATTTTGGTTGTTTTGACAAAATTAAGATTTACTTGTTTGGTTATACAAATGGGCGTTGTTATTGCAAAATACAATAGATAACTATCTGTGGTTACAATTGTGATTATTCTTGAATCATTAATTATTTTGAAGGGACCGCAAAAGATGTAGGAGAAATAAAGTAACATTTCTGAATCTTCTTCTGTATTCATGCAAAGCAAATATCATAATGCAGTTTAATTTATTTGGTAATACTGGTAGTATTAGCAATAATATATGTAGTGTCAAATTTTTTCATATACATTCTGTAAAATGGCTATTAATGTTGAAATAAGTATGATTGATACTTATTAAATATACAGATCTTTTTTAACATGCTGTAGACGTTCTGTATCTTAACTAGCAATTGTCTATCTTAAAAATCGATTCATCTGTTACTATCCTGAATTACAAAACTTGAGAATTATTTAATCTATTTGTTTTATCACATATCCCATTCTCTTTTTTTACCTGTTAACAATTAATGTTCGGAACTGAAAATTTATTAGAACCATCACAGTATTTTACTATATCTTCTGCGGGGCTTTGCAGAGAGCCAGAGGCAGAGCAAAGTAAGAGATTTTATTCCGTTTAAAATTATTAAATTAAATAATTAACAAAAACAAAAACAAAAACAAAAACAAAAAAAAATTTATGGAATGGATTTACTGTAGAGTTTTCCTTCAAGTGCTAGTTTGTACATTTCTGCTACATATGGGTTCCTTGCTGGAGTTTCTGCACCTAGTTCTACCAAACGAGCATATACTCTGACGACATAGGCTAAAGCTCCCATAAAGGCTACTACTACACCCATGTTAAACATCCAGTGGTTTGGTACTGAGAATATTTCTTCTACGAACCAAAAGTGCCACAATTCATTGATACCAATTGTAAACATGGTTGCTAGGTAACCAATAATGGTTATCTTGAGACCTGTATTCATTGAATTGTTTGGTCCTCTCAATGCTGGAACTCTTCTATCGTACATTGCAACAAATCCCCAACCTAGTGGGAGTGCAATAAAGTGGCTATATAACCACCAGTGTGCTGGAGTAAATGCACTGTCTCTAATGGCTGTTTGGTGCAATGATCCATCAACAAAATTATCTACTTCTACTGATGCAGCAATTGAACCTAACATTATAACAATTACGTATATTTTTTTTAGCCTTTGAATCTCTACTTCTTTTGGAATTAATGCTGGCATTTGGGCCATGTTTCTTCATAATAACTTTGTTTCTATGTTATATAAAGTATGTATTATAATATATACAATAACTATCCATACTAATTGAAAGATTATTATTTTATTTACGTTTATTTTGTAAATATAATTAAAATAAAGATATTGTTGAGAACACAGTCAAGATAATCATCAATGATAAACATGAATGATTATCATGAAAACAATAATTATTGGTTAATTCTAAATATAGGAATGAAGCCATTCATCTTTTTTGATCTTGGACAAACTCTAATAGATGAATGGAATTATATTAATTATTTTGACAAATTATTATTTGAAACACTCAATGGATACGGTGCAAAAATAGATTATAAAAATTATTTCACGTTGAGAAATAATATTCTTCTTACTAGAAGAATTGGTTCATCAGGTTTTTTAAACATTGTTTCATTGATGGCTCAACTAATCCTTCCAAAAGGCTATGATTTGATTCTTTTCGATAAATTAAAAGATGATCTATTGGAAAATAAAAAAAAGCTAATTAAATTGCATAAGGAGGTTCATAGTATTATTCCATTATTATCCAAGACTTACTCATTAGGAATAATAAGTAATAATTCTTCCGGCTCTGCTGATCTTTTAGTAAAAAATAATCTTAGTCAATATTTTGAAACAATATGTCTATCTCAAAATATTGGTGTGAAAAAACCTGATCCTACAATTTTTTATAGGGCTTTAGAAGATTCCTGTATATCTAAAGAACATTGTGTTATGATAGGCGATAGATTAGATATCGATATTTATCCAGCTAACGAATTAGGAATAAAAACTATTAGAACTTTAGATTCTATATATAAAGTTCAAAAACCTACAAGTAAGAAAGAAGAACCTTTATTTGTTATTAGTTCCTTGAGGGAATTACCACATGTCTTGTCATCAATTTTTTAGTTTTGATGTTGTAGACCATATTTCATTTTATTCCAAATTTCATCAAGTTTATTTTCTGGAAATTTCTCTTTTGTAAACATAGAATGGATTGTAGTAGGTTTATCTGATTTTTTAATTGGGATTATATGAATATGTACATGAGGAATTTCTTGTCCTGCTTCTTCTCCATTGTGAATAGCAATTAACGTAGAATTACTTTCTACTGTATTTTCGATATGATTAATTAAAAAACGTAACGTAGAGAAAATATCGTTATTTTCCTCATTATTTAATTCTTGAATCTTTGTTTTATGTGTTTTTGAAATTATCAATGTGTGCCCTTCTTTAAGGGGAAATGCATCAAGAAATGCTATCGAATATTTAGTTTCATAGATTTTTCTAGCATTAAGTTTTCCATTTATTATTTCACAAAATATACAAGTTTTCATATAAAATGATTTATAAACCTTATTCTTATATATTAAATATCGTGGATATATACAAATTGATGATTTATACCATATAATTACATCTTTTATATTTTGATATGGTGCTGTAATTTGATTTACTATTTTTATATTATTTGTAAAATTAATTTCGTAGAAATCTGATGCATTTATAGTAAAATATTCAAATGTAATGGATAGTCGCGCAAATCATTTGCTAATTATTAAAAAAATGCATATATTTTTGAAGTTGGCTATTTTGATGTTCACCCAGACAAGTCAATTGACCATTTAGAAAAAAGAAATAGTTATTGCTTTATCTTTTTTATTTATCTGAATTAGTATTTTTGTAAATGGATAACGAATAAGTCAGGTTCATAATAAAGATAGTGAACAATAAAGATAGAATTATTGATAATTAATAACTTGACGACGTATTTGGAAATTTTTGAACAGTCCCATTTTTTATTCATAATATATTTTAATACATGGAAAATTAAAATCCTTAAAATATGGTTGTAATAGACTATTATCTTTGAAATATGGAAATGGAGATGAATTTTCCTTCTCTTAGAGCAATTTATCTATATCTAAATAAATAACTTTAGGATACTATGTTAATATTAGTGATTATTATGAACAAAATCTATATTAATTAACGGAAAACTTGTGTACACTATATGACTTAATCTTTATTGAAATATAATATTCGTTATGTTCTGTAATAATATCTTATAAAAAGTGCTCTGCTACAGAACATACTTTGCTCTTTTGATATCATCAAACTGAGAATTTCCTTATTATTAATCTCGCTAGCAATACATTAACCAAAGATACTCCAGAGCCAACTTAATTTGATTCTCATCAACTTTTAATTGCGAAACCTTTGCCAGTAAAATAACCGCTCAGGATTATACTTTTATATCCAATCCTTTCTTATCATATTATAGTAGATTCTATAACAAATCTGGATATATATTTAGGATTTATTTCTTATATAGACACGCCAAGAAAGCAAATAATGGTGGATAAGCGATTTCTTCAGATTTTGTTCTCTTTCTAGTTGGTATGTCATACATATAAAAATGAAATCTATGGATGCTTTCTTAAATTTATAGAAATTGAACAATACATAATCAATTAAAAAAAGGTAATGTGTTTTGAGGGATAGCTATATGTAACAAAAAAGCATATATAACTTTAACCCATAATTGGATGACATTATAGGGAATAAAAAAGTTCGAATCATAAAAAGTTTGAAGTGAATTGAGAGAATACAAAATATATTTTATTCACGATCAAGTTAGACCGATTTGGAATTTCATGCAACACAATAATTTCGATTTGATATAAAATATACTAAGGTACAATCCGATCATTATTATTACTTAAATAACATAGATATTGATTATTAAATATATTATTTTTTATTATATCTTAATAAATAGATTTGAAATAAAAAAAGTTATCCAATGAGAAATATTTCAAACAATGAAAAACTATTAGTTACAATCCCATTAAGCTTGAGAATTACAAAAGGATTAAGCGATCCACATAGGATCAAGATTCTGGATCTACTTTATCATAAAGAGCTTTCTGTAAGCGATCTAATGATTCACTTAAAAAAATCTAATTTTAAAATAGCAACAACCACATTAAGACATCATGTGAACATTTTAAAAAAAAATGGATTGATTAAGATATCTAGAACCAAAGAAGTAAAAGGTACTTTGATAAAATACTATAAATCTACTTTAAAAACATTATTTTTTGATGACTTTATTCTTGATACCATTATTCCAGATAATATTAGTATTATTAATTCTTTATATCCTAAATTCTATAAAATTATTAAAGATTTATTTGTTGATGAACAAAACTTAATAATAAACTTATCAAAATCAAAAATTGTATGTAAGATTTGCAAGGCTTGTCATAATGTTGAATTTTTATTACTTTTGATATTTAGTGTAGTTATTACTAAAGTACTTGACAAAGTTTTAAGGACAAAAATAATATAACTGCTTTTTTTAATTTTTGATTTGTTATTCTTAAACGTAGATAAGCATATCGATTGTATTTTATATTAATAACATCTTTAATATATTAATGCCTTTACTTCAATTAAAAAATGTAAAAAAATACTACTCCATAAAACAAAATGCTTTAAAATTTTTTTCACAATCTTCAAAGATTAAAAAAGTCATTGATGATGTGTCTTTCGAGCTTGATGAGGGTAAAGTTTTGGTATTGGCAGGAGAATCTGGTGCAGGAAAAACTACTTTGGCTAGATTAATCTTAGGAGATATAACTCCTGATTCTGGTGATATCTATTTCCTAGGAAAGAATATTAATATTTTTAAAAAGAATAAAACATTTTATTCATTAATACAAATGATTCATCAGGATCCATACAGTTCCATTAATCCCTATCTTAAAATCAAAGATATAGTTATGGAGCCATTAAAAATTCATAATAGTAATCTAAGATATATAGAAAAGGAAAATAGAGTCAGAATGGCTCTTAGTGATACCAAATTGGAACCTGTTGAAGAATTTTTAGAAAAATATCCTAGTATGCTTTCTGGTGGCCAAAGACAACGTGTTTCAATTGCTAGAGCAATTGTTAGCAACCCTCGCTTGATAATAGCTGATGAACCTGTATCTATGTTAGATGTTTCTATTCGAGCAGAGATTTTATCATTATTAAACGATTTGAGAAATAGTTTGAATATCTCTATTATTTATATAACTCATGACTTAGCCACTTCAAGATTTATCGGTGATAGAATTGGTATTATGTTTTCAGGACATTTAGTTGAATTTGGGGATATCGATGAAGTGCTTTTAAATCCACTTCATCCATATACTTGGATGTTATTGGATGCTGTTAATTTCTCTTCTTTAGGATCTGGTATATACTATAAAAATTATGATAAAACAAATTTGTTTGATATCCCTATTACTGGTTGTAAATTCTATAATAGGTGTAAATTATCTTTAAAAGAATGTTCAAACGATCCTACAGAATACAAAATTACAAAAGAGCATTTTGTTTCTTGTTTTCATTATAAGAATTAGAATTATCCAAAATAAAAGTTTGAATTCTATTTGATTAATTTGACTTTATTCGGATGATTATATTTTACTATTTGAGAAATTCCATTTTTTGGATATACTCCAAATATTAGATCTGATTTTGCCACAGTAGAATCCTTTAGCGTTACCATTATTATTTGATTGTTATCAGATCGAAGTAATAGAATCTTTGATAATCTTTCAGTATTTTGAGCATCTAAGTGTGCATCTACTTCATCCATTAGATAGAATGGCGATGGTTTAAGAGATTGAAGTGCAAGTAGAAAAACAATTGCTGCCATTGTTTTTTCTCCTCCTGACAACGAAGTGGATTCTCTAGCTTGCTTATTTGGAAATTGTACCATTAATAAAATTCCCCCAGAAAAAATATTCTCAGAATCTTCTAAATCTAACCATGCGCTACCACCTGTAATCTCTGAAAATGTTTTTCTAATATCTTCGTCTACTTTTTTAAACGCATTAGTAAAAACAATTTCCTTTTCTTTTCCAGTTTCATCAATAAATCTTACAATTGAATTTCTCTCTTCTTCTAATTGATTTTTTTTATTTGACATTCCACGATATCCATCTATTATTTCTAAATATGTTTCATCTGCTCTGAGGTTGATCCTTTCTCTAATACTTTCATATTCTATTTTTAAATCTTGATAGATATTTTCTACCTCATAAATTTCTAAAGTTTCCTTATATCCTAATTCTTGTAGTTCCTTTGTTCGATTTATTTTTTGATTTTGTAGATCTAAAATATCTTTATTGGTTATAGCTACCTCTTTCTCTAATAAATTTAATTCTTTAACAGTTTTTTTTTCGTTTTCGGTTAATTTTCTATATAAGCGTTCGAATTCTTGTAGTTTTGTATATACAGAACTCGTTGATTGTATTATTTTGTTTTCGTTTTCTCTTAATTTTTCCAGCTCTACCTCTTTCTCTCTTAAATCTGCCTTAGATTTTTCTAAAATTATTTTCCTATTTTCTTTTTCCTTTTCTATATTTTCTTTTTCCTTTATAGATTTTTGATATTGTGTATTGGTATTATCGAGGTTGTTCTTTAAAAGAGATTGCGTTAATATCAATTGTCGTAGTTGATTATTTTCTATTTCAATTTCATAGCTAATCTTTTTTTTCTCTATGTTTAAGTAATTTATTCCTTCTATATCGTTTTCCTTTTCTATTTGGTCTATCTCTTTTTTAATTTTATTAATCGCTTGTTCAATGATTACTAATCTTGATTTATATTTGTAGAAATTGTTGGTTATGTTATCGATCAATGTACTATTATCTATATTATTTATAACTAATTTTTTACTCTCTTGATACTGTTTATTAACTTGTTCTTGAACTTCTACAATTTTTTTTTCACACTCAGAAATTTGTAAATCATATGAATTTAACAAATTTTCATTTGTTATTTTTTCTTTATCAATGTTATATAATTCAGAAATTTTCATTTTTGTCAATGTTTTTAGTTTATCCAAATTAATTTTTAAGCTTTCAATAGAATCGGATAACAATATATCTTTGGTAAGATCCGATATTTTTGAACCATAATCAAATTGCATTAAAGATAAATTTGGAAAAAAAATCTCTCCTGTAATTGATACTGCTTTATAGCCACGTTTAGATAATATATATGCTGTAACTGGATTTTTAGTAAGAACTATGTTACCAAATAAGAATTCTGATAAATATTTTATGTCACAATAAACAAATTCAGATAATATGCCCAATATTGATCGATCGTATGGTATTTTTTTAATCTTTCCTCCATCATCAAGCAATTCTATAGGAATAATCTTCAAAAATGGTATTCCGTTATTTTTAGAATATTCTGCTAATGTGATCATGCTTTTGATATCTTTTACAACTATGGACTTCATCCATTCGTTTCCAGAAGCAATAATAGCTTTTTGGTATTTTTCATCCCATTTTAGTAGATTAAAAACATATCCTATGATATCTAAATTTTTAAAGTCTTTCAATAAAGATGCAATGGCATAATCCTCAGTCAGAATATTTTTAGCCAATTTCATTTTTTCATCATATTTTAAAATTGTTTTTTCTGCATTATCAATTGTTTTTTTCGATATCTCTAGTTCTCTACTTAATTTTGTAGATTCGATATCTATTTTGTAGACATTGTCTTTTATCTTTGAAATATTTGTATAAACTTCTTTGATTTTGACGTTTAAATCTGATATCTTTTTATCATTGGCTTTTCTTTCTGTGAGGTATTCTACTATCGATTTGTCATTAATTCTTATTTTATCTGAAAGATTTTTTATTTTTTCTTCATTCCTAGCAATATTTACTTCAAAATCGCCTTTGATTCGTAATAATTTTTTTAACCTTGTTTCCAGAGAATTTTTTCTATTTATTTCATTTAAATTTAGTTCATTTTTTTCCTCTATTTCTTTTGCTATTTCTTTTAATTTCTCCTCTAATTCTCCTCTATTTCTTTCACCTATTTCAATTTTATTTTTTAAATGAATTAGTTGTTCTTCATAATCTTTCAATTTTTGATATTGTATTTGTTGTTCTAGTAAATTGTTATTTTCTTTTTGGATTGTTTGATTTAAATAATATTGAGATTCTTTTATTATTGCATTAGTCCTTTCGTATTGATAAATTACTGACGATAACCTTGTTTCCAGTTCTTTTTTCTCTTTGTTAGAATCATTTGACAAAATCAAAAACTGTTCTTTCTCATTATTTAATTGCTCTATTTGTTGGTTTAATTTATTTATCTCATTTGTAATTATTTTAATATTATTTTCTCTAATGCCGTTTCTATTACTAAAATCTGTAATATCATTGATTATTTCTTTTAATTTCTCAGAGACTTTAATAGCTTTTAATCTTTTAATTTCATATTCTAGTTGGATGAATCTTTGCTGATCATTTCTTTCTGATTCTAGCTCATCTATTCTATTTTTTACATCATCCATTTTGGATAAAGCTATTTCTAATCGTCTATCTGATTCTTCCAATTGTTTCATAGCCTGGTTTTTCTTTTCGTCAAAATAAGATAATCCTATTATATCTTCTATTATTTTTCTTCTTTCCTCCGAATTTAATTCGGATATTCTTGTTATCATGCCTTGCTGCACTATATTCAATTTGTTAGGTGATGCAACTACTATTTCCAATAGTTCCATTATGTTGTTTC
Organism: uncultured Nitrososphaeraceae archaeon; assembly: GCA_963824915.1. Taxonomy (GTDB): domain Archaea; phylum Thermoproteota; class Nitrososphaeria; order Nitrososphaerales; family Nitrososphaeraceae; genus Nitrosocosmicus. The sequence continues at coordinate 153,425 of CAWGRD010000018.1, forward strand.
TTGAAACTTTTTTTCCATTGATATTGTACTGACTTTCTCCGCTATTTATTCCAGACATTTCTCTAGTGATAGTAACATTATCTTTATCTACCGGAATCCCCCTGTCTAAATTATCAAAAGTTAAACTTACTCTTACTGTTTTATTTGTATTATTATTGTTATTTGTTGGCGAGTTGTCGTGGAATAAAGATTGAAATCTATCTACTCTAAGAGCTTTGGGACTGTTTTCGCCCAGTGCGAATAAAATTGCGTCAAGAATATTACTTTTGCCAGAACCGTTAGGACCTGTAACTACAATTAAACCTTTTTGAAAATTTAATATTATATTTTTTGATCCAAATGATTTAAAACCAAAAATTTCTAATTTTTTAATATAGACCAATATCGAGTTATTATTTATTTGTTATAGTTGGTTATTATTTTTTTAGTCTTACTATTTATTTATCTTTAGAATTGTTATTATTTTAACCTTTTCTAAATTATCGAAATCGATAAATTTGTTATTCAAAATATATTTTGATATGATATTAGTAGATATATTTATTATTTTAAATTCTTGATTGGGCATTAACGATATTACTTCATCATAATCTTGATTTTTATCTATTATAATTTGAATTGTTCCATTTAAAACTAATTTTGAGTTATAGGAATAAAATAAATCTTTTAATAATGTTGCCTTATTGATGTCTATTTTTAATTCATTAGATATATTTATTATAATGTTATCAATTGATTTATCTTTTATAAATGGTAGTAATTTTTCTATATTTCCTGTAAGAATTTCTATATTTTCTTTTTCAAACACTTTTAATTTTGATTGTGCTATCATTATATCTTCTTTATTTTTTCCAATGCCTATAAAAAATTCATTTTTATTTGCAAGGGCATTAATAATTAAAAAATCGCACTTATTCATATCTATTTCCATGTTTATCTTTTGATATCTTGTTCTCGCATCGAGAATTATTTTATTGATACGATTTGAAGGATTTCCCTCGTGAAAGAATCTATAAACATTATCCCATTTTTGTCTAAAAACAACTGGAAAGTTTTTTCCGGATATAATTTCTTTAAATAATGATCCTTCTGAGAAAAGAGACAAAAACCTGTCTGTTCCTGAAACTGCTTCTACCACAGGAAGATCTAATTCTTGATATAATTTTACCACCCTATTCCAAGCCAGCAGAGGATCTGAACTTAAATATGTTACAGATAGATCAGCCAATGATAAAATTTCCGCTATTAAATTAATTTTTTCACAAGAATAGCCGCTATTATTAATTTCTATCAATAACTGATTAAAGTTAGTTTGAGAATTTTCATCAAAAGGATAGTCTGTCCTCCATATCAAGGCTTCTACTATTTTACTCTCTATTTTACTCTCCTTGTTTTTTAAATATTGAGGATGTACTGTTGCATACTCTTTTGTTGGCAATAGGGGAGACTCCGATTTTCTAAAAAATTTTATCAGATCTTCATCTGTAAAATTAAAATAAGCATCATGAATTCTTTTTTTCCTTATTTGTTCTAATGTGCTAGTTACTCTGGGTATTCTTGTATGTGATTTTCGAAATTTTATATCATGCATAGGATTGTAGTCATGTAATAGTGCTGCAACAAGCATTATCTCATAATCTTTCTTATCAATGCTATATCCGTGAATTTCTTTAGGTAGCATATTTAAACTCATGTAGGCAACTTCTAATGAGTGATTAAAGTTATGATATTCGCTAGAGCCTTCTCCTAATCCTAATTTTTCATATTCGTTTTTTAAGAATTTGATCAATGAAAGTAGCTTATTTAAAGATCTTTCACCGATTCCAATTATTTTTGCTTTTATTATTATAGCTTCAATCAAGGCATTCGTTGATGTTCTGGAAAGATTTTCATTTATATATTGAATTCGTCGTTTTTTTGCTCCGGGAGTTATATCTTTTATTTTACTGTAAATTATTCTTAAGGGAAGGCTTTTATTTAAATACGTTATTACTGATATAAAAATACTCCAAGGTTGTGTCATGATTGTTTTTTCCCGTTGTATTATTTCATCAATTATCCTTGGAATATTTTTATTGACTTCTGTAATTATACTTGTAAGATTACCTATTTCTAATTGAAAATTTGAATTAAATTTTTTATATTCTGTATTTATTACTAGCCATTGTGGAATGATTACCCTGAATTTTTTATATTTGACATATTTAGATTCTATATTATGTTTTAATATGTTTTCAAAATTGTTCTCTTTTACCGTGACTGCCAAATTATTTTTTCCTTCATTAAAAGGGAGATTTTTATCCTTGGTAATTTGCAGGATTGTATTCTTATTTATTCTCTGTAACTCAATAAATATTCTCCAATATTTTGCTTTATCTATCCATAGTGGAACCTCGTTTTCGCTATCCCAGAAATCTACAATTCCATAGTGTATATATCCTTCTTCCCATTGTTTGGTTTCAGGATTAAATGTTTTGTAATCGTATTCTCCTATCATTGGATCTAGTTTGTGAGATGATGACCATGTGTTTTTAACCAATTTTGTAAATTTATCAAATTGGTTATATGCCATAAATCCCCAAATCCATCCTAATAGACTAAATATTGTAGATATCAGTTGGGTTAAATCTATGTCCTTATTTAAAAAAAAATTTGAAATCAAAGGAATTCCAAAAAAACCTGTGGTTATCATGGAAATAAATGATAAGGCTATGAAAAAACCTTTTGCATATACATAATGCAATAAACTAATAGTCCACTTGGGATCTTTTTTCAAAGAAATTTCTTTATCCCTATCCAAATTGGATCCCATATGGTTTTTCACTTGATAACCTTAACTTTATTTGATATATTCTTCTTTCTTATAAATTATTATTAAAATATTTCCATTTTTTGAGCTCTTTTTCACTACATTATTAATAATTTGATTGGATGCAGATAATTGATTTTGTGGATTGAATATAGAATCTAATTCTTTTTTAGTTATACTTTTAATAATATTCTCATCTTCTGATAATACCTTTAAAAAATGTTCATCCGATTCTGTTGCTTTGAATGCTATTCTTTGTATATCTCTGTATGCTTTTAATCTTGGAATACCCTTAGAAATTAATAATTGAAGAACGAATTCTGCAAATATTTGGCCTTTAGTTATTTCTATATTTTTTAAAATCTTTTCCTTATCTATGAATAATCCTGTAATTATTTTTATCATCGTAGTAACCATATCATCTATCAAAATCGTTGTTATAGGAATTATAAAGCGTTCATTTGCAGAATTGGATAAATCCCTTTCATGCCATAATGATATATTTTCTAAAGATGTATTTACATTAGATTTAAGAATTTTGGCAAAAGACGATATTCTTTCACTCTTAATTGGATTTTTTTTTACAGGAACAGCACTACTTCCCATCTGACCTTTTTTAAATGATTCTTGAACCTCGCCTATTTCGGTTCTTTGCAAATTTCTTATTTCTATAGCTATTTTATCTAGTGTAGATCCAATTAATGCAATTATAAAAACCATTTCTGCATATCTTTCTCTTGGGATTACTTGTGTTGCAGCCTCAATTGGAAAAAGATTTAATTTTTCTGAAACCATTTTTTGTACTTCTAGTGCTTTTTCTCTCATTATAGAACCCGTACCAACAACACCCAAAGTTTTGCATAGTAAAAACCTTTTTTTCCCCTCTTCAATTCTAGTCAAATGGTCCATCATCTCATTTGACCAGATTGCAAATTTTAAACCAAAGGAAATAATACTGGCATGTTGACCATGAGTTCTACCTACTGCAGGCAAATTTTGATTTTCTTTAGCTTTCTTCAACAGTTCTTTTATTAGTTCATGTATTTTCGATTCAATAATTGTGAATGCCTCTCTCATTTGCATTGATGTACTAGTATCTACAACATCATTACTAGTTAATCCATAGTGAATCCAAGGCTTTGTATTATTTGAACATAGTTCGCTAATTGCTTCTACCATTGCAGCAGTATCATGGTCGCTTATCTTCTCCAAGTCCTTAACTCTGCTTAGACTTATCATATTTGACATTGTTATTTTTGTTATCTCTATCGCTGCATCGTGAGGAATTAAATTAACATCTGCTTGTGCTTTTGCAACTGCTGCTTCGAATTTAAGTTCATATTCTAATTTTTTACATTCTTCGAAAATATCTTTTATTTCTTTACTTCCATACCTTCCACTATCAATTGGTAAAATGGGCATTAATTATTCTAAAATAATGGTTATCTAATTTATTATTTAGGATGATTAATATTTAGCAAGCTTAAAATATTTAACATATAGGTAATAATGTCTAGTTTATTAGTAACAAAAAGGGGGAAACATCAGGTTAATAAAATTTCAAATTTCAAATTTGAAATATTTAAAGACGAATCTAAAGGAATGAATATTCCTGTTACAATATTTGCAAATGATTTATTAATTTCTAAAATGGTTGAAGACCGAACACTAGACCAAGCTGTAAATGTAACTACTCTCCCGGGAGTTAAAAAACATGTAGTTGTGTTACCAGATGGACATGAGGGATATGGATTTCCTGTTGGGGGTGTAGCCGCATCCGATCTTGAAGAAGGTATTATTAGCCCTGGTGGCGTAGGATATGATATTAATTGTGGAGTTAGATTAATTAAAACAGACCTTGTTGAATCTGATATACGTCCAAAACTGAAGGTACTAGTGGACGAACTGTTTTCTTCTATTCCAACTGGTGTTGGTAGTGAGGGTTCAATCAAACTTACTTCTTCAGAATTAGACGAATTACTCATGGAAGGTGCAAAATGGTCGGTAAATAATGGTTATGGAATAAATAGCGACCTTGAATCTTGTGAAGAATCTGGCAAAATAGATGGCGCCGACCCAGTAGATATTTCAAACAATGCTAGAAAGAGAGGTTCTCTTCAATTAGGTAGTTTAGGCTCTGGTAATCATTTTCTTGAAATTCAAAAAGTGGATAAAATTTATGATGATAAAGCCGCAAAAACTATGGGAATCACAAAAGAAGGTCAAATACAGATTTTAATACATTGCGGATCACGGGGATTTGGACATCAGGTATGCAGTGATTATTTACGTCTATCAGAGCAAGCGTCAAAAAAATATAATTTAAATATTGTTGATAGAGAACTGGCTTGCGTTCCTAATATTTCACCAGAGGGTGAAAGTTATAGAAAATCCATGTTTTCAGCTTTGAACTTTGCTTGGGCAAATAGGCAAATGATCACTCATTGGACAAGGATGGTTTTTCAACGTATTCTTAAAATGAGTGAACAAGATTTGGATATGAAATTAGTATATGATGTTTCTCATAATATTGCTAAAGTGGAACGCCATAAAATTGATGGAGATGAAACCAGGGATTTGGTTGTACATAGGAAAGGAGCTACTCGTGCATTTCCTTCAGGAATGGAACAACTGCCCCAAAGATACCGTTCTATAGGTCAGCCTGTAATTATTCCTGGATCTATGGGAACTGCTAGTTGGATATTATTAGGGAATGATAAATCTATGGATTTAAGCTTTGGATCGACTGCTCATGGTGCTGGGAGAACTATGTCAAGATCTCATGCAAAAAGAATTCATACTCTAGATGAAGTCAAGAAAAAATTAGAATCTAGGGGTGTTTATGTAAAATCTATGACCAAGAATGGTTTAGTTGAAGAAACACCTGATGCATATAAAGACGTAGATATGGTTGCAGATGTATCACATAATGTGGGTATTGCTACAAAAGCAGTTCGACTTGTACCGTTAGGGGTGATTAAAGGTTAAATTGACCAATAATGAAAACTCAAATATTGATGATCCTGATCTAGAGTTAATAAAAGCTAGAAAAATGAAGGCTCTGAAAGAACAGTTCGCTTATAGGGAAAAAGAAAGGAAAACCATGGAACAAGGGGATATAAACCAAAAAAAATCAACTGATTCAGAAGGTGGTGTATCCGAGCGTGATTTTCTGCTAAGATATTTATATGATCGAGGTAATGAGGTTCTGAATCTTGCAGAACAACAATTTCCTTTTCAAACTAAAATCCTTATCAAAAGAATAAATGAATTGATACGTTATGGAGAAATTTCAAAAATATCCGGAGGTGATTTACTAGGCATTTATAGATCATTAGGATTGAATATACGAATTAATACAAATATTTCTATTTCTGATCATGGCAAAACAATTAGCTTCTCTGAAAAACTAAAACAATCTCAAGATCTTGATGCAGATCAAGATACATAATAATATATTTATTTTTTATTTCGTTTAAAATTATTAAATTAAATAATTAACAAAAACAAAAACAAAAACAAAAAAAAATTTATGGAATGGATCTACTGTAGAGTTTTCCTTCAAGTGCTAGTTTGTACATTTCTGCTACATATGGGTTCCTTGCTGGAGTTTCTGCACCTAGTTCTACCAAACGAGCATATACTCTGACGACATAGGCTAAAGCTCCCATAAAGGCTACTACTACACCCATGTTAAACATCCAGTGGTTTGGTACTGAGAATATTTCTTCTACGAACCAAAAGTGCCACAATTCATTGATACCAATTGTAAACATGGTTGCTAGGTAACCAATAATGGTTATCTTGAGACCTGTATTCATTGAATTGTTTGGTCCTCTCAATGCTGGAACTCTTCTATCGTACATTGCAACAAATCCCCAACCTAGTGGGAGTGCAATAAAGTGGCTATATAACCACCAGTGTGCTGGAGTAAATGCACTGTCTCTAATGGCTGTTTGGTGCAATGATCCATCAACAAAATTATCTACTTCTACTGATGCAGCAATTGAACCTAACATTATAACAATTACATATATTTTTTTTAGCCTTTGAATCTCTACTTCTTTTGGAATTAATGCTGGCATTTGGGCCATGTTTCTTCATAATAACTTTGTTTCTATGTTATATAAAGTATGTATTATAATATATACAATAACTATCCATACTAATTGAAAGATTATTATTTTATTTACGTTTATTTTGTAAATATAATTAAAATAAAGATATTATTGAGAACACAGTCAAGATAATCATCAATGATAAACATGAATGATTATCATGAAAACAATAATTTATGGATTCGTGTCATTTGTTATTGTAGGCATAACTTTTTGAAATGTTAGTGCATGGTTATCTGTAGGGATGTCGGAAAATATGTCGGATCTAATTATTTTTATTGTTGTATTGGTAAAAGATTGCTGTTGATTACTCGAATTATTGTTATTTAGAATATGTTTTATTGAATCAATAGGATCTATGATATTATTTGGTTCAACAGGTAAAATTGTAGTTAAATTGTTTTTATATATATCACCATTTATTTTTTTCGATAAACTATCTATTGAAAAATCTACTTTAAGATAAAACGCCGCCGCTTTCTTTGAGCCACTTAATGTATTTACGGTATGCAATACATCCACATTAATTAAATCTCCCAATTCTTGATTACCGATAATGACCGACGATCCCTGACTATTGAAAAAATTGTTTATCAATTGACCGTTGTTTGTATTTATTCTTATTAATGCTACCCCTTCACTAAATCCGTTTTTTAAATTAGAATTTCCTATTGATGATGAGGATGGGAATATTTTAGCACAGTTAATATTCACAATGTTTTCTGGTTGTATGTTTATAATTTGAAAATTGTTGTTATTTTCTTGATTGATCTCTATTGGCTTCCAAATGACAGTTAAAGGAAAGCTTTGCTTGTTAAATATGGTGATATCTGAATCATATTTGCCTGGCCTTAACGGTCCATTATCATTGTCTATTGTACCGCAATTAAATCTGGCATAATAGTCTATTCTTTGAGAATCTGATTTGTTTGTATATACTTGTGCAAGAATGGAGGGAATGATGTTATGATCTTTATTTGAAATTGATTTTATGTTTGATACTGCAATTTGAAAGGTGAGTATAATCACTAATAAGATAAAAATATAATAGTATTTCATATTCTGTAGTTGTTTCTAATTGATATAATATTATGTTTATTACAGTAGTAATAAATAGCTGAATTACATATTCATCATATAATTATGAATAAATTTATTCCGTTTTATCTTTTTTTTATACTTTTGGCTTTATCAATTAGCTATTCATTTACATTTAGCAAGGTTTATGGAGATGGATTATTTATGGAACAGCTGTCTGGTTCTCTTGGCGATCGTAAAGCAGATCTATTAATAAAAATGTCGCCACCTGTTGTAACAACAGCTTTGATTAAAAACGAGGGTCAAAAACCTGTCGTAGAGTTTAAACTTTTTGACTCAAAAACCAATCAAACTTTCAAATCAGTTACATACTATATTACAATTGAAAAAAATGGCAAACAATTGTTATCCAACTGGTTTTACAGTCCTGATGGAGATCTAAAACTCCAGATGCAACCAAGAAATACCAGCCAAATTACAGTAGCAGGCGATCTCGATCCTATTTTGAATGCTTATACTAGCCAGGGTGGAGGATATGTAGTAGCCTCAGGTCCTATATTCTCAGAAGGCGGATTATATCATTTTATTGTACGCATTGTTACAGTTGATTATTCCACAACAATTTTGCCTGATGACCAGCAGCCTATATTTAATGGCTGGCTAAGCGTTGGTGCTTCAAAAGACAAAGTTTTTAACATTGACGGCAAACCTGTTCCAGTTAATATACTTGGTTATTATGATAAAATAAATAATATTACTTATGTTCCTAAAACAAATGCAATTTCATTTGATATGCCTTTTACTTATAATTTGACACGATTAAATGCTCCAGATAATAATGTATATCTTCATCAGGAAGTTCATCTACCAAAGCCAAGTGTTTTTACTTCTACGGGTAGTTATACAGGATTTGCTAATGGACAAGATGTAAGTAAATATTTGGTAGTAGATGGATCTAATAAAACAGCAGATGTGGCGCATTTTATGCTCACTAAACCCGTAGTTTTACAAATAGCAAGTAAGCATAACCAAACATCATCATCATCGTCAAATAATAATTCATCTTCTACTTCTTTGATGGACTTTACTCTTATGCCATCTAAAAATGGATCAAAGTCTATGGGGACATCTATGAACATGTCAAATATGTTAATGCCAACAAAATAAAATATTATTATTTTTTATTTTATTTTATTTAACTGAATTAATAAAGCCACTCAATTTACTGATTGCTTTCTATAATTATTTTTTTAAATCAAATGTTGATAGTGCAATACTTACCAATACTTTTAAAGAAACATTTTTTTTGCATTTTGTATTTTTAATGAATTAATCAAATTGATTAAATATTTATTAATTTTTTTTCTTTTGCTCCTTTCTTATTCTTCACTTTTAATAGGTTCTATTTTCAGTATGAATTATTTAAAAGTCAGTTTAGATACCCACTATCCGTTTAATATAAATAATTATTTTATTATTTCTAACATGGTAGCAGCAGCAAATAGTTTTGTATTATCAAATAATACGCAAACCAAAATGGGTGATAGTATATTACCTGAAGTAAATGATTCAAATACATTTTCTACAAATGGATTTTTATCTTCTGTTTTATTTCCAAATTATGACATTTTATTACATAATATTAATGAGTCATATAGTTTATTTAATAATAATAATCTGAAAAAAGATAAAGATAACATAAATTCATCATTATATGAATTTCCGAAACTGATTTCTGGAACTTGGGTTTTAAATGTCACACAAGGTAATGTGACGAATTTCCATAGTGTTTTTAAATTGGTGTCATCTGATGGATTGGAAAAACATTTTTTAGAAATAAATAATTTTCAAAATAGCGATACAAATACATCAATCATTTTAAATCCTTATACATATACTATATTAAATGGATATGCTGACATCAAAATAGATGATCAATTATTTGAATCTCATTTACCACTAAAAATAGAGCTAAATAGAATTAATACTATTATAATATCGATGAATAAACAAAGTATTAATGATCTTTTATTTGATAATCCCATCTATGGTGTAGTTGACTCTTTTAAAAACTTTAAAAATGATGAACTTTTGATTTTAAATAATAGATAGTATTTACATAACAATTAAACTATTAAATATTCAATTATTTAATATATCTGATTTACTATAGTATAATATGGCAGATAAAAAAAACTCTGATCGATTTAAAGACGAGGAAATGAATACTTCTGTATCAAATGAAAGTCTGGAAGTTTCAAGTAGTGCTGTAGATTCTAAAACTTTGCCTACTATTATTGATGATTTGGATATTCAGGATGTTCCAGGCATAGGACCAACAACCGCAAAAAAACTTCGTGATGGGGGTATACTTACTGTTATGGATCTTGCAGTTGCTAGTTCTGAAGAGTTATCCGTGGAAATCAACTCCTCTAAAGAGAGTGCAGCTGCATTTATTATTGCTGCACAACAATTACTTCGCGATTCCAATGTATTGGATAAAGAATTTGTTACTGCTGATGTAGCTCTAGAAAAAAGAAAATCATTGTTACGTTGTACTACAGGCTCAAAGGCCTTAGATAAGCTTCTCTTAGGCGGAATTGAAACTCAAGCTATTACAGAATTTTATGGCGAATTTGGTTCTGGTAAATCTCAAATTTGTCACACTCTTTGTGTAATGTCCAGTCAGCCAGTTGAAATGGGTGGATTTGGAAGTGGTTCGATATATATCGATACTGAAGGTACTTTTAGACCTGAACGTGTTGAACAAATAGCTGCCTCCCGTGGACTTGATCCATCAAGTATTCTAAAAAATATTGCCGTTTGTAAAGTGTATAATAGCTCTCACTTGGAATTGATTATAAAGGATTTAGGTAAATACATTACTGATTATAAGTCTCGTCTAGTTATAATAGACAGCATCATTTCTCTTCATAGAGCTGAATTTGCTGGAAGAGGCACATTATCTGATAGGCAACAACGACTTAATACAATGTTACATAAAATAATTAGACTGGCGGAAATTTATAATATATCCGTAGTTATAACCAACCAGGTTCAAGCGTCTCCTGATACTTTTTTTGGGGATCCTACAAAAGCTGCAGGAGGCAACATTTTAGGCCATGCTTCAACTTATAGGATTTACCTTCGAAAATCTGGCGAGAATAGAACTGCAAAAATGATAGATTCTCCTTATCATCCATATTCTGATACAAAATTTACCGTAACAGAGAAAGGGGCTGATGATTTGGATGAAGAGACAAGTTCTAAAAGAGGAAAATGAATTAATGAATGAAAGGATTAATTAGTAATCAACAACATTTTTAATTTATTTTTAAATTTTATTTATAGCAATGGATTTTGATAGAACTAATGTGTGGATGTATTAATAATTCACTTTGTTGTTTATTAAATTCTTTCAATTTAACTACTAGCAATAGTAGACAGAAAGACAAATCTATATGCTTCAATATTTTTAATAAATTTTTAAGACTTTACAATACAAATAAAATTTCTTCCATAGTTATGAACAATCGTAGGACTAAAATTAAATTCTGATCTAGTTGAATATATATGATATTTTTAATCTATTATTATTAAGATTCAATAATGATATACTCAAATTGAGTCTCCACTTTTAGGATGTATTGAAACAAAAACAAAATATTAAATAGTTATTTGATTTATCCAATATTGATTAATCTATATAAAAATTGAAATAAATAAAAAATGATTATTTTTTTTATTAGGAATAGATTGTTATTGTGTTACTTGTTCAAATTCTAATCCCGTTTTTCGCAAGATTGTGTTTGACGTTATTTACAATTCTATCCGCTAGATTATTTGATGTACTCTTCTTCTTGTTACCTTGATTATTGCTGTTGTTACTATCTTTCACTGTTTTCTTGTCAGGAGTTGTATCTTTTTTCTTGTCAGGAGTTGTATCTTTTTTCTTGTCAGGAGTTGTATCTTTTTTCTTGTCAGGAGTTGTATCTTTTTTCTTGTCAGGAGTTGTATCTTTTTTGATTACATGTTTGACAGTTTTATGTTCAACAGGTTTGACTTCGTGCTTGACATTTTTAACAGGATCTTTGACAACAGGACTGCTGGTGTCTACAACTGCTGGAACAATACTCGGAATTGCTTGACTACTAGCGTCGGAAGTAGTAGTAGCAGGCACAAATGTAGGAATGGCCATTTGACTACTGCTATTTTTGAGTGCTTGTATTTCTAATGCTACTGGGTGTGGACCTGCTACTAAGGATGATGTAAGATTGCTTGTTGTGCTATTGGATAGCTGATTTGTTAATATGGGTGATGTAGTATTGCCTGCTGTGCCATTATAGCTTTGTAATTGCTCAGGTGAAAAGTTCATCCCTGTCACATTTGCAGAATAATATGAACTTTGTTGAGTGGGTAGACAGTAGGATTTTGCTGTGATTTTATTAGATCCTAGAACAAAATTGGTATAGTTTTTTGATAAATTATATTGCCAAGTGGAGTAGTCTTCCTTTCCATTCATAGGTTGTACAGGTTGGTATGGTTTTATACCATTAATGATGATTGAAACTTTGCAGTCAGCTGTTGCATTATCTTTAGATATTCCTTTGATAATAAAAGAGCTGTTTGAATTAATTGGTACAAAACTTTCTTTTTCTGGGGAGATTATTTTTATTCCCCCATTAACTTTGGGAATAGTTGAATTAAGGTTTGAACCAGTAAAATTTTGAGCGGATGCATTTTGGTAATTAACATAGCTAATAGTGGATACTAATAATAGTAATGTAAATACACCAATAAAAATAAAGCTGTATTTTTTTAACATGCTTTTACTGGGGATATATTAATATATTAAAGTTTGATTGAATTATTCTATTAAATTAAATCTGATCATTATTTAGTAATAAAATAATCGAAAAAGATTTGCTAAAATTTTTAGCGGTTTGAATGAATAGAACTATTGTTTCCTTTCGTTTTTATATCCATTGTAAAAACAAAAATGATTATTAAATAATTGTGTTAGTCATTTTAAATAAAAAAAGTTTATGTTAGTTTGGTTTTTTTGAATAGTTGCTATATACTGTTTATCCCATATTGATTCCTGCATCTCTCAGATTCTGATTTACCTGATCAATAATATTTTCCGCTAAACTGTTTGATGAATCTTTGTTCATACGACCTTGATTGTTGTTATCTGTCAGTTTATTATCGATATGATTGTCCTGTTTGAAGACCGGGTTAAAATCATTGAAGATAGGATTAACATGCTTTACATGCTTGGCAACAGGTTTGTCTACTTTGACAGGGTCTGCAAAGAAGGGAGTATTGGTATTGGTTGTGGTATCTGTTGTACGTTTGACAACATGTTTGTCTACTTTGCAACAGGTTTGTCGTCATTGAAGATAGGATTAACATGCTTTACATGCTTGGCAACAGGTTTGTCTACTTTGACAGGGTCTGCAAAGAAGGGAGTATTGGTATTGGTGTGGTATCTGTTTTGTTCCAGGTTTGTCGTCATTGAAGATAGGATTGACATGCTTTACATGTTTGAACAGGTTTGTCTACTTTGACAGGTTCTGCAGAAGGGATATTTTGTGGTATCTTTGACAGGTTTGTCTACTTCTTGGTAGATGTAGTGTCCTGCTTGGTATCTTTACTAGGTGTGCCTACATATTTGAAAGTTATAATTTGTGGGACAGGTTTGTCTTCCTTCTTGGAAGGTGTGTTATCTTTGGTGTCTTTGGTGTCTTTGGTGTCTTTGGTGTCTTTGGTGTCTTCGGTGGATGACTTGCTATTGGTGTCTTTGGATGATGACTGGCTATTGGTGTCTGATGCTACTGGGGTAACTCCTTGAAGAGCCTGACTAATGGTATTATCTACAGGAACAAATGGAGGAATGGCCATTTGACTACTGCTATTTTTGAGTGCTTGTATTTCTAATGCTACTGGGTGTGGACCTGCTACTAAGGATGATGTAAGATTGCTTGTTGTGCTATTGGATAGCTGATTTGTTAATATGGGTGATGTAGTATTGCCTGCTGTGCCATTATAGCTTTGTAATTGCTCAGGTGAAAAGTTCATCCCTGTCACATTTGCAGAATAATATGAACTTTGTTGAGTGGGTAGACAGTAGGATTTTGCTGTGATTTTATTAGATCCTAGAACAAAATTGGTATAGTTTTTTGATAAATTATATTGCCAAGTGGAGTAGTCTTCCTTTCCATTCATAGGTTGTACAGGTTGGTATGGTTTTATACCATTAATGATGATTGAAACTTTGCAGTCAGCTGTTGCATTATCTTTAGATATTCCTTTGATAATAAAAGAGTTGTTTGAATTAATTGGTACAAAACTTTCTTTTTCTGGGGAGATTATTTTTATTCCCCCATTAACTTTGGGAATAGTTGAATTAAGGTTTGAACCAGTATAATTTTGAGCAGATGCATTTTGGTAATTAACATAGCTAATAGTAGATACTAATAATAGTAATGTAAATACACCAATAAAAATAAAGCTGTATTTTTTTAACATATGCTTTTAGTAGTCTTTTATTGAATATTAAAGTTTGATTAAATTGTTCTATTAAATTAAATCTGATCATTATTTAGTAATAAAATATTTGAAAAAGATATCCTTGAATCTAATAACCTGAACGTGTTGAACAAATAGCTGCCTCCCGTGGACTTGATCCATCAAGTATTCTAAAAAATATTGCCGTTTGTAAAGTGTATAATAGCTCTCACTTGGAATTGATTATAAAGGATTTAGGTAAATACATTACTGATTATAAGTCTCGTCTAGTTATAATAGACAGCATCATTTCTCTTCATAGAGCTGAATTTGCTGGAAGAGGCACATTATCTGATAGGCAACAACGACTTAATACAATGTTACATAAAATAATTAGACTGGCGGAAATAAATTCATTATTTAATATTTATCTGGAAGTATTTATAGAATATTTGTGATGATATAACTATTTCTCTTGCAACTTTAATTATAAAAATCTATTACTAATACAGTTTCAAAATTGAAGAAGAATATAAAAAAGTTTATGTTAGTTTAGTTTTGAAATGATATTGTGTTATTTTGCTCAATAAACTCCACTTAATGCCAGATTATGTTTGACTTGATCCATAATTCCATCCATTAGATTATTTGTTGCTGTCCTTTCGTTCACGCTATCTTGGTTGTTATTATTATCTATCGGTTTCTTAGTATCTTTGGATACGGGAGTATTGGTTGTAGTATCTGTTGTACGTTTGTCTACTTTGGTAGATTTGTCTACTTTGGTAGATTTGTCTACTTTGGTAGATTTGTCTACTTTGGCAGATTTGTCTACTTTGGTAGATTTGTCTACTTTGACAGGGTCTGCAAAGAAGGGAGTATTGGTATTGGTTGTAGTATCTGTTGTACAGTTTGACAACATGTTTGTCTACTTTGACAGACAGGTTTGTCGTCATTGAAGATAGGGTTAACATGCTTTACATGCTTTGACAACAGGTTTGTCTACTTTGACAGGATCTGCAAAGAAGGGAGTATTGGTATTGGTTGGTATCTGTTGCAGTTTGTCTACTTTGGCAGGTTTGTCTACTTTGGACAGATTTGTCTACTTTAGATTTGTACTTGGCAGATTTGTCTACTTTGGCAGGATCTGCAAAGAAGGGAGTATTGGTGGTGGTATCTGTTGTAATTTGTCTACTTTGGCAGGTTTGTCTACTTTTGGTAGATGTAGTGTCCTCTTGGTATCTTTAATAGTTGTGCCTACATATTTGAAAGTTGTAATTTGTGGGAAGGTTTGTCTTCCTTCTTGGAAGGTGTGTTATCTTTGGTGTCTTTGGTGACTTTGGTGTCTTTGGTGTCTTTGGATGGATGACTGGCTATTGGTGTCTGATGCTACTGGGGTAACTCCTTGAAGAGCCTGACTAATGGTATTATCTACAGGAACAAATGTAGGAATGGCCATTTGACTACTGCTATTTTTGAGTGCTTGTATTTCTAATGCTACTGGGTGGGGACCTGCTACTAAGGATGATGTAAGATTGCTTGTTGTGCTATTGGTTGACGTCATATTTGTAGAATTATAGCTTTGTAATTGCTCAGGTGAAAAGTTCATCCCTGTCACATTTGCAGAATAATATGAACTTTGTTGAGTGGGTAGACAGTAGGATTTTGCTGTGATTTTATTAGATCCTAGAACAAAATTGGTATAGTTTTTCGATAAATTATATTGCCAAGTGGAGTAGTCTTCCTTTCCATTCATAGGTTGTACAGGTTGGTATGGTTTTATACCATTAATGATGATTGAAACTTTGCAGTCAGCTGTTGCATTATCTTTAGATATTCCTTTGATAATAAAAGAGCTGTTTGAATTAATTGGTACAAAACTTTCTTTTTCTGGGGAGATTATTTTTATTCCAATACTATTTTTGGGAATAGTTGAATTAAGGTTTGAACCGGTAAAATTTTGAGCAGATGCATTTTGGTAATTAACATAGCTAATAGTGGATACTAATAATAGTAATGTAAATACACCAATAAAAATAAAGCTGTATTTTTTTAACATGCTTTTACTGGGGATATATTGAATATCTAAGTTTGATTGAATTATTCTATTAAATTATATTTAATCATTGGTTAATAATAAAAATAATCGAAAAAGATCTGCTAAAATCTTTCTAGCAGTAATTAATAGCCTGCCATAAAAATAATTCTTATCTTGCTTTATCCATAAACTTTAACAATTTGAAAACCTTATTATCGATATGCTAGAAAATAATGATGATCAGGATCATAAAACTTTGTTAACATTTTCAAATATAAAATATTTGGTGGAAGGATTAGATTCATTACTTCACACTAATTTGGATGGTGATAAAAGATCCAATGTAATTAAACTGCGAGATGAACTTACAGATTATGTGAATAATGTTTTTAATGATTATTCTTAAAATATTCTTTATGTTGATCAAATAATTGAAATATTCGTAAACCATAAAAAACAGGCGTTAAATCTGAGAATTATAGTCTCTGGAACCCCAGGGGTTGGAAAACATACTATTTCTATCGAGCTTTCCAGAATATTGGATAAAATTCCTATACTTGATATAAATAAAGTAATATTAACTGAAAATCTCTTCACTTATTCTACATCAGAAAATCAAAAAGAAATAGATGTTGAAAAAACCTTTAATTCATTAAAATTATTACTTTCTACAAAAGAGTATGGTAATGCGATTATAGTTGGTCATCTGGCTCCATATGTTATAGATCCTGTTTTAGTAGATTTTGTAGCGGTATTAAGAAGATGTCCTTATGAACTAAAAAAAATATATGAAATAAGATCATATTCTGAAAATAAAATTCATGATAATTTGGTATCTGAAATTTTGGGGATTATCTCTTATGATTTTTTAGAAAAATTCAATAAAACAGATATTACCGAATTAGAAATAAATGAAAATGTTTTACCTTCTATATCTGCACAAAAAATAATAAATATGTATAATAATAAGCATTTAAGAGAGTTTGGGAAAATAGATTGGTTGCCTATTGTCCAAAACGAGCCTCAAATGTTTAAATTCTTATTCTGATTCATGGAAAACTAATTCTATATATATATACCTTAAGATATTATCCATTTGAATCATGGCTGCTATAATTTCAAGAAAATTTGCTGAAGAGAGTTTACAATTTCTAGGAAAAAAAGTTTCCATTGAAACTTCAGATAATAAAAATTATTCTGGTGTTTTAATTGGACTTAGTGAAAAATTTGATTTGATATTGAATGATGTTGATTCCCAACAAATTCAAAAATTGATGGTAAATGGATTATTTGTAAAAGAAATAAAATTATTGGAAAAACCATTTGATCTCAAGACATTGGCTGACAGATTATCTCGTATATTTCCAGGATTAGTTAAAATTCGAGAAGATATAGGTGCTATAATTGTAATGGATAAAATTAAGGTTACAGAGTCAGGAATAGAGGAGGGTTCTGGATTAGCGGCTTCTAGAGTCAAAGCTATCTATGATGAATTCCTTAAGGAGTCAAAGAATTAATCTTGTTGTTTGAGGTGAAAGGTCCTGATCTAGCCGCTCGAATTGGAAAATTTAGTACTCCACATGGTTCATTCGAAACACCTGCTTTCATACCTGTAATTCACCCAGTTAAACAACAAATCAGTCCTAATTTTTTAAAAAGTCTTGGGTTTGATTGTATAATAACTAATGCCTATATTATATTTAAAAAAAATGAAGAAAAAGCTAGAAAATATGGAATTCATAATATTGTAAACTTTGATGGACCTATAATGACAGATTCTGGAGGCTATCAAGTTCTTGAATATGGCTCAGTTGGAGTATCGCCTTCTACAATGGCTCAATTCGAACTTGATATAGGTAGTGACATTCCAGTTCCATTAGATAAACCTACAGGTTATGGATTATCATACACCAAAGCTAAATCTTATGTAGAGGAAACTATTTTGAATATTGAAGAAACAGTTAAAATAGTCAAAAAGAATAAAAATGATTTTGATATCGACTCTAATCTTCTTTCATCTAAGGGTGAAATTTGGACTGGAACAATTCAGGGTGCAGAGCACTTTGATCTAGTAACATATTCTGCTTCAGTTTTGGATAACATGGGATTTCAATTTTTTGCTATAGGCAGTCCAGTCGAACTTATGGAATCCTATAACTTTTCAATCCTATCACAGCTTATTAAAACAACAAAATTAGCTATTCCTGATAAACCCATTCATTTATTTGGTGCTGGTCATCCATTAACCATTCCTCTTGCTGTAGCATTAGGATGTGATACTTTTGATTCAGCTTCATACATTTTATATGCCAAAGATAATCGATATATGTATTCTCATGGGACTTTGAGATTAGATGATATGGCTTATTTTCCTTGTTGCTGTCCTGTTTGTTCCTATTATACCGTTAAAGAATTATTAAATGAAGATAGAGAAACTAGGGTTACTAATCTGGCTAAACATAATTTGTTTGTTCTTAAACAAGAAGTTTCTTGTGTAAAACAGTCTATATATGATGGAAGACTTTGGGAATATATTTTACAAAAAGCTAGATCTCATCCAAAATTAATGGATGCTATATATACAATTAAAAATTTTGAATACTTGCAAAATTATACTCCTTTATTTAAACAAAAAGCAATTTATTTATTTGAACCTATAGATCAATATAGACCAGAATTAAAAAACTTTCGTCATATGCTAATAAATAACTATAGATCTTTTGATAATGATTTTTTATTGCTATATCCTGATCAGGGAGTAAGACCTTTTTATTTGTCTTCTATTTTTAAAAATTTGATTGATAAATATTCTTCATCTCTGGTATGCCTTTATAATCCATTTTTTGGATTGATTCCTGTTGAAATCTCCGATATTTATCCTGCTTCTCATAATGTTATTTCTAAACATTCGGGTAATTTTGAAGCTAGAGATTATGATGAATTTATAAAACTATTTACTTCCTTTCTAAAAGATAATCATTTTAAAACTGTCTATATAATTGCTGACTCTTTTATGAAAAAACTGTTGTCATTTGTACAACTTCCTGATGAAATGGAAATAAAAATTGAAGATTTTATTGATATCAATAAATCTCATTAGTTTTTATAATCTTGTTTATTTTTTTAATAAATTAAAACTTTGCACCTACGCTATCTTTTTCTTCTTTGGTTAGTTCTCTATATCCATTTTGATCAATTATCACAGCATTTATACTATCGCCTGTTCCTGCATTTCTTCTAATTGCTGCTGCTATTGATTGAATAGCAATTTTGTAAGCTTCATTTACACTAACTCCATCTTTATATTCTGATTCTAGATATCCATAGGCAACTGGTGATCCACTTCCGGTAGAAATGAATTTTTCAGTGGTCATCGAGCCAAATAAATCAATGTTGTATATCTTTCCCTCTTTTTCTCGATGATCAAATCCTGCCATTATAATTTGAACATAGTATGGAAAATATCTTTGATTAAATAATATATTAGAACAAAGCCTTGCAGCAGAGCTAACAGGAATTAGTTCTTTTTTGGATAATCTATAAATATTTGCATTATATCTCATTGTATCTACAAGATTTTGAGCGTCTGCAACTCCTCCCGCAATTGTCATACCTAAATGATCATCCACCTTTTGTATTTTCATTACATGTCTATCTGCTATGAAGAAGCCTGCACTTGCTCTAGTGTCAGCAGCTAAAACTACTCCATCAGTGCATGTAATAGCACATGTAGTGGTTCCTTTTTTAATCTGATCTAAAATATGCTGAGGATACCGATTATCATTAATCTGCATTTATATCAACTAATAATTAACTACATTTAAGCATTATTGATTATAATATTAAATTATAAAATAAATATTATACTTCTTTCTATAATAATTAGTACTTGCTGAAAACTGTATACGATAAAATCTGGAATAATCATTTAGTTTATTCACGTAATGATGAAGGCCCTTCATTAATTTATATCGATAGACACTTTATCCATGAAGTTACTTCCCCACAGGCTTTTGATGGGCTTAGAATAAACAATAGAAAAGTAAGAAAACCTGCTCTTACTTTTGCAACTGTAGATCATAATGTTCCTACCACAAATAGATCGTTACCATTAGTTGACGAAATTTCATCATTACAAATAAAAACTTTGCAAAAAAATTGCCAAGATTTTGGAATTACTCTTTTTGATATAAATGATAAATATCAAGGTATAGTTCATGTAATAGGTCCTGAATTGGGCTTGACACTTCCAGGAAACACAATTGTTTGTGGAGATAGTCATACTTCTACACATGGTGCTTTTGGTGCATTGGCTTTTGGAATAGGTACAAGTGAAGTAGAGCATGTATTAGCTACTCAATGTTTGTGGATGAAAAAGGCCAAAAACTTTGAAATTATTTTGAATAATAGTTTAAAAAAAGATTTTGCTATTTCTGCAAAAGATGTTATACTGTCGATTATTAAAAATATCGGTACATCTGGAGGTTCTGGATCTGTAATCGAATATAGGGGAAGTTTTATTTCAAACCTTTCTATGGAAAAAAGAATGACAATTTGTAATATGTCGATTGAAGCGGGTGCTAGAGCTGGACTGGTATCCCCAGATGATACAACATTTGAATACCTGCGAGATAAAACTTACTCTCCCAAGAATGAATCATTTGAAAGATTAGTAAATAATTGGAGAGATCTTAAATCTGATAATAATGTAAAATTTGACAAGTCATTTTCATTAAATGTTGATAATGTTGTGCCTCAGGTTACTTGGGGTATTAATCCTGCCATGACTATTGATGTTACTTCTACAATTCCAAATCCTGATGAATATGCTAAAGGTAACGACGAAGAGAAAAAATCTGCTATTAGAGCATTAGAATACATGGATTTGATTCCGGGGATACCAGTAACTGATATATCGATAGACAGAGTTTTCATAGGATCTTGTACAAATGCAAGATTAGAAGATTTGATTGAAGCATCAATAATAGTAAAAGGCAAAAAGGTTTCTCCTAGTGTCAAAGCCATGGTTGTGCCTGGTTCTCAACAAGTAAAGTTTTCTGCTGAAAAACTAGGGCTTGATAAAATATTTGTAAATGCTGGATTTGAATGGCGTGAATCTGGTTGTAGCATGTGTTTAGGAATGAATCCTGATATTCTTTTACCTGGTGAAAGATGTGCTAGTACATCAAATAGAAATTTTGAAGGTCGACAAGGAACAGGTGGAAGAACTCATTTAGTCAGCCCAGTAATGGCTGCAGCAGCAGCAGTTGCAGGCAAATTCGTCGATGTTAGAGAATGGATTTAAATTAATATGGCAACAGATTATCAAATGATTTGATGGAATATTTCAATTATTTAAAAAGCAAACCAGTCCCACTTGATATAGTTAATGTTGATACCGATCAGATAATCCCAAAACAATTCCTCAAATTACTGGGAAAGACTGGATATGGAAAATATTTATTTTATAACTGGCGTTACAATGAGGAGGGAAATGATAAATCAGATTTCGTTTTAAATAACTCTGAATTTAAAGGAAGGAATATTCTTCTTACCCGGGAGAACTTTGGTATAGGCAGTTCAAGAGAACATGCTGTATGGGCCATTAAAGATTTTGGATTTAAAGCAATTCTAGGAATTTCTTTTGCCGATATCTTTTATAATAATTGCTTTAAAAATGGTATTTTGGTTGTTAAATTGGATAAAGATAAAATTGAACATATTTTTTCACATAGCATAAATGAAGATATTGAAATTGATTTATTAAAACAAACAATAAAAATAAATTCTGATAGTCATAAATTTGATATAGACTCGACATTAAAATCTTATTTATTAGAAGGTGTTGATGAAATTTCTACAACATTAAAATTTGAAGATTCCATAAAAAAATATGAACTTGATAATGATCCGTTAATATTCAATTAATTTTGTTTTATATTGGTAAGAATATGCTAAAAATAGTATAAATCTTATATTAAAAAAATATATAATAAATGTTATATTAATTCCTGAATATGAATAACTATATTAATATATAATTATATTTTTTATTGTAATAATTGAAGGTTTTCTTATTAATGATAAAAAACTCTGAATTAAATATATGGAAAAATTAACATTCTTTATATCTTTATTTTTGATATCATTGATACTTATCATGGGAACTTTTATTTCCTCTCCACTAGTTTTAGCTAAAAATAAGATTGAAAAATCAGCCTTGTTAAACCAATTTTCAATACCTAACCATGATCCTGTAAACATTGGTCATCCAAAATCTTATCAGGATTCTTCCATTCTATTGCCTTTGACAGCATCTGGAATAACTACTGATTTAACCTCTAGTTTTTCAAACATTATTAATACACAAATATTTACTGGGTTGAATGAATAAGCAAATTAATTTGTTAGTATTATTTTATTTAATAATTTTAAAATTTTTTAACATATAGTTTAGTACCAAAGCATATTTTTCAAAGGATTTTTGTTCAGTTAATAGTGAAAATATATATATTTTATTATCAAGGATTGAAAATATTTGTTCTGTATCAAAATCTATTCCCAAGTTTTTAAAACTATATTTTAGACTCTTTCCCGTTTGATTGTCATCTATATTTATATTAGAAATATTTTCCAGTTTGAAATCATTATTATTCTTTGCTAGTTTATTGATTATTGTCTGTATTTCAATGGGATTATTATTTGCAATGCTTTTATTTGATTTTTTTATGCTTATGACAATATTGTCTTGAAAAATGTCATTGGAATTTTCTTTAGGTGATCGAAATATGGTTATAGCATCTGTTTGACTATTTTCATTATTTTTACTTTTAATAATTTCCCATTCTTTTGGTATTATTGTGGTAAAGTTCTCTTTGTTATCTGTATAATTAAACCATTTGTAATTATTGCTGTTGTTGTTTGTTATATTTTCTTTAATTTTTGCATTTGGAAATTGTGAATATATATCACCATTAAAATATTTTATAAAAAATAAATTATAAAATATTAAAGTATATGATAATAAAAAAAAAATTATGAGCATATTTTTTTTTATTGACATCTTTATTGATTCTACTGATAAAGTTAATGATTAGTATTATTTTACATTTTTATATATTGTAATATTCAAAGCTCAACCAATAAGTTCATATGATAAAATAATGCTCATCTAAGTTATTTGGGTATTTTTAGATACGATTTATACAAAAGTCCTAATGTTGGTATATTTGCTAAATCTAATGATAGTATTGTATTACTTCCATATGGATATGCCGAAACCAAGAGCAAAAAATTAATTGACTATTTACAAGTTGAACCAGTTTTTGTTTCAATAGCTGGAAATAGACTAATTGGGCCAATGGTAGTTTTGAACAATAAAGGTATGATATTGCCATCACTTGCTTCAGATGATGAAATAACATATCTTAAACAAATGACTGGACTTAATATTGGACGTTTGGAGTCAAAACATACTGCAGTAGGAAATCTAATATCTGCAAATGATTATGGTGCCATTGTCTCGCCGCTTTTTAAAGGCGAATTTGATAAACAAATAGAAGATATTTTGGGAACTAGTGTACATACAATGGCTGTTGCAGATTTTAACCAAACAGGATCTATGATTGTCTCAAATAATCATGGTGCAGCAATTCATCCAAAGGCTTCTGAAAAAGAAATTGAAACTGTTTCATCTATATTAAAAGTAGATGTAGAACCTTTAACAATCAATGGTGGTATTCCTTATCTTTCTTCAGGAATAATTTGTAATTCAAAATCCATGATTGTGGGTAGTTTAACTACTGGTCCAGAATTGATAATGCTTAGCAGGGGCTTTAAAATGTAGTCGAGAATGACATGAACAATAAATAATCAAGTTGTAATTTCACTATAACTTTTGGTTTTATTAACAGATGTACACGCATTAATCATGATGATAGGAATGTTTCTTAACTTATTGGTTTAAGACAAAGGGAAATATATAAGATATATCTCTTGAATAGTACATATATAAGGAAATAGCTGGAAAACTGTTAAATTAGTCATTTTATGAAATTCCAAGTTTTATTGAATATATAAAAGTAAACGGTTTAAACTTGTATTATCTTGCTATCTCTTTAACTTTGTTATTTTATTGGTAACAATATAAATAATTCTATAAACAAATAGAGATCGATAAAATTCTTTTGCAAAAGATATGGAAATCCTATTTATAATTCAATTACTATATTCTGTTTTAGAGTATGAAAAAAAATTATATAGTTACTATCTAGCTAATTATCTACGGGCCATAAATGATTATTGGTGATTATTTCCACAAGGTTTCCAGATGGATCTCTAAAATATAGAGATTTAGTTGTTCCTTTTTCTTCTACTTCTTCTTTGTTCCATATTATTTCCTTTTCAATTTCAATATTGCTCTCTATTAAAACCTTTTTTGTGTTATCATATTCTGATTTATCAATTTCTAAAGCAAAGTGTACTATAGAGGGAGGGGTTATAGCTCCATGTGGTGGGAATAATTCTCTATCAGATCTTTCTCCTCCTCCTCCTCTACTATCTTCTTTATCATAATTTGTCATGAGTGTTTTTTCAGGATTAAAAATAAGTAACATACTTTTTCCAACTTTGAGAAAAATACTTCTCTGTTTCTCTTCAGAAACAAGTTCTAAACCTAAACAATTCACATAGAAATCCTTCAACTTTTGAAGATTAGAAGTATATATACATGTTTCAATAATTTTTTCAAATTTCACTATTACTCATCAATAACTTCACACAAAGAGAATAATAAATTATATTTTAGTTTTTTTTGTTTATGATTATAAAGAATATGTCAATAAATTAAAACTACTCTATTTCAAGTTATAGCCTTAGTTACTCCCAAAATAAAGGTTAATATTTATTATTTTTTTGAATGTATTAATTTTAACATGAGAAAAAGAAGTGGGAATTTGGGGCGAACAAATTCATAGGATAATGTTTTCAGAAAACATACACAATACGAAAGGAAAATAGTAAATAATTAGTTTAGCTTAGTTTAGTTATCATGAAGTGGTATTACTTTTATAAAGATTAATATTGGCATATTCTGCTATAATATTAAATATCTATAAATGTATATATTTATCTGTGGCAAAGCTAACTTATGATATCCCATATTCTATTAACATAGATACTTTTTTTGATAACTATGTCCATAACATACAAAAGGTAGACAATCGGCTTGATGAATATATTAAAGATCCTATCGAAAATAATATTCATGACATACGAACTTCAATTAGAAGGCTAGAAGCATCATATAGGGCCAGCCCAAAACAAATACGAAAGAGAAAAATAGTAGAATTTGTAATAAAGAGCAAACGTCTTTTTAAAATAAATAGTGAAATCAGAGACTTTGATATTATCTTGGAAAAATTAACAATGGAGGGACAAATGACAAATCAGCAACTTGATCTACTTAAAAAATTAATTAAAAGAAGCAGGGATAGAAAACTTAAAAATGCCATATCACTCGCCCATGAATTAAGAGATCTTGATGTACCCCATGTAGAAAACTACAAAAACCATTCTAACCCTATCTTATTGCAAAATAAGTTAACAAAGAGATATACCAAAGTTGTTAGTAAATTTGCAAGCAAAATAGAAAAAACTATTCCTATTGTACTCAGTGGTAATGATAAGATAGAAGAATTACATGAGGTAAGAAAGGATACAAAGAAATTGCGTTATTTATTGGAACTAGTATTAAACAATAGCCACAAAAGCGATCAATCTACTACTAAAAATAGTAAAATTACTAAGGATAGTTATAGTAATAATCAAAATATTTTGAATCATATAGAGAAACTAAAAAAAATACAAGATATGCTAGGCGATATTCATGACTATGATATAACGATTGCCTATCTAAGACAATATGATAAACAAAAAAACTTTATTACTGAAATGAATATTTCTATGCAGAGAAAAAATAAATATGAACAGTTTGTTCAATATTATAAATCTGCTATTTCAAATATTGATAATAACTTCTTTACTTCTCTATAGAAACTATATATATATTATTTGAGTATTTATTATTTAGATTATAGACAATTTGGATATTAACAAATAGTGTCTTTAAATAAGATATCTCATCTATCCGTAATTAGACTATTCTAAAAGGTAAAGAATAATGTTGATATATTTTTTAAAAAGATATATTTAGAGACAGGTTAGAGATATATTTGTTCTATAATCTTCTCCAATTCTCTTAAATTATTAAATGTATTTAATTTAAATGACAATGATCTATATTGCAAGATATTAACATTATAGATTATCTATTCATATTTACTCTATTGAAATCATTTAGTAAAAGAATTAATGTTTTTATTCAATTAAAATCTCGTGGATGAACGAGAGTTTCTCAATAGTTTGTGTGCAAAGGCATTAGAGATAGAAGATTCAATAAAATTTGCAGCAGTAATAAATCATGAAGGAAAATTAATTGTAGGTGCATCTATGAGATTTATTATTCAACAACAGGATGAAGTTACGGATAATTATTTCTTTAAATCAAACCACAATAGCTTTTATCCTATCTCTTTAAATGATAACTACAGCTCAAATTCATTTATAAATAAGGAAAATAATCTTTATTCTAATTTACATGATAGATCAGATTTTCAATTGATTAATATTGACAAGAATACATTTATTGCGCTTACTCCCTTAACTGAGGAACAGGATAAATATCTTTGTATCTATTTTGAAACAAATAACTCTTGGTATAAAACATTATTAAAATTAAATACTATATTTGAATAAACTAAATTAATAAATTTTCTAAATGGAAAGATGCAAAATAACTTGTGTATGATGATATTGTACAGCAATCTTTTTTTTAAATAATAGTAATTCTCGTTTAATATTTGTTATATTTTTATAAAGTAACAATCTATCAATTTCATAGATATGTTACCATATTCTTTTGCCATCCTTTGATTTTTGAAGTAATTTATGTAATTAAAAAATGTAATTTTCGGTTCTATATTTTATCCATTTTCATTGTTATATTTAGTTGCAACCTTCTTCTTTTTTTCATTTATTGGGATTTGTCTTCTTTTGAATATAGATTTTCTTTCGAATATGTTCTAATATTTTTCCTGCAGTATTTTTGGTCCTATCTAAATGATCAAAGACCAAGTTACAGGTAACTTTTTCTAATATCCGTGTTATAGAATTATAAATTCTACGAATAATGTCATCTCTTATTCCGGTTTTTTTATTTAATAATTCTACTGTGGACATCGAATCACTTCTGACAATTACTGTCTTTTTTCTTTTTTTTAATTTTTTAAATACCTTCAGATTATCTGAAATAGCAAAATAAACTGCAAGCATTTCCATTCTTTGAACCCCAAATTTTTCATTTTTTAAAGATGGTTTTAATATCCTAATTTTGCTTTTGTTATAAAGATGATTATGCCAGGAAATATAGCCCAAAGGAGACCCATCTACATCAATTGCGATATTTATGGCTCGCACACCCATATGCTATTATAATATGTATAAGAGATATATTAATTATCTATAATTTTAATATTAAATATATAAGTTGTTTTTATTGTACTATATCCTTCTCAAATATAAATCTGTATTATTAGACAGTTAAATTGTTCCTTGATTATTTAAATCTGCAGTAAAAGTTATTAATTGGCTAACAATACCTTAAATATTTTTTATATATTTTAAAAGCGAATATTATAGATATATTGTTAAATTTATTTAGGATTCTCTAGTTAGGATATAAAATCTATGCCTTGATCTTTTTATCTATTCAACAGCAATACTTGACATGAAAAATATAATGTGAAATTTTAATAAATTTACAGAATTACTACTTGTAAAAACTGATAATACTATACATTTTGTATTAATCGTTATTATGATTATCTATATACTATTCATTTAGTATGATAACAATAAAGTTTCCCATGTGTTCAGATAATCTATGAAAATTTTGATTGTTGTTAATAAATTTATAAAATGGGATGATATGGTAAGCATATGCTTTGATCATATAATTAGAATTAACCTATAATAGTGATTGCAAAGGTGAGTTACTAAAACAAAGAACGATTTTAGTTAAAAAAAATAAGCCCTATACTTATTGTATGTTATATTTTTATTATTATTAATAAAAGAGAAATATCGGTAATTGGTTATGTAGGTATGGTTATTGCATGGGATTATCTTGCCGTTGAATTGGTTCTATTGGCAGGAATAATCTACTTTTCTGTTTATTTAGAACACTGGGCATATCGTAGATCTCAAATGAAAGAAGATGAAAAGACTATAAAAAATATAATTCGATTTATCAAGGACGACTTAGAGCGAAGACTTGCTTTTATTGATGAATCTTTTCAATACAAAGATTATAAACCATTCTTTACTGATATGTGGGATGCAGTAATACTTTCAGGAAAACAATCACTTCTTCCATTTGATCTTTTTCAAAGTATTCAACGCTCCTATTCTTGGATGAAATATTATAATAGCGAAATAGAATCAAACAAAAGGGGAAATATTGATGAAAAAGTATTAAGAGAGTTATTAGACGATGTAAAAAAATCGATAGAAAAATCTATTATCAAGATAAATGATTTCAAATATGACTGAATATATGAAATCGATTTAAATTAAGATATTCAAAGTATTCATATAACAATATCAAAAGTAATACATCTAATACTAATATATTCTACATAATAAAAAAAGATTAAAAAATGCTAATTTGCCTCTAACTCTTTAATTCTTTCTGATACTCCTTGAGATTCTTTTTCAAGATCTTTTTGATATTCTTTTAGTATTTCGACTTTTTCCTGACTAGTAAGAAATCCTCTTGCTCTTTGATAACTATTGATACTATAACCACATCCCATGTCTTTCACCTCCTTATCCAATTTATCGGACATACGATATAATACAATAAAGGTGTATTTATATATATCGGACATCCAATATTATAATAGTATGAGGGGAAGTGATGGCAATGATTGTTGTGATATGAGGGGAATGCTAGGCTTCCTTATTCTTTATCTCTTGTCAAAAAAATCAATGCATGGACAAGAGCTAGCAAATGAGATAGCTAATAGAAAGGGAGAAAAACCTAGCCCTGGAACTATATATCCGGCATTAAAAAGCCTTCGAGAAATGGGATTTATCAGTGAAGAAAAAGAGGGGAAAACTATAGTTTATAGTTTAACAGAGAAAGGCGAAAATGCACTTAAAATGGCTAAAAGAAAATTTATAAAAATTTTTGTAGGCATTTTCCCCTAATTAAATGACAAAATGACATTTGTTGTCTGTGATTATATTAAATCTAAATAATAGTGATCTGCTTGCCTTTTTATTTACTTGTATGACTCTGATTTTACTATTAAATAGTATTGTCTTTTTTCTTCTTTGTCTTGATGTCTTTTAATATTTTACTTGCCTTTAATTCACCATCTTTAATTGATGCCTTTATCGTATCTATCGAAAAATCGGCATTCTCGTGTAATGACGGAAATGGCTCATCTCTTGTTATATAATAAACACCTTTAATTTCTGCTCCATGTTCTTCTGAAACTTTTTTATATCTTGTACGAATTTTTTCAAACTTCTCTATTTCATCTTTATTTTCGGATTTAAAATGGTCCTTAAGCATATCATATAGATCATCAATAAGCTTTAGATGATAAGTTATAGCTTTGGACATTTGTATATTGTGAATAGTTTTATCACTGAACATGATGTCTCTTGCCCTATGTTGTACCTCCTGAAGCGTAGAGGGAAGCTTTTCAATATTTTTAGGATAGTTTTCAACCAAAAAGATTCGTTTATCCTTTGCAGGAGATGCTTCTATCACTTCTCTTAATGGAGTATTGCTTAGCAAGCTACCATCCCAAGCATATATCCCTTTTTCTACTTCAATCCATTGAAAATAATATGTTGGGTAAGCAGTTGTTGCAAGTATATGTTTTGGAGTTATTTGTTGTATATTACTATCAAAAATTAGGGGTTCCGCAGTCATTACATTAACCGCGGTTATTATAAGACGTGAATTAGGATTTCCATTTGGTTTTAATTTGTTATAATCGATATAATTTTCTAAGGTTTTTATCAAAGGAGAGTGATCATATAGATAGGTCCATTTGTTCGGTGTAAAATACTGTGGATCTGTAAAGTAGTTTCTTACATTCCATCTTGGGGTAAATACTTTTTTATTTCCAAAAATTGCCGAATTATAAAATGACAATATTGATTTTGTTTCCAAGTCAGGATGACTATAATTGAATGATGGACTATCTACAAATGGAAAATTTGAATTTGCGTTACTGAAACTACTATTGATATTATTATAACACTCTGCTAGCTCCAACCAAAATTGCTCTAATGCTTGTTCAGGATGATCTTTCTTTACTACCTGCAATTATGGTAGCATTTAGTGCACCAATTGATGTTCCTGCTAGGATATCAATTTTTATATTATTGTTTACAAGTGCTTTGAATACTCCACAGCCAAAAGCACCTAAAGAACCTCCACCTTGAAGTATCAAAACATTTTCAATAGAATCTGACATACTTGATTTTTCCATTCCTAAATATTATCTATTTCATATTCTATTTGCAGCCCTAGCAATCACTTCTGAAAGTGCGGGATGGATATGAATAGTGTTGGTAATATTGTCTATAGTGCCATCACCTGTCCTCATAGATACCAGTACCTCATGAATTAAAGTAGAAGCATCGGTTCCCATAATATGACAACCCAATATTTTTCTATCTTTTTTATTAACAAGGAATTTAACAAAACCATCTTTATCTTCTATTGCTTTGCCCATTCCTGTTTGAATATATGGATATATAGATTTTATATACTCTATATTTTTCTTTTTTAATTCCTGTTCTGTATACCCAACACCAGCAATTTGTGGTGAACTAAAAATGGCATGCGGCATCGCTGTATAATCTACTGATTGTCTTTTATCATTATGCAAAA
Source organism: uncultured Nitrososphaeraceae archaeon (assembly GCA_963824915.1). Taxonomy (GTDB): domain Archaea; phylum Thermoproteota; class Nitrososphaeria; order Nitrososphaerales; family Nitrososphaeraceae; genus Nitrosocosmicus. The sequence continues at coordinate 184,969 of CAWGRD010000018.1, forward strand.
TATTGCTATAAGCATACCGAGCTTCAAGATTTGCATTATGTTTAAATTGGTATCTACCAACGACATCTCCTAAAGCAAAAATACCTTTCATAGTCGTTTCAAGATATTCATTTACCATAATGAAACCCTTTTCGTTAATCTTTACTCCCGTTGTTTCTAAATTAAGGGAATGTGTATTAGGAACTCTTCCTGCTGAAACAAGAATTTGATCCGAGTCAAGTTCAAGTAATTTTCCAATTTTGTTTTTTGCAACAATATGTAATATACTTTTGTTGTCTGTACTATTACCATTACTCTCACCTTCCAAATTATTACTTTTTTTTGTAACTGATTCGACGTTGTATCCTAAATGTATATTATACTTTTTAGCAAAAACTTTGGTGAACTTGTGTGAAATTTCTTCATCTTCATGAGGCGTCAATACATTGTTTCTTTGAATTATGTGAATTTCCGTACCAAGGCTACCGAAAAAGTGTGCCAGCTCGCATGCAATGTATCCTCCACCGATAAATACAAGAATATGGGGTTGTATTTTAAGACGTAATGCTTCATTGCTAGTAATATATCCTATTTCTTCAAGTCCTTTTATTTTTGGGATATGGGGTCTGGTTCCCGTGGCAATCAGGATTTTATCTGCGGTTATAATTTTCATTTTCATTTTCATTTTCATTTTCAAAAGCAATTTTTCTTTCTCCAATAAATTTGCATTCCTTTGTAAAGAGCTTTGGATTCTCTGTTTGCAATAGACTATTTTTTATCTTGTCTGAGTCAAAATCAGTAATTCCATTTACTCTTTCTAGTATTTTCTGAAAATCTACAGAAAATCCTTTAACTTTTATACCAAATAATTCTGAACTTTTTATTATTTCGGCGACATTTGCACTATGAATTAATAATTTAGATGGTATACATCCTCTATTCAAGCAGGTTCCACCCAGCCTATCTTTTTCAATAATAGCTACTTTGAGACCATGTTGAGATACAGCATTTGCGATGTCTAGGCCAGAACCTCCACCAATAACTATGAGATCAAATTTTTGCAACTATGGATTATCCATTATTACTCGTAATAACTTTTTTTATAACTAAAATTGCATTATCGATTGCCGCCGCCCGAAAACTCAATCATTTCTTTTGAATTTATTAAGATGTGATAAAACAAGTCATATAAATTAAAACCAAAAATATGGATTGTCTATGTTTCGATTAAATATTTATAAATGAAAACATTAATGGAATTAGAACAATCTTAAAATATTTATGAAATATTAATAGATAATAATTTTAAGCAAAAATTAAATTTTTTTCATAGGATAAATGAGTAAAAATGGTAATAAAACGCCTTCTTCTGCAATAAAAAAATTTAATCTATTATTTTAAATTGGTTTTTTGCCTCATCTTTTGTTATGCTAAACCATAAATTATGACCATCAAATCTTGTAACAAATTTCTTTGGAATGCAATAAGTCTCTTTATCTACAACTCCTACTTTAGTAATTATCTCATTCTGGCGAACTTCCTGTACTTCGCCAAGGTCATCGTCTTTTAAACCTCTTGCTTCTTTCTTTATTGTATCTTTCCAATCAATATTATCAATTGACATATTGTTGAAGACATTAATGTGTGATTTAAATATTTCATATCAAATTTATCTTCAAGAATGTATCAAATCAAAGAATTGTCAAAATAATATGCTCATAGAATTATTCAATAACAAATATAACATCTTATTAATATCAATAATGAACCATAAATTTTAATATTAATATTTTAAATTAATTCTGTGATAATCAAAACTAATTTGAATTGTTAATGATACAACTTTAAGGTTCAGTATATTTCATGCAATTTAGATCATGTCGATCAATGGTAAAATTTTTGCCTTGATTTAAATATGGTGATAGTTCATCACTATATGTTTCCTCAAGTTTTCTTTTGTCGAATTTTTTTTATTTTATTATTCATATTTGCGTTTAAATATTTGAATATTATAACCCATGTTGTAGCTCTTAGATTTCCTTCTATTGAATGGCCTAAAAGAAATAAAGCAATTGCTATTGCAAATAAAATTAAAATAGTAAAGGGGTTTATATCTTTATTAAACAACTCATCCAAGATCATTAATATCGCTATAATATAGAATGATAATCCAATAGCATGTAGTATTCTATTAGCTGGATGCCTATGAGTGTTCTTAATAGCTTTGAGCAAACTAAATCTCATTTATTGATAAAATATAATACAACATAATACTATATGATGTTATAATTATAGGATGAAAATAATGTATTTTAATACAATTTGTTTTTTTTATAAACCAAGGTATTTGTAAAATAAAAATTAGAACAATTTATCGAGAAAATGTTGAAAATTTGCATAATTGATAAAAAAAGGTAATAACCACTACTCATATAATTATTATGCCTTAAGTAGTTTACGTATAAAATGATATATTTTAAACAACAACAATTAATCTGGTATTAGAAAAAAAATAAATCAATAAATTTGTAATTTTTAGATATTTTACAATGTCATTTTTTTAGTAATGATACAATAGTGAATTTTTCTAAATTAATATTGTCTACATATCATATTATATTTATAGTGATAACACATATGAATATAGTTAAATATACCTAGAATTAGTAAAGATATTTATTATATTACACAATAGAATTTATATGGAAAAGCTTGAGAATGAAATAACTTGATTATTTAATTGAAATTTAATTTAAGTTTGGAAATGATTAATATTATCTTTTTCATCAAACCGATTGATCTTGAATACGTAAATTAAATGGTAAAGAGAATGCTGTTGAATTTATAAAATTATCTTTGTTAATACTGTATTTGGAAGCGCTAATATTCTCATTAGGTTCAATTTGAGATTAAAGTTGCTGTAGTAATTTGGATGAGATTATTAATTGCGATCCATTGAATCATTAATATATCCTTTTATAGTAAATAATTCTTAAAATTGATTTGTAAGGTATTTGTATGTCTCTTTTTTTACATAGATACTCCAAATATTGTTTATGATTATCTAAAACGTTTTGAGAAGAAAAAGTACTAGATAATAAAAAAGGATTAGAAAAGACGATACTTGTTAATGGCATTTCTTACTTCATCATAAATACATTTTACCATATCATGATAATATGGGTTAATTTTTTGTGATTCTATCCATACTTCCAATTATCAAGTCAATCATCCAATATCAATAGGTGATAATTATACTCGTCAACAATTTTTCATTAATGGATTAACAGGTCCTTTAATATAGATATAATTGGTACTTGGATTATATCCAAGATCAGATATTTTTAAAACTTTAAATCCATTATCATGAAGATATTTCATCTCGTTTGTAAATAGGCCCACATCTGTGAATGATTCATTTGGTTGATATACGTGGTTTTTGTCTACCAAAAAGTTGTGATATACAACTATAGGAATTGCTTCTATACATCCATTTTTGTTATATTCGGATTGGAGATTTACTTCTTGAACAAATTGGGTAAACATCTGTGCATTATTCATGGGTGTAGCTATTTGATTGGCTCCTTGAGCTTTTGGACGATCGCTCCAGTTCACAATATCATATCTATTTTCATATTTTACCTCTCCATTTTTACTAAAAGGTTGTACAATTACTCTCTATTTTATAGCCATTACAATGCAAAAATGCCAAAGGTGCATCACCAGTTCTAGCGAGGTTATAGTACTGGGATACAGCATTGACTACTGTGGCATTTCTTGAACCTGTACTAGCAGGATATGCAAAAACAGTGGAATTGACTCCATGATTCAATAGACATTGCTTTGACCCGCCTATTTCATATGTTAAATCCTGTTGGGATTTACTATTGAGATCTGTATGAGTCATTGTATGCGATTCTATATCATGTCCTTGTTGTTGTAAAGTATTAATATCTTGCCAGGTCATACGAGATTTATCTTTACCTGCAGAACCTAAGTTGACAAAAGTACAAACTGTAAAAAAACTACCTTTAAATCCATATTTATCTAAAATAGGTTTAGCCAAAGTAAATTCAGTTCTTGAAGAATCGTCAAAAGCAATAATGATTAATTTTGTACTGTTAAAACCATTTGGCAAAGGCGGCAATGTTATTTGTCCTGTACTGTAAGATTTTTGAAAGGAAGAAGATGATAATAAATATACTCCTCCTACAAATATCATTATAATTAAGATAAAAACTGAAAATAATCGCAAGTTCATTTTATTTGCCTTTGTTTCCAACACTAGTTATCATAATCCACTGCACTTAAGTAATATGATACAAGTAACTAAACACTGGCAACGATTCACTCATGAATAATCTAGTTTCATTTAGAGGTTTGTATTATTAATAGTAATAGACTACTATAATTTAAAATTAATAATGGTATTGGATAAAGAAAAACATTTTGTTAACTATGTCGATTAATAATAATTAAAACAAATGAAAAAACAAATATTGTTGTCTGTATTTGTTCCTTTTAATAATGGCTAAAAAGAAGAGAATTAAAATTGCAAGAGTTATAGATGAATTTAAGAACGATAACAAGTAATTATCTACAATATCATAATTTTCATCGAATACTTCTATAAATAATCTAATTGCAAACAATCCGAATGTATCTGATGCATATAAAATGTTTTTTAATCCTATTTTTCTATAAGCCTGAATATATAGCAATAATAATAATACAGAAAATATGCCAATAAACAAAGAAATTAGATGTTGTGTTATTCCTATTGGTTCGATATCCATTGGAATAAGGAAAAGAATTTTACATTCAATATTTCAATAAATAATTTTTGTGAAAAATAAAAAATGATCAATCAATTATCATCCTCTTTTGTTCCCTCGATAGACGAAATAGATAAAAACATTTCAGCTAATCTATTACTCCATTTATCCAATATAGAAAGATAAAAGTTTTTAATAATTTTGCAACATACAATGAACTAATTTCAGAATTCAAAATATATCTTTTGTATTTAACATATTTTATTTCTACTATTAAATTTGAATGTAATAATCTTTTGAAGTGCCAATTAACAGATGCAGGCGAAATTTCAATTTTTTTTTCAACATATATTTATACAGGATTATCTTGTTCTGTAATGAACATTGATAATTCGCTATAAGTATTTGAGATAAAAATTCTATAATTTCTTTTTCATGAACTAAAAAAACAACAACAAGATAATAATGTTTATGGAGGCCACTCCTTTTGGATATAATTTTCCCATCATTTTCCAATTTTTAGATGATATTATATCGAATCTATTGATAGATGCAAAACCTTTTTAATTTGCCGAATGCAGCATCAGGATTTTCTTTTATATGGATCATTGTTCTATCGGTAACTTCATTACCATCTTTGGAATCTATAATTCAAAAATGTCGATCACAAAACCATTACATTATTCGATATCTTTCCGTATACGAAATTATATAAGAGATAACCTACACTCATCTTTAGATATTTTAAATATTAATCTATGATATCCAATTATATTTAAGCAAGTTTAATAATTTGCAACTTAATAATAATATTTCATATATACTTAAGTTCTGACTCTTTACTTAAGGCTTAATTCTTGTTAGAGTATAGTATAGATATGTTTGACCAATTAATTACATTTCTTTTTCTTACTAAGAAAATAATTATTAAAACCTTTGGTTTGATTTTTTATGTATTGAATAGTTCTTTCTATAATGCTTTTCTCAAAAAGAGAATGTAAATGATGTTTGGTATTGATATTTGCATATTTGAGGATCCCAAATTCCCTCATTATTGATACCAGATTTTTATCATGGATTTTTGATTAATCTGAAATGAAATTTTCTGATACTACTGATATATACACTATTCTTATTGTTTTATATAAAATAAATTATTTCTTACATCATATCCAAGATTATAAAAGGTTATTATCTTAAATCCATTATCATGCAAATATTTCATTTCTACATTAAATAGATTTAGAGTAGTGGCAGAAGGTTCTCTAGTAACCACTTACATCAGGCAACAGAACAATATCATGATATGCTATTAGGGGAATCGCATTTACAATGCCATTTTTATTAAATTTATTTTGACTATTGACCTCTACAACAAATTTCTCAAACATTTGAGAGTCATTATATGAATTTCCATTTTTAATATGTTGTTCGCTCCATTCTCCAACAGAATATCTGTTTGCAAAAGTTAAAGTTACCATTATCAAAGTATGTTCTGCAATCAGTTTGACTTGAATTTTTTTTATATCCATCACAATGAAGATACATCAAATTAGAGTGGCCGTTTATAGCAAGGGTATAGTATTTAGCAATTGTATTTATTACAGTCGCATTATTATTTGCTATATTCATTGGAACTGCAAAAAAAGTGGTATTAATTCCATGGTTTAAAAGACAATTTTTTGATTGACCAACTTCAAATTCTAAATCATTAGCAGATAAATGATTCAGGTCTTTATTTTCCATGGCTTTGGTTCCATAATCTACCGTTTTAGATCCAATGACGTTTCCCTCTTTGTATAGCTGTATCAGTTGCTGCCATGTCATCTTAGAGTTCAGTCCTATCTTATTGCATGTTACAAAGAAATTGCCTTTAAATCCATACTTATCTAAAACGGGTTTGGCATAGGTATATTGGCTCTGGTATCCATCGCCAAAGGTTAGAATTGCTACTTTATTAGGATTATTTGTACTATTAAATATGGTTCCTTGATGGTTTCCTTCTGATAATAATAGATTTGACGATTGTTGTTGTTGTTGCCCTCCATTAGATATATGTAAAATATGATTTATAGCCATAATTGGCCAAAATACTTCTACAGATGATACCATTAATAATACATTCATAGCAATTATGATTATAGCATAAATAACAAAATTGACTACCACTGCTCTCATAGTAATTTTATTTTGTGTATTACCAGTCAATAAACTTAAGCTGCTTTTAATTATGCTCTATTACGTCACATAGCTGAACATCAACCAATAAACCTTGGTAATGTCCCTGAATACAGCCAAGCGCTAATTAGATGTATGAAAATATACATTGGTTATTATATTGTATATGATTGGAATAAAGAATTAGATAAAAGATAAAGGTAGAATCAAGACAATTTTATTATTCACACATCTTTTTCATTTTCTATGATATGATAATGGTTCTTTCATTTACTATGTGGACAAATCGCATGAATTGCAAAAGGACATATCTAAGGGAATACTTTCTCTTTATGATTATATCATAATAAGTAAAAGAATAAATAAATTGTATCAAAGTGGAATAAAATAAATGAAGTTCAAAGATTAATAGTTCATAGTTAAATAGATGATAACGATATCAATGTAACAACATATCAATGGATAAAAAATACATGAAAAAGAGGTCAAAGTTTTGAGTTCTTTTTAGATATGTCTTATCTCTGAACTTACAAATAATAGTTTTTTCTATATTATCAGAGATAATTTCCTCATAATTGTTGCTATATCAAATTTTTATTTCGTATCATTATGCAAAGCATATTTGATAATTAAATTATCAAAAAATCTATCAAATTTCCCATTTTTGATTATATCATCGGCATAAATTCCAATAGCAATTGTAATACCTTTTCCATATTTTAATTCGTATGTTGCTATTGTAATATTTTTATCCAAAGTATCATGTAATTCTAGCGGATTATATTTAAGTAAAATTATATCTTTTGGATTAGAAACATATTGTTCTTCATGAGGGATATATTCAAATGGATTATCTTTAAATATTTTTACACATTTGTAACAAAAGTAGTTACTTCCAATCCAGTCTTTTGTTTCATCTTTCCATCTTTCATCTATACTTTTCCACGCTGATTTCCCATTAAATGCCCAACCATGACCTTTAACTAGAGAAATTGTATTGTTGTTATCATTGTATTTTACTTCGGCATAAAAGACGTTACCATCTAAAATGATCATGGTTCCACCATTTGCTACGAATTGTTTTAAATTATCGTATTCTTTTTGAGTTACATACTCTTGATGACCCAGTATTAGTATATTATACAAATTCATATTATATCTATCAAATAATTTTCCTTTATCTACATCTAAATCTGAAAGAACATTTATTACAGTTTTATTATCAATCCATTTTATAACTTTGATTAATTGAAGCAATGCAAAAACATTGTTGACAGTACCGCTTTGATGATTTGTAATCTTGGAATTTAAAAGATCAAGGTCTGTTGTTATGTTAAATTTGGAAGGGACATTTGCATATTTTGTATAAAAATTATAAAATTTGTTATCGTATGCCGCATCAGTAAAAGTTGGTTTTATTAATGCTATGTTTGAATTGGTAAATTTATTAGTATGAGAGTTATTAGATGGTTCTGATATTTTTATATTATTATTTTTTAATTCATAAGTTATGCTATTATCTTTTGTTATTGCTGTTACGTTATATTGATTTTGTGATTTTGTTAAATTATATCCATATCCATAAGTATTCAAACAATGAGGAACAAAAAATATCATAAAATTATTATGAATATATTTAATTTTAATAATAAATACAAATAATATTTTATCTTTTTCAAATATGATATTCTAATATTTGCTATTTGGATATATATTAACATCTCAATTTGTTAATAAATTTTTAATTCATTGTTATGACATTCTAGGAATCTATCCCTACTCTCAAAGAAAATCATGTTCAAGCAGAAATTCAAATTTTACAATTAACAATGTTAGGATTTAATTAGAAATGGGTAGCAAATTTCATTTATTATTTTAAAAGTCATAGACAATAAGATAAATCTGGGGGAGGATGAGTTACTTATAAGAGATTGTTCTAATGTTTTGATATTTATCATTTATAAATAAAACATATACGTATCAAAATTCTGAAAATATTTATAAAATATTCATAGATAATGGTAAGTTAAAATTAAATTTTTTTATAGTTAGAATGAATCAAAATAAGTAAGACTAAAATGTCTTCTTATGCAATAGTTTTTTGCCTCATCTTTTGTTATGCTAAACCATAAATTATGACCATCAAATCTTGTAACAAATTTCTTTGGAATGCAATAAGTCTCTTTATCTACAACTCCTACTTTAGTAATTATCTCATTCTGGCGAACTTCCTGTACTTCGCCAAGGTCATCGTCTTTTAAACCTCTTGCTTCTTTCTTTATTGTATCTTTCCAATCAATATTATCAATTGACATATTGTTGAAGATATTAATGATTTGGTTGACCTATAATTTGTCAATTTATCATTAATATATAAAAAAATCAAACCTTTAAATATGATAAATATGCTGTAGAAAAGATAAAGACAATAATTGACTTTAAAAACCGTTTGATACCAGTGTTTATATACTATGGTATCTAATACATAGTGATGTCAAATAAATTCGAAAGCAAAGAAAGTTATTCATATTCACAAAATAAATAATAATCAAGATTTCAAAGAATCAATCAACAGATCACTTGATGAAACTAAACATAATATCAACAGATCAATAGATGAATCAAAAAATCAAATTCCACGTTATAATACCATTGTAAACAGCTATCAAGAACAATCACTTCAAGCAGCTAAAGAGATTTCAGAAGAATATATTGAATCACAAAAAGCAATAATAAACTCTATTCAATCAGCATGGAAACCATATAGTGAAAGCTACAATGGAATGGTTAATAGCTTTTCATCACCAGACTCTATAGTAAAGGCATACAGCAGAATTGTTAGCAATGTTGCAGACAATGCAGTATCAGCATTGAGAGTTACAAACAACATGATATTCTCAAACTTGGATTCATGGAAATCAGGAATACAACAAGTAAAAGATAATTCAAAACAAATATTCAGTCAAAACGTTAATGCAGCAAAAACATTTGAACAAAATTCAAGAGAGATAAATGCAGCAGTGACCAAGATACTATCTCAAACAGCAATACTAATGAAACTACAATCTCAAACAATACAACAACCAACAACAACAACAAAGCAACAAAAAAATCTAATCAATCTTTTTTTTTATTGAAGAATAGTCATACAAATTATAATAAACAAAAAATTTATTCAATGAATTTATCTTTATAATAGATTATTCAATTTAAATTCAATTATTTCAAATCACATATATAAAAGATTTTAAATATGCTGCTTATTTGTATTAAAATTAAAAATATCCTCATTACCTTCTCTAAATGTCAGTGCGGTTTATTGTTTCACCTCAATGGGATCAAATCACTTTTATAACAGGAGGATTAGAAAAAATTGAATTTTCGTTCAAATTCCAATCGTTAGAGTAGTGTCAAACTATTATTGCCTTTACGATATATTTGGTAATAGATTATATTAACAATGAAAATAACAAAAATGATTTAAAGAATTTTTAAATAAAATTTTTAACTTCTATAGTATCAAAATCAGTCCAAATATTGTATCCTGTAAATAAGAATACTTGAAAATGCAAATGCGGGACATAGGTATAACCAGTCATTCCAACTTTAGCTATTTCTTGACCTGCATTTACCTGCTGACCTACTTTTACTTTTGCACTATAATATTCCAGGTGATCATATCTAGAATATTCTCCATTTGGATGTAATACTGTAATAAAGTTAGAGGTATTCCAATAAGCTGGATTAGGGCCGCCAATATTGGAATCATCATTGACAAATACTACTTGACCGTCTGCTGCAACAAGAACTGGTGTATTTTGAGGAGCGATGAAATCTATCGCATTTCTAAGAATGCCAATATGTGCAGGAGATGAAGTTCTATCTATCCGTAGAAGCAAGTTTCTTGGTATAGGTATTCCATATTTGTTGATGGTGGTCATCCTAGAATTTAAGCCCATCTTCTAATATTATGTAGGTGAACAAACTATAATAGATAGTAGCGATTATAGGCCTTTCACTAAATTTATATCATGGGAAAATAAATATGTTGAAATATTATAATATAATTAATTCTAAATCCAATTGTTCTTTTATAGCGGTAGTTTTGAAATTTATACATCCTGATACAGAATGTCATCATATTTACAATATAATAATACTATTAGATTAAAACAGATACTATAATATTTTATGAATATTTTTATTATCTTTGTAATAATTCATTTTTTTATTTGATATGATATACTCTCTTTTAATTTATTTACTTTATGATGGTAACATATAAACTATGTTATACATATAAGAATAGGAACCATTTTGGAATCTATACTAAAATCAACATTAAAACGTCAACTACCTTATCTTATAGGTGGAACAATAACAGGTATATTTATGACATATTATTATGGATTTTTGTTTTCTATTATCGTAAATAGTATAATGTGGTTTGCTATATCAACTGTTGTTAACAAATACTATTGGCATTATACCGGGTTTAAAGACGAATTTTATCTTATATCAAAATATATTATTCATAGAAAAAAGAATAGGTCTATTATTAATATTCAGGATAATAACAAAGTATACCCCTACAAAAGAGAAAGACCAAATAATAATAAGATAGATTCCTTATCCAAAAATCCAGATGACGATAAAACTGATAATATTGGTAGCCCTCTTAAATTATAGATAGATATCACAAAAAATAATTTTAATATTTGTTGTTAGTTGACTATTCAAAGTGGATTATACCGATATCGAAAGAAGCGGTAGTTCATTTTATGATTATAAAAAAACATGACAAATACTACTATATGTGATATTTTGAAATTAATAATTAGGTCAAATACAAGAATTGATATATGTAGTGATCACAAAATGCCAAAATCCTTGACCATAGAAGACAAATTGTTTAAGAGCGCCCTTAGTGAATTTAAAAATAGTACCGGTATACCTCCACGCTATATCATTGAAGTTACAAAAGAAAATATTGATAGTTGTAAGGAATTAGTGGATATAGTTGATCTTCGTCACCGAGACCATCTCAAAGTAGACTTTATCCTAAATGAAACCTAATATGTTGCCATTTATACTATATCAAACTAAAAAGAAGAAAAAACTATTGCGCATCTTATTCATATCTCAATTAAAGAGATTGTAGAACTGCAGCAATATATATTTGATACTTTTTGGAATAACGCAATACCTGTAAATGAAAAAATAAAGGAGATAGATGGAAATTATGAAGGATTACCTCAACCAATTAACAATATGGTAAAAATAATTCAAGTTCAAAGTAATATCGAGTCTCTATTAATTACTAACATTCATAACGCTAGAACAGAAAGTCATATTTTTTGCAAATTCGTTGAATTATTTAACATATCTCTTTAAAATTGGTTTAGAAGAAAGTATAAAATATGCAAATAATCAAGGCTCGATTATAATTATTCTTTATCCTGAAGATGAGGATAAAGAACTAAACAACAAGAACAATCTATGGCTAATTTCTAAAATTCAAGCAATTTCCAGTTGAAATGAACCAAAATTCATAATGGAATAATCTATGATAAAAAATTAGTAGATAAGAAATACATAATCCTAAAAATATACTATAACATTCCTCCGAAAATATTTTTGATAATTACTAAGGTCAAAGCTGCAATAGCCGCACTGGCTGGAATGGTTATTATCCATGCATAAATAATTTTTCTACCAATACCCCATCTCACTGCAGAAAGTCTCCTAGTCGCACCAACTCCCATTATTGCTCCAGAAATAGCATGAGTTGTACTAACGGGTATTCCTAGCCATGCCATACTCGTAAGAATTGCTCCGCCTCCAGTTTCTGCACAAAATCCTTGATATGGTTTCAAATTTGTGAGTTTAAACGCCATTGTCTTTACAATTCTCCATCCGCCAAAAAATGTGCCTAATCCTATCGCTCCTGCTGCACTCAGTATCACCCATAGTGGAATAACAAATTCTTTAGAATGAAGGAAACCCCCAGCAATAAGTAATGCAGTTATTACACCCATTGTCTTTTGACCATCATTAGCACCGTGAGTTAATGAAAAAAATATAGCTGAACCTATTTGTAATTTACCAAATATTCTATTGATTAATTGTGGTTTCTTCTTTCTAAGAAAATACACCAAGAGTATTGCAAAAATAAATGCAACTACAAACCCTAATGCAGGCGATACAATCATAAAAATAAGTGTTTTTTCTGTTCCTTCAAATACAATTGTTTCTATACCTCCTGAAATCAATGCAGAACCAATCAAACCTCCAATAAGCGCATGGCTGCTAGAAGACGGTAGACCAAAATACCATGTTATTAAATTCCATACTATAGCTCCAATTATACCAGCTAATATTACCTCGGTAGTGGCAAATTCTTGTCTAATGATCCCTTTTCCAACTGTTGCTGCCACAGCAGTTCCAAAAATAAACGGACCTATAAAATTCGCAATAGATGCAATGCTTACCGCGTGTAATGGTTTAAGAGCTCTAGTTCCAACCACTGTTGCTATTGCATTTGCAGAATCATGAAATCCATTTACAAAATCAAATAATAAAGCAGAAGATATACCTGCAATTGTTAAATAGAGCAATCCATCTCCCATGGCCGAATATGTATGTATAACAGAGATTATATCTTTCTATTCTAGAATATAGTATTTCCTAATGTTAATTGCAGCAGATATGTTATATCATATCTCGATTTAGCCGTATTTAAGTGCAATATCTTCTATTATATCTGATACATCTTGACATCTATCTAGAGCGGATTCGAAATTCTCGTATACTTCTTTTAATTTTATTATTTCAATTGCATTGTCATTTGTTTCAAACAGTTCGGCAATTGCCTTTCTGTATATCGAATCTGCTTGTTGTTCATATTTCTTGATATTGCTACAATGGGTTATTAATTCTGAGGCATTTCTCATTTTATGAAGTATATTGACAACAAAATGTATTTCCTGGGTTGCAGAAAGAAGAATTTTAGAAAGCTCTATCATATAAGGAGTGGGCCTTTTTATATTAAAAAGCAAAAATCTATCTGCTATTCCGTCAGTATAATCAAGTACTTCGTCTATTGCACTAGCAAGACCAGCAATGTCTTCCCTATCTAACGGCGTTACAAATGTTTGAAATAGAGTAGTGAATAGAGTATGTGTTATATTGTCTCCCTCGTGTTCTAAATTTTTGATCTGTGATACTTTATCCTCGTTAATATCTACTTCTTTGCTTTCTGATACTATTTCTATTAAAGATGTTGTTGCTTTTACCAAATTGGCAGATTGTTTCTCCAACATTGCAATAATCGTTTTATCATTGCCTCGTAACCAAGAAAACCATTTCGTAGAAACCAATTATATTTAGGTAATAAAGCAACTTCTTTTATCTTTACCTGAGAAATAACATATTCAAATAGTAAAAGTTCGAAGCTAATCCTTTAAATAAATTGCAATTTAGATAAACAAATTTTATTATGATAAACTTTGATTAATATATTGAGAATTTTATATGTCACAATTACAACTATATTATGGCGTTCATAAAGATAATCATCAAATTATGCAATATTGAAAATTGTAACTGTTGATGTTACAATACAACTCATGAACAAGGGTGTCTAATCTGATTTAAGCAATACTATATCCTAGACTTGATACAGTTATTGATATTTAAACAGAAATAATATTTTAAATGGTAATATCAAAATTATATATTATGAATAACTATCGTGATATTCTTAATTATTATTAATTATTTTAACTATGTATGATGATATGATTTTGATAGATGAGTTAAAAAAAATCAAAAAAAGGTTGAATGAATAACAAATATTACCTATTATTTATCTCTCCGTCATCCTGAACTAACTGCTATTACAATTGCCTTGTTTCCTTTTGTAGATAATATCTGAGTTACATATTATAATACGAATCTTAAATATTTGAATTTGTTAGAATAATCCTGCAATATTTTTCTTGTATTTTATTCTACAAGATAATTTTTTCAAAAATATTGGATAAATTGAATTATAAATATTAAAAAATAATAAAAAGAAGAAAAGAAAAACTAATTTATTTCGAGCTCTTTTAATTCTTTCTGAAACTCCTTGAGCTTCTTTTTCAAGGTCATTTCTATATTCTTTTAATAGTTCTACTTTTTCTTCTCTAGTCAGAAAACTTCTTGCTTTTTGAGTGTATGACTCCACTACCACCATAATTACAACCACATCCCATGTTTTTCACCTCCTCATCCAATCCATCGGACATACGATATATAGAAAACATTGATCTATTTATATATATCGTATGTCCAATATTATAATAATTAATCTGGGAAAGGAGGGCTATTATTGTTGTGGGATAAGAAGGACATAAGATATACTCTTTTTTCTTATTATTAAAAAAATAATAAACATGAACAAGAGATATCTCATGAAATGTTCAGTAGAAAGAGAGATAAACTTACCTAGGCAAGAACCAACTACCGTGCATTAATTTTTACTTTTTTTAGACGATTATTTTATTGATGTTCTATAAATCCATCTAAACTATTTTGTTGTTTATAATCAAGTATATACATAAAAAATATAATCTATTTTAAATTACTCCGATATTTTATAAAAAAATTAAAGTAATATTATAAAAATTTAATAAAATAATTAAATTTTAAAGATGATATGCTATAAATATATATATTTAAATAAAACTAAAGACAATATGATATTGTTATATATATGCAAATATTCTCAAAGAGCAACAAATCCGAGATTACATCAAAACTATCCGGCAATCGTTCATTATTAAGAATTATCCAAGAACATAAAAAAGAACTATATTTAGTAATAACCATGGTGACATCAGCATTGATTGCGGGTTATTTATTGAGTATAATCCAGTTATCAAATAATAGTATCGGATCGATATTCAATCCGTTATCAACCTATAAAACTGGACTAGGTGCAATAAATGGATATGCATATGATGGATCAGGGTTACCAAATAAAGGTGCAACAATAATAGCAGCAGAACAAGGGGGATTGTATAAAACAATAAATATGGTTGTATCACCTGATGGAAAATATGTATTTCCAGATTTAAATCCAGGACAATATATTATCATAGCTGTTTTTTCTGATGGAATATACAAAGTCTTGGATAATATTAAAGTCGAACCAGGATCTATACAAACAATTGACTTTAAATACTAATTTTATTTTCTTTCAAATTAAAAATAATATCTTGATTATGTGTTATTTTGGGATATAAATTTGCTAATAACTCAATTATCTGAATTAATTATTATACTATCAAAGTTTTATAGTATAATAATTAATTTTAGATTTACTTCAAATGATATAATTTTAATACTAACTTAAGAGACCCATTAAAATGTTAAAACTGCTAATAATACTAGAGATATAATAAGTATATTTGTAATATTACATTATATCTTATACTTTGACAATATACTAATCAACAATTTTACTAAATATCATATATACTTATTTAGGACTGTTATGATTATTTTATATGCCGATAGTTAATATAGAAATGTATAGTGGAAGATCTCAGAGAGAAAAAGATAGATTAGCCGAAGCAATTACTGAAGATACAGTAAAAATACTGGATATAAAAAAAGAGGAGGTTATAATAGTTTTTAGTGAAGCGCCTCATGGGAATTGGTATGCTGGAGGGATTCGCCTCTAAAGAGAAACTTATAAAATTAGTCCTTAACATTAGGATGGTAAAATTCATTCAAAATTATTTTTTCTTTCATATTTTCATCTTAATTTATAAATGATGTTTTTTGCTATCTGACAAAATAATTTAGGCAATCAATCTCTTGTATGAGATTTACTCAAAAATATGGCTCTGCTCGACTAATAATTTGTACCTCTTACTATAAAAATCTATAAATATTCCAACTAATTTTGCACATGTTTCAGTTTGCATTTCTATTTTCTAAATGAAAAGTAATCATCAAAGCTTTAAATTACATCCTTAACATTCGTGTTAGATCGGTAATAGAGTATAATTTAATAGTTTTTGCATTGGTATCTCTTGCCTGTTTGTTAGGGTTTTACTTTTATTATAATATATTTTCTAAAATATTTCTCTTTTTTACCAGAATGTATTAAGATAAATTATCATTTATTTGTTTGTCATTATTTAATGATTCATTCCAAGCATTCCTGACATCATCATGTGATTATCCATAGATTTTTGTTGAGGGAATAAATTGCTATTCTTTAATAAAACCTTGCCATTAGCTGGATCTATAATTACATCAGTAGTATCTGCATTTTGACCCCTTAACCAAATCATATAAACTAAGTATCCATTTGCATCACAAAGATATGCCTCAATGGCATGTGAATTGTTACCTATTTCTTGTTCTGCAGTTGTTGCTGCTTGGCTTAAGCTTATCTTTATTTGAGAAATAGTATTGTTTAATATCGGATCTAATTTCAAAGAACCTGTAATATTATTATATGCATACATAGTCATCATTCCAGGATTCATCATATTCAAACATGGATTCATCTTTGGTATTTGCGTTTGATTTCCCGAAATTATAATGCTTGTTCCTTCTGATGGAGTGGTGTTATTTACATAGACGTCAGCAATCTGAGCATTAATCCTGCTGAAGGATAAAAGAGACAATATATTACTTGAAATTATTATTATTGCTAAAAATACAGTTAAATACAAAAAGATTCTTTGGTTCATCTAATGTAAATATGTTTATTGCTTTTTAAAGTTAAGGGTATAGATAGTTAACTTGCAGTTTATAATACACTAGATATGAGTAAATAAATATACAACAAATTTTAGAAATTAAAATTGCCATTAGATTAATATAATTTATTTTAAATATAGAAACAATTCTAAATATCGTCTAATAAATTAGTAATAGAAAAAAAATTATTTTCAAAGGATTTTTAAGAGGTAATGAACATAAAGATCAATTTCACATTATTTTTGCAGTTGTATCCAGTATAAATGAATAAGTGATAAACCAAATGATCATCTATATCATGAACAATACAAAAATATTATTAAACATGTTCTACAGAATCTGTTTTGTGTTATACTAAAACCTTCAAAGAATATATGATATTGTTTTAGGTAACTACTTAATTAATGATAAAATAGAATTTTATACCAATTATAATCTTAAGTATTTATTATCATTACTATATTATATTCGGATTCAATAAATTTAAAATAATAATATTTGCATACTATGATATTTTTTCCAACCATTTAAAATCCTATTTATTTAAAAACCATATATTGTAATATATATGAAAAATAACAGATATACAAAAATCAGAACTTCATAGTGCTTAAAAATAATTAAATATGAATTATAACTAAGAATGAGAAAATATAAAAGAAAATCTAATAAAATTGGGAACCCAAAATAAAAGGATGCAATTGAAAAAAACTCGATATTAAATCAAAGTATATAGAGTGAATAATAAAAAGATGTTTTTCATATTTTCATCATCTTTGTTTTAAGTTATATACCTAAATATTATAAATGTATTAAACGAAAGTTGTTTAAGGCTTTACTATTTTATTTTTAGTGTAATCTCTTGTCCGTTGCCTATTGGAACAGTTACGGATGTAACAGAATCATTACGTTCTAACATATTCAACGTATTGTGACATGGTCAAACGATATTCTTCTGGATATAAAATATTGTCTGTTACAATAATTCCTCCTTTTTTTAACAAAGGCAGAGCCAAATCAAAATATTTAGTTAAATTTTCTTTGTCTGCATCAAAAAAAATAAAGTCAAATGAATTATTTTTACCATTTAAATTGAGATTATAATTATGTGATAATTGGGATAATATTTCCAAAGCATCACCTTCTATAATTTTTATCATATTCTGAACTTCTGCATCTACAAAATTTTTTCTTGCTCTTTTAATCTTCAATGGATCATTGTCGATAGTAATAATGTTTTTTTCTACTTTTTGCGTTATATTATCTTCCATTTGAAAGAATGCAAGGGCAAACCACAATGCAGAATATCCAGTAGATGTACCTATCTCTAGAACTGTATTTGCATTCATAGATGTCAATAATATATTTAGAAATTTGCCTGTATCTTCGGTAATTGCAAGCATCAAATCGTTTTTATAAAAATTTACTTTCTCTAATCGTTCCAATCTTGATTGTTTCTCTAATCTATCTATCACTGCGATAGTTTTGATCTTTCTGTCAATATTGTTTGAATGCATATTTCATCTTGTATTATTATCTTATATCTTTATTAAGAATATCTACAATATCGACAAATTTAAATTAATTAAATAAAAATATTTTCTAATTTATTAGTTTATTTAGATTCCTGTTACTATGAATATTCTCAAATTTGTATATAATTTAATAAAATCAAAGATGATTAAAAATATCTGTTTATCCATATATATAAAAAAATTACAAAAGTAGATATCTACATAATTTTAATATAATTTTATCAAGAATTAAAAAATCTATAGAAAGTTTCTGTTTATAAAACTAGTTCATGCTTTAGTAATTATCAAATTTGTCTATTACTATTTGGCTTTAGTGAGAATATAAATTTACTATTAGTAATCTAAACTAAAAAAAGTAATACGTGTTTCCTTTTTAAGGAAACTGAACTAGTTCCTAAAAAGTAATTCTATTATTTTATCGTGTATATTTTACTTGCATGAGAAAAATATACTATTAAATAAATGATATATAATATTGTGTTAGTATCTTTGCCATAATATAATGATATTTCTGAATTAAATGAATTACTTAAGCAAATTGTAAAGCTAAAAGGTAGAACAGCCTGTCTTAGCTTCAAATGAAGAAATCAATATAATGAGAATTTGTCAATATTGTGTCTTGACGATAAAAGACATATAATTTATACATATAAAGAAAAAGCATCTGCTTTAAGGGAATTTATAACTAGTCTTTATATCAAATGCAGAACTAGTTCGCTTGCAAAGTTTAGCTATTTTAGAAAAAATCCAATCCAAAAATAAAACTCGAATAGTTTAGTATATTCACATTAAAAATTAGTATCCTATTTTTATAAAAGAAAAAAATATTTTCCAATATACTAAAATATAACTTTTGCAAGAGTGTTTGCAAAGAATTACTCATTTAATGCACCAATTGAAAGATTTTTTTAATATATTATAATATAGTCTAAATATTATTGATCATCTAGTTCTTAATGGATTATAATAATAACTATAGTAAGTATTTATTAAAATCCAAGCCTTAGTTCAGAGAATGTTTACATCCTAAACGAAAGAACGATATGGTTCATTGATTATATCTTGGGCGTTGCATTTCCAATGCCTATTAATTATGAAGTCAAAGAAAAAAAAGCAGCAAAACTCTTGCTAAATGATTAAAGGAATTAGAAAGAGATGGAATATTAAGTAGACAGACATTCAATGAAATTCCACCACGCCTTGAATACAGATTGACAAGCAAGGGACAAGAATTAACAGAATCTATTATTTATCTATTGCAATGGATGAAAAAGTGGTCAACATCAAATAAATGATTTATTCAGGTATTTTTAAACCATGATATTTGAAAGTAAACTATGGAGAGATTTTATATTCTTTATTTTTCTTTTTTCTTGCTGGTCTATGTGAAATAGGTGGAGGTTATTTAGTCTGGCTATGGCTAAGGGAAAATCATAGTTGGATTTTTGGTGCATTTGGTGGATTAATACTCTTTGTATATGGAATAGTTCCAACACTTCAAAAATCCTATTTCCATAGAATATACGCAGCCTATGGAGGGATATTCATTGTAATGGCGTTGTTTTGGGGATTCTTTTTTGAAGAAATAATTCCAGATACATTTGATATCTTGGGAGCTGCAATTGCTGGTATAGGTGTTATTATAATATTCTATTATCCACGAAAAAAAGAAGATGATAAAATTGGAATTAGTTCTTCCAACTGATAATAATTTTATTCCCTTTGTATCCACATTTGCGTTATTCATCGTCGCAGCCATTGCGGAGATTGGTGGAGGTTATTTAGTCTGGCTATGGCTAAGAGAAAAGAGAAAAATATTATTTGGATTGACCGGTGGATTAATACTCTTTGTATATGGAATAGTTCCAACACTTCAGCCATCTAATTTTGGTAGAGTATACGCGGCCTATGGAGGGATATTTGTAGTTATGGCAATCATCTGGGGATTGATAATAGATAAAAAAAGACCAGATAAATATGAAATCATTGGTGGAATTATTGTTCTTTTAGGTGCATCAATAATATTTTACTTTCCTAGATAGTTGACTATATAATAAAATTAAGGCAGAATTGATAAACTATATTCTACCATTATAAAGAATGTTGTACATCGTGAAATTCATAAATCTATTTGTTAAATATTAAAAAACCTCGAACTAAACTATATTTGAGAGAATTGCTATCATTCCTTCCATCATAGTCTTCTTAAATGTTCCTAAATTCTTAGGTGATAGATCTAATAGGCTACTGTGTTATATCAAAAAATACATTAACTTGTTAAAATGACACAAATTGTTTTTGCAAAAGATTTTGCTTGAGCAAATAAAAAAATTTTGTATTTGATGCATTGTTGCTGGCTCTGGATTTAGGTTGTACTAAAAGATATAAAGTTTACTGAAATGATAAAAGTTACATCACTGTCATCTATAGATACTATAATGATACAGGATAATAATAGTAATAACAATATTCTTTTAGAGATTATAAATAAAAATGACAACATTAATAGATGGATTAAATCTAAAGTTATGTGATATTTTAAAAGGAAATAATTTTGATATTCATGGTCATGAAATAACCTTTGAAAAAACAGGTGATTTAGAATATTGTTCTGTATATTTTATTAACTGTAATAGAAAATATGTTATAGATTTATCCTCAGTTTCCGTAACTGTTAAAGAGATTATTGTTCCTGATGAAGACGTTACATATAGGGAAACTCCGAATTCTAATATAAAAATATATGAACAGAATCAAGATATCGAGGTAACCAGTCGATTTGAAGATACAAAGTATAGTAAAATGGAGGAATTGGTAAAGCAATGAATATTATTAATTCAGAAACACCAATTATTGTCGAGGCAAAAACATGTGGTTATAATAATGAAAGGATTGTTTCGTATAAATTTATAGAATCTTTACATGATCTATATATTGATAAAAAGGAAATAATAGTGGCTCAAATTCAAGCATGTGAAAGACTATTAAAATATGTAAAGGATGAAATGGATATTACTGCCATTAAAAAAGAAATCTCCGAATTAAAATTAGCACTAGATTTAATTCATTATTAGAATATAAATATCAATTAATTAGTGATACTCCATAGATGTCAATATAAAAATATATAAACAGAATCAAGATATCGAGGTAACATTAGAATCACAATAAAAAATATGAAAAAATCTATTTAGGATAAATAAAGTTTCAATATATTTATTGTACCTAATCATATAATATATATTTCAAAATAATTGTTCCAATAGATTTGATCTAGCTTTTAAGTTAAATTTTTCTTCAATTGTACTCATATGATTAACTTGATGATTGATATTACTGATTTGGATGATATACTGAGTGAAGATAGATTTCGATGAAAACAGAAACCATCTATCATCTATACTTCTCGTTTTAAAGAGAATAATCTTAATAATAGAAGTAATCTATGGTAAAAAATACCTTATCACCTTACAAAATTGAAAAATAGGTTAAAAAATATATTACCATTTAATAGTGTTTTGATCTTTGACAAGAGAATAGTAGGTTCAACTAGTTTTTAAATTATAATGAAATATGATTTAATTTTAGTCCTTTACCCAAAAATAAACATATCTTATTAATTTATTTAAATTAACTAAATTGTTCTTATTTGAAGAGTAATATTATAGATCTGAAAATTGATAGTTACTATAAAAACAGGACTTGAAATTATATATTCAAATATTGTTATATAATTATGAAAAAGGGATATTATTATTGATTTATAGAATAAATTTTTTTGTTGTTTAAGCTTTATGAAAATGTAGACTATAGAATTTGAAAGCTTTAGAATACAATGAAATATTATTTTGATTTATGTATCTATTCCTCAAAGTTTGAATTAATTATTTTAAACTCTATACCTTGTTCATATAGCCCTTTGGTAATACTTTTTACAATTCCTTCTTTTACATTATCGCACCTAGTTTTATCTTTTATTATATCTTCTGGTATGCCTACTTCTAATTCCAAATTTATTTTTACTCTTTTTACTTCGACCAATATTATTATCTATAAATATAAAGTATTTAAAATGATATTGAATTATACTATTACAAAACTTGCCTTTTTACTATTAACCGTTTATACCATTATATCATTCGCATTCATCTTATAAAATTGATTAGTGCAGCATTATTATAGATCTACTGATATTAATTTGATTTTAATATCTATCGATAGTGTTTAACTGAATTTCTTGTATATCTTAAATTTTTTGGAATCAACTAAACTCATTGCAATAATGTAAAAATAA
Organism: uncultured Nitrososphaeraceae archaeon; assembly: GCA_963824915.1. Classification (GTDB taxonomy): domain Archaea; phylum Thermoproteota; class Nitrososphaeria; order Nitrososphaerales; family Nitrososphaeraceae; genus Nitrosocosmicus. The sequence continues at coordinate 208,494 of CAWGRD010000018.1, forward strand.
TGTGATTAAATTATTTTGTGAGAATATAAGTAAAAAGAACTGCTATCACCATAACTAATTAATACAAATGAAAAATTGTATTGATATTTCACTTACTAATTACGGGATACTAATGATCGTTTCAATATGCTTAAATATTTTTATCCATATATAATTCTGGATGATCTAATCCAATCATCCAGCAACACAAACACAGCATCAGAATCGATATGTTCTTTATCTTCGATATATGGAGGGTAAAGAGTAATGTCATCATTTAAAGAGACAGAAAGAGGATCGTCTGCAGCAATGAATGATCATATTATTAGTGCATAGATGCCTTAAGATATGCTATCCGTGTATTAATATCCATACCAAATGTATTTTCACTCTCTTTCTGTCTCTTTTTTCATATAATTTATATTGTATGCAAATTACATTTAATTTTATTTGTTATCTATACAATAATTATATATAGTGAAATAAGTTGGTATACAAAAGAACCAATAACATATATAGTTATCATTGCGTATAACATTCGTATCTTTTAGGCTCTACTTTGTTATAAGAACTCGTTTCCGAAATTTATTATACCAACTTAACAAATAGGTATCAGTTAACCTTAAAAAACATATAGCATAATTTCCAAATTCTTATGTTATAAATATCAATACCAATAATACGAAAAGAATATCTAAAAAAAATATAATATAATTTATAATATATTATTCTTGATCTATATATAGAGAATATCATTAAATTTTGTTTTTCTACAAATTTTTTTAAAAACATATTTATTTTGCAAAAATCTTTTTGAAATAACAATAAACCATGTTTTTAGATATAACTATTGAAATCTTTATTGATTGTTATTCTATCATCAAAGCAAATGTAAAAAAATGAAGGACCCGACTATTAACAATTATATTTATTCCTTAATGAGGTATAATAGTATAAGATATGAATATATTAATATATATAATTTGTTAATCATTCTATTATAATATATGCTAACATCTAGTCAAAGTAGCAATCGTTTTTTTGGTGAAATAGATAATATAAATGTTTCAAATATAAAGTTACCATCACATAGATTTCGCATCCAAAATGATGATGAAGATATAAAAAAAATGGCCAATTCCATTAGAAAACATGGATTACTACAACCTATTGTTGTTAGGCCAAAAGAAGACTATTTTGAAGTTGTAGCAGGATGCACTAGATATTTAGCATGTAAATCCTTGAATTGGAGAAAAATACCATGTCATATAGTGCATTTAAATGAAATGCAAACATTTGAAGTAACATTAATTGAAAATATTCAAAGAAAATCTATTACGCCTTTAGAAGAAGCAAATGCTTTCAAGGAATATGTTTTTGATAATGGATGGGGAAGTGTGGCTGATTTAGCATCCAAAATCGAAAAGAGCCCTAGCTATATTACAAAAAGAATCGGACTATTAGTTCTTCCCTCTGAAATACAAGAAGCAATAAAAAACTCTAGTTTAAAACCCAGTACTGCAGAAGAACTAATTTCTATAAAGGATGCGAATAAACAATCTCATCTTGCCAATTTAATAGTTAAAAGACATTTAACTACAATGAAAACACGTCAATTAGTAAAAGAAGATCCATTTTATTGTGAGAACTCCGAAGTACTGGAAGTTAGAACCGAACTTCAATCATTTAACAAATCAATTGTTGCACTGAGAATTGCTATGAGCAAAATAGCAGCAATTGTAGAAGACGAAGAGAAGAAAATCTGCTAGTCCATGAATTTATGATGCATCAAAAGAGACTTTTGCATGACCAAATTGATAATATAATGAATGCCAAGAGAAAATATGCAAGAAATATATTTCGGATACCGAAAGATTGCAAATAAATAATCTATATTCTTTATTTTGGTTTAACAAATATTTATTTATACAAAACTTTGTTCTAGTAATACTCGATTTTTTTCATTTTTGTTAAATATTTATATCGATATTATCCTTGGCTTTTAAAATGAAATATTGTTCTATAAATTAACTAATTAGAAAGTTAACTAATTAAAAAGGATTGAATACAACAATAGTATTAACATATTCTTTATTAAATATTAGTTTATTATTATTGATATGGAGTCAATAAAAATTATTCAATCAAAGACAAGGGATTTTTTAACGATAATGGAAAAAGAAAGTATTTATGATAAAATGGCGGTGTAACGAAAGAAATGAATCTTGTTGGAATAGAATCGCCATTTATAATGGAGGCAAAGACATGTGGTTGCAAAAACAAGGAGAGAAATATTTCATATCATTTTATAGAATCTACACATAGTCTATGTGTTGATAAAAAGGAAATAATAGTGGCTCAAATTCAAGCATGTGAAAGACTATTAAAATATGTAAAGGATGAAATGGATATTATTGCCATTAAAAAAGAAATCTCCGAATTAAAATTAGCACTAGATTTAATTCATTATTAGAATAAAAATTATTGAAATACCTCGACCTTAATTTGTGACTACAATTAATATAAATTTGATAAATGTTACTATCTTAATTAATTATATTGTTATCCAATAATATATCAAATAAATATTGATAAATAGATATAAATATAGAATATATTGAAAAGAATCTATAAGGCATTGTTCGCTTAAGGAAAGTCATATAGATTGAAGATGCTCTATTTCTATTATGATTGCAGAAACAGAACACTTCTAGTTTATTGGTAACGGGTTATATTTGTATTTTTAGATTATCATAAAAAATGCTAATAAATCTTTAAAATGGTATGTTAAAATATGTCATGTTTCCATCTGTTGAAAGTGGATGCAAAAGTACAAACCACTAAAGATATCAATAAAGAAGAAGACGATTGATGAATATATCATCGGTGAAACGATTATTAAGACAGATCCTGATTATATTTGGTTATGATGGGTTGCTATTGATCCGAAAGATAGAAAAATCCTTAATCGGGATAAGTATCTCAAAAGAACGAGATATGTTTGTTTCAGAAGGTTTTCTTTCTAACCTTGTAGAAAAATATGGTAAACATCCTGTTTCAACAGATAGCGAAAGAACATGGTATCCTCAAGCCTGTAAATTTCTAAATATAAATCTTCATATACATTCCCCTAATGATAAAAGCATTATTGAAAGGACAGTGCAATTCATAAAGGATAGAACAGAATGTTTTGATGATTAATTTTCTTGTAGGAAAAAGAAAACGTGTAAATTAAAACATGTAAAGAATTGATTTGATATTTTTATAGACTATCATAATAAAGAAATAACTTCTTAAGTTAATAGGGCTAAACTAACAAAGAGATAATTATTACTTTGTATTACATTAAAAAGACAAAGCCTATAATTGAAGTAGAGATACTTTTGATATTATCAAAAAACCAATTGAAATTAGTATTTTTTCTCTTTTGATACTAATTCAAATATACAATTCATTACATTATGATATATTTAATCTTCCTTTCTCTACCTATATTAGATTATGCCTCAATCTATAATTTTAGAAATTTAAATGTTATATTTTACTATGTATCAAATGCTATTCCTTCTGCAGATTTCTCTGTAACAAAAATAACCGAATGATGATTAGCTAAAATAGTCTCTATCCATTTGTTATTTGTCTTTATTGGGCAGTCAATAGTATCATAATGACACAATACCATTCCATTAAAACTATCGAATTTAGAATGATAGTATTGCTCCAGCTTCAAATTAGCTGTAATTTGATCTTTTGTATTTAATTTATCAATCATTCTTATTACCATACGAAAAGATTTTCCCGGATTTACATCAGCGAGCATTCTATCTACAATTTCTTTAGATCCTTTTAATACACCTTGAGAGTGTTTCATGATATTGGGTATTTTAAATATTTTTAATAATCCTCTTTTAATAAAATGTTCTACATCAATATCATTAGTTATCATTTCCTTTTTGATTTCGGTTACATTATCCCCTTGATGAATAGAATATATGCAGCATTCTCCACTTAACAATCCATTTTTTATGAATCTGTATTGAATTTTTCTACCAAATTCATGGTTATCATAGTAGAGCACGATATGTTTTCTTCCAGAAAGTGAATCTATAAAAGTTAAAGGATTTTTAAATATATTATTATTGGATTCGTTCTGATAAAATAAATTATATATCATATAATTTTTTTCTTCTGTATTATTATTTATTAAGGATTTGTTAACTGTAGAGGCTATTACTTTGTAGTCATTTTCAATGGATATACCTTTATTCTCTATAGTTTTAATTTACAAATTATCAATTTTTTGAAATGCATAATCATTACTATAAATTAGATATAATTAAATAATTCTAATAATAAATTGCAAAATGGATTTATAAATTATCTCAGTAGAAATTGAAACTGATGATTAAGATTAATAAATATTATATTTATGATACTTAAATAAAGTAAATCTATCTATTAATATATTTATTTTAGATTATTTAGGCCATTTGATTTATCTTTAGTATTGCTTTTATTTTAAATTTAGAAAAGACAACAAAAAATAATTTGATGGCTTTGAAAACTATCCATCAATAGGCTATTTCCTATCGAATTATTCATATTGCTGATGGATTTGTCTTTTGTAAAAAACTGTGTATTATTGCCATTTAATTTATTAAATGATTGGCAGTTTCTATAGTGTTTGGAAATATTTTAGATTGATTAAATGGAGGATATAACTGAGGATTGGAACTAGGTCCTGGAGTAAAAGGAACCGTTGGTTCTGCGGGATTTACTGCTGTTTAATTTGTAGTTGTAGTTAACTGCGCAGTATAATTCGTTATATTCTACATTCGTTACTAATGTAGCAGATATAGTAAAAATTACTTCTATTATTGCTTTTTTATAAAATTGCTTATTTTCCAATTACCTTAAAAATATCATTATAGTCTAATAATATATTGAAAGAAGTATTATATTATAATTACGTGATCTTCGTTAATGGTAATAATATTTGATTTCAAAAAAATAAACTATACGATAACTAGTAAAATTAAGTTATAGATTAATAGTATCAGATTGAATTTGATATTGTATTTCTGTTATTTTGACCTATTTCTTTCACAAATTTTAGCATTTCTTTTGCCAATTTCAGTAAGATGCTTTGAATATTCTTTTACATTATTAGCAACAGTTTTAAACGCATCAACATTGGCAAATACAAGTTCATTAAACATCCTATTAACGTCCATGGTATTTTGTGCAAAATTGCTTGTAATATTAGAATATATTTCTGGAATTTTTCTAAAATATTCTTGGTTATTCAACAAATTGCTATTTGTATTTTCAACATAAGGCGCAAATATTGATTGTACTGAGTTTATAACTTCTCTTTGATATTCCAGGTAGTGGTCAGCTATATCCTTTGATGTCTGAATTACCTGCTCTTGCAATTCACTAACAGTTTGAGTATATCTGGGAATTTGAAGTCTTGCCTCATCGGTATTTTTCTCTATGTTTCTTTTAGTTTCATCTAATACCTGATTAAGTGATTGTTTACTTTCATCTGTCGGTTCTACTTGATAAATGATGATGATTGATTTGTTGATTGTTATCCTGATTAAAATCGTCTTTATGATTCGAGTTACTTGTTGTAGATATAAAGGTTGTTTCTTTTTTATTTTGTTTAGACATTATAAACATATGTCAATAAGAGTATATAAAAGACATTCTAGGGTGTAAAATATCTAGAAAATACCATAATTTAGTATCAGATTAATCATAGTGTATTTTTATAAAACATTCTATAACAAAAAAACTTAAAATAATGATAATAAAAAAATAGACAAATAAATATTTTATTTGGACAATGTCCTTAAAATTAACTGAAAGCAAAATTTGAAATATAATAATCAATAGAATTATTGAGAATTCCACATCCAACAATAGATATAAAAATTATTGCAAATTTGATGTGCGTTAACTATCATACTTAATCTTATTAATCCGCATAATAACAAAATCATCTATAATATGTCAACTATTTTTCATGCTTTGCTTTGGGGTTTTATTGCCAGTATTCCTCTCCTTTTAGGCTCTCTTGTAGCATTATTTGTTAGCTTACCAAAATCAATAATTGCTACTATAATGGCTTTTGGCAGTGGAGTATTAATTGCAGCTTTAGCTTTTTCATTGATAGAAGAAGCATTTAATTTATCTCAATCTATTCCTCCAGTCATTTTGGGATTTGCATTAGGAGGATTGTCATATACTACTGCAAATTATATCTTGAATAAAAAATCCAAAGGACAAATAAAAAGAAGAAAAAGATCTCATGGCAATATGGCTGGAGGAGGAAAAGAGGCATCCGGATTATCACTTCTAGTAGGTTCTATAATGGATAATATTCCAGAAAATATGGCCCTTGGAATATCTATTGTAACTGGCGGTGCTGTAAACATTGTATTAATTGCAGCTATATTCATTTCAAATTTCCCTGAGGGTTTGGCTTCAACTGAAGGTATGAAAAAAAATGGAAAAAGTAGAAAATATATAATCGGAATTTGGTCTATTGCAACTATAATAGGAACTATTTCTACAGCAATAGGCTTCAGCATACTATCAAAAACAAACTCTTCTATTATATCCATAGCAATATCTTTTGCTGCAGGCGCAATACTTGTCATGTTAGCTGAATCAATGATACCTGAAGCATATGAAGAAGGCGGTATGAAAATAGGCATGGCTACCATGATTGGATTTGTTGTTGCATTTATACTTGGAAAAATTGGAGGAGGATGATGATAATAAATATATTAGATATCTGTTGCATGATTAGAAACAATTTACACTATCTCTATGATTTTGTATATGTTTTAGTGATGTTGATTCATCATTCTCTAGTTTATCAGATCTGATACTATATCTTATACCATATTGTATTTTCTGAGCTTATTCCTAAACATATATGCAAGAATTCTACAATTTTTAGTTCTGCAGATGGCATGTTCTATCACTATCCTTTTTTTAGAATGACTCTGGTTGTATTCTTTTTCTACTTCAGATAAATTCAAATTTCTTTTCTTTATGTTTGTAGAGAGGGTATTGTTCTGAAAGGTTCTTTTCTACTACTAGATATCCAAAATAAACTACATTAACAACTTATTTAGGAGTAAAAGATTCCTACAAAAATATTAATATAACGTATTTTTTATCTTTAATAAAAATTAAGTGGTTTATTTTTGAAAATAAATTATATAATTTATCTATACTTTTGTAATTGTTTACTAATTGATTGACACTAGGAACAATATTCAAATTTTATATGAGATAAAAATAAGCATTTTAGGTGCTATGTTTAAATGTATAATAGACATGTTATCATCCAATGGAATTTTCGGGTCATAGTTTAATGTAGTGTATTCTATCTTGGTATTAGTAGAGGAAACTTTGTTCTATTGTGATTATAATATCTTCACTGCTGGCTGCCATAATAATTTTTTCTCTTTTAATCCAATCCAATAGGTCAAGCCCTTCATCTTCTATCGTATAAATTTGTTTTTGTCCATTATATGAAATTAGTTCATAGTTAATTAAATGAAACAAATACTTTCTAAGAGTATTATGTGGGGATGGGATTATTCTTTCTATAACATCAATCAATTCATAGATGTAAGACCCGGTAATACAAGATTGTAAAATTGCCTCTACAATAACAGCTTGAAATTCTGGTGATTTCAGACTTTTGTTGCTATTTGTAAAAATCATTTTTATTGAAATCAAAGGTAATTCATTGTTTTCATAGATAAATTATTGTATACTATTTCATTTAGTCAAAGTTATAGACTCACTGACAGGTTTTCATTTTTAATCAAGAATGATTTAACAATAATTATATTTTTAATGGATATCAATCAATTTTTCTATATTATCAATTATTATACCACAATAAAATAATAAAATAATTAGAAATAGTGTTATTAGATAGTATCATATTTATTGAATAAATTTTGACCTCTTTGTTTAAGAACAATAAAATTAGGATCTTATTCGATATTACGGAAATGAAAAAAATATTCCTACCAAGGATACTGTGCCATATATTGGAGATCTGACATTATCATTATTATTAATTTTTGATAACATCATTATACATTGTGGAATTTGTAAATCTTCTTTTGATTTATGAGGCTATCTTACTAATTGAGGATAAGTAAACGGATAAACAGCATTGTGTTGATATCGTACATCTTTGGCATGGAATATTGAGGAATCCGGTCTAATCTCTCTGTGATAACTTGATTTAACCTCCTCATTTATGACATACTAGCTTCAAATACATACTCAACCATCCTTTAACCTAATCTAATCTAATATAGTAACGATGTATGTTAATGAATCTCTTTTTAATTACTATGAAATTTTATTATATTGCTTCAATTTCTCTAATATCTTATCATTTATATATATATTGATTCATTACTAATGTATACAATGATTTTTTAATGATTATTTGAATAATTTTGTAATACCTATATTTTTTGATAATCATTCTATGGGTCCATTTAATGTTCGTTTGCTTCTTCTGTCTCTGTTTGGATTGGTACCTTGTTTCTTATTATGATAAACTGTTTCTTTTGCTTTATCTATTTCTGAAATGCCAAGAGAAGGTATGCAAAAATATTTTTCGGTACCGAAAAATTATTGATTAAAGCCTATTTTTATTTTAATATTTATATGGTTAATCTGTTTAGTATTCTTAATTAAAATCAATAAGTGGTCACGATATGAAAATTAGCCGTAGATTGCGTTGTAAATAGATACTTTATGATTATTGTAAAAATTATATTTTCTGTAGTTTTAATAGACCATAATTAATAATCTAAAACCAATAAACTATATTCGTTATTTTATCCAATGATGAGAATAAATATAGATTATTGGAATAGAACGTTCTCAATAATTGATAAATACATATATCTATTGCATAGTTATTCAAAAATGGCTTTAAGGATATAGTGGATTATTAATAATTCGTCTAACTTTGATTCATATAATACAGTAAATATTGATTTATCTTCTTCAACTACTATTGTTCAAAGTTATAATATGAATCTTTAAAAGAGGATTATATTTTGAATTTTCTATTTGTAAACTTTCAATGGTATGACTTTCTTTATATGCTTTGGATAATAAAATTTAATATGGAAGCTGCACAAATAGTCACACCAAAAGAACCTTTAGAAATTAAACAATTGGAAACCCCAAAACCACGAGGTTCTCAAGTTCTTATCAAAGTTCAATCTTCTGGAGTTTGTCATAGTGATATTCACCTTTGGGACGGTGGATATACAGGACCGGATGGACAATTCCTAAAAACAACAGATAGAGGAGTAAAATATCCATTGACACCAGGGCATGAAATTGCAGGCATAGTATCTGAAATGGGCGAGGATGCAAAAGAGGCCTTTAGAAAAGATGAGAAAGTAATGGTTTATCCATGGATAGGTGAAGGACTCTGCCCTGCATGCAGAACAGGTAATGAAAACCTTTGCGATAATCCCAAATCATTAGGGGTATACAAAGATGGCGGATATGCAGAATATGTACTTGTTCCAAGCTATAGATATCTTCTTAGAATACCTGAGGAACTAGATTCGGACACAGCAGCAACTTTATCATGTTCTGCATTGACAGCATATAGTGCTGTAAAGAATGCCGAAATAAGACCTGATAATAACATTGTAGTTGTCGGAGCTGGAGGCTTAGGCTTAATGGCAATACAGCTAGCAAAAGCTGTATTTGGTGCTAGAATAATTGTTCTTGATTTAGGCGATGATAAGCTGAAAATAGCCAAAGAAAATGGTGCTGATGAGACAATCAATTCAAAGAGCGAAGATCCCATTAAACGGGTAATGGAATTAACTGATAATAAAGGTGCAGATGCAGTTATTGACTTTGTAAATGCTTCAAAAACTGTAGAAGCAGATATGCAATTATTAAGAAGAAGGGCCAAAGTGGTATTAGTAGGTCTTTTTGGAGGAGAGCTGAAATTAAATCTAGTATCAATGCCAACAAGGGCATATAGCATTATTGGTTCATATACTGGAAATATACAGGATATGGCCGAATTGGTTTCACTTGCAAAGAGAAAAGTAATCAAACCAGTTATTTCTGATAGATTCAAGTTAAGCGAGGCTACACAGGCCCTAACCAAATTAAAAGAGGGCAAAATTATTGGTAGAGGTGTCATAAATCTTTGACAATAAAAACAGTTAATCCTACAACAGAAGAAGTAATTCAAGAGTATGAGAATATAACAAAAGATGAAATAAAAAGCAAAACAAAGAAAGCTAAAGAGGCATTTGAAGAATGGAAAAAAAATGCAAACACTCGAGCAGATCTTATTCATGATTTTGCACAACAACTAAGAAAAGATAAGGAAAACCTTGCCAGAATTGCTACAAGAGAAATGGGGAAGGTGATAAAAGAATCGAGATCTGAGGTAGAGAAGTGTGCATGGGCAATGGAATATTTTGCAGATAACGGGAGTTTTTTCACAACTAATGAAGTTATTAATGCAGATGCGAGAAAAACCATCGTAGCGTTTGAACCTATCGGAGTCATAGCAAGTATAATGCCCTGGAACTTTCCTTATTGGCAGGCCTTACGATTTGCAGCACCTTCTCTTATTGCCGGAAATACTACTGTATTAAAACCAGCTAGTGCTACTATGCAGTGTGGAATTGAAATTGAAAAGACTTTTAATAAATCCGGATTTCCTGACGGTATATTCCAAACTTTGATAGGTGATTCCAGTATTGTAGAAACGATAATCGATTCAAATTATATTAATGCAGTAACATTTACCGGGAGTGTTACGGCTGGTGCTAAAGTTGCACAAAAGGCAACATCCAAGATAAAAAAAACAGTTCTTGAATTAGGTGGTAGCGATCCATTCATAGTCTGTGAAGATGCAGATATTGAAAAAGCATCATCAGGGGCAGTAAAGGGAAGATTTATCAATTGCGGTCAGAGTTGTATCGCATCAAAACGATTCATTGTTGTAAAGAAAATAGCAAATGAATTTATTGAAAAATTTGTTGAAAAGACTGAAAAACTCAAGGTTGGCGATCCATTGGAAGATGATACTGATATAGGACCACTAGTAAATTCTGATGGCTTGGAGAAAATAGACTCTCAGGTTAAAGACTCTATTAAAGAAGGTGCAGAGGTCCTCACAGGAGGAGAACAGATTAAAGGAAAAGGCTATTTCTATAAACCCACAGTTTTTAAAAATGTTACACCAAAAATGCGTATAGCACAAGAAGAGGTATTTGGCCCTGTTGCGCCTGTCATTATAGCTGACGACGAGACTGAATCTATAAAACTTGCAAATGAAACGGAATACGGTCTTGGCGCAAGCATATGGACTGAGGATCTTGAGAAGGCTGATAAAATCTCTCAAATGGTTCAATCTGGAGTTGTATCTGTTAATAATATAGTAGCTTCTGACCCAAGAGTTCCTTTTGGAGGAGTAAAGAAAAGTGGATTTGGTAGAGAATTATCCAGATACGGTATGCTGGAATTTGTTAACATAAAAACAGTTAGGTTCTATGATCAGCTGGTCCATCAGCATCATGTAGAGTAGAGAAATAGGTACTGAAATAAATGTCAAAGGTTCAAGTTAAGGAAAAATCTCATAATCAAACCTCTTCTTCTAATTCTAAACATATATTAATACTAGGTGGAGGATTTGCAGGAATTGGTGTTTTAAAAAAGATTCAAAAAGAATTTCATAATGATAACAATATTGAAATTACATTAGTAGATAAAGATAATTTTCTTCTTTTTACTCCAATGCTTCCTGAAGTCGTATCTGGTTTGATTGAAACTAGGCACATAGTAACACCGGTTAGATCATTTTGTAGAAAAGCCAAATTCTTTGAAGCAAATGTACAATCAATAGATCTGAATAATAAACAAGTGATTATGACACATGCTATTGGCAGATCACAACAACAGACTTCTCAAAATCCACCATACTTCAACTTGCATGAGCACACGCTCAAATACGATTACCTGGTTATTGCATTAGGTAGCGAAAATAATTTCTTTGGGAATTCTGATATTGAAGAAAATGCATTTACCTTGAAGACTATAAATGATGCAATTGTTTTGAGAAATCATATAATAAAAATTCTAGAGCAAGCAAATCTGGAGCAAGATGATCATGATTTGAGGAAAAGCTTGTTGACTTTTGTAATTGTTGGAGGAGGATTTAGTGGTGTTGAAACAGTTGGATGCTGTTAATGATTTTGTTAGGGACACAATCAAAGAATATTATCCAGATATCTACATGTCTGATGTTCGAGTTATTCTAGTTAGTGCAACTGACAAAATATTAGAACAGGTAGATGAAAAATTAGGTAAATTTGCATCGGAAAAACTAAAAGAAAATGGTGTAGAATTTATAATGAATGCCTTGGTCAAGGGGGCATCAAAAGATAAAGCTATATTGGATAATGATACTGAAATATCATGTTATTCTTTAATTTGGACTGCTGGTGTAACTCAAAATAAATTAATTGCTGATCTTTCATGTGAACATGACAAAGGCCATAGAATTATAACAAATGGATATTTAGAGATGAAAAATTATGAAGGTATTGTATATGCACTTGGAGATTGTGCATCTATACCAAATCCTCATACAGGAAAACCTTATCCTCCCACCGCACAACATGCTATAAGGCAGGCTACGATAGCAGCAGAAAATATCATTTATTCTATAAGATCTAAAAAGATAGGAAGTGTAAGCAAGAAAAAAAAGTTTGATTATAAAACAAAGGGAATGATGGCCCAGGTGGGAAAAAGAACAGGTGTTGCAATACTATTTGGTAAAATCAAATTACATGGATTTTTGGCCTGGTGGCTTTGGCGCTCATATTATTTAATAAATCTTCCAACAATAAAAAAGAAGTTAAAAGTTATAGGTGATTGGACTTCGGATATGCTCTTTAAACCCGATGTGAGTCAATTATAGTTAATAAAGAAATGAATGTTATTAACAAGGAGATATAAAAAATTGAATTTAGAGACTGTTCTTGTACTTCAGGGAGGAGGTTCATTAGGTGCTTATGAATGCGGCGTTTACAAAAGTCTTTATAAAAATGGCATTGAATTTGACGTTTTAGCTGGTTCTTCCATTGGTGCTATAAATACTTCGATAATAACTGCTGCGCAAAATGCGGATAAAGATGTACCCTCGATTCTAGAGGATTTCTGGCTCGCCTTATCTGAGAACGTAATGTTATCAAATTATGTTGTATCGTTACCTTATTTATCCTCAGATAAAATAAGGACAATTTTATCTTCGTTATATTCTGTCTATTATGGTAATCCAAATGCATTTTTGCCAAAGTGGTTCATGCCCGGTTCGCCAGATTATTTTTTGCCCCATCGATGGACTTATCTTTATGACACAACTCCACTGAAAAAAACTTTAAAACACTATATAGATTTTGAGATGCTCAAAAAAATAGATGTAGATAAAAATGGTGAGAAATATTCTAGACTCATTATAACTTCTACTGATATACAGAAAGGCGAACCTGTTATTTTCGATACTGCTCATATGGACATAGATGTAGATAAGATTGTTGCTTGTGCAGGTTATCCTTTTTATGGTATAAGGTGGACTGAAAAAGATGGCAGGTATCTTTGGGATGGAAGTTTACTTACAAATACTCCTATGATGGAAGTTATGAGGGCCTCGCCTGTGATAAATAAAAAATTCTATATAGTTGATGTCTTTCCTCGTCAGCAAAAGGAGATTCCGAATAATATGGTAGGAGTGTTTCATAGGGCTAGGGATATTATATTCATGGATAAAACCGATAAGAATGTAGAAATGCTAAAAGTAAATGAAAAATATCTTAATCTTTTAAAGAGAATATATTCTATTATTAATTCAGATGATGCAAAGATAGATCCAAAAACAAAAGAAAAACTCAAAGAACTGTCTAATGAATATGATTCACTAAATGAAAAATATGGTGCAGCAATAACTGATGTAATTAGAATTGATAAAAAGGAGGATAGTTTGCATTATCTTTTTGAAGATGCTGATTTTTCCACATATAGGATAAAGAAGCTGATATCAGAAGGTGAAAGAGATGCTGAGAAGGCTATTGCAAGAAAGAAAGAAAAAGAAAAGAAGTTAGAGATGTAGTAGTACATGTTTGAATCATCAAATGTTTTATATTTCATTTATGTAAATAGCATACAGTGAATTTTTTTTATGGTCTTTGATGACTTTCCATTTTGGCTACGGTTTGCTCATTTTATAAATTTGATTTTTATTGTTCTGTTAATTCGAAGTGGTATAGAAATACTTAGTGCTCTTCCAAAACTCTACTGGCATGATAATGCTACGCCTGGTAAAGAATGGATAAGATTTACAAAGAAAAAATTTTTACCTGATTTTAAGAAAAGAGTGTGGATTTCACTGGAAGAAGAAGAATCTTTTCCATCATGGCTTGCTTTACCTGGTCATAAAAATCTTGGAATGGGACGTCATTGGCACTTTTTTTCTATTATTTTCTGGATAGCTAATGGCGTAGCATATTATACTCTACTTTTTACAAGTAATGAATGGCAGCGGCTTGTTCCAACTTCCTGGTCGATTTTTCCACAGGCTTTCCATACAATGATGCAATATGCAAGTTTTAACTTTACTGTTAATGGTAATCCATATGATCCTATACAACAGATATCATACTTTACAGTAGTATTCATACTTGGACCATTTATGATTGCAACAGGTGCTGCCATGTCTCCATCTATTGGTGCTCAATTTCCATGGTATCCCAAGATTTTCAGAGGTCGCCAAGTTGCACGCAGCCTTCATTTTCTTGGAATGGTTGCTTTTGTTCTGTTTATTATTATACATGTATCAATGGTTATGATAACAAATTTCCCACAAAATATGGGTAATATTTTCTTGGGTAAGGCAACCAGCCTCGGCATAGCAATTGGTATATTTGCACTTTTTGTTATTGTTGTTGTAGTCATTCAGATTTGGGCTACAGGAATTTCACTTAAAAGACCACGACTTGTCCAGAATAAATTAGGTTCCATAATAGAGCCTGTAAGGCATTTGTTGTTTCGTAAAGTTGTATCAAAACAGCAATTTTCAAAATCAGATGTTACACCTTTTTTCAGAGCTAATGGATATCCGCCTGATACAAAAGAATACAAAGACCTATTAGAAAATAACTTTGTTAATTGGAGACTAAAAATCCATGGTTTGGTTGAAAAACCAATGGAACTTTCCATTGAAGATTTACATGCAATAAAAAAAGAAATACAAATTACAGAGCACTCGTGTATTCAGGGATGGACCGCCATAGGAGAATGGGGCGGAGTACCCATGAATTATATAATTTCATTGTGCAAACCACTTTCTAACGCTCGATATATTGTATTTTACTCTTATCAATATACTGAAGGAGATCAATTTTATGAAACAATATCTATAGAACTTGCAAAACATTCCCAAACCATTCTTGCCTATGAAATGAATGGTGAACCATTGAGTGTTCCTTATGGCTCTCCTCTACGACTAAGAGTTGAAACTCAGCTTGGTTTTAAAATGGTAAAATGGATACAATCCATTGAATTTGTCTCAGATTATAAAAATATAGGTAAGGGACAGGGTGGTCATCGTGAAGATCACATGTATTATGGAAGAGGCGCGGGAATTTGATCTTTTAATAAAATATTATACTATTCTATAGTAAATAATATTTATTAATATTTAATAGGGCTCAGTTAACTTAAATAAGACCTATATCAACTAATCCTACCTTTTTTATGAACTGCTGAAACAGAATATTATCAGAGAATATTTGTTATGGATATAACTGTATTTTCCTTGTTTACTATGTTGTAATACTGCAAAAAGCATCGAAATAGTTTATTCAGACAAATTAATTTTCTATTTGGAAGTGTATACAAATATACAAGCCAAAGAAAGTATCAAACAAAAGTGTATTTTCTAGAAATTTTGATTTAACGATTCGAATTTCTTCAGACTGAATAACAAGAAAAGTATATCTCAATATTACAGGGGCTGCATAAACATAATGGGATATTTTTAAAAGATTAATAATTTAACAAAACTAAAGTTCATCATACATCATGATATAAAATCCTTATATCGAATTTATCAGATTATTTTTAGTTAATTTAATCTACAAAGAGTAGGAATTATCAACTAGTTTGAAAATAATTGATATATATAAAAAGAACCATATCAATATGTTATAACTTGACATTAGAAGATGATGCAATAAACCTTCATCGGATTCTAAAAGGTAAAATTGAAATTCATAATAAAGTTTCTCTAGATAATACCTCTAAACCTGATGATGAAAATAAAGAAGGAACATTGGGTTTAATATATACTCCGGGAGTTGCATATGCAGCCACAAAGATAAATAAAAATAAAGAATTAGTTTATGAGTATACATCCAAATGGAATAATGTGGCCATTGTTTGTGATGGAACAAGAGTTCTAGGTCTTGGTAATGTTGGACCTGAAGCAGCACTCTGTGTTATGGAAGGAAAATCGGTATTGTTCAAAATACTAGGAAATATAAACGCTTTTCCTTTATGCATAGATATTACAGATAAAGAAGAAATAATAAAATTTGTAAAGGGGATTCAACCAGTTTTTGGCGCTATAAACATAGAAGATATAGAATCACCTAAAGTACTAGAAATAGTCGAGAGATTGCAAAAGGAATTATCTATACCTGTTTTCCATGACGATCAGCATGGTACAGCAATAATAACTCTTGCAGCATTAGTGAATGCAATTAAATTAATAGGTAAAGAAATATCTAAAATAAAAATAGTAATTGCTGGTGCAGGTTCTGCTGGTTATGGAATATTTAGAATATTACATGCAGTAGGGGCTAAAAATATCATCGTAACCGATAGTGTGGGTGCATTATATGAAAATAGGATGGAAGATCCTAATAAAAGAAATACTAGTTCAAATAATCCTTATAAAAAAGAAATAGCCGATAAAACAAACCCTTCGAAAATAGACGGAAACCTTGATGAGGTTTTAAAAGGAGCAGATGTATTTATTGGAGTTTCTGGAAAAGGTCACTTGATAAGCAAAGATTCTATCCAGTCAATGAATAGTGATCCAATTGTATTTGCACTAAGTAACCCAGATCCGGAAATTCTACCTTCAGATGCTATAGATGCAGGAGCAAGAATTGTAGCTACCGGCAGATCAGACTTTGCAAATCCAATTAATAATGCAGTAGTGTTTCCATCAATATTGCGGGCGTTATTGGATCTTAGAATCACAGACTTTGAGCGAAGACATGCTTGTATCTGTTGCAAAAGCAATCGCTAGCATAGTGGATGATAATCAGCTAAAAGATAATTATATCATACCCAAATTAGATGATCCTCGTATTATTCACATAGTTACAGATACATTAAAGAATGCGATTCAAAAGCATATTGAGATGAAAGATAAAAATAATAAATTCTAAAAAATAATAAATGAAAAGTTTTCTTATTTTAGTTTTATCATCTATTTTATATGGATTTGTATCAACAATAGTAAAACCTTCTCTAAATACAATCGATTCAATATCGTTGTAGTCTTTAATTTATTTGATAATTGAAGTCCTTTTAATAGTAATAATTAAAATAAGAAAAAAAACTGCTAATGAAAAAGTTGCATTTAAATTAATTTTTTTAACTTCTGTGCAGGGGCCGTTATTGCACTATATTGTTTATTTATGGTTAAACCTACCTTATGCCCTATTTCCTCATTATTAATAAATGCTGAATTTCTATTTTCTATTTCATTTGCTATTAAATTTTAAAAGAAATTAGAGCGTCTATATTCAAGAGGAGAATAGATAATGCAATTAAAATGATATTCTACTATTGAACTAATCTTTTTTTATCTTTATCATTTATATCTACAACATGACAATAAAAACTCGCTTTTTTGTTGAAGATCACTTGGTTAAATTAGGAGACATGATGGAAGATTATATATCAGATAACAAAATTGGTGTAAACGATATTCTAAAAATAGACCATAGTAGATTTGTAAATAGTAACGGTGATATAATTACAACAATTATGTTTGTTTATAAGAAAGAGGAAGAATAACAAACCTTATTCATTACATTATTGAAGTACTATATTATGGAGAACAGTCATAAAACCTTCGGTTACAAACATATTTCTCTCTTTAGATATAGTTATTGAAAGAATTTCTTTATCATTTGGTTCGTTAGCGATTCAATCAAGCCATACCAATTCAGAACCAACTTTTATCATGATCACATCAACTATAAATTCGTCAATCTTTTTTCTTTTGTCTAATATTTTTTTTGTTATGGTTTGTATTTTCAAATTTATTTCCAAACAGGACCATAACTTCTATCTATAAACCTAGTTAAGGCTTTTGTATTGTTTCTATAATAGAGACAATCAACGAAATAAAGATATAAAGAATAATTATGTCCTTTAATTTTGTTTTTTGCCTTTGATACGTCAATGCATATTATAACTGACTAAACTATAGCGTTTTCTTAAGTTAATAGAGCCCTATTGCCGCATTTTCACTTTATATATTATATGACATTCTAATATTGCATTGACTACTGCTGCAAATACAAATTTTGGACTTGCATATTCTTGCGATGTTCTTATTATAGGTGGTGGCTCTGCAGGACTTCGAGCTGCGATTGAAGCTCATGATACAGGTGCCAATGTACTTTTAATTAGCAAGAGTAGAAAAGGAGATCCTCATACAGGTACTTGCGAGAGGAGGTATCAATGCAGCACTTGGTACTATGGACTCTGAGGATAATTGGATGATACATGCTATTGATACATTGCGAGAAGGAGAATTTTTAGCAGATTATGAAAAGGTAGAGGTACTTTGCAAACGTGCACCTGAGGCTATAAACGAATTAGTTAACTGGGGCGCTAGATTTCATAGGGAGGAAGATGGCCGATTAACGCAAAGATTTTTTGGAGCCCATACTTATAGGAGAACCGTATTTTATGAGGATTGGACTGGCCAAGAAATAGTTCGAGTATTACTAGATCAAGTTAGTCAAAGAAAAATCAAGAGTATAGACGATATATACATTACAAAATTGTTAAAATCGGGTATTGCGAATGATAAAAAAGAATCAGTTGTAGCAGATGAAATTATAGGAGCATTTGGTATAGATATTAAAAAGAAAGAAATTGTTGTATTTCAATGCAAGTCTCTGATTCTTGCTGGTGGTGGATACACTCGAGTATACGAGGTCAGCAGTTCTAGAATTTTTGAAAACCATGGAGAAGGTATGGCTCTTGCATATGATGCTGGTGCAGATTTAATAGATATGGAGATGGTGCAATTCCATCCTACAGGAATGGTATGGCCAGATAAAGCACGGGGTACTTTAGCTACCGAGGCAATACGTGGTGAAGGTGGTATTTTGTTAAATTCAAAAAATGAGAGGTTTATGAAAAAATATTATCCTGAAAAGATGGAGTTAGGACCACGTGATGTAGTTGCTCGTGCAGCCTATAATGAGATATTAGAAGGCAGAGGTACTGTACATGGTGGAGTTTGGCTCGATGTAACCCATCTATCAAAGGAGAAAATCATGGATAGACTTCCTACTATGTACAAACAGTTCAAAGAAATTAATGGAATTGACATATCCACAGATAAAATGGAAGTCGGACCTACTGCTCATTATTCAATGGGAGGAGTGGTAGTAGATATAAAGTGCAGAACAAAAATAAAAGGATTGCTTGCTGTTGGAGAGGTAATAAGTCAAATTCATGGTGCAAATCGTCTAGGTGGGAATTCCCTTCTTGATACACAAGTTTTTGGAAAAATTGCTGGTGGCGAAGCAGCTAAACTAGCAAAGGAAGCAACAGAAGAAGGAGCAGGAATGCAGAATATGAATAATCAAAAAGAATTATTGGATAATAACGATGGCGATATCTTTGTGGTTAAAGAACCACTTTCTTTTCTCAAGGAAATACAAGAGGTAATGAAAGAGAATGCCGGAATAATAAGAGATGGGACAAAGCTTGAAAAAGGATTGCAAAGAATTTTAGAAATAAAAGAGAAATTTTATTCTAAAGATAGTATTTTAAAAGAATTCAAAATTGATAATGAAAACATTGTATTAACTTTTGAAGTAAAGTCATCACTTGTTGTTTGTGAGGCTATAATAAAATGTGCTATTATGAGACAGGAAAGTAGAGGAGCTCACTATAGGTCTGATTATCCCAAACTAGATAATAATAAATGGAAGGTAAACATCTATTGCACAAAGAAAGATAGACAAGTAGAAGAACATGGAGATATGGTATTATTTACAGAACCTGTTAAAGATATCAAAGGACCGTTGTTAGATTTGATTAAAATTAATGTCAAAGCAGAACATCACCGTGAATTTGAATAAGTAGACTGATTACTGGATGGTTGATGTACATACAATAAAAGGAAGACTCTGTAAGGTTAAGCCAGATTGAATTTAAAAGCGCAAGCCTGAAAATATAACTAGATAAAGGATATTATATTTTATTTCATTGTATACTCTACAAAAGATATTTTCTATATTAAGAATGAGTATGAATATTTTTTAAAATTTCATGTACTTTGTCTCTGAAAAGAGTTAACCCGATTCTTCTAGCATATGGTTGCCCTTTTGCAAATGATTCAGCTAGATTTTTAACAAATTCCATTTCTACTTTCGGTGGCATAGGTGGTTCAAACGGATCTATAAATGCTTCAATTAGAGTTGGTTTTGTTGTTTTTTCTTTCATGACTTTATGTATTATTGATTTTACTTCAGATGGTTCCCTTATAACATATCCTTTTCCACCACAAGCTTCTGCTATTTTGGCAAAATCAATAGGAGAAAATTCTACACCAAATTCGGGATTCCCGAGAAAACCCATCTGTTCCCATCGAATCATACCTAATGTATTATTTTTAATAACAATCACTTTAATTGGAAGGTTATACTGCACAGCCGTAGCAAATTCCCCCATCAGCATAGTTAGTCCGCCATCACCAACAAATGCTATAGATTGTCTTTCAGGAAATGCAATCTGTGCTGCTATTGCATACGGCAAGCCACAAGCCATACTTGATAAAGTACCTGATACAGAAAATTTCATTCCATCTCTTATGTCTATATAACGGGCAGCCCATGTTGTATTTGTTCCACAATCTACGGAAATTATTGCATTATCATCTATTTCATCGGAAACTGCTTTTGCAATAACTTGAGGTTTGATTGGTTTGTCGGCTCTAGTACTCGTTTCAAGCAATAATTTATTCCAATTTTTCATCCCATTTTGTTTTGATTTTAGAAATTCGTAATTATTATTTTTTTTAACTAGTAGTGGAATTAATGCAGAAAGTACAAGTTTTGAATCTCCTACTAAGCCAATTTCAACCGGATAGCGAAGACCAATCTTATCTGGTTTTATATCTATTTGAATACCCTTTGCTTGGCCTGGTTTTGGAAGATATTCAATATATGGAAATGATGTTCCAATCATAAGTAATGTATCGGCTTCACTCATAGCATCAGTAGATGGTTCGGTTCCCAGTAAACCGATGCCGCCCAAACAATAGGGATTGTCATCAGGAATTACTGCTTTTCCTAGTAGTGCCTTAACAACTGGTGCATTGAGCTTTTCTGCAATTGCAATTACTTCTTTTCCTACACCAAGTGCACCTTGTCCTACAAGTATAACAATCTTATTACCCGAATTGAGAATGCTTGCAGCTTTTTCTATCAAAGAATTAGACGGAATTGTTTGAGTGGTATAAACATCAGAGGTATGATAGGCAATATTGTGTCTGGAATACCTACTACCATTTAGTTTTTTTTCTTGAACGTCTATTGGTATTGTCAGGTGGCTTACTCCTCTTTGTGCTAATGCTGTTCTGCATGCAATATCCACGGCCATTTCTGCTTGCTCGGGAACAGTAATCATAGTATTATAAACTGCTACATCTGAAAATAATTGAAGTAGGTTAACATCCTGCTGATAGTTAGAATTCATTAAATCAGAGTAGGTGGTTCCTGTAATAGCTATGACAGGGGTATTATCTGCCTTAGCATCATATAATCCATTTAAAAGATGTATTGCACCTGGGCCTGAAGTGGCAACACATACTCCTATCTTGCCTGTATACTTTGCATAGGCACATGCCATAAATGCTGCCGATTCTTCATGCCTTACCAGAACAAACTTTATTTTACTTTGTCTTCGTCTTAATGCCTCCATAAATCCATTAATGCCATCACCAGGTAATCCGAAAATGACCTCGACTTTCCAGTCAAGCAATGCTTCAGCAATAATATCTGCTGTGCGCATATTTTCAAATTCGTTTATCATGATGAATACTGTAAAGCAGAATAGAATATATTAATAATTATACATATGATATTCTATCTCTAGTATTCAAAGTACAAAAATACCTTCAATCAAATATTATAAAAATAGATATCGTAAGATTACCCTTTTAGGATATAGAAGCCAACATGACAAGAAATTATCACTTACTCCTAAGAAGACAAGGACCATGGATATTTCTTTTAACTATCTTTACTGTCTCTTTTTCCTATTTTTATTTTTGAGATGTTTGACCTATTTGTTTATTTTCTTGAATTTCAATCATTTTTTTTTCAATAGGTTTGTCTGATGAAATTCTCGCGCATCATTTTAATTATTTCTATGTTACGATTAGGATGATAAAATATCTCATCTGTGATGTTAGATAATTCTGTGATATCCAGGGGATTACTCGTTGGAAGTTTTTTATTTGCATTTATAAGTTCACTCTCCAGAACAGATTTTGAAGAGTTTAGTGCTAATATTTTGGCTTTGTAATTTAATATCTCTTCCTTTAATGATTCATTTTCTTCTTCTTTTTTAAAAAGCCTAAACTCAAGGACATCTATTTTAACGAGAATAGGCCTTTTTAATCGATATTCATTCAAATCATCTATTGTTATTTTATGTTCTCTAATCTTTTGATTAATTTGTCCTTCTTTTATCATTATTCTTTTCTCAAGTTCAGCTAATTGTTTTGTCATTTTATCAATATATGAAGGAATATTATAAATAGAAACTTCAAGATTATTTACCAATTTTGATACTTCATCAATTTTGGAGACAAATTCTTTACTGTCTATTTCCTTTTTAAAACAATGAATATTTATTTCTTCAAGGAGTGATTCTACCTTTTCTTCTGATAGTTCCAATTCATCCATCACTTTTTTTAATCTAACTGTTGAAGCAAAATAATTTAAATCAAGATTTTCTTTTTTTATTTTTAAAGCAAGTCCTCTCAATAAATCAATATCTGCAATGTTAGTCTTGGCTTGCTGAATAATGCTTGTTACAGTACCTGCACCAATGCCATTATTTTGACCTATTTTGTCGCGAGATAGTCCTTGAATCCATTCTTTTATTACTTTTACTTTTATCGAGTACGGAGTAGCAGAACCCATTTATCTTTTTTACAGTATTATTATAATGAAATGTATTTAAAAGGCATAAAACTATTGCCATATCAGTTTTCTATATATCTTGTCTAAAGCCTCTCTAAAGCCTCTCCAAAGCCCTCTAAAGCCTCTCCAAAGCCTCTCCAAAGCCCATCCAAAGCCCTCTAAAGCCTCTCCAAAGCCTCATCTAAAGCCTCCATCCTAAAGCCTCTCTAAAGCCTCTCTAAAGCCCATCTAAAGCCCTCTCCAAAGCCTCTCCAAAGCCATCTCTAAAGCCTCTCTAAAGCCTCTCTAAAGACGGCTATCTGACGAGCTATCTGACGGCTATCTGACGGCTATCTGACGGCTATCTGACGGCTATCTGACGGCTATCTGACGGCTATCTGACGGCTATCCGACGGCTATCTGACGGCTATCGCAAACAAATTTGACGTTTAGCCTACAGTAATAATTTTGCAGAATAATGTTATAATTTACTACTTTGACGAATTTCATTTGGAAAGCATTGACTTTCTGCCTATTAAATTGGGCTAGAATAATTTTTCTAATAAAATTGCCAAGAATATCATGAATCAAAAATACATTCCGTTTTTAATTATTATCTTTTGCTACCATTTTTGATTTATGAAAAGTGAATTAATAAATTCTATGCTAATTTAGGTGTGCTGATTCCATTTGATAAAATTATCATTAACATTCTGAATAAATGTTATAATGGAGAGCAGTAAGAAATAGTATATCTATATCTTGTTAGTTTGAATAGATATGCAATTTGGTAATAACCTGAAGATTGATAATAATGAGGACAAGGTGGATATTAATACCGAAGAGAAAGAAAATATAAAAGATTTTCAACAATATCAACAATATCAAGAAAATCAACAATATCAACAGCCTTGGGGGTCCGATTCTGAAGTTCGATTAATTGAATCTGATGAATTGCCTGATCCACATCCTATAACCGATACCGAAGTTTGTCCTAAATGTGGAAATAACAAATCTCGTTGGTGGATTGTGCAAACTGATTCTGCTGACGAACCTAGTACACAGTTCTTTCGTTTATGAAATGTAAACATACATGGAGAACTCCAAAATCATCTTAAATAGTATCAATATTTGAGATTTATTTTTATAAAGTAATTGTGAATTATTTTATGTCTGTTATTATTTTTTTTATGTAAAGGAAAAACTTCAATTATTTTCCTGTTAAATATCTTTATTCGTTATTAATCTGTAAGTTTTTACCGAATTAGTTATTCAGAAGATTAATTGAGTATATTTTGTATTTCTTGATAATAAATCCTTATTAGTCCTACTACATGATGACTATTATTTTTTATATACCATTTAGAAAATTTTCTTTAATAATATAATTATTATATTACTTTTGAAGTTGATATTTTGTAATGAATTATTTTGCATTTTAACATATTTTACATTTACTTATTTGAAAATTACGAATAATCAAACTCTTTTTTTATTTCTAACAATGGTAGCAATTAATCGATTATAAAAAATAAAAATGTTTTACATTCATTACTTTTTACATCACTTATTAATAGCAACATATGATTATCATTTATGTATATCAAAATAAAAGAAAATAAATTATTTTTGATAATTATTATCTATATTATTTTATTCTAATTCTGCTATTTTATTACTTGTTCTGCAATATGAGTATACCATTAGTATATTGCTATCTATATTTGTTATGTTAAATGTTCTGATTGAACATGATTACTTAATTCATCTTCTGTACTAAAATTAGTTTTATTACAAAGATCACATTTATAGGTACTAGTAGATTGTGTATTTTTCGAATCTGATTCTGACTTATTTCTATCGATGGTAGTAACTGGAATATCAAATGAATATGCGGGTTCTGAGAATTTCAACGGAATCGTTACAACTTCAGATAAAAATGTTGGATTATGTATATGGCGATCCTTTAGAGAATATCTTGAGGGATCTGGATGTAAATCATCTCTTTCATATTTAATTTTTACTTTTTCTTCACTTATCTTCAGCCATAATACTTTTCCATCCCAACCTTCAACCTGAGTTATTGGAATATAATAATAATGTACATTTACAAAACCTCTTTTTACTACAATAAAATCTCTATTGACAGCATAAATATCGCCAATATCTATGTCATCATTTGTGTGTAACTGATTCATTTATCAAATCAATCCATGTTTTGTTTTTTGCATCTCTAGAGGACATCATTTAATAAAATATATTGTTAATGGGTATTTATATGATAGACAATTGAATGTAATAGATCTCTTCAATAATTAGAAATATTTAGAATTATTTACTAAAATAATATTATATTTAACTATCGGTATATGATATTATTATGTAGTTTACCATAGATGATACTATATTGAATACTTTATATTTCTAATACTTTTTTTTGAATACATCCATGATTATTCTGTACTATTTAATCTATATCTTATATGTTAAATAACTATTTTAATTTTAAAATTTCATTTTGAACATTAAAGCCATCACATTAAGAATAGACAGAATATTTATTTTAGAGTTGTCTTTGAATTCGACAAATTCTAATGCGTCTTCTTCTTACTTGTTCTTTGAATTTTTATTTGAATTTTATCTAGCAATAGTTATGAAAGACATCCTGGCATAAATCATAAAATAATTGGAGGCATATTTGAGATAAGCTATAATATTCTTCTATTAGTGAAAAAGCTAAGTCTGCACTTAATATTTGCGACAAAAGCCATTATAAGCGCAATTATTGACTATGATTTGCTTATGAATAATGCTATGATGAAACCTAAAAGAAGAAGAATGTGACAATGAAGCCCCGAAGTAAAGATTGAAAAATAATATTGCTGCTATATATTATGTCTAGATTTGTAATATTTGATATTAATAAATTATAATTATTTTCATATAAAGTAAAAGCTATTGTTTTTATATCACTGTAATAGGTTCTATTTATTGTCAATAGATCTGTCTTCAACTAGAATTTACAAGAATATGCTGTTATTGCTTGTTTCTATCACTACTACTACTGCTGTAGCAGTAACACTGGCATTTAACTTTGGTGTTTTTTATAATGGTAATGATGATATACTTGGTAATTTTAATAGTATCGGCAGTACTAGTAAAGTATTTGCACAGCCATCTATAGCAGGAAAAAACCAAATTACTATAGCAGCCAGCTCTACCCTATTTTCACCATTATCAAAAGCCGCGTATAATCAATTAAAAGTTATTGTTAATTATGAAACAAAGGATGTTTCTTTAATAAATACTAGAATTAATGGTGTAATGCAAGTATCTTTATCAAATGGTTCTTTGGTGAAAATGTCTTCATTTCCCAATGGTTTTATTGTGAACCAGACTGGAACAATTCAATTTGCAACATCGTTTGCAGATAAATCTATACAAAATGTAAAAGCTGATATTATTCTAACTGGCCTAGACAAATCTACACCATTATCAAATATAATTACTACAAATGTGGCATTAAATAATACTGGTCCATTGCTGTAGTAAAAATTAATTTTTTTGTTTTTTTTTGTTGTTGTTGCAACAAATGTATATTTAATGCCTGCTTTATTCTCATGTTGCATAATTATTGTAGTTAATATTGCAGAACCTTTAGGGAATGTTACGATATTTTCTTTATTACTTTCATTATTAATATTTTGAGCAAAAGTAATCAAAAATAATTTATTTTGATCATTTATAATATGATTTATAACAAATACTAAAATTAGAAACAGAATAATTTTCTATATTTTATTCATATTTTTATAATGATTAGTTAGTTGTATCTATTTTGGACTGATTTAAATTTTTAATTTTATATCCCTTTATAATCCTATTCAGAATAAGAACGTAGATGATATGACAAAATTTTTGATTAACAGAAAAAATATTATTCTGACGAGGTAGAGTTATAAGAAATCTTGTGATAATTTTATTATTATTGAATTAATAGATATAAAGTTAATTAATAAATAGGAAATAATGTTGAAAAATACTTTATTGCATAGCAATCTCATAAATTTTTTATTTAGTGAATCACCTGTCTCTGAGGTATTACACTGGAACAATACTAATTGAAAAATATTTCTTTATTTTAGCCTTTTTAAACTTTTATGGTTTCTCCAAATAATTATGGATGATAATAAAGTATTATTACAAAATGATTTTTAAAAATAGATAATTGTTCTATTGTCTAATTAATGATGTGTATATAGTTTATGGCTATTATATAGGTAATTGATTAATAACTATATACAATAATAGTTTTAATGACAAATATAACCAATTTAAAAAGTTTCGGTGTGTCATTGTTAGTGTTGTCCATTTTAATCCCATTGGTGATTAATTCAGTCAATTCAGTGCTTATGCTCAAAAGGTAACAATTAATGGTGCTGGAGCCACTTTTCCCTTTCCGTTAATAGATACTTGGAGAGTAGAATATAAAAAAGTTAATCCTAATGTAGACATTAACTATGCTTCCATTGGTAGTGGGGGTGGAATTAAACAATTTACAGAAAAAACCGTTGATTTTGGAGCAACAGATGCTCCCTTGAGCAAAGCTGAATTTGCTAAAGTAGGAAATCCTGTTCATATTCCAGAAACTATCGGATCTGTTGTACTTTCTTATAATTTACCTGGAGTATCTGAACCTCTTAAATTAACTGGTCCTGTTATTGCAGATATATTTTTAGGAAAAATCACCAAATGGGATGATCCTCAAATTAAACAATTAAATCCAAATGTTGCATTACCATCAAATGCTATAAATGTGGTTCACCGTTCTGATGGTTCCGGTACCACATTTGTATTTACCGATTATCTATCTAAAGTAAGTCCCGATTGGACTAGCAAGATTGGAACTTCCAAATCGGTACAATGGCCTGTAGGTATAGGTGCGCCTGGTAACGAGGGTGTTGCGGCTTCAATTAATGGTTCGCCTTATTCTATAGGATATGTAGAACTTGCATATGCTTTGACTGCAAAAATGAATTTTGCTTCTATTCAAAATAAGGGAGGCAATTTTGTTTTACCTTCGATAAATTCAACAGCAGCCGCGGTTGAGGCATCTGCTTCTACACTACCAAAAGGATCAGATCCATGGACTAATGTTTCGCTCACAAACGCACCTGGGCAAAATTCGTATCCAATTACTAGTTTCACATATATTATATTGTATAAGGATTTAGGCTCCAATCCATCAATAGATCAACCAAAGGCAAAGGCTATCGTTGACTTTCTATCCTGGGCAATTACAGATGGACAAAAGTTTTCAAAACCATTAGGATATGTTCCATTGCCTGCTGCAGTAGTTAAACTAGATCAAGAAACATTGAATTCTCTTACCTTTAAAGGAAATCCAATTTCCACAAAATAAATTTTTTTTCTATATAGTTTAAATATTCTATATTAATTCTATGTGCAAGATATATTAATAAAAAATTATCAAATAAAATAAACTTTGAAATTAAAGGACCATAAATCAGAGGTTGTTCATTTAATCAGATCAAAATCTAATAAATCA
This sequence comes from uncultured Nitrososphaeraceae archaeon, assembly GCA_963824915.1. Classification (GTDB taxonomy): domain Archaea; phylum Thermoproteota; class Nitrososphaeria; order Nitrososphaerales; family Nitrososphaeraceae; genus Nitrosocosmicus. The sequence goes on from CAWGRD010000018.1 coordinate 237,600, forward strand.
TTTATTTGGTGATAAATTTTTTAAAGCTCTTGTAATCGGGGCATCAATCTATGCTTTACTAATGGTTGCCCTTGTTTTTTATGCATTAAGTCAAGGCTCCCTTCCAATATTATATAAAGAGGGTTTACATTTTATTATTGGGACCGATTGGAATCCTGTAGAAGGTCGAGAATCGTTTGGTGCATTACCTTATATCATCGGTACGCTAATTAGTTCTGCAATTGCAATGGCTATTGCTGTTCCAATTAGTATAGGAATTGCAATTTTTGTTAATGAAATGGTGCCTGGCAAAATCGGTACTGTTTTATCTTTTATAGTTGAACTGCTTGCTGCAGTTCCAAGTATTGTATACGGACTATGGGCATTATTTGTATTTCGATTTTACGTAAGAGATTATCTTGAAGTACCTCTTCATAACACATTTGGTCAAAATTTATCAGTTTTTGCGAAAACTCCATTTGGACTTGATATATTTACTGCAGGTATAGTTCTTGCAATAATGATTATTCCTATAATATCTGCAGTTTCACGAGAAGTTATCAAAGCAGTACCCAATTCACAAAAAGAAGCCGCTTATGCACTTGGTGCCACTCGCTGGGAAATGGTCAAAATGGCTATTTTACCTTATGGAAAATCAGGATTATTGGGAGCTTCATTTTTGGGTTTGGGTAGAGCCATTGGCGAAACAATTCTGGTAACTATGATTATTGGTAATGCAGTAGGTTTGGCTGCAATTCCTACATCTCTATTCTCATCAAGTCAAACTTTGTCTAGTATTATTGCCAATGAATTTAATGAAGCATCTGGTGATTTTCAGCTATCTGCGTTAATAGGCTTGGGACTGGTATTGTTTATAATGACTCTTTTTATAAATATAATTGCAATTTTTATAGTTTCAAAGGTAACCAAGTCTAGTTCTAATTTGAGGGAATAATAAAATGAATTCGGAAAATAAAGATTATAAATCAATAGTTCAGGGTTATGTTGTAAAAAATTCAAGAAAGAGAAAAAATATCAATAATTTGATTACTGTTATATTATTTAGTTTTGTAGTTATTGCAATTATACCACTTGTTAGTATTTTGGTAGACGTTTTTAGAAATGGAATTGGTGCATTTAGTCTTGATTTTCTAATTCTTCCTCCTGGTGCCATAGGTTCAAGCGACGGAGGTATTGGACCTGCAATTCAGGGAACTCTTATGATTGTTGGATTTGCTACTTTAATTGGAGCCCCTATTGGAGTTTTGGTGGGTATTTATCTCTCAGAATACTCTTCTTCTTCTAAAAGATTTGCATATTTTCTTAGGCTATTTAATGATGTAATGACTGGTATTCCTTCTGTTGTGATAGGAATAGTTGGATATATTACTATAGTTTTAACACTAGGTTCATTTTCAATCATTGCCGGAGCATTTGTTTTATCTATTATAATGATACCGATAGTTGCTAGAGTTTCTGAGGAGACATTAAAGCTAGTTCCAAATTCATTAAGGGAGGCTGCCTATGCCCTTGGTATTACCAAATGGAAAGTTGTATGGCATATAGTTGTAAAAGGATCTAAAAGTGGAATAACTACTGGTATAGTTTTAGCTATTTCGAGAATTGCTGGGGAAACTGCGCCATTAATCATGACTATTTTGGGTACCAGTTTATTTTTTAGCAGTTTTAATTCCCCGGTTGATGCATTGCCTTTGAGAATCTGGAGACTTGCATCACAACCATATCCATCTGCACATGAACAGGGATGGGGTGCAGCATTGCTTCTTATATTGATTGTATTGTCATTAAGTATAGTTTTGAGAATGATATCTCAAAAAAGGGGATTTCAATTAAAAACTACTACATGATCTATACCTCTATATAGCAACATCTATTTCATTTAGGTAATGGATATTATTTTATTGGATTATAACATATAATATATCACAGGTGAATTTTTTGAATAATCTTTTAAAATCTTATACTAAATGATAAAAAAAATAATGATATGTTTCATCCAATTTGTCTTCACCTTTTTCTCCTACTAAAGATGAATTTCATCCTCTAATATTTTCGTCTTCTTCTCCTAACGATATATCTGATATTTTACTTTACAATAGCGAATCCAAACTTTCTATTATTTCATTGAATGCTTGGTTTGGTAGCAAACTTGCATTAAAAAATATCAATATTGATTTTAAACAAAACTGTGTAACTGCTTTAATAGGTCCTTCTGGATGTGGGAAGACTACTCTGCTGAGGTGTATAAATAGAATGCATGAAATGACTCCTAATGCTTCTGTTAAGGGTCAGATAATTTTAGATGATCTTGATATTTATGAGAAAAGATCCGATCCTGTTATTGTCAAACGACGAATGGGCATGGTTTTTCAGAAACCAAATCCATTTCCTACTATGAGTATTTATGATAATGTTGCGATCAGGTTTAAAGCTAAACGGTATAAAAGATAAATCTTTAATAAAAAATATAGTCCAAGAAAGCCTTGAAGGTGCTGGTTTATGGAATGAAGTTAAAAACGATCTTGATAAACCCGGTATTAGTTTATCAGGTGGTCAGCAACAAAGACTTTGTATAGCTCGAGCACTGGCAATGCAACCTGAAATTCTTTTAATGGATGAGCCCACATCTGCACTTGATCCTTCTGCATCCTCTAAAATAGAGGAGTTAATAAGTGACCTTAAAAAAAATCTTACCGTAATAATTGTAACTCATAATATGCAACAAGCAGCAAGGGTTTCAGATTATACTGCTTTTATGTACCTTGGGGAATTGGTTGAATTTGGTCAAACAGCACAGATCTTTAAAAATCCTGTTAAAGAGTTAACCGAAAGATATATTTCGGGTAAATTCGGATAATTTCGATCTTGATTCCTTTATTTGTTTTAATACCACTTTGACTCGACTAATTGATTTAGGGCTAAACAGGTTGAGCAGTATTATCTTTGATATGGCCAGCATTGCTGAAAAAACTGTGTTAAAAGCTATCACATCATATAAAGAAGATACTTTGGAAACAACAAAAGAAATATTTGAATCATCAGCCAAATTGCGTTTTCTTCAAGATGAAGTCTCAGAGTTAGCAATAGAGTTAATCGCCAGATTTCAGCCTGTTGCCACTGATTTGCGATATATAAAATCCTGTATGGAAATATCTTATGGGTTTTCTAGATTTGGCCGCTATGCTTATGATATTATTGCTGCATTGGAAATTTTTGGACCGTTAAAATTATGTGACAAATCTTCAGTTATCAGTATGTCTGAAACTGTTCTTGAAATGATGAATACAGGTGTATCTGCTTTACGTCTACGTGATAATTCTTTATCAAAAAAGATATATGAAATGGAGGATTTTGTAGATATTTTGTTCAAAAAAAGCTTGCGCGAGTTTGCTATACATCCAAATAATGTAAATAATGTGTACTCAGATAACAGATGCAATATTTCATCTGCTCTAATATTGAAATATTTAGAACGTATTTCAGATCATGCTAGTTATATTGCTGATTCAGTAAATTATATTGTAACTGGTATTTCAAGTCCAAGGAGATAGTATTTAGTTCTCCAAATCGCATTTTATTTGTGGTGGATAATGATATAAAAATAAAAAAGAGATGTATTATTTGCGGATGCACAGAACATTATATTTTTGGGTGCATTAATCACTGGACTGGTCATAAAAAAAGCAACGGAAAATGTAATAAATGATTGTATTATTATTTTAATTCATAGAGTGCTATTATTAGTTTCAATACAATTTTTTCATTAGTTTTCTCTGCTAATGGTATAAAGTATTTTTGAGTTTCTTCTTTAAATCTAGCAATTTTTTCTTTTCTTCTTGAATTTTTTAATGATCTTATATCATCGAGTCTTTCGGCCAAAAATATACATTTTACATATATATCTGCTTGTTTTATTTTTGAAATTTGTTTTTCAATTAACGATAACGATGACTTGTCATCGTTTTTTTTTGCCTTTTTATTAAAAAATGACACTGTTTTATAGACTCTCTCACCAATTTCTATTTTAATCTGATCTTTAATTTCTTGAGATAGTTCCTCTTTATTGAATATATCATGAAGCAAAGCCGAACAAACCAAATCTGATTCATTCATTTTTATTTCTTCAGATAAAATTAGAGCCACTCTTAATGAATGATTTATCTGGGGTTCATTATTATCAAATTGATATTTTCTAATAGTGTCACTATGTATTTTGATGGCTAATCCAAAGGACTTTGTAATTTTTTCAATATCGTTTATGGATTCTTCGAATGGTTTTAACAGCTTTGTAAATCCTGTTTTTATAAAATTATTTTTATTATTTTTATTATCTATATTATTATACATTTCTTGCAATTTATCCTTCAATTTGGGTTGATATTTCTTCCATTAATTTACTTTTCATCTTTAATCTTTTAATTTTAACTATGTAACATGAAGTTATAAACAAATTAATAAATATACATTCATAAGTTTATGTGTAATTATGGGTTTTTGAATATATTTAGATGGCTTCAAAAGAATTAAAAAAACAAGAAATTATAAATGTATCTGTTCAATTTGGCGATATAAAGGTACAATCTAGTGGTGAACCAGAGAATGTTGCCTCTTCCGTCATGAATTTCCTTTCTAAAAACATACCTGAAATAGGCTTGGCTAGGAAGATTTCCTTAAATTATTCCATATCCGAATTGATAGATCTTTATTCTCCTATAATCAAAATTACACCAGAAGGACCAAAAATATTGCCAGATAGCGGAGAAATACAAAATAAAAAATTTTCTGATAAAGAAATAGTTATGCTATTTTTAATAGGATCAAAAATTGCTTTTGAATTGGGTAAAATCTCTAATAAGTCTTCACCCATTGCTGATATCCAGGCATCCACAAACCTCAATCCCAAATCTATAAGCTCTAGACTATCTGAATTAGTTAAAGCTGGTTATGTTTATAGAGGTGTTAATAAAGAAGGCCAATTAGAATTAGTAGTTTATGGGATTACTACTGTTGGTATTAGTTGGTTGAATAGTATTATAACCAAAAAGATAAATACAAAATAATTATTATTTCTCAAACAGTGGTTTTTTCTGAATATATCTATAATTTCTGAGTGTCCCTACCCTGGTCAGTATTCCTTCCCTAACCATATCTGTTAAAGAATGGGAAACTGCTGTTCTGTCGTAATTGTATCCCATTCTTGATAATTCTTCATGCACTTCACCCAATAACTTTTCACTTTCAAAATATTTTTCATAAAATATCTTTTCTATTAGACTTCTACACGTGTTACCATTTTTAGTTAATTCTTTCAGTGAAATACTGTTTCTTCTTTGATTAAGGTTGTTCATATTGTTATTTGTTTCATATCTAGATTTTAACTGATTTAGCTCGTCTCTCAGAGCTTCCATTTCATCGTTTATCTTTGTATTTGAGAGTGAAGCAATATCTATTCCTGAGAGTACATTCTCTACGACCTGTTTTACTTTATCTTCGGTACAGGTTATCTCCACCTCCCATTCGTTATATTTGAGTTTTATGTGGGCTTCGACGGAGAGTTTTGATATTGCCTCATTCATTTGATCTGTTATTGTCTTTTCTTGTTGATAAAGTTATTGCTGTTCATCATGCACAACATGAACAACATTTATTAATATAGATGTTGTTGTTGAACAAGATGAGCAATCAATTAAATTATACTGATAGAGCATCTGATATAGACGATGTAAAAAAATCTTTAATTAACAATTTTACAAATTCTTTTTTTTGTAAAGATTATAAAAAATTGTTAGAAAATAAGAAATTAGTTTTTGTAAATGATGATGAGGGAATACCTATACAAAATTGGGGGATGCGTTCTGAAAAATATGATCATATTGAGGTCAATAATATTGATATAGTTGAAAAAGAGAAATTCGTTTTTGGTATTGATTCAAGTTGTATTAAAGTTGCAGAAGTAGAAGATGGAGGCTTGTATGCAATAAAAGGTTCTACATGCATCTCATATAAGGGCAGTCCTATAACTCACCTCAAAATTGGGCCATTTATATTTTATTTGAATGAGGAAATATTAAAAAACTTTCGTTTAGATAGTAATATATTAAAATTAACATTATTTAATGATGATTATGCTAAAAAATTTCTCAGAATTAATTTCGAGCGTTATATTCAATTTTGGTTATCTAAATTAGTTACTAATTCTATAATACTCATTGATGGCTCACTTAAATATTCAATATTTGAGAATCATTTTTACTCTATTTCAAAAATAATTGAAAATTCAGTTATTAATAAAAACATGGTAATTGGAATCAGTAAGAATACCAAAATAAAGATTTTAAAATATTTCTCTTATCCTTTGTTAAATGAGAAAAATCCTTCTTTTATCAATATCAATTTAGTTATTACAAGTTTAATCAGACGAATCTATGGAGAACATATCTTGGTAAAATTTGATGAAAACAAATATGCTAATATATTAAGGGCAGACATAGTAACATATGATGACGATGTAACTAATGCCTTAGGAACATTACTTTATAACGAATTTATCACTAACGGCTATCCTAGTACATTACAATTGTCACATCATGTTTCAACTTTTTCAAATACTGATTTATCAAGTATACAGAGCTTTATAAAATCAAACTATTTTATCAAAGAAATATTTCATGACAATGTTAGAAATTCTATTTTAGGGTCTGTCTGGAAATGAAGATTTTATCAAAAAATGGAGATGAAATTATATTACTTGCTGTAACCAATGATTTTGCAAATAAAGGTGATTATTTTATAATTGAAGATTTTAATACGAATAAAAAATTATTAGTTCAAATTTATGATGAAGAATATCTCTCTTCGCAATCACTTGCTGATGAAATTATTAAAGATGAAGTTATTGGAAAATATAGTTCCGAGAAGATTTTTGATCCTTTAGAAATCAATAATCTTTCTCAAATAATAAGAGATGTGAGGCTATTTAGAACAAAAATCCGCGGTTCAATTGATAAGTATGATAATTTATCTGCAGATGTCGATTGGGTTCCATCACGTGTAAATTCCAAAATTATTAAAATAAGTTATAGCCAAATCAAGTCTTTGATAAAAAAAAATATGCAATATCCGATCGCAATAGGTAAATCAGTCACTGATAATCAATCTTTTGAGATATATGCAGAAGACCTTGACGGTAAATTGAATATTATTACTGGTAAAAAAGAAACTGGCAAATCCCATCTTTCCAAAATATTGCTAAAATTTTTAGTTCAATATGGTGCATATGTTATTGTTTTTGATTTAAATAATGAATATAGTGGATTGTTATTAAATAATGATGGAAGACCGTCATCTATCAATGAAAAATTGATTTTATTGGAACCTGGAAAAGGATTGAAGTTTGATTTAAGATATTGTGGTAAATCTTCCATTTCAAATATGTTAAAAAACGCTCTTGATATGCCTACTGCTTCTCTAAGGGAATTTTTCAGAATATGGGATTCACTTGAAAATAAAAAGATGTTTGGATTAGATGAAATGGGACATGCATTTAATACTTGGAATATAAATGAGTTGGTAAGAGATGCATTATTATCTCGATTTCATATAATTAACTCTTCACTTCTTTTTTCTTTCACTAGGCCAAATGAAAAAGGATTTCAATTTGAAGAACTAATAAAAATGAAAAAAAAAGGTGCTGGTATGATAATTAATATGAGCAGGATTTCGCCTGTTGTTAGACGTATGATTGTTGAATTGGTAATGAATAAATTAATAGACTTGATGGAAAAATCATTAATTCCACCAATATTTATTTTCGCAGAAGAAGCTCATTTATATATTCGAGATACTTATTGGGAAGATTTGATAACCCGGATGAGGCATTTTGGAATTTATACTACATTTATTACAAATCAACCTGATGCGCTTAACGATACTATTTATAGGCAAGTCGATAACATTTTTTTATTTAATTTTACCAATGATACAGATCTAGAGAAAATCTCTAAGGTTTCTTTACTTGACAGTTCTACAATAAAATCATTAGTTAAAACATTATCTCATCGTAGTTGCCTTTCAATAGGGAAGGTTGTATCTAATTTACCAATGGTAGTAAAGATTGATCCAATAAATATGGTTACACTAGGGGAAACAAAAAAATTTTTTAAATAATTTTAGATCCTTTTATCGTTACAATAAATTCGTTTTCAAATACTTTATCTATTTGATATTCCATGTCATTTATTTTTTTTATTATTTCTAGGTTTGTTAAAAGATGTTGTGAAATTGATGATATTTTATACCTTGATTTTTCTTTAACAAAACTTAATGGTAATACTAACATATCTGCTAAATGAGAATCTATACAGGCTTGAAACTTGTAATCTTCTATAAACCTTTTTGAGGCATTGTATCCTACTGTTTCAGCTCTGATATTTTTTTCTCCTACCGAATCGGCTCCTAGGTATATTCCGGATTCTGATGAACTATATATTAAAATTGATGAACCTGGACTTGCGGAATTTTCTATCGATGATTTATATTTATCACATTTAATTCCGTTCTTCTCTAAATTTGACAAAGCACCGCTAATTTGCCTGTCTGTAATATGTTTTGGTAAATTGCCTACAATACTTAATATATTTGGATTTATCTCTTTAAAATTACAAAAATCTATCGGTTTCAGAGTATTTGCTTTCTGGATATTTATATTGACAATGCCTTTACCATTAGGGTAAAATCCTCTTTTTATTACATTTATATTAAAAAAAATTCCTATTTTGCTAAATACGTCCTTCATTACATATTTTATATAATCTATTGTGGGGCTATATTTTACATCAGTTCCTCCAGTTAATTGGATTACGATATTTTGTTGGGAAATTGCGATAGTTGGAATTAAAGTTTGTAGTAACAGCGGAATACTCCCTGCAGTCCCAATGTCTATATTTAGTATATCTTTATTAATTTCAATATCTTTTTTATCAAATATTATATTTATCCATTCTGCCCCTAATCTTACATTTTCGATATTAATATTAAATAATTTTGATAATAGTTTTATCGTAGTAACGTGTTGATGTCTTAAGCCTGGATTATTTCTTTTTGTTCGAATATTTATTATCTTTACAGGTTTTTTAATGATGGTTGAAATTGTTAATGCACTTCTAAGTATTTGACCTCCACCTTCACCAGTTGACCCATCTATTATTAACAATTATGAAATTTATTATTTGATTTAAATTAATTTTTTATTATTTCTAGTATTATTTTAATGATAATGATTTATAGTTATATTATTTATCAACTTTATTCTTTCAATTCCATTTATTTGCTCAATGATTTTTGCTGTTTCAACAGAAACAAGCTCTTTCCAATTTTTATCATTTGCAATTCGATACCTAACTTCTGTTGCTGAAAGCTTTTCTCTATTAATTAACTGGGGATGGATTATTTTAATCCCTCTTTCTTTAAATAACATATCTGTAAATTGATCATTGGTAAATACCAAACTATATCTTGGTACTAATAGATCTACATTATACGTCCATAATCTATGTATCCCAATATCAGGGACTGGTATAAGAAAGATTTTTTGTAACGTTTCTTCCTTGATATCTTTACAAATAGCTTCTTTTATAATCTCTATTCTCTCACCTGCAGTAAAAGGATTTTTAAACTCAAAACTTTTATCTGAACTGCCAATAACAACTACTAATTCATCTACTTTAGTTAGACAGTATTTTATTGAATTTATATGTCCATTATGAAGTGGTTGAAACCTACCAACAAAAAGACCTCTTTTCACCATTTTTTTAAAGTCATTCAAATTTTATATATATAGTAAAATCACTAAAGTATAAAACTAGTAATCCGATGTTCAGTAAAAAACTTATATGTTTATATATCTATAGTTTATTTTGTTTTATTCTTTTAGTAGATTTGGGCGTGATGCGGAATATTTAGTGGGTCTGCACCTGAAATCAAATGATTGGAATGTTTATTTTTCTAAGGGAAGCAGAGGGCCATCTGATATTGTTGCCATAAAAAATGAGATGATTTGGTTAATTCAGATAAAGTCAAGTACAAAAATTCCTAAAATACGTGGATATGAAATACAAAATCTAATTAAATTATCCGATAAAATAGATAATAGTTTTCCAGTCTTATCTTTGGTGAGCCCTAACATATCTTGTAATGCCCATGCCAATTCAGTCTCCTCTGGAGATTATTTATTAAATTTTTATTTATTGCCTGATTGGAAAAATATCTCTTTATCATAATAATTATTAGTATTTTATTTTCATATTTTCTTCATTAAAAAAATATTATTTATTAAACTTTTGCCAAAAAGATTTTAATATTTTTTCATTCGTATGAATAGAGGTTATTGTAAACTCTTTCATGAAATCAATACAATTTAACATATAGTTTTGCCACAAGTCGTCATAATTACCATTAGTAGAATAATTTTTGTCATCAATGAATTTTACCTTTTTCTGATTTTAAAATATTGCCTGAAACTGTTTTTACAACTTCCTCATTATCAACGTCTTTTGTGGTTACAAAGGTTACTATTTCATCTTTTACTGGTAAATCAAATAACTTTAATTTGTCATATTCAAAAGATATGTATTCTAGTTTTCCTAATTCATTTGAAAATCTTTCTCCTATTTCTACTATATGGGGAGTTTGAATAAGACTTATGTTTGTAGTATTGTCATCTAAATTTTTATCTGAGATCTTTAAACTTTATATCCATGTTTCCATCTTTTAGGACACCTAAAAGTTTAATCCTGGGCTCAAGTGTAATGATTTCGTTAAATCTCTCTGCAACACTCATTAATTTTTTAATTCGTCACAACTATATTTACATTTTTTTATGTTATTTGTATTTTAATTTATCTATCTTTTTTGCTAAATCTATATCTTTTTCACTAATTTGATTTATGTCATGGGTTATCAACTTTATATTTACTTTATTGTATGAAATTGTAATGTCCGGATGATGATCCATTTTTTCCGATTCAAGCGCAATTTTTGTGATAAAACTAAAGGCTTCAATAAAATTAATAAATTTAAAATCTTTGCATAATTTGCCTTCTATTTTTTCCCAATTATTTAGATCATTCAAATTATTATTATTCATTTATAATATACTTTAAAATACAATTAAATGTTTTTTCATTTTTTTGATGATAGAATTCTTTATTGCTTTGCTAAATTTAATATTTGGTTTTATCTTTTAAATATGTTGAGTATCAATGGTAAAAGTTTCCGTCGTTCAGATGAAATCTTCCATGAATAAAGATGAAAACCTAACGTTCTCTCTGAAACAAATAAAAGAAGCTGGAAATAAAAACGCACAAATAATTTGCTTTCCTGAATTTCAAATGGCGTTTTCCCCTCCATCTCAAACCTCCAAAGACTTGTACTCAATTTCAGAATCAATTGAAGGTAATTTTGTCAAAGAATTGTGTAAAAGTGCTAAGGAAAATTATATCTATGTTGTGGGAACGATATATGAACGATCAGTTATAGAATCCAATAATTTAGAAAAATCTTTAAAAAAAAGGAAAATTACCGATAACCAATTTCGTGTTTATGATACTGTAGTATTTATAGATAATAAAGGAGATTTGATATCTCATTACCGAAAATTACATCTTTATGATGCTCTAAATTTTCAAGAATCAAAAAAGCTATTGGCTGGAAATAAACTTTTTACCCCTGTTGATTCTCCTTTGGGTAAATTGGGGGTATTAGTTTGTTATGATTTACGTTTTCCAGAATTGAGCAGATTGATGGCTATTGAGGGATCGAATGCATTAATGGCTCCTTCTGGATGGGTTCAGGGAACAATGAAAGAAGATCATTGGTTAACTATGTGTAAAGCTAGATCAATAGAAAATGGTGTTTATTTAATAGCTCCAAATCAAGTAGGAAATATTTTTTGTGGGCGTAGTTTGATAATTGATCCATTTGGGATTGTAATCTTTGATATGGGTAATAAAGAAGGGATGGAAATAATTGATTTAGATATTGAAAGAATTAATTTAGTTCGAAATGATCTTCCTTTATTAAAAAATAGAAGAACTGATTTATATGATTTAAGATAAAAAATATTTTTGTTATGTTTTGAATTATATATTTTTATAATCTGGATCTCCTGCCGTAAGAGATTGATCTCATTGTAGATACAATCAAATGTTATTAAAATAGCAGTTGCTCTACATTTTGTGATTCCATCTTATTGCCGGAAAATTTTTGATTTGTTGAATAATTAAATTTTTAACAAGATAGATTATATATGGTTTGATACTAATATATAATAAATTCAGAATTGTGTTCAATCATGATAAGATGGATCCTTAAATAACGATTTGTATAGATATGCAACAAAGAATTTTATAATGCTAAAGCCATTTGTCAAATATGCGTGAAAAGGTCTGTGTACTTGGCGCTGGTAGTACAAAATATGGTAAATTAAATGAAAGTATTATTGAAATGGCTCTTAATGCTTCAAAAGATGCCATTGATTCAGCTGGAATAACTCCAAGAGATATAAAGGCTGGATATATTTCAAATGTTTTTGGTGTTACTGATAAGCAAGTACATATGGCACCAGTTATTATGAGTAATCTAGGAATACCCAATGTCCCTGGGTTAACTATTGAATCGGCCTGCGGATCTGGCTCGATTATGTTTAGAGAGGCTTATGCAAATATTGCCGCAGGATTTTATGATTGTGTTATCGCTATTGGAGTTGAAAAAATTACACACACTGGGACTACTGAAAGCACTACTCTGTTTTCCTATTGTTCTGATTATTTTTATGAGGGAGGAAACGGTGCTTCATTTCCTGGACTTTTTGGCTCCATGGCTAGGGCATATCTTGCTACCTATAAATCCACAGAAGAAGATTTAGCAAGGATAGCTGTAAAAAACCACGAAAATGGATTTTTTAATCCTAAAGCACACATTAGAAAAAAAATAACTATTGATGATGTACTGAAGTTCCCCAGTTGTTGCATCTCCATTAAAACTTTATGACTGTTGCCCATTTTCTGATGGTGCCTCCGCTGTTATTTTATGTAATGAAGAATTTGCAAAAAAAAGCGGAAAACCTTATCTTGAAGTTATTGGATCTGGCAGAGGTGCCTCACCTGCAGCTGTTCAATCAAGGAAAGATATAACAACTATTCCAGGTACCGTTGATGCTGCTCATCAGGCTTATAAAATGGCTAATCTTAATCCTAAAGATATTGATTTTGTAGAAGTCCATGATTGTTTTACTATAGCTGAGCTTATAGATATAGAAGATTTGGGATTCTTTCCAAAAGGCTCTGGTGCTCAAGCAGTTAGAGAGGGTCGTACAACTTTAAAAGGCGATATTCCTGTGAATCCATCTGGTGGATTAAAGTCCAAAGGTCATCCTATTGGCGCAACAGGTGTAGGACAAGTTGTAGAAGTATTTGAACAATTTACAAACAAAGCTGGTGAAAGATCTGTTAAAGATGCAGAAATAGCAATGACTCATAATTTTGGTGCAACAGGTGCTAGTGCGGCTGTCCATATTTTTAAAAAAATGAAATAGTAGATAGAAAGGAGGAAGATGATTAAATTGTCTAAAGTTCAATCAAAAAAACAAAGCTCAAGGGAACAATTTATAGACTCGGCAAAAAATGGCAAAATATTGGTTAATCAGTGTAAAAATTGTGATAATCTCATTTTAGAAACTGTGTATTATTGTGATAAGTGTTTTTCCGGCTCATTTAAGCAAGTATTCTATAATGGTGAAGGTAAAGTTGTTACATATACAATACAATCTGTAGTACCTGAAGGGTTTGAAGATGCTAATTCCTATGCATGGGTAGTTTTTAAACTTGATCAGTGTGATCTTAATGTTTCAGGCTTTCTGCCTGGAATAGCTACGCCTTCCGATTTGCCTTTAGGTACTAACGTTAAAGTAATTGATTTTAATGATAAACATGGTTTGGTTTTAGAAAAACTAGAAAATCCATCTGTTTAAAGCTGGTTAAAATTAATTTTCTTTTTTGTATATAGAATTTAACATTCGTTTTTAACATATTTCTTTATAACAAGAAACGAATGGAAAAAAGCGGTCAATTCTTATATGATGTCAATAATGCTATTTCTGTAATAAACTCACAAATTTCTCAATTACAATCAATCGATACAAAGTTTTCTAATATTGATGCCAGTTTTAGTTCAAAAATTGCTCAGAATATAAAACTTGGAAATAATGCAAGAGCCAATGTGATAGCAAATGAGTTGTCTGCTGTGAGAAGATTGAGAAAAAATACACAAAATGCCAGTTTAGCTTTAGAAGTTGTTGCTATTAGATTTACAACCATAACCGAATTTTCAATGATGATGGATGCTATTAATCCAACTATCGAAATGTTAACAGATATCCAAAAGGACCTTTCGAAAGCTGTCCCCTCCGCTACTGATGTTATATCTCAAGTTCATAACTTATCTAGCGATGTATTAATTAATTCTGCTATCAATACCGATGGTAAAATTAGTTCTGTACTTGATAAGGATGCATTATCAATCCTAAATGATGTACAAAATAGTCTCGAAGATGAAGCAAAAGAAAAATTACCGGAGGTTCCAGCATCTATTATTTCTAAAAAACATAATATTAATTTAAAAGATGATATATTAAATAGCGGTCAAGATATTATTAGAAACCTAACTCATTTTTTCTACTATCTTTTAATATATTTTTTTTATTAGTTTTATTTATATATCAATAACTGAACTGCTTTTTATAGTTGAGGATTACATATTTACCAGCGTCGGAAACTAAACGAGGTATTTTGGAATCTACATCCAAACGAGTAAGAATGATTTTTTCAGTGATGGCAAGTCCCAATAGAATTGATATTTTACGAATTCTAAATTCCAAAGGACCTTTGACTTATTCCGAATTAAAATCATTAGCAGGATTTAAATCTAAAAAAGAATCTGGAAAATTTGCATATCATTTAAGAAAATTGTTAAGACAATCTCTGGTTGGGCTAAATAAAGCAGAAAGACGATATGCTATTACTAATTTAGGGAAATTGGTTTTAAATCTTGCACGACAAATAGAAGAAAGATCTATAATTGAAAGTGGAAAGATGTATGTAAGAACAAATAATCAAACCATTGAGGAATTTAATCCTCATAAAATAATACAATGCTTGGTAAGGGAGGCTAATATGTCATTAGAACAATCTGCAAAAATTACAGAAGAAGTAGAAAATAAAATATATAAATCTCAGGCTTCGTATTTGACATCACGTTTTATAAGAGATTGTGTTAACAATGTGTTATTAGAACATGGTTTAGAGGAACAAATGAATAAATTGATCAGACTTGGCATTCCAATTTATGACCTAAATAAAAAATTAAATAATAATACTGGACTATTAAATAATGGTATTATTGATATAGCTAATGATATTTCAAAAAGTGTTTTTTCTGATTATTTCAAAAACAATTTTCCTAAAGATATATTGGATATGCATTATAATGGCGAAATTCATTTAGATGATTTAGGTAGCTGGAGTATATGTCCGGATACTATTTTTATTGATGTTGATAATTTTTTGGAAAAAGGTATTCATATAGATGGTCAATTTCCTTATTTACCCCGCTTTCCACATTTAGATAATGCTGGGATTGTTCTACCCCTTTTAGTTTCTCTATTCCAAAAGCAAATTTCAAAAGAAATAGTTATAGAAAACATTGAAAAGCTGTTTGTTAATGATTTTTCATCGTTTGAAAATATTTCTTCAATCTTTGCAAAATCTTTGTTTTCTGCCTCTTTTTCTATTCATTCTCTTGATTCTCCTTTTATTACGATTGTTCTTTCGTTAAAAGATAATGATAATGTTGTATCGAGTATTTTGAATGGATATCTAATGTATCTTGAAAAAGTTCCAATCTCTAAATTTGGAATATCTATTTTGTTTTCAAATCCGCCCTCTATTGATCTTTTAAATATGATATCAAAAATCACACGATTTGGTGGAAATATATCTTTATCACGAAAATCAATACGAAGTAGTAAAGGAGTTTTCAAAATATCTGATAACACTAACCTACCTGTCATTTCCTTACATTCTCTCTCTTTAAACCTACCACATTTAGCTTACCAATCAAATAAAGATGAAACTTATTTTAGGACAAAATTGGCATTATTATTAAATCCTTCATTAAATGCCATGATGTCAAAAAGAGACATGATCTTTGATAATATTAGAAAAGGGTTATTGCCTGCCCTGTCCAATCCTCTTATGTTTCCTCCTCAATCAGGATCTACAAATATGCTAATTAATTTAACTGGATTAAACGAGTCTATTTTTAATATATTGGGATATGCTAATAAAAATGAGGAAGGCATTGAGGTAATACAGAAAGTTATTAAAACTGCCAATGATGTTCTTTTACACATTGATAAAAAAAATTATGAACATTTTGGAATTTCGATAATCAATGATACTAGTTCAAACCGGTTTGTCCAGATGGATTCAGGAAAATTTGGTAAGCTATTCCATACTTTTGGTTCGTATTCTCAAGGTTTAGTTATCTCAGAAAAGGATCTCGATGAAAAAAGCTCTCTAGCACGAAACTTGCTTTTGTTAGATGATCTGTTAACCGGTGGTTTCTCTGTCAAATTAGATACTACTAGATTGGATTTGACTGATACAGTTGACTTTTTATCTAAATCTATTGACTTAATTCCTTGTTTTAATATAGTTAATAAACAGGTTATTTGTAATGTTTGTGGTTCTCGAGTTCTAACTAATGATGTATGTTCTATATGTAAATCTAATAATCTGTTAACTTTAACTTAACAATTGTAATAAATATTTTTATTAAACGATATAGTTATTTTATTGTAAACTGTATGGCAGAAACCGATATTCGCAGTTCAGAAAATAAATCCATTTTTCATATAAAAAAAAGAAATGGAAAAATAGTACATTTTGAACAATCGAAAATATCCAATGCGATTTATAAAGCATTAGTTGCGGCTGGCAAATCTGATCGCAAATTATCTGAATTACTTGCAACCAAATTAATTAACAAGATTGATAAAAGTGGATATTTAGGATCTGCTGGTAAAGATCATGTTTTAAGTGTTGAAGATGTTCAAGACATGGTCGAATCTATATTAATAGAAGAAGGCTTGGCTGAAACTGCGAAAGCTTATATATTATACAGACACGAGCGGCGAAAGATAAGGGAGATGAAAATGAAGATATTGAATAAAAAAGATCTAGATGAAGTAGACAAATCGTTAGATATCAATTCTCTTAGAGTCTTGTCATCTCGTTATCTACTTCGAGACAACAATAATGAAATTACCGAAGGTCCAAAACAGCTTTTTGAACGTGTTGCAATATTGGTTGTTATTCCTGACATTATTCATGATTCTTCTATATTTGATCTAAATGGTAATCATAAACAATCTTTAATAGATGCAGAAAAATATTATGAAAAAATAGATGATTTTGACAATAAATTAAAAATTGGAAATTATTATTTTAATAAATTTCATTTTGAATCTTTAATTAGAACTTATATTAATGAATCAAAAATTGGTAGAATGAAAGCAAGCTTTAAAGAATTACTGCGTATGATAGCTGAAGGAAAAATGTCTAGTTATAGTACTAGAATACTTGAATATTATAACTTGATGGTTTCTGGAGAATTTCTTCCAAATACTCCTACTCTTATGAATGCTGGTGCTAGATTGGGGCAGTTATCTGCCTGTTTTGTTCTTGATATGCCTGATGATATGTATTCTATCATGAAATCTTCCACTGATGCTGCAATGATTTTTAAATCAGGAGGAGGTGTAGGAATCAATTATTCCACCTTGAGACCTGAAGGTGATATTGTTGCTTCAACTAGCGGTGTTGCATCGGGACCCGCATCTTTTATGCAAATTATTGATACAGTGACTGATGTGGTTAAACAAGGTGGAAAAAGGCGTGGCGCTAATATGGGTATTTTGGAAACTTGGCATCCCGATATTGAAAAATTTATTACAATGAAAACCAAACCTGGTTTGTATGAGAACTTTAACGTTAGCGTAGGAGTTTGGTCCGATTTTTGGAATTCCTTGATAAATACAGGTGATCATAAATATTCTTTAAGAAATCCTAGAACTAGAGCACATGTGAAAAATATTGATTCTCATCAATTGATGGAGCTGATTGCATTAAGTGCATGGAAAAGTGCGGAGCCAGGTGTTATATTTTTTGATAATATAAATAAATATAATCCGCTAATAGAGGCAAAAGGTGGTCCTCTTAGGGCAACTAATCCATGTGGAGAGCAATCTCTATATCCATATGAGTCTTGCAATTTAGGATCTATTAATCTTTCAAAATTTGTAAAAAGGAAGGCAGATGGGATGTATGAGTTTGACTGGCAAAAATATGAGCAATCTATTAGAGTTGCAACTAGGTTCTTGGACAATATCATAGATGCCAATAAATATCCCGTTGATGAAATTGATTCAAATACAAAATTAACTAGACGTATTGGTTTAGGTATCATGGGTATTGCTGACTTGCTTTTCCTATTGCAAATTCCATACAACTCAAAAGAAGGATATGATTTTATGAATAAACTTGCAGAAACATTGTCATATTTTAGTATGGATGAAAGCGTGGTTATTTCTAAATCTAAAGGTCCTTTTCCATTATTTGATCATACGGACTATAAAAATGGGGTTATTCCTCTATCTGGATACTATGAAATTCCTAAAGATTTACATTGTTTTGATTGGGATTCATTGATAGAAAAAATTAAGAATCATGGAATTAGAAACTCTTGGACAACTACTATTGCACCTACAGGTACCTTATCCATGATTGCAGATGTATCAAATGGTGTAGAACCAGTTTTTGCTTTGGTGTTTGAAAAACGTGTTACTGTGGGCAGGTTCTTTTATACAAGTAAAATTTTTGAAAATGTTTTAAAAGAACATGGATTATATAATGATGAAATTTTATTAAAAATTTCTAATAATTATGGTTCTGTGCGTGGCATTGATGAAATTCCTGAATGGATACAAAATCTTTTTGTTACTGCTATTGATGTTCACTGGACCGATCATCTTATGGCACAGGCAGTATGGCAAAAATGGATTGGTAATGCAATTGCAAAAACAATAAATATGCCTGGAGATGCTACAGTTGAAGATGTAAAATGTGCTTATCTACTTGCTCATGAATTGGGTTTGAAAGGGGTTACTATTTATAGGGATGGTTCAAGGAACGAACAAGTTTTACACATTACTGGCAATGAACATGACAAAAAATTTCAAGTCCAACCTAGTAAATACTTACATGATTACATTTTTAATAATATAAGTGAGCCATATGTTCTCGAACAAGTTACTCCTATTTTTAAAAACTATTTAGATGATAATACTCAATGCAAATACTGTTGATCAAGCTAGCTTTAACAATGGCATAGAACCATCTGATTTTGAAATTAATCCGATTTCTGTAAAAACCTCTCCTGATCCATCATATAGTAATTCTATGAATGGTAACAACAAAGAGTTATGTCCTACATGCAAAAATTTTCTGATTATTACAGAAGGATGTAATATGTGTATTGAATGTGGATTTAGTAGTTGTGCTTCTGGATAATTTTTTTAATCCATTTCAAAAAAGCATAAATTTTAGAAGATTTTTATCGTCTGATTGGGTATGACTAGCAATAAATTTTTTAATCGGAGTATTATTTCTATTAGAGATTTTACTATTGATGATTTTACCTACCTTTTTGATCTGACTGACAAAATACAAACTTTGACATCAAATGAACGCGGCGAGATTGCAAAAGGCCTAATACTAGGATACATTTTTTATGAATATAGCACAAGAACAAGATTGAGTTTTGAATCTGCTATGGCATCTATTGGTGGCAGGTCGTTGGGGATATCTGATATAGATTCCTCTTCTATTATGAAAGGTGAAAGCTATGCTGACACAATAAAAACAATATCTTTGTATTCTGATGTTGTTTTAATCCGTCATCCATCGGATGGTTCTAGCAGATATGCAAGTGAAATTTCAGATAAACCTGTGATAAACGGTGGTAGTGGCAGCGAAGAACATCCTACACAAGCTATGTTGGATATTTATACCATATTTAAAGAGAAAAAAAGAATTAATGGACTATCTATAGGGATCGTTGGAGATTTAAAATATGGACGTACTGTATATTCTTTAATATATGCATTATCTCATTATGATGTGGACATCTACCTAATTTCACCTTCCATGTTGAAAATTAGGAATGAATCAATATATGACATTTCAAATAATATTAAGATGTTTCATAATACTGAATTAACTGATGATTTGTTAAAAAAATTGGATGTTATTTATGTTACTAGAATTCAGAAGGAGCGGTTCCCTGATTTACAAGAGTATAAAAAAATCCAAGGATTATATACTATTGATGAAAATATATTAAAAAGATCTAAACCTGATGTAGCGATTTTACATCCTTTACCAAGAGTTGATGAAATATCTCCATCTATTGATAATACACCAAATGCTGTATACTTCAAACAAGCCTCTTATGGCAAAGAATTGCGTTCTGCACTTTTATCTGCATTGCTTCATGAAAATCCATTTTAATTGTCATGATAATTTTATTATTATCCTTGACAATAAATCTGCATTTCTGATTTGAATCATCTGTTAAATATTGATTATCCTCCTCTTCATAAAAACTGAAATCTCCAATAGATGTGGAAACTATTGCTGTAATAAGATATTTTACAATTAAATATTATATAATTTTTATATTTTCTGTTGTTTTGATTTATCTCGTCTCTAACGTTATAAATGTGTAAAAAAATAATAATATCACATGGTTGATAAAATAAAAACTGATCAAACCGGTGTAATTTTGATTTCAACATTTTCCGATGAGAAATCATTAATTGATTTATCAAATACTCTGATAATGGAAAAAAGAATTTGTGCATGTGTAAATTACACTACAGTTAAATCAATTTATATGTGGAATTCTGATCTAAAACAGGAAAATGAATTTCTTGCTATTTTTAAAACTACTTCTGATTGTGCTGAAAAATTAAAAATTGAAATAAAGAATAATCATCCATATGATGTTCCAGAAATAGTTGTAATTAAAATGAGTGATATTTCATCCGAATATTTTAATTGGATGTATAAGAATACTCATACAAAGGATACTAATGCTTAGTTAATCTGATAACGTAATAAAGCAATAATTCCTCCAAGTGATGAAACCCTCATTCCAATATCTGTAGACGAATCTGTTGCAAAAGTTTTTACATTTTTTTTACTTTCAATTTGGTTTAACATTTGTATAAATTCGTCTTCTTTTATCTCCAGAAAAACTTTGTCAGAATATACTAACATGTCTATGGCATTTAGTGAATCTGCATATTTTATTTCATTTATTCCTATTGCAAATTTCTTTTCTCCTTTATTTATTTGGTACATAATATTGTCTAATATCGTTGAGACCATAGCAATTTTGCTATTTGCCAGCATCTCTTTCATGGCATCTGACCGTAAAAATACGAAAAATCCATCTTCTCCTGATGTTTCTATACCTTCAATTAATGTAAGATCTTTGTTTTCGTATGATTCTTTTTTTTCTTTCAAAAAATTGAGAAATTTCCTCTTGGTTTCCCCAGGACCAAATATTATCATTTTAACTCCTGTTTCATCTTTGTATATGTCTAAAGAAGTTTTGATATTTTCAAAATAGTTTTTAATCTGGATTTCATTTTTTTGATTTGCAGTATATCTTTTTCCGCTTTTTCCAGAATATATATTTGGAGTTATTTTTAGGTTTGTACCATTTAGTTTTGCTATAGATGTTTCTTCCGAGTCCATTGAGATGAGAATGTATTTATATTCTGATGCTGACCTGGTTATCAGCTTTATATAATCTTCACTCCATCTTTCTTTTTCCAGAATTATTGCATCATTGATTTTTACACTAATAGAATGATACAATCCTCTTGGAATATTTTCGTTATTTGATGTGATTATTATTCCAGATATTTTCAATCTATCTAATGTATCATCAAAACTTATTTTTTCCACCCTTAAGTTTATTCTAACTTTGATTCTTTCTCCTTTATCCGGTCTAGCAAATTCTTTATCTTGTTTTATTACTCTAGTAGTATCAGCAATTATGTTGTCTCCTATTTCTATTGTCCTTCTTAAATTAAAAAGATCATCAGGTTCCTCGGGTATAATTGCTATTCTATTTTCTGAATCTTTTATCTTATTTGTTTTCATATGTAATATAATTTAGATATTTGTGGTAAATTAAAAGGACAAACTCTTTACTCAAGATCTACTTCATCTTATCAGTAGGGCATTTCAATTCATCGTTTGTCCAATTATTTTTATAGCATTCCATAATAAATCTTAATGGTCTTTTACTATTTTTTTTCCATCTTCCCATAAATATTTAAAATAGTCTTTTGCGAAACTTGCTAATCCTATGTGTTCTGCCCAGATCGCAATTATATCGTAATAGTTATCATTGTCATTTTTGCCTTCACCAAGTAAAATCAGTACTTGTTTTGAATCTCCTATTACTCCACCACCAAACATACTATTTTTTAATCTAATTTCTGCCACCCTTGACATTGATTTTATTATTTCTTCACTGGTCTCCTCCGATGCTAATATAATGATTTTTACACCTCTTTCAAAGAGTTCTCGAAGAAATGGTTGAATTGTTTTAATAACCTTTTCTGGAATTTTAGGAATTGCAATCAAAAGCTCCTCTTTTGTAGATTGAATAATTTCTGTAACTTTGGCTGCAATGTTGTATAGTCCACTTACAACCCATATGTCTGGTTTTTCTTTCAAACCAGTTTTTTCGTAAATGGGCATTAGTTCATTCATTAGAATATTCTTGTTACTTCTGATGTTGTTTTCCATTTCTACCATCACTGCCTCAACTGCAGTAGATGGTGACTTTGGAAAAAAATTCTGTGGTCTTGAATTGTCTGAATATGTCCATCCTCTTTCGTACAAACTATTTAAAACATCATAGATCTTTGAATAAGGGACCCCTGATTTTTTACTAATTTCGGACGCAGTAGTAGAGCCGGAAAATAATAATGCTATATAAACCCTAATTTCATAATTCGTTAATCCAAGGCTTTCCATTGATTTTTTTGCCTTGTCGCTAATTTCCATTGTTTTATGTGAATATTTAAAGCAAGATATTAAATCTTTATCTTTGCTTGTTGTTTACTGCTTAACACCGTAGTATTTGTTAGATCAAGTTTATAAGGCCAATTTAAATTAGTAAACAAGGCCGAAATTATGGATCTAATACATATTTCTAATTTAACTAGTAAAACTATTGGTTCTAAACGTACCATACGATATACTCAAAGTATTTGTCCAGATTGTAATATGATTCTGGATGCTGAGGTATTTGAAAGAGAAGGTAAAGTCTTTATGACAAAGACTTGTCCTAGCCATGGTGAATGTGAGGAATTATACTTTGGCTCTTATGAAATGTACAAAAAGTTTAGTACTTATTGGATGGATGGAAAAGGAGCACAATCTCCAAATGTCATGGTGGATAAATGTGCTTGTCCTACTAATTGTGGCTTATGTACTAATCATCTTTCTCATTCCGGACTAGCAAACATAATTGTTACTAATAGATGTGATCTTACATGTTGGTATTGTTTCTTTTATGTAAAAAAAGGTTTGGAGGGTGCTTATTTATACGAACCTACTCATGAGCAAGTTCGAGCAATGATGAAAACTTTAAAATCAGAAAGACCAATTCCAGGCAATTCTATTCAAATCACAGGTGGTGAACCGATGCTCCGTGACGATATTACTTCTCTCATCAAGATAATGAAGGAAGAGGGGGTAGACCATGTGCAGATGAATACAAACGGAATAAAGCTAGCACTGTCACCGGATACAATGAGACAGATTAGAATGGCAGGCGTAAGCAATCTTTATTTATCTTTTGATGGTATTACGCCACGCACAAACCCCAAGAATCACTGGGAAGTGCCTTCAACTTTGGAATCTGCTAGAAAATGTGGGATGACTGTTGTCTTTGTTCCAACCGTTATTAAATCTATCAATGATCATGAATTAGGTGGAATTATTCGATTTGCGCAAAAGAATATGGATGTTGTACATGCAGTAAACTTTCAGCCTGTTTCTCTGACAGGAAGAATGAGTAAAAAAGAACGAGAAAAGTATAGAATTACTATTCCTGATTGTATTGAAAGAATTGAAGAACAAACCAATGGTGAAATATCTAAAGACGGATGGTTTCCAGTTCCTTCCTGTATGCCTTTAACTAATGTTATAGAGGCATTTAGCAAGAAACCAAAATATGAATTATCTATACATTTTGCTTGTGGTGCAGGAACATATGTATTTGAAGATACACAAACTAAAAAATTAACACCACTTACGTCTTTTGTTGATATCAAAGGATTGTTAGAATACTTTGAGGAAAAAACTGAAGAAATAAAATCTGGGTCTAATAGATATTGGACTATGTTGGAAATAATACGAAAATTAAATCAATTCGTTGACAGATCTAAACAACCATATGGATTAGATTTGGGTAGAATGTTCTCTAGTATATTACTTAAACAAAACTTTGATTCAGTTGGTTCATGGCATGTACAATCATTATTCCTAGGAATGATGCATTTTCAGGATAAATATAATGAGGATTTGGAAAGATTGCAAAGATGTGATATTCATTATTTAACGCCTGATTTGCGTATAGTACCCTTCTGTGCCTTTAACGTAATTCCTGAATGGTATAGAGACAGAATTCAAAAGAAATATAGTATTCCTGTAGAAGAATGGGAAAAAGAACATGGACAAACTTTGGAAGCAGGTCTTTATCGTGGATTGATGAGAAAAGGTAAACCTGAAGCTCAAATGGGCTGTGCAGTATCCGAAATGCATAAAGCTGCCTCAGAATCTGAAGATCATCGTGGAGTAGAATTACGAAATGGGATGGCCGGCGCATAACATTTATTCTTTTTCCATTTGATAATTTAATAGTAAAGTAGTTAGGTATTTAATACTATTAAATTCTTATATTTTTTAATTTTTCAAGTTTTTTGAAATATTATGTGCTTTTGTAGATAATTTTAAATAGCACGAATACGTAATATATAGAGTAAATGCCATCATCATCGATCAATGCGATTACAAGAATGAGTGCAACTCTCAAAGATCTATTTATTTACATATATGATCTGTCTCCATTAGACATGGATTTGTTACTTACTCTTATAAAATATAATGATAAACAAATGACTTTGGAGGATTTATCTAAAGCTGTAAATAGGGACAAAAGTACTGTATTTAGGTCCTTGCAAAAACTAACAGGGTTGGGAATATGTGTAAAGGAAAGTAGAACTCTAAAAGAAGGTGGTCATTTCCATGTATATTCCTCAATTTCTAGAGATATTTTTAAACTAGAAACTGAAAAACGTGTCAAGGAGCTGGAGCAAAGTTTAAGAAGAATATTGAAGAAATTTGAAGACGATTTGGATATTATGTTAGATGACGTATACAAAAAAAAATAATTCATTGAATATCCAAGATGTCTATAAATATAGATAGAATGGATTTTCATGGTTTTGATAATTTATTTGAAAACTCTGAACCAAAATTTATAGACATATATCTTAATTCTTTTTACTCTTTTTTATTTTTAAAAAATGGTTCATTTTATAATTCAATAAAATCAGTAGCCGAAAAAAATCTTTCGCATATTCGTATTTTGTCAGTATGTTATAGAAATCAATTTGATTCTATTCATAGTTTTTTTTCATCAATTAAAAATATTTATATTAATAATATTTCCTCTTCTTCAGAACAGCAAGAGAATTTGATAACAATTACTATTAATAGAAAAATAATATTTTTTTTTAAAATATATTACGATGAATCTAAAAAAATATTTAATTGTAATTTATATAATATTATATTTAATGATTTGACTTCTTTTTTCTCAATAATATATGATTTTCTCTGGAGTGCTGTGGAAAAAAATGAGACATTGGAAAAGCATAATATATTCCAACAAGATTTTATGGATATCGCAACCCATCAATTACGAAATCCTATTTTACCAATAATAGGATTTTCTAAAACTTTAAAGTCAAAAATAAATGATTCGACCATGCTAGAATATCTAGATATAATTATAAAAAATGGGGAAAAATTAAGAGATGTTGCAAACGATATACTGGATGTTTCTAGAATAGAAACAAATTCTTTAAGAATAAACAAAGAACTTTTTGACATCAATTTAACTATATCTAATATCATTACTGAATATCAAAACATTTCACTTAGAGAATTGGTTGATATTAAATTTACTTATTATGGTAAACCAGGTTTGTGTATCGAAGCTGATCCATCTCTAATTTCACAGGCAATTTATAATTTATTGAATAATTCGTATTTTTTCACAAAAAATAACCAAGGACAGGAAATAACAGTTAGTTTATCCAAAGTGGATAATTCTTTTGCTACTATAATTCTTGAAGATGAAGGCCCGGGGATACAAGAAAAGGATTTTGATCATCTATTTACAAAATTTTTCACAAAAACAAGTGGTGGTACTGGTTTAGGCTTGTTCATTTCTAAAAAACTATTTGAGCTTCATGGTGGAAGTATTGAAGTAAGAAATAGATCGCCTGATTTGGGTTTGAAATTTATTGTAAAAATTCCAATATTTTCTCATAAAGCCATTTCTAGTACAATAGAAAATAAACTTGAGAATAACAAGATATTGCTTATAGATGATTTTTCTGAAAACTTACATATAATTAAAAATCAAATTCAAGAATTAGGATATGAAATAGATTATTATGACGATCCTTTAAATGCTGTGGAATCTTTTGTTCCTGGTAAATATTCTTTGATTTTTATAGGTATTGATGTTGGAGGTCTTGATGGATTTGATCTTTATGATGAATTGAAAAAACGAGATGATAATATCAAAGGCTATTTTATGTCATCAAATAAGATTAATAAAAATGCAATAGATGAGTTCTTCACTAAAGATAAAATAAATGTTCAATTTCTTTTTAAACCTGTTTCTTTAGATTTGATTGTAAAGATTATTAAAGACGAAATACATAGCTGATTTAATCTGTTATTAGAAAATTTTATTATTTTGTTAATTTTATAGTGGTTATATGAATGTTTTAATTATTGAAGATGATGCTGATATTTGTCATTTGTATTCACTATGGCTTCAAGAATATGGTTATAATTATGTTATTGCAAGAAACGTTGAAGATGGATTATACGAATATCACAAGTCCCTACAACAAAATCCTAATTCCTTCAATAATTTTGATTTAATCATTTTAGATTATGATTTGGCACCAAAAAACATATCTTCTATATCCACTAAAAATGGTTTGAATGTAGCAAGAGAAGTTTTAAGTTTGAATAAAAATCAAAGAATAATATTTGCCTCTGCATGGCCCCAGAAAATTTTTTATGAATATATAGAAACTCTGAAATGCTTCATAGAAATTCTTCAAAAGCCATTTGAAAAAGATATTTTCATTAAAATGGTTCAAGATACATTTGTTTTTGACACACTGAAAAAAGTTGTTGTTGATATGAGAAAAAATAACAAAAATCCAAACAAACCTGATTCTGAAAGTTATGCCAATCTCTTTGGACTTTTATGGAAATTGCAAAAAGATACTTTTGGTGTTCATAGTAATTAAATTTTTAATAAGGTTTATTTAAAGAACAGTTGAAATTTGATTATGTCTTCTATGAAGTATGTGCAAATAGATTTACAGAATGATATTGCTATCATAAAAATAAATAGACCAGAGGCACTTAATGCAATGAATTTGGATGTTATATCTGAATTAACTCGAGCAATAGATTTAATTTCCGTTGATAATGGAATTAAGGTTTTAATTATTACCGGATCTGGTGAACGTTCCTTTTGTGCTGGTGCAGATATCTCTTATATGGTCAATATTGACCCTGTTACTGCTGAACAATATGCCTCCTCTGCACAATCTATGTTGAATAAAATCGAAAAAATGGAAAAACCTGTAATTGCTGCTATAAATGGTTTTGCTCTTGGTGGGGGTTGTGAACTTGCTTTAGTCTGCGATATGAGGATAGCTTCCGATAATGCAAAAATAGGTCAACCTGAAGTAACAATAGGTATCCCTCCAGGATGGGGTGGAACTCAACGATTATTACGAATAATTGGTCCAGCAAAAGCTAAAGAAATGATTTTTACAGGTAAGATGATAACTGCCCGAGAAGCTGAAAAAATGGGTCTTGTTAATGATCTTGTCTCACTAACAGATGAAGATAAATCCAAATTGGATTCCTCGATAGATCAAAATAACGATAAGGAAAAAAATATTGCCCTTTCAAAAATCCTTAATAGTAAACTTTTAGATCATTCTTTGACCTTGGCTAAAGAAATTGCTAAAAATAGCTTTAATGCAATTAAAGTTAGTAAAATGTTAATTAATAAAGGTATGGATGCGGATATAGATACCGGGTTGAGATTAGAAATTTATGGCTGGGCATTATGTTTTGCTCATGAAGATAGGCAAAAAATGATGTCTACATTTCTTAATAAAAGTAAAAGATAACTCTTTTTACTATTTCATTGAAATTATTTTTGCTCCATTGCTAGGCTTGCATATAAAAGTTTTACATGCTATATCTAGTTTTTCATAAGTTTCTTTCATAGTGTTAGATACTTGAGATCCTTTGTCTTTTGAGTTTAAAAATGCAATTGTCGATGGACCGGCCCCACTGATAGTGAACGCTAATGCTCCTGCTTGAATTGATCTTTCTTTAACTTGTTCATATCCTGGAATCATTTTTTGCCTTGCAGGTTCAATAATGCAATCGTCAATTCCATTGCATATCATTTGTATATCTTTATTAAAAAAACCTGCGACAATGGTACATGCATTTGAAATATTTTGCACCATTTTTTTTAGAGGAACCTCTTGTGGTAATATCTTTCTTGCAACTTCTGTTTTCATTTTGGGCACTTCTATTAATGGAATACAAACAACCAAAGTCAAATCTGGTGGAGATTTTATTTTTATAAATTCTAGTGCTGGTATACTCCTTACTATTACAAAATCACCAAAAAATGAACCTGCAATGTTGTCATAGTGTTTTACGCCTGCACTAGCCAATTCACCTTCGGCAGCATAATTTAATAGTTGTGTATCATTTATGTCTAGTTTGAAGATTTTGTTAAATGCAACGGCTGTAGCCACTGCTGATGCTGCACTACTTCCCATTCCATATCCTGGAGGAACATTTTTTTCAATATCAATTATACAATCATATTTAAACAAATTGAAATCTGTGATTATTTTTTTTGCTACTTTTCCTGATGAATTCTGTTCTGGATCAATTGGAATACTTTTACTCCCTTCTCCTTTTACTTTTATCTGTATATTGTTTAGATTATCTTTTGATCTTTCTATCACCTTGAGACCGATAAAATCTTCTAATGCATCTAACCCTAAACCGAAAACATCATACCCTGGACCTAAATTTGCTGTAGATGAAGGAGCGCTTATTATACATTCGTGATATTCTATTTCATTTATTTTTTTCATATTATTTCACACTAGACTTTCTCCTCATTTTTCTTCTCCTTGTGTAAATATTCGTGAAAGAGATGCAGATAAATTTATCATTCCGTTCATTGTTATATTTGATATTGCAATAGGGTTTGTTATATGTCCATTTTTTAAAAGGGTTTTTATTAAATCCTTACTCTGTAGTGATTGCTCTAAATTTTTTTCTTTATTCAACGAATCTTGTAATGATGAAATGGAATTGGACCATTCTAATACCTCTTTTAATTTATGTATTATTTTATCTCGTTTTGTAAGAACATTGATCTGGGGAATATTTAATCGTAATTTAACCGATTGTGACAGAAACATTAATGATACATAATTAATTGGTGATTCAGCTAAAGTTCCGTCAATAGTGAAAAGAGATACTTTGTTATCTGAAAAGAAATTTGAAACGATATATGGTCCACTTGATCGAAAAGCGAATAATTCTATCTGCCCAGGCGTATCTATAATTATATAAT
This sequence comes from uncultured Nitrososphaeraceae archaeon, assembly GCA_963824915.1. Lineage (GTDB taxonomy): Archaea > Thermoproteota > Nitrososphaeria > Nitrososphaerales > Nitrososphaeraceae > Nitrosocosmicus. The sequence goes on from CAWGRD010000018.1 coordinate 267,807, forward strand.
CTGGATTTAGCTCATCTGCTTGGTGTTGTATTTCGTTTAATTTGGTAGATATTAAATCATTTGCTAATATCAATGAACCGTTTGGCCCTAGATTATAATTTTCCATTATGGAATAAATATCAATAAAGTCCCTCACATCTACATCTGGGTTATAAGGTAAATTAGTCACACCTGGATCTAAATTTATCGATATGGGTGTAAAGTCATTGTTGTTATACCATTTTAAAAGGTTAGATGTTAATAACGATTTTCCAGAACCAGCCGTACCTGTAACGAAAATAGTATACATTTGAACTAATTTTTGAACCTCATTCTAATTTTATTGTTATATTTGTATCATTATTATACTCCTTTATTTGATTTAGTTATTGTACTTTGAATTGGCGGCTACTTTCCATTCTTGTTAGTATAATTCCTATAATACTTATGTTTGTATTTACTCCTGTAAAGCTTCAAGATATTTTTTCTGTTGGAGTTATTCCGTTTTTACTGTCTTTCATGGCAACAATGGTAAAGATATTTCTGCAGGCAATTAGATTTTATTATTTTATCCGAAAATTCATTGGAAATGATATAAGTTCATTTTGGAAAATAGCTTTTGCTAGACTAGCTGGCGAATTTGTAACCCAAACTACTCCTTCTTATGTTGGTGGGGAACTTGTGCGAATTGCATTTTTAGCAAAAAATAACGTTCCTGCAGGAAAAGCTGCTTGGGTTACTACTATGGAGATTATAGCAGATGTTTTTGTTGGGACGATTTTGGCATTTATAGCTGGTTTTAATGCGCTAATGGAAGGTGCTACATTTATTGGTATTTTATTAATTTTGATTGCTCTTCCAACTTTTTGTTTTTGGTTTTTCATATTGATTTATTCTTCAAAAAAAAATATTAGATTGCCATCGTTTTCGTTAAAGTTATCTAAAAAATTTATTTCTGAAGAAAAGGCTCAACATGGAATTAATTCTGTAAATAAAGCATTAGATGATTTATGTATGATGAGTAGAGAAAATTTTGGTTCATTCGAATCTGTTAAAATTTTTTCAATTGGAATAGCAATTACTTTATTAGCATTCGTTTTTCATGGACTCTCTTTTCTTGTTTTAACTCATTCAGTGGGGAGCCATGTCGATTTATTTGTCTCTTTTATGGCTACTTCTTCCTCTACTATATTAGGAACCTTACCTATTACAATAGGGGGATCTGGTTTGGCCGAACTGGGTCTTTGGGGATATATTACTCATTTAAATGATTTTTCGCAACTAGGACATATTCTTACTGATAGTCAATTAAATGTAATAATTGCTTGGCGTATAGCCTCATATCACATTCCTTTAATTATAATGTGGATTGCGTTAATGAAATTAGCCTTAGGGAAAACTTACTCAAAACCGTTTTCACCTTCTACATTTGCCGATAATTAAGCCTTGTTGATATTGATAATGCTTAGGAGATATATATTATAAAGTTTCTAGTCGACTCAACATATGTATGACATATATTTCAATTTTTCATACATATCTTTTGCAAGATTGTATTATCTATTTAAAAGACTCTCTATAACTCTTGGCTTAACGATAAACTTTTAGCTTTAATTGTTATGTCTCTTTCTTGAAATCAAGAAACAAAAAAATAAAACCTTTCAAATTTTTATGATGTGGCCTAACAACTTTTCCTTGGAGTCATCGAAATAAATGCATTTTATCTTACATTGTTGCTTTATCAAATGACTTCATATTTCTTTTTTAAATGAATTTATAAAAAGTATACTGGTCATAGAAGATCTCATTCAAAAGAAAAGTAAACAAACTAAAACATGATCGTGTAGATTAAATCTTTTTATAGAGGGATGAAAAGGAATGGGAACCGTTGATTTAATTAGTCATTCAAGATTGTTCAATTATAATGTGGAAAAACAATTTGATGAAAAACCCTCTGAAAATAATTTATTTATTTTTATTCCTCGTCTTCATCCGAAGTATTCTGTATGGTGTCTGATTCCACATTCATCATCTGTGCATTTTCTAACTCAAATTTATAAATTTCATTTATGTCAAGTTGATATTTTGTTTTTAATAATTCTACTAATTGTTCACTAAGTCCAGCTTTTGAAATCTTTATGTTATATTCATATACAAAACCTTTCATAAAGTCATTTATTTTTGATTTGTCCGATATTTCAATTTCTTCGATTATTGTTCTTCCATCTGGAAGTGATTCGTATAATTGAATATCTGCTTTTTTTTTCTCTTCATTAATATCTAAAAAATAGCCAGTTCTATTAATTACATCATATTCTTGAAAATTAGCAAATTTTATTTCATTTTCTGCCCATTCAGGCAAACCGTTTTCTTCCGATTTTGACTTTCCTGCTTTTCTTACCATTTTATACACTTGACTATTTTATCACTTTTTATTAAACCCTTTTTTAAATTATTGTTTTATTATACGAAAACATTATCTATTACCTTATTTTACTTATGTTGAATTTAGTTTTGGAGTGTGTTATTAATGGTGAGTCTTTATATAGATTAATTAATACTCCGAATTCAAATTTACTTATTATAGATGCGAGATCTTTCTCTGATTATATTAATGGACATATTCCGGGCGCAGTTAACCTAGACTTGATGAATTTTCATTGGTTTGACACATCAACAGAGGGTATTATCCAATTTAATACACAAATGGAAATATTGTTGAATTTTTTGGGTATCAATTCTCAGAAGTGTGTAGTTTTTTATGATGATATTTCAGGATCTTCTGCATCAAGGGGAATATGGTTATTACATTATTTTTCACTTAAAGATGTGTATATATTGGATGGGGGATTTACAAATTGGTTAAAATCGGATTATCCCATTGAAACAAAAACCAATCCATTTATTCGATCTAAAAATGACTTTACTATTAATAATAGAGTATTAGCTGATGCAGAATATATTAAAAAAAGGCTTGAAAAAAATATAGATGATATAGTTATCATTGATTGCAGGTCTGAAATGGAATATGACGGATCAGTTGCTAGAGCATCAAGAATTGGGCATATTCCTAATGCTATTAACATAAATTGGATTAATAATCTTGAAAGTGAAAAATTTAAAGAATTTGAAAAACTTGCTCAATTATATTCTTTTATTCCTAAAGATAAAGAAATCATTACATATTGTCAAGGTGGTTACAGGGCTGCAAATACCTATCTTATTCTTAAAAAACTAGGTTATTCTAATGTTAAGCTATATTTAGGTTCGTGGGGCGAATGGGGTAATATACCTACATTTCCTATATGCTAATATTACGATATTATTTTCACATCCCAATTAATTTGATGCTATGATATCTATATTTATAACCTTCAATAATTACCTTATATTTTATATTGAATTATTGATAACGACAAACTGATTTTTAAAACAATTTAATACATTCGATATCTATTCGAGTTTAATAAAATGGAATTTTTGAATTTTCTAATAGATGTTTCATATTGACATCAACTATCCAAATTAGTAAAAAATAAAAAATATGTTCTACTTGAAAGGAAATAAGTATAAATCCACTAAAAAAATTTATAAAAAACAATTTAAGGATTGTTGCAATTGCTATAAAGATTAATTTGTGCTTTAGGATAGATTTAAACTTTTGAAAAATTTATCATTTGTTTATTGTTATATTATTTAGAGTTTGTATTTGATTGTTAATTTCATTTGAACTTTGATTTCCATACAATATTAAAATTCTATCATTGTCTTTTAATACATAATTTGTTATATCTTTAGTTTCATTTCCATTAACATAGTATCTTAGCTTTACATTTTTATCTTCACAAAAGTGTTTATTTTCATCTGTGATGAAACAACCATTTGATATATCCATTCTGACACTCTTTAAGAATTCTTTTATTGGTACATTAGTAGCATGTCTATGTAGTGTTGTGCCATCTGGTACCCCATTGTAGTTTTCCATATGAATATAATTCGATCTTATCATGTATTTGGGTTGAGCAAAATCAACCTTTGTTCCATTTAAGTCAACTATTACTGCTGCATGTTCATGAGCCGATCCTAGCAGTCCATATTTCGCAGATACATTATTTCCTGGAAATGCTATTGCCATTACAATGCAAATTGCAATAACTCCTACAATTGTAGGAATTATTATTTTCATATACTGCTTTCTTTTCTTTCTTCCCCTTGCAAAATAGTCTAGTATTATCATTTTCTTTTTTATTATTAATATTATTTTTATTATTGTTATCAGTTTCTATATTCTTCCTTTTTTTATTCATCTCAGATTGCCTTTTTTTGAAGCCACTAATTTAAAATTGAATAATAAAATTTTTATGATGATATATCTTTGACTTGTTTATCATCTTTTAGCATCTCATTAATAATTACTTGTAAATTTTTTGAAAAAGGGTGGTGGGGATCATTGACTACTGTTAGAAATTCCCTTGAGACTAAATTGGATATCGCAATAACAAGGTAAAGGTGTAAGATATTCTACACCAGCTACTTCCTGTAATCCTTCTAGAACTTTTTTTGGATTCTGTGATTTTATTGCATTGTCACCCATTTGTTCAGTATCTGTATATAAATTATTTGATTTTTCATTTTGATGATTAACTACGGTCATGGGAATACAATATCCGGATATCCTGTTAAGTAAAATATATGAAATAGCTCCAAATTTTACAAATGTTGTGTATATTTCATATAATAATTTTTTTGTTCCTTCTATGTCTAAGTCATCCATTTTCATAGTAAGTATTAGTTTATCTGCTATTGATAGGGCATTTATAGACCAATGTCTAATTCCGGGACTAGTGTCTATTATTATGTAATCCATATCCATCTTTGTTATTATTTGTTCCCTTAAGAATACTAATTTCCTAAATTGTTTTTTCCAATATTCGGGGCCATTGCTAATTTCGAATTTAAATATTGCATCTCTATTTGGATTAGAAAACCCTGCATAGAACTTACCTGGAGATACCTTTTCATCAAATATCGATTCAGTGATATCTATAATTGCTTCTTCAAGATTTGCATTATTATCTAAAAAATCATTTATCCATTTCTTTGGGGTTATTTTAAAATAACTATGTAAACTAGGTGCATAAATGTCTAGATCTAAAAGAGCGACTTTTTTACCTGTTTTTACAAGTACTGCTGCAATATTTGCAGCAATGGTGGTTTTACCCGTACCTCCTTTATAAGAGTGTAATGCAATACAATGAGTCATTTACTAACTGATCATATTTCTTAGGAATTCAATATTAAGTCTTTTGAAATACTCATAATTTGGGTACTTCCAATTATAATTTCTATTTCTATTTACTGAGTTTTTCTTTTCAAACACCTTTTTTAATTCTAGAAATTACCGTTTAAAATTATATTATTGCTTTAGGATAATTGATCATCTTTCTATATTACAGGATATTCTAATATGTATTATTATTGCTTTCTTCATGTGAACAATTGATATTGATTTTCTATTTTCAAAACTAGAATTTCTCTTTATCATAAAATTATAAAATTTTATAAAAAAGCTTTTTTATTGGATCCATTATTTTATTCATAATCATATCATCAAAGTCATTAATATTCGGATCCAATGTAAAAATTATAAGATATTCTAATCTATTGTTTTGATTAGTTATTGGTATTGTTATCCTTAGAATCTTTTCATATAGAGAACAAGTATAATATAATTTTCCTAAAATGTTTTGCCACCTTAACCTTGTATATTGCCTTGTAGACGCAGTTATGGCATATTGTTCTGTTTCTTCATCATTTAATAGTGGTACTATTCCTTTTCTTTCTCCCTTTGTTATTATTATTCCATGTTTGTCTGCTATTCCAATGTATCTTATTCTGGAATCTGTGTCAATAATTTTATTGCAAAAATCTTTATATTCCGAAATATCCTTTTCCATTATTTATTATTAGAGGTGTTTTCTATATTATAAAATTTTTTCATATTTTTTCTTCTTTTTATAAATTATTATTTTTAATTACATTTCTAAATTTGTAAATACTTATATTAACAAAATAATTTGCTAATTCTACTATCTAAGGTCCCTACAAGAAAAATACAAAGTATTTTTTTTAAAACTCGATCTATCTATATACAAATAGAATATTATCACTTTGTATTATTATACATTCTTATAAAAAATATAGATTCTCTTTGCAATACTTTTTGAATACGTTTGTATATGTGTTAGCCATAGAATATATCTCCTTATGCAAGGCGGGTGTTTTTCTTTTACAAGTGTGAACATATTAATTTAATTTCTTTTTATTGAAGAATGATTGCAGAATTTGCACTTAATATATTTAATACCTGATTTGTATTTGTGTTGTATTGACCAAGATTGGTAATGTTTCTATAGGTTATAATTGCTACCCTAAAATAATGGGGATAATTAATTTAAGTCCTGAATCTTTTTATAAAAAATCTATAAAAATATCTTCTGATGAAATTCAAAATGCTGTTTTGGACATGCAATGTTCTGGAGCTGATATCATTGATATCGGTGGAATGTCTACTGCTCCATATTTGAAAACGGTTATCCCAATTGATTTGGAGATTGAAAGATTACAATATGCTGTATCAATAATTCGCCAGATCAGCAATATACCTATTTCAATAGATACTGTCAGGCCTGATGTATTAAAAGCATTGTTAAAATATGATATAAATGCAATAAATGATGTCACTGGTTTAAAATATGATAAGCAGATGTCTTTAGTTGTTTCTGAGTCTGAAATTCCAGTTATTATTGGTGCCTACAAAATTAATTCTGATTCTTCTAATTTATCAAGTGGTAGTATTTATGATACCATTAATCTATTGAAAGAAAGTATCAACATTGCTAAAAGTTCCAGGATAGATAGTGAAAAAGTAATAATTGATCCTTCGATCGGATTCTTTAGAAAAGAGGGTAATAATCCTTTTTTTTCCAAGATCCATGGATTAGATTGGTATATTCGGGATATCGATGTACTTTCTAATATCGAATTAATGATTTCTCTTAACAAACCTGTTTGCATTTCAGTTTCTAGAAAGTCATTTATGGGCTCTCTTTTAGATTTGAATGTAGATGAAAGACTCATACCGTCATTAATTGCAGAAATTTATTGTATACTACATGGAGCCTCGTTAATACGAACTCATAATGTAAAAGAAACTAAACTAGCAGTAAATATGATTAAAGTATTACAGTAATCTAGTGTTTGTGTAACAATTATAACTATATGCTGGATAATATTTTTTGATTTGATGTGAATAAAATTCGCGAAATTAATAGTGTGATTCCTGGAACTTCTCTTTCGGTGATCGAAGAATTTGAATCTGGAAAAAATACCTTTGTAGTTGATGGAGAGGTAAGGTCATCCGTTATAGGTAAACCTATTGTCAATATGGTTGATAGAATATTGACTGTCACACAAAAAAATTCCCCAATGATTCCTAAAATTGGAGATATTGTTGTTGGTTATATTGATATGTTATTTGGAAATATGATATCAGTTAGAGTTGTTTATATCAATGGTAAATATTCTCATTCTGGATTTTCTGCGATTGCGTCTACTCGTATCTCTCACACGGGAAATAATTATAATTCTGGATGGCGTGAAAGAACCTATAGAGGAAAACTTATTTTTAAAGTAGGTGATATTATTCGTGGAAGAGTTTTTAGCTTATTGAACTCTTCAATTCACATAACTCTAGAGGATAAAGAATTGGGTTTAGTTTATACAATTTGTTTTTCATGTGGAAACGATGATTTAATTAAAATTCCTGGAGGATTGAAGTGTCCATCATGTGGTAATTTTGAGGAAAGAAAAGTTTCAATCGATTATGCTAAAGAATCTTTTACATCCCTTTATGATAAACATCATTTTACAAAATGATGGATGTTGTAAAAATAGGATTTCAGGGCGAATCAGGATCATATAGTGAAATAGCTGCACTCAGATTTTTTTCTAATTTCAAATCCAATCTTATTCCATTCAGATCTTTTCAGGACCTATTTGATAATGTTGAAAACTGTTATATTGATGCTGCTATAGTTCCAATTGAGAACTCTATAGAGGGTAGTGTGAATGAAACTTATGATTTGCTGGTGGAAAAACATCTTTTTGTAACTGGTGAAATTTATCAAAGGATAAGACATTGTTTAATTGTCAATACCTTTTCCGATGAGCCAAAAATTGTTTATTCTCATCCCCAAGCATTAGCTCAGTGTAGGAATTATATTCGAAAAAAATCTTTAGAACCTGTCCCATCATACGATACTGCTGGTTCTGTAAAATTTATAAAAGAACATTCTATGGTCGACGCAGCGGCTATAGCTAGTAAAAGAGCCGCTGAAATTTATGATATGAAAATAATTGAAGAAGGTATAGAGGATAAAAATAATAATTTTACAAGATTTTTAATAATATCAAAGATATCTGATAATCAAAATAATGCTGATAAAACGTCTATAATTTTTTCTATTTCCCACACTCCTGGCTCTTTATTCCTGATTTTGAAGGAATTTGCAGCAAGAAATATTAATTTAACAAAGATTGAATCAAGACCAACGAAAGACATTCCATGGGAATATTATTTTTTTGTCGATTTTGAAGGTAATCCAAATGAGGATATGATAAGAACCTCCCTTTTAAATATACAGAAGGAAACTCTTTTTTTTAAAATACTTGGATCTTATAAAAAAGCAGAGATTATTTAATTTAACCTTGTTTTCTCATTCTTATTCCAAGTCCAATTATAATTATTCCTGTTATTATTAACATCATCTGACCGCTAAAAGCTATAGGACTTGCCTTTGAGAAAGCTCCCAATTTTAAATCAAGATATGTTTTTCCTGTATTAGTTATCAGAATTTTATATTTTCCATTTTTATCTGATTTTATTGTTTCATTAAATATCTTATTATCTTGCGTTTTGTTTAAAATTACTGTATTATTAGGATCCTTTATTACTACTAATGCATTTGATTTATTAAAAAAAATATTTGCGATATTGCCGATATTCATATCTGGTGTAAAAATTCCTGTTTGATTGGGTTTAATTATTTCTGTAATTTGTACAAATCTGGGGATATTAGAATCTATTATTGAAGCAATGCCTATTCCTATAAATATACTCCCAGCAGCAAAAAATATTGCCAAGGAAGCCTTTTTTGAAATACTGACCATTAATTGCCTTTTATATATTATTTAATTATAATAATCTTTAGAAAAAGAGGTTTTATAAACAATATAGTATGATAAATTTGTATATTTCAATTTAAATAAATCTGGATGCTTATCAGATATTATGTAAATTGGATGTAATGTGTATTTTTTGTTGCATCTTTTCCTTTTATCTATTTATATAGATTTGTCTATTTATTTGATAATCGAATTTTTATAACCAGTGTTGAATTTTAAAAAATTCTTCTATCGGTTCTTTTTTTAATAGTTTAATTAATGCTAGTGATTGTGGTGTTGATAAAACAGGTTTTGAAAAATAATTATCAGTTCCTAGCCTTGGGCATGCTACTTGTATGAATGCATCTATTTCTCTAAAATTTTGTAGCTTTTCATCAGAAATTTCTGTCAAAGCTATTAGATGTGTTTCTATTCCTAATTTTACCAATTCTTTTCTAATTTCAAGAGCTTTGATCTTTGCAAATTGTCCTTCTTTTAAACCTATTATTATTCCAATTTTCCTGGCATCGAGTGATTTATAAATAGACAAAATCGATTTCTTTTTAACCACTTCTGCTTCTTCATTAATTGATAAGAATTCTTCAAAATATGGATCTAACATATATGTTGGTTTTTCTGTAGATAATGCTACTCCAATAGAATGAAACCTGCTTTGGCCAAGAAAAATAAAAGCTTCGATTTTGTCTGCAATATTGTGTACAGGATAAAACTCACAGCCAAATACCTGTGCATCATTTAACTGTCCTTTGCCTTTTCCAATGACTACCGAAAAACCGTTTTTTTCAAATATTTCTTTTACCTTTGATATTTGATGAATATGTTGACTATCTGTAACCAATGAGATATTTTTAAATTTCCATTTTAATGTGTTAGCACATTTGGTAGCAACTTCATCAAAACTTATATCGTCAAAAGCATTTATCATATATACTTTATTACCAAATTTTTCCAATGCTATTGTATGTCCTATGTTAAATAATATATCAGCATCTAGCATTTCAGCAGCTTGTAGATTTAAATCGCAAGAACCCCAACTTCTCTCTCCGATTATATATGCTGTAATATTGTATTTTTTTTCTATTTTTTCAGAAACTATTTGAATTTTTGGAAGTAACGGCTCTGGTCCATTTAAAGCTACGGACGTAGGTTTATTCAATTCAATTATTTGGAAAATTTTATTCTCGTCAATTTGTATCATTTTTTAACTTTTTTCATATTATTGTTATATCTCATTATTAATATTTTTTTATTTCTAATCTACCAAGAGTAATGGATTTGTTAATAGTGAATTTTATTCATGTCTACAACAATAATAAACTGTATTGTAAAAGTTAAATTAGCAACAATTACACGATTAAATTATTCAAAAGTGTGAAAGAATTACTTGTAAATTGATAGATGAATAGTGTTTTCACAAACTAAATTTAAGTTAATTGGATATTCGTATTAGATATGGATATTGTTTAGGATGTCTAAAAATGATAGTTTTAGATATATAAAATTCTATAATTACATCAATTTATTTTTATTATTATTAAATAAAAATAAATTACTTTTATTATATTATATCCCTGTTGATTTGATAAATAAGGTAACCATATTTGAAGAAATTAAAACAAATGTAGTCCATTGCACTTTGTGTAAACTATGTTATGGTCGGAAGAATGCAGTTCCAGGCTGTGGAAATCTTAATACAAAAATATTATTTGTGGGTGAAGCACCCGGTAAAACCGAGGATAAGATCGGTTTGCCTTTTATTGGTTTTGCTGGAAAAATATTGGAGGAATCTTTGGAAAAAGCGGGACTCAATAGAGATGATGTCTATATTACTAATGTTGTGAAATGTAGGCCCCCAAATAATCGAGTTCCAGACAAAGACGAAATTTTTACATGTTTGCAATATTTAAAAAGGGAAATACAAATAATTTCACCAAGTATTGTTTGTATATTAGGAGCCACTGCCTTAAAATCGCTTTTAAATTTAAACAGCTTACAAATTTATCATGGAAAAATAATTATTTGTGATAAAATCAAATATTTTATAACATATCACCCCGCTGCAACTATTTATAATAATACACTACGAGAATTGTTTTTTAATGAGATTAATATGGTGGTCAATATGGTAAAAAAATAGTCGCTATTTATTTTGATATCTTTCAAATATTTTTTTCTTTTCTAAATCGAGGGTTATTGTTGATTTAGTTATATATTTGTAAATGATTTTGATTTATTTGAGATTAATAATCATGTATTTTTATAAATTAGGGATATAAGGTCGAAAATACTAATATGTATATATGATACCTATATTTGTCATTATTATTTTATATAATGCATTATTGTATTTGAGATCGGTTAATACATAAAAAATAAATGATGATTAATTAAAATCAAAATCACTTTTAGATGAAACTTATTCTATTACAATCAATAAAATTTTTCATTGTGGGATTGACTGGTTTATTTGTTAATTATTTTACCTCTACCTTTTTTTTTGGTATATATAAAATTGAATTTATTCATAGTACCGCCATTGGAATTATCCTTTCGATATTCTCAAATTTTGTGTTAAATAAAATATGGACTTTTAGTAATCTTGATTTTTCATTAAAACATTTACTAAAACAGTTATTATTTTTTATTATTATTAGTTCCTTGGGAATTTTGATACAATTATCTTTAGTATATGTTTTAGTTGGAAAAGGATTTTCTTATTCTGTTTCTTTGATTTTTTCAATACTTGTAGCTGCTTTGGGAAATTTCATCTTAAATAAAAAAATTACTTTTGATACAAAATTGCAATAATATTTTAATTTTTTATAGTTGATGGTGTGGCCCCATAATGCAATAATTTTGTTATTTCTTATTATTGGGGTTTCCAGTCAACCTTTAAATAAATCAACACGCTCTTTTTATTAAATGTTGTCTCATTGATATAGTGTGTATATAGTTATAGAAATAAAGAAATTCATTATTAACCAAAGGAAGATTATTAGATGAACCAATGATTATGAAAATAGAGTTCTATTTAACTTAGTTTAGAGAAAAATATGGATTTGGTATAATCCGTTTCTAATAATAATTTGATCTGTTAGGAGGACTTTTTAACAATTTGTATAAACATTTGAAAAAATTTCATACATTCCTAAAAAAAATGTCGATTAAAAATGAATAGGAGAAAAAGAGATTCAATAGTTGAAATTTATGACAGATAAAAAGGGTAATTTGGAATCATAATTATTAATCATGGGTAAATTTTACTATTAGTTGAGCAATAGGATCAATGGTAAATTGCATAAACAATAAAGATCAAAATTAAACTTGAACTTGTTAAAATATAAAATAATGTAATCAAGGTAAAGAAAAAATTGGTAATTTTTAATATCTTTAATTGTAACTATAATCAATAATTGAGGTTATGTTAGTATAAAATGATATATAAAACAAGTTTACTTACTTAATTTAAATAAATAATGTAAAAATATCGGAAAAAATTTCAATATCTATCGTTATATTTTATTTGTTTTTAAAAAACAAGATTTATATTTATTATCCAACCATTAGTATTAGAACGCGTCCAAGACAAAAGGCGGCGTCGGTATTGAAGTTGGCATGTGCCATAATGTGATTTACTGACCTCCAGATGCGCTCGTTTACATTACTGATTAAAAATATAATAAAAATGGAATATAATGGGGATTCAATCAACGTATCGGTGCTGACTTGATAGATTGAATCTGACAGGGGAAATGATCAGATAGACATAAAAAAAAAGTATATATAATATAACATTTTTACTATAATAACACAAAAGATATTATAATAATATGTTAAGAATCGAAATTAAATTACATTACATTATGTTGTATTCCAATTTCAATTGAATATAACTATACTAGTATTAGTATCATAATTATTTACACAACAATATAAACATAACAATAAAACAATCAACCTTTAAGTTATTTTTCTTTTCGATTGGTACTCTCTCTCTCTCTTTCTCTCTCTTTTTAGATATCTATATAGAGGCATACTCAAAAAAGATATCTAAGAGAGAGAGGGAGAGGGAGAAATAACTCAATAAACGTTCTTTTGTATTTACACTACAAATGAAACGTAGTTAATTAGCAAATCAACCAACCACACAATAATAATTTAAAATAATATCAATATATACAATATCATATAATATTTTAGATAATATCATCATTATTTAAAATACTATTTTATTTTATTATATTATTATTATTTTAAATTATTTTGACTCCGGTTGATCCTGCCGGACCCGACTGCTATCAGAGTGGGACTAAGCCATGCGAGTCAACATAGCAATATGTGGCATACGGCTCAGTAACACGTAGTCAACATGCCCAGGGGACGTGGATAACCTCGGGAAACTGAGGATAAACCGCGATAAGTCACTACTTCTGGAATGGGTAATGACTCAAATCTACATGGCCCCTGGATTGGACTGCGGCCGATCAGGCTGTTGGTGAGGTAATGGCCCACCAAACCTGTAACCGGTACGGGCTCTGAGAGGAGGAGCCCGGAGATGGGCACTGAGACAAGGGCCCAGGCCCTATGGGGCGCAGCAGGCGCGAAACCTCTGCAATAGGCGAAAGCCTGACAGGGTTACTCTGAGTGATTTCCGTTAAGGAGATCTTTTGGCACCTCTAAAAATGGTGCAGAATAAGGGGTGGGCAAGTCTGGTGTCAGCCGCCGCGGTAATACCAGCACCCCGAGTGGTCGGGACGTTTATTGGGCCTAAAGCATCCGTAGCCGGTTCTACAAGTCTTCCGTTAAATCCACCTGCTTAACAGATGGGCTGCGGAAGATACTATAGAGCTAGGAGGCGGGAGAGGCAAGCGGGTACTCGATGGGTAGGGGTAAAATCCGTTGATCCATTGAAGACCACCAGTGGCGAAGGCGGCTTGCCAGAACGCGCTCGACGGTGAGGGATGAAAGCTGGGGGAGCAAACCGGATTAGATACCCGGGTAGTCCCAGCTGTAAACGATGCAGACTCGGTGATGAGTTGGCTTCTTGCCAACTCAGTGCCGCAGGGAAGCCGTTAAGTTTGCCGCCTGGGGAGTACGGTCGCAAGACTGAAACTTAAAGGAATTGGCGGGGGAGCACCACAAGGGGTGAAGCCTGCGGTTCAATTGGAGTCAACGCCGGAAATCTTACCGGGGGCGACAGCAGAATGAAGGTCAAGCTGAAGACTTTACCAGACAAGCTGAGAGGAGGTGCATGGCCGTCGCCAGCTCGTGCCGTGAGGTGTCCTGTTAAGTCAGGTAACGAGCGAGACCCCTGCCTCTAGTTGCTACCATTATTCTCAGGAGTAGTGGAGCTAATTAGAGGGACTGCCGTCGCTGAGACGGAGGAAGGAGGGGGCTACGGCAGGTCAGTATGCCCCGAAACCCTCGGGCCACACGCGGGCTGCAATGGTAAGGACAATGAGTATCGATTCCGAAAGGAGGAGGCAATCTCTAAACCTTACCACAGTTATGATTGAGGGCTGAAACTCGCCCTCATGAATATGGAATCCCTAGTAACCGCGTGTCACTATCGCGCGGTGAATACGTCCCTGCTCCTTGCACACACCGCCCGTCGCTTCATCGAAGTTGGTTCTTGGCGAGGTGATGCCTAATTGGTACTATCGAACCTGGGGTCAGCAACGAGGGAGAAGTCGTAACAAGGTGGCCGTAGGGGAACCTGCGGCCGGATCACCTCCTTAGTTATCATACCTTGCAACTCTTTGTTGTTGTTTGAGAACACAAAAAACAAAAGTCGATAAGAAAATAACTAACTTTAAGATTGATTGACTCTGTTGTTGTTGTTGTAATGAGTTATTGTAAATAATCATCATGTTGCAATAATAGTAGAGATATATTGAATTGAATGTATATTGAATACAACAAAATATAATGTAATTTAATTTTCTTTAGTTGTTAACATACAAAATTAGTATCTGTGTAAATATTATAGTAGAAAACAATAGCAACCAATAATTAACCAATACTACGAAATAAAATAAAATATACAGAAGATTATAAATAAATAATCGTATAATTTTATATAATCGTAGAGCTAAATATATTGTCTATCTGATCATTTTATATGTAATATATAGAGTCAGCATAAAAAAAAACACGGATGCAATTCTTTGTCAGAGAAACAGACTGAGGAGTTTGAAGACAAAGGATGAAGATGGCGTAGTAACGAGTTTACAATGATCGTCGTGTATAGGATCAAACCAACCATTATATTGTCATATAATATCATATCATTATATTTTAAAATATAACGATATTGAGATCGATATTGATAACATAAAAAATACATTTACAATGTAAGTAAATATGTGTATTAGTAATAAACCAAATTAACAAATTATAAAAAAGTAATAACAACAACAAAAACAACAAACATTAGTATATTCAAAAGTTCAAGCAAAGCAAAATGATATAATATAATATTTTTGTAACAAAACATTAACAATAGGTATAACAGTACGCAGCAGTAATAGTATTACTATAATACTAAAAAATAATATTACTATTTATGATCTCTAAAAGAAAGAAGAAAAAAACGATTCGCGTAATAACAAAATAATATATTATAAAATAATCAAGCATCGCCTATTTTTCTTCAAATGTATTTATTTGATAATTTATTATTAAAATGAATATTATATCATAACAAAGATAAAAAAAAGATTAGGCTTTATGTAAAATTGTTTTGATTGTAAATGTGTTTGATTGTGTATGTATGTTTTTTTGTATTGTAAAAATGCATATAGACGTTAATTATAGTTGTAGGCAGCATACAGATATAGATAAAGAAAAGATAGTATATTGTCATACGTAAGTATAAAACCAACCATAGAAAGGATATGTTATTATTACCACTAGAATGTGGAACTCGATCTATCAAATAAAGACTAGATAGATGGATTTTATTTAATTAAATAAAAAAAAAAACGAACTGGAACTGGTGCAAAGACGCCGATTGGTGGATGACTCGGCTTGATAAGCGAAGAAGGACGTGGCAAGCTGCGATAAGCCTGGGGTAGGTGCACGCGACCGACGATCCCGGGATGTCCGAATGAGGTCTCTCTAAACACTCCCATGCTTTAATTAGCTAGGGAGAGCGAACCGTCCGAAGTGAAGCATCTGAGTAGGACGAGGAAGAGAAATCAATAGAGATTCCGTTAGTAGCGGCGAGCGAAAGCGGAACAGCCCAAACTGAATCTGTTATGGTAACATAATAGAGATGTGGTGTTACGGTTATAGCGCATAGGATCCTGTCTTTGGAGCTAAAGTGTACTGGAATGTACCGGAATAGAGGGTGATACCCCCGTAAGCAAATGAAGATGGGATTCTGCTATATCCAGAGTAACTGGCCTTGGCAGTGGCCAGTGAAGGTGGGTAAAAGTAGTATCCAAGGCTAAATATTCATCAAGACCGATAGAAAACTAGTACCCGTGAGGGAAAGTTGAAAAGTACCCCGGAAGGGGGGTTAAAAGCGCCTGAAACCAATCGGTTACAGACGTGTATGGCTCGAAAGGATTCAATCTAGAGTCATACGTTCCGTCTAGAAACACGGGCCAGGGAGATTGCTGTCATGGCAAGCTTAACCTTTTACAAAGGGAAGGCAAAGGGAAACCGAATTTGCGCATTTTTTCTTCACTGAAAAAAGAGGCAATGGATCTGAAAGGGTCTCAAGTCATGGCAGTAAGGCTAGAAACCGGACGATCTAGTCCTGGATAAGACGAAGGTGAGTGAAAACTCGCTGGAGGTCTGCAAGGGTCCTGACGTGCAAATCGGTCCCCTGATCTGGGATTAGGGGTCAAAAACCAATCTAGTCCGGTGATCGCTAGTTCCCACCGAAGTGGATCGCAGTCCTGCCTTAGCTGAGATGGCCTGTATTGTAGAGCACCGATCGGACGGTAAGGGTTCGAAAGAGCTCGCCATCCATTCGAACTCCGAATATACGGGCGTCGTAGAAGCTAGGAGGCGGGTTTATGTGGGGTAAGCCTCATAACCGAGAGGGGGACAACCCAGACTAAAGTTAAGGTCCCCAAATGTCTACTAAGTGTCAAACCAAAGGGTGTTTTCGAGCAGAGACAGCAGGAAGGTAGGCTCAGAAGCAGCCATTCTTCAAAGAGTGCGTAACAGCTCACCTGCCGAGCTCGAAAGCCCCGAAAATGAACGGGGCTCAAGTAGACTACCGATACTTTAGACCACCGACGATGTCGGTGCGTGGTAGGTGGGCGTAGTGTTTGGGTAGAAGCTGGGCTGTAAAGTCCAGTGGACCGAACTACTAGTGCAGATCCTGGTGGTAGTAACAGCATAGCCGGGTGAGAATCTCGGCGACCGCATGGGCAAGGGTTTCCCGGCAATGCGTCATCAGCCGGGAGTTAGCCGGTCCTAAAAACAACCTCAACAGAATTGTTTGAATGGGAAACTGGTTAATATTCCAGTGCCTTGAGAGTTCGTTAATACCTTTTCTGTCGCTTCCGGATAGGGTAAGCAGAACCGTCGTTCTGTCCAAGTACTCTACTTTGAGGAGTGCCGTAATGGCGAGAATTAAAGCGAGATACGAATGGCCTTCCGCAAGGAGGGTTTACTTGAGTCCAGGAGACAATGAAAGCAGAAATTGGAAGATACTCTCAAGTCCGTACCGAGATCCGACACTGGTGCCCTGGATGAGAAGTCTAAGGTCTATCGGGTATACCGTATGGCAAGGGAACTCGGCAAAATAGCTCCGTACCTATGGTATAAGGAGTGCCTGCAGTTTTTACGAGGAGTAGGGATTGCAGGTCGCAGTGACTAGGGGGTCCCGACTGTTTAATAAAAACACAGGTGGTCGCTAGTCCGAAAGGATGTGTATGGCCTCTGTATCCTGGCCAGTGGCGGTACCTAAAACCTGGGTTCAACCGGGCTAAGGGCCGCTAAACGCCGGGAGTAACTCTGACTCTCTTAAGGTAGCCAAATGCCTTGTCGGGTAAGTTCCGACGTGCATGAATGGAACAACGAGGGCCCCGCTGTCCCTGCCTACAACCCGGTGAAGCCACATAACGTGGACGAACAGTCCACGAACCTCTGTCGGGGAGAGAAGACCCTGTGGAGCTTTACTGCAGCCTGTTGTTGCGATATGGTTGCAAATGCAGAGAGTAGCTGGGAGCCGTTATGGTCAGTTCTCCGGGACTGATCTAGGCAACAGTGTAACACCAGCCATTTGTTACCGTATCGCTAACCTGTTTATACAGGGACATCGGCAGGTGGGCAGTTCGGCTGGGGCGGCACCCCCTTGAAAATGTATCGAGGGGGCCCAAAGATTGGCTCAGGCGGGACAGAACTCCGCCGGTGAGGGCAAAGCCAAAAGCCAGTCTGACTGGATTCCCAATGATACGGGATTCAGAGGCGAAAGCCGGGCTTAGCAATCCATCATGTCCTCACTATTGGGGGCTGGTGGTGACAGAAAAGTTACCCTAGGGATAACAGGCTCGTCGCGGGCGAGAGCTCCATCGACCCCGCGGTTTGGTACCTCGATGTCGGCTCTTCCCATCCTGGTTCTGCAGCAGGAGCCAAGGGTGGGGCTGCTCGCCCATTAAAGGGGAACGTGAGCTGGGTTTAGACCGTCGTGAGACAGGTCGGTCTCTGCCTGACAGGGGCGTGGTTGTCTGAGGGGAAGTTGCCCCTAGTACGAGAGGAACAGGGCAGCGCAGCCTCTGGTTTATCAGTTGTCCGACAGGGCAAGCTGAGCAGCTAAGCTGTTTAGGATAACTCCTGAAAGCATCTAAGGAGGAAGCCTTTCCCGAGACAAGACAACCTTCCGTAAGGAGAAGGGCGGCCATAGAAGATGGCGTTGATGGAATGGAGGTGTAAGCATCAAGCTTTCGAGCGAGATATTCAGCCTGCCATCACCAATAGCCCAACGCACCTGATAACAACAACAAACTAAACCGACAGAAGAAAAAAAAATATTGTAATAATACTAAATATGGTAATATATCTTTACTATAATTTATCTTATGGTATTACAGTACTTGTGCTATTTCTTTATCATACTTAACGATGTGTATGTGTGTGCGCTTGCTTGCTATATCGCTATAAAAGATACGAATGTATGCATTTTCACAATTACAAAAAAACAAACTACACAAAATAAACTATTTACAACAAACACTTTTTTACAAACTACTATATTCTTTTTTTTATTTAATAATATAATGATTATAATTAGATTATCAGATAAATATAATTGAAGAAAAAAAGGATATACTTTATTATTTTAAAATATATTATTTTGTGCGTAAAGAATTAGTTTTATTTTCTACTTATACTACTTTTACTACTATATTATACTGTATACTTGTAGAGATTATACTTGTTGTTTTTATAAAATATTATTTATATTATTTTGCTTTGATTTGCTTTGACTTTTGAATATACTAGATGTTTGTTGTTATTGTTATTGTTGTTGTTGTTGTTACTTTATTATATTTTGTTAATTTGGTTATTAATACTACACATATTTACTTATATTGTAAATGTATTTTTTATGTTATCGATTGAAACATCAGTATGATGAATGATATTCTAAAATATAATGATATCAATATCAATGATAATATAATGTTGGTTTGATCCTGATTATCTGTATTTTAGTATTGATATTTTACTTTTATCAAGCATAATTATCTACAGTATTGTTAAGTTTAACTAAATTCTTATTTTCTTCTTCAATCGTGGCGTATTTTATAAATGAATTCATTGTAACAATCGAGTATTTGTTTAGAACTTCTACCAGTTCAGAGTATTTATTTAGTTTATAAGTTTTATTTTTTTTATTTAATTTGGTTTCTTTTATAATTTCTTTTTCAACTAATTGAGGAATAATTCTTTGAACTGTTCTAAGTGGAACATCACTTATTTCACTTATCTCTATAGTTGAAAAATCAAAATTTTGATTGATTATAAAAAAGTCTAATATTCTTGCAATATTATTTTGAAATATTCTTTCAAGAGGTCTATTTTTTAAATGACTAATTTCATTTTCTTTATTCATCACTTTTTTATACTTCTTTTAATATAAAACATTTACGCCAAATTTGGCATTATAAATTTATTCTCATCATTATTGAATGTTTTCTAAAACCAATTTTTTCATAAAAACTTGTAACTTTTACATCACAATCGAGAATTATTTTATAACATCCGTTTTCTTTTGCTTTTTTAATTAATTCTTTTACCATTCCTTTTCCAATACCTCTACCTTCGTACCCTTTTCGTGTAACGACGTCTTCTATATGCCCTGCTTTCCCACCATTGTGAATAAATTTCTGTTCTATAAATAATGTGGCAGTACCTATTATCTGATGATTTTTTTTATCTTCAGCTATAATTGTTATATAATTTTTATCTTGTTTGATTGTATTTAAAATTTTTTCAGCCAAATTTCTTTCTTTGCTAATACTTCCTACTTCAGAAAGATTAGATAATGTTTCAAAAAACCCATTTATAAGATCATCGTCTTGTAATTCTCTTAGAATAAACGACATTTTATATTATTCTTGTTTGTAACATTACATATGTTATACTAATTATCTTTTGAATTTGCCTGTAGATTTTATCATTAAATTTCAAGATAGTATTAAAATAGATTTTTTTATCTAAAGTAATATCTTATAAAAATAAATTATGCTTTTTTTAGAAATGCTAATTAATATATTTCATTTAACTCATTATTAGTGTAAAAAGAATATTTATGACAACTGGAGTAGAAATTAATAATTATTTTAAAAATAATAAACTGGCTAGAATTATGGTCGTTGATGATGAAAAGGATATTCTTAGAATAATTAAAAGAGATTTAGAGAACACGAACGAATTCCAAGTAGAAGTTTTTTCTAGTGCTGTTGATGCTTTGACCACTTTTAAAAATCATGACCTGAATTATTACGATGTAATTATTACAGATATAAGAATGCCTCGAATGAATGGATTTGAATTATATAGACATATTAAGGAAATGAGTCCAAATACAAAAATTGCTTTTATTACTGCATTTGAAATAAATAAAGACGAATTTATTAAAGTTCTTCCATCTATAGAGGTTAAAGATTTTGTTATTAAACCAATAGATATGGATGACTTGGTATTTAAAATAAAATCGATGTTATCAATGTAAAAGAGATATTATATTAAAATGTATAACCAAATACGCTAGAATTATTTGTCAAATTGTGTTGTTTTATAAATTATAAATGATTGGTATAATACTATCTAGAAATAATATTTTTTTATTAATTCTAGTAATCGGGGTTGGAATATCATTATCATTTCTTTCATATCATTATTCAGGGCTTACTGCAGATCAAATTGCAGGTGTTGCTTCTAATGATATTAGATCCAACGCAATAGTTGAAACTGATGGGCTCTCTAGAACTCTTCTTCATATTATTGATCCTATCTCGACCAATCTGGAAATTTTATCTAATATGGTAAATTATAGCAATATAGAAGGAACCAAGATACTTATTGATAGAGTTCAGAATTCAACCAAAAACTTAACTGAAGGTTATTACTGGATTGATGAAAAAGGAAGAATTATTTCAATAAGTAATGTTAATTCAAGCTTAATTCGTTCTTATGGCTCTATTGATTTAAGTAATAGAGAATACTTTGTCATTCCAAAAGAAACTATGTCTAAATATTATAGTAGTGCAATAGAATCTATTGATAAAATTCCACGATTGTATATTTCGTTTCCTATTATAGAAAAATTAAATTCTTCTAAAAGTATTTTTAAAGGTGTAATTGTTTCTTCTATAAAAATTCATGAATTGGGAAGTTTTTTACAAAGCGAGCTAACTCCTCAAGTTGCCAGCAATGTAGGATTAATGGATAAAAATGGTATAATAATCTATGCTCGAAATCCCGTACTAATAGGTAAAAATTATTTAGATGCGAAATTTCAATCTTTAATTCCAAAAGAAATTAAAATTCCTTATAATGCTATTTTGGAGCGATCCCTAAAGGGTTCTTCAGGAGCAGATGATCTTATATTGATGGGTGGAAATAAAACTACCATTTCTTATCAACCAGTTTATATTGGGGGTAAATATTTGTGGACTTTGTTTGTAAGTGCTCCTCATCAGCTTGCTTCTGAGGTTGGTATTTTAATAAATAATCAAAAAAATTTTAGTACTTTGATGGTGTTATCGATAGGTGGTGTCGCTTTAGGTATTGCTTTCTTAATTTTGTCTTGGAATAAACAGCTAGAGTCTGCTGTGAATTCAAGGACAGCTGAGTTAAAACAAGCGAATGATTCTCTAAAGGAAAATAACAAATTATTGGAATTAGCTAACAAGAAATTGAGTATCCATGATAAAATGCAAAAAGAGTTTATAAATATAGCAGCTCATGAATTACGAACTCCAATAATGCCTATACTGGGAGACGCAATATTTTTAGAAAAACAATTCGAGTCTGGAAAAAAAGAGGTTATGGTAGATAAGGAACAAGTTAGTTCTATAATTAGGAATGCTAAAAGATTAAAGAGATTGGCTTCAGATATTTTGGATATAACTAAAATAGAAAGTCAATCGTTAAAACTAAATAAAGAAAGATTCAATATTAATGATGTAATTGTTTCTTCTATAAGTGATATCAAAGTCCAAATAACTAGCAGCAATCCTGAACAACTTGATAATCTACATATAATATATAATCCCAAAGACATATTTATTTTTGCGGATAAAAACAGAATTACTCAAGTTATGTTTAATTTATTAAGTAATTCTCTTAAATTTACTGAGAATGGGTCTATAACTATAAATGTACTTACAGAAAAAGATAAAATAAAGGATATTGATTATGTTGTTGTTAATATATCTGATTCAGGTTCGGGTATAGATCCAGAAATATTGCCAAGATTATTCAACAAATTTGTTTCTAAATCATTTGAAGGTACAGGACTAGGTCTATTTATTTCCAAAAGTATTATTCATTCTCATTGTGGAGAGATTTGGGCTTATAATAATCCTGACATTGGTGCAACCTTTTGCTTTAAAATACCTCGGAATATAATTATAAAAATAATAATATGCAAATACATATATTAATTTCGTTAATAATTGTTGATTAAATATAGTTTTTAATTGTTATGTTTTTATTGCATCTTTCCTGTTGGATATTGAATTTTAAAATACTTCATTCATTTTAAGTTTTAATATGTAAAAATATTTTTTTTGCAAATCTATAAATTGATAATTCCAAATGTTAAAGATGAATATTTTATAATATTATATTCATTAGTCTATTTAATTATCTCTGGTTTTTTTTATCTTATTTTGTCTTTTATTCCATAATTTGATGGAAAGGAATAACATTATTATAATTAGTATCAGAACAACTTCCATAATTATTACGTTTTTTATTGTCAAATTATGAAAAATTTGAATTAATATTGTTCCCATAACACTTCCAATAATTATTGCAATAAAAAAAATCTTAACAATTTCAAATTTTTTCATTCTTTTGTATCTGCTTTATATTTAATAAAATTAAGAATATATTATTATTTAGAATTTCTTATTCTCTTTAAAAGAGGTATATTAAAAACTATCAAATCCTCCTCCTCCAAAGTCAAATCCGCTGGCATCTGCAAATCCTCCTCCACTTGCATCAGTATCTCCAACTGATGCTCCTGTATCTGTATTAGCCGAGCTAGTATCTACACCTGATTGATCTGCTATTCCTCCCATAGGATTGAATGCCATCCCAGCAAATGACATGAGAGATGTAAACATTACCATCTGCATAATTCCTGAAAAAATCATCATAGGAAGCCATGCTCTGTTATCGTTCATAAATGATTGAACCTGTGTTTTATCTCCCTCTGTATACCATTGTTGAACTTGTCTCATTTTGCCTTCTAATTCTTGATTTTTTTCATTTAATATTTTTGATCCAATTTCGTTTATCTGATATTGTCTTTTGATTCCAAAAAAGAAACTTTTCTTATCATTTCCTGAAATAAGTTTCTGATCTTCTAATTCCTTAAGGATTCTTTCCACCTCTGATTTTGTTAACTTTGTAGATTTTACGATCTTGTCGATTGTATTGAGGTTTTTGGATATGGCATTTAATACTATAAAGTGTGGAGGACTATCATTCCAATTAGATGGCATATATATAAAATATCAATAGTTGTACTTAAATAATACTCTATAATATGGATATAAAACAAGGATAGACATAATTACTGGATTTACAAAAAATTAAAATTCAAGGGAGTGAGAATATGTTCTATTATAATAGTAACTGTATTCAAAGATACAAATCAGAAAAGATATCTACAAAAAGAAAAAAGGTAAATGTATTATTTATAGGTAAAACTCAAATCAAAGTGTTCGCTCTGAATTAAGTTACTATTGATATTGCTATTGAGCATATTGTTTTATCTTTGTTAAATATATGTGGTGGGCGTATTAAAGTTTCAATAAATGGTAATAACATTTGATAGCCTTCTCAAGGCCTGCAAACTTAAGATAAAAATATATAATTTTATTAATAAAAATAAATTGTAATGCTATTTAGGGACAAGGTATTGATAGGGTTTGACTCATAGTTGTGTGCTAATAGATTTGATGTATTTAAAAATAAAACCTGCAAAACCAATTCATACATATTTGGCTTAATCAAAATAAAATCTATCTTATCTCGCAAACCGTATTATTTTATTGATTTCATTAATAAATAACATATCTTTGGTTTTGCATTTTTCTGATTTTCTAGACAATCTTTCTTATTTAATTTAGTTTCGAATTAAAAAATATTGATTTTGATAAACAATTATAAAATATTTTTTTATTAAGCAAGTTGATATATTTAAAAAATGACGAATCAAAAAACTATTGCATTGGATTTGGATTCTGTCCTTGCTGATGTTATGCATATTTGGTTAGATGAATATAATATTATTTTTAATACTTCTATTAAAAAGCAAGATATAATTGAATGGCATATTCACAATATTTTGCCTCTATCTGAGGAATATATTCATGATCTCTTTACTCGTATTTGGAAAAATCGCTGGAAAGATATACCTCCAACAAGTTTTGATATTTCAATGGTTACAAATCTATTACAAAAAGCAGGATTTCGAATTTCTATTATAACAAAAAGAGATCGGGCTACAATGAGTTTTGTAGCAAATTGGTTGGATCTTCACAATATTTATTTTAATGATATAGTTTTTATTTTTGATAATACCTCAAAGGCTTGTTTTCCATTTTTTCTTTTGGTCGATGATTCTCCGATTAATATCACAGAAATATTCTATCCTAGGAGAATAGTTATTTTTGATCAGCCTTGGAATAAAACTTTGATAAATTATCCTCGTATAAGAAAATTAAATGAACTTTTTAATTTGATATAAATTAATTTTAATTTTTGTTGTTTTCAATCTCTATTATTACTCGATTGAGGGTGGATAAGATGCCGTTATAATTACATAAAAAATTAAAACTCTCATCAAATTTTTCTTTATCTTTGGTTAATTTTCCTAAGTAGTCCACTTCTATTTCTCCATGATCTGTGTTAACGTACAATACTATCGAATAAGTTTCATTTCCAGAATAAGAATTTAATTTATATTCTCTAAGTTCTATTTTATCTATGATGATTCCATCCATGTATAAATTTTTTTCCGAAATTGTTTTTTTCCGAGATAGTATCAAGGGTATTTGTATTTAATTTATAATATTGATTAATATTTATTATTGTTATCCTGTCTATATGTTATTTATAATCTAAAAACCGTATCCATTCTGGAAACCAAAGTTGACTTTCCGGAACTCCTATTCCTTTAGATAATATTTCTGAGGAATTGTAAAATACTTTATCCGCCCCTAGTTCTAGGGCAATTTTATCATTTAAATTATCTATGTTTGCTATTTTGCCAATATATTTTCTGGCAATTAAATCTCTTTGTTGGGTATAAAGACCAACTTGTCGACCATCAATCGTAGGTACATAACTAACTACTATGTTGATCTTTTTTGCACAAGCTTTTCTTAAATAATATATTGTCTCGATAATGGTACTGCCAGTTTGAATTGTCCCCTGAATAGATGTAATATTTTTGTCTTTTGTCAGTGGTTCTATGATGAATTTTAATGTTTTTCCATTTGATAATAATTTATTTTTGCTGACTTGCTCGGAATAATCTATCATATGATCAGAATCATCGTATCTATCTTTTATTATTCCTTCAAACATTTCTATATTTTTATTATTATTTTTATATTCTATATTAAATCCCAAGGCCATAGGTCTGGCATAATCTGGTTCGGCGTATATCATTTCTATATCAATATTTTTTTTTGCAAGAAATTCCGCTTGTAATTTTCCAATGTTTTTTCTTATAGTGTATATACTCTTATTATTAAAAATGCTTGATACGTGTGATTCACGCATAAACTCAAAAGGGTCCATCAATATTCTGTTTCTATCTAACTGTGTAAGGATTTTGATACCATTTTTTAAATCAATGCTAATTAATTGACCTGGATTTGTTTCTCTTAATTTTAAACCATAAAAAAAGTTTTCAATATAGTTTTCAGATACTGCTATAAAAAATTGTTCTCTTTTATCTTCTCCTATAAATAAGGGCTTGAACCCTGTACTATTCCTAAAAATATATATTGTGTCATTTAGATTTATTACAAAATTTCCTCTCAAATGCCTATCTAAAAATTCTGCTGCCTTATATGGATCATTTCTTTCTAATAAATATTCTTTAAAAATAAAATAAATTTGGTATATTGGTTCAATGTTTGTATTATTTTTTATTAGAGGATGTGTTGATAATTTGTCCATATCTATAAAAAAGCCATCTGATGCAAAATTGATTCTATAAAGTCTTTTATGTTGGGGTTTTTTTTTTGAAAGATAACCTGTGGCTGTATTTGATATATTTTTCTTTTGTTGTTGTATCTTTTCATCTATTGGATTAAATGATGGTAATGCTCCGTAGCCTTCTATATCAAATTTTCCTGAGTTTATTTTCCAAAAAGCTTTGCCGCGGTGTTGGAGTAATTGCATTCCTCTAAATATATTATAGATTAGTTTTTCTTTCTCGCAGTCTTCATCAATATTACATATTGCAATTATTCCTGCCACTTTGAACCTGAATTGTTTTCTTTCTTGGTTGATAAAAATTATGATGTTTGTTTTAAAACATTTTCAATTATTTAATCAATTTTTTGAAAGTACTTATATGAATTCTTGGATTACTTTTTATAATTGATAATAGGACTGTTAGGAAAAGCTAATGTTGGCAAATCAACATTTTTTAATTCGGCCACGGATTTGTCTGTCCAAGTTGCCAATTTTCCATTTACTACAATTGATGCTAATATTGGTATTGCCTTTGTAAGAACCAATTGTATTTGTAAAGAAATGGGTGTATTAGATAATCCGGTTAATTCTCGATGTATTAATGGCATTCGATTTATTCCAGTAAAATTAATAGATATAGCAGGTTTGGTTCCTGGAGCTCATTCTGGAAGGGGATTAGGAAACAAATTTTTAGACGATGCTCGACAGTCTGATGTTATTATCCACGTTGTAGATATATCTGGCTCTACTGATGAAGAGGGAAAACCTGTTAGCTTAGACTCTGGAAATCCTTTATCCGATATAGAATTTGTAGAAAATGAATTTGATTTATGGATATGCTCTTTAATTTTGAAAGATTGGGATAAAATTGTAAGAGAAAGTGAAAATTTAAAACAACGAATAGAAATTACTATATCAAAACGGCTCTCTGGTTTATCTATTAGTGAAAAGGCCGTCAGAAATGCTATTAGGTACTGTTGGTTTGATTAAAAAGCCTTTGAATTGGGATAAAAACGATTTACTTTTATTGAGCAAACAAATAAGATATGTATCCAAGCCTATTATTATAGCTGCTAACAAAGCAGATTTACCCTCTTCTGACCAAAATATTTCTAAATTAAAAAGTTTGAATAGATTATTTTTTACTTGTGTTTCTGAAGCTGAACTATTGTTAAAGAGAGCCTTACAAAAGAATCTCATTTATTATCTACCTGGAGATTCTTATTTTGAGGTAAAAAATTCTGATAATTTTTCCATCAAACAAATGAATGCTTTAAATATGGTGTCTAAAGTTTTAAAGAAATTTGGTTCGACTGGCGTTCAGAACATATTAAATTATGCCTGTTTTGATATTCTAAATAATATTGTAGTATATCCTGTAGAAGATGAATTTAAATTTACTGATAAAAAAGGTAATGTGTTACCTGATGCACGTATAGTTTCAAAAAACATTACCGCAAAGGAATTAGCAAATCTTATTCATAAAGAATTGGGAAAGGGTTTTCTCTATGCTATTGATGCAAAATCAAAACAAAGGATTGGTGCTGAGCATATATTAAAAAATAATGATATAATTAAAATAGTTTCTACTACTAGTAGGAGTTAGTTAATGCTTTGTTTAGGAATAGAAAGTACTGCTCATACTTTTGGCTGTTCTATTATAAACAGCGAAAATGATGACAGGAATAAACATGATGGAATGATATTATCCGAAGTACGAGATATATATAAAGCACCTGCTGGTTGGGGAATTCATCCGAGAGATGCCTCTAAACATCATGCACAAATTGCACCAAAAATATTAAAAGAATGCTTTGATAGTGCACATATCAAGATAAAAGATGTTGATCTGATTGCATACTCTGCAGGACCTGGTTTGGGACCATGTTTACGAATTGGAGCAGTAATAGCTCGATCTTTGTCATCTTTTTATAATATTCCCTTAATTCCTGTTAATCATGCCATTGGGCATCTTGAATTAGGTATAAAGCTTACTAATTTGGTTAACCCTCTTACACTTTTAGTTTCAGGTGGACATACCATGATCCTTGTATTTTATAAAAATAAATGGAGAGTCTTTGGTGAAACTTTGGACATCACTATAGGTCAGCTTTTTGATCAGGTGGGCCGCAGTATGGGTTTTGCATCTCCATGTGGTAATAAAATTGAAGAATTGTCTAATTTGTCTGATAAAAATTCTGTGTATTCATTACCTTATGTTATCAAGGGAAATGATGTTTCATTTTCTGGATTATTGACTGCAGTTAAAATGCTAATACGTAATAAAAAACTTGCTCTATCTGATATATGTTTCTCATTACAGGAAACTGCTTTTTCTATAATTGTAGAAGCAGTAGAGCGTGCATTATCATTCACTGAAAAAAAGGAATTTCTAATAGTGGGTGGAGTTTCTGCTAATAATCGTTTATCTCAAATGTTGCAAATAGCTTGTGAATATCAGAATTCTATTTTTAAATCATGTCCTATACAGTTTTGTGGAGATAATGGTACACAAATAGCATGGACAGGACTTCAATTATATCTCTATTCTCCATTTTCAAGAGTAGATCCTGAAAAAGCATCCATATCACAATCATGGAGATTAGATACGGTTGACATAATGTGGCGATAATTTGATAATAATTGATTATCATAATTATTTATCATTTTTGTTAATCTGTAGTTGAATTTCTTTTACCCACTTTTTTGGATTTAGAACTCCAAATTTGTAAATACTATTGTTTTGTAATATCAAATCTAGTTTTTTTATGATTATTCCCTCTGATTTGATCTTCGATATTTCATTAAATTCTATTTCTAATTTTTCAGCAAGCAATTTCTTTGATAAAGTTACAATTCGACCTTTGGTTTTTTCAAATACTATTTTTTTATTTGTAAGGGTAAGAATGCCGTTTTTTAAATTATCTTCAGAACAATCTTCTTGCAAAATTATTTTTTCATTATTTGAAGATTGCGATTGTGATTTTTCGTCCATGATTTTTAAATCTCTAACATATTACTAAAATTATCTGTTGATTAGGAGCAAAAGATTATTAAAAAAGGGTGCTGAATCGGAATTATATCTGACTGATTGGTATGGACAGACTGCTGTTTCAAAAATTAGAGTATCTAAAAAATACCGTCATTATTCTATTGATTTGATTTTAAGAAAATATAGAACCTTGCATGAGGCAAGCATTATGTCGTCTGTAAAAATGTTTGGTGTAGAAACTCCGTTTATTTATTTTCTTGATTCAAATAATTTTGAGATAATAATGGAATACGTAGTTGGAAATGTACTGAAAGATGTTTTCTCTCCGAAATATTGTATTGAATTAGGAGAAATTATCGCAAAACTTCATCTTAATAATATTATTCATGGAGATATAACAACTTCTAATTTTATTATGACTCCTCAAAATCGATTGGTTGTTATCGATTTTGGTTTGTCTTTTTTTTCTGAGCGATTTGAAGATAAAGCGGCGGATATTCGATTATTTAAAGAAATATTAAATAGTGTCCATGTAGATTTTTTTAAAACATCGTTTGAAAATTTTTTATTAGGTTATAGCAAAACATATGGTAAAAAATCTTCAAAAATTTTCGATACTGTTAATGAAATTGAACAAAGAGGTAGATACTCTAGATAAACTCTGTTATATTTCTCCTTGCTATACTATAATTAATTTTGTCGAATAATCTTTTTACATGATCCTTTGTCTTTATGTTGCATAAAATGGTCTTGACAAAAATCTGTACTGCATTCATAACAATGCCATCCACATAAAGTATAACAAACATTACATTTTGATATCGGTTTGTTATAATCAAATTCTTTTGATTGTTTAACTAATCTTGGCTTTTGTATTCTTTTTTGCGATTGTTGTCTCATCAAATCTATCCTCTATTAGTATATAAAACATCAGGATGATGTTTAAGAAATATGTTCCATATGTATGGATCTATCAACTTGTTTCATAAAATCATGGTGTTATTTAAGCTTTTCAAAATTTTCATCTATTTTTTTGTCCTGTATCTCGAATAAATAAATAATGCGGGAGGTGGGATTCGAACCCACGAATCCCTAAGGAACAGGGTTGTAGGAAACTTCCAAGCTCATTCTAAGCTTCGCACTTTTTTGGACCTGCGCCGTTGGCCGGGCTTGGCAACTCCCGCATTATTCTTAATGTTATAAAAAGCCAAATTTATCTATTGTTAATCTAATAATAGTTTTGTTTTTGATGATCCATTTAATATTTTAAAGTATATATTGATAATTTATTAATAACTACAAATATCTTTAAATACTAAAGCAAGGATAGATATGAGCTTATTAAATAAAAAATTATTTGGAACTAATGGAATTAGAGGAATTTTTGGTAACGACCTTTCGATAGAGTTTATAATAGATATCTCATATTCTATTGGTTCCTTTTTTAAAAAAGGTCCTATAGTTTTAGGTTATGATGGACGTTCTTCAAGTTACGCTATTTCAAGAATTGTTTCATCTGTGTTAATGCATTTGGGCTTGGATGTATATGATGTGGGATTGATTCCAACGCCTTGTTTACAGTTTACAGTTAAAAATTCAAAATTTGCCGGCGGAATAATGATAACCGCATCGCATAATCCTCCTGAATATAATGGTCTAAAACCTATATCTAGTGCTGGAATAGAATTATCTAGAGAAGAAGAACTAGATATAGAAAACATTTATTATCAAAAAAAATTTTCAAAAATAACAAATTTAAATTATGGAAATTTGTTTATGTTGGATGACGCATTAGAAAAATATATTGATAAAGTGTTATCCTTAGTAGATGTTGATAGTATAAAGCATTATAAATTTAAAATTGTGATGGATTTTGGTAATGGAGTGCAGTCCTTGGTATGTCCATTAATTGCAAAAAAACTAGGATGCGAAATATTGGTTATAAACGGAAATATTGATGGAGATTTTTCTGCCCGTGGCTCAGAACCAAAAATTGATAATTTGACCAATCTTACAGAGTTGGTGAAGAAAACCAATGCTAATTTTGGTGTTGCTTATGATGGTGATGGCGATAGAAGTATATTTTGTGATGAACAAGGAGTCATACATTGGGGCGATAAAACGGGTTCTATATTGACCTATTATTTAATTAAAAATAAAAAACTTCAAACGTCAGTAGTAACTCCAATTAATTCTTCAATAACTATATCAAAAATTTGTAATGATCTTAACAATAAAGTAATTTTTACTAAGGTAGGAAGTGTTGAAGTTACACATACTATGAAAAACACTAATTCTATAATCGGGTTTGAAGAAAATGGTGGTTTTTTTTACGGTCTTTTGAATAATGTACGTGATGGTGCAATTACCATGGCTTTGATTTTAGAAATGTTGAGTTATTATAAACAAAATCCATCCAAAATAAACATATCTGCTAATAATAATATTCTATAATTCTGAGATTTCTTTATCCTGCATATTTAAAATTATTAATGAAACATATCAATATAAATCGAGTTTAAAATTATCTAATATAGAAGATATACCAAAAGTTCTTGATTTGTGTAAAAATCATGGATCTGTAAAAAAAATTGAAGATATAGATGGAATCAAAATTTGGTTTGACAATGATTCATGGATAATGTTTAGACCTAGCGGAACTGAACCTTTATTACGTATCTATGCCGAATCTGATGATAAATCTTTACTTGATTCGAAAATAAGGGAATATGATGATTTAATTAAAAAATCATTTTCTATTTAATAATTTCGATATAGGACAACGTTTTTAATACTCTTTTTTATGATATTTAAAGATGGAAATGATCCCATTGGGTGATTGTGAGTTATGAGTAAACCATATTATGTAAAATATGAGACTCCAAAAGACTTGGTTAATGCTATTTATGAAGCAGTACGATTGGCCAAACAAAGTGGATTGGTGAGAAAAGGTACAAATGAAACTACTAAAGCAATAGAGCGAGGTATTAGTAAATTAGTTATAATTGCTGAGGATGTTGAACCGCCAGAAGTTGTTGCACATTTGCCTATTTTGTGTGACGAACGTACCTCCAAATATGTTTTTGTACCCAGTAAAAAAGACTTGGGAAATGCACTGGGAATAGAAGTTGGATCGGCTGCAGCTACAATCATTGATGCTGGTGAATCACAACAAATTCTGGATCAAATTACAAGTACAGTTGATAATTTAAAAAATAAACCTGAATAGTTTATGGTGTGTTTGTTAGATGAGTAAGACTGAGGAAAAGGTAGTTCCTGCAGAAGTAATTCAAATTGTAGGCAGAACCGGTATAGCTGGAGAAGTTATTCAGGTTCGGGTTAGAATTTCTGAAGGAAAAGATAAAGGTAGAATTCTTACAAGAAATGTAAAAGGGCCCGTAAAGATGAATGATATATTAATGCTGCGGGAAACAGAGAGAGAGGCGAGGAAGATAAAATGACACAAAAACTTATACTAATACTGGTGATTAAACGATGAGTAAAAATATTGCATCTTTAAGAAAATGTTTTTTCTGTGGGAAACACGTAGATACTGGTAAAGGAATTATGTTGGTAAAAAATGATGGATCAATTCAGTGGACCTGCTCTCCAAAATGCAAGAAAAACCTTCGTGATTTAAAAAGAGATCCAAGAGTTTTCAAATGGACTGATAAATATATTAAGGGTGGAATCAAGAAGCGAAAATAAATGAATATTGAGAAAACCTTGATATTAGTAAAACCTGACGCATTTAAACGAAAATTAGTAGGCAAGATTTTACAACGTTTTGAAGAAAAAGGCTTTGCCATAAAACAATTAAAAACATACAATTTCGAAATAGATAAAGCTCAGGAATTTTATTCTGTACATAAAAATAAGCCTTTTTTCAATGAACTAGTATCCTTTATTTGTTCTGGAACCGTAGTTGCATGTATTCTTGAAGGGAATAATGCTATAAGTACCGTCAGAATTATGACAGGGCTCACAAAATCATTTGATGCCTCACCAGGTACAATTAGAGGTGACTATGGATTGGGCATTACAGATAATATCATTCATGCCTCTGATTCGCATGAAAGCTTCATAAAAGAGTCATCTGTAATATTTTTTTAAGTGCATCTGCGCCAACCTGTAGTAGTAGTTCTAGGTCATGTAGACTCTGGCAAAACTTCTTTATTGGATAAAATTAGGGGAACCTTCGTTCAGTCCCATGAAGCCGGTGGTATTACACAACATATTGGAGCTAGTTTTTTTCCAATAGAAATTATTCAAAGTTTGACAGGATCTTTATTTAAGAAAATTTCATCACATGCTCATTCTATTCCAGGACTGTTGGTTATTGATACTCCTGGTCATGAGGTTTTTGCTAATCTAAGAATGCGTGGAGGATCTGCTGCCGATATAGCAATAGTTGTTGTTGATGTAAATAAGGGATTTGAACCTCAGACTATTGAAAGTATTAATATTTTAAAAAAAAGGAAAGTCCCATTTGTGGTTGCAATAAATAAAGTAGATCGTATAACTGGATGGAAAAATGGAAATACTGATTTTATTACTGAAGAAATAAAAATTCAACCCAAGGAAGTTCAACTTGATCTTGATAATAAGATTTATAATGTTTTGGGCTCTCTCTCTGAACAGGGCTTTATTTCCGAAGCATTTTGGCGTGTTAAAGATTTTGCAAAAGAAGTTGCTTTAGTGCCTGTTAGTGCAGCAAGTGGTGTAGGTATTCCTGAACTTCTTACAGTTTTGGTTGGATTAACTCAGCAATATATGACTCAAAAATTGGAACGACATGAAGGCTCTGCTCGTGGTATTATATTAGAAGTTAAAGAAGAAATTGGTTTAGGACCTTCTGCCAATATAATCCTATTAGATGGAATTATTAGACAAGGTGATTTAATAGTTGTTGCAAAACGAGAATCTGCAGTTGTAACCAAAGTTAAATCATTGCTTTTGCCAAAACCACTTGACGAAATGCGAGATCCACGAGATAAATTTAGACATGTTGATATGGTGGTTTCTGCTGCGGGATTAAAAATTACATCACCTGATTTGGAGGGTGTTATTGCTGGAAGTCCTTTGTATGGACTTGCATCAAGAGATAATGAAGATGAAATAAAAAAAATTGTAGAATCTGAAGTTAAATCTGTTATTGTTAATACCGATTCAAATGGTGTTATTTTAAGATGTGATACAATTGGATCCATAGAAGCAATTTCTGAAATGTTAAAAAAAGATAAAGTCCCTATCAGGTCATCTGATATTGGCCAAATAAGTAGAAGAGATGTAATGACTGCATCTGCTGTTAAAGACAAGGATCGATATTTGGGGGTGATCCTTGGTTTTAATGTAAAAATTTTAGAAGATGCAGAAAAAGAATCATTTGAACGAGGGATAAAGATCTTTAACGAAAAGATTATTTATAATCTTGTACGAAATTATACGGATTGGGTTTCCTACCAAAAAGAACATGAAGATTCTATTTTATTCAATGAAATTCCCCCAATTTGTAAATTGGAATTTATGAAAGGTTATGTTTTTAGAAGAAGTGATCCTGCCGTATTTGGATCAGAAATAAACATCGGTAAAATAAAACAAAAGATGTCCATAATGAATACATGCTGGAAAAAAAGTTGGAATAATTCATCAGATTCAAGATAAGGGAAAGACAATTGATGAAGCTACAAAAGGTATGCAGGTTGCAATATCTATTAATGGTCCACAGATAGGTCGTCAACTTAATGAAGGTGACATATTTTATACTTATTTGAATAGTAGGCAAGCAAAAATGCTACTTGGACGATTTAATCATAAATTAAATGAAGAAGAAAAAGTCGTGTTAAATTATATTATTACATTGCGAAGACAGTCTGATCCTGCTTTTGGATATTTATAAAAATATATTATTATTGTTTCATCGTGATATTTATATGGTTTTTAATTTTTGTACATGGTATAGATGACTGATTTTAATTTAATCGGAAAAATCTTTTTTGCCCCGAATACTTCTGATTCTGAATTAATTGAAAAGGCAAAATCAAAATTAAAAGAAAATGGGATTCGGGAGGATTTAATTGAAATTAATTATAATGTTCAGGAATTAAATGAAGGTGATTTATACATAAGTTATGATCCTCCGGATTTGGTAATAAGAAAAGTTTATGCTAAAACTTCGAGTGGATTTATTAAAATGAAAAGCATCAGAAGTATAAAACTTGAGTGACTTGTTATATTCATTTATTTATTTTATATATTAATCATATTATTTTCTATATTTTTATTTTAGTTCATTAATTAATTCATCAAAGTTTTCAGATATGTTTATTTTTTTTTCATTTTTATCTATATTATCTCTTAAAATAATATTTCCTTCTGATTTTACTTCATCTGAATTAAAAATAATGGTATTTTTAGCTTTTTTATTTTCTCCATCAATAATTTGCTTAGAAAATGATCTACCTAACAAATCATAATCTATTGGTTTATTTTTTTCCTTAAAATCGAAGCCAATCTTTCGACCATGTTTGCCATTTCTGGAGAATCATAAACTATAAATGTCAAATCCTTTGTATTTCTTTCTTTGATGATTTCGTATTTTTTCATTGCTAAGAATAATTCTTTCAATACCTCCAGCAGCACCAGTGGCTCCCATATCTTTTCTTCCGAATGTTTCGGTAAGTTTATTATATCTGCCACCACCCACTAGTGATCCAAAATTATTTTCATAATCTGTTGCTTCAAAAACAATACCTGAATAATAATCTAAACCTCTTACAATGCCTAAATTTATTCTAATATTTTTTACTTTTCTATTTGATAGTGATTGGACAACTTTTTTAATACTTTCCCATGACTTTAATTTTAATGGTTCTATAAAGTAGTTTTATTTCTTCATAACTGCCTTTCTTTTCTGCAAAGATCATAGCTTTTTCTAAAACATTCTCTTCGATTCTTTTTTTTATATTCCTCTATAACTTCACTTTTTCCTTTTTTAGGCACTTTGTCTATAGCTCTAAATATATCAAATAATATTCTATCATCTGAAATATTTAAATTGTTTTTAATATATTCTTCAATTAATTCTCTACTATTGATGTCGATTATTATTTTTTTTAGACCCAATTTATTGAGAAAAAATGATGTAAATTCTATTATTTCTGTATCTGATTCCAGGCTATTAGGACCATAAATTTCAATATCCCATTGATGAAAAAATCTGTATCTTCCTGCTTGAGGTTCATCATATCTCCAGACTCCTCCAAATGATGCAATTTTTGTCGGGATTTTTAAGTCTCTTCTTGAAACAAAAAACCTTGTCAATCCTATGGTTAAATCAAATCGCAGAGCTACCTTTCTATTTCCTTTATCAATAAAACTATAAATTTCATTGATTATTCCGGAACCTGCTTTTGATTCTAATGTAGATAGTAATTCTAATGGCGAAGGTTCCATTGTTTTAAAATTAAAAATTTTAGCAGATTCATAAAAAGCATTTTTGATTAAATTAATATTTTCATATTCATCTGTTTCTATATCTCTCATTCCCCTTGGCAAATCAAATTTCATTATTATTTAACGATTGATTTTTTTTAATTTAGATTTTCCGGTTAATTATAATATCTATTGATTATAAATAATGTATCCTGTATGATTCTTGAGAATATTGAATATTTGGATCATATGACTGATGCTTATATACGATGTAAAGGAAAAACTTTGGCAGATTCATTCCAAAATTCCGCCAAAGGACTTGTTAATATAATGTATGATATCAGATAGCATTGAAAAAAAACAAAAAATCCCTCTTTCAGCTGAAGGTTTTGATCTAGAAAATTTATTATTCGATTGGTTAGAAAAAATATTATTATTACTATTAATAGATAAAATTATTTTATCTGAATTTAATATTGTAATTGATTTTAATAAGGAATTAAACAAATATTTTATAGAAGGCTATGGAGAAGGCGAATTTAGTTAATCTTGAAAAGCATGAACTTAAAGTTGAAATCAAAGGCATAACCTATCACGAAATGAAAATTTTTAAAGAACTGCATAAGGATGAATTTGTTATAGAATATATTATTGATTTATAAGTTTTGTATCCTGATTATCTACTACGGATTTTTAAAAAGTCTTATATATCAATTGTTAATATAGGTTATCCGTAAAAATGAGTAATGAATCTAGTTCATCACACTTTGGTACTATTATTGAATTATCTGAAAAAAACTTTGGCGATATATTGGCAGACAATAAATTTGTTTTAGTTGATTTTTGGGCTACATGGTGTGGACCCTGTCAATTCATGCTTCCTATTTTTGATAAGTTATTTAAAAAATATGGTGATCGAGTAAAATTTGGAAGATTAAATGTGGATGATAATCAATCAATAGCTATGCGCTTTGACGTGTATGCTATACCAACATTTGTGATGTTTATGGATGGACAACCATTAGATAGAGCCGTAGGTGCTGTGGGTGAAAATGGTTTAGAAAACCTATTGCAAAAAAGTCGATAAAGTTATTTAATTATTAAAATTATAATGTTAATTCTAGGCACTGTTAAGTTAAAAAAATATATGGTTTGAAATTCTTCTGTCTATTTTTATTTACTTCTGAGTGTGGATTACTGGAATCAATTCTTCAGGGTTATTGTCAAATGGATATGGAATTTGTCGAGTATTAATGAAGGCATTTGCTTTTGTTTTTGCTGTGATTATTAATGGTGATGAAGAATAATTGTTTGTTTTTCTTTTATCTGATATCTTACCGATTTCTTTATTGTAAACAATGGCAATTTCGTCATGTATTGTGAGGTTATGACGACCAGCATTCCATTTTCTAGTGAATGTGTTTTTGCAACCGATACTTGTTTTTGTGGTCATGATACTCAAGAGTGACTTGAGTAACTCTTTATACCTTGTAGAACCTAAAACTTTTTTATAGATTTGGATATTTTTTAATCTTTATATCACGTGGCTAAAGAGTGACTCGGAGCGACTCTTTAGTTTTATTTTATCGGTTATTTATTTTGATATTCAAACCTTTTGTCAAAGAATAATTAAATTGTTATATCTTGAAGAAATAAACCTATAAGGCCACCTCTTAACTTGTTGTAGGTTCAAGAGCGCTTATCCTATTAGAATAGAATTTTCATACTATTGGAGATATCAGATGCTATAGGATTTCTTAGTGGTTATTGGTAATACATATACTTAGAAAGGTCTACGCTTAGTCGATCTATCTTTTCAAAGGTGACTACTTAGATCACCTGCTG
This sequence comes from uncultured Nitrososphaeraceae archaeon, assembly GCA_963824915.1. Classification (GTDB taxonomy): domain Archaea; phylum Thermoproteota; class Nitrososphaeria; order Nitrososphaerales; family Nitrososphaeraceae; genus Nitrosocosmicus. The sequence continues at coordinate 307,219 of CAWGRD010000018.1, forward strand.
TTTATACTGAACCCCACGTTGGCTTTTTAAATACAGTTTAAGTAATGTTTAAAGCCAGTTTAAATACAGTTTATGCGGTAAAGACAATCACAATTAAAGAGGAGGGACTCAATCGATTATCTTTGCAAAAGGGAAAAGATGAAAGTTTTAGCGATTTATTTGAAAGATTATTAAATAATCAAGTTAGCGGTATCCTTGCACTAAAAGAGCTAAGAGGATCGATAGAATTTAAAGAAGTTAATTAATAAAAAAAGAAATTATCGAGATTTTATACGTTAAAGAGGGGATTAGCACATAACCTTAATAGTCCTAGACACTGCTGTTTTGATTAAACTATTAAATAATAAATCAGCCCAGGGCCAGAATATATATGAAAAACTGGAAAAAAATGGAGAATACTTCGCAATTACATCTATAACACTATATGAAACTCTATATTTTTTTAAGAAAATGAATATTCTTGTATAAAGCAGTATTTGAAGATAATTATTATTATCATAATAATAAAATAATAGTTTAAGCAAATCATTTCTTCAACAAATACTGTGACATCCATTACAGAATCATTGCAAAAGATAATATGTATAATAGATATTTTCAAAAGTATATTAACTATAAGTCGATAGACTTCAAACCATATCTAATCATCTTTGAGGATGTATTCTATGGTTTTCTTATTTTTAAAAGCATAATGCTATGACTACCACATACGATATTAATACTCCTGGATGATAATCGGTTATTAAAATAACTATATTACCTGACAATTTGGTATTAATAATTAGAAAGGATTTATTATTGATATATATAGATACAAAGTGAGATAAAATATTTGACAGAGACTCTTTCATATGATATTATTATTGTGGGTTCTGGACTAGCAGGACTGCGTGCGGCTATCTCTGCTGCATCAAAAAATAAAAATCTGAAAATTGCAGTCATTTCAAAAGTCCAGGTGATGCGTTCTCATTCTGTATCTGCAGAAGGAGGTACTGCCGCTGTTCTTTATGAAAACGAGGGCGATAATTTAGAATCACATATTTATGACACTATTAAAGGAAGTGACTTTTTGGCAGACCAAGATGTTGCAGAACGTCTGGTTGCAAAGATTCCGTATGAAATCATTCAATTGGATCGCTGGGGAATGCCTTGGTCAAGAAAAGAAAATGGTAGAATTGATCAAAGAAAATTTGGTGGTTATTCCTTTCCTAGAGCAACTTATGCTCAAGATAAAGTTGGATTTTATGAAATGCAGACTTTATATGATACCTGTCTAAAATATGAAAATATCATATTCTTTAATGAATGGTTTTGTACTTCGATAATTCGTAATGGCGATACTTTTCAAGGTTTTACTTGTATCGAAATTAAAAATGGTCATTTTGTAAATATGGTTGCTCCTTCTGGGATAATCTGTACTGGAGGAGCAGGAAGGATTTTTAGCTTTTCTACTTATGCATATTCTTCTACACCTGATGGATTGGATATGGCTTACAGATCTGGATTGGCTTTAAAAGATATGGAATTTGTTCAATTTCATCCTACAGGTATTATACCATCAGGAATTTTGATTACTGAGGGAGCAAGAGGAGAAGGAGGATATCTTATTAATTCTAAAGGAGAGCGCTTTATGAAAAATTATGCTGCTGATAAATTGGAACTGGCTTCCAGAGATGTAGTTTCTCGCGCTATGATTACTGAAATTCAGGCCGATAGAGGATTTAAACACGCTTCAGGAGTTGATTGTCTTAAATTAGATTTAACCCATCTTGGAGGAGAAAAAATTAAAGAAAAATTAGCAGGAATTAGAGAAATCGGTATAAAGTTTTCTGGAGTTGATGTGATATATGAACCCATTGAAGTTAGACCTGTTTGTCATTATATGATGGGTGGGATTCATTCAAATTTAGATGGTGCTACAGAATTAAATGGTCTTTGGACTGCAGGAGAAGCGGCTTGTAATAGTTTACATGGAGCAAATAGACTTGGTGCAAATTCCACTTCAGAATGTTTAGTTTGGGGTGCCATTACTGGTGAATTAGCTGCAGATTATGCAATTAAAAATAAGAATAATTCATTTAATGTTGATAGTCGGCAAATTTCCATAGAGGAAAAAAGAATATTTGATGGAATATTTAGGGGACGAGGGAATGTAAATCCATACGAAATAAGAAAAGAACTTACAGATACAATGGATGAAAAAGCCTATGTTTATAGAACTGAATCTTACCTTATTGAAGGGTTAAAAAAAATACGTCAGCTCAAATCTTTGTCTTGGAAACACGTTGACGATCACGCCAAAGAGTACAATACTAATTTCCTTAATGTGATGGAAATTGACTCTATGTTAAGGGTCGCTGAAGTTGTATTAGTAGGTGCTTTAAATAGACGTGAATCTAGAGGAGCCCACTCCAGAATAGATTACAAAGACCGCGATGATAATAACTTTTTAAAACATACACTTGCATATTACAATGATGACGGTGAACCCAAAATGAGTTGGCATCCAGTTACCTTTACTCGTTATGCACCTGCGGAGAGACGATATTAGAGATGGATGTTGCTGCTTCTAATAGTAAAGATATTGCAACTGCTTCCTCCTCTACATCTGGACGTGAAGGTCTAAGAGGCTGGCTTAATCCAACAAGATATGGTTGGGAAAGAGTATCTTATTGGCTGCAACGTTTAACTGGTTTAGGACTATTGATTTATTTTATTGGTCATGTATATGAAACTAGTTCACTAACAAATGGAATTAATGCATGGAATAGCATGTTACAATTAACTCAAACACTTGGTGGTCACCTTTTTCTCCTGTTTGTTATAGGGGCAAGTACTTTTCACACGGTTAATGGGATACGCCTTATTTTTACAGAATCCGGTAAAGGTTTGGGAAAACCTGGGAGACCAGATTATCCATATCATGCCGCATCTTTAAATTATAAACAAAAATCAGGTATCTGGGTAGCCATACTACTAGCATGCATTGCAATGTTGTATGGTGGAATGGTTCTATTTGGTGAGGGTGGATAAATAAATGTACATATCTATTATTACTCTAAAAATTTCTTGCAGGGGTAAATTTTAATATGGCGCTATTAAGATTACGCGAAAGTCAAATAATGAAAATTCACTATTTGACTGGAATTGTAGCTTTATTTGCTGTGGCTATTCATATTTTATTTAGGCTTATAATGCCATTTGGTCAAAGCCTTTTATATCAAAATGTAATCTCTAATTATCATAATATATTTTACGCTCTTCTTTTAGAATCCATTTTAATCTTGATATCTATTCATGGGTTCAATGGATTGAGGATCATTTTGGTAGAACTAAAGCAATCGCCTAGGTGGGAATCCACAATAACTATATTGGTGTTGATATCAATGATTGGTATAATAGCATATGGTACAAGAACAATTGTTATTGCAAGTGGATTGTAATATGATAAAGAAAAATTATTTGCACAAACTAGCGTTGGATTATCTGTATTGATCAGGATGTTTTTAGGTGTATATGATGAGTGAACAAGAAGAAAATAAAAAGGCTACATTAAAAATATATCGAACTAATTATAACAACAATGAATCTTCATATTATGATGAGTTTGAAGTTCCTGTTAACCGTTGGACCACTGTTTTAGACGCTTTACTTCATGTGAAAAGTTATTCTGATAGTAGTGTAGGAATTCGTTATTCTTGCAGAATGGCTTCTTGCGGATCTTGTGGTATGAAAATAAACGGTAGGCCTAGTTTAGCTTGCTACACAAAAATATCCGAATTAAATAAAGATGTCATAGTTTGTGAACCTTTATCTAATTTTCCTCGAATACGCGATTTGGTTACTGATTTTTCTCAATTCTTTGGCCATCATAAAAAAGTTGAACCTTTTATTCATAATGAAAAGGTTTCCCTTGATATTAAAGATAAAGACGACCTTGTTGAATTTGAGCAAACTCCAAAAGAAGTTGATGATTATCTTCAATTTTCATATTGTATAAAATGTGGTCTTTGTTATTCTGCTTGTCCTACAGTGGCAACGGATTCTAGTTTCCCTGGCCCTCAAGCATTGTCCCAAGCTTATAGATATGTTGCAGATAATAGAGATAACGATAAAAAAACCCGATTTAATATTATTGATGAAAGACATGGAATTTGGAGGTGCCATTTTGCTGGATCATGTAGTGTTGTATGCCCCAAGGGTGTTGATCCAGCATTGGGGATACAACTCCTCAAAGGTCATATGATGGGATTCTCAAAAAATGATAAAAAGGTTGCGAATTTGAGAGCAAAAAATACCGAATAAATTTTATTTATTTTTATTACCCTTTTGTTCTTTAGTTTCTAACGAATAATCATATTAGGTTGTTTTAAAATTATTAATTCTTATTTATATTTAGAATTTATATTCAAAGATTAAATTAATACTTAATTTAACTATCTTATTTTGAATCTGGTGTAGAAGTTGTGTTGGTGTTGTGGATGTATCTGTTGTGGAGATGATGATGATGGGTGTTGAGTTTGAGGGGACTTGCTTTCATTAACTTGCTTGTTTATTGCTTCTGCCATGAAATGGTTGCTTACGTTCACTTTTACTTCTTCTATGCCGTCAACTTTGTGTATATTGTCTTTTACATCTTGAGCTATTTTGAATCCAAAAACTGCTGGACAAAATGGGCTAGTAAGGTGTAAATCAACATTTACTTTTCCTTGATCTATATCCACTTTATCTATCAATTCTAATTCCATGATTGATACTCCAATTTCTGGATCTACTATTTTTGTGAGTTCTTCAAATATTTGACGTCTTGTAAGTTGTAAATCTTGAGACATAATTATATATTGTTATCTTGCTATTTATTAATTATTTATTTAAAAATTATTAATATAGTCCAATATGATAAAAATTTTTAGTGTATAGATCAAGACCACATGGAAATTTAGATGAATCTGCACTTTCTTTTTTATCGTCTGTAAGTGATGATTATAACTTACTTTATTATGATATTTTGGGTAGTCAAGCTCATGTTATAATGTTATATGAGGTTGGTATCTTGTCAAAAAATGAATTAAAAAAAGTATTAAAGAGTACAGATAGCTTGTTAAAGAATACTGGTTTATTAAAAAAATTTGGAAATTCCAATTCTGAGGACATACACGAGTTAGTCGAATCTGCTATTATTAAAATGACTGATATGGACTCTGGGGGAAAAATGCATACTGCTCGATCTAGAAATGATCAGGTTGTTTTAGATATGCTAATGAAAACACGAGATGATGTAAATAATATTTGTCAAAATTTGCTTATTTTGATCACTTCCCTAGTCAAACTAGCAGAGAAAAATATAAATTCTATAATGCCAATGTATACTCATTTACAGCAAGCACAATTGGGTGTTTTCTCTCATTATTTGTTATCTTATGCTTATTCATTAATACGCGATTTTGATAGATTCTTTGATTTGTATGATAGGATTAATTGTTCCCCATTAGGCGCATGCGCTATTGGAGGTAGCAGTATAGGTATTGACCGAGAACGAGTTTCTTCTATGTTGGGTTTCTCGGGTTTGGTATATAATAGCATAGATGCAACTAGTTCACGCGACTCATTTATCGAGTTTGCATCACATTCTTTGATATGTATGTTAAATATATGTAAAATATGTGAAGACTTTATAATCTGGTCTACCTCTGAATTTGGCTTTATATCTTTAGATGATAAGTTTAGCTCTTCTTCATCTGTTATGCCTCAAAAAAAAAATCCTGATCCTCTAGAAATCATACGTGGAAAAACTGGTTTATCCAGTGGAATTTTTCAATCCATTTCTTCAATTATAAAAGGATTACCATCTGGATACAGTAGGGATTTACAAGAAATTAAACCTCCATTGTGGAAAATATCTTTAATACTTGAAGATTCTTTATTGATAATCAATGGAATAATCAATACCATTACAATTGACAAAAAAAGAATGTATAAAACTTCATCTGAGAGTTATGCAATTTCCCTTGATATATCTGAACAACTAATTAAAAGGAAAAAAATTTCATTTAGATCTTCTCATAAATTAGTTGGCGGTTTAGTTGATCATGCTGTAAAAAAAGGCAATATTCCACTTAATTTATTAAATATCGATGATATTTCTCAAGTTTTAATCAATACTGATTTTATAAAATATGGATTAACTCCAGATGAAATTTACTCATTGATTAAAGATATCACTCCAGAAAATTCTATCAATTATAGAATTACCAAAGGTTCCCCGAATAAAAAAGAACAATTGTCAATGATTTCATTTTTAAATCTAAGGTTAGATGAATATCAAAAAAAAACTAATTTGCGAATAGATTCTCTTAGGAGTAAAATAAATGATATAAAAATGACAGTTGAAAAAAATATTAATGATCCTTCTTAGTTTATGTTGTTTATTATATAAAGGACAACAAAATTCTTTAAAAATCTTAGATTTAAATTATCCTATTTAATTAATTGTATTGATGTCAGAAGTACAATCACAACCTAACCAACAAAATAAGGAAAATAATCCTACCAGAGACTCCATATATATCGGAAAGAAACCCTTGATGGCATATGTGACTTCAACACTAATTCAATTGGCTAATCAACCTTCTGTAACTATAAAAGCAAGGGGCCTAAGCATTGGACGAGCCGTGGATGTATCTCAGATAATATTAAAAAGAATGGAAAATGCAGGTTATTCTATCGGTGATATCATAATCGGATCAGAAACAGTTCAAGCAGAAGATGGCAGAACTAGAAATGTTTCAACAATAGAGATCCAGATTAAAAGACATGCCTAAAAATCCAAAATAGTTTTTAATATCAATTCCTTTTGTATTATGGAAAAAAGCATAAATAAAACTAATACAGCTGCAATATTTTTAGCTCATCTAAATCCATTAACACTTTCACATGAAAAAATAATTCAAAATTTATTAAGAAATTATAAAGTTTATATTTTCCCAGTACAGTTTTCTAAAAAATAAAAAGGAAGTTACTACCAAGAGTTTCCCTTTTTCTTTTGAAATTCGAAAACAAATGATTCTTGAATCATTTGATTATGACGAGGATCTCCATGTTTTGGGTGACTACACCTTTTTTTCTCCATATATAAAATATTTTCCTCCTATTGTTTCTATACCTTTTCAAAAATTAAGAAAAAATATTATTGTCAATGTCCCAGAATCGAATTTTATTACCTATACCGGTGACAGAGTCGAAAGATTATTATTAAAACTTTTTGGCTTCAAACCAATCCAAGCTAATAGGCAGGATATTTCTTCTACCAATGTAAAAAATCTTTTATACCGATCTGCTTTATCATGCAAAATGTTATCTGGATCCAATAATTTAGATTTGGAATGGAATAATTTTGTCTCACCAAAAGTAGGTAATGTAATTAAAAATAATTGGAGTGTTATTGAACATTTTTCATCTTCCGATGATAAAACTGTACGTATACTTGGAATGAAATTTCCAAAAGACGGCTTTTTGTAAAAGATAGAATAATTTAACACTTTTATATTAGTAAAAAACTTGCAAATCTATGAAAACTAAAAATGCTGATTTTATTTGGTTTGATGGTGAATTCAAATCATGGGATTCTGTTAATGTGCCTATCACAACTCATGCATTGCATTATGGAACTTCTGTTTTTGAAGGCATAAGGGGTTATTCAAATGGCGATAATCTGTATATTTTTAAACTTAGAGAACATGTACAAAGATTAATCCATTCTGCAGAAATGTATTCTATTAACTCAAAATATACTGTAGATGCCATATGCAATTATGTTATTGAATTATTAAAAAAAAATAATATTAAACAATCTTGTTATATTAGACCTTTACTTTTTGTTGGACTCCATGGCATTGATCTGAATATTACTCCCAATTCACCAACTCATCTTGCTATAATTGCATTTCCATTTAGCCGTTATTTTCCTGAGAGTGGTATAAGAACTTGTATATCTTCATGGAGACGTATTAATGGAAATTCTACTCCACCAATGGCAAAAGCTGGAGGTAATTATTTGAATTCAGTATTGGCTACTCAAGAATGCAAGAGAAATGGATATGATGAATCTATTTTGTTAGATTATAATGGAAATATTAGTGAGGCTCCTGGGGAAAATATCTTTGTTATACGAAAAAATAAGATCTTTACTCCTGCTCTCTCAGATTCTGTTCTTGAAGGAATTACAAGAGAGGTGGCTATTATAATTGCACATACTCTTGGTTACGAAGTTTATGAGCGTTCTATTACGAGATCTGAATTATATACTGCAGATGAAATATTTGTAACAGGGACAGCTGCAGAAATAACATCTATTATAGGTGTTGATAATCATGTTATTGGTAATGGTTTAGTTGGTAATGTTACAAAACAGATCTCTGCTTACTATCAAAAAGTGGTTGTTTCGGAAATTAGTCAATTCAGGGAATGGCTTACTGCTGTATGGTAACTATATTTAATATACCATCTTATAATTTCTCTTTATTTGTTGTGGATTATAAATGAGTGACTATAATTTAAAACTTGCAGTAATTGGAACTGGTGGATGGGGAAAAAATCATGTTCGTGTATTAAACGATTTAGGTGTTTTATGTGCAGTTTGCGATTCTGATGAAAATAGAACCCGATACATTTCAAAAAAATATAAAGTCAATTGTTATTCTAATCTTAAAGAGTTACTTGAAAAAGAACACGGGCTTGATGCCTGTTTGGTTTGTACCCCCACAAAAACTCACTTTTCAGTTACACAAGAAATTATAAAACACAGGATAAATGTTTTTGTTGAAAAACCCTTATCCTTTTCTTCAATTGAATGTGAAGAATTAACCAAATTATCAAAACAGTTTAAAGTAATATTAACATGTGGCTATATAGAAAGATTCAATCCTGCAATTCAGGATCTTAAACACATTATTGAAGAAAATACTTACGGAGATCTATTAATGATGGAATTTCATCGAGAAAATAGAATGCCTTTACATATAAAAGACGTAGGTATAATCTATGATACTTCTGTGCATGATATTGATACTGCATTGTTTATTTTTAATTCCAGGCCGACTGTTGTATTTGCTCGCTCTGGAAAAAAGTTTCATTCTTCAGAAGATTTTGCTACTATAATGTTAGGATTTGAAAATCAAAAAGTTGCAATTATTGCTTCGAACTGGATTACTCCAAAAAAGGTTAGACGATTTAGTGCCGTGTGTTCAGAAGGTATTATTAGTGGAGATTTTATAACCCAAGAAATAAAAATAGATGATGAAAATAAAACTCTTATTCCCCGAAGACGCTTTCAGGAACCTTTAACACTTGAATTAGAAAACTTTCTTCAATCTTTATCAGGTAAAATAACGAAATTTTTGGTAACTCCTGAAGATGCTAGCGCAGTTACAAAAATTGCAGAAGCTGCACTTATTTCTAGTAATACTGGAGCACCAGTATTTCTTACATATTAATGCATTTTGATTTGATTTGTTTTAATAAAGAATCTGTTTGGATTATTTATGATGAGATTAGTATCTTGAATTTTCATACCCACATTAATAAAAATATCCACCAAAATGATGGATAAAATCAAAGAATCTTTGGTATTTCTTATTCTATGGTTGGGATGATAAATAAAATAATAATGCTTTTCTTGATATGGTATTTTGATTAAATTTGTAACTAATGAAAAGATTGATGCAATGTAGTATTGCCTCGAACGTATATGCCACATCTGTATTGTATTAAGGAAATTCTTTAGGTTTATCTGATGTATTTTAATAAAATTTTTTTTATTTAAGAAAAAAATAAGTGATATCTAAATATTTATTGAAAATGTATATTTGTATAGTAATTATTTAGCAATAATATGGTATAATATGATAAAAAGTTACTATATAATGGTTTTTATATTGGTAATTCTGTTGATAACAACTATTGGAAAGTCCTATAAATCATATAATTAATTTTGTTTCACCTAAAGCAAAAATTGGAGAAAATGTTAAAATATGGCATTTCGCATACGTAGGTGAAAATACGTCTATAGGTAATAATGTTATGATTGGTTCTCTCACCCATGTTGATTATGGTGTTAAAATTGGAAATAATTGTAGAATTGAAGGCTCGGTATATATTCCACCTCTTACTGAAATTGGAAACGATGTTTTCATTGGTCCTGGTGCAACATTTACAAATGATCCATATCCTATGAGTAAAAAAATGATCGGTGTAATTGTTGAAGACGGTGTAATCATCGGAAGCCGATCTGTTTTTAAACCCGGAGTAAAAATAGGCAGGAACAGTGTAATTGCTATGGCTTCTGTAGTTACCAAGGATGTTCCTCCAAATGTAGTTGTTATGGGACATCCTGCAATAGTGAAATACTCTAGAGAAGAATATGATCTTAAGAAATATAACTGGAATTCGTGATTATTGTATTTGTAATGTACTGTATTCTATAAATTTTTATTTTTGTTAGGTTATATTTCTATTGTATCAAAGAATGTGTTAGCTGAAACCACTATTATTTTATAATTACGATGATGATTTCTATCCATTCTTAATAATATTTTTCTATAATCTTCTCTTGAACATGCAATTATTATATTAGTTATCATATTAGGTAGAAAATTTTCTATATCTTGTATTTCTACTTCTGCAATATAGTCCATCAGTTTTGATCTTAATGATTCCCGCATTATTGTTTTTTCTCCTCTTATTTCATTATTGTCAATAGTCCAAAATATGGTAACTCTTGTTCTACTAGCTTTTATTTCTCTTTCTTTTAATTGACTTCTTATTTCTTCAACGAGACTTTTAACAAAACCTTCTATTGACCTTATTGTACCATTAACGATATATCCCAAAGATGATGAATTTGTTAATGACAAACTTAGAATCCTTAAATCAAATAAACCATTTACTATATCGTCAAAGTAGATTGGTTCTATGTTGTTCTGAGATATTTCAGTCCTGATTTCTTTTTGTCTGTTAAGCTTTGTGATCTCATTGATTGATGTCTGATTTGAATATTTATTTACGATATTTATAGTATATAACAGCTCTGATGATAAAATGCTTACTATCTTTAGTTCTTGAAGATCTTGCTTGTAAATTAAATTTATTGTGCTATTAAAATATGGATCATTTTTTTGTTGATATGATCCAATAATTATTTCCTTTGTTTTGATTTTATCTAATGGATTATAATAATAATAAATTTCATTTCCTACAATAAATCCCGATAAATGTTCTATTAAAGATATAATTTCAGTATTTCCACCTATTCCTAGTGGTATATTAAATACTATTGAAGTATTTTTTTTTAAATTAGATATAATTTCCTTAAATTTTGGAATTATGTCATTTTTTACATCGTAATTTGTTTTTCTGATTCTAGGAACAAAAAAAATTATTGGGGCGTTGCTTATTGATTTATCGAAAGGTTCTAAATTTAATAATAATTCTTCTTCCATTAAAAATGCAATATTAGGATATTCTTTTACTATTTTATCGGTTAATAAGATTCCCAACCTTGAATTTTCATCAATAATTACTACCTTGGTTTGATGTTGTAATATTCTTTTTGCTATTTCATATCCTTCAGTACTTAATCCGTAAATTACAATATTTTTTTCATGGATTTTTGTATTTATTTCTCTTTCTTCTTCCCTCTTTCTCATTTTTTATATTATTAGTTAGTTTTAGTAAGTTTTTTTGAAATTCTTTACTCCACCGTTACCTTAAGATTTATATTTCTTTATTAAATTTGGCGTTATTAAATTTTATTGCAATTTCGTTTTATATTTCTAATTAAAAAATTTTTTAATAATGTTTGATTATTGTAATTGTAGTGAAGATTTGGTTTGATATTTTAACTCCCAAACAGATTATGTTTTTTAAACCTGCAATTGATATTTTAAGAAAACAAGACAATGAAGTTTTATGCACTTCTAGGAATTATAGAGAGGCTAATGAATTATCGAAAATAAAGATGTTAGATCTTTTAATTGTAGGAAATCATGGTGGTTCAAATCTATTCAACAAGCTTTATGAAAGCACAAATAGAATTTTGGAATTATCCAAAATAATTCACAATTTTTCTCCAGATCTGACAATTAGTTTTTCATCTCCTGAAGCATCCAGAGTTTCTTTTGGATTAGGTATTAATCACCTAGGTTTTAATGATTCTCCTCATGCAGAAGCAGTTGCAAGGCTATCTATTCCTTTTTTAACTAAATTGTTTTCACCGTCTATAATACCTTTATCTTCATGGACAAAATATGGTATCTCTCCAAAACAAATTATCCAATATAATGGATTGGATCCTGTTGCATGGTTACTTCGTTATAATACTAGTAGTGCTAATTATATCCAAATAATGATAGCAATACTGATATTCTTGAAAAATTAAAAATTGATCAATCTAAAAAATCTATATTAATCAGATTAGAAGAATCAAAAGCTGCTTATATTGCCAATCATAAATTAATTGTTCAACCACTAGTTTTAGTCGATTCGATAGTCAAACATTTTAATAAAGAATATAATATTATTATTCTGTGTAGATATTCGGATCAAATAAAAGAAATATCAAAACGCTTTGAAAATAAAGCAGTAGTGCTAACAAACGTAGTTGATGGTCTTGATCTATTAAAAAATATTGATATTTTTATCGGTGCAGGAGGTACAATGACTGCAGAATCTGCTCTCTTGGGTATACCTACAATTTCTATAGCGCCTGTTCATTTTTATGTAGATGATTATCTCAAAAAAATAGGACTAATAAAAAGAGCATTTACTACATCGCGTCTAATATCTCTTGTAAATTTGTTTTTGAATGATGAGGAAAATTGTAGATTATTGGAGAAAAAAGCTAGTAAGATATTAAATGAGATGGAGGATCCTGTCGATAAGCTTTTGACCTACATAATATCTAATGAGTAAAATTATATTGTAGGTAAATTTTATAATACAATGCCCGGAGAGCCCGGTAGTATTGGTAATACCGAATGTAGCGGACAAGCATAGAGGCCTTTGGAGCCTTTGACCCCAGTTCGAATCTGGGCCGGGCTATTATTATTACTATAAAATTTATCTTTATAGTTAATCTTCTTGTTTTATTCAATTGAATTGTATATCTATAAACTTTTCTGTGTGAGGGAACGATATATTTTTATTTTTTTCTGTTCCTATTTATTTTTGTTTGTGAATCTTGTAGGTTTTTTTAACTTTATATTTCTTAATAAATTTGTCTTTGATACAGTGTTATTATTCACTTTTGAATAAGAATGAGGTATTACCGAAATTCTTTCAATAGATGGAAATCTTGAATTAATAACGTCTTGGATTTCATTAGAAAGTTCTTCTACCTCTGAGACCGATTCTTCTCCATCTATCTCTATATGAATTTCGGCTTGATCAACCATTCCAGAAGAACGAAGCAATACTTCTCTAACATGAATTTTTTCATCATGGAATTGTTCATAGATTACATTTTTGATTAGATCGGTCAACTTTGGATTTTGCCATGAATCTACAAGTATAAGGGATGACCTCTTTAATGTTATATATGAAACAGAAAATATGTAAAAAGCTATGACCATTCCGCCAACCGCATCCATTTGAATAAATCCAAATTGTGTAGAAATTAAAATACTAAAGAACCCTACGACAGAGGCTGAACCATCTTTAATTGAATTTTTTGCATCTGTTTTTAGAGAAAGTAAATTGTACTTGTTTGCAATAGTTCGCATCTGAAATGCTCTGTGTAAAGAAAGAGCACTTGCCATCGCTAATACTATCATGGTTATGTATGGGTGATTAATTTCATGAGGATGCATCAGGGTTTGATATGAATTATAAAATATAACTACTCCAACAGCTATCATTCCTATAGCTGCTATTAGGGCTGCAAAACTTTCCACTTTGTGATAACCAAAGTGAAATTTCCTGTCAGCTGGTTTAATGGCAATTCGTAAGCCTATTAAAACCATAAAAGAAATTAATGCATCAGATAAGGAATCGATACCATCTGCGGTTGCTACATTACTTCCACTTAGATATCCAGTAGCTATCTCAACTATTCCAATACTTATTAATGTTATAACCGAAATTTTTGCTATTTTTTGTCCGGCTAGAATACCTTCTTGAATTAAGTCAGTCGATGCAGTAGTAATCTCGGAATTATTATTTATTTTTTCTCTATTTGAAAACTTTTTAAAATGATTGATAATTTTTGAGGTTTTATAATTTTTATAAACTTTATTAAATAACTCATCCATATGATAATTTGTATTTAGTATACCTGTGATAATATTTAACACTTGTGAAAGTTAAAACCTTCATTCATCAAAACTTGTTAATTGTATTTATGGATGATAACATATGTATGTTTTAATTATTTTAAATTATATTTATTTAAGAAATGTCAAAAATATATTATTATTTTTCTATTTGTGATAATATTCAAAAAAATAGTTATTTGAGTTTTTATCTCTTATTTAAGATTATTGTCAGATAGGATAGTTCAGAATTAAAAATGTCTGTTCGTTATTGTTGCTAAATCATTTTTTTATATTCTTTATTCATTTAGTTACTCTATACAATTATATTTTTTCTGTTGAAATCAGTGGGATCAGCCGGATTTGAACCGGCGGTCTCCAGCGCCCGAGGCTGGTATCATACCAAGCTAGACTATGATCCCATAATTTTGTTGTTATTATTTAAAAATGTGTTTAATTTTAAACCATCGATATGTTTATGTTTTCCCATTTTAAAACAATTTTTAAATTTGAAATTTATACAATTATATTTACTTCTTTTATGCAATCCATAACTAATTTTTCATTAAAATAATGCGTTTGTATTTCTTTATCTTTCTTTATTATTCCTCTTTCTATAAGCTTGAAAGTTAGCGCATAACCAATTGAAAAAGCACCTGTAGCCCCTGGAGAGTTATAATTTAAAATATGCAAAGATTTGTCATTACGTAAAAATATAGGATTTGAAATAAAAATACCGTCTTTATCAATTAAATTTGTGCGTATTCCAGAAATACCTTTGGTTATAAAATCTTTAGATTTCAATGAGGGCAAAAATTTTTTAACTCTATTTATCATGTATCTTTTAGAGAGACTACTTAACATTTCTTTTGATATCAATTGTATAATTTCTTTTTTAAAAAACATATTCTTTATCTTTTTTATTTCTGCTCCTTTAACAAATTCATATATTTTGGGAAAAAATTCTTTAAGATTTGTTTTGGTATCGTATCCATATTGTGAAAAAACAGGACAAGCATTGGGTCCTATTTCTCTATTTCCATTTGATCTTATTATCCAATGTGGATCTAAAAATGGAAATTGTTGGAATTTTGGAACTGAATAGATACTATGATTTGTCAAGTATTTATATTTTGATGGTGCTATCCAATATTCACCTCGAAAATGAAGACTTTTAAAACCAAGATCCAATTTCATCATCTTTGCTAAATTTAATGCACTACCTCCTGCAGCATTTATCAAAAAGTCACATTTAATTTCACATTCATTGTTGTTATTTGGATATTGTTTATATTTTAAAGAAATTTCTTTTTTTGACTCTGATTCATATGAAATTTCGATAACCTTTGCATTCATTATTATATCTACTTTATTCTTCATCGCATCAATGGCCAAAGCTCGTGTTATTTCTCCATAGTCTACTGATGCATCTTTATTACATAATATTGCAGTTTGGCATCTTAAATTAGGTTCAATTTTTTCAACTTCTTTTTTTTCCAATATTTGAATATCTTTTTTTTCCAATCCATTACGTATTCCCCATTCTAAATGCTTGTAGATTATTTTTGTATCTTCATTATTAGTTGCTACTTCTATTATGCCATCCTCTTTAAAGCGGATTTTTTTAACTCTGCAATAATTATTCCAGAAATCATATCCAAATAATGCTGCTTTTGCTAAAACTTTCTTTTTTTCTGGATTATATAAAAATGGTGCATGCACTTTACCTGTATTTCTAGAACTAGCATGGATGCCCACCTTGTTTTCCTGCTCAATTAAAACAATTTTAGAGTTGGATAAAGAAGAAATAATATAAGATAAAGTTGTTCCAAAAATTCCTGCTCCTATGATGACAATATTTGTATTTTTTATATTCACAATCTATTTTTCAATACCCGTTGCTGATATTATACTCCTGTTAAGGTGACTTTGCCATTGAATAAAGACTGGTTAATTTCATTTATCTCATGATTTTTGTGTTTTCTTCTTTCAATTACATAGCCTGATTTTGAGTGATAATATATTATCATATCTGTAGGATAAAAAGAGATGATTGAATGATTGTCAGAATCAGAAGCAAAATGTCGCAGATGAATATTTTCCCATTCAAAAAGCTTATCTATGTCTCCATCAAAGTGGAAACTACTTCCGCAAATACATTGAACATTTCTCCAATTTTCTTTAATGTTTCTTAACCATTTATCTTTTTTTTCAACATTATTTTGTGTATTTAATAAAGTTTCATTTGTTTTTGATTCTTTTGATATTTGTATGTTTTTTTTATTATTCATCTGCTACTGGATATATATAGTAATTACTTATTTTAAAACTGTTTTCTTATTTACTTTTAAATTTATTATTGCCTAAATTTAATTTTTGATTCTGAATAGTCTAGACCATTCCAATCGATTTCAAATCCTATGGAAATTAGCAAGTCTATATGAATTTTTTCTGAAATTTTTTTAACTAACAGAAAATTACATGCGTCTTTTAAATTATCTATTTTTTTTTCATTTAATCCTTTATAAATTTCTTTGATAAATGCCTTTTTGAAAATCACATCTTTAATTTTGATCAGTTCATTTTCGACTATTTTTTCTATGACCAAATTATTCAATTCATTATTATTTTCCATTACTTTTTTTAAATTGAAACTCGAATCTAACATCTTTTGCTTCAATATAATGATTTTATTTATATCTTCTAATGTAATTTTTAAATTAGGTGAATTCTTAAATTCTTTTAAAATTACATTAATTTCTTGTATCATTTTATTCCTGTCTATATCATTTTCAAAATGTTGTTCAATGTATTTTCTTTCAATTTTTTTTAAAAAAGGTATTATTTTTTGAAATGAAATATATTCGTTTTTATAGGGAATAATTAATATATTACTTTTATTTTTTATACTTGAAAAGGAATAGACCTGCTCTGTTTCATACATGGCCAAATTTTCAAAATTAATTATTAATATCATGTAAAAATTATCACTATTATAATTTTCTATAATTTGTATTATTTTTTGTATCTTCCTTTCTAAATATTCCTTTGTCCAGAATCCTATTATTTCAACCAGCACTTTATTTTGGTATTTAGATAAATTAAAATCTGAAATAAATGCGGTTTTAAATTTTGTTATTAGTGGTTCAGGTTCTCTTTCTATTAGCCATCCTGTATTAAATAATTCAAATTTTTCTGCAAATATTTTTTCTATATTGCTATCGTATGATACTATACTGTTGTAATTATTATCTAATTCGCTATTAAAAAATAGCTCATCCTTGTTTATTACTTTATTTTCATAACTCAAATCTTTTTTTTCTTTGAATGCTTTTTCATAGTTCATTATCATGCTGTTTATTCTGATCTTCTTGCATTTTTTCTAAGATTTTCGTAGATATCTTATCTGAATGTGATTGTTCTGAGATTTCAAAATTATATATCGTCTTATTTCCGCTACTTGATATTCGTAAAATGTCTGCTTTTATACTCCAATTTGGTGCCTTAAAAATTGAAGGAATAAGTTTTGCTATCGAATTTCCATATTTTTCTGTAAGTTTTATTATAGTTAAAGGTCCTTCTACTGTACAAATTAAATCGTTTTTGTTATTGTTGTTTGTATTATTGATGTCTGTTTCAAGCCAATACATTAATCCAAGTCTTTTGATCTCTTTCAAAATTCCTTTCCATAGTAAACCCACGCTTTTCTTTGAATTTATTTTAATTTCTATTCTGAGGCAGTTAAAAAGTAACGTCTGAATAAGTGAAATATTGTAATAAAGCAGTAATAATTTGGGATCTAGAGAATAATAATTATATATTGTTGTATTTTCTTCTAAATCCGACCACATTAACATTCTTATTGTTTCGATATCGGTATTTAATTTGCAAGATACTTTATTTAATATCTCATATCTTTTATTATCCGTAACGGCGATATTATTTAAAGCAGATTCTTGGAAAACCATTCTTCTTATATCTATTGGATTTAATTTTGTTATTATTTTTTTTAATGTATCGGAACTTTGTAAATTTATATTTTTTTCGTTTTCGAATAATGGCTTAAACACACATTTTTTTTCTAAAATAGAATATAGTCCTCTTATCAGTTTATAGTCTTTCTCAGAATATTCTAGTAGTTTAATTTTATAATTTAATATATCCTTACTGTTCTTATTCAAATAACATTCATCAAAGATTTCTATAATTCTTTTGGCTAGTTGATATTCTGAACTGTTATTATCAATAGAACATAACAATGGATAGATTTTATTAATTTTATAATCTATTCTATATCTTAGTAAATCAGAAGGTATCATTATCTATCTATCTACATATTATTATTCTGAATAGTTACAATAACTTTTATATTGTTCTGTTTAGTCTCGTTTATGTATACGTGCATATAGAATATAATGTTGTTATTCTATGTGTCATGATAGTCCTTTTTTAATTCCGGTATTTCTTTTATTACTGGTATATGTCTCACTAGTATCTGATGAAATAATTTCAATAAGCTCAGCTACATCTTCTCTATTGTTCTTTGGCCTTAATAATCTTCCCAATCTTTGCACAAACTCTCTTTTACTTCCAGTGCCGCTTAGTATTATACCTGTATTTGCATCTGGAATATCTGTACCTTCATCCAGAACCCTAGTCGTGGTTATAATTCTGTATCTTCCTTTTTTAAACCCTTCTAATATTTCATTTCTTTCTTCATTTTTTGTTCTATGCGTTATCACTGGGATTAAAAATCGATTTGAAATAGTATATGCGAGCTTGGTATGTATGGTAAATATTATTATTTTTTTGCTATCTAAATCCTTTTCTTTTAATATTTTTTCTAATTCTAAAATTTTAGCCTTGCTGTTTAAAGCTATTTCTAAAGCCTCATTTCTAAGCAATAATGCTTTTCTTAATTTGCTGTTATTAGATGAAAGAATAATTAACTTTTCTAATTTAATTGGATAAAATATATTACAATCTTTTAATATTTTTCTATATTCTTCAATTTTATTGTTATACTGTATTACTTCCTCAGGTAACATATTTATTGTTCGTTTTTTTAATTCAAAATTTGCTAAATAGTTTTTTTCAGCCAATTGATAAAAATCTTTTTTATATATTACATCACCTATTAATTTAAAAAGTATTATGTGTCTTCCATCTTCCCTTTCTATTGTGGCTGTTAGACCTAATCTATATGGAGAAATAAAGTGTTCGCCTATTAAACTATATTTTTCGGCGGCCAAGTGATGAGCCTCATCAAAAATTAAGAATTTAAATTTATTACCTAGAAAAGAATATTTCAAATATGCCGATTCATAAGTCGTTACTGTTATCATTTTTATATCTTCATGTCCTCCTCCCAACATTCCTATCAAAGTTGTATCTTTCAAAATCTTTTTTATAGATTCAAACCATTGTTCCATTAAATTTAATGTGGGTACTATGATCAATGTAGATGAATTAGTATCTGTTATTGCTTTTAGCGCAATCATTGTTTTACCTGCTCCGGTAGGCAAAATTATACAGCCTCTTTTGTTATGCGCAATCCAACTTTCAAGGGCTTCTTTTTGATAATCTCTTAAAATATCTATATCATTAACATTATTTTGAATTTGATAAACTAGATAGTCATTTACTTGATCTTTAAATTTTATATTGTTTGTTTCTAAAAAATTAGTTATTTCTTTATAATATATGCCAAGAGCTCTGCTTTTTCCTATTCGAGGATCATAAACTGAAAATGGGAATTTTATGTCACCATCTATTACTATTGTTCCTTTATCGTATTTTAGTTCAATAGGTTTATTATTCTTATATATATATTATATTCATATAATTTATTTAAATATATTTTTCCTCTTTGACTTTGTATTTTGTTTTATAGATACCATTATAATGGTGATTTAGTGTATATTTAATGAAAGGAAACATGTCGAGTGGAGAAAAATTAGGTCAATTTTTAGAAGAAGGTAAAGACTGGGAACGTAAACCGACCAATATATCTGGTATTTTCTTATTTAAACTTCCGGAATATCGTGGACGGCCTGCCTCGCTTGCCATAGAAATCAATCCGTTAAATGCAAATGGATCTCCATCAAAAAAAAGAGGCATTGTTATCAAATCCTCCGATGAACTTAATTCAATTTTGGAGTTAATTACTAATTCAAAAGTTTTACAACTTGCTAAATCCATAGATGAGGTTAATCCTGAAAGAAAACCATTTATGAAAAATGAATCTAATGAAGTATTTGAAATATAAAAAAAAGGCCTTTATAATATATTAACATTTAATCTTAATTTAATTTTAATTGCAAATTTGGATCAAAAATATTTTAGTCATCCGTTATTGAAGGATAGTTCCCTTTTATTTAGACAATATCAAGATACTGTATTACAAAAAACATTATATAAAAATTCTTTAATTGTTGTTCCAACATCTTTGGGAAAAACTGTTATTACCTTATTAATTTGTATTGATATTTTATTTAACTGGAAGAAATCAAAAATCTTAATTCTTGCTCCAACCCGCCCACTTGTACATCAACATATTGATTTATTTAAACGATTTACTGTGCTTGGAAATACATGCTTTGCATTAACTGGAAAAATATCTCCCGATATCCGTAAAACAATTTGGAAATCTAGATTTATTAGAATATATTTTGCTACCCCTGAACTTGTAAGAAATGATCTTGAGAATGATTTTTTAAAAAAAGACGAGTTTTATTTAGTAGTTTTTGATGAGGCGCATCGGGCAGTTAAGGATTATAGCTATACATCAATATCAAAAAAATTTTATAGCAATGATGATTTTAACAAAATCCCAATGTTTCTTGCACTGTCTGCAAGTCCGGGATCTAATAAAGAAAAAATTCAGGAAATATGTTCCAATCTTTATATCGAACAAATTATTGTAAAATCTGAAGACGATAAGGATGTTTTACCTTATGTGTATAATATTGATATAAAACATAAACATGTTGATCTGGATGATAAACATAAAGAAATTTCGTTTATTCTTCAGTCCTTGATAGATGATAAATTAAAATGGTTAATTGATAATAATTTTATTAAAAAGAAGAAAATAGATACTATTTATAGAAAAGATCTCCTGAATTTAGGAAATAATCTTAAATCCAACATAAAAGACTCGAATAATAAAAATTTTTTTTTATATGCCGCATTAAAATATCAGTCTATGTCAATGATATTGTTATACTGTCGTGATTTAATAGAATCTCAGGGAGGTTTCTCTTTAAAGAAATTTTTCAATAAATTTGAAAATGATATCCCAAATAAAACCTATCAGGAATTACTTTCTGATTTCCGTATTCAAAAAGTCATTGAAATGTTAAAAAATGATAAAATATCACTTAATCATCCCAAGCTTTCAAATTTACTATTACTCGTTAAAGATTTTCTTTATTCAAGTAAATATCCTGTTTCTACATTGACTGATGAACATACTAATACTAAAACCGATAATTATGATACTATTAAAAAATCTGAAAATAGTTGTATTTCTTATTTGAAAACCTCTTCCAGTTTAAATCATAAAAAGATTCTGATTTTTTCACAATATCGGGATACTCTTGAAGAAATTACAAACCTTTTAAACGAACATAACGTTCCCTGTAAGGGTTTCTATGGTCAATCAAATAAAAAAGATCAAAAAGGCCTCAATCAGGATAAACAGTTATCTATTCTAAGGGACTTTAAAAAAGGAATCTTTCCGGTTCTGGTAGCCACATCTGTTGCAGAAGAGGGTCTAGATATTCCAAATGTGGATCTTGTTATATTTTATGAGCCTGTTCCAAGTGAGATTAGGTTTATTCAAAGGAAAGGGAGGACAGGCCGGTTTTCAGATGGGGAAGTTGTTGTTCTGGTTGCCAATAACTCTATAGATTCAAAATATTTGGAGATTGCTCAAAAGAAAATTGTTAAAATGAAACATATTTTAAAAGATATTAATTTTATTTTGCATTCTTATAATAAAAGATCTTTTAACATTCCAGAAATGATGGAATTATCTGAAATTGATATTTTTAATTTGAATAAAAATAATGCTGATAATAATAAGAAAGATAATGACCAAGAAGAAAATTTCAATTCCAACTCCAACCCAATTATCGATTCCATATCTTCTAATTCCAGCAAAAAAATTAAATATTTTGTAAAAAAACTAGCTTACAAAACAAAAGGTTCTGATAACCTTGATTCTTCTTATTCATCACAATGATCTAGAACATTTGTTTGATGCAGCTCTGGCCATAGATGATCGAAAGCTGGTTCAAAAAGCACAAAGACAAATTCATGAGGTACTGGCCAATTCTGGAAAAAACGGTTTAGATTTATCATACTTAAAAGAGATAATAAATTTAGATTCTGTTATAATAGATAGGGCATTGAAAAATCTGGAAAAACTAAAAAGGATCGTTTGGATAAATAAAAAAACTATTTCGCTCACAGATTCAATCAAATATATTCCAGGAAAAAAATATTCTATTTTTATAGAAAAAATATTATTTGGAAAAGCAATTGTGATTGTAAATGAAAAATGGTATGCATCTTTGGATTATTTTGATTATTCAGGACCAAGAGCACTACTAAAAAAGGGAAATACATTTGATATTATTGGAGAAATCTATAAAAAAGATGGAGCCCTCCATTTGATAGTTAAAAAAACAATGTAATTTTTATTGCTTCTACATTTTTTATTAACTCCTATAAGTATTAAAGAGATTTGTTAGCCTTCATTTTAAATTATGATATTAGATTAGATTATATTCTTAAAGCGTCAATGAACCTTATTAGTAACGATAATGTTACATAAATTTTAATTATAATTGCGTATATATTTAGAATCGTATCAACTACTATTTTCTATGTTCCAGTTTCAGATTCATTCCATATTTAGGGCGTAATGTAATGAGTGGCTTTAGCTCAACCTTATGATTTGTATCATGGTGCATTTTCCACTGTCTACAGAATGTTGCAATTAAAAGTATTCCTTCCATCCATGCAAATGACTCACCAACACATCCTCTGATACCTCCTCCAAAAGGGAAATAACTAAATCGAGGAAGATGTAATTTCGCCTCTTTTGTCCAGCGATCTGGATAAAAAAGTTCTGGGTCGGAGAAATAAAGAGGATTTCGATGCATTACATATTGACTCATTAAAATAATTGAGCCCACAGGTATTGTATATTTGTCAAGAATGAAATCTTTTATAACTTGACGACCTATAGTCCATGCCGGTGGATAAAGTCGCATTGCCTCTCTTAATACCTTTTCGGTATATTCTAATTTTGGTACATCCTTAAAGTTTGGAATTCTCATTTTACCATTGCTGTTGTCATCTTTATCATTATTAAGTACAAAACATAGCTCC
Organism: uncultured Nitrososphaeraceae archaeon; assembly: GCA_963824915.1. Taxonomy (GTDB): domain Archaea; phylum Thermoproteota; class Nitrososphaeria; order Nitrososphaerales; family Nitrososphaeraceae; genus Nitrosocosmicus. Next base: position 330,924 of record CAWGRD010000018.1, read on the forward strand.
TCGTACAACTTGGATTCGACTTCTGAATTTTGTGATAGTAGATAAAATGTCCATGTAAGCGCATTGGCTGTTGTTTCATGTCCTGCAAGAAAAATTGTCATAACTTCATCTCTTAATTGTGCATTACTCATACGCTCAATTCCAGACTCAGGATCTTGAGATTGCAATAGCGTATATAAAAGATCAGCATGCTGTGCTACATCTACTTTGCTTTCATTATCTCTGTGCTCTTTAATCATTTTATATACTATAGAATCTAATTTCTTTTTTGCCTCTTGAAAGTCTTTATTAATGCGTAATACTGGAATTTTTTCAATAAATCCGCCAAGTGGGGTTAGGAGACGATTAATATATTCTGCACAAGTCAAAAGCGCATCTCCAATTTGATCTCCTTCTTCTGTTTTGATCTCTGAACCCAATACCGCTTTGCTAATTATCGAAGATGTTACCTTTATCATCTCCTTATGGATATCTATGTACGATTCCATCTTCCCATTGTTGACACATATTTTCAGCATAACTTGTCATTATTTCTCCGTATTTTTTTATAAGATTTGGATGAAATGCTGGTTGTATTATTTTTCTTTGACGGTCATGATGTTCCCCTTCGCTAGTCACTAAACCTTCTCCTAATAGACGCTTTGAAATTTGTAATCCTTTGCTTTTTATACAATTTTTACTGTTTCTTATTAAAATTTCCTCTATAAGATATGGATTATTAATCAAATATACATGCTGTCTTCCAAAATAAAAATGAGCAATGTCTCCATAAGTATATGCAATATTCATCAAGATTTTAAGAGGATCACGTATAAAATCACGCATTATTTTGTTGGGCAAAATTGAGTGAGGACCGGGAGGATATTTGGAAGAAGGAGAAAAAATGGAATTTGTCATAATGTTTTACTTATTTAATATATGTATATAAATAAAATAGTAATACATTAACTAAAAGAAGAGGTATATCTGATAATCCTTGTTGATATCTTCAAAAGTTTTAATCGACTATAATTAAAACCAAGTTCGAAAACCTTTATTCTGTATCCATAAGGTAATTCTAGTTTCTTTATTTTTATTTTAATTTTATACTTGTAAAACAGCATTAGAGTGATATTAAATAAAATGGATTTAGATCAATAATATAAAAAGATGGTGCAAGGGTTTATCAGTTAATGTGGAATACCATGTCAGATTGTCTATAATGAAAAAAATAGTTACTACAAGTCATCCTCATTTATTCTTATATTCAAATTGTATCTGGATGTAGAACTACTATCCTATTAGAAGTACAGATAATATATATTATAGAATAATTGTTAACTCGATAAGAAATTAAGTATCAAAAATCTTGATTGTAATATTCAAAAAAATTGTTATATGATTTTATCTATCTTTCAGTTCAATAGGATGTTTCTTGAAGTAACTTCCTAGATTATCTCATTAGTTACATTATAAATATTTAAAAAATATTTGTTTTACTAATATATAACATTGAACTTTGGTGAAAAAGAGAAATAGTAAAAAAAGATTGCAAAGCAGGTTAAAGAAAAGAAATATCGTGAGAATTTGTAGAAAGATTAAGAGCCTATCCCAAAATTCGATAGAAATATAGCTGATTGTTAATATTAATTAAAGTGTGCCCTGTTGCTGCAGTAACCGTCACAAGAGCAAGAACAAACCTACCATTACAAATATTTCAGATGAACTATGGAATATCATTAGTTCTACATTACCAACAGAAAAACCAAACAAAACGATAGGCCGTCCTGTAATTCCATTTAGAAAAGTAATGAATGGTATTCTATATGTTCTAAGAACCGGCTGTCAATGGAAAATGCTACCTTAAGAATTTGGTTCTGGTTCTACATGTCATAGAAGATTTCAACAATGGGTTCAGATTAGATATATTCAAAAAGATATGGATAAGATTGTTAAAAGAATATGATAACAAAAAAGGAATCAAATGGATATGGCAATCACATTGATAGTATATCTATAAAGTCGCCTTTAGGGGGGAGATGACTGGAAATAATCCTACAGATAGAAGCAAACTAGGCACAAAAAGGCACATTTTAACAGATAAAAAAGGGATACCACTATCTGCAGTAATATCATCAGCAAACACACATGACATAAAAGCAGTAACGGATGTTATCGATAATGCAGTTATCAAAAGAACCTTCTGAATTATCTTTTACAAAGAAAAAGACAAGGAGGAAACATCATCAGCACATCTATGTCTTGATAGAGCATATAGTTCTAAATCAATAGAAAAAGAAATAATCAAACGAGGATATGTTCCTCATATACCATATAAAAGAAAAAGAGGACAAGATGAAAGAAGAGAAGGCAAACCAGAAAAGATATTCTTATGCAAAAAATAAACGATGGGTTGTAGAAAGAACAAACTCGATGGCATAATAGGTTCAGAAAACTGTTTATCACGATATGAAAAGAAGATTGAGAATTATCTTGGATTGGTGCAACTATCGAGCAGTATCATTATCTATAGAAAAATAATTTTGGGATAGGCTCTAAGATTATATCGAATTCTAAAAGGTAATGTTTGTACAGATGAATTTAGTACCTTATTATGGCTCTGTTCACTTAAGGAAATCTTATAGCTTGAAGACATCTTATTTCATTTGTGCTTATCAGAAATAAAACGCCTCCAGAATACATAGATCATGGTCTGTATTTGTATTTTTCAGGTTTATCATTAAGAAGAACATCTGAACGATTATCTTATTTTATCAAACGAAACCATGTAACAATATGGAACTGCGATTCAAAAGTATCAACCTCAAAGGATATCATCTAAAAGCAAAAGGATATCTGAATTTATCATTGATGAGACATTGATTAAAGTTGGGTCAGTATATGTCTGGCTTTGAGGTTGCAATCGAGCCAGAAAACAAGCAAATACTCGGACTATCAATCTCAAAGGAGAAAAACATGTTTGCTGTTACTGAAAGATTTATTTCAAAATCTAGTGATGACTTCGTGGGCCATCATCCGGTTTCAACAGATGATGGAACATGGTGTCCTCAGGCATGCAGATTCTTAAAACTATAACATCATATTCATTCTCCGTTTGAAAAAAGCCTGATTGAAGGAACAATGCAATACATAAAAGATAGACCTGAAAGTTTCGATGACCTACTTTCCATACAGGCTTGAAAACTGCAAACTAAAGCATGTGAAAAACTGGTTGAATTTATTTATCGATTACCACAATAAGGAGTTAGGAGTCGTTAAATGAACAGAGCCCCTTGTTACTAACAACAACCGTAGCGTATATAAGCAATATTATAAGGAAAAAATATTTGTAGCAAAAATTAATTAAAATTTTAGAGAAAACTGGCAATATTAATTTAAAGCTTTTTGTAACTCTTGCATGACATCCTCTCTGCTTATTTTAGTATCTGCTTTATCGTGGTCTTTGGATTTTATTATTCCCGCTGCGGCATAACTATGACCACCACCATGTAAACTTTGAGCAATAAAATTACATTTTATATCCGAACCCGGCTTTCTCCTAATACTCACTTTTCCATCAGGAGCAAACAAAATTACTAAATTGACATCTTTTCGTAATTCAAATATTTTTTCAGCAAGAATATATTTTGATAGTATTTGTGGAGATTCAACAATAGCTACTCTATAATTATTAATATTGTGAACTGTAAAAGATTCCATAGCTTTTTGCATAGCCGAGTCTTTTAGTGGAAGATAATTGCCTTCATAAATTTCTTGCAAATCATCGTCCCAAAATATCCCTTTAGATGCTTTATTCACTATTGTTTGTAATTTTTTATAAGCATCTGGAAGAGTTAGAAAATATTTAATAATTTCAGGTAAAGGTGGAAAATTGTTAATTTCATTTGGTTTAAAATCTGTTACATGAGCAAATTTTATCATTCTTTGACACGCAGTCCTTTTGATTTTAAAAGTTTCACAAAGAATCTCTGCTGCGCATTTTTGTTGTTCTTCCTTTGATAATATCAATGTTGCAAAAGATTTTACTTTTTCTTTTATACCTTCATTCCAATAATGATGATCAATCCATATAAAATTCCAACCATGCTCTTTTGCTATTTTTGCTGCATTTTCTATTGGTTCAACTTCGTCTGGATTATCGATAGATAAGTCACTTATTACTACTGTACCCTTTTTTTTGGATCTTGATATATTATTTTCTATTGTCTTTGATACCTGTAACATATTATTATAACCATAGTTTGTAAGATAAACTAAAGTATGAGGAAATGCATTTTTTAAAATGGCGCCGCAAAACAGACCATCTACATCTTGTTGATGAGTTATTGATAGAACCCGATTCTTTGTTTTTGATATTTCCGTACCCTCAATCAATTTTGCTACAAATAAAAAGATTCAAGCAACTATTTTATGAACTTATATTTTATATAAAATAGCCAATAATCTTTTGAGAATTTTTATATAATACTGTAGTTACAGACGCCTTCTAAAAGATGAATTTTAGTCTAAGGCTATAAGGAATATAATAATTTTAAATATGTAATATCTAAAAATTATGTGTTTTAAAAAAATACAACAATTTTGAATAAATGATGTTATTATTTTTTCCATATTGGTATTGAAGATGTTTTGAAATATCTTGTATATAGAAAATAGCATATATATGCTGAGCGATAAATTATAGATATACATGAACATATTGAAAAATTGATTGTTATGTTTAATGAATCTCCTAGTCGCGATTATTTTATAATTAGATAATTAAAATCCAACAATATATTTTCGTGTTCTTCTTTAATCATCTCTTATGGTATGTGTATATTTTGATTTTATTCTTTAATTATTATCATGTGCAAAGTATCTATCTCTTTGTATATATAATGATCTTTACCTTTGCAAATAACATGAATATCTTTTTTCATCTAATCTTTTTTAATATATAGAACTATTTTGATATATTATATTTAATACTGTATATCGATAGTGTATTAACATTGCATTTTTGGTAACTTTTATCCTACTACTATTAATAAAATTCTCTATTTTAAGAACACGTAAATTAGACCATTGGAGCATCTGATATAATCTATATGTGTTGTTATTTGATAGTATCTATTTTCTTTCTACCTGCAATATGATACTTAATATAAAATACATGATAACTACTACTATTATTTACTTTTGTTAATATCAAAAAGATGGCCTAAAATCTATTAAACCACTTATGTCAAGCAAATCGATTTCCTTAACCATATCTTTGGCCTCTTGTGCTTCATCATTGTCCTTGCTCATGCAGATATCATAAAACTTACACCAAGGACATTTGCTGTTTCTTATATTCTCTTTAAGCCTTGGCAGTATTGATACATCGCTTTCTCGTAGTGATTTTTGAAATAGATTCTTTCTTCTAATCATTTCATTCTTTAGCAATCCTCTTGCGATATCATCTTTTGGAAGAAATACTGACCAGCTTTCTATCTCTGGAGCTCGAGAGTTTTTAGGTCTGACAAAATAGTCATTGCCGTCTGAATCTGTTTTAATCCATCTAAGTTCTCTGTTATTATATCGTATGGAGATGATACCTTTCTCTATGCCAGTTATGACAAGATAATACAGCAGTTGTCTCAGGTAAGATTTGAACTGGTAATCATAAATGCCTAACCTTTTGTTGCTCAGTGTATCTTTAAGTTCTACAATTTGATCTTGATTCATAATATCAGGATGGGCTATCAAACCGTCCATCTCTAAATCCATTTGTGATATTCCCATATCGGCAAGGCTTGTGATTGCCGCCTCACTTGATTCACCTCTTATAAAATGCTGTACTGATTCACTAGAAATTTCATCAAGTTCAGGGTTTTTTCTGCCAAAATATTGCTTCCGTATACATGTAGATGGTAAAATATCCGATACATGTACGTTATCTTCTATATTCCTTCGTCTTTTTTCATATCTATCTTTAAGATTGTTTTGTAGTAAATCAGTAAATGAAGAGTCTTTGCGTATTATTATGGCCATATCAAGTTTTTCACTAATGTTGTCTTTAAGGGTAAGCCCATGTTATGTATAATTTTTTTTATATTGTCCTTTTAAAACTTATCTTTCAAGGACTCTATAGTTTTGTTTATATTGACTTGTTTTGTATGTTTTATCTTTTTTACATGGTGTGTGGATGATACTGTCCACCTTGAATGTGCTTTGAAACAGCAAGTCCTGGCTGACTATGAATAATGTCATCAGATACACATTCTCATCTCTGATGTATTAATCAATTTACCATTGATTAAATAGTAATTATTATGAGATTTCTATGACATAATCTATAGATGATGATTATGTTTTAAATGTACGGATGATAGTAATGGCATATATTATATCATATGGAAATTTAGGATAATAATTTTATATAATTCATTCCAAAACATCTCTTACTTCTTTTGCCTTTTTAACATCTTTGCTTTTCATATGTAATTCCGTTATCAGATTCATCTGTTCTTTTATTAAATTGTGGATATCGCTTATCATTTTATGCTGTTCAAGTGATATGTCGTGTAAATGACGCTCTTGTCTTTTATCTACTACTAATATTAACAAACCCACAGATATGGCTATTATAATATCGATATCTTTATTCTCTAATGTCTCAGGCATATGTGTATACCATAAAATAATTGCTATAATTACAAGTCCTGTTATACCTGTAAGAATAAGTCTTACTTCGTTCATTTATTATATATCATATGAAAAGCATATTTAATATTGTGCGGATCCTCTTAACTTGATTAGTCTTCAAGTATTTAATATCAATAAATTCATCTATCTCTTAATATGGAATAATTTAGTTATCTCCGCATTGGAAAATAATTATCGAATCCTTGAGTTTGATCTTTTATATATATTGTTATTTCCATAATGTTTTTTCAAATGTCATATTCTTTTACAATAATTATTTAAAGAAATAATATGTTTATAATTCTTTATCCTTTAGTTACTATATCCTTATATCCGGATAATAATCCTTTTTAAGGTACAATGAATTGATTGTTCAAAGTATCTTTGTAAAAGTATATTGATATATGTTATGGATTTTTGTTCGTTATTGCAAATCGAATAATCTTTTACAATGCAAATATTTTTTGTCATTTTATTTTCTATGGTTGTGTATTGATATATCGCCATAGATTATTTCATTCACCATTTTAGAATTTAAAAAATCATGAGGAAAACCAAGCTCTATTCTGCTAATTTCATCTAATCTTTTCAATTGCTCATTTGTCAATCCAAATTCTATACATTCAATATTATCTTTTATCTGTGATTCTTTCCTTGCCCCAATGATCGGTATAATTCTATTTTTATGAATTGATGGTATATCATGTCCTTGTCTTATCCAATTCAAAGCAACTTGTGCTGGACTGTGATCGATCTCTTTGGCTATTTTGATAACTTCTTCTGTGATTAGGATATTTTTATCGGTTAAGAATGTGTTTGCTAAATCGGGAGACATTGATTTGAGTACATCTAATCTGCCATTGATATCATATTGTATATCTTTGGTTACTTTATTACTTGATGCTGAAGTTGATGATATTGATGTAGAGGTATTATGCTGATGTTGCTTCTGAGGTTGTTTTTCCATCTTTTTGTTATACTTGCCTGTAAGAATTCCATTACCTAATGGTGACCATGCAGTTACCCCAATATCTAGTGCATTTGCCATAGGTAATAATTCGCGCTCGGATGTTCTTTCAATTAAACTATATTCTATTTGTAAACCTGTAAATTCAGTCCACCCTCTTTGGCTAGCAATAGTATTGGCCTGTGAAACTACCCAGGCAGGAGCGTCAGATATGCCTACATAAAGTACCTTACCTGATTTTACCATATCATCTAAAGCACGCATTAGTTCTTCAATCGGTGTCAGTGGATCCCATGCATGAACCCAATATAGATCTATATAATCTGTGTTTAATCGCTTCAAACTTGCATCTAGAGATTGAACCATATTTTTACGATGATTTCCACCAGCATTAGGATCTCCTCTTTTTGTATTGGATGTATATTTAGTTGCTAATACAAAACGATCCCTATCTGATGAGATAAATTCACCAATAAATTTTTCACTAGTTCCTTCAGTGTATTTATTAGCAGTATCAATAAAATTACCACCTGCCTCTACATATTTGTTAAAAATTTTATAGCATTCCTCTTTTGAAGCTCCCCATCCCCATTCTTCACCAAATGTCATGGTTCCAAGACAAAGTTCCGATACTCTTAATCCGCTTTTTCCTAGTAGATAATATTTCATATTAATAAGATTGAATCATGGTATTTATGGCTATTATCAGGACTTAAAATAATATGATTTTTATTTATTAATATTACAGAGAGTAAAAGACATGATTAATTCATTAAAGAGTATCACTTTCAATACATTATCGATAGAATTAAGTGATCAAATAATTCTTAATTAATGAATTGATCTCAAATTCTAAATTTAGATTGAATAGTGGGAATGAAATTCCTCGTCTTGGTTTAGGAGTTTATCAATTGCCTGCAGGTGAAACAACCATGCGTCTTGTAGATTACGCGTTAAAGATAGGATATAGACATATTGACACGGCTAAACTCTATGGCAATGAGGCGGATATTGGTAGAGCAGTAATGAAAAGTGGAATTCAAAGAGAAGAAATCTTTATTACAACTAAGGTCTGGAACAGCGACCAAGGGTATGACTCGACTATAAGGGCATTGGAAGGTAGCTTGAAGCGCCTAGGCATGACTTTTGTTGATCTTTATCTTATCCACTGGCCAGTTCAAGGGAAGCTCATAGAAACATGGAAGGCTATGATTAAGATTTTAAAAGATGGAAAATCACTGTCAATAGGGGTAAGTAATTATTCTATAGACGAACTGCAAAAAACCATTCAAACATCTGATATTTCGCCTGCAGTAAATCAGATAGAGTTTCATCCATTCTTATACCAAGAGAATCTGTTGCATTTCTGTAAGAATAACAAGATTCAGGTTGAGGCTTATAGCCCTTTAACAAGAGGAAGAAGACTCGATCACCCTTTACTTAAAAAAATTGCAGATAAATACTGCAAAAAACCTGCACAAGTTCTTATCCGATGGAGCTTACAGCATGGACTTGTAGCTATCCCAAAATCTATACGGCAGGATAGAATCTTGGAAAACAGCCAGGTGTTTGACTTTGAAATTGGAACAGAAGATATGAAATTGTTAAATTCATTGAATGAGAATTTGCATACCAGTATTCTTGAATTAAATAACTAATTTATAACATATTGCTAGATATTCATCAAATTAAATATACAGGTAATTATTATATGGATACGTCATAAATGAGTTTCTCCAAAGTAATATTAGTTACTTATCCTGATGAATTCATAATTAACGAAGCCAAGGGTTTAGTGGAATCAGCTCATGAATATAAAATTATAAAGGTTTTTACACAAAAGTATTTAGACCGCTCACAATATGGTATGGGTTTAGGCAAAGCTGAAGAAATAAAAGAATTTGTTTTACAAACAAAAGATATAGGAAAAATAGTCGTAGATGAACATTTGAGCTCAAAACAAATATTTAATCTTGAACAGCTTTTAGGCACTTCTGTAATTGATAGAGAGAGATTAATTCTCGATATTTTTTATTCTAGAGCAACAACAAGAGAATCTAAATTACAGATTCAATTAGCAGAAGTTCAATATAAAATACCCCGAGTTAGAGATAATGCAAAATTGATGAGCAAAAGCAACGAGAAAACCGGAAGAGGAGGAATGGGTGAATACGTGGCAGATGTTCATTATCGTGATTTAAAGCGCCAGATGTCTTTCATTAGAGAAAAATTAAAAGATGCACAGTTAAAACGTCAAGTATATCATGAACAGAGGTTAAAAAAAGGGATGTTCATAGTTTCCCTTGTTGGGTACACAAGTTCCGGAAAAACTACATTGTTTAATCTTCTTACAAATGAAAATAAAGAAATCTCATCAGATTTATTTACAACCCTTTCGACAACTACAAGGTCATTAAATATTTTAAACAGTGTTGAAGATAAAAAAAATACAGAAATTCTACTTGTAGATACCGTAGGTTTCATTAGTAGGCTTCCACATTATATGATTGATGCATTTAAATCAACTCTGGAAGAATCGCTTGAAGCTGATTTGATATTACTATTACTTGATTGCTCAGAAAAAATTGAAGATGTGGGAAGAAAATATTCAAGTTGTTGGAAGGTTTTAGAAGAATTAAAAGTTGATAAATCCAAAGTATGTGTAGTTTTAACTAAAGTAGAAAATGTTGACATGATTGTAATGCAAGAAATTATAGATTACTTGAAAATATCCGTAGATAAAATAATGATTTCCTCTAAAACTGGATATGGAATTCATAAACTTAAAAATATCATATTATCAAAAAAAAAGAATAAATAAATCAATCAATGAATGGTTATAGTATCTGTATTTATTTTGTTTCTATAGTTTGGTTAATGCTGGATTTTAATAAATCTATCATATTATCCAAAATGATTATTTAGTGATATGCTAATTATGGTGGAAAATGGTCTATGGTCTATTAATTCCAATAGTCAAATTTCTGATCAGGAAAAAGGTTTTTGATTCTTTTTTGACATATTGAATATATGTATAGTCTTTTAATAATTAATACCTAATGTTACCATTTCTAATGCTATTATTTTTAGGATTGATGGTAGTGTTATATATTGATATGAATTCCGTTAACAATTACAAATTTATAGTAATCTTTAATAATCATTAAATATAATTTTTTATTTATTTTATGTATAATAAAAAAATATTTAGAATTGAGATTGCCGTTATTGAATTGTGATTGGGTAATATAATAGATATTTTGTTATACTATAATACAGTATTTCAGTGATTTCAATCTTGTTTTTATATTTTTTTTGAATTTGATAATTTTTTTAATTCAATTCTTTAACGTTAGTATGCTGTTTCCACTGCCTGTCCTAAAACAAGGCCAGAATATGCAAATTTATGATTCATTATTGCATCTGTATATTTTGAAAAAAGAGAACTATCGATACAAGAACCATGCATAGGAAATACCATTTGTGGAGATAGAGTTACAAGTCTTTTAGTTGTTTGTCGTACTGGCTCTTCAGATGCAAATATTCCTGCGCCTCTATAAAGACTAATCATGCTTTCTGATAAATCTTCATAAGTGACTGCTTTGTTATTACCAGGTTGAATAAATAAATCCGATGGAAAAAGGGATTTGGTTGTTTCTTCAAAAACCATCATACTGTCCCAGTGATGAACATGAGGTGTCATTATGAATTTAAAACTCTTTTTACCTGTTTTTAACACTTCGTTATCCCAAAATGAAATATGGTCAGCGGGAATGTTGTACCATCCTGCTAAATTTAATTTGGAACTTAAATCACTACACACTAATTTTGCATCTGCACAATCAATAAATGCCATCCCTCCCCATTCATCACTTTCAAAATGTAAGAATGTTACATAGGCTAGTTTTTGTAAGGGTATTACTTCCTTTATTTTTTGTTCTATTTTTTGATACATTCCAATAGGGCCTGTATGGATAAGCATGGGCCGCTCATCATCAATTAAAAATTGATTAAAGGTAATTCCAAATGCAGAATCAAATCCTGATATTCTGTATATACCATCAGTAATCTCAGTAATTACCATATCAATATCTTTTGAAATAAGTTTTCTACTAATCTCTCGCATAATTAATTTTCGAATACTTGAATAAATAATTATTTAGTTAAAAGAAAAGAAATAGGTTTGATTTTGTAAATCTGGTTTATAATGTAGGGAATAGAAATTGCTAGATATCATAGATGATTATTTGTACATCAAAAACAAGAATAGATAATGATACTTTACAAACAGCAGCAAATAATCGACTTGTATCTGTAGTTTATACACTCATTCTAATATTTATACTATATTTTAATTTTTAACCAAAAAAATCTAAATATTAGATTTATATATAGTTTTTATGAATTATGTCAAAATAGCTCTTTACATTGTATCTTTGTTTTTTGTAATTTATATTCCACTATTATCTTTTGGACAACAAAGTAATTCAACAACAAATGTAAATAATTTTACAATAAATGCTAACAAATCATTTGATTTGAGTGGATTGTATATTTCCGATAATCAAGATAAATATTTTTTAAACCAAGTAGGTGGCTCTTTATGGTGGATTGGAACAGATAAAAATGATTCACATGTTAAAAATATTTTCAAAGGTACTATTGATGGTAATAATATAAATGGACAATGGATTGACTCCCCTTTAAACAAAACAGTAGATAGCGGTTCATTAAATTTGACTGTATCTTCCAACTCCATTGAAAATATAACAATAAATAAAGTATCTTCTAATGATAAATTTCCCATACATCAGTTAATAAAATTCAATCTCACAACTCAGGCTATCCCACGATTTATGGTTACTATGGATAGTATAAATGTAAAAATTCCAAGATCGCCGATATATGATGTTTTATCTGCGGGTTTAAGTGTAAAAAAGGATAATAACGATCCCATAGTCACAACTAGATATCTTGGAAACAGAGAAGGATCCTCCAATATTACTTTGGACATAAAATTGGGACCATTTGAATTTGACAAAAAGGACAGTGGTCTTACTGTTGAATTTATGGGCATAAATAAAGATGATGCTAGTATACCATCAACATTAATTAATTTGCAAGAGTCATTAATACAATTATCTGATCCTTCTTTTAATTCATACAATATATCAAATGCGCAACAAGCAGATTCAATAATTCGTTCATTATCTCCTGCATTACTTCTTAACGGGTGTAATGGACTTGTTTTTACAGACAAGATATTTATCCCATTAGATGAATTGAAAAAAAAATTATTATCTAATATGCCTTATTCTCAGGAAAAATCATATCTTGGTTCAGAATCACCTCTAGGATGTGGTCCCAATTCTGAATATCAAGTAAAATGGTCAATTGTTCCAATAGGGTAATATCTCCGCATGGGGGGTTAATTTGCAAATAGCCAAAATATTTTCATCTTTTTCCAGTTATCTGTATATTTATCCCTAATGGTTTTTTCCTTGTTTACAGATTTATCTTAGATTTCTATCCGTTTCATAATAAAATGGGATTGGAAAAAAGGTGATAAAATTTGGATAATATACAATCTAAAATTGATACACTTGGTTTAAGAATTCCAGGACCATTGCAAGTATCGCCTGGTATTAAAACTCCTTCAACATGGGTACAGTATAAGAGGAGATAAAGCATATATCTCAGGCCATGGACCCCAGACTCACGAAGGTTTTATTGCGGGACCGTATGGAAAGGTGGGATCAGCAGAGAATCATTGATCAAAGTTTTGCAACATTGACAGATGTTTCAATTAAAACGTAATTGTACATTTGTAACAGTGTTATAAAAAGGCATAAATACTCTTACTTGTAAATTATATTATAAATTATTATGAATAAAGATTTTATTATATTGTTATCTTTTTTCTTCATTATTACCATTGTTCCTACCATTAGCTTATCAAAATCCTTCTCGCAATCGTATATCAAAATAGATGGTAGTGTTGTTCCACTACTTATTCCGCCATATAAAACAATTAAAGGAATAATAAATGATACAATAACTACTCAAATAAATAATGTAACTTTCTATCCATATAATCATTGAACACTATTTTAGTATATATATATAAAATAGAATATACTTTCTAACTTTAATATAGAAGTATCTTTCAAAAGCGATTTAAGAAATTGGTTGTTAATAAAAATATACATAAATGAATCAAGGACTTGCATTTCGCAGTATTATTATCGTTACTGTAGCAATTTTAATCTTCAACTTTGAAAATTTTCCGAGCATTAATGCATTTAAAGACAGTAATAATAAAGACATTTCTAATTCTACAGATTCAGCAACATTTTTTTTACCGTTACCATTCACCTCACATATTGCAGATCAATCACTTAGTGAAAAAGGGGATTTAGGTAATATTATACCATTTCCTTAAATAAAGTAATAATATTAAACTAAATAGTGTTATGCCAAGTAATATTTCTTATAAGAATTTTTATTTTTTATCTTTAAAATGTATTGATAACCTTTTAGTTTTAATTAATTGTATTGAGATATTGTGAAATTATTCTCCTTATGGATAAAATATATCCTCCAACTAAAGAAATAAAAGGTGAAAATAAATTTCTATTAATTATTTTGTATGATACTTATAAATGAATATATATATAGACTATATGAATACATGAGAATAGATTATCCGTCTAGCTATACAGAGAGAATAGGAGCAGTTAGTATCCATGCTCTTCAAAAAATATATGAATTAGATTCAGGAGAATATCCTTCTAGAATTACTTCTTTTCCTATCCACCCCATCCACTACCACTATTGCTGCTCCACTACTACTCTCACTCCAAACTCTGCTCTACCTTTGTATCCTCAACATCTTCCAACAGTAATAATCATCATCATCATGCAGCAGCAGCAGCAAGAACACCCTACAAGAGCCTACAGTTACCATGCATTATCCAAAATATTTCGTGAATTAGCCATAGTCATCCCCGTAAAAAACGAAAAAATCAGTCTCCTTGAGGGAGTCTTAAGTGGCATACCAAATGAATGTCTTATAATCATAGTATCAAATAGCGAAAGAACACCTGTAGATAGATTTTCAATGGAGGTAGAGATGATCAGACAGTATTCTCTTTTTGCAAATAAAAACATAATGGTAATTCATCAGAAAGATAAAGATCTTGCTAGAGCATTTAAAAAAGTAAAATATACATCTATTCTTGATTCCAAAAAAAATTACATTCGTAATGGAAAAGCTGAAGGAATGATAGTTGGCATGTTGTTGGCAAAAATGCAGTTGAAAAAATATGTTGGTTTTATTGACAGTGATAATTATTTTCCTGGAGCAGTAAATGAATATGTCAAGATTTTTGCAACAGGTTTTGCAATGTCAACCACACCTTATAGCAATATTAGAGTATCCTGGGCATCTAAACCTAAAATAGTAAATAATCAGTTAAAGTTTCCAAAATGGGGTAGAATTTCTGAAACTAGTAACAAATATCTAAATGCCTTGATTTCTCATATTACAGGCATTGAAAGCGACATAATCACAACAGGAAATGCTGGAGAACATGCATTGTCAATGTCCCTTGCTGAAAATCTCAATTATTCAACTGGATACTCGGTTGAACCATATGAGTTTATTAATATCTTGGAAGAGTTCGGAGGATTATTGAATGCAAATGCAAATGCAAATGCAAATGCAAATGCAAATGCAAATGCAAATTCATCTGACATTATAGAAAAAGGAATTGAAATTTTCCAAATTGAATCAAGAAATCCACACTTTCATGAGGAAAAGGGGGCGGATCATTTGACAGGTATGATGGAGGATTCTCTTCTTGCAATAAACAATAGCAAGATTTGCAATACGGAATTAACAAAGGATATAAAAAATCATTTAATGATGCTTCAGGTAAAACAGAATTATGACACATCATCCAAAGTTAGCAACTATCAAAGCAAGAAGAAACACCAGCGCCACCGCATAATGGAGCCTATAAAAATAATACCTATGGACGAATTTGCAGAATTGGTAATCAAAAACTCTAAAACCCTTACCAAAATCTAGATGATTGTCAAGAGAAAATAACTTGTTTATTTCAATATCTGTATATGTATATTTAAAAACATTTGAAAATGTTTAGTGAAAAGTTTAGTTTAAAAAAGACTTTTGCAGAGAGTTATAATCCATTATGCGTTGGAAATCCTGGGCCCCCAAAGTTATATGGAACACGTAAAGTAGCACAATTAACAGGGGATATTGACCGAGAGACAGGCAATAAAACACTAAATCAAACAGTAAAAAGATTTGAAATATATGGAACAGACTTGGGTATTTCTTTTATTTATAATGGAAAACTCTATTTCCTTTTTGGTGATACAACTCAGAAGAGGGCCAATAGAGGGACTTCCTAAATCAGCTCTTGCCTGGTACTCGATTATAATGAAAACGAAACTGATTATGACGCCATAGCTTATACCACAAGTGATCGTGCATATGATGGAATCTTTCTCACATTTAATTTAGATCCTCCTATCGTTAATAATATCTCTCAACTTACTGCTGAAACTCCAATCGAAGGTTTTAGCATAGGTGATGATATGTATGTATTCTTTGCTACTGATATGGATCGAGAAAAAAGGATATTGCCTACACGATCCGTATTGGCAAAATCTATTGATGGGGGATACAAATTTGGAAATTCTCTATATACTTTATCTACAAATAAATTCATTCATGTTTCAGTACAAATTGTAGATAATGATAAAATCCAGGGATTGCCAAAATCAACAGGAAAAGGGCTACTTTTATGGGGTACTGGAAAATATCGTGAAAGTGATATCTATCTTGCTTATATGCCATTAGATGAAATTACAAATCGATCTTCTATTAGTTTCTTTAGTGGATTTGAAATGGATTCTAATAGACCATCCTGGAAAGCAGATGAATCATTGGCTAAACCATTATTTTCAGCCAGTTGCATTGGCGAATTATCCATTAGGTGGAATTATTATCTTGGAAAATGGATTATGCTCTATAACTGTGATTTATGTAATACAAATGGAGTCATTGTTCGTTTAGCAGATGACCCTTGGGGTCCTTGGTCTGCTTCAAGAATAGTGTTTGATCCAGCAGATGGTTATAAACGCTTTATACATTTGCAAGGGCAGGATAATCTTGTTGACGAAGAGAGAGACGATAAGACCAATCCTTATGATTTAGGATATCCGTACGGTCCTTATCAAATGACTCCTTATGCTACGGGCATCAAAGGACGTTATACCAAAATATATTTTACTTTATCAGTTTGGAATCCTTATCAGGTACTACAAATGTCTGCAATAATTCTCAACGAAATAATGGAGGAAGTTAATCCTTTGCCATATGCAACGGGGGTAAATGACAGAAATGATAGGAAATATGCTTATATCTCGGTATTATTATCACATCTTGCAAATACAAAAAAATTAGAATTCAAAAATCCTTTTGGTAGTAGCACATTTATTGCAGATCACATTGAATGGGCACAGTTTCATACCCATTTGGAATTACGAAATGAGTTAAAGAGTAAAATTTCACAATTAATGAATAGCATTGCAGTTGATACAGATATATCTGATGCATATACTGCTATTAATTCGTCTATTGCCCGGTTAGCATATGATTATAATCTATTTAACAATGTTGTAAATGTAGACATATATAAAAAATGGGCATTAAATGCTGTCCATTCTGGGAATAGGAAATTGCTTATAGATGAAATAAACAAAATGATCGATAGTAAACAATTTTTACCAGATCATGATTATCTTTGTTATGCGTATAGTTCAGAGGATTCTAATGAATTTAAATATGCAAGAATAAGTCTGCTTGAAGCAAAGATGGCAGATTCTTTTAAAATCAAATGGGATTTACCACATCAAGGATTGCTAGATTGTAATTCATATGTCACATGGGCCAGATTCAGGCATATAGAAGAACTGCGAAAGGATTTAATCTATAAATTTAAACAGATGGTCTATAAATTTCCTTCTAGTAGGGATATAGCTAATGCATTTACAGAAATAGTTAAAGTAATACTAGATTTATCAGATAAAATAATAGATAGTGAACCAGATGCCATTCGTTATAAACGAGCACTATCTATGATTAATTCCAATGATCAAGAGATGGTTATAAAAGAACTATCAAAATATATACAAAATGACAGTTTTCTTATCCCAATTCCTACCAATAATATTTCATTATAACACTTATGAACGTCTATTTGATGAAAAGTAATCTAGATATGGATTTTATTATGTTGTATAGGTTTTATATTAGATATATTACTGGTACGGGTATATTTTGATTCCAACAATGACAACAACAACCGTTATAACCAAATATCATTTATGTTGATTTTTAAATCGTTTTATAAATGTAATTTTCTTATTTGTTTTCTTTTTTTTTATTCTATGAGGATGATATTTTTTATTTAGGGGATCGGGAACAGGATTTACCTTTACATGGTAGTATTTTTATATTTTTATATTTTCCGATAGATAAATGTCAGCTAATTTAATAAAAAAAATGATAATTCAATAAGTTTCTAACTGAAGGAACCGATCTATAATACAATATAATACTGATGGTATTATGTTGGATTTTTATATTATTCTTATATACTTTTATTATGATCATCCTCATCTGAATAAAACATCCATTGTTTTTTCTTAGAGAATCACAATGTAATTAGAGTAATAATTATTATGATTATAACTCGTTCAGTGACCTGAATGATGTCCAAATCAAGTCCAAATTCTTTTTGAAGGTCCGATATTTCTGTTGATGAAAGCTCGGTTATATTTATCCATAAATTAAATCCATTTTTAATATATTTTTATCTCCTTTTTCTTTTATCTGATCTCAATTATAAAAGATAGTTGTTTGCAATATGATTAATTTTCTCTATAACATAATTAATGTTTAGATGGATTGAATTGTAAAATAGAATATAAAAAGTGAATAGACTTGTAAAATTAATATTATATATTTATTTATCTTCTCTACACTATTTGGTAACCGTACATTTTAATAAAATATAATAATTTAGATAAAGAATTTTAAGTTTAAATAACTATTTTATAAATTTATTAATAATACACATGTCGATATAGATCCATTTTATGATAATACCTTTTTATCAAAGAATAATGATTTCACATCTTGCCATTTTCCTTTTGTAGATTTTCTATACACCCTGTGAAGATATTAGATATTTAAAAATTAAGGTTATTTTTGACTACTTTTGAAGTGAATATTTTGTTTATTTTATCGTATTCGATATATTTTTAAACAATATATTGCAGTTTAGAAATATGCCTAAGGAGAGTGGAAAAAAGAGTAATAATAATGATGAGGACTTGTCTGAAGCCACAGAAAAAAGAATAGATCAACTTCCAGAGCATGCTCAACATATATTTAAAAAAGCACATGCTAGTGCTGTTAAAGAATATCAAGATCCAAACAAAAGGCGAGGGGGCAAAGAAGAGAGTACTGAAGAAGTCGCACATAAGGTAGCATGGGCTGCTGTAAAAAAAGAATATACAAAAGAGAACGATAAATGGGTTAAGAAAGACGAATAAAGCATATTATTCTTCTTTAGTAACTGTCTTTTCATCCTGTTATTTCCAAATTAAGATAATTAGGACTTGACCTTCTCTTTAATATAATTAAAACTAAAAAGAAAATAAATTTGAATTTATTTTTATTATTATCAAAAAATTTAAACCTCTTAATTATGGATTTTGATGATTCTTTATCAATGAAATATCTACATATATATCGATCCTATTTATTTTGATAAATGACCGTAATTGGTTATATTATGAAAAAGTATTATTGAGGGAAATGCACAATATCTAAAAGATAGATCTGATAATTTAATAATTATCTCTATTTAGACAACGGTAATGTGAATTAATCCCTATTCAGAAAGGGTTGAATTTGTTTATGCCTAATTTACAGTGTAAAAAGTTTTAGCTCTACGAGCAAGCGATGACTAGTGATAAGCATATAAACAATGTACTGGCTAACAATATAAATGTCCTCATCATCATCACCACTACCACCACCAACGCCAGGTATAATTGTGGTAGATGATGAATCAGATCTTGCTTTTCTTTATAAACAATTTATAACAGGATTGGGATTCGATGTTGTTTCTTTTACTGATTCATTATTAGCTTTTGAACATTTTAGACAGAATATTGATAGGTATTGTTTGCTTATCACAGATTTGAGAATGCCTGGTATGAATGGAATAGAGCTTGCAAATAAGATTAGAGAGGTAAATAAAACTGTTAAAATCTTTCTAGTCACTGCTTTTGCGACTGAAGATTTGGAAAACCGACAAGATTTTAAAGCGGCCAAGGTAGACAGAATAATCCAAAAACCTTTAAAATTTTCTAAACTAAAAGAAATAATCAAGCAAGATATTAAAATCCATCATACCTAGAGTAATTACTAAATTTGATTTTATAATTTATATCTAAAATAAAATTTTTTGGCAGGGGATAAAATAAAAAAATGTCTTTATCAATATCGTCAAGCTATTCTTATAGTTAAACCGTGATGTTCAATTAACTTTTGTTTTTGATCTTCTGATAGTAAGTTAAAATCGTTTTGATGATATAAGCAAAAACCTTTTAGGGCTATTTCATATTGGCCGGGCAAAGATAATTCATAATCAACAAGTTTATTTGATTTTTTTACATAAGGAAAAGCACCAACATCCCCAATAATGGAAAATCCCCTCTTTCCTATTTTCTTGGCATGCTTGACCATTCTTTCTTTAAAGGCCCAGTCTGATTCTTCTTGGCTAAAATATTTTTTTAAAGAATCAATAATAACAAGTATTCCTTCTTCTTCATATTTAGATACGTCTATGGCCATATGACCTTCGGAAAGCGTTCGTCTTACAGAATCGGTAGTTTCATAAAAAGGGGCAAATAGGACAATATCGTTATATTCTTCGATTCCTTTTTTTATGTAATAGGAGTAGAATTCTCTCAATGTTGTTAAATCAGAATAAATAACCATATAGTGAATACCATAATTTGCGCGGGATGAAATATCTGCTACTTCTTCCACATGAATGCCTTCAATTACATTTTTAGTATTACTACTAGGCAATCTTTTCCAATCTACCCCACTAGTATAGTTTAAAATGTATTAAATAATAGATATATTTTCTATTGATTAAATTATCAATCATTAATCTGTACACCTGAAATATTTTTCACTTTTTATTTTCATGATTATGTATTTAAAGAATTATCATAAATTTTAAGGTCATTTCGTTAAAATTATTAAAATTAATACTCCGTGTATCTAAGTCATATTATTTTTTTGTGTCAAATTGGCGAAATAATAAAAGGTTAAAGTGACAAACCATACATTATTTAATAGATATATCGCTCATATTTTAAAAGAAATCAATTATATAATTATAACAAAGAACAGACAGCAAAAAAAAGATGTGATGGACTACACATAATTTAATATTTTAATTTTACCATTATAATAAATATATACTATGTTTATATTATCTGAAAATTACTGATCCTTATAATATATGCTATCATAGAGATTATGATACTATGAATCCTGCTAACCATAATCAAAGAGAACATTCAAGTTCAGAGAATATATTAAAATCAACAAGAATTACTACTACTCTACTACCATTTCCTCCTTCATCAAAACAAATCATATCAATTTCAATTATTGCATCATTATTTTCATTATCTATAATGATGATTATATTTGATTTTAACACTATGAGTAAAAATATTGCATTTGCACAAATCAAAATACAACCAATCAATCATCATCATCATCATCTAATACTAATGCAACTGCTGCTGCCGCCGCCCTCCTTAATTGTACTTCTTTACCTGCTAAAATAAGTAAAAATGCTGTTGCACTTCAAAACCCTAACAAAGATGTTTGCGATATAGTGATTTTGAGACAATCACCACAGATTATTGGACATAATGGTACAATATTAAATAAATTTTTGGCAATAAATTCTTTGGTTGAAATAATGAATGCACCTTCTAATATGTCAAAGAGTTCTGTAAATTCATCTCAACCAATGGTGGTTGTAATGGGCGAATTTGCATTATTGCAATCAGAATTAAAGCCAATTCTTATGGCCATGTCACAATATAATTGGAATATAACTGCAGTACATAATCATCCGATTCTAGAAAAACCACCAATGATTTTTGTACATTGGGATGCTTTAGGAAATTTGAATACCATAACTGCTCAAATAAAAGAAGTGATGACGCTAGATCAGAATCTTTCACTGCAACAATCACAAGCAACAAGTAATAAAACATCATCATCACGATAATCCTATATCTGCTATAGGTAAACAGATAGGAAGTGCAATTGGATTAGGCAGTAATGGTGGCAAGTAGTTATAAAAAAGATATATATTTTTATTTTTTATATAGATGTTAATATTGTAGATTTAAAATGATTATAAAAATTAGTGACATTTCAAAAAAAAATAAATAATTTAATAATTTAACCATCTTGGATATTTTTATTATAAAGATTAAGAATATAAAATTTAGAAACTCTTATTTATTGATAATTAAACTTGAATATATTAAATTAATCAAATATTATTTTAAAGATTTTTTATTAAAATAAATTATTTTAAATATGTATTATAATTTAATCTTTTCCGGTACAGTTGGACTTGGATTTATTTTGATAAATATGCAATTTAAGTTAAAAAAAATTATGTAAGAGCGTCCTCTATCTTATTTTTTGCCTTATTCAGTGTTTCTGAACTTGGTTTTCCTTCCGCATGATCTTTTGTTGTTTCTGCCTTTGCTTCAGCATCTTGCTCTGCATTTTTCATTTTCTTTACAGAATTATCTATGTCGGTCATTGATACATATTATTTAACATAGTTTATAAAACTAGGTTATTGTTATCGCTATCATGGTATACAGTTAACATACAAAAAAGTACATTAAAAAATCTCCTGTTCTGGAGAAATTGAATATTAATATTAAATTAAGAGAAATACTTTTAGTTGTAATTGAGAATAGTTAATAATTGAATAGCATAAAAGAGGTATTTGATTTAATTGTAATAGGAACAGGAACAGCAGGATCTACTGCTGCAACAGAATGTCGTTCTAAAGGTTGGAATGTTGCAATAATTGATTCACTTCCTTTTGGTGGAACATGTGCATTGCGCGGATGTGAGCCAAAGAAAATCCTTTTTGAGGCAGCAAAGATAATTGATTCAAATCATGGACATGAAAATAAAGGTGTAATTAATTCAGAAGTAGTTCGCATAAAGTGGTCTGATTTGATTCGTTTTAAAAGAACCTTTACCGATTCTTTTCCAAAGTATAGAGAGAATAGTTATCTCAATGCTGGTATAATTCCCTATCATGGTCATGCCAGATTTATTGGGCCAAACATGCTTAAGGTAGAACATGATAATGATTACAGTAATAAGGGTAATCGGATTCTAGAGGGCAAACATATCTTAATAGCAACAGGAGCAAAACCTGCGAACTTGAATATTCCTGGTTCTGAGAACATGATTACAAGCGATCAGTTTTTGGAATTTGAAAGGGATTATTTGCCTGATAAAATTGTATTTGTGGGTGGAGGCTATATTTCATTTGAATTTGCACATATAGCTGCACGTGCTGGATGTAAGAATATCACAATTTTACATAGAGGTAAACAACCTTTAGAACACTTTGATCCAGATCTTGTTAAACAATTGGTTCAAAGGAGCAAGGAAATTGGAATCGATATTAGGTTACAAACAGCAGTTAAAAAAATAGATTTTTCTGATGATGGGAAATTAGTTGTACATTCATCTTGTGTTTCTAATCCTCAAGAGGATAACAAAATGTTAGTACAACTGAAAGCAGACATGGTTGTCCATGGCGCTGGTCGAGTGCCAAATACCGAAGGACTTGATCTCGAAATGGGTGGAATAGGATATAATAGTAGAGGAATAAAGGTCAATGAATACCTGCAAAGTATTTCAAATCCTGTTGTATATGCCGCAGGTGATGTTGCAACAACAAGTGGCGGTTTACCATTAACTCCTGTAGCGAGTTATGATGGAAATATTGTAGCAAATAATCTATTACATGGAAATACCATCAAATCAAATTATAATGGACTGCCTAGCGTTGTTTTCACTATCCCATCTCTTGCATCAGTAGGTTTGCAGGAAAAAGAGGCAAAAGAGCAAGGCTTGCAATTTAAAATTAATCATAAAAATACGTCAAACTGGTATTCCTCCAGACGTGTAGGTGAAACTTGTTCTGGATTTAAGGTATTGGTTGAGGAAGGCAGTGATAAAATCTTGGGTGCTCACCTATTGGGTCCACATTGTGAGGAAGTCATTAACTTATTTTCTATGGCTATTCGAATAGGACTTACTACAAAAGATCTTAACGATCCCATACTGTATGCTTATCCAACTAACTCATCAGACATAGTCTATATGTTATAGCTTTTCTTTCTATGAATACTCATGTTTATTGCGATTCTTATTGTGAAGTTGATTGCCATAGCATCAACTAATGATTACAAATGAATCGTTTGTTAGCTCATAAAGCCCAAATAGTTAAAGCATGTTCAGATCATATGGAGTTTTAGCTCAATCCTTATCGTATGAGTGAAGAGATGATATAAAAGATAATATGAAAACGTACTTGATATCTTTTAATTAATTATATTTTTGATAAATAGAATTTTCAAATGAACGATATTTAGGAAAAGGCAGCTAAAATTCAAAAAAATAGAAATGTAATAAAAAAATTATGATGGGGATTTTTTTATTTGTCAGATACAGGCGCATTTACTATTATATTGAACGTTCCTGCATACCCTTGTTTATCTTTAGTTAGATTAAGCATTAGATGCTGTCCAGCATTGCTTTGAACAAGTTTATCCGTAGACGGTCCTGTATAAATCCCATCCTGCTCATTTGTCATCGGAGGAAGTCCATGCTTGCTGTATGGAATTTGTGTATGTACCTTTTCATTTATAGAATTGTTAAGATACATCTGAGATGTCCAATGGAATGTTTCATTTGATCCTCCATCAAATGCTCTAACCATTACATGGATATGAATAGCTCGGCCTTGATACCACCCTGGATATATTGTATCAAATTTGGCTGTTCCATTATTATCAGTTGTTTGATATCCGCGAAGATACGCTTTGCCTTCTGTACCAATTTGTGAAATTCCAGAATAAAGACCTTGAGGATTTGCATGCCATATGTCAACCTGTGCTCTTTTAAAAGGCATACAAGAAACAGCAGCAGCATCAGCAGGAGTAGAATTGTTGCCTTTATCATTTATTTTATAAACATGAATAACAAGATGCAATGGAATGCCCTGCTGTACAGATCCATCGGATGGATCGGATCGGATATCTGAGCGATTGGGCATACCGGCAACAAAATATGGCCCTTCAGTCTGCTGAGGTGTGCCTTCTTCTTCTATCAATGAGGGTGTAAGTGTACAGGTCTTGTTGGTTGAAGAGGCCATTTGCTGAGAGGACAGTTGATCTGAAAATGGAGGGGGAAATGAGGATGAGGATGATGATAGAGAATTGGGCCGTGGTGGTGTTATGTGGTGTTAAGAATTAGCATTTTGTGCAAATATTATTGATGATATGGGAACACTACTATTTAATAATGATAAAATTGTAAATAAAAATATACCATAATATATGATAATATTTTTTTTAAAATACATATATTCTTTATATTTAATTTATTAATATTTAAAATTTAAAAAATAAAATATTTTCAAAGAAAAAATAAACATATGATGATTCAAAAAATATTATAGATTTAGGAAGGTTTGAATGCTTTATTAGCAGTATATTTTCTAATATCGACAATGGTCCTTGGATGTGGATAAGGACACTAGTATCACCTTTGCAAATAAAATAGCCTAATCATTGCCTTTCTTCAAGTACAGACAATATATTGCCGGCAGGATCTTTAAACCACGCGATCTTTGGACCCTCGTCACTGAGAGAAATACCCTTTTCATCTGTCTTGATGTTACCTTCATTGTAGATCTCGAAACGCACGCCACGCTTGGTAAGATCGTCTATAGCCTTTTCAAGGTTTTCTACTGGAAAATTGAGGATAGTAAATGTTGCTGGAGTATGGTTAGGTTTAGGATATATCAAGATATTCCTCCTGTCACCGATTTGAATATCTAATAATCTTCCACCGTATGATTCTAAAACTTCCAACCCTAGTATATGGCCATAGAATTCCTTTGCTTTTTGTATGTTGTCTACTGAAAAACTGGAAAATGCTTTTGCATCTTTGAACATTGATATATTATCTGCGGTATTATTATCCATGGATAACACTATACTTTAGAGTTTAAAAATATGTAAGGGAGTAAAAGTATAGCAATTCTTAAAGAATCCAAACAAAATAGTAGAACACATCAACACAAAATCATATCATTACTATAATGGCAAGATTTTGTTTTGATTTAAGAATAGAATCATTGAAGGTACCTTAATACTTCATAAAACTACACCTACAAGTCCACACCAAGAAAGTAGACTGTAAAGCCTAAAAGTGATTCAGTAAGTAGTACTTTAGTATTATATCCATTGTGCCCGGTGTGCTTATATCTTAAGTTGTTCCTGCAACAATACTTGTCGTAGTTTATATGACACTCACTTTGTGAATCTTATTACAAATTATAAATTCGATCATAATATCTACAAATTCAATAAGTAAACTGGATATTGCATAGACAACAAAATAAATAATTTCATTGATAACCGTTTTAATTAAAAGAATTGATTTAAATTAAATTCACTAGATATTGACAAATTGAAATTATGTGGATGTGTCAAAGACTATTAATTTGAGAAAACACTACAGATTGAAGTGCTCTCTTTCATATAAGTAATACTAGAAACAGAGAACATTTTCTTAGCATATATATTATGATATGTTTATATTTTCTAGGTCTATCCAATATTATTTTCAATGATACTAAATTTGATATCATAATATATGTATTATTTTATTAGTTAGTTGAAACGTTCTTGAATTTTTAACATTAGATCTAGATAATTCCTTTGAATTGTTAACAGAGTCAATAAAATTATAGTAATATTATTTTATTTCAATATCCACACAGGATCTGTCTTCTTCATTACTGAAAGCCATCCCATATCGGGTGGTTGAATATTCATCTGCCAAAGTACAGCTATTATTTCTCCCCGATGATGCAATTCTTCTGTAAGAACATGAATTAAAACTTCCTTAACTATTGTATTTCTTTTTATTCCATCTTTATTAATTCTTGAAACTGATTTGTAAAGAGATTCAGGAGTAAGAGAAGATAGATAATTGTCAACTTTGGAAATAACTCTAGTGTTAAAATCTTCAATTGCTTCCCATGAATTGTAGTCAGAGTATGGAAATGGGCGGTTAGGATACTTCTAATCCTCTAATGGAATAATTTATCCATGAATCTTCTGCCCACATTATATGGAGAAGAGTGTCTTTTAATGATAGCCATCCAGTTTCATGGTTTTTGACCATGTCCTCCCATGACAAAGTTTTTTGAAATGTGTGAATATAATTTTGTCTTACAGTATGATTATATGTGAAGAGTTCTTTAAAATCAAAAGGATCCATAGTTATTATTTGTAATTATTATCCTATTATTGCTTTATTACATGATAACATATTTAGATTAAAATAGAATAATATATGGTTTTTGACAGACAGACTTTGCCTTCTTATAACAAATCATTGTTAAAACAAGGAGAAATACTTTTTTCAATTGATTTAAACATTGTATAGGTGCCTTAAAATAAATCTCCTCAAGTGAACAGAGTCTATGAGGTTTATTGCTGACTGATAAATTATTGGTATAATGTTCTTTTAAATAGTTTAACATATAACATATAAATGAATTTTAACGAATGTCTGATTTAAATGAACAGACAAAAGAAAATCAACAAAAGATATCTCAATTAAAGAAAAAATTTGCCATAGTTACTATACATGATGCATGTCCTACTTTTTCTACAAAAATATTCAAATTGGCCGATGAACTAGAAGGTCTAGGAATAAAATTTAATATCGCTTTAATTCCATTTTTCAATGAAAAAGAGGATCTGCCAAGCTTTCCGGGATTTGTAGAAAAAATCAAATCTTACAAAGAGTGTGAAATATCATTACACGGCCTTTACCATGAAAGAAAAAACGGCATGTTTGACGATTTTCATTCGGTTACAAAAGCAACTGCAGAAGAGGAAATACGGGCCGGTCTTGAAATATTTCAAGAAATAAAAATAAAAACCAATGTGTTTATACCCCCGGCATGGAAGCTAAATGATGAATCAATCGAAATATTGGAAAAAGAAGGATTTGAATTTTCAGAAATGCAAGAAAGACTTGTATTGCTATCAAATAATGAATTCAAAAAAATAAAAGTTTCAAAGGTCTTTAACTGGGATTCTACAGGATATCCAGAAAAAATACCATAAACATAAGAAGAGATGAAAAAAGATTCCAGGATTTAATCATACAAACGCCTCCTATTGTAAGAATAGCATTACATCCCCGGGACCCTTATGAAGCATTAAATGAACAAAAAGACATGATAAACAGATTAAAAGATGAGGATTATCATGTACCCCTATATTCAGATATAATACCAAAATTGCAAGAATTATATTTATACGATAAAAACATTTGATACACAAAGTTAAAACCTTTCAAAATTGTTATCTTTTTTTGTTCAAATTACCTAATATAAAATCAAGATCATTGATTTGAAAATGATTTATTGATCAAAAAAATTTATTTTATTTAAAATAATTATATATTTAATTCAACTTAATTAATTGAACGGACATCAAAGCATATGTAAATATCTAAAATTATCTTTATATCCGCTTTCCAAAGAGATCACTATGATAAAAAGATCTATTTATTAGTTAAAGGTAGAGATAAAAGTTTTTCAGATTATTTTCCATATAGTAGAGTAAAGAATTGGTTAAATCATTAATAGATCATTATAACAAAGAATAAGTCATAATGCAAAATGTCATCTGAATTTATTTATATTTTATTATGTTGATAATAAATATGAGCATGGTATCATGACTTTAGAAAAAAAAGATCAAGGTGTATTGGGTATACATCACGTTACAGCGATTGCCCGTGATCCTCAAAAGAATTTTGATTTTTATTCTGGTATCCTTGGATTAAGATTAGTTAAATTAACCGTAAACTTTGATGATCCAACAACTTATCATTTATACTATGGTGATGAAATAGGACGGCCGGGAACTATACTTACATTTTTTCCGTGGGTAAATATGCATCAAGGATGGAGAGGAACAGGCGAGGTTGCTACTACTTCATTTTTAATTCCCGAAAATGCTATCGAATATTGGACTGATAGATTTAAAGATAAAGGAGTAGAATATTCTGAACCCACCAAACGATTTGACAATAATGAACAAATTATAACATTCTATGATACAGATGGATTAAAATTGGAACTTGTGGCCAATAAAGAGGCAGAAAATAGAAAAATAAATTATTGGAAAAACGGACCTATTCCTGTAGATTATGCCCTCAGAGGATTCTATTCTGTTACTCTATCTTTAGATGGATATGAGGAAACTGCATCTCTATTAACTAATGAAATGGGGTTCTCTAAAGTAGCACATGAAGGAAATAGATTTCGATTCCAAATAAAAGCCAGATCTAATGAAGTATCGATAAATGATCAAGATGGCAATGAGAACCAAAAATCTATACAATCTACCTCATCAATTGTCGATATAGTTTGTTTGCCATATACTCAGCCTGGAACTATGGGTGCAGGCACAGTTCATCATGTTGCATGGCGCACTCCAACTGATGAAAGTCAAATAGAAATGCGTAAAAAAATTATAAGAACAAGATTAAACGCTACCCCTGTTATTGATCGTCTATACTTTCATTCAGTTTACTTTAGAGAGCCAGGGGGTGTTCTTTTTGAAATAGCAACAGACCCTCCTGGCTTTATGATAGATCAAAAACCAGAAGAATTGGGACAAAAACTTGTTTTACCAAAGTGGTTAGAGCCTAAACGAGAATATATTGAAAAGACGCTACCATCAATTAAAATTTCAAATTTTAATCAAACTAACCAAAGAGTAGGTACTAGTAGTATTAGTAGTAAAATAAAAGAAAATAAAGATGATTAAAATGAATGATGTAAACCTTAATTTTATACATCGTTTTATTTCTTCACCTAAAAGTTTTGAAAAAGAAAAAAAATATGCCAATGATAAAAATGAATCAGCATCGGCATATCCTACATTATTGTTACTTCATGGAACAGGAGGTAATGAAGATGATTTGATACCGCTTGGTCGTATGTTGTATCCGAATGCAAATTTACTTAGCCCTAGAGGTAAAGTGTTGGAACAAGGTATGCCACGCTTCTTTCGAAGATTGGCTGAAGGAATTTTTGATATTGAGGATCTCAAATTTAGAACTCATGAATTGGCAAAATTTATTTATGATGCGTCATTACAGTACTCTTTTGATTTAAGCAAAACAATAGCTGTTGGTTTTTCCAATGGAGCGAATATTGCCACAAGCCTCCTTTTACTTGCTCCTCAAGTTATAGCAGGTACTGTATTGGTTAGGCCAATGGTACCTTTTATCCCTAATCCTTTACCTGACTTATCTGAAAAGAAAATAATTATTTTATCGGGGCAATACGATCCCATTGTTTCGAAAAAACAAGCAGAAGATCTATTTTCATTATTGAAAAGTACCGGTGCAAAAGTATCAATCCAATGGCAATCAAGTGGGCATGAAATAACTCAAAATGATGTACATATTGCTAAAAAATGGTTGTCAGAGAATTTCTAAAAAATCGTTGATATCTAATAAACAATTTTAATTATGCTATTTTTCAACTATTATAAATTGGGTTACTATAAATATAAATATTAATATTTGGTTTTGAAAGATGAGAACAAGTTTAATAATAGTTCATAAAGAGATAATCAAAATAAATCTATAAAATATTTTTAAAACATTATTCAAAGATGGTGAACCTGTAAAACAATAGATCTAATCGAATTGCTAATAAAATAATCTAATAATAGAGGATATATAATGATGAAATATATACTTGATGAAGCCTGCAAAGGCACTTGACTATGTAAAAGATATGCATCCCAGGGGTAAAATCGTTTTAGAATTATAAGATATCAAATGATTAAACCTTTGATGATTTTCTTTGTTTGATAGCAAGTAAATCACCCTTCGTAAGTTCGAAGACATGTATCAAATTAATAGACCATTTGTGAATTGCTTTATATTCATTTATTTTATTTCAATCATTATTAATGATAGATGTCAATATTTGCATCAGAGAATCTAAATCCCAAGAACCATCATATCGGATTTCATTAATATAGAACGAGGGGGTGCCATTCACCCCACTTTGTATACCGCTTAGAAAATCCTCTCGAATTCTAGATGCATGAATATGATTCTCTAATATCATCATTGAATCTATCTAGATTTAATCCTATTATATCTGCATATTTTTCCAAATCTTTATCGCCAAGTGCTTGTTGATGCTCATACAAATGGTCATGCATATCCCAAAAATTGTTTTGAGCACCGGCCTCTTCAGCTGCTTCTGCGGCTTTTTGAGCATGAGGATGAACTTGAGTAAGAGGAAAATTGCGAAATACAAAGCGTAAATTAACCCCAAGATTATCTTGGACCTGTTTAATTATTGGATAAGCTTGTCCGCAGTAAGGACATTCATAATCACCATATTCAACCAAAGTTATGGTGCATTATCTGGTCCTTGAATATGATCACGGCTTTTGCTAACAGGCAAATTAAGTTTTACAGATTCGGCTCTCATGTTATGCCTAAACCCTTTCCCCTTCTCTTATCTCCTTTTATTCCATCTACTTCCTTTTATTGCGATTGTTTTTGCTCGGATTGTTTAGACGTATTACTTATAGATTCCAAGGATTTCAAAAGACCCTCAGCACCTGGATTAACTCCTATGGGTGAAACATAATCTCCAGTAAATAATTCCATCTTTATCAATCACAAATAAGGCTCGCTCACAAATCCCATCTTTGTTACGATATACTCCATATTTTCTGGCTATCTCTCCTTTTGGTTCAAAGTCTGAAAGCAGAGGGAAATGCAGATTCCTATCTTTTGAAAATGCAAGATGACACCAAACGCCATCAACAGATATTCCTACAATTTCAGCGCCAAATCGTTGGAATTCAGGCAAAATTTCATTATATAAGGTCATTTCATCTCCACAAACAGGAGAAAAATCTGCAGGATAAAATGCAAGAATTACTGGACGACCGCGAAAATCTTTCAAAGATACTGTTTGGTCTGGGGTAGTTTTGAGAGTAAAATCAGGTGCTGAATTTCCGCGCAGAAGGGCTGATGATTGAGATGAATCTGATGATGGCTTTTCAGATAACATAGTATTAATATGTATATTAAAGTATATACAATTATTGTAATAGAGTTTAATTATTTAATAAAGGTAATGAAATAAACAACAGAAAAATGAATCAAGGTATATGAAAATTTTCTAATATG
Source organism: uncultured Nitrososphaeraceae archaeon (assembly GCA_963824915.1). Taxonomy (GTDB): domain Archaea; phylum Thermoproteota; class Nitrososphaeria; order Nitrososphaerales; family Nitrososphaeraceae; genus Nitrosocosmicus. The sequence goes on from CAWGRD010000018.1 coordinate 363,299, forward strand.
ATCAATATTTTTTGAATATATGTATTATATTAAAAAAACAGAATTGGAATATGTATATAATGCTGTTGCCAAAATATATATTTATTCGATAGTTTGGCTAACTCTTTATAAGCATCTATATTTTGAATTATGAACTATCCTTGATTTCTACTGTAATATGATTTTTTTTTTATTTTTTTAGTTTAATTCGTTTAAATCATGTCTAAAGGTACTTAATGCTGAGGCACTGGGAAGACACGATTAATATCTAAAATATCGTCTTTAGTCAGATTCCATCCAACGCTATCACTATTCTCTTTTACACGCTGCGGGCGGCTTGTCTTTGGAATCGTAAAGATGTTAATGTGATTGACTATAAAGTTAAGTACTACTTGATATGGTGTTTTTTGGTGTCTCTCAGCAATCTTCACAAGTCCTCGTCCAGCATCGCTATTTGAAGAGGGAAAATTGCCGTGTCCAAACGGTGCATATCCTACCACAGATATTTCTTTCCTATTACAGTATGGAAGTAAACTTTTTTCTATTCCTCGAGAATTTAAATTATACATAACTTGATCGCAGGCAATTCTCTCATTTTGAAGTACACGTTCGGCCTCTTTTAGATGTTCAAAATCAAAGTTGCTGACTCCGATGAATTTTACTAAACCTTCCTTCACCAAGGTCTCCATTGCACGCATGGTTTCTTGGATTGGATGGTTGGGTGCTGGGCCAGTGAAGCAAATACATATCTAGCCAATCTGTCTTTTAGTCTTTTCAAACTACGCTCACAAACGCTCAATGTGTCGTAATAGGAGGCGTTTGAAGGTACTAGTTTACTAAACAAGAAATACCTCGTCTAATCGTCGTGCAATGGCTCGACCTACAATTTCCTCTACCATTCCATTCCCATACATTTTGGCAGTATCGATATGATTCATTCCAAGGTCAAGTTCTGATTGAAGAGATTCAATTGCAAAGATTATAGGATATCGTGATGATTAGTTTCTTCAATCATCCATGTGCCTTGGCCGATGACAGAGATGTCAATTTTAGTCCAAACGAACTTTCGTTTGAACATGATATGTCAGTCACTATCCATTAATTTATTCAATTTACATTCACTTTAAAGAGATGTATATATAAAAAGTAACTAAATTTAATAGTATTTGTGAATTTTTAATTATACTAGATCTCTTGCATAATTAGAATAAACAGTGATATGATCCAGTGGTTTATCATTTTCTTGTTCTTTCGTTGCTTTCATATGACAGGTTATCCAGAAAACCAATACTTTTCAAATCATTTACCGGACTTTCAGTGCAAGAGTTTGACGGTATCTATAACAAAAAGATAGCCAAAAGATACGAAAAATATGAGCAACAGCGTTTATCATCCACCAAAAGAAAAGATGCTAGAGAAAGAGAAATAGGTGCATGAAGAACTTTCAAGTTAGAAATCAAGGATAGATTTTTAATGCTACTTGTTTACTATCGTCTTTACATAACCTATACGCTAATGGCTTTCTCTTTGATTTGAATCAGAGCAACATATGCAGAGATATTCAAAAGATAGAGCCACTTATCAGAAACTGTTTACCGATTGCACAGAAAATATATCAAATAACAAAGAGACTAAAAACGCCATCGGAAGTTGAACATTATTTTCCAGGTTTTATTGCTTTCATAGATTCCACTACAGAACAGCAAATACCAAGACCTGTAGATAAGAGAAGACGCACGGTATATTATTCAGGCAAAAAGAGAAAGCATACGATAAAGACCCAGTTGATAGTTAACAATCATGGTTTTATCATTTATAAACTAGTATATAAAAAGGACGAAGGCATGATTATGATATCTATAAAAAGAATCATCCCATCATGCCCAAAAATGTTGTTAATGTATTTGATTCGTGGATATCTTGGCATAGAAAAGGATTTTCCACAGCAAATATCATCCATACCAAATAGAAAGGAAAGAAACTTGCAATCATCAGTTGAGCAAAAAGAGTTCAATCGAGGACATGCTAAAAAGAGGATTGCGATAGAGCATACTATCTGCAGGTTGAAAAAGTATAGGATTCTTGCACATGTATTTAGAAACAGGCTAAATAAGCATAACAAGATATCAGATATAGTATCTGGTTTAGTAAACTATAGAATTATGAAACAGCAAAACTAGACCCGAATCAACAAAATCTATTCAATGGTGTAGATAGTTGCTAATTATGCAGAGATCTATTTAGTAAAATTTTCAAGATAGAGAATATTATTATGTTATTATCCAAATCTTAAACAGTTGAAAATTGTATAAAATAAATGATGAATTTTTAATATATCTTTATAGTGTTTCTATTATTAAAAACAAGATTTAGGAAAAAAATAATCTAAAAGGAGGTATAGATATGGTTAAAGTGGAATTATTCATCAAAATGGGAGCAAAACATGGTAAAGAGGAGAATGTAGATACCTTTCTACAATAGAATCAGATCAAGAAATCCCTGATATTATAAATTACTATATAGATTATTTAAGATAACATGGATCGAGTGAGACTAATATTGATATCGGTTATTAAAGTAGAACAACATAAAACTGAAGTAATATCCTCAAGTATATTATCAAATACATTAAAATTTAAATTATATTGTTAATAATGCACTGACAAATATTAAATTATTATTCTATTATATAATTGGATCGTATTTCGCTTGATATACAAAAGAATACAAAAATAAACAACGACTACTTTAAACATAATTGTGTTATTTCTGCAATTATGATTGTATGAGGTCTTTTAGTTGTCCTGCATTCGATAATGCAAATGCTCTAGTTTTACATGATTTAGTGACCAAAGTAAAGAACTTTGTAAAGGGTATAAAGAGTAAGGTTATTAGCGGCGGTCATTATAGTAAATGTAGAAAGCATTAGGGTCTCTCCACTAATGATGTTAAGCTGCTACAAAGAGTCCTCCCAAGATGCAGAGGAAAAGTTATAAGCAGAAGAAGAGGAAGGATTTGGTTTCTTCTGCTGTTGCTGCTGCTTTTAATGATTGCGCATCCCTACCTCCTCAAGTATTTGTATAGAATACCCATTTTTTGCCATTAACAGAATCTCGTCTGGAGCTGCAATGGCTTCAATGGTATAGATAGTATCTGGGATATGACAGATGCTGATGGAATTTAACAATTGAATTTTGTATTTTCTGGCTAATTCCATCATGGCCTCCTTGGTTTCTCCAGAAATACTTATGCGATAGTGTACCATCTGCCGTCAGCCATATCCGTTTCAAATAAATTAAAGTCCGAAAATAATATTAGCGGATGTGTTAATTTATTCATATTTTCTACAATACTATGCGACTATAAAAAGATAATTCAATATTATGGATTAAATTGTAATATATCTACATAAACTTACCTTTGAATAGTGCTTGAGACAATAATACATTAACATCAGTTATCCTGACTCGAATTTAATCATAGCCCCCAATATTCAAAACAAATTTCTTGTTATTAATCATACATAATATCCCATTTTCATCCATCACCTATCTCTTTTCGAAGTGCAGGTGCAACGCGTGTACCTATCAATTTGATAGTTTGCATGAGTTTCACATGAGGCAAAGAGGCTGCATTTATCATAAAAGTGATTCGGGAGATACCTCCAAGGGCTTTGCTATGTCGAATGATCTTCTCAACTATTTCTTCTGGATCTCCAACGAGCAACGCGCCCTCTGTACCTCGCTGGGCATCAAAAGCTGTACGAGTTATCTTATGCCATCCACGCTCCTTTCCAATTTTGTTCATACTGCGTGCATATCCTGGAAAGAAATCATCTATTGCCTCTTGTGTACTCTCTGCAACATAGCCCAGCGAATGTATACCTACTTTCAGTTGATGATGTGATGCATGACTGCCTTGCCTCCACCACGCCTCTCTATAGAGATCAATGAGTGACCGGAAACTCCGTGTTTGACCCCCTATAATTGCTACCATCAATGGTAATCCAAGTAGACCTGCACGGACAAATGATTGTGGAGTTCCACCAACGCCTAGCCAAATCGGCAAAGGTTTCTGCAAGGGTCTTGGATAGATTCCTTGACCGTTTAGGGCGGGCCTGTATTGTCCTGACCAATGGACATGCTCATTGTCACGAATCTTTAGCAAAAGATCAATTTTCTCTGCAAAAAGCGAGTCATAGTCTTCAAGTCGAAAGCCGAACAGTGGAAACGCTTCAATGGATGAGCCACGGCCAACAATCATCTCCGCACGACCTTTAGATAAAAGATCAAGTGTTGCGAATTCTTGAAATATCCTTACTGGGTCTGCAGCACTCAATACCGTTACGGCACTGGTGAGCCGTATGTTTTTTGTTCGTAAAGCTGCCGCAGCTAGGATGACTGCAGGAGCTGAATCTAGGAACTCTTGACGATGATGTTCGCCGACTCCAAATACATCTAAACCAATTTGATCGGCAAGTTCGATTTGTTCAATTAAATTCTGCAAACGCTCGGAGGAGTCCACGGAGAGGCTGGTATCATCGAGTGCTGCTGCAAAGCTATCAATTCCCACTTGCATCTATAATGTATATTAGGTAAGTGATTATTTATCTTCAGCAGTATTTTCTAACTTGATAGGCAATGATATCCAAAAGGAAATTAATCGATTAAGAACGATGAGGGACAACTTTGATGGTATATCGCCATTATAAAAAAATAACGTAGAGATCCTATCTTAATATCGATATTTTGATGGGTTATTATATTCAATGTTATCTATTCTAAACTTGGCATAACTAAAATTACATGACTTTAAATTCCATGCAACTTCAATTTCCTTTGGTATCATCATATTATCGATTTTTGTATAGTCTCTGTAATAACCAACCATTTATCTTTTGAATAAGAATTATCTACTGCTCTATATCTATCAGCTGTCATCTGAACAATCTCGCCTTTTTCATTAAAGTGAAATATTACGTCGACTGTCAATTCTCTATCCTTTACTATAGCTTTTGCAGAATTTGAATCGATTTGTTCCCCTTGAAAATTTTTGCTTGGTAATAAATCTGTAGGAAAAAGAGGCGCTTCAGCCAACCACCTCACAAGTTCAGCTTCATCCAATTCTTTACCTTTAGTAGCATTCCCCACTGTAAATGCAGAGAATAATTTTATTTGAAAAGAGCCCTTACCTTGAATATATTGATCTATTCCTGTCATCCATGATAATGGAAATGGCTTAATCTTTCCTAGCCGTAGAAAACCAGGTGATTCTGTTGTGAAATACTCTTTTCCTTCTATAGACATCCATTGTTGTCCTCACTTAATCGAAATGTTCCGCCATGTTTTACCTGTACATAACTTATATAGTGTTGTCCGTTTTCCAAGGCATATTTGAAATATCTTTGGACTGGTTCTGGAAGATTATTATTTATTTGATCAGAATTAAATAATTTGTTTGAGTGTATTTTCAGAACTAGCAAAAAGATTATCTATCTGGATTCTCTACTTGACGATTAATCATTGTCTCTCCTGTGCTCAAATAAATAATGAAAAATATGACTATAATACTGATTGATTATCGACTGCTTTGTTGTATGATTCTTAACGTCGATAATCAATGAATTTATAATTTAATAATATTGCATTGTTTATAAACTGGATAGGAAAAAAATCGGTTGTCTTGTTTTTAGTTTGAATTAATTGATCTTTTTTATTTTAAAAATATTAATGGATATAATTTAAGTGACGGTAAAACTTTTGAACTACGTAAAATTTACAAATAGATTTATGAAAGATATCTTCAAGTGTTTCATCTAAATGTTGTCAAAACTCGCTGACACGACTGTTTTGAATCAGATAAAGGATAACGACATAGTTGCAATTTCTGGATTCAATATGGCTACAACTCCAGAATACTTGATTAATGAATTATATAGAAAATATGAAGAGCAAGGTCATCCAAAAAATATATTTATAATATCTGATGCGTTACCTGCGGTACCAGGCAGAGGATTAGACAAGGTAGCTGAAAAATTATATAAAGAATCAAATCAGGATTTTATTAAAGGGTCTTTAATGCCTTTCTTAGGTTTTGCACCATGGTTTCAAAAACTTGTGATTGATAACAGAATAGAATGTTATGGCTGGCCTATAGGAATTACTGCATACTGGTTTAGGGAAATAGCATCAGGTAGACCAGGTCTTTTAACAAAGATAGGTGTAGATACATTTTTAGATCCCAGAAAAGACGACGCAGCATTAAATGAGAAGGGCAAAAAGAATCAAACATGTAAAGTGGATGTAATTAAAATTGATAAAGACGATTATCTTTTATATCGTGCACCAAAACCAAATTGTGCTTTGGTTAGAGCTTCGATATCCGATGAAAATGGCAATTTATCATTGCAAGATGAAGGTATAAGAGGAACGGTCCTTAGTATTGCACAAGCCACAAAAGCAAGACCAAATCAGGGTAAAGTAATTTCACAAATACGATGGATTACAAAGTCGGGAACAATAAATCCAAGGGATGTTGATATGCCTTTTCCACTTGTAGATTATGTTGTAGTTGCGCCAAGAGAATATCACTGGCAAACTGGGACAATTGAATATAATCCAAGATTGTCTTACAAGATAATGTCACCTATAAACGATAACCTATTAAAATCTATTCCAATTTCATTAGTAAAGGATCATGAAAAAGTAATAGCTAGAAGAGTAATACTAGAATTTATAAAATTGTTTAAAGAAAAACAATCACCTGTATTAGTTAATCTAGGAATAGGAATACCTGCTATTATTTCGTCGATTTCGGCAGAAGAGAATATTTCAGAATTTATAATCTCTATTCTGGAATCCGGTCAATGGGGAGGAGTAGCTCTTTCAGGAAATGATTTTGGATTGGCTTTGAGCCCCTTTGCACTTTCAACTATGCCTGATATGTTTTCCAATTTTGAGGGAGGAATAATAGACGCAGCATCCCTGGGCTTTTTACAGATTGACAAAAAAGGAAACGTAAATCCATCAATGTTGCCTAATAAGATATTTGGTCCTGGAGGATTTCCAGTTATAGCAGGAGGTGCCCCTAGAATTTACTTTGCAGGCTCATTTAGAGGAGGAAAAAGCGATATTGTTATAAAAGATATGGAAGTGAAAATCATAGAAGAAGGTCCAATTACAAAATTTGTCGAAAATGTTTATAAAATATCATTTAGTGCACATCAAGCATCCAAATACGGACAAGAGATTATTTACATTACAGAAAGAGCAGTTTTCAGATTAAATGACTCAGAATTAGTATTAGAAGAAATTGCCCCGGGTATCGATATAGAAAAAGATATAGTAACAAAGATGGACTTTATTCCTAAAGTAAAAGGATCGTTAAAGGAAATGGATAAAAGATTATTCATGAACTCAAAAATGAATATAAGAGATGAGCTTTTGAATTTTTGATTTAATTTATTTTACTCAACATTTAGATAAACCTAAATTTTGAAATGATGTATCCTAAATCAATTGGAACTTTCCTTAATTCTATTAATATTTTTCAACAGTAACAACACTAAAAGTATCTAAAATATTCATTTTGGATTTATTAGATACAAGATCATAATATTTATAATTTCCTTCTCGAGATTCCTCCATTGTGATTATATCAGATTCGCCAGGATAAAGTATCTAATTAAATCCACGTATATAAAACCTATGAGGAAGATTATCATAATTTATAACTGTTAAAATATTAGTTGCATCTGTTCTTGCAATCAAAGTGGGATCGATTTCGGTATTGCCTTTTATTCCAATTATGGAGCAATTGTTGTTGAGGGATTATTTGGAAATCTGGTAAAAATACCTGTCGCACCAATGGTAATTATCGAATATAAAATATGTGGTTCAATATGGGGAGACTATAATGATTTATGAGAGTTTATTGAATTACAAAATCAGGGAAAAAAATAAATAATATTAGAAAATTTACATTGGATGAAATCAATCAGGCAATAGATTTATTAAAGCAAGGTCAAATTGTTGGAAAAGGAGTCATAATTCCGTAACATGGATTTTATAAATAAAGTATATACCTCTTGAATAAAAAATATATATGATATATTATGCTACATTTACTTTATATTCTTCTTTTCCTTCAGCTATTCTAGGTTGTTTTTTTGGCAAGTCCACCTCTAAAACACCATTATTAACTTTTGCAGTAATTTTTGATGGCACTATTTCTTGGGGAAAAGGTATCTGTCTATGAAATGATTTGTAGGATCTTTCGCTATAAATGTAATTCTTACCTTTTTCTTTGGTTTTTTCTGATTGTTTTCCAGAAATTGTTACAGAGTTTTTTGTAGCTTTAACATCGATTTTATCCTTATCAATACCTGGAATTTCCAAGGCTATTTCATATATATCCCCTTTATCCATAACATCGCAAAGAGGTATCCTAGTATCGGTCATTCTATCAAATAAATCAAATGGTGAAAATGTCTTTGTCGGAAAGACGGAATTGGGCCATGTTTCCTCCATAATATTTTGCATATTTTGTCTAAAATTCTCAAAAAAATCATTATAATAATTTGTTATCGGAGCTATGCCACTATCACCTCTTTCTTCTTCGGTGGATTTATTATTTTTTTTCGATTCCATTTTATCTCTATTTGTGTTATTTTTAGATTTATCAGAAGCGGATGTTGATGATGACATTTTGCATATAATTCACTAATGAACTATTTATGCATTGATAAATATTTATAATAAATAATTAATATTTATAATAAATTCTAATATTTTCAATATATTATAGCATTTAATATATTTTTTTACTACGGAATAAGATTATAAATCATTCTTAATTTTCACTTTAAACATTACAATTTTTTTTCATATTTAAACGTCAAATCTACAGGTAACCGTAACTATTTCTTATTTTTACTTGACAGCGATAATACCTTATTTGAAAGATATTAATATATATTTGTCAAAAAGATTGACATCGTTTGGTAATAGTTTCTTTTACCTCTGCTGCACAATAGCCTAGATTACAATTACAGTTGAAATAGATTTTTCCTATATTAGGAATATCTTTTTGAGCATCAATTTTTACTTCATTGTCCTAGTCTATTTCATTGTTAATAATGTAAACATTTTAGTAATAAATGAAGATAAAATAATAATATATTGTCATCCGTGGACTTTAATTTTAAATGGCAAACACAAGATATTTGATTTAAAAATATTTTTTTATACTGGAAATAAAAAGTTGAATTTAATAACAAATAGACATTCATTTAACAATTAAAGACTGAATATATGTAGGTCGCTATGTCCGGGGCTGCGCTGCCAAGAAATATTTTTTTAAATCCCGTAATTCTCTTATTTCCAATTTTATTATTATATCGATATTTTTTTTCCTGCATAATTTTAAATTGCTGGAGCATTAGTAAAAGGTGTAGTTATTACTTCTGTTTTTATTTTTTTATTAATTTATTCTGTAATGGTGGCTGAATGATATGCTGAATTGCATCTGGGACACATAGGATGATCACAAACACATTCAATACAGTAATCACTGTTTTTTACAAATTCTACTTTTTTGCCCGTATAAAGACATTCTTCGCATATTACTTTTACCACAATAACAAATAGATAACATACTTTAATAATCATAAATGAAATTTAAAAGAGAGAGTAAAATTTCAATAGATTTCTTTTTAATTTGTATTTTATTTGGATTAAGATAATATTAGAATTTTTTTATAATAAGAAAACTTTATAGATAAATGAGATTTTCTATATAAACTGTAATAATTGCCGAATAAATTAGAAAAATTAAAAAGTATTGTTTAAAGACAGATGTAAACCAATTCAACATAATGCCAATACCTCATATTTGAATTTTGAAGAATTTACCTTTACAACATATTGAGTGTTCTTAGTAGAGTAGTATTAGTGGCGGTAGTAATAGTTGAATGAATTTGTCTACTGCCTTTTAACCAATCCTGTTGCATTGGTAACCTCTGCTGAATTATTATACTGCTTCTCCTCTATTTTTCCTAACAATTCCATTATATTTTCATCTGTGTTACCAATACTTTTAATAAAATTTATTATTTTGTTTTTGTCTGCAGGATAATCTATATCCTTTAATAAGTTTGCTAATTCTGATGTATATGGATAATCTTTAACATGGACTTCTTTTTGCTATCCTGGAATATTGTTTTGCTCATTTATTTTATTTTCGTTTTGGTCACTCATGTTAAATTTTAGTAAACAAAGTATAAATAGGCAAATAGAAAGAAAAATATTTGTTTTAAAATATAATATAATTTTAAATGGATTGTTTAATATGCAATACAAAATAAATTGGATCATAATTAAAAAAAGTCTAGAGAATTTTATTTATTTAATTGATTAATCAAAAAATAAAATTATTTGTTTATTACTTCAATTAGAAAATTTTGTTAAAATTAAAGATAAGTGGTATTACTTGATTTAATCTAATAATAAAGGTAGACTTTAGAAATGCTATAAATAATAATTATTGAATTCTATTTACTATGTTTTTATGTTAATTTATCAATGGATGATGTCTGATATTATTGGTTTAAATCATATTCGTTTAATTTAAGCGTAATTTCTTTGTATATTAGGGTTGCAGTTTTCAATCCAGGAATATCATATTGTATTTGTTCCTTCTCTTTTCTGCTTTTCTTCTCTTGTTGTTATAGTAATGACTAAACGATTGAAGGATGACTATATTAAAAAGGAATTTTGTTTTTTTAAAAGCAAAACAGCACATGTTACTCAAAGGAGTAATTGATTAGCACCCCTTTGAGTAATGGTTTTCCTTATTACATTATTGACTAAATTAAGAGATCCTCTAGTTTCATCTCGGCAGTGATTTGTTTCAGACTTGTCTATGATGTCAGCGTTGCTGCTGCTTCTGTATATACATATAGAGATTTTGTGAATAAAAGGATAATTGCATAGGTATCGTTATTTTAAATCCCAATATATAAAAAGAAAAAGATGATTTCGCTACCTTTTTCTTTATAGTATCGCGATATAACAGAATTATTCATTCTGTAATTATGAAATATCTATTAATTTTTCATATGATTTTGTTTGAATATACTTTTTACTTTATTGTCAATGTTGTTAATAGTAGTAATTAGTTTAGCAGGCAATGATTTTTCTCTTTCCTTTTAATGTGATGCGTAAAGAATTATTTGAACCCTTATGAATAACGGGCCCGATGGGCTTCGATCCCACGGTTTGCGGTTCCGAAGACCGCCGCGATGTCCTGACTACGCTACGGACCCTTCTTGTGTTGTTTATCTTTTATAGAGTTATATAACTTATTGTGATGGTTTGATATAACATTTCCATGATTATCGTGAATTATTGAGATATTTTTTATTTATGAATTTGCTATTCTAATCTTTAAGTTTAATTGTCATTATATATTGTAAAGTTTATCATTTATCCAAATTTTTTATAGTAAGATGTATTATAATATCTACCTAATCTCATATTCTTAAACAAATTTTTGATCTATAGTGTAACTTTACACTTGATAACAATTGAATGATTATTCTTTTTATCATAACTTTTTATCAGAACGATAGCAAAATCCAAATCTTTAGCGATTATAATAATTCCAAACATTCAAGAAATTAGATTTCAGACTGTAATACAAGATAACTTGCTTTAAAATTTTCATTAAATATTTGTTTACTAATGTGAGATAATAAATGCAAATTGGACATTTACTTTATAAGAAAAATTAATGCATATTTTGGTTTTAGGCAAATGCAATTTAAAATATGTAATTCCTATATATTATATTCTAATGAAATTCTTGTTATTGCTTCTTAAGCTTTAATCATTAATTCTTCTACCTTGATAATGATGATAGAAAGTATCATATAGACCATGTACTTGTCAAGATGTATTTAGAATTTATAGAAATTAGATCTGTTGCTAAAAAAGTGGAACATTTTATTCTTTATGGATTGGATTATTTGACGCTACTATATATTTGAAGCGTTACCTCTTATGTAATTATTTATATTATAACGACTACAAAGGATTTTTTATATTATATATTTTAAATTGCATTGTTCTGCATTTGGAGAATATTTTTGAAAGGATTTTAAAGGGATGGGTAATTCTCAATAAATTGATGTAGTTAAAAGTACATGAAGTCAATTTTTTTTATTTATTTATAAGCTGTTGCAATTAATACCTCCCAAGGGAAATTGATTGTTCCATTATTATCTGTATATTTCTCTGAATTTTCTTTTGACTCTCTTTTTATGGATGAAATCGTGTCAGTTCCCTTTGATTTGAGTATGGGAAGAATTGAATTTGCGGTAGAAGACATATAATCTGACCAATACTCTTCAAAAGTACCGGCCAGATAATAAAAATTATATTTTCTAATTAGTATGTTAGAAAAATTTGCGCTTTGTAATATATTGCAAAGATCTTTCTGATTTCCAAGGGCGTGAACAGATGGAGCTCCTTTTGGTCTTAGATTTGGAATTTGTTTTAATATAGGATCCATTATGCAACTAAAGTAAGGAACACGTTCTGAGGTACCATGGACTGATATGCATAATTTTCCATCCTTCCTCAAGAGTTCTTTTATCTCTTTGAGAACAGATAATATATTTGGAAAGAACATTAAACCAAATTGACATAAAATTTTGCTAAAAAAGGATTTGCGAAATCCTAAATTTTCAGCATCCATTTCTATAAATAGGGATCTAGCAAGATAAGGAAATGTTGATAGCTTTGCTAGTGAAAGGGCAGATCTTGAAATATCTACTCCAATCAAAATACCTTTATTGTTTCTACAGTTATCCAATTTATTATTGATATGTCTTGCTGCCTCTTTTGATACTGCGCCTGTACCACATGCCAAATCAAGCACTGTATCGTTTGAATTAATATCAGCAAATTTTATTAATTCTATAGTTGCTTTAAAAGGTCCGGTATAGGGTACTGGCCCAGTTCTTATGGTAAAGTGGTGCAACAGTATTCCAATTTATTTTTGTATTAATTTTATATTGGATTGGATCAAAAGTTGAAACAGATCCTGAATCCTCCAATTCTATTTTCTTTAATAAAGAGAAGAATATATTAATTTTATAAAATAAATATATATACTCATTATAGATCATCAATTAAACCTTTTAATAGTATAATTTTACTTTATTGTGCATTGACTACAAGAGTAGAACATAGTTATTACATTAAATAAATTGTGTTATTTTCTGTAATTGTATTAATTTAAAATATCAATATTATCTTAAATGCAAGTAGTTTTCTGTTTGATATATTATCTAATAAGGTGTGTAAATAAATTATTAATATTTTGTAAAGAAAATGATACTTTTTTTGAGAAAATTTTTAATTGAAATTACATCCTTTTAGTTTTGAATTTTGCTCCTTTAAATGAATTCTAGTGGGGACGCTAAATGAATTATGGAAATGGATATTCTTGCAACCTCTTTCTTTTTGTAAAAAGTCTTCAATTTTGCCTGAATAGGTAATCAATTTATCTATTAAATGTGGTTTTATTACTTCACTTACATCTAATGCAATGTTTTTATCATAATCAATTTCCCATAATTCATTTTCATTTCCATCTACAATAACATATTCTAAATTAGAATTGTTATTTTCTTTTTCTAAACCCAATTCTTCAAAAATAGTGGTAAGTGATCATTATTATATTTTTTATATTTTATTTGGGTTCATGGGTACATTCAGGTTATTATTTTTTTTTATATGCTCAGACAATTTTTTTCTTGAATGAATTTCTTCTAATTTATATAATGTTTTGTTGATATAATCATTTGTTATAAAAGAAGGTATATGTATTTTTGATTCTTTAGGAAGTAGTGAATTTATTTTAAAAAATAGTTTTATTTTACTGTTAGTATTGTCTTCATAAATGCATTTTTTTATCATGTTTTTTATAGTGGAAGCATCATAAATCATATTCTATCCAATTCTATATTATATAACAAAGTATATATTTATATTTCACGGTAAATGGGCTATTTTCTTTTTAGTATAAGCCACTACAAATAAAACCAATGTAATTTAATTTTAATTTATCATATAATTTGTTATCTTTTGACTCACAATGTGAATATAGTTATACACTTTTTTAAAGTCATCTTAAATAGTTTATAAATTCCAATAATACTTGATAAATTAATGTGAGACCTTGTATTTTTTTTGAAAATTAAAATATTTGTAATTATTTAATAAATATATTGTTAAATGAATGAATTTAATTTTTCTTCGCTAGATGAAATCCGTACAAATATTGATAATATAGATAAAGAAATTGTAATTTTGTTATCAAGGCGTGGAGAATGTGTAAAACATGCTGCCACGATTTAAAACAACTGCTGCCCATGTCAGAGATCCACAAAGGTTAGAACAAATCATTGAAAAAGTAACCTCATATGCTAAAGAGATAGGCTTTGATTCATTAACAACAGAAATAATTTATAGAAATATGATTGAAGCGTTTATTCAATTGGAAATGAAAACTTATTCCGAATTAAGAGAATCTAATATTATCTGATTATTATGTCTTGAACATTTTTTATTAATGGTGGATATTGTAATATGTGAATGATAAAATGATATGTATGGACTCTATTGCTATATTATAATATAATCTAGTTAATTCTATTGTATAGCCTATTGGATAAAATACAAATATCAATTATTTATTATATGTAATTGGAACTAGATAATTGATTAAAATATCTGAGAGACTTGGCAGAGTGGAATATGCAATCAGAGATATTATTTTACATGCTAGGGAATATCAAAAAACAGGAAAGAAAATATTGTATTTAAATATAGGAGATCCTGTAGCTTTTGATTTTAAGACTCCTCTTCATATTAAAAATGCTTTAATTGATGCATTAAACAACGATTATGATTACTATACTGATTCTGAGGGCTGGCCTGATTTACGACAATCTATTGTTGAAAAAGAAAGTAACAAAAAAGGATTAAATCTTACATCTTCAGATGTTCTGGTCACAAATGGTGTTTCCGAAGGATTGGATATGGTAATGGGTTCTATAATTGAAGAAAATGATGAAATATTACTTCCTGGACCATATTATCCTCCATATTCCTCTTACGCTAAATTCTATGGCGCTAATATCAGTGAATTTAAAATACTAGATGATGGAAAACCCGATGTTGATGATATAAGAAAAAAAATAACAAATAAATCAAGAGCAATTTGTATAATAAATCCCAGCAATCCTACGGGAGAAGTATTTGATTTAAAAAGTTTACAATCTATTATAGATATTGCTTCTGAAAATGATCTCTACATCATTTGTGATGAAATTTACGATGAAATAGTTTTTGATGATCCATTTTATGGGATTGGAAAAGTTGCTAAAGATGCGCCAGTAATTCTTCTTAATGGTTTTTCTAAAACTTATTCGATGACTGGCTTAAGATGTGGTTATATCTGTATGAATAATGGTTCTCGACAACTTGATTCTTTAAGAAAAAATATTTTTAAACTAGCAAGGGTTCGAATTGCTTCAAACTTTCCAGTACAAATCGCCGCAAATGCAGCCTTAAATGGTCCTCAGAATCATATTAATGAAATGGTACAAAAGCTACAAAAAAGACGGGATTTTGTATTTAAGAGACTCAATGAGTTTAATGGAGTATATTGCAAAAAACCCAAAGGTGCATTTTACTTATTTCCTGAAATCGATCTGCAAAATAGATGGAAAAGCGATTTAGAATTCGTAATTGAAATGTTAAATTCTACCGGTGTTTTGACAGTTCATGGATCTGGATTTGGTACCAGTGGTTCAAACCATTTTAGGGTCGTATACTTACCAGAAGAAAGTATATTGGAAGAGGCGATGGATAAAATCAATCTCTTTCTAAAGAAGAAAAATGGAGAATAGTGTGGACTAAATTATATTTCATTGGGATGAATCTTTCTTTTTACTTTTCCAAAATAAATTAGAATACCTCCTATAATTATCATCCCTATTACAAATTTTTCATTTGTAATTGCTGAGTTAGTAAAATTATCCGCAAAAAATTCTAACCCCATCTCTGTAGTTATAACGATAAGATTTCTGAAAAAAATGATAAATGCCATTACAATGAATAAAATTCCTAATGGAAACATCCACTCCTTCTGTCTATTTCTTATTTTTCTATCTATTTTATCAAAATCCATTAGTAATTCCTTTTTTGTATTTTATATGTTGTATTATACTAGCTTTACGCCTGGATGTTTAAGCTTGTTTTGTTTAGATGCATTTAGTATCATAGGAGTCATTACTTCTGCTTGATATGATAAAGATAAAGAGCCCAAATAAATCGATCTGAGCCCTTCAATTTCATTTACAAGGCCATTGACTATCGATAAAGATTCTTTATTATCAGTACAAACAAAAGTATCTGCATTTAATGGCATATTTAAATTCTTTAATTTTATTTCCGAAATGGTATGAAATGCAGATACAATTTTCGTACAGTTTGGAATATTTTCTGCAACCAAAACTGCGGCAGATTTTTTTCCTTCTTCAATTGGGATATAGTAAAATCCTTTTTCATTTCTTCCCATTGGAACTATGGGTGAAATTACTATGCAATTATCACTGATAACATTTGAAATATCTTTACACGTGCTAACTATGTTATCATAGGGAATTGAAAGAATTAACACATCACTATCTTTTGATATCGATATATTATCATTTCCTGAAATCGTTCCTTTGATTCTATCTGCAAATACGCTTTTAATATTGTTATAATTCTCTTTCGCAAAAGCATCTGCCTTTTGTTTATCCCTTGATCCTATCAAAATGTCATGATTTAAACACCATCTCTGGGCAAAGCCCTCTCCCATTCCGCCTGTCCCACCAATAATTCCAATTTTCATATTAATTGTGTCAATTAGGTATTAGGTCTTTAAATGTATTTTAATAACAGACAAAAATTAAATCAAATCAATCGCTTAATATTAATATAATTTTAATCTATTCTTGTTAAGTTATGTCGCTTATTATATTTATGAGACATGGTCAGGCCAATAATAATGTTAAAAAACTATTAGTAGGTAGAAATCTTGAATCTCATCTAACAGATATTGGAAGAGATCAGGTTATAAATACAAGCCAAATCTTGGCAACTATTGATATCCATAAAATTTATTCCAGTCCTGTAATTAGAACTGTAGAAACTGCAGAAATTGTTTCTAATATTATAGATATACCTTTTGAAAAGGATGAAAGATTATTTGAAATAGAATTGGGTAAACTTGTAGGTATGTATTATGAGGATTTAATTAATAAACATGGTAATCTTTTTGTAAAGTTTTATTGTGATAATGATGATGAAAATTCTTTGTTAGAATTCGAAGTAGAATCCTTTGGAGCAGTAAAAAAAAGAATATCAGAATTGTTAAAAGAAGTAGTAATAAAACACAAAGATGAAAATGTTCTTCTTGTTTCTCACTTGGATCCAATAAAAGCTGCTATTTCACTCATAATGAATATCAAACCTTCTTCTGTATACAACATTCAAATTCCTAATGCATCTCTAAATATTTTTAAAAATAATAATAATGTTATTTCATTATGTTGCATCAATATGATGGATATTCGTAGGTTTCTATCTGATTATTGAATTTTCGTTTTATATAATTTTCAATCATTACATAATTTATTAAATAACAAAAACCTTAAATTAGATTGAGATTTATCAAAATCCTGAGTGTGAAAATAAAGGCATATGGCTTTTTCCTATCATAAAATATTAATGGTTTTTATTCTGGGATCAATGGCTGCAATTGGTATCCAAAGTATTCTTCAAATAGTATATGCTCAGGATACCGGAGTATCTGTTCTAAGACGTGTAGAAATTTGGTCTTTATTTTATAGGTTGATGGTTGCTGCTTTTATGGTCGGTGCAGCTGTTCAAGGAGTTTTTATCTATGTTACTTGGAGATTCCGAGAATCAAATAAACGGTACAGAAATCTATCTGATACTTCTACTTCCACTACTTCTAAAATTGGAGGTAATACTTAGTGGGTCATAGCACAACTGAATGGGCTTATGTTGGTGTAGTAATTGCATTATTGGTTTGGGTCGGTGCAGAATCATGGCGGGTCGAACATACACTAGAGTTTGCACCTCCAAATTCTGAAACAGTGCGTGTTATAGGTCAACAATGGTTTTGGTCTTTTCAACATGCTGATGGGACACAAGAGGTAAATGAAGTGCATTTAAAGGAAAATGTACCATATAGATTTGAAATAGTTTCTAATGATGTTATTCATGATTTTGCTGTACCTGATTTTTCCATTCTCTTGGATGCGGTTCCTGGGAGAGTCAATACTATGTGGAATGTTTTTGATAAACCTGGTGAGTATTTAATTGAATGCCGAGAATATTGTGGTCAGCAACATCAAACAATGAGAGCAAAGTTGTTCGTTGAGCCTGGTAATGGCACTACCGCAGCTATACCTGCATTGAATAATGGTGCACAACCACCTTCGGTATCTACCGGTACTGGATTTGAGACTGTTATAAAACCTGGGTCTAATGCTACAGTTACAACAGGTACTGGATTTGAGCGTGTAATTAAACCTTCAGAGCCAAATCCAAATGCATCAAATACCTCTGCAGGTCCTTCATCTGCAACAATTCAACAAATTCCACATCTTCTGCAGCCGGAGGTCCTTCTGTTGCATTATCTATACCTGCTGGCGCATCTACCGAGGGTAATCCATCTTATGCTCCCGCCACTTTGACTGTCAAAAAGGGTGACATAATTACCGTAAAAAATGATGATACTGCTCCTCATACAGCAACTAGTGAAACCACTAAATTTGATACCAGTCTAATAATGCCGGGAAAATCTGCTCAGATAAAAACATCTACTTTGACACCTGGTGACTATCCTTATCATTGTACAGTCCATCCATTCATGAAGGGAACAATAACTGTCAAAGCATAATCAATCTTTTTTTTACTTGTTTTTTTATTTTAAACTTTTAAACTTAGTCAACATTCAAATATTTATCTGATTTTAAAATTAATAAAATATTTTTAATATTGAAAATTATTTTCTTTAATATTCTCAAGATAATTATAAGAAAAAATCTGGTCTTTTAAAAAAACCAAATACTTTTATAGACTTTATTGGAAAATAGGGAATATAGAGGTGTTATACTAAAAAATTGGTATTAGAATTAAAAAAGCCTAGACCAGTATGGGAGATCGTTTTTTCTACTCATCATACTGATGTGGGCTTGCTGTATATGTTGACTTCACTTGTCGCTTTAGCTGGTGGTGGGGTTTTAGTTATGGCTATTAGGAGCGAGTTGTTTTTACCTGGTCTTCAATTATTTACAGGCCAGGCAGACTTTGCAAGATTCTTTACCGTTCATGGAACTACTATGTTATTCTTATGGGCAATACCTTTTGCAGCAGGAGTTGGTAATTATCTAATTCCACTTATGGTAAGGTACAAAGATATGGCATGGCCAAAACTAAACGCAATAGCATTTTGGATAATTCCTCCATGCTTTATTTTAATATGGGCCGGTTTTTCCGATATGTCATGGAATGCTTATCCTCCATATTCTATATTAAAAGCACCTGGACCTGCTGCAGATATGTGGATATTTGCACTTAAATTGCTTTCAATATCCTCCATACTTGGTTCAGTTAATTTTGTAGTAACTATATTAAAAATGAAACATCCTGATTTGCCTTTGATGAAAATGCCTCTTTTCTCTTGGGCTATTTTAAGCACAGCACTTATGATTATTACAGCTATGCCAACTTTTTCAGCATCATTAATAATGATGTATACTGATAGGTTAGGTGTAACTGGGTTTTTCAATCCTGATATGGGTGGAGATCCAATTGCATATCAGCACTTATTCTGGTTTACATTCCATCCTGAAGTTTACATATTCTTCCTGCCGGCAGTAGGTATGCTATATGAAATAATTCCAACATTTTCACGAAAACCTATATTTAGCTATTACTCTGGAGTCATAGCGCTAGTGGTAGTTTCGGTCATTGGATTTGGATCATGGGCTCATCATATGTTTGCTACAGGTATGACGTTTACTGAGAAAACTGTATTCATGGTTGGGACTTTGGCAGCAATTCCGCCCTCGGCTATGCATGTATTTAACTTTGTGGCTACAATGTGGGGAGGAAGAATAAAGTTTGCTGCTCCAATGTTGTTTGGTGTCGGCGGTATAATTCTATTCTATGCATCTGGAGCAGGAGGAACTGTTAATACTGCAATTCCACTTGACTTTGTAACTCATGATAGTTACTGGGTTATAGGTCATTTCCATCTTATATTGATGGGAACGATTTCCTTGACATTTACTGGAATGCTTTACTATCTATTTCCTATGATCACAGGAAGAATGTATAATATAGGGCTGGGAAAACTTCATTTTGTGTTGGCATTTACTGGAATAATATTGGTATTTGGAATCCAGCATCTTTTAGGATTATATGGTATGCCTAGAAGAGTTGCAGATTATCTACCAATATACCAATTAATAGTAATGAATCAGATAGCGACAATAGGTGCATGGATGGTTGGAAGCTCATATGTAATATTTGCTTATAATCTGATTAAATCAGCCATGTATGGAAAACCTGCAGATACAAAAGATCCATTCGAATTGAAAACAGGAAAGGAATACTACTATGACTTCGCGCGACGAGAACCACATCACTAGAACTTCACCAGGCCGGATGGCCAAGGGATTACTTATCATCTTTATCCCTCATGGCTATTACGGTGTATTTTACAATAACTCTGTGGCACTTTACATCAAGTTTCCCTCCGCCAGTATCTACGCCTAAACCCGCACCAGCTGCTGCTCCAGGAGCAGGAGGCCCATCTGCTCAGCCAGCAGAGAAACCTGGAACGATAACTATACCGGCTGGAGCAGCAACTCAGGGAAATCCTGCCTATACTCCAGCAACACTAACTGCTAAAAAGGGAGATGTAATTACTGTAACAAATACAGATACAGCCCCACATACAGCAACAAATGGTGCTACACCTGATGATCCACAAACAGCTAAATTGTTTGATACAAGTCTCATACTGCCTGGAAAATCTGCACAGATAAAAACAGCCAGTCTGGCCCCTGGTGACTATCCTTTTCACTGTACTGTACATCCATACATGAAGGGAACTATTACCATCAAAGGCTAGAAACCATTTTTTCTTTCTTTTTATTTACTCGATTTTAAATTTATATTTGAATATCATTTATTAATAATTAATCAAACGATAATAAATGAACTATGATAAATTTCTTCAAATATTTTCTATAATTACTTTATGTGTTTTGTTTGGTTTAATGTTTATGGGAGGATATGTTAGTTCTAGTGGCGTTGGTTTATCATGCCCCAAATGGCCACTTTGTCCACATGGATTAGTTCCATCATCTGAATTTTTAATAGAGTATACTCATAGAACTATTGCTGCATCTACAGGACTACTTGTTTTTCTTAATATGGTATTTATACTTAAAGGAAAAAATTCTTTGAAATCTACAAAACTTTTTTCAATAATAGCTGCAGGTGCAGTTTTTGGTCAAATATTTTTAGGAGGTGTGGTAATTACCGAAAAATTACATGCTATTTTAGTAACTGCTCATCTAGGATTAGGTTTAGTATTATATAGCAGCCTAATCTTTGTTGTTATAAATACATTTTATACCAATAATAAGTTAAAGTTATCATCATTAACTAATGACCGCCTGCTTCATATGATAATAGTAGTAAATCTTCGGTAAACTCTTTTTCAAATAAATTTGGCTTGTAATTGCAGTTGTTTTAAATGATCGCTCAATTAAATACTTTAAATTTTATAGGAAATCCTATGAAAAATATCAAATCTTTATCGATTCTGTTATTTTTTTATTATATTTTTTGCCGTTTCTTTTTGCTGTGTATTTTCTTCTTTTTCTTTTATTCAATTTGTAGAAGGTCATTTTGATCATTTGGCCCATAATAATGCTGCAGGATTTGGTATAAGTCAAAAATATTATGTTAATGAACAAATCGATCCTGAATATCCAAAACCCAATGAATTGTCAAAGATTCTGTTCAGTGTTCAGGATAACGCTGGGCGGGATGTACATAATATTATAGTTATGATTGAAATTTATTCTTCTCATGATGACAAAAGAATCTCTGTATTTCCATGGACCAAGCTTGATAGCGGAGATTTTAGTGTTCCATTTATATTTCCAAAACCTGGAGAGTATCAAATTGTAATTAGTGTATTAAATGATGGAGTTAATACAAATCAAATCATCAATAAAATTCCGCCTCCGAGGACTTTGCTGAATGATATTGCAGGTTGTAATTGTGAAAGAGGTGTATTAAATGCATCAGTAACCAACAATACTTTTGGGACGATTTTTGTTGTAGTTTTATATCTTGCAATTTTTGGTGCAGTTTCTACTTTGGGTGCCGTATTATTTTGGATGTATTGGAGCAGAAGGAAAAGTGAATTGTTTAGCGCAATTTCAAAATATGATTTTGTCAAATATTTTGTATTATTTTTTGCCCTTGGTGCGTCTGTAGTCCATCTTGCTGTATATCCTGAACATGGTGCTTTAAGATTAGAATATAGTATTTTTTTACTTTCGGCTTCTGGTGTTCAATTAGCATATGGTATTATGTACATATTGTTAATTTTTTCTGATGATAACACTATTGATAACCGTCTTAAAAAATCAGATAAATTGCTTGTTACCAAGCAATATTATAAAAAGTCTCTATTTCTTAACTTATTTGGACTTGTAGGATCGCTTTTTTTAATCTTTTTGTATATATATGCAGTATCTTTTCCGCCTCCACTATCTCCAAACTCCCATCCTGAAGATATCGATTTATCTGGAATAATAGATAAATCTCTAGAAGTAATCCTAGTTATAGGAATTTTATTTTTAATGAAATATGAAAGAAAACGATATATGTATACGTTCAGGACCTCTAAATTGAAAAAATTTTAATGTTATTGCATGTAATATTAGAATTATTTTTAAACCCCTTTACAATTTCTCTATTTTGATAGGATCAATCTTATAAATGTGATAACTATTATCTATGAATATTAATTCAATTAGGTTATTTTTAATATATCTATATATGATTTTATATAATAATTTAGATTAAAGTTATTGTTTATATAAAATTTATTGAATTTTGGAATTTACTGATGAAATTGATTCTTTTAAATTTTATAAAAAAGACACATGTAATTAAAAATAATTATTATTTACCTTTATTTTGATATATGTTTTGATAGATCTGTATTTATACTATGCTTCCCATAATTTAGATTATGAACAAATTAAAGAAATTATCTTTAATTTTTATTTCGATAACTTTTGTCATGTCAATATTATCCATTGTCACTCTAAATGGTTTCTTTATCTTTGGGGGAGTAGCCAGCTTTGTGTTGGCTTTATTTTATGTATATTTGAATAAGGCACGACAAACATTCAAGAAAGATTTGTTAGACAATCTTAAATAATCATAGTAAAGCATTTTATTCTTTATATTTTAAATTTTGATATTTTTTTCTTATGGAAATGCTATTGATAATCATCGTCCAACGTTTTTTATAAATATAATTAGATGATTTTTCCTATATTTTTTATCAAGAAAAGCCAAGATGGTTGATAAATCTTTAAAATGGATATAATAAAAGTCTTTACTGTAATGGATTTCTTCTATTAATGAATTTTTTTAATAGTTTGTAAACTTTACTACAAGTTAATAAAATTTCTTTATAGGTATTTCAAAATCTTATTAAATTTTATCTTATTTAAATAGCAAAATAAATTTTACTATATTATTTGATTTATACTGTTAAAATAAAATTTGACTCTTTGGATAAATTTGTTTTGGATAATGACAATAATGAAATCGAACTTTCGGTTAGTTCTGTCCCTCTTAAAGGAAAAGCAAATAATGAAATAATACAAAAAATTTCAAACTATTTTAATATTAAATCAAATAATGTAAAAATCCTTCGTGGAGTGCATTCAAAAACAAAAGTAGTGGAGATCATGTTCTAATCTTTCCTTTTTTATAACTATAAAAATATCCAAAAAATAACTTTATAAATTAATGATAATTTTTCATTTATTTACTTGCCAATGCTTTGTGTTTTATTATTCATAAATTTATTTGAAATTTGTTTTTCTCTATATCTTGTGCTGTATATCATATCTTATTTTTATACGGATTTTATTTGATTATAGATATCTCTTATTTGGTAATTAAGAGAATTATTTTATATTTCTTGGATTTGGCAAATCATAATGCATACCAATTTAAGATAATCAATCAGTATTGCACTTATTATCGATAAAAAAGTAGGCAAATTTTAAACTATGATATTTAATTATATATTAATAATAAACAAATAAAGATGATTTTATTGTTAACTCATCTTCAATTTTGACCGTTTCTTTATATTTGGCTATGTTGATGGTTTTTGAAAAAGAAATATTATTATAATGATTTATCTGCCTTTCTTTATTTTATTTAGATACTTTATTTTATCTATAACTTTTTGATGGGAGTTCTCTTGCGGGATTGTTAACCAAACCGTGGACCAATGCACCAAATCCTATTATTCCAATCCAAATAAACCCTATTTCTACAAATTCCATATTAGTTCCCCAACCTGCCTTTGCTGGACCAAACTCTGTGGGTTTTACGACGCTATTTACTGCAATTGAGCCGGCATAAAGGCCACCTGCTATTCCAATTATCCCTAATATCACGCCAATAACTACGTATACTCTTGATTTCATTCTATATTCTAATTTTTACATAATATATATAAATATATTATGTAAATACTTCTATATCCAATTATTACTTTGTTTTGATATTCTTAGACAGATCGAATATCTTTCATATGCCTTTAGAATTGTATCGTTTAATCTGTCTTTTTGGTATTAAAGTAATTGTTAACATAAAATAAATAGTGCTATTGTTGATTTAGGTTTTCGCTTGTTATCATTTTCTGTATAATTTTCTCTGCTATTACCATAGAAGCTAATTCTTGGCCTTCTTTGGTTTGAGCCCCTATATGTGGTGAACATATTAAATTGGGAAGATCCAGTAATTCTCTATTTGATGGAGGTTCTTTTTCAAAAACATCTAAAGCTGCCCCAGCTATTTTATTATTCTTTAGTGCTTCTATCAGTGATTTTTCTTCTATAATCTCTCCTCTTGAGGTATTGATTATAAATGCACTGCTTTTCATATTTGAAATCGTTTGTTTATTTATTAGATATTTTGTTTGTTCTGTAAGTGGAACATGACATGTTATAAAATCTGAACTTTCCATCAGTGTTTTTAAATCAGTTGTAATTAGTGATACTTCTTGAACAAAACCTTTGTCAATTGGAACTATATCATATCCTATTAGATTCATTCTTAATCCTCTTGCTAATCGTGCTACATTTCTTCCAATTTTTCCTAATCCAATTATTCCTAAATATTTTCCTTTTAATTCTGTACCTATAAGATTTTTTTTAATCCAATTACCTTTTTTAGTTTCATAGTTAGCAATTGGAATATTCCTACACAATGATAACATAAATCCTATCACTAATTCAGAAACAGCAGTGATTGATGCTTCTCCTGCATTTATCACTTCTATGTTATATTTTCCTGCTTCCTCTGTGTCAATATTGTCAAGCCCAACTCCCACCCTAGCTATTATCTTTGTTTTGCTGGCGTTTTGAATAACTTCTTTAGTTATTTTGGTTCTGCTTCTTACTACAATTACGTCGTATTCCCCTACTTTTGATATTAGTTCGTGAGCTGAAATTTCTGGAAAATAATCTACAATCAAACCTGCATTTTTTAAGCTTTTTATTCCTATTTCATCAATCGAATCACATATTATTACTTTTCCTTTAATATTCATATTTGCAATTTTTTCTCTCTCAATATATTGATTACTTTTTAAATATTATAAAAAATATTCAATAATCGATAACATACAAAATTTTTCTTTTATATTATTTCTTAAAATTAGGTCTCGAGTATCTTTTGGCAAGTATTTTCAAGACCTAGATGGAATCGTATTTATGAGGTTGTAAAAGTAAAATATTGTATGATATATTAGAATATAAAGTTTTTATTTTCTTATTTAAAAGATAAACTATTATATCAATTACAATAATATTTTATATAACTTTTACAAATATAAGTTCCATTAAATGAATTTTTTGTATACAGAAATATTAAATTAAAATTAATATAAAAATATTGAATTAAAAAAAATTAAGAGAAGGCGTCTTTTACTTTTTCTTTTGCCTTGTTCAATGTTTCAGAACTTGGCTTGCCTTCAGCATGATCTTCTGTGGTTTTTGCTTTTGCTCGAGCATCTTGTTCTGCATTCTTTACTTTCTTTGTTGCATCATCAATTGTATCTGACATTAACATATAATACACAACATACTTTATTACACCTATGATTTCGTTTATATAGAGACACCAAATGATTTTTTAAAATCCTTTTAGAATTAGTATACCAAACGAAGACTTGACAGAGCCAAATATAAAAATATTTATAATGTATAACAGCGTTATGAAAACTATGGCAACAAAAGAACTGGATATGGATTATAGTAAGTATGATTTTAAAGATTCCACAGAAGTATATGCCTATTTGAGTAAAAAGGGACTTTCAAGAGGTACGATTGAAGAAATTAGTAAAATGAAAGGCGAACCAGATTGGATGCTCGAATTTAGATTAAGATCTTATGATGTGTTTATGAGTAAACCTATGCCAAATTGGGGTGGCGATCTTGGAAATATTGATTTCCAAAATATATATTATTATGCTAAAGCTGCAGGCAAACAGAGTCAGAGCTGGGATGACGTTCCAGAATCTGTGAGGAATACCTTTGAAAAATTAGGGATTCCAGAAGCCGAACGCAAATTCTTGGCAGGAGTCGGTGCACAATATGAATCCGAAACTGTCTATCATCATTTAAATGAAGAATTGGAGAAACAAGGTGTAATTTTTGTTGATACTGATACTGCAGTAAAAAAATATCCCGATCTTCTCAGAAAACACTTTGGAAAAATTATTCCTCCAGAAGATAATAAATTTGCGGCCTTAAATAGTGCTGTTTGGTCTGGAGGGTCCTTTATTTATATTCCCCCTAATGTAAAAGTTGAGCTACCTTTACAAGCTTATTTTAGGATAAATGCTGAAAATATTGGCCAGTTTGAAAGAACATTAATTATTGCAGATGAAGGTGCAGAAGTTCATTATATCGAAGGTTGTACCGCCCCAGTATATTCCTCTGAATCTTTGCATTCTGCTGTAGTAGAACTGGTTGCAAAGAAGGGTGCAAAAATCCGATATACTACCATTCAAAATTGGAGCAAGGATGTTTATAACTTGGTAACTAAAAGAGCATACGCGTATGAAAATGCCACCGTTGAATGGGTCGATGGTAACCTTGGAAGCAAATTGACAATGAAATATCCTGGAGTTTATATGTTGGGTAAAAATGCTCATGCTGAAATCATTTCTATTGCATTTGCTGGAAAAAACCAACATCAAGATGCCGGTGCCAAAGTTGTTCATTTAGCTCCTAATACCACATCTAGAGTAGTCAGCAAATCAGTAAGCAAAGATTCTGGTAGAACTACGTATAGAGGATTACTGCACGTTGCAAAGGGTGCAAGTGGAGTAAAGTCAAATGTTCGTTGTGACGCGTTATTATTGGACGAGTTTTCTAGGACTGATACTTATCCATATGTAGAAGTCAATCAAGATGATGCTACCATTACACATGAGGCAACTGTAGGAAAGATAGGTGATGAGCAAATATTTTATTTAATGAGTAGAGGATTTTCAGAATCTGATGCATTGAGTCTTATTGTGGGTGGATTCATGGAGCCATTTACTAAAGAACTTCCTATGGAATATGCTGTCGAATTGAATCGAATGGTAAAGATGGAAATGGAAGGTTCAGTAGGTTAATGGTTTTTCTTTTCCATTCTCTCTTTTACAATAGAGATTGAAACTTAGGTAAATTTTTATGCTTTCTTTATCTTTGATCTCAAAGGACAATTTTAACGAAATATTGTCAAATGGACATAACGAACCAGATTGGATATTAAACACAAGAAAAAAAGCAATATCTCAGTTTTCTAAATTACCATTCGAAATATCTCCATTGTATTCAAAATATACTGGATTAACCTTGTTGGAACCTGAAAAAATATTTTTCTCAAATACTGAATCATCTACTTTGTCCGAGGATTTAAAAATAAGACTTGAGGAGATTAAATCTGCTCCAAGCTTAATTATGTCAGGTTCATCTATAGTGCACATTTACATCCCAGATCATTTATCTAAACAAGGTTTAATAATTTCAAATATTCGAGATGCTTTCAACAATCACTCCGAATTATTAAAGAAATATTTTGAAAGCAATGAAGGTAATTATGGTGAAGATCGTTTTCTTTCATTAGGTTTATCATCCTTTCAATCGGGATTTTTTATATACATTCCAAAAAATTTGATTGTTACAGAACCTATTAGAATTGTCTATTCTCTAAAGGATGATGGAATGTCTTCGATTTGTAGAAATATTGTAATTTCTGATGTTGGATCTAAGGCAACAATTGTCCAGGAGCTATATTCATCATCCCTTTCCACTATTAGTTCTCCATCTTCTCCATTATCATCGTCAAATACATCAGATAGTAATAATAGCAACAAGCTCGATGCCCAAGAAATAATTAATAAAAATAGAAAACAACAATGCTATTTTGAAGTTTTAGAATGTGGTGTTAAACCTACATCCGAACTTGAGTTTATCACATTACAGGCAATGGATTTATCGACAGTTAATATTTCTAGTAGGAAGGCTTTTGTTGAACAAGATGGAAAAATGTCTTGGTATTCTGGAATGTTTGGAACAAGTTTGTGTAGATATAAAACTGATAGTATTATGAAAGGGCCTGGTGCTTCTTCTGAAGACATTGAAATAGTTTTTGGAACTGAAAAACAATTATTCGATATATCTTCCAATTTGGATCACGCCGGATTTAGTACCCGTGGCAGAGTAATGGTCAAATCTGTAATGAAAGATGAATCTAAATCGCTTTTTAAAGGTATGATTAAAATTAGAAAAGATGCTAAAACTTCTGAGGCTTATTTAGCAGGGCATGCAATACTATTAAACAAAGGATCACACTCTGATGCTATTCCTGGATTGGAAATAGAAACGAATGAAGTTAGGGCTACTCATTCTGCATCTGTTTCTCAAATTGATGAAGAGCAAATATTTTATTTAATGTGCAGGGGTCTTGATAGAGAAAGTGCTAAAAGAGAAATAGTTCATGGGTTTGTTGAGCCTTTATCACGTAAAATGGATCCATTTGTTCGTGCATGGATTAGTTATTTATTTGAAAATAAATGGACTGGAAAGCCCCTTTTACTAAAGACAGATGAAGTTATGGCAGAGATACTGGAGGTTGAAAAATCTCGTTACAAGGAAACTGCGGATATTTTTGAAAAACACTACAAGTACAGGTAAAATTTACATTCTTTTATTCTGTTATTTGAATTAGTAATATAATATGTAAAAAAATAAATGAATGATAATTTGAAATTATAACAATGTCCTCTGAAAATTGGGTCGATATATCATCTTTCCTTAGCTTAAAAAAGGGTGAAATGACTGATTTTGATTATGGTGATAAAAAAATAATGATCATGAATGTCAATGGGGCCTTTTATGCTTCTGATCGAGTATGTACCCATGCATATGTTGATTTAACTACGGGAATGTTAAATGAATCTGAAAAAACTGTTACCTGTCCATTACATCTTTCTTCATTTGATATCAAAAGTGGTAATGCTCTTAATCTTCCCGCAGAGGAGCCATTAAAAATATATACTATTAAAAAGGAAAAAAATAAATTATTTATTTTAATTTAGTGCTTTGTATATTTTTCAGCACTCTTTTGGAACCTATTCCTAGTTTTCTTAATAGGTGTTTGGAATCTGAATAAGGCATCTATTTTTAGTATCTTCAGTTGCCGTAAACTGGATTACTATGATATTATAGGCGGGTTCTCCGATCCAAATCTTTTCTCCATGTGCCTCAACAATTTTTTTGATAAATATTACAAGCCCAGTGTCTAAATTTGATTTTGTAGCAAATTATTCAAATAGCTGATCATTTGTATGAGAATCAATCCCTTTTCCCCAATCATACATTGAAAAAAAGTTATGTAATTTTCCTCCTTGTCTTTATCATTAGTATTTGACGTATCTTTATGACCATAATATCCATTTTCTAAGGATGTAGATAAGACAGGTGGGAAAACGTGATTAATATTTGATATTTAATAAGAGAAACAATTTGTAATTATATTACCGATTAGATTTAAAATAAAAATGAATCACAGTGAGAAAAGGAATAACAAAAGGGGAACCTTTGAAATTCAATAACATCCTATTTTATAGAAATATTATTGATATCATTGACTATATCAGGTTGTGCCAATTTTGCAGATACTTGATAAGAAGTTAAAAATGGAATATCTGTAGGAGACCATAGTCCAACGCTACTTGCTACAAAGGGAATTGATGCAGAGAAATATGGTGTTGATGTGCCATAATTTGGTCTGAATCCTGCTATAATTTGGATGGCAGTTTCATTAAGGTGATGTTTAGCTGACGCATAATCAATCCAATGAGGTGCTAATTTTCCATAAATTGATTTAATCAAAGATAATGTATTATTATCGACAGAAATTCTATGCAATAAACCTATCTCCACTGGACTAGTTGCAGAATACGTCAAAAATCCAGAATATATTTTACCATCTGCTCTGTGAGGTAAAATAATTGCAACCTGAGAAGTTTCGTTAGGTAGAGATTTAGAGGATGATAGTAAACCTTCTTTTAAAATTGTTGTTTCATTAACATTCGTGGTGTTACGTAGTAGTAAGTGTAGGATGTATCATATTGTTGTAGGTCTTGGAGTTAATTGAATTTTGAGCATATACTTTTTGTGAAATGATTATTGGTTTATTATCGATATAATTAATAATGCTAGTTTTATCCGAGTCAAGTTTGTAAGAAGTAAATATTCCTAGTATCAAGGCAAGAAAAAAAGTTGAGAATATAATTATTGTTAAAGATGTTTTTATTAACATACTGTTGACTAAAAAAAAGGAATAGAAAAAGTCTGCTGGTTTATCTTGTATGTGGATATTTATTAGAATATTGTTATTCATAGACTGAGGAATGATTTCTTTGAGATTGGTTTGCAGATTTAATGATTTATTAAAATTATTGTTAGATTCATATTTACTAATTCCTTTTTTCTTTTTTTATTTTTAAAGCAAGTCCTCTCATTAAATCCATATCTGCAATGTTAGTCTTGGCAGCTTGCTGAATTATACTTGTTACAGTGCCTGCACCAATGCCATTATTTTGACCTATTTTGTCGCGAGATAGTCCTTGAATCCAATCTTTTATTACTTTTACTTTTATCGAGTACGGAGTAGCAGAACCCATTTATCTTTTTTTACAGTATTATTATAATGAAATGTATTTAAAAGGCATAGAATTTTTACCATATCTATGTTTTCTATATATCTTGCCTCTCTCTAATGCCTCTCTATAATGCCTCTCTCTAATGCTCTCTAACGCTCTCTTAAGTTAACGCCTCTCTATAATCATGCTCTCTAATGGTCTATCTAATGCCTATCTCTTCTATATGACGGCTCTCTAACGCCTCTCTATAACGCCTCTCTCTAACGCGTCTATCTGACGGCTATCTGACGGCTATCTGACGGCTATCTGACGGCTATCTGACGGCTATCTGACGGCTATCTGACGGCTATCTGACATCTATCTGACGACTATCTGACGACTATCTGACGATTATCTGACGATTATCTGACGATTATCTGACGGTTATCTGACGGCTATCTGACGGTTATCTGACGGCTATCTGACGATTATCTGACGGCTATCTGACGGTTATCTGACGGCTATCTGACGGCTATCTGACGGTTATCTGACGGTTATCTGACGGTTATCTGACGGTTATCTGACGGCTATCGCAACTAAAAATAAAAAAAAAAATACAAGATAAGGCAGAGGAGGAAATAGGATGGAGAAGTATTGATTAAAATACTCCATTGTTTATTCTTGTTTTAAAAACAAAACTTGTTTTATATGATTTTTAATAAATATTTTAAAGCTCCATTAACTGTGTGTTCTGCTGATTCTAAATATGCTATGTTTCTTTTTTTGAGCTCCTCTGATGTTTTGGGCCCAATTGAAATTATTAATTTAATTCCTAAAAAACTCAATAATTCCTGTTCATTTTTAATGGTTGACAGGAGAATTGTTGACTCTGGTTGTTCTTTTTCTTTTCCTGGATGGATATTGTTTACTATTATTTTAAAAAATGCTCTTACAGTTGATGGGCTAGTAAATATAAGATATTCTAATTCTTTTTGTTTGACTAGACTTTTAAATTTGCTCCATTGGTCTGATTGTTCTATTTTATTATATTGGCTGGTTTCATAAAAAAAAACTTGTTCCAAAATTAAATTTTTATATTTTTTTGTAATAAGATTATTTGATTTTTGTGATTCTGCACTTCTTGGTATTAGTATTTTTATTTCTCCTTCCTCCTCCTCCTCCTTCTTTCCTCTCTTCGTTACTTTTATCAAGATTATCTAAAAATTTTATAATGCTATTTATAGAATAATCTCTTTTATTGTTACTTAGAATAGGAATATTGTTATGATTTGCCGCAGCAGCAGCAGCATCAGAAGCTAAATTGCACATTCAGGTTGTTTTTTTCTATTTCTTTTTTAGTTTTTGGACCTATGGCAATAATATTATTTTTATACCTTTTATTGGTACTTTGAATTTGATTTAAAATAAAGTTAAAATTTTTCTTCTCTCTTTATTCTTTTAAAAAAAATATCTACTGCATGTGTACTTAAAAATATATAATAATTATAAAATCCATCTTCTATTTTTTTTATCGAATCTGTTATATCCTTTGAATATAATGGAATAGTGATGATTGTGGGTAATAATATTATATTTATATTTTTTTTATATCCCTCTACATTGTTATAATGGGGAACATCATTTTCCTCTATTTCTTCCTTGGTGATTGCAATATTTATCTCAGTCAATTTTTCGCAATTTATATTTGATATTTATTTATATTTGATTTCGTTGCGAGTGCCATTTAATTTTTTCATTTAAATTTATGGTATCTCCTATTATTATAATTGCTGGAGGTTTTATATCTTCATGCTTTGCTTTTTTTACTATGTTGCTTATTTCACCGGTTATGACTCTCTGATTTTTTAAAGTACCATTTTGAATTATTGCAACCTTTGTATTGTCTTTGATACTTCCATTTCTAATCTTTTCTATTATTAATTCTAATTTCTCAGTACCCATGTAAATTACTACGGTATCTACCGCATCAAATAATTTTTCCCATCTTACAACGGGTGTCTTTTTTTCTGGGTCTTCATGTCCGGTTACAAATGCTACCGAAGAGCTATATTTTCTATGGGTTAGTGGAATACCTGAATATATTGCTGCACCTATTCCTGATGTGATACCTGGAATTATTTCAAATGGAATATTGTTTGATTTTAAAAACTCTGCTTCTTCCCCTCCTCTTCCAAAAATAAATGGATCGCCTCCTTTTAGCCTTAATACTTTCTTTCCTTGTTTTGAATACTCTAGCATCAGTTCGTTTGTCTTATTCTGATGAGTAGTTGGATCACCAATGTTCCTGCCAACATATACTTTCTCAGTCTTTTCTGGAAATAAATCGATGATATCTTTTCCTATTAATCTGTCATATAAGATTATATCCGATTCATTTATCAGGTCAAGTGCTCTGATTGTCAGTAATTTTGGATCTCCAGGTCCTGCACCACAGATAAATATTTTTCCTACATCGTTATGATGGTTTGAGACTGGGCCATTCTTTTTACTCATTCTATGATTATTCCTTTTATTATATTGCTAGTTTTATTGTTACTATTTTTAATCCATTCATTTGTTAATTCTTTTGCACCTTTTGAAATAAGTAAATTTGCTACATGTTTTCCTAACTGACGGGGGAATTTTGCATTCCCTTCTTCTTTATGTTTTAAAGATTTTTTACCATCCAAAGAGTAAATTGCAGTAATCAGAGATATTTTATTACTCTTTTTATTCAGTATTGCCAATGCTCCTAAGGGTACTGTACATCCTGCTCCTATATTATCAATTAAAGCTCTTTCTGTCTGAATCTCTTTTTTAGAATCTGCATGTTCAATTTTTTTTAAAATTTTTATAATATCTAGGTCATCTTTTCTACAAACTATAGCTAGTGCTCCTTGTCCGGGTGCAGGTGTAAAGCTTTGAATATTCAATCTTTGAGTTATCTTTCTATTTAATCCAAGTCTTTTTATTCCTGCTTCTGCAAGTACAATTCCATCATAATTGTTTTCTTTTGATTTTGTAATTCTTGTTTCAATGTTCCCTCTTATTGATTTGATAATAATTGATGGATATTTGGTTTTTATCTGAATTGCCCGCCTTATACTACTAGTTCCTATTGTGAACTTCGATTCTATTTGATTTATTTTTTTGTTATTGATATTATTAATAAAAACGTCATATGGTTTTTCTCTTTTTGGTATACTAGCAATTACTAATTTATCTGAAAATCCTGCATGCAAATCTTTAAGACTATGTACTGCAAAATCTGACTTGTATCGTAACACCGAATCATTTACTTCCTTTTCAAATACTCCATTCTGATTGATTGCAAAAAAAGGACGTTTATCTTTGTCTCCTTTAGTTGTAACCATTTCAATTTTGAATTCTCTTTCCTTTTTTTCTTTTTTTAATAATTCTATAATTGAATTTGTTTGATGAATGGCTAATTTACTGGCCCTTGTTGCAATTATCAGTTCTTTAAAGGCTATTCACCTTTGTTAATGCTCGTTCATATGATTCAATAGTTTTTTCAATATCATCTTCATTATGTTTATTTGAGATAAAGCATGTTTCGTATTGTGAAGGAGGAATAAATATACCTTCATTATAAAGTAGTATTTTAAATAATTCATTAAATTTTTTAATATTGGATGTTTTAACGTCTTGGTAGCTTTTAACTGCATTTTTAGTAAAGAAAATTTGGTACATCGAGCCTATAGAGTTAGTTGTTAATTCTATCTTTTTATCAAGTGCAATATCTTTTATTCCATTTGTTATTCTATCACATGCCTTGCTCACCTTGGGATAAATGACATTTTTATTTTCATTTAAAATCTCTATTGTTTTCAATGAAGCCGTAACAGATAGTGGATTGCCTGCAAAAGTACTTGCTTGGTATACTTTTCCGCTTGGTGCTAATTGAGACATTATCTCTTTCTTTCCTGCTATTAGAGAGATAGGATATCCATTTCCTAAAGCTTTTGCAAATGTTGCTATATCTGCTTTTATTCCAAAAAATTCACTTGCGCCTCCAATTGCGAGTCTAAAGCCAGTAATCACCTCATCAAAAATCAAAACTATGTTATTGTCTTTAGTAATTTTTCTAATTTTGTTTAAATAATCTTTTTCTGGAAGTATTAGTCCAGAATTAGCTAAAACTGGTTCTATGATTATACAAGCAATGTCATTTTCACCGTTATTGTTTTTCTCTATGGTTGATTCTAACTCGTCAATATCGTTAAAAGGAATTGTTAATGTCTTATTTATACTCTCATTTAGTATCCCGTCTTGTGCGTTTTCTGATTCTAATGCGCCAGATCCTGCCCTGTTCATAACATAGTCAAAAGCACCATGGTAACATCCATCAAATTTGATAATCTTTGTTTTTTTTGTAAATGCCCTTGCTAGTTTGATGGCGTTCATAGTTGCTTCTGCTCCTGTATTTGTAATTCTTACCATTTCTGCACCGGGAATTATTTTCGTACATTGTTCTGCCAATTCGATTTCTTTTTCAGTAGGGGTGCAGAATAAATTTCCTTTATCTATTTGATCTTTGACCTCTAGTGAAATATGTTTATTGCTATGCCCTAAAAAAACTGCTCCATAACCCATACAATAATCGATTAATGTGTTACCTTCTGTAGTAAATATTCTACTTCCATTTCCTGATTCAACAAAAAATGGATGTGGTTGGAAATATCTAACAGGACTATTAACTCCTCCAGGAATTATTTTACAAGCTTTTTCAAATAATACCTTGGATTTTTCAAACATCAAATAGATATATACTCTATAAAAAAGTTATAATTGTATCGAATTTTGATATTGTTATTTACTCTTTGCAAGAATTTCTGCCATTTTTTTTGCATGATACGAAATTATGATATCTGCACCTGCCCTTTTAATGGATGTAAGTACTTCTGTTATCGCAGAGACTTCGTCTATCCAGTTATTTAACGATGCAGCTTTTATCATCGAGTATTCTCCGGATACACTATATGCTGCAATAGGATGAAATGAAGTTTGCTTTGCTGAATAAATTAAATCAAGATTTGGAATAGCTGGTTTTATCATTAAAATGTCTGCTCCTTCTTCCATATCTGATATTATTTCTCTGCGTGCTTCTCTTGAATTTGTAAAAGGCATCTGATATGAGCGCCTATTTCCAAAACTAGGTAAAGAATGTGCAGCATCTCTAAAAGGGGAAAAAAATGATGATGCTTGCTTTGCTGAATATCCCATAATCATTGTATCCTGAAAATCATTTTCATCTAAAGTGTCTCTTAATATTTTTACTTGACCATCCATCATAGCCGAAGGTGCTACCATGTCTGCACCGGATTTGGCATGACTTAAGGCGATTTTTGCAAGAACATTTAAAGTATGATCGTTATCAATTCTGTTACCCTCGATTATGCCACAATGGCTGTGAGATGTATATTGACAAAGACAAACATCAGTAATAACTACTAACTCGTCACCAAATGTATCTTTAATTATTTTTATGGCCTGCTGTGACTATTCCGTTTTTCTCAAATGAATTGTTACCATAATCATCTTTTTTTGATGGAATGCCAAAAAGGATTATTGCTTTAACTCCTAGAGAAACGATCTCTTTTACTTCTTTTATTATTGATTGTATTGAAAATCTAAAAATTCCTGGCATCGATTCAATTTCTACTTTGTTGTCAATTCCTTCTTGTATAAATAACGGAACTACCAAATCTTTAACGGATAAATGTGTTTCTTGTAAAAGATCTCTTATAGCTTCGTTCTTTCTTAATCGTCTTAATCTCATTTTTGGAAAAATATTATAATTCATATCAAAATGATTTAATATAATGTTTAAAATCCTCTTTATTATTTACATCTTCTTGAGTGTTTTTTTTTAATGTTTTATACCTTTTCATAATTGAACAGCTTTAATGCCAAATTTATCAATTCGCTATTGTTTTTATTATTTTGAGAAAATTCTTTTCTTAAATTATTCATAGGTGTAGATAGGATTCCCTCTACCAATGCATACGAAAATTGCTCAAAAATTTTTACATCTTTTTCATTTATTTTATTTCCCATCAATGATAAAGCTTTTTTAAACTCTTTTTCCCTGATGGAATCTGCATCTTTAAAAATCGTTATTATTGCAGGCTCTGAACTTTTTCTTTTTAATATTTCTTTAATTAAGAAAATTTCTTCATCTATTATTTTTTCTGCACATTGTATTTCTTTTTTTCTTTTTCTTACATTTTTTTCCACTATTTCTGAAATTTGGTCTATGTTTACCAATTTAATTTTATTTAATGTAGCTATTTTATCTTCTACTGTTCTAGGATTGGATAAATCAAAAATCATTAATCCTTTCTTTCTATTCTGCATTATATCTGCCATTCTTTCATATGTTAGTAAATAATATGGAGCAACAGTTGAAATAAAGACCATATCTATATTTTCATTTAGTTTTTCTAAAGCATCTTCAAATGGTATCGGTACACCTGCAACTGTTTCGGAAAAAGATCTTGCTCTCTCAAATGTTCTGCTACTAATAAAAAATTTGATATTTCTTTGTTTTAATGATTTGGCTATCAAACTTGCTCCTTCCCCTGAGCCTATTAGTAAAATTTCTTTCTCATTAATATCATCAAAATATTCGTATGCTAGATTGACTGCCATGGAACCTATTGATATACTTCCTTTGTTTATTCCAGTAGCTGTTCTTACTTTGCTTCCAATTTTGATGGTTCTATCAAAAAGAACATTTAAATTTGGACCTGAAAATCCATTTTTTCTAGAAAATTCTAACGATCTTTTGACTTGTCCGAGTATTTGGTCCTCACCTATTACTAGCGAATCTAGACCTGAGGTTAGCTTTGCAAGGTGTTTTATTGCTTCTTCCCCTACATCAATTATAATATTTGACCTAACCTCGTCGATAGGGATACTTATTAGCGATGACCATAATTCAGTAATTTTGTCAGGTTTTGGGTTATTGCCTACCCCATAAATCTCCACTCTGTTGCAAGTTTGCAATATTAAACATTCGTCTATTTCTGTAGAATCTATTAATATTTTATATGCATTATAAATATCTTTAAATGTGAATTTTTCTAGAATATGTATTGGTGAATTTTTAAAGGTAACTCTTAAATTTACAAATTGTGATGATTGTAATGCTAAATATGCTGTCATCTGCCTTTGTTATTCTCCAATTTATCTATTATGTTAATAATTCTTTCTTTAACTTTATCGATGTTATTTTTATTTAATAACTCTAGTATTTCTTGATTATTTATTAAACTATATAAAAAATCCTTTCTTTCATTAGGTTTTTCTATATATTTTTTTGCATATATCCTAGCAAATTCTTGAATTTTTATATTATCGATATCGTTCTTCCCTATTATATTTTTTATAACATTTTCTATCTTGTGTTTTATTATTTTATTCATTATAGGGCTTTTTCCAGAGGTGGATATTGCTATTTGAATTAATTCATCGATATTTATTATTGACATGAATGCAAAATCACTTTTTTCGAAATCATCTATAGAATAAGCAAGAATTTTTGCATTTTTTGCCCATCTTGTTATTTGTCGGTTAAGATATTTATTATTTGTTGTGGCAAAAACCATAAATAAATTATCAAATTCATTTAAAATGTTTATATCCTCAACTTTTTTTTGAATTAATTGTAGATCATATTTCTTTTCATAACAAAGAATATCTTGATCGAATTCTTCACTTATTATTGTTAGATTGCATTTTTGATTAAGCAGCAATTTGATCTTTTTAGTCCCTTCGATACCTGCACCAATCACCAAAACATTCTTATTTTCTAAATTTAAATCGATGATCAACTATTTTTCACATCAATAATAGAAATAATTATTTGATAGACAGAATTAAAATATTTGTATTTTGTATTTGTGTTTTTTCTATCTTTCAGGATTGTGCTTGGTATTTTTAGAAGGTGGTGTTTTACGTTATCCTTTGATATGTTTTTTTATTTATTTATTAAGAAAATTTCTCTGCAAACCAGATTATTAAAGTAATTTAGTATTATTGAAATATTGGATTTTACTAAACTAATATATAATTTGGCTTATAGTTCTGATAACTCTTTTTCTATAGATAATTTGAAAGATGTATCTTTTAATGTACTTGCTCTTTTAAAAAAGTCTGGATTTTTTTCGATGAAAGATTTGATAGTTCTTGGACCATTTGAAGTATCATCTCAGTCTGGAATAGATATCGATGATTCATTTATGATATATAATCAAGCTTTAGCAGCTTTAGAAGACATTGGACTCATTGAAAAACGCTTTATCCCTGCAACCTCTCTTTATTATAAACGCAAAAATATCGGCAGGATTTCTACTGGTTCAAAAAATTTCGATAATCTTTTAG
Source organism: uncultured Nitrososphaeraceae archaeon (assembly GCA_963824915.1). GTDB lineage: Archaea > Thermoproteota > Nitrososphaeria > Nitrososphaerales > Nitrososphaeraceae > Nitrosocosmicus. The sequence continues at coordinate 403,319 of CAWGRD010000018.1, forward strand.
GAGGAGGTATAGAAACAAAATCCATTACTGAAGTTTGTGGAGAATATGGCACAGGTAAAACACAATTATGTCATACTGCTTGTGTTACGGTTCAACAGGATTATTCTAAAGGAGGATTAAAAGGAAATGCTCTATATATTGATACAGAAAATACATTTCGACCTGAGCGAATTGAATCCATTTCTAGATTGAGAAATCTGGGTTCGCTAAAAACATTAGATAATATTATTGTTGCAAAAGCCTATAGTAGTTCGCATCATGAATTGATCATATCAGAAGCAAGTAAGGTTATAGATTCTCATAATATTAAATTAATGATTATTGATTCTATCATTTCTCTCTATCGGTCTGAATTTATAGGACTCCATGCTCTTTCTGAAAGACAACAGAGACTAAACAAGTTAATCCATACTGTCATGAGAATAGCTGAAACATTCGAAATTGCAGTTTTATTAACAAACCAAGTACAATCATCTCCTGAATCCACGTTTAATGGAAATTCATTTAAAGCTGCAGGTGGCAATATTATGGCTCATTCTAGTACTTATCGGATTTTTTTGAGGCGATCAGGTAGGAATAGAATAGCTAGAATGGTCGATTCTCCATATCATCCTGAAAGCGAAATAGTTTTTACTATTGGTGATGATGGTATTTCTGATCCACAAAATTATAAGGATCTGTAAAATGGAGATTGCGCATTAGGATTTTGATTATGAGATGCTTCTTGTTAGAATTTCTTCAAATATATTTTTCACTAGCAATAATCATTTTTTCTTATAATATTTTAATATATCTCAATACTAAATATTTAATTTTTACAATGGACATAAACCTTGTCTATGTAAATAATTTTTATTAGGGTGGATGTAAAATATTTTATGCCTTCATCACACGGAACTAGAAGAAAATCAGAATCGGTCTTAACAAAAACAAATAAAGTTACAGGTGTGTCATATTTACTTATTAATTATAAACCCGGGGATAAAGTTGTTGTAAATATCAATCCAAGTGAACATAATACTATGCCTCACAGGCGTTTTCAAGGGCGTGTAGGTACAATTGAATCAATTGGAAGACGTACCATGAAAGTAATGGTGATGTTTGGGAATAAACCAAAATACTTGCAAACCAAATTTAATCATATACGTCAATTAACAAAAACTGAATAAATTGAAGGAATGGTGTACTCGATATTGACAGAAGTAATAAAACGAGAAATCATTACTTTATCGGAAGTAAAAAAAACTTTAGAGTCTATGTCTCTTGATGAAATGGATCAAATTCAGAGGTGGACATATGATTATTCTAAAAAATTTGCAAAAACTGACTATGATAATGCAAAGATAATGATTGATAACCTTATCAAAGAAGGTGACCTGACTATGGAAGAAGCCGTAGAATTAGTGAATGTAATGCCTAAATCTTTGGAAGAGTTACGAGCTTTTACATTTGGATGGAAAAAATTGATAGTGACTGAAAAATTAGAAAAAATAAAATCGATACTCTTATCAAATCCGGATCAAGAAAATTCTAAAGATGCATCTGATATCGAAGGTTAAATAAAAATACATCTTATTATATCGTATTACAAAGAATTAATTTGTCAAGATTTTCATCATATAAGGATAATTATAATAGAAACAGGGTACCATTTCCTCCCAGAAAATTCGAAGAATATGCCTATGTATTGGATTACGTTCAGAATGGTAAATCCTCACTTGTTCGTATGAGAGAGGGAATAATAGTTCAGGCTATTGGTGAAGAACACTTGACTATACTCGAATTGTTGGGAATAAAGAGTGAAAAATTCAATATAGGCGAGCGAGTTTATATAGGAAAAGAGGGACGCGCAAAAATACTGAGCGTTTTGGGAAGGATAGATTATAATCATCTTACTCCCACTGCAAAAAATGAACTACAAAGTGTTGTTGAAAAAATTGTTAGTGAAAACGAGGCCCGCTTCATTGACTACTTTAATTCTGCTCAACCTATGACTCCACGAGTTCATTCTCTTGAACTTATTCCTGGTATAGGGAAGACTTATATGAAATCTATATTAAATGAACGAGATAAAAAAAAATTTACTTCATTTACGGACCTTCAAAATAGGACCGGCTTAAGGGATGCATCAAAACATATATCTAAAAGAATATGTGATGAAATTTCCGGTGAAACTCGAATGAATGTTTTTGTAAGAAAATGATATTTGCTTTAGTCGCTCCTACTTATATTATATTTTATCTATTTGCTGAATTTAAATTTCAAATTATATAATTTATATATTTATTTGAAATAAAGTGATGGAAAAAAATTTTAAAAAAAAACAAAATAAGTCACTTGGTCAACATTTTCTTGTTGATTGCAATATTGTTCAAAAAATTATTGAATTGTCCAAAATTACTGATAATGATATTATATATGAAGTTGGAAGTGGGACTGGAGTATTAACTAATGAGCTTTGTAAATTCTCTAAATTTGTATATTCATTTGAAATTGATCCCTATTATTATTTTTATTGCAAAGAAAAATTATCCTATGATAATCTGAAACTTTCAAATTCGGATGGTTTTGATAATTCTACTATAGTCAATTTTGACATTTTTTTCTCTAGCTTACCTTATTACGAAAGTCGTAATGCTTTAACATGGCTATGTCAGAAAGATTTTAAAAAAGGTATTCTTTTATTACAACGAGAATTCGTTGAAAAGCTTTTATCATCTCCAGGGAATAAAAACTATCGAGCTATTTCTATGTTATCTCAATATCGTTTTTCTGTCAATTTATTATTGGATGTTCCCATTTCTTCATTTTCCCCTCGACCACAAGTTGATTCGGTTTTGATCGAAATTTTTCCAAAAACTCCTCCTTTATCAAAAAAAATTATAGATGACATACAGTTTTTATTTTCCTTTAGAAAAAAAAATATTTCCTTTATGATAAAGTATTTCAATAAATCCGATAAGAGTTGTTATGATATTTTAGATCTTGACATTGATAATCTTAGAGATAAAAAACTTGGGCAATTAACTATTGAACAAATTTATAGACTATCCCTATTTTTAAATAGCAAGTCTTTAAAAGATTAATGAAATCTAAAAAATTAATATTTGATATTTATTGTTTGTATCGAGCCTGAGTCAACCAGCACATGGTTCAAAACTCTATTTACACCATCAGGATATGCTACCATTAATATGTATTCTCCTGGTGGCAAATTACTAAATACATATTTTCCATCAATTGAAATAAATGCATTAGTTGTTATTCCACTACCTCCTTGCTGAGCTGCAATTATTGTTGCACCAACAGCAGGCAAGCCTAATGGTCCAGCTATATATCCATTAATTGCACCTTGGCCTGATTTATATACTGGTAGAGGTTTGAATACAGAACCAATATTACTGTTTGGCGTAGTTCCTCCACTTATTAGAAAACCAACTACCAAAATAGCTGCAATAATTACGCCTAAGATTATTTTATTTGCATGTTTTTTAATACGGCTTGTCGACTGTCCATCGGTTTCTTTAGAATATGAAGCCATTTTTAAAACAATATATATATGTTGCATGTATTATTTATGTATTATTATTTAAATTTTGTATAATTATTACAATAAAGATTAAAACGTTGCTATAATATGTCAAATAATATTAAATAATTATTAATGATTACAATTAATTTGCTTTATGAATTAGCGAGAAGGTTATATGCATTTGATTACTCTTTGGAATAAACTATTAGATAATATTAAATTTTGGAATACATTTAGTAGGAAAATATGGCGGGTTTTGCTGGCTATGAATATTAACTGGATAATGTATCGTTACTATCGAGTCTGAAGATAAAGAAAAAGTCGTTATAATAAACATTTCAAAAGAGCAAAATATACTTTTTGACCTAGGGACATTTTCTATCCATATTTATAATAAAATGGGAAACAACTTTCTATCAAAACTTAATTACATCAAACTCAAATTCTTGATTGCAGTGATTTATGATCTCCATATATTTATTAATATTATTCATTTAATGTCATCTTTTTTATGGTGGAGTATTACATTTGTAGTTGTATTAATTGTTAGACCTTTAAATAAAACAGGCAATTTGTCCATAATTTTACCAAAAATTCAAAAAATAGTTCTATATGCTTCAACTGTTTCTATTGTATCAGGATTTATTTTTTTTGGTATTAATACTGATTTTCAATATTATAAATTATTTTATACTTGGTGGGGCAATGTAGTTTTGATTTCTGGAATATTTTCATTATTTGTTTATTTTAATATAATATCGGGAGGTGGAGTGAGATCAATTTTCATTAAATTGAAAATGCCTAAAAAATTTTACAATCAAACTCCGGTAATTCTGTTTTCAATGATTACAATATCTATAATATTGATGATTTTAATTTCAAAAGTATTATTAATGGTAGATATTTTATTTAAATTTAAATGATTAATTAAAAAAAAGTTTGTGATATTTGTAGCTATATTTTATCGTTATTTTATTTTGCAAATATGATAATACCAAATAATATGACTTCAAATGTATATCTAAATAATTATTAACTTTGAAATAATTTGAAGAATATATATGGAGTTATTTAAGTTTGAAATCAATACAATACAATACAAAATAATTATAAAATAATAGTAACTATTATTTAAGTTAATATATATATTGTCATTACAAATCCATCAAGTTTAACCTTGATGATATTATTAGAAAATGCAAAATATATTATATTTAATGACGACTAGAATATTGAAAGTGATACTATTTCACTTTATTATCATCACAGGACAATGAGCATATGTCATAATTCCAGATGCTGTGCTTCCTAAGATAAGTTTTTTAAATGCAGATCGACCTCTTGAACCTGCAATTATGAGATCAATCTTTTCTTTTTCAGAATAACTAATAATTGCCTCAATTATTGAAATGGCAGTAATGACTGCTTCTGTTTTAACTTGTAATTTTGTACTATGACATTTTTCGCGAATGTCACCAAACCATTTTTCAGCTTCCTTTTTGGCTTGATCTATTAGTTCATCTATCGAACTTGGTGTTACCAAGCCTGTTGCTGTTTCAGTATAAAAAGCAAAGCCTATTTTAGAAAATAGAACATATAATGCAATAAGTTCAGAGTCGTATTTTTGAGCAATTTCAATTGCATAGTCTACAGCTCTTATGGATTGAGATGACCCATCAACAGTAACTAGTATTTTTTTGAACTTATTCAATTTTATATAAGTGAGCAAGAATCCAAGATAAACTTTTTTTGTATTGGAATAGGTTATATTTATTAACTGCTCTCAATTAGAGATTATGATTTAAATTACGTGATTTGTGTACTATTCTAAAATTGTTGATAATGATAATTAGGTAATATAATTAGAATGAATATTGTGTCCTAACTTAGTGAAATATAATATTAATAATGATACTCTATTTTCCATATATGATTGAATTCAAAATTAATATTTTAACTAATACTATAAATTAAAGTTAATTATTAATACCATGTATATTAATTTCGTGTTTGCCTTGAGGTATAAATAATTCAATTTCAGATGTTTCTTTACCATTGATTATCTTTGAATCGGAAACAAGACCATCAATTTTAATAGTTAATGGATTTTTTTGTTCAGGTGTCAATTTTAATGATAATCCCGCTGGAATAGGATAGATATTATTTACGTCTAATTTTAATTCATCAGTTTTGTTGTCATACTTTAATGTATTTATTTCCATTAGCCCTGAAAATTTATATCCTAATGTTTTAGTTGAATTTAACTTGATTGATTGATATGCATTAATATCTTGTATTTCTCCTCCTACACAACTGTAGGTACTAACAAGATCTTTTATAACTCTGTTTGGTATAAAACTAAAGTTTACCGTTTCCTGTGATTTTATAATTGGAACTATTGATTTGACCGAATCAATTTGTGTACCATTTTTAGCATGAATTATTGCATATAAGGTTAAATTTTTTATTGAATTGGGTGCAGTATTTCTAACAGTACCATACAATTCTTTGGAAGGACCTAATAATGCTTCGTTATATTTTAAAATAAATGTATTAATTTTGGTTGATTGTTCACCTGCTTTTTTAATACTGTATATATATGGAACAGAATCTGAATTTAAGTAAAATTTGCTTGGATTTATTGTAAACTTGAAAGGAATTGGTTCATTAACATCATATATTACTTTTCTAAATGGTTGTTCCTTGAGAATTTCATATTTTTTTAAAAAATTGTTATAAGTATTTAATCCTATTGTTACTTCTATTGGAGAGGTTAAAGTTAAATTATGCGGTGCTGCAATAGATCCAATTATTATTGTATTGTTATTTAAATCATGATATGTAGAGTAATTGTGAATATAAATATTGTTGTGATTATTACTTTGAAGAGTATTTCCTTGAGCATTTATAAAAACTGAATTAAAACTAATTAAATAAGCTATTGCAAAAAAGATTACTATTAAAATTTTTAACGAAATAAAGATTTGATTATGGTTATTTAACAACTATTCTCTATCTTTAATAAATGGTTTTTTAAATATATCTTTATGCACTATTTTATTATTTCGTTTCGGTGGAATTTCTAAAAAAATTTCGTTTCAATTTTTGTAGTCTGAGACTTGAATATATCTCATAGAAAATACAAAACGGTATTATTATATCAGTTATTAAAAATGATATGAAACTTGTTAGATCTTCAATCATGTATGATGGAATAGGTGAAAAAACCAATTATTACATAGGTTTTGAAGATGATAAAATTACATATGTCAGTTTAGAAAAACCATTGCAAAATGATGTTGAACTTATCGCTGAGGATGTTGTTGTGACTCCTGCTTTTATAGATTCCCATAGTCATATAGGTATGGTTAGGGCTGGCGAACCTGAAGACGAAGATGAATCCAATGAACATATGGATACTATTTTCCCTCTAGTTAATTCTTTACATAGTATCTATATGGATGATATTTCTTTCACTGAATCGGTTGAAAATGGTGTCTTGTATTCTGTAGTTTTACCTGGCAGTGGAAATGTTGTTGGAGGAAAAGCTGTTTTTTTACGCAATTTTGAGGAGAATGTTGAAAAAGCTTTTGTAAAAGATGTGGGTATAAAATTGGCATTAGGATATAATCCAAGAAGTACTGGTGAATGGAAAGGTGAAAGACCTTCGACTAGAATGGGAGCTATGGCTATTCTCCGAGACAATTTGATTAAAGCAAAAAAAATTCAAAATTTAATAAACAAGGATAAAAAAGATATCGATGAGGTTGATCCTGTTACTGAAGTATTTATGGATATAATTTCAAAAAAATTCAAGATAATGGCACATCTTCACAAGGAAGATGATGCTATATTGTTAATACAATTATCTCGAGAATTTGGATTAGATGCTATTGCAAATCATTGTATGGATATTTACCGAAAGGATATTTTTTCATTTTTAAATTCAAATAATATTCCAATAATCTATGGCCCTTTAGATTGTTTTCCTTATAAAGTGGAACTTAAACATGAAAGTTGGAAAAATGTAAAGCCACTAATTGACTCCAAAGCAAAATTTTCATTAATGAGTGACCATCCTGTTATCCTGCAAAGAAATATATTTTATACACTACGACATCTATTACGATTTGGTTTATCTAAATCTGAGGCAATATCAAAGATCACGAGAGAATCTGCTGATATAATCGGTATAGATAATCTGGGTCAAATTAAACCTGGGTTCAAATCTTCATTTGTTATTTGGAATGGAGATCCTTTTTCAATAACTAATTATCCTGTAATGTCAATAGCAGAAGGGAAAATCGTTTATCAAGAATAATTGAATTTTTCTATTAATTTTCAAACATAACTATTTAATTCCAAAAATATTTTTTAATTATATGCATGCAGAAACAAAATATATAATTGATAAATTGAATTTGATAAAGCTTGTTGATGAAGGAGGATATTATCGAGAAACCTATCGATCCAATCAGTATATCCACATTAGTTCCTGTGACGAAGTTATAAAAGATGACATTTACCATTATTCAAAACTTGAAGATAATTCATCTGATATTCGTGCTGTTTCTACATTAATTTATTATCTTTTAGATGGTGATCAATTTTCCGCATTTCACAAAGTAAGGTTTGATGAAATTTGGCATTTTTATAAAGGTAGTTCAGTTAGTTTATATGTTTTAACTGATAGTGAAAAACTTTTGAATATACAAATAGGTAACGATCTGGATAACAATGAAAATTTTCAATGTATAATAAGGGGTAATACATGGTTTGGTGCAGAAATAAACAACAAATCATTATACTCTTTGATTGGTTGTTCAGTTTCCCCAGGATTCGATTTTAAGGATTTTGAATTAGGCGAGAGAGATAAATTAAAAAAAATATATCCTCAACATGAATATATGATTGATAGATTGACTAGAAAATAGATCGGATGATGTTGTATGCAGAGCAGTAAAGAACAAAAGCGTATATTTCTTTATAATCGATATTTTTAGAGGACTACTACTCTTTTCAAAAAAATTTCACATTTATTTTTTTTATTGTATTTCGGATGGACCTATCCTATACTTCTTTTTGCAGATATGAAATAATTGCTCCTCTACTTTATCCATTACCTCTTTTAATCTTTCTTCTTCTTGAATTATTTGGTTGGTGAATTCTTCCTTTCTTGAGGTTTCATTTTGAATAGTTTTTCTATTTTCGTTTATGATATCTTCTATTTTTTTAATTTTTTCTAAAGTCGAGTTTTTATCATGGTCTTTTAAAGAGTTTATTTTCAAAATAATTTCTTGTATTTCGTATTTAAATTTTGGTAGTGTTTCTATCATCTTGTCGCAATATTGTATAACCTTGGCCGAATCTTTTAATAATATTTTATTTGTATTTACTGATTCCTTTAAATTGTTCAAAAATTCTAAATAAGGTGAAATGTCTTTATCATTTATTATTTTAAATGGTTCTTTTATTATGACATTAATTGTTTCTTTTGTTACTTTTGATGTCCCATAAGAATATTTATGGGCTGCTTTTGATAATTGATTTGAAATATCCATAATGTTCTGAATTAGTTCTTCCTTGTTTTTCTCCAGTTTCTCGATCTCTTTTAAATGATTTAAGCTTTTGTTGTAAGACGGTAATTCTTGTAATTGCTTTATTTCTTTTTGTTTTAAACTATTTTCTTTTTCTTTTTCTTTTATATTGAGATTAATTGAATTTTTTATACTGTTATTATTATCAATTTCAGTTCTTTTGTTAATTACATCCTGTAAATTATTTTTGCATCTATCTATTATTTCTTTATCTTTTAAAATATTTGAATAGTATTCATTAATTTTTTCAGAGTTCTCTGTAATCTTTTTTAATTCAGATCGCAAGCTATTGGCATTTTTTTTCATAAAATTGTTTATGACTACGCTATGAGAACGGGTAACTTCGCCAAATCTCTTGATTGATGAATTTATCATTTCTTTAAACTTTACTAGATCCTCAAATGTTTCTGGTATCTGTAGTGCATTTGATGATTCGCGTTTTAATGATTTTACAACAATATTTCTGGTATTATTAATTAAAGGAGTCAATCTTTCTTCTTCATTTATTTCTTCTAATTCTATGTTTTCTGCTATACTATTAATAATTTCAAATGATTGTTTAATATCCTCACATATTTTTCTTAATCTATCTAAATGATTTATAATAATATTATTTTCTTTTTTTTTTATTTCATCTAATGCAAAGTCAATAGTGATAATGTTGTCTGAATGGTGCGAGGTGTTTGGTTTATTTTGAATATTATTATCTATTTTAGAAATATCTTTATCTTTTTTTTTAAAAAAATTAAAAGGAGACATATCTATATAATAAATTTATTAAAATTACTATATATATAATAGTATATATTTTTAGTGACGTTCTATTGCTTTGCATTTAAGAATTGCTTAAATACTATTTTTAAGATTAGATATTATGACGAAAAGTTTTACCTGTTCTGATGCTGGTGTTAATTGTAATTGGATTGCTTCTTCAGAAAATGATGAGGATCTTTTAAATAAAATCGAGGAGCATGCCAGAACAGTTCATAATTTCAAAGAGATATCACCTGAATTATATGAAAAGGTGAAAAATGCTATAAGATAACGTCATTTTTGTTTTAAAATTTAAATTTTATATTACGATGCGAGATGTTGTAAAATAATAAATTAAAATCTATTAATTATCATTAGTCACAACCGCAATTTTCATCGTGAATATGTTGCTGTCCTTGCTGTTTTTGAGAATGATTTTGTCCATTTTGGATTTTAGAGTCCTTATCATTGCTGTTATATTCTTGTAAGTTTCGTTCTTTATTACTAGGATCTAATTCTTTATTTTTTTTATTATCGAGGTTATCTTCACTCATATATTATATATAATAACAAAATATAATAATTTGTATGGATCAAATGAATTCAATCTTAATTTGTTTGAAATATGGCTAAAATTTATATATATTGACCCGAGAACAAGAAAAACCTGCATTTATTTAAAAATCATATGAATTTTGTATGTGATTAAATCTGGAGTAATTCTTCTATTCTTTGTAATGTTGTAATAAGTGTTATAAAAAATTAAAAAAATATATGTCTATCTTTGCATTACAAATCATTTATAACACCTGACATTTAGAATTAATATGTCGCTAGATATCCATCAATTTGATGATTCAAAATATATAAATCTTGAAACCTATAAAAAGAATGGAAAAGTTGTTAGTACTCCCGTATGGTTTGTGATCGAAGACAAAAAAGTTTTTGTTATAACTCGATCAGGTACTGGAAAGGTTAAACGATTACGAAATAACCCTAATGTTAGAATTAGTCCTTGTAACTTTAGAGGTAAATTAAAAGGAAAATGGGTCAATGGGACTGCAAGTTTTCAAGATTCACTTGAATGTGAGCGAATTATGAATTTAAGGAACAAAAAATATGGATTTCAATCTAAACTTGCATCTTTATTTACTATCGGAAAAGGGAATTTTATCCTTATATCCATTAAAATAATTTAAGAAATATATGATATAATTCAGATTTAAAAGGCTTTTTTTAATCATATCATTCTATTTATAACTCTAATGACTCAATATCTTACAATTACTATAAATCCGGATAAGTTTTTGTATTTGATTTTCGATATCATTTATTATGTCCATATCTAAGAGTACAAATTTTTCATTTTCTGATGATAGGGTTACTAAGAAAGGTTCCGGTATTCAACTCGTTTTTGGGGTATTAATTTTGATTGTCTCTCTGGGGTTACAATTATTTATACAAACAGATATAATAATAGTAATTTACATATTACTTGTAATTGGTATTACATTAATCATATCTTCTTTTCTAATAATTATCAATCAATATGAGAGAGCGATAATTTTGAGATTGGGCTTATTCAAAAAACAGGTGAAACCGGGGATTCATACTAGGCTTCCACTTATCGATAGTGTTTTAGTGATAGATATCCGAGAAAGAGTAAGGGAATTTAATGCAGAAAGAATGCTTACAAAAGACAATGTTCCTGTAACTATTGATGCTATTCTAAGATACAAAATAATGGAAGAGCGAGCTAACGATGCAATGTTGAATGTTGAAAATTTTAATGAAATGATAAAGCAGGTTTCACAAACTACATTACGTAACAATATAGGGGCTTCGTTCTTTCAAGAAATACTTTCTAAGAGAGAAGAAATTAATCATACTATCAAATCTTTGATTGAAAAAGAATCTAACAGCTGGGGTATTATGGTGACTGGTGTTGAAATTAGGCAGGTGATAATTCCACAAGAATTAGAATCTGCAATGTCAATGCAAGCCCAAGCTGAACGTGAAAAACAAGCAAGAGTAACCTATGGAGAATCCGAAATACTGGTTGCTCAAAAATTCCTTGATGCATCTAGAATATATTCTAATAATCCAGTTGCTTATGCATTAAGACAATCAAATATGTTATATGAGACAATGAAAATTCATGAAAATACTATAATTATGATTCCATCTGAAACTTTGAATACTATGGGATTTGGAAATTTGGGTGCAACGGTCGCCTATCTACAAAATCTAAAAACTGGCTTAGGTCAAAATGTAAAAAAGGATATTCAAGATACAAGTTAGTTTTGTTTTCCTTGACATTCAAAATTGACAACTCTTTTTAAATATGACATTTCTGTCACGGAAGATTTAATTAATTTGGTAAATGTTTGTTGTATTGATAATCTCTTTGTTCTTTTATTTCTATTTTATTTCTGACTCTATCTTAATTATTGTTAGTCTTTTATAATGTAATTTTTTTAATCTTTTTGATTTTTCCAAATAGCTATTAAAAAATAGATTTTATAATAATAATTTATATAGCTTTAGATTATAACATGGGTATACCAGAATTAAATAACGAGGATGAGAATTCCTTTGGCGATATGCTAAAGAAATTGGATGAGGATGATATCAAAATAATTGTTCAATTAGATGTGATAAAACGCGGAAAGCGTGTTACTACTATTAAAGGATTTACTAATGCAGATCAGATTGAAACGACCGCTCATCAATTAAAAAAATCTATAGGTACTGGAGGGACAGCTAAAAATGGGGTGATCGTATTGCAGGGAGATCATAGATCTAAAGTAACTGAATTTCTTATATCAAAAGGCTTTCAGAAAGACTCGATTGAAGTGATATAAATTAAAAATTCTTTTTTAAATAGGATACAATGACCTGTTATTGTTATAATCCATTTCTTCAGTTCTAATTATCAATAAATTAATTCTAAATTCTATATTTTACATTATATTATTACACATATTTTATAACAAAGCTGTTTATTTTTAAAATGGTAATGATCTAATAATCTTGGTATTCAAAAGTTAAGAATGTCTTTATTCGATTTGATGTCTTCCAATTTACAATACTCATCTCTTTTACTCTATATCAATTTATATAATTATTTTTATTATAGTTGTATTAAAGTGTACTTTAAATAATGTATTTGTGAATATAATTAAATTTTTTTTATTATTTTATACTTTTGAATAAACCTAGTTTATTAAGTTTATCAATTTTTTTACAAGATGATTGAAAAGGTAGGTAGATCTTGATTTTATCTATGACTATGAAGATACTTTAAATTATTTTAATAAAGACTATTGTATTTGAGACTATAAAATTACATTTCCATTTCTTCTTGAAAAGTTGAGTTATTTTTTTATAACCCTAGGTTATCAAATAAATATCCTTGATTTGCTTTAAATTTATATCATCATATGAAATTCGGAGGGCTTTATATTGATATGTAAGTGTAAATGATGATGGTTTCACTCTTTTGATCTAACGTGAGGTAGAACAATATAACAAAAAGGGTCGATTTTATATAAAACGACATAGATTAATACTGTTAAAATGGATTGATTTTCTTTTATCATTTATAATTTCTCAATAAAAAATGATATCTATTTAATCTTTTATTATAATGTAGCATATTTAATTTCATTATGCTTTTGTTATATTATATTAATAAATTTTTTATAAAACTATGGTTATCCATCAATTTTTGTTGTTATATGTTTGTTAACAATTTCAATTAATTGTAGATAAGTGGAATTTTATTAAATTTAAAAAAAATGTTGAGGTTATATTGTAATTATTTTAATATAAATATAATATACTTCGTAAGTCATATTATAACATGGAAAATAATAGTCCTAATTCCAATATTAATTGGAATGATGTTTTAAAAAAGGAAGCAAGAGGTTATAATGAAATAGATCTTGGAGAAGTACAATATGTAGATAAAGAAAGCATTACCACACAAAGGGGAACATTAACTAAGGAGCGATTTTATATTCCAAAAAAGTTTGTACAAAGATTTGATGGTAATACGCTTTGGTTCACTTTGACAAGTGAAGACCTAAATTTATATAAAATAGATTGAGTTTAGGATTCATATATACTCTTAATAAATTATTTGTAAACAACCATACTTTTATTCTTATTTTTTAATATTATTTTTTTTGAACCTTTTTCAACCAATTTTATTAACTATATTAATAAAATTTTGATGAATATATAATCGTGCAAAAAAGGTAAATATCATTACTAATTATTTTATAATTTGATAAATATTAAAATTGTAGATTAAACCTAATTATTGTAATAGTATTAGAAAAGATTAAATATATCCATTATACGTTATTGTATATTATATTCAATTTTACAGTTAGATGATAAATAGATTAACCAACAATATATGACAATAGAATTCGTGGGTAATAGTGTTAACTTGTTTGTTATAATAATTCAAAAAAATACTTGATGTTACTAATGCAAATAATTGCCGTATTGTATTAGAAATTGATAAAATTTGATCCTTTAACATTAGTACTTAAATTTATTTTAGAACAAAATCACAATGATGAAATTTATATCATATGTGGTAATAAAAAGAATTTTATATTTATAACATTTTTTTAGATGATGGATCTTTGTAGGCTATTTATCATTGTTTAGACAAAATCATGTTACCATAACTATTTTTTTCTTATCTGTTGAATTCGATATCTATTTTTAAAAGTTTGAAATTTCGAATAATTGTAATATAATCTATTTTAATTTTTTATTGTATAAAATCAGTTATCTAAAAGTTGATAATGTTGTCTACTTCATGCAAATATAAGTTTGAAAATATTCAAATATTCTTTTATTGTTTCTACTAGTATTGATAAAGTTTGGGAATTTTATACTGATATCCAACATCTAAAAATAATCACCCCTCCAAATATGAATTTGAAGATAGTAGAAACTACAAAACAAACAATTGTAGAGGGACAAGAGGCTATTATTGAGGGCAAAATAATTTTTTTGCAAAGAAAATGGAAATCAAAAATAACCTATCTAAAACCATATACATATGTTGATGAAATGTTAGAAGGACCATTAAAATGGAAACATACTCATCTTTTTAAAAAAATAAATGAATTTGAAACAAATGTTATCGATGAAATTGAATTTGAAATACCCTTCGGAATCTTTGGGAAATTGTTTGAAGGATTTGTACTTTCAAAGTTAACCAAAATATTTGAGTATAGAGAAATATCTACAAAAAAACAGCTAGAAAATAACTAAGTTATTTAGTCAAATTTGTATTACTATGATTTAGAATTATATGCTTATTACGGTAACTATTTGGTTATTTATTTTATTATTTAATTCAGTTTGGTAGATTTATGTATATGTTCCTATGTATAGTACTAGTAATATGATATTATTATGTTTAATGATATCCACTAATTTTCGTTTCATCTTTAGAATTGTATTTAATCTGGAATTTTAATTTATAAAAAAAATAGCATTTCTTCATCCTTATATGGTATAAAATAAAAAAATGGAACTTTTTTATAAAAATATAAGATACTTGAGTAGCAAAAAAAATAAATTATGATGTATGCCCTTTTAAATCATATTAAAATATTTCATTAAGCTAGACTTAATAATAAAGGGCCGTTTATAATACTGGAAATAGTTTATCTTGTCATAGATTCTTCATTATGATTATAACTAGAACGATAGCGGTATTCTATCACTCTTGCGTATCTTCCAATCATCATACCTGTTCCAAGCATAATGAGTGAATCTGTAACGATTAATGAAGTTATTCTAATATATGAATCGGTATATACCAATGGATGGTTTATTGTAATAATATTCCCTTCTTCAGTAAAACTTATTTCTTGATAACCTATAAAAATTAAATTGATTATAATTCTAACAGTCAATGTCAAGATATACCCTAAATATATCAATATCCCTCCTTTTACATATAAATTATTGTCAATTTGTTCTCTCCAAAATAAAAGACTTGCTTTTGAGTACCAATATGAAAAAAACCCTGTAAAAATAACTATTAAAACATAAGGTATCAAATATGTTATAGAAACACCTATGGAAAATGAGTTGTATATAAGATAAGAAACAACTGTTGTATAATAAATTAGAAACAATGTTGATTTTCTTATATTTATCTTTGTTCCTTGCAAATTTTTTTTTAGCCGGATAGTAATTATTATCGAAGTAATTATTATCGAAGTAATTATAGCAAAAAGGTATGCGATAGAAATATAATTATCCCCGTTAGTTGACAGTTTTGAATCACCTGAGTATGCAATTATTATAAATTACTGACTAAAAAAGAAAAATTGGAGGTTTCCCGCTTTATAGTTTAATTTTTTAAACTTGTAATTTATATTTTTCAAATGTATCTGAATCAAGTTTTTCTAAACTTACTGCTTGTGGGTCTTCAAATATTTGTTCACAGCAATATTTCATAGAAAACATTGCCATTTGTTCTAGAATTGGTTTTAACGCTTCACCTTTATTAGTTAATGAATATTCTATTCTAATCGGTTTTTCGTTAAATACTTTTCGATTTATTAAACCATCTTTTTCCATTTCTTTAAGCCTGATTGAAAGAGTTTTTGGATTGATTCTTTCTATGGAGTCAAGAAACTCATTAAATCGTTTCTGCTTCAAAATTATCATATTTCGTAGTATCAATATTGCAAATTTTTTTCCAATTATATTAAAAGTATTATTAACAGGACATGCTTTACAGGCTGTTTCTTCTAACATGTATTGTATTCTTTGATCTTCCAACTTACCATTCCAATACCTAATAACTGATCATTCACTTACTAATTTATATACTTACTTTATTATAGTTACTTAAAGGTTAATGATATGAAAGAAAATCAATGTGATTGTGACTATTCAAATGTAAAAACCTCTAATTGCGATTGCAATGGTGATAATTGCAATATAAATTCCTGTTGTTGCAGTTCACAGAATTCGGAGAATAATTACACAGATCCGATAACTACAACCAAGAACATGTTGGAAAAAGCATTTTATACTGCATTGATGGAAGTTCAAGTTGAAAAAATAAAGAAAAAAATAGAGTCTGAATGGGGAAATACTTTGGATAGGACAACTGAAGTAATTGTTCAAACAATGACAAAACAATGGCAGGCTGATGTTTCTAAAGTAGAATCGTCTAAAGAACTTTATCATGAATTGGAAAATATATTCAGCAAAAAAAATTAGGAGGGTTAGCAAATAAAAAATTGAAAAAAATTTTATTTTTATATTACATATGTTATTTAATCTAGGTTTTTCCTAATAAAAGATATGTGTAAGTAAAGAGAAACAATATCTATGTCCTGATAGAAAATACAATTCTATATTAGGAGAATGAAGATTATTAAATGAGAGAAATGATGGTTTGTATCAATTTATTTAGATGTATATTTTTATAGTTGATACATTGTAGTTCGTTGGTATCTTTTCAGAATACTAATTTTACTTTCCAAGTATTCTATTATTTGTTTGTTTGTTTGACTACATTCAATAATTTTAATCCATTGATCATGTCTAAGTCTTATTTTTGTTGATGTTTCAGGAAATGAATTAATTGATAACGATACTGAATCTTTGGATTTGTCAAGAATTCTATAGATGTTTTTTATTTTATTATCGTTTGTTTTTTCTATCATATTGTGTAGGTTCTCTAATATAACGATTAAATTTTTATAGCTTAAATTTATCTCGAAAAATAAAAATAGTCCCATTAAATATCCCATACAGTAAATGTTTTTTATTGCTAATCCAAATTATTTTTTCTAACGCCGCTATAATTCTTAATTGTTCTTTAATTCTCTTTCACAATACTATGATATCTGTACATAATTATAAGAAATAGTTAAAAGTTCATAGGTATTTTTTAATGGATAAATATTATATAATACTATATGTTATTCTTTTTAGCATCTTATTTCCATATTTTTCTTTTTTTTACTTGACTCTGTTTTACTATTTTAGATACAAAAATAGTTTTAGCATTATGTCAAATTATTTATAATTTGATAAAATACAAATTCCATAAATACTATAATTTTAATGATACTAATATACTGAGTTTTATTATCAATCCTGCAATACTGGTTTTCCATTAAATGATCTAATATAAAATAGATGGTGCTAGGGCATATCCTCCAAACTTGTTGAAAAACTAAAATTATTTGTTATCCTAGAGATATCAATCTGAATACCTTCATTTAGAGATGAACAACCATTGATATATATCGTATTTAAATACGACCGTCTAAGAAACAAAAAAACTAAAATATACTTTATCACTTCTTATGACAAACGGACATTAATTAATATGTAAAATAACAAAAAAATTTGTTCTGATAAGGTAGCGCATTCCAGATTCTACTTTCATGATTTGAGCACTGCTCCTGAAACCATGTTTTTTGAACTATATGATAAGGATAATTATATATGAAATGGCTGGCGGATTTGTATTCAGAAAACTAGATAAATATTTAATATTCTAAAGAAATAGAAAGCAATTATAATGATGACACTATTCTATTAAAATGAACATAAAGTATACTGGAAAACTTAAAGAAAATTATCTTTATCAAAACAATGAAATGTTTATCCTATTGTCATTATCGAGGATCCTGATAATTCTATAATCTCTAGTCTTTGATACCTTATATCAGTTTGTTTTAAATTGATTCTATTTTATGAGTAGTAATTCCTATAATCAAAATAATTTAAAATGAATTTTTAATATTTGTTCTATGAAATTTAGATAGATTAAAAGTCCATGGTTTTTATGTTTACTAAATAATGCATTTCTCATAAATGATTCAAAAAATGAAATATGATTGATAAGATTTGTTTTCTTAATAATTCCTTTTAGTTTTTCTTTCAAAATCTTTTGTTAAATCTGATATGTTAGATGTATCTTGACCATGCATTTGTTTAACCATTTTTTCAAAAGATTCTTGATTATTTTGATTATCTGCCATGTATTCTGTTCGTATTTTAATTGAATTAAATATATTATCATTTAATTGTTCTATTTCACTTGGTGCTATTTTTGGAAATGGATTAGTGAATCCTAATTTATTATCTGAGAGCAAGTTTAATCTTTTAAGTGGATGATTAATAAAGTCCATTACTATCCGTTGATCAACATCCAATAAAAATATTCTTTTTTTAAATTTGGCCAAAAATTTTTTATTATTGTTTATTATTTGGTCATACTCAAACTAAATGTTATATTATATCTTCAAATAGAATACAATTAATTCGATAATAGTTCATTGTGTGGTTTATTTACTTTTTTAACAATGTTCAGTATTGATTGTCTTTGTATACACCAATAGTTATCGATAATGTTACAATAAGTTAATATATTTTTTAATATATTCTAATGCAGTTATATGTTGAAAATCTGAATCTAAAAAAATCCAGATCAAATTTGAATATATCAGTAAGGTAAAAAAAATTTCAGATATTATATATTTATCAAAAAAATAGTTAATAAAATAGCATTTTTTATTCCAAAACTGATAGTCGGTTTTGACAAGGATCATTTGAATTTCAGTTTCTGAAAATAAGGTAGATGCAAATTGAAATGATAAATTATATATTTTAAAGAATTTTCTTCACATGTCTTGTGGGATCTGACATTGAATATATTATTTTTAATCCTTCACATACTCAAAATGATATTTTTATTACATTATATATTCCTCCATTTTATAAATAATACAATTAGTCAGTATACACTTTACAAATAAATTAATTTTCTCTCCACAACTAAAAGGAAAAATAATTATAAAATAGAATTTGCTGATATTCCAATCGAGAATCCATCTATAGAGGACAGTTTTCCTCTCCAAACTATTGCTTGGGTTAAAATATTTGAATTGACATTTCTAAAAGTTACGTTTTCTAAATGGATATATTTTAAATCTTGTTGATTGTCTAGTTTTTTTAATTCATCTATAAAAAAAACATATTCTGTATGATAATTATTCCATTTATCTATTTCTTCCTGACTCTTTGCAGTTAATTGACTATTATCAAAATCGTACATTTCTATCATTTTATCATAGTATATTTTAGATTTAATTAAATTTCCAGTTATGATTGAACCATTCATACATAATGTAATTCCAGCGCCAATTCCTGTTTCCTCAACTTTTCTTATTAAAAATTCAAGAATCTCATCATTATCTTTCATAGGTTTTAAAATAATTTGAGAATATTTAAATGGAATCAAAATCGTACATTTCTATCATTTTACCTTTTAGTATACTAAAAATTATACGTTTGAATATTTTATATTAATATTACAAAATACAATAGAAAGACAGAAATAATGCTGGTACATCAATAATGGTGTTAATTGAATGAGTGATCCGAATCCGCCACCACAACCAAACCCTGGAGATCCGGTACCTCAGCCTGATCCCAATAATCCTGAACCTGTACCTATAGAAAATCAAAAAACTTAAACCATATTTTATTATCGTAAAAATATATTATTTTTTATTATTTCCATCTATGAATTGGTATTTGCATTCCTTTTTAAAACGATTTATCATGGATTTGGGATACTATTAACTAGGAATATGAATAATGAGAATTCTGTTTTTATTCTTTCTGCGTTTTTACCTCCTCTTAAATAGAAGGGTTTAGCCTAGCAAAACTTTTACTTTGTATTATTTTTTTTATATGTTACATTTATCATTTGTTGCCGATAAGTTATCTAGCTTTTTAATTTACCTGCCTGATGATTCTCATTAAATTCATTATGTTCTTTTTCTCTTGACTTTTTGACGATCCTATTTATATTAGTAACACTATCTTTTTGATTTTTTTGAACTATGATATTCTTAATATCTTCTTTTATTTATTTGATTTAAATTATAATTTGATAATTCATAAATGATTTAAATATTCCATTTTAGACTTATCATGGCGAAAAACAATTTATATTAATATAGCATTTATTTTATAGATATAATTGTGTCATTCTATGCTATGAGTCAATGGATATTTCATTATAATAGATCTGTGATCTCCCTTTCTTTCTAAAATTAAAATTGAAATTAAGAATAACTTTGATCTTATATTACCATTGTTATTTTTTGTAATCTTTTGTTACACTCCTATAAGAAAATCGATTTTAGATTAACTAAATGATTTAAATCATTTTCATTAAATTTTAAAAAAACGTTCCTTTTTGAAATCGATTGTGATTTGTAAAGTTCCCGAGGGACAATGTTCTTATAAATAAAAAAAACAACATTTCGCATTTTAGTAGATATTAAATTTTATTGTAAACAGAAAACATATTTTAACACTATGTTTGTCAAATAAAAATAAATGAAAAAAAGTTTTTTAAGAAAAACTCTTATTATATGACATAATTATAAACTTTGTCTAAATGATACATTATCATCATTCAAAATTGTTTGTTATTACAATGATTGCTGGATTTGCATTGGCTGTTTTTGCATTGTTTTTTACCCAGGCATTTGCACAAACTACTGGTGCATCAAGTACTAGTGGACTAACAAAACCATTGTTGGCAATAGCTGCCGCGATCGCAATTGCAGGTGGTCTTATTGGTACTGGAAATGCCCAGCAGGGAATCGGTGCTGCAGGTATGGGAATTATTGCAGAGAAACCCGAAAAGTTCGGACAGGTTCTGTTCTTCTTTGTCATCCCTGAAACACTTTGGATCATTGGCTTTGTACTTGGAATTATCCTATTGTTGGGTATATTATAATTGGCGAATAGACGATGGCACGCCTCGATATTTTTATCCAAGAGATCGAAAATAGAAAAGAGCGGGAAATAAGCCTATTAGAAAGTACACTAGTTGAAAAAAAAACTGAGATTAAGCATAAAAAGGAAAATACAATCAAAGAGTTACAAGAACTATATATACAAGAGGCAAAAGTAAAATCCCAAAAAGAATCTGCTAGAATAGTTGAAGCAGCAAAGTTAACTGCCAAAAAAATTCTCTTTGAAGCAATTAATACAAATATGGATTATACCTTTGATATAATAAAAAAGGAAATGAAAAACTATGTACAAAACCCTGAGTATAAGAATCTGTTAAAAAAAATGATTACTTATGCAAAAAATACTTTGGGCTCTGATATTATAATACATTGTCGTTCTGATGACAATTCACTTATTAAGGAATTGAATATTCCTATTAGCGGCTCTCCAATCAATACCTTGGGAGGCATTTTATCTGAAAATAAGGAAGGTACACGGCAACTAGATTTGACATTTGAAGAATTACTGCGAACTAGAGAAGATGATATAAAAAGTTTTCTCCTAGAAAGGATGGTAAAGTAAAACTGACCTCGTCTTCATATTCGTCTTCCTTTGGTAGATTACAATCTCTTTCTGCAAATTTTCTATCTAAAGATACTATTGAAAACTTGGTTAAAGCTGATGATGTTGCTGAAATGACTAGAATGCTAGAATCAACTTGGTATGGGCCAGAGATTGAAAGAGCTTCATCTCTTTATTCTCCTCCTGAGCTCTTGGAAGTTGCTCTGAACAGACATATTGTTGAAATTAATAAAATCGTTTTAGAAACCGTACCATTTAGTGGAAAGCTCGCAATTAGAGCCTATCTATTAAAATGGGATATCCATAACATTGAGTTAATTCTCTCTTCAAAAATTATTGGGCGTACAATCACAGAGACAGAGCCTTTTTTGGTCTCCAGTAGAAATTTTCCTGCAGGAATATCTGCAGGAAATATTTCGCATGACGAAATGAAAATTATTTTATCTCAACCTAGCCTAGAAGGCGTGGTTAACTATCTTGTAAAGTATAATTACGGTACTATTATCATGAAACATTTTGATACTTTCCAAAAAACCGGAGATCTTAGTCATCTTATGGTGGATCTTATGGCTTATTATTATACTACTTTAATAGAATCGCTAAAGTTTTTTCAAGGTGATGAAGGAATTATACGGGATGTAATCAGAATGCAGATTGATAAAAAGAATATTTTAAGTTTATTAAAAGGCAAAGATTCTAACTTGGATCGAGAATTGGTTAACAAACATCTAATAGAAGGTGGACATATTGCTTTAAATGAATTACTTGAAATGTTCGGATCAAAAAATATTGAAGAATTTGTAAACAGAATAGAAGAACGACTCATTATGGGTGATTTATTAGAAACATATAGAAAAACTCATAGTCTTATAGATTTTGAAGTGGCTATGGATCAGTTCACAAGTACAAAATATGTACAAAGATTAAAGAATATTTCACTTTCAATTGGATATATCTTTCACTTTATTATTATTGCAGAATATGAATGGGATAACATAAAGAGGATTGCTTATGGGAAGCGTTATGGTATATCTATGGAACGCATAAAATCCATGCTGCTTTTTGAGTGAACATAAAAATGTCATCTAAGCAAAAATCCGAATCAAATGGCTCAATTGCTGTAATAGGAGAACGGGAACTTGTTATTGGCTATCGACTTCTGGGAATTAATGAAACATTTCTGGTTAATGAAGGGAGTGACGAGTCTTTTAGAACAATGGAAAAATTATTTTCTTCTCATAAGTTTGCGATGATAATTGCAAGCCAATTTGTTCGTGACTCTCTTCCCCAATTATTCAGGTTAAAAGTTGAAGCATCCATACATCCATTGGTTTTATTTATGCCTTCTTTAAAAGGTGATATTCATGAGGAATCCATATCTTCATTAGCCAGACGTGTTCTTGGAATAAATGTTTAATAGGGGTTGATGAATGGATTGAAAAATAGCATGTCAAATGCCATTATATCGCGTATTTCAGGATCTGTTGTTGTAGCAACAGGTATTGAAAATGCACAAATGTTTGATGTAGTTAGGATTGGAGAATTAGGTTTACTTGGAGAAATTATTCGCCTTGAAGGTAACAAGGCTACTATACAGGTCTATGAAGATACAACAGGTCTAAGACCCGGCGAAAAAGTTATCAATACAAAGAGACCTCTCTCAATTCAGCTTGGACCTGGATTACTAACATCAATTTATGATGGAATACAACGCCCACTCAACATATTAAGGGAAAAAAGTGGAGATTTTATCAGCAGAGGAATTTTTATCCCTGCTTTGGACGAACAGAAAAAGTGGGAATTCATTCCTACAAAGAAAAATGGAGAAAGTGTTACTCAAGGTGAAATAATCGGTGAGGTTCAGGAAACTCCATTGATAAAGCACAAAATAATGGTCCCCTATGGTATTAATGGTCAATTATCTGATATCAGAGAGGGAAAATATACCGTAAATGAAAATGTTGCTAAAATTAAAACAAATAGCAACATGATTGATGTTGGTTTATCTAACTGGTGGATGGTAAGAGTTCCGCGACCAGTTTTACAAAAGCTTCCACCCGAATCTCCTTTGCTTACTGGACAGCGCGTTCTCGATACCTTTTTCCCTGTTGCAAAAGGAGGTACAGCAGCTATTCCCGGACCTTTTGGAAGTGGAAAGACAGTAACTCAGCAACAACTTGCAAAATGGGCCGATAGTAAAGTCATAGTCTACATCGGATGCGGTGAAAGAGGAAATGAAATGACCGAAATTCTCACAACTTTTCCAGAATTAGAAGATCCTAAATCGAAAAGACCGTTGATGGAACGAACAATACTTGTTGCCAATACTTCCAATATGCCAGTAGCGGCACGTGAGGCAAGTATCTATACCGGTATTACTATGGGCGAATATTATCGAGATATGGGATATGATGTGGCATTGATGGCTGACAGCACCTCAAGATGGGCTGAAGCACTCAGGGAAATTTCAGGTAGGTTGGAAGAAATGCCTGGAGAAGAAGGATATCCTGCATACCTTGGAAGACGATTAGCAGAATTCTATGAAAGAGGTGGGAAGGCCGTTGTTGTATCTCCTGAAGAACGCATTGGTTCATTGACTTTAGTGGGTGCAGTTTCGCCCCCTGGAGGAGATTTTTCTGAGCCTGTTTCACAAAATACATTAAGAGTCACTAGAGTATTCTGGGCACTCGATGCCAATTTAGCTTCAAGAAGGCATTTCCCGTCTATTAATTGGTTAACAAGTTATTCTTTATATGCGGATGATATGTTTGATTGGTACAAAAATAATGTATCTACTGATTGGATACCTCTAAGACAAGAGGCACTAGAAATACTGCAAAGAGAGTCGGAATTACAGGAAATTGTCCAATTGATAGGATATGATGCTTTACCCGAACCAGAAAAGGGTATTTTGGATACTGCTCGATCAATTAGAGAGGACTATTTACAGCAGAGTGCTTATGATGAAGTCGATACATATACTTCTATAAAAAAGCAACATCTAATGCTGTCCACAATACTAGAATTCGGTAGAATGGAATCTGATGCAATAAAAAAAGGTGTTCTATCTTCAAAGATAGGTGGCATAGAAGCAAGGAAATTAATATCAAAGATAAAATGGACAAAGGAGGAAGAGGTTCAACAACTGATTAATGAAATCAAAACAAATATGACTAAACAGTTTGATAAGTTGTTAGTGGAGGTAAACGGTTAAAATGTCTAAGGTATCATATAAAACACTTGCTAAAATAGCTGGTCCTTTAATATTTGTTGAGGGTGTAAGAGACGCTGCATATGGAGAGATGGTTGAGATAAAACTTGCCAATGGCGAACTACGTCAAGGACAAGTACTTGATACTGGAGAGGGCCTAGCTGTAGTACAAGTCTTTGGTTCCACAATAGGACTTGGAACAAGCGGAACTTTAACAAAATTCTTGGGTGAGACCGCTACATTATCAGTATCCGATGAAATGCTTGGTAGAACCTTTAATGGATTGGGGCAACCTCGAGATAATGGACCAACAATTGTATCAAAACAAAAATTTGATTTAGTTGGATCTGGAATTAATCCATATTCTAGAGAAGAACCATCTGAATTTATTCAGACCGGAATGTCTAATATTGATGGCATGAATACACTTGTAAGAGGCCAAAAACTACCTATATTTTCTGGCTCTGGTTTACCTCATAATTTACTTGCATCTCAGATCGCAAGGCAAGCACGAGTTTTGGGAACATCTGAAAACTTTTCTGTAGTATTTGCAGCAATTGGAATTACAAGTGAAGAGTCGAATTTTTTTGTAAAACAGTTTGAAGAGAGCGGCGCACTTGACAGAAGTGTTCTATTTTTAAATTTATCTTCCGATCCTTCAATGGAACGTATACTTACTCCAAGACTTGCTTTAACAACAGCTGAATTTCTTGCTTATGAACGCGAAATGCATGTATTGGTGATAATGACTGATATGACGAATTATTGTGAAGCTTTAAGGGAGATTGCAGCAGCCAGGGAAGAAGTGCCTGGAAGGCGTGGATATCCTGGTTATATGTATACAGATCTGGCATCACTTTATGAACGAGCAGGAAAAATAAAAGGTAGGAAGGGTTCCGTAACACAAATTCCAATACTTGCAATGCCTGCAGATGATATTACTCACCCAATTCCAGATCTTACTGGCTATATTACAGAAGGCCAAATAGTTATGAGTAGAGAATTACATAGACTAAATATTCACCCACCTGTTGATGTTTTGACCAGTCTTTCTCGTTTGATGAACCAAGGTATAGGTAAAGGTCAAACAAGGGAAGATCATAGAAGTCTTGCTGATCAGTTATATGCAACTTATGCTCAGGGTAAAGATGCAAGGTCATTGTCAGCAATTGTTGGTGAAGAAGCATTAAGTGATATAGATAGAAAATATCTAAAAATCGCTAATAATTTTGAACGAAAATTTGTTAATCAAGGTGTAGATGAAAATAGATCAATTGAACAAACCCTGAATATTGGATGGGAACTGTTAAGCGAAATTCCTGAATCAGAACTAAAACGTATCAAGCCTGAGTTTATTAGTAAATATAGAATTGGTAAATCTGGGGAAGGAGACGAGGTGTAAAATTAAGGAAATGTCTTTATCTTCAAATATAAGACCAACTCGTCTTGAGTATATACGAACAAAACGCAGGATTGTGATTGCACAAAAAGGTTTAAAACTTTTGAAACTGAAACGTCAAGCCTTAATTCTTGAATTTTTTAATACCAACAAGACTGCTGCGGCACTACGAAGTAATTTACAGTCTGAATTGATTAAGGGGTATGAAGCAATTAGAATGGCTGAAATGCTGGCTGGCTCGATGAGGCTTGAAAATGAGTCAATGAAGATACCTGAATTGGAAAATTTGCAGGTAATGTCCAAAAGCATCATGGGAGTTCATATTCCAAAGCTTATTGGTGGACAAAGAGAAGTTCTTGAAGAGTATCTATTGGAGCTTCCTACATCTATCAATGAGGCATTAAGATCCTTTCAGAGAGTTCATAAAATTGTGTTGGATGTGGCAGAGAAGGAGACGGCATTAAGAAAGCTTCTCTATGAAATCGAGAAGACAAAGCGTAAATCCAATGCTATAGAAAATGTTTTTATCCCAAAATTAATGTCTGCGGTAAAATTCATTACTTTTAGACTTTCTGAAATGGAACGTGATACATTCATAATGTTAAAGACTGTAAAGCGGAAGATGGGTGAAAGAGAAAGACAAGAACAAGTTATTTCTTTAGATGTGGAGCCAGATATTATATGATAGGTAATAATAATGATAAATGGAGTAATAAAGGTATTTTTGTAAATGGTTCTCAAAGAAAATTCTATCTTATCACAAGATCTTTTAAAATTGTTAATATTATTGGAACAGTCATTCTGGTATTGTTTATTGGAAAGACTTTAATGGGGATATAATCATGGCGAATTCTACTTCATCTCAAGAAGAATATATTGATTCACTGAGACAAATTAAAGAAACTGAGGAAAAAGTACAAGCAGAAATTGAAGCATA
Organism: uncultured Nitrososphaeraceae archaeon; assembly: GCA_963824915.1. GTDB lineage: Archaea > Thermoproteota > Nitrososphaeria > Nitrososphaerales > Nitrososphaeraceae > Nitrosocosmicus. The sequence continues at coordinate 431,159 of CAWGRD010000018.1, forward strand.
TAGAAAACAAGTTGAACAAGAAATTAAGAATTTGCAGGATGATCTTAAAAATACAATTGATATTGCAAAACAAGAAGGAAAAGAAATGGTAGAAAAAAGTATCGGAGAATCTAAAAATAAATCTTTTACTGAATCTGATAAGATTATCTCTGAGGCAAAAAATAAATCCAAATCCGTATCACTCCAACTTGATAGACAGATGACAAAGGAAATAATGGATATAATATTTTCCGGGATGTAAAAGGATGAATAAATAAGGATGGTGTATTAAAATGAGTACAATATTAAAACCAGTCCCAATGGTTAAAATAGCGGTATTAGGTCTGAAAAAATACCGAGAACAGGTTATTTCGATTCTCTATGAAATGAATGTGATCCAATTAGAGCCATTATCTAAAGATACAGAATCATTTCTGATGACTGAACATGAAAGTGATTTACATAGGCAAGTTTCAGATCAGCTGCTTCGAATTAGGGGATTAATTAATTCATTACCCTCAACTCCAGTAGAAGGAAAATCTCAATTCACATCAATCAATGAAGTTATACAAAAAATAAAGTCATTAAATATCGATAATACAATTGCTTCCCTAGAAAGACAAAAGGATAATCTTTTAACAGAAATGAAAGAAACTGAAAACAATATAAAACTTCTTGAACAATATTTATTCTTTCCGGGGGATTTAAATACTTTGCATCTTAGTTCAGGACGCTCTTTCTTTGGCCGTATAGATTCCGAAAAGTTCCCTGAATTTAAGAAAAAATTGGAATTGAATGATGAAGATGTTATTTTGTATGCTAATGGAGGCAAGAAAGTAACACATTTTGTCCTCGTAATTATGCACAATTTTCCGTCCAATGCATTGGCATCAATTGTCAATTTATATAATGTTCATTTGGAGGCAGTCCCAAATCTCAAGGGAAAACCAGATGTTGCAATTCAAAATCAGAAAAACATTCACCATGATATTTCTTCACAGTTAGACAAAATCAATAATAAACTGGCTGAGATTTCAAAGTTACATTATTCTTATTTAAAAGGTGCAGAAGAGGAGCTTGACATAGAGAACAAAAAACTTGAAGTAATTAAAGGCCTTGGAAGTACAAAAGATACATTTGCAATGGAAGGCTGGATTCCAAAATCTAAGATGGGATCTATAAAGACATCTTTTCAAAAATATAGTGAAGGTACTACTGAGAATTTATGAACTGGAAACTAAAGAAAACCCGCCTACACTTTTGGATAATCCAAAAAGATTGAAAAATTTCGAATCTTTTGTGAGATTTTATTCTTTGCCATCTGGTAACGAATTTGATCCAACCATGATCTTTGCTTTTATTTTTCCTATTTTCTATGGTTTAATGCTTGGTGATGTTGGATATGGATTGGTAATACTTTTAGTTTCTAGATGGGTAATAAGGCGAGTAGAGGGTAAAAAACGTAATTTAACTATTATGCCAAAATTTTTGCGGAAATTTGCCCAAACAATATTACAGCCCACGCAAATGGTAAAACTGGCTAAAGCCATGACTCCGGGTTGTATTATTGCTATCATCTTGGGATTTTGCTTTAACCTGTATTTTGGATTCCATTTAAATGGCTATCTGTTCTCTTTCCTAAATAATTTTGGGTTACATTTGCCTACTGATGGTGCATTACTTGATCCTATTGGTACGTTTGGTCTTCGTAAACTTTTGCTATTTAGTGGTTATGTTGGAATAGGCATGGTTTCTTTTGGACTTGTGCTAGGAATAATTAACAGTATTAGAGAAGGTCAGAAAAAACATGTAATTAGTAAGATAGGCTGGCTATTGTTTGGCTGGGGTATTGTTCTAATGGGTCTAGCACTTTTACACCATCAAAATATAAACCCTTTGCAAGAAACGGCAGGAATTGGTTATTTTGCGTTAATCTTTGGTGGAATCGGTTTGATGTTTTATGGTGAGGGTGTAAGAGCCATAATGGAGTTGCCTTCAATTATTAGTCATGTACTTTCATATACTAGAATTGTTGGAATATTGCTTGCCTCGGTTATACTTGCTGATGTTATTGACTTTATTTTCATTAAAACTTTGCATCATAACATACTATACATTATTCTGGGTGTCACTATATTTTTTGTCGGTCATATCTTTAATATTGTATTAGGAGTCTTTGAGCCTGGAATACAAGGAGCGAGGTTGATTTACGTCGAATTCTTCTCAAAATTCTATCACGGTAATGGTAGATCATTTAAGCCCTTTGGAATTAAAAGGAGGTATACATATGATCGTTATAATACTGAAAAATAAACAATAAATTTCTATTTCTATTTTTTTTATTTCAATACCGCACCTTTGGATTTATTTTAAAAACATTAAAATTTGATTAATTAAATCATTGATTATAATCTTTTGTAACTTTTAAGATATATTTTTATAGATTAAAAAACGTCTTTTAACATTGGTTAAAACAATAGCTTTTCATTCTTACAAGGGTGGTACTGGAAAGACTACCATTGCTGCCAATCTGTCGACACTCTTAGTATCTAAAGGATTTAATGTTTTACTTATTGATATGGATGTATACGCACCCAGTTTACATGTTTATTTTAATTCTAAACCTGAAAAATGGATGAACAATTATTTGCTTGATGATTTGGAATTTTCTGATGTTATTTATGACTTTACTAATGTTATACAAGACTTTTATTCGTCTACATCACCATCTTATAAAAAAAAAGGCAAATTTAATATCGTATTTTCAAATCCAAAAAAAGAAGAAATTACAAGTTTGGATTTTCAAAATAGGGATTCATCAAAATCTCAAATGTTAAAAAAGATGTTATATCTTAAAGAAAAAACCAACTCTGATATTAGTTATGATTATATTATTTTAGATACTAGCCCTGGAATAAGGCCTTGGTCAATTAATGCATTGGCTATTGCTGATATTATTATATTATCATTGAAAATGGATCATATTGATATTGAAGGAACCAAGCAGATGGCAATTGATGTATATAAATCCTTTATCAATTTTGGTGCAAAATCTTATTTATTATTAAATAGGATAGCGGGATATTGCAAACCTTCTCAAACAAATAAAGAATTGGTTTCTAAACCTGGTCGCTTTGAGTTTACTATGCTAGAACAATCAGAAACTATGATGGAGTTGGAGAATTACCTTAAAATGGATATTGTTTCAACTATTCCTTGTTATTGTGATATACAATTTGAAAGACAAGAATTCATTACGGTTTTAAAATATCCCAATCATCCATTTGTGGATAAAATGAATGAACTTATAAACAAAATAAATTAAACTGGTACCTTTCCAATAAAGATAAAAGATATATTTATTATATGTTATATGGGATTGAAGTATTTTCCAGGTAATGAATATATATTTAATGGCTTAAAATTACCAAATTCAGGAATTTTTTTACTGAGAGGACCAAAATTTTCTGGAAAATCTTCTTATTGTAATAATTTGTTTATAAATGCAATAAAAGATAATAATTTTTGTATTTATGTTAGCTCAAGTTTTACAGAAAAACAATATACTCATTTATTTTCATCTAAAACCAAGTATTTTGAAAAAAATTCAAAGTTAGTTAATCCATATCTGATCCACCAAATTGCTACATCTGATACTTCGACAGAAATAAAACTGCATAATACGTTTTTGAAAATTCAAGAATTAATCGATTCTCATACTAATCAATCAATTTGCTTTATAATAAATTCATTGACAAATTTATTGACGAATTTTTTACTCCGGGATATAATAAAATTTGTTACAGACTTGAGTTTTCTTTTGAAGGAAAAAGAGACAATTGCAATTTTTACAATTGATAGTTCTGATTTGGGTTCAGATATTCTATATCATAAAATCTCACATTTATTTGATTGTATATTGGAAACTAAATTGACTCAGATTACCCAAGATTCCCTTTTAAGACATATCAAAATAAATTCCTTGATTGGTAGCAATCCAAATTCGCATTGGATCAAATTTGATATGGATGAGGAATGTAATATTATTTTTTTTAACCGTGAAATACAATTAATTTGTAATATTTGCAAGGAGCCAATCAAGGAAACACCTGTATTTTATTCAGACCTGGCATTTCATAAAGAGCATCTGAATGTTTATATGAAATTAATTAGCTTTTATGGTAATTCTCAAATATCGGAGATTGGCTCCTCTGGAATTCTTCATGCAACATTTTTTTTCATTGATATTGTGGGATTATCAGATCCCGCATTATCAGTTAAAAGACAAATTGAAAAAATTCACATTCTAAATAATTTGATTTCTTCCTGTGGTGCATATAAAAAGGATAGAGATAAAAAAATATTACCGACAGGCGATGGAATGGCCATTGGTTTTACATCCGATCCCAAGCTTCCATTAGAATTGAGTGTGGAATTACAAAATATGTTAAAAACCTATAATTCTGGCGTTGACAGTGAATCGACAGTTAAAGTACGTATTGGTATTGGATCCGGACATGTATTTTTAGTAAATGATTTGAACGATAATCAAAATTTATGGGGACCTGGAATAATTCTTGCTAGACGAGTAATGGATTTAGGTGACGATGGTCATATCTTATTAGAAGGCGAATTAACACAAACATTGTTAATTATCGACGATAAATATAGAGACCTTATTCATTATATTGGTGATTATAAAATTAAGCATAATCAAATAATTAAAGTATATTCTTTATATAATGATAAAATTGGAAATTCAAATAGACCATTAAAATTTCTTTAGTAATATGGAAAAAGGATTATCATTTATCTAAATTATTATATTTAAAAGCATTTTTTTATTTCCTTTATATATTTATATTTTATATCAAATATATCTTCAAATTTGATGATGTTTATTAAGTGATATTCTTTTTATTATCTTCTTGTTGTTGCTCAAATGTCCATTTACGTTCATAGGTTTCATTTTTGAGCCTAAATCCTTTAAACATATGAAAATAAGTTTGTTTTAATTTATTTTGTTTTTCATAGTCAGATTGTATCCATAATATATCAAACATCGATACTAGAGAGGATATATGAGATACATTTTTTGAGAAAGTAGCTGACCTTATTGTCTTTAAAGATGGTGACGCCATCTTCTCCTTCTCGCTAAATTTTGTTTCTATCGTTGCAGACATCGCTTCATCTGCTACAAATAGAGCATATTCCTGTAGAAGTTGCTTTGAAAAAAAATTTGTGTTAATTTCAATTTCTTTTTTTTCATACTTTAATTTTTGTCGGATAGTTTCTTTGTTTATTTCATCATTATCATTGACGTGAATTAAAATTTTAACTGTTACATCTCGATTTATAGCTTTTTTAATTGTTGACATTATACCTTCATTATATAAATTCCAAAAAGAACTTGTATTTGGAAATAAGATTAATATTTGATCTATGGCAGATTCTATAATCTTATAAAGCGTTTGTATTATTTCCTCTTTGTCTTCGCTGGTTTTATTAGAAATAATATTTTCTACAACTTTTCGTTCTATCTCTGTGATTTTCTCTCTAGCTAAAGTTGAGTGTTTCCACAAATTTTCAAATAGGTATTGTTGACCTTGTATAAAATATTGATTATCTATATTTATAAGATGTATTTCACTCTGAGAATTATCTTTTATATTTTTTCCACTATTTTCCTTGAGCTTTTCAGGTAATAGATAATTAAAAAAAATATTACTATCGCTTATACCCAAATATCCTGAAACTTTTTCTGCATGTTTTAATTCTGAGTATTTCATTATTTTTTTACAATATGACATGTTATCTTTTGTAATTCTTGTTATAAATCTTGATGCTATTCCTTTTAATCTCAATTTGATAATTGAATTCAGTAACTTTGTATCATCTATTTGAGCAATCAGCCATCTATGATCAAAAATACAATCTAATGATTTTTCAGTAGTGGAAATTGTTGCTGAAATGATATTTAAGGCATCTACATAAGTATATGCTATTTTTATATCCTCAACATTGCCATTTATCGCAGAAGTCAATAGATTGCATTAGAATATTATATTTATGGAATATAAAGCATTATTGTTCTTGACTGTTAACAAAATACATCAAATATCAAAATTTCAGAAAGTTTTTATATTTTAAAATTATATATTTAAAATGTTATGCCAGTTTTTCTTGATGTTCATAAAGTTCCATTTAAAGAAGAGAATCTCCGTGAGTTAGTTGGTGCTCCTGTGGATGAATATGGTGTAACTCATGTAAATCTTTTCTACAACAAAGAAGCTGGTGTATGTTTTTGTCTTTTAGATGCTCCTGATACAGAAGCTGTGATTAAACATCATGATAAAGTCAATATAGAATGTGAATGGATTACAGAAGTAACAATGGCAAAACAAAATCAAACAATGTCCAATTTAGAAAAGGGTAAATAGATCAACTATTAAATAGTTTGATTATTTGCAATTTAAGTTAATGTTAAATTGCAGAAATTATTAATCATCACTAAAGATATCCTGGAGAAAATGGTAGTACTTATTTTAGCTAACTTGTGGTTTTTGATGTAAAATTATCACAATATCTTTCTTATAATTTGAAAAAAATAAATCATGTTAATAGCAAGATATTTTTTATTAATATTGTTTATTGTAATTCTGTTCTCGTACCATCTGAATTGTATTGGTAAATTTTCCCTTCTTCTTCATCTGCTGTTTTTTTATGATTACCATCACAGAATGGTTGATTTTTGCTTAATCCGCACATACATATCCATTTACTAACATTGTCTATTTTTACTTGAAGAGGACCTCTATCTTCTTTTTTTACAAGTCTTGCCATAAATTTTTCTAACATTGAAAATATTTAAATTTATAGTTGAAATCAACATACAACCTGTTTTTGTTTATGAATTATGGAATGTTTTACTATTTGTGTTTTCATCATTATTGCTGCGGGGCATAGTGCTATTATTTTTAGCAATTTTGGATGTAACGGGCTCTTTGGACCATATAGTGGGATCAATGATATTTATCACATTTACTGTTCCTAAAAATATCATGAATGCAATAACTGATACAAATCCTATTTTACTAAATTTTATAGCATTTTCTATTTTATTATTTAAACTAAAAAAACATGCGATAGAAAAAAAAATTACTATTATAACCGCAATAGATACAAAAACAGAACGATTAGGAAATTCAGAAGGAGAAAAAGAAGATATTGTAAGTAAGATTAGAAATCCTCCAATTATTGTTGAATCAAGGGTAACAAGGGTTTTAATATCAAAATGTTTACTCAATTTAATATATCTATTACAATACAATAGCAATATGTTTATTAAATTAAAAGATATATTTTTGTAAATTAGATATTTTTAATCTTGGAAAAAAAGTATAATAAAAGAGAAATTTTATCAATTAATTATTATATGACATGCACACTATCTCATTAACTGTTCTTTTTTAAATCTAACTGGTAGTATTTTTCCTGATCGTGATTTATACGATGGATTTCCTATACCTACTGCTATCATTGTACTTTTTTCCTTCGAATGAGGCAAAAAGAAATTTGTTACTAAATCATCATAAAATGTAGATCCTGATGCACCTATTCCATGAGCATAAGCTGATAGATATATTTTTCCAGCCATAATACCTGCTTCAAATTGAGAAGCTCTATATCCTCTATTACCTAAAGTTTTAATGATTTTATTTAAATTGGCCATCAAGAACAAAACTACACTTGCATCGCTAAATAAGGCCTGATCCAAACATAAATGTCCTGATATATCTTTTGGTATTTTGTCTTTTATTAACTCTAGTGAATTATGATTTCGATTGTAGAAATATCCTCCTACATCTAGACCTTCAACATCATTGGCAATTAAATAAATATCAATCAGTGTTTCTGTATCTTCCTTAAAATCTATTGATATACCTCTTGTTGAATTGTAGATAATACTTGAAAGAGTTAGAAGCGGTATTGAGGATCTAGTAAATTTCCGTGTTGATCCTCGTCTTAATATTGTTTCACCTATGCTTGGAATATTTGAGATTTGGTATTCATTTGGCAAATCTTGTATTTTTAATATTTGGTCTCTGTATTGCTTTGGGGCTTCAGAAGAATGAAAGCTGTGCTTTGGAGATCGCCCTGAATTTGTCCATTCTTTTGTCTCGTTTCTACTGAAAAGTTTTGAACTTTCATGAGTTTTCCAAATAAGCGGAAATTGTATTTCTTGTTTTGATATGGGAATAATTTTTGGAGAGGATATATTTGAATCCTTTTCTATTTCTGCATTCTTAATTTCATGATTTAAGTTATGAATAGATTCAAAATCTATAGCTGCCATTGCTATTGATACCTCCTTTTCTTTTTCTAATGCTAAAAGAGAATTGAGTTGATCGTCTATAAATCCCATAATTAATCGTGTATTAATATCCATTGATGAGGTTGTTGCAATAAGATTTGCTGCTATTACTCCCGCATCCCAATACCAATGTCTGTATGAACGATCTTGATATTTCCATGCATTTCTCCATGCAAGAGATGTGAATATTATTGTGAGAGATGAATTTAATATATATTGATTATCTGCTGCTATTGATGCTAATACATTTCTATAATCTCCTTTACGAATATTTGTAAGGCTAAATTGGGCAGGATTAAAATGATAAATTCCTGCTTGTAGATCAGGATAGAGATTTTTACAAACTATATAAATTTCAATTGGATAAAGTGCTCCTGTAGCTGATGCAGCTCGCATATAAAAAGTATTATTATAATATTTAATTTCTCTGGTAATTCCAGCCGAAAAGAATAGAATGGTGGCTAAATCTTTAAAAGTCAAAGGTTTGATAATGCTTTTGGTCTTAACAAAATCTTTAGTTTTAGATATGTCGGTTATAATGGTTTTATCATGTGCATTAAATTGTTTATATTGGGAGTATAATTTGCTAATTGCCATAATTGCATCCATAGACGGCATGGAAAAATCAATTGGAAGAGGTATTGTTGGTAATTCAATATATGTTTTAAAAGGATTTGGACGGTTATCCCAATCCAAATAATGTGGTGAATTCATGACGCTCATTTCTGAATGTTTGGTTTTTTCATGATAATCTACAATAAAAGATGTATCCTTATTCACTTCTGTATTTCGTCTGCCAGTATTTATAATCATTAAAGGTATTATTATGATATTTTATTGAGTTAATAAATTCTAAATCTTTTAAATTGTTTTTTTAATTTGCTTTTTATTAAATGTGAGGTTGGATTTCATTTGTATCAAATAGACAAACATTTTGCCGAGATTTTATACCAATGTATGTATATTTAGGATCCACCAATTCATCAATAGATATCCATTTTAAAATTCGAATTTCGTCTCTTTTTTCAGAATCTTCTATCAAACAAAAAATTAAGGATTCCCCTATAGAGTCTCTATATCCAATTATTTGTGTCCCTTTAGGCATTTTTACATATTGTGGTTTTTTCATATCCTCATAATATTCATTAACTTTAAATGTTTTTAAAATTTTCATGGAATTAGTAATTTATGTTATTATATAAGTATTGAAAGTATATACAATCTATTAGTTTTTTAATATATTTATACGCTGTATATAATAATTTAATATATAAAATCATATTAATATTTGTGATGGGATTTCATCATGCAAATTATATAGGTTATTGAGAGTTTTTCTTTCTCTATACATGTTATCTAAACTACCAAGTTTGATTATATGTTATAATGAAATACAACTTCTTTGATATATGAATTAAATTAAATTAAATGTGATTATTATATTATTACCTTAGTTTAAAATATTGGAATAGGAATTTACCTATTCTTAAACATATTTTTTATATTTTATTTTTGATCTTTTATATTACGAAACACTTTCTTTTGCTAAATCTATACAAAGCTGTAGATGTTTTTGTTCTTCTTTTAAAATGGAACTAACTGTATTTGATAATTCTTTAATTTTAAAGTTTTTGCTTATAGCATTTAAAACTTCGTAATGGATCACTTCTGCACCTTCAGCTATAGCTAAGAATTCTATCGCCTCTGATGAGTCTGGATCTTCTCCTAAATATGTTTTCATCATTTTAACAGCTTTCTTTTCTGTTTCTTTTGCAGTTTCTTCGATACTATCTTGGTCTATTTTCACTTCTTCATTTTCCTTTGAGATATCAGAAATCAATTTTATTATCTGCTCTTCATGGGAATTTGCTTCATCTTTCATACCTATTACCTCTTTTTTTGAACTTGACTCTAACAATTTCATAGAATTTAATTCTGTTACTGCTTTTTGAGCTGCTCTCTCAAGGCCTAATACCTCACCAAGTTTTTCTTCTAGGTTTTTTTGATCTTCTTTAGAAGGTTTTGTTGATTTTGACATCAGTATGCTTTATTTAACATGATTTAAATCAAAGATCTAATGTGTTTAATTATTTGAAAAATATCTTTATATAAGTAGATATAGCAATGGCAACCTCCTCAAGCGCAATAGAAAAAGAATACGATTATCATGATAATCCAACATATCGAAACTTTATACTTTGTTTAAAAACACCTAAAACTAAAAAACTATATGCTCACTTTTTAGATAAATATTATCTATCAAGATCCGAGAATCATTCTTTAACACTTTATGAAATTATAAAAAACGATCCCAGAACTATAGAGTATGAAATAAGGGGTATAATGGATGAAATAAGATGGATTTTTTTGTTTGTTTAACTTGGCAATATCGGCAGCGGATCCTTGCAAATGCTTACTGGTGATTACATTCCTATTGTCATACTGATGGCAAATGTATCTGCCAAGCCTATTCCAAACATTGCACGTTTTGGATGAGATGTAATTGTATCCATGATTTTGCTTTTTATTGACATAATTGTACACATGGTTAAAGATACAGTGTATATAAATGACTATATAATACGAAAAGTAATGATACTTCATCTTGTAACAGTAATCATATGGAGGCTCGTGTTATTACTATCTAGTATATCTGTCTGATTTATACAATAGATTTAAAAATAATAAAGTGGATTATAAATAAAATGCCTAAATTCCTTGATGTTCACAGTTTAAAAGACTTTGATGAGGAGTCATTAAGAAATGCACAAAATTCGCCTAAAGATGAATTCGGTGTAACACATGATAACATATTGTATAACAAAGAAGAAGACAGGTTCTTTTGTCTGCTTGATGCTCCAAGTAAAGATGCAGTTATTAAACATCATGAGAAATATGGTTTCAAGTGTGACTGGATTACAGAAGTTAAGACAACTGCATGAGGTCTTGCATTCAGGACACGGCGATCTAACTTTATTGATAAAGAAATGGCTCAAAAGACAAATCCAAAGCAAACAAAATAGATTTAGAAAGAGATTCAAAGGCGAAATAACATAATCAACGAAGAAGAAAGTTGACGTTGATAGTTTGAAATGGGTATTTTTACATTTTTCAATTCACTATTTTATCACCTCTGCCATTTTTAAATAAATCTTCAAAAAATACCAAAGATCAGATTCCCAGAGGAACCGCCAGAATTCTTTATTTTACCTCTTTCAATGTCGGGTAGTTAAAATAATCGATGCAAGAAAACGTTGATGGTTTATAATTGTGCATTAATCATATTCTGTTGAAGAGTATGAATAAACCAAAGTCATCTCCCTTGGTTGATGTAAATTCTATAATGGAGAAATCTCAAAGTAGGGTTTGGAATACATTAGGGGGAGAACCAGGGTTTATTATTTCTGTTGCTGAAACTCAAAATGTTTTGGGTAAATTTGCTAGATCAAAGTTGGAGTTTGTAATTCTGCATGTCGATCTTGTTGGATCTACAAAGCTATCTATGACTATTCCCTTAGATAGAATGACAAAGCTGATTCAAACCTTTAATCAGGAAATGTCTCTCATAGTCAAGGAATTTGGAGGATTTGTTCTAAAATATGTGGGAGACGCTGTCCTTGCATTTTTTGTTGTTTCTAATCATCAATCTCAGGCAAAGGTTGCGTGCATGCGTGCAATAAATTGTGCAAGATGCATGCTTCAGGTGGCTGCTAATGGAATAAATCCAATTCTGAATCAATACAACTGTCCCGCCATGAATCTGAGAATAGGGATAGACATTGGTGAAAATGCAATTATACAGAGTGGTTGGGATATTCACCCTAATATGATGGATGTAGAAGAGGATAATGACAATAACATTACCAAAAAAGAACAAATTTCTATAAAGAAGCCCGTTTATGACATTTTGGGTTACAGTATAAGTATTGCAGTAAAAATGACTACACTTGCTAATCCAAATCATATGGTAATAGGTCAATTAATTTATGATGTATTGGATGACAGTCAAAAGTCTTTATTCCAACAACTTGATTTTAGTCCTACAATATGGAGTTATGCTAGCAACAATACGGGAGAAAATATATACAATGTTTATACAAATATGTGAATGAATCCTCACTCACATAAGCAAAATATGATCCTAAAAATTGGTCAGATTTGCTATCAATTTCCACACGGTGCAGAATAATGGTTAACAAATTAATTTGATATCTCATATGTTATTACAAAGTGATCATACTAAGATTATGATAGAATTATGATAATCATAGTCTATTACTTAAATCATATTTTCTTTGCTCAATGATGAAACGGTAATTATCCAAATGTAAATACATAGGCTTGAAATCCTTTTCCTTTAACATCTATTATTAAAGAATGAAAATCTTCATCACCATGTGATTGATGATTTACTATGTTATATAATCTTGGATAATCAATTACAAATTTAGAATCTTTATTTGTTGTATCTACTCCTTTGGAATAATTGGACAATAATGAATTATCTTCATAAACTATTCCTTGACCTGTACCACCTGCTACCAAGTTTACAGACTTTGCAGAATAGATTAAAACAATACGACCCGTATCACTTTGTAATTCTACATTATCATGATTATTTTTCCATTTTCCTTCCAGATATATTGTATTAGGTTTGATAGATGAATTGGATATTGATGGTGTTAGAGAATATGTTACAATTTGTCCTGGCTCAAATCCTTTTGAATTTCCTACTGCTGATTTTGACCCTTGATTTCCAAAATACAATTCTGGTGTTTTAATTTTTGAAAAATCAACAGGCTGTTTAAGAAAATTACTAATATTATTTGTAGAATTGAATTGCGATTTATTCCCGTATGGTATGTGTTGCTATTTATATCATCAATATTTTTTATTTTTATTTCTTTGTTACTATTTCTTTCGGCTAAGAGCGATTGAATTACCTTTTCTGTTTGGTTATATTCGCCTTCACCAATTTTATCATATCTTATAAGCCCTTTATCATCAACAAGATACATTCTTGGCCAATAATTATTTCCATAGGCATTCCAAATTTTATAATCATTATCTTGTATTACTGGATATTTTATACCGTATTTTTGTAATGACGTCTTTACATTAGTCAATATTTTTTTCAAATCCAAATTCTGGTGTATGAACTCCAACTATTACTAGACCCTTATCTGCATACTTGGTATTCCATTCTATAATATGTGGAAGTGTTCTTAGAACATTAATGCAACTATAAGTCCAAAAATTGACAAGCACCACTTTTCCTTTTAAATCTGCCATAGTTAGCGGCTGCTGACTATTATTATTGATGTTGATGTTAATTATACTTCCACCAGTTGTTTTCTCAAATTCAGGTGCAATTTTAGATTGAGAAAAATATGCTAAATAACTAATTGTTAATATACATACCGCAATTACCGTTGTAAAGATAATGATCTTTTGTTTCACTTTTAATCCCATTGATCAATTCATTTTATATTATTATTAGTAGCATTATTTTTTCCAAAGAAATTAGCAAGCTGTTTTATGAGAAATTGTGGCTGCTCTTCTGGAATAAAATGGCCTGTATTTGGAACTTTAATGCCCTCTACATTTTGAGCTAGTATCTTCATCCCATATACAACACTAGGGATAGTAATATTGCCTCCTAAAACTGGAATAAATCCTCCCCCTATAGCCAATACTGGCATTGAAAGCTTAATCTTTGAATAATTTTGATTGTCAATTGCATCCTGTGGAAAAGCCCGATAATACTCAAATCCTGAATGCATCCCACCTGGAGCAGAATAATGGCTAACATATTCATTGATATCTGCCTGAGTTATTGCAGATGGATTGTATGCAAGACCATGATAGAACCATGATAGATACGTCATCTCTTTTCCTTGTACAAGGGCTTCTGGAACATTTGGTACTTGATGGAATAATCCCCACCATATTGGCGGTTTTCCAGGAGGTCCAAAACCAGGAATAGTGAGTTCCATAACTGCTAATTTCTTTACTTCTGTAGGATGTGCAGCTGCGTAAGAATAGGCTACCTGTGTTCCTATATCATGACCCACTAGGGATATTGTTTTATATCCTAACTGAGTAACTAGTTGATGTATATCTTCAGCTACGGTTTTACCATCATATCCACTCGCAGGTTTTGACGAGTCTCCTAAGCCTCTAAGATCAGGTGCTATAACAGTATGATTTTTAGACAAAGCTGGCATAATATTGTGCCATGCATACCATGTTTCTGGCCATCCATGGAGCAATACTACAGGATCTCCATGTCCACCAATAACATAGTGCAGTTGAATACCATTAACAGAAGCTATATGATGAGAGAAGGTCATATTGTCAATGGTAAAGAAGGAGCCTTGCAAACTAGATGGGTCTTCCTTTAGAATTAAAGATGTTTGGTTGGTTTGTGATTGTCCTTGCTGCATTTGATTTTGTTGCATTATCTGTGCAAATGCATTATTAGTAAAAAGATCTCACTATAACTCCATTTGTTATAAAAGTAAGCAATGAATAGTAAAGATAAACAAAATAAAATTTTATTTAACATTTTAATATAATTTCCTACTATTTTAAAGTATTTAACATTTTTATTGCTGACTTTTACAATAATTATATAAAAATTAAAGAAAAGATATTTTTTTATTATTATATTTAGAAATTAGAATTGATGTAAGGCATCAACATATTAAAGAAAATCCTATAATAATGGTTTAAAACCACTTTATATTTTGCTATGGCCGTGGCCCCTGCACCAATAACATCATTTATCAACCTAGTCGTCCAAGCTGCACGTAGCGGTGAGGTGTCTTAATCAATGTATGTTTAAACTCAGGGTATTCGCAAATTTATTTTAATAATATAATTTATGGCTGTGATGGTGGTGGTGGTTGCTGTTCAACCTTAAAAATAGTTAATGTGTCATGTCCAAAAATCCAAAATCTAGATTTTACCTATAATCATTCAAAAGAGGCAACACGAGAGTCACAAAAAAAGACAATATTAACAACTGATAATCCATCAATGGGATAGGTTATATCCTAAAGGCTCCTTGGGTGATCGATGAAAGATTAGATCAAGTTGCTATCTATAGGAAATTTCTGTAATTAATCATACATCACTTATTTTACCAATTTAAATATCAATAATACAACAACTAAAAATTCTTTGCAATCATATTTTTTAAACATCGGTATTTTATAATAATGATATATCCTCATAATGTCCTTGGGCTTCACTGTTTTATGTCTCTGCTTCTGCTAAAAGTTTATTGTTTTTGTCATATATATTATTGAATTCAGATCAAATTATTGCTTGGGGCTTATCTTATATATACTTCCATTAGTAACCCCAATAACATAAAGATATCCGTCTGGGCCGACACTGATACTACTTGTACCCCCAAAATTTTGTCCAAATTCAATCTGATCAGCTCCAGTAGAATTCAGTGTTAGCAAAATTTTCGACTGAAGACTTTGAGGCAATAGCAATTGTGTTCTATCTGCTGTCAAATTAAAATGGTAAATCTTTCCTGCATTGAATGTTCCAACAAATAGTTCATTTTTATACTTGCTTCCTGAGCTTATCTGAAGCAAGAAATTTCAAACCTGTGGGAACTGCCTTTTGCATCCATGTAAATTCTGGATCCGCATATTTTCCACTTCCATTGAAACCAACCAAGTCATAGGGAACATTTGGAAAAAACTTGCTCATTCCCTGAATAATCCCAAATCCGCTATTGAATCCTGGCATAACCGAATTGATCTCATCATTATATTCAAAATGACCAGTTTCAGTATCCCATAGACGACCTGATACCGGATCAAAGTCTAGTCCGAATCCATTGTGTATTCCATATGCATAATACAAATTTATAGGATAATCTTTTCCAATTATTCCTGAATTTCCATTGCTATCTTTAACGGGTATACCGTCTTGAGTAATGCGCAATATTCCTGACCTTCCATCAGGTGTTGATCCATCAATAAAGTTTTGGGCCAAGGTTTGAACTGTTGTCTCATTGAACGGATTCATAACATTTCCGATAATTGTATACAGGTTTTTATCCGGTCCTATTGTAATATATCCTCCATTATTTTCTGGGCCAGGAGTTGAAGGTAATTGTAATAATAACTTTGGATGAGTTAATTTATTTCCAACCAATTCATATCTATATATTTTATGACCAAATTTTTCAATATTAACATCCAAAGTATTTGCATTATTAAATGAATTTTTATTATTTGCTTCTATATATGATAAAAATACATATGTTGAATTTGATGTAACGTTTTTTGATACTGCGCTACCAAGTAAGCCTTGATAATATCCTGAGGCAACATTCAGATTTAAAAGTGGTTTATCCGTTAATGAATTATTTATTACTCTACTCACGGTGCCATTTTTTTGCGTTACTATAAAATCATCATCACCAATAAAAGAAATTGAGGTAGGCATAAAAAATCCTTTTACAATTTCCTTGACTTTCAGATTCGGATCTTTAAGTTTAGGAAAATTACTATTATTTTCTGCAGTTTGCAAGGTTTCAGCAGATACTGTAAAACTATAACCTATGTAAAATAGCAAAAATGACGGAATAAGAAAAAGAATTATAATATATTGAGATTCCAAATTTATATATACTAACTAAATGATATTATTAAAGAAATTGATTGGTTATCTTCAAGTCTTTGCACATTTTATTAAATAAATAATACTTAATTCTCTATTATGGAACCTTTGCTTTATCATTATCAAACAGAATATATAGTTGCTGTGGTCAGGAAAAAAACTTGATTTATAGAGGTCAGTATAACTTTCCAAACGATTTCCAACCTAATCCGATATTTATTTTAGTATCTGTATGTGATTAATACAATAAACATTCTAATCAAAAAGAGAAAAATAACAAACTGTAAATTATGCTTTATTATCAATTAAGAATACTTGGCTTTCTGATGTATATTATTTACAATTTCAAAATTGTTTGATACGACATCTTGGCATGGATTTTAGTATATTTTTGTTAAATGAACAGAGCCTGACACTCAAAGATATTTTTATGTACATGAAACATTGAACATTATTGGATTGATTCCATCAAAAACTCCATTACCTAATCCCGAATTACCTTCAGAAACAAATCCAGAAAAGACCGAAATATTATATGGAGTAGAAAATGTCATTGACCAAACTGTACAACATTTTGAAAGAACTACATTTCAAATTGATGCATGCATGCATTCTCAAGGAGTTATTGTAGTTATTGAAACAAAGGCTGTTTGGAATAGATTAAAAAAACTACTTGAATCAAAAAATGTGAAGGGCAGAGTTATAACAGAAATTATAGAAGAAAACTTATCCTATTGTAAAGAATTAATGGAATTTGCAGAGGTTCGACATCTTGATAATGTAAAGGGTACTTTTTCAATTGCAGATAGAAAAGATTATCATGGAACTGCAATTGTTCAGCGTTCAAAACCTGTATTTCAAATTATAAGTAGCACAGTTAATGCATTTGTAGAACAACAACAGTATTTTTTTGATACGTTATGGAACAAATCAATAGGGGCCGAACAAAGAATAAGAGAAATAGAAGAAGGTATTGCTCCCGATTTTATACAAACAATTATAGATCCAGAAGAAATTCAAAATATTCAATATAATCTTTTAAAGTCTGTATTATTTGAAATACTAGTTATATTTCCGACTATTAAGGCATTCCATTACTACGACAAATATTTTGGAATTGTACAAATATTTAAAGAAGTATTAACCAAAAATTCGAATATACAAATCAAAATATTAACACCTAATAATGAAAATATAAAAAATATTGTACAAAAACTAAAAGAACAATATCCTAAAAATATTCATATATTATATTTCACTCAGCAATCCGAACCCAAAATTTTGATTTTAGTTGTAGATAAAAAATATTCGATATATCTAGAAATAAAAGATGATGTGTTTCCATACAATGACAGTAACATAAATACTAGTAATAATAGCCATCCAATATATGGCCTTGCATCATATTCTAATAGTAAAGCAACAGTAATAGGCTATGCCTCAATTTTTGAAATTCTGTGGAGGCAAACAGAAATTTTAGAGAAATTAAAAGAATCTGAAGAATTGCAAAGAGATTTTATTCATATAGCGGCTCATGAACTTAAAAATCCAATACAACCAATATTAGGACTATCAAGCCAGTTGTTTAAGTATAGAGTGGACGATAATAACTATTATGATTTATTAAATGTGATAAACAGGAATGCAAAAAAACTTATTCAATTGTCAAACGACATTCTTGACGTTACAAAAATTGAAACCAAAAAATTAATTTTAAATAAAGAATTAATTAATTTAAATGAATTAATTTTAGAAACAATACAAGACTATAAGAACCAATTTGTAAATAAAGATGTAAAATTAGAATACAAATATCTTTGTTCAATTGAAAAAGATATGGATGAAAAAAAAACTCAAAATGGATGCGATGTATTTATATTGGTAGACAAAAACAGGATAAACCAAGTTATTTCTAATTTATTAAGTAATGCCATAAAGTTTACAAATTCAGGCAGTATAAATATTACTTTAGAAAAAGACATAAGTGATAATAAAATATCAATGCATATTAGAGATACTGGGCAAGGAATAGATCAAAGTATACTTCCAAAGATATTTTCAAAGTTTGTTACTAAATCAAAAGAAGGAACTGGATTAGGACTATTCATCTCCAGAAGTATAATCTTAGCTCATGGAGGTAAGATTTGGGCAGAAAACAACAAAGATGGAAAAGGTGCAACATTTTCATTTAGTTTGCCATTAATTTATCAGTAATTAAAATACCTACAATTTCGGATATGAATTCTCTCAAAAAGTCTTGTTTATACTTATTTTTCTAAGAAAAAGTATAAAGATATAATTGATTTTAGAGATTCGTAAATTTTTTTTCATTGCTACTGACCTATTTAAATATCCAAGCTACTTTCACAAGTCAACGGTTTCTTTTCTAAATTTTTCATTTGTTCTTTGCAGAAACAAAGTAGTATTAAATATAGATAAATAATTATAAATAACAATACCCATCTTTTGATTTCTTATTTTTTGTGCCACAACTGCCTGTAATACAATCTTTTTTTTATACCGTCATTATCCATAAAAAGTCCATGGGCTTCACTGGTTTTTGTCTCTGCATCTACTAAAAGTTTAAACTTATACCATTGAAGAGCAAACAGCCTCACAATCACTATGATAGATAAATGAATTACAATTGGAGGAATGCCAATATTTATTTACAATATGTAAGAAAAGAATATATTATGTAATATCCATTACATAAATTAGGTGAAAATTGTGAGCAATAATAACTACAATGACAATAATAATGGAGACATATTACCAATAGACAATTTATTTAACAGATTCTTTGATTTGGGTGGCTTGTTGGGAAGAGAGAGGAGGAGGCAGTAGAAGTCTATTTAACATGACCGACATATTCAACGACTTTGATGCTATACATAAAGAAATGAATAGAACGTTCAATGTGTTCAATGATATTTCAACCAATGCGCCGAAAGAGCTGATAAGGGAATATGAGACAAAAGAAGGTAATAAAGTGCGAGAGGTCGGACCAATAGTGTATGGATATTCAATGACAATTGGGCCAGATGGTAAACCCCATGTAAGGGAATTTGGAAATGTTAAAACCATTGACAAAGATGGTAGCAAAAATAGTATAGGACAGTATTTAGGTAAACCCTCGATATCAGCTGATAGAGAACCAATAGCCGATATAACTTCCACGGATAAAGAGGTTAAAGTAGTGCTTGAGATGCCAGGTATCAAAAAAGAAGACATAAAAATAAATGCATATGAATCCAAGGTTGAAGTTAAAACAGAAGATAGATCTCAAAGAAAGTATCAGAAGACATTAGATTTACCAAAGGAAGCAGATATCGAAACTGCAAAGTCTGTCTACAACAATGGCATACTTGAAGTAACATTTGATAAAAAGAAAGAAACAAAACCAAAAGGAAAAGAAATAAAGATAGAATAAAACAATAGTTTTTATTTTTTGAATTTTTTAAATATTTAATAGGCATTTAACTTTTCATTTTTAAATCGCATTTCTTAGAGTTTGATGTTTAGGCTTATGCTCAAACTATCCTATTGCAGTGAACAGGATATATCATATCTTAAGAAAAATGACACTACACAACCGTCATTTCTATTTCTGCTCCAATAGCAAAAGTAATTTCAAGTTATATACACACAAGATTATGTCATATCTATCAAGAATTATATCGACCTTTTTTATTCTTCATTTCTATATGTATGGACAATGTTTTTTCAATCATTTATTATATTATTCAAAGGTTCAATCAATTTGATCTTTTTTGGTAATTTAATTTATTAATTTTTATTTTCTGTTATACCATGTCAAAGCCGACGGTTAATTATCGTGATAACAATTATTACGTGAAACAAATTCTTATTAATTTAAAATAGCAAAAATAATTTTATGAGGATAAAAATAATTGATCACCAAGATCTATCTGTTGCAGAAAAGCAAATAAATGAATTTCTCAAAAATGAAGTAGTCAAGGAATTAGTTGATATTAAATTTGGTACTCGATTCAAAAATGATAATGAAGGACATACCTTTGTGATCATTTATGAAGAACATATGACGACTGGTGTAGAGGATCCACAAATATATGAATAGCCTTAATACCATCAAATCCTGTTTGACTTTATACGTTAGGTATATGGAATAGACAAATGAGTGGTGTAAGCAACAGGACAAAGCGATAGAAAATGGAAAAATAACCCAGAAAGTTAAAACCATATCAGGAGGTAGTATTGATATTTGTTTTTTTGAAAATAAAGGGAACTTAATCCCTTAATTCAAACTGAAATATGCATATAATCATGGGAAATTATCCAAGGGTAAGAACAGCTCAGAAAAATAAGAAAAATCAAGCCTAAATCTAAAGATAAAAATACGATATAAAAGAAGTATACACTTATCCTCATATATTGGCCTCAATAATTTATGATCTTTCAGAAATAAAACAAGCATATGGAAAAGAACTCTGAATAACATGTAATATTATTCAAATTACTACCAGTGTCTCTAACGTATCTATTATTTGAATAGTTAAATAGAAACATATTTTTGGTTATCCCTGCCGAACTCGCTAAGGCTACACATTATTATACTTAATATCAACTGCGCATAATGTTAAATGCAAATAGTAGGGTCATCAACTATGAGGATATTTGCTCGAAGAAAATATATTATTTGAAGAACCTACTATAATATTTAAGCCTTATATACATGCAATTAAAGTGAAAATATATATATGTTTTTATATTGCTGGTCAAAAAGATTATCTTTATTATTTGCAATATCTGTATTTTTAATAACAATTGTAGCAAGTCCAACAATAAGCTTCAGTGTCAGGTTTGCCTTCTACCACTAATTCTGCATCCATCTCTTTTCCCATATCCTCGACACAAAAAGAAAAGGATAATTTAACTACTACATTTAAAATAACCAATCAGATTAAAGCACTCATAAATGACCTTGTAGACAAAAATAAAACTAACGCTGCAATTGAAATAGGGTTTATTGACCCAAATGGAACTCAGTTCTATGGCTATGGTAAACTATCTAATACAAGTAACGCCACGGTAGACCAAAATACAGTCTTTTCAATTGGTTCCAATACCAAAGTATTTACTACAATTCTTTTGGCAGATATGGTAAACAAAGGTCTCATCAAGTTAGATGATCCTATTGAAAAGTATCTACCATCTAATGTTAAAGTACCCCAATATAATGGACATAAAATTACCATCGAAGATTTAGCTACCCACACTTCAGGGTTACCCGAATTTCCTGGAAATTATTGTCCTTCTTTTGATCCTGCAAAAACAGCAGCAGTGCATGATTCAGTTACAATACAGAAAAAATTTGATGAACTGTGCCAAAAATTATACATTTGACCAATTGTATCAAGGTCTTTCCAATACTACCCTTTCAAGAGAACCTGGTTCAAAAGTTGAATATTCAACTTTTGGTATCGGTTTGCTTGGTCACATTTTAACCTTAAAATCAAATATGTCCTCTTTTGATGATCTTTTAAAAAATAATATTCTGAATGTGCTGGGAATGAATGACACAAGCATTGGTCTTTCAGACGCACAAAAATCTCGAATAGCAGTCGGACACTTCAACGGTCAAGAACTTCCTACATTGAATGTGTCAAACCCTATTGCACCAGGCGGTGCACTTCACTCAACAATGAGTGATATGTTAAAATTCTTATCAGCCAATATGGGATTAATTAAAACAAAGTTAGATAATGCAATGCAAGAATCACATTTAATAATACATAGTACCGGCCAGTTATTACCTAATAATTTACAAGCCTCAGGTAAATGCTAATAATATTGGAGTTTATGTTGGTTTAGGCTGGTTTATAACCACAAACTTTGGTCACGAAATCATATGGCATAATGGGGCTACTGTTGGTGGATATAACGCCTATATGGCCTTTAATCCTATTACTGAAAGGGGTGTCATTATACTGTGCAGTGCCGATCTTGTGAATATTAATATTACATCAATTAGTTTTAGTCAAAAAGACAAGTTATCATCTTTGATATGGGATTTACTCAATCAGTAATAAAGGCTAAGATTGCTGAAAATTTCTACATTCAGTCATATTGGAGTAAAATATGTAAAATTCTTTTGCTCATGATTTCCTTACACATATAGGTTTATATCGAACCTTCTTTCCATATTAGCACGTTTTTGATGATTCTACATTTTAATCATTTATTATTTGAAAAGGTCTAATACTTTTAACTATTACTATGGGAGAGAGTATTTAAAAAATTATCGAATTATTTTAATTAGATGGTTTATCGAAGAAAATAGTGGAAGGTGGTAGTAACCTCAAATCGTCATCTGGCCCACTATTTAATATTATTTGAAAATATTTACATTATGATTAAGAGATGTTTAATTGATAATGAAATTGCTAAATCTCTTTATAAACCTCGAACAAAAAGTATATTGAAAAATCCAGTAACTCGAAATTTCTTTATGAAAGAAACTAAAAATTGGGAAAATCTAATAGATTCTTGTTAAAAAATGGGATGTATTAGAAGAAACCGAGGAATAATCAAATTCAATAGATAATAACCCTTAATAATAGATTTTAAATTTTTACAAGAATAATGTGATTATAACTCAAATAATGTGGTATCCTCTTACAATGCAGTATTAGCATAGTTTGCCACTCGTTGAACAAAAAATAACATAAAGAGACACAATTATTTAGTTATCCTGTTTGTTAAACGTTAAAACAAAATCTAATCTAAATAGAGAAGTTATGTCTTAACTTTAAAGCCCTTTTCACACTTATCTCATATTCCAATAATTGTTTACCCACTATATCCTAGCCTTATGTTTTGATACGTTCCTTCAATTGAGACTCCTTAACCTCCAGCTGCCAATTATGAGTCAAAACAACCTCAACTGTTTTTACTTCATGGATAGTGGAAGACTTCTTCCGATTATTTATCACAAATGCATATGCATCGCTTATAGTAGGCTTAAATATATCATTAATTTTTAGACCATCCTTGCTATAATATAGTTTAATTTTAGAACTATCATTATTTTCTTTCCATGCAGGAATATCTTTTCTGCTAAGTATTAGAATTTCTATTTCGTTATCTGAATTCTTTACCTCTATATCAAAAGCAAGTCTATAATCAAACATAAGTATGAGATTTACACCAAAATATAATATTTCATAGCCATGGGAATTTCCAGCGGGTATGTTAAATTCATTAATATTTCTCATAACATGCGGAAGTATCTTCATTACTGGATAAAGAGAGTAAGTATGTTATTATCTTATACTCTCATAATGAACTTAGAAAATGATCTCAAAAGGAGTGTTTTTCTTAGTATTGGCTATCATTTTGGTTTCAATGATTATTTGGCTTTTTAAATAATTCATGTCTTTAGTTAGTTGTGTATTCGGAAAGACTCGACTAAAAAGAAGAAAATTCTTGTGTTAATTCTTTCCAAAGGGACTTGTTAATTGATAAATCCTTTCACAGTATCCATAAATAATCGGATTGCTTTAATGTCAAAAGGATCTTTGAAATGCCAGAAAAAACTGATCTATTCCTGCATTAATATATTTTCTAACCTGTTGTGCGACATCATCAGGTTTACCTATGAGTGAATGTTTTAGCAACTGACTTAGTACGGCAGGTCCCCTCTCCATTGCAAATAACCTTTTTTTATATTCTAACTCAGAATCAGAACTTGCAATTATCACGTCTAATTCAATTGATTTGATAAATGTATTCTTTCTATTTTTCTTTTCCATATTAACAATCTCTTCAAATTCTGAATTAATATAAGCAAACTGTTCAGGTGAAAGATAAGAAGATTCCCATATATCAGCATGTTTTGCAGCCAATTGCATCATTTTCCTTCTCTTGGCCGCTACTGTAATGGGTATAGGGATACCTGGATTTTTTAGTTTAGATCCTTTAACTGTAAAATATTTTCCACTAAAATAAACCTCTGGTTTACTCCAAAGTAATCTTAGAAGATCAAGACCCTCGTCAAGTAATGAAATTCGTTCTTCTACATTAGGATAGTCTATTCCAAATGGATACCACCATTGTGTTGCATAGCTATGAATTGCTCCAGCACCAGTTCTAAATTCTAATCTTCCGTTTGATATTTCCTGTAGTGTAGCAGATTGTTTAGCAAGTAATGCAATATTTCTATATTGAGGAATAAGATAAGTTATGACTGGCCCTAGCTTTATCGTCTCTGTGATGGCGGATAAATTAGATATTATACTCCAACAATCCAGATCTATTTCTGCTAACGATTCTCCATAATAGAATCCGTAATATCCTAATTCTTCAGCTAATCTACAGGTATCTTTTATCTTCTTATAATCGGTACCCCAAACTTCTAGGCAAAATCGCATATTATTTCTAGGATTGATTTGGTAAGTATATAAAATATAAAAAGAATGATACCTGAAGAGATCTCATGTTCATCATATACAGTTGATTCACATGGTTGTAGTAAGTTATTCACCATGCAATGTGGAATATAGATAATGGCAACAATAAATACATTTAACCCCTCTTAAACTCCTGTATACTTATGTAATCTCTTCCATGCTTGTAAGGAATGAAGATTTAAAGTCTTGAAATTCTCTTTCTTTATCTGCCATACTAATTATCTGGATATTCAAATACCCTTTTGAATCCTCTGAAACTTCCTCTCTATTCGTTCCTACAATGAAAATTCTGTACTGTTTAATTGAAATTCGTAGTAAATCTATTAATAAAGTATTTTTATTACTTCTAAAAGAACATCTAACCTTTTTGATTAAAACTTTACTTCATCAATAAAATATTATTGAAATAGTAATTTAGCCATATAAAAGATGTATATGCATAGTAACCACTATGTAATGGAATTACGTTGTGTATCATTGCATAACAATTTTATCATAAATTTTAATTTTATGATTAGAAATGGATGCTTTTTATTTATATTTATTAGAAGGTTCGTCTCTACTAGTATTCTATATGACTCATATAGCAGAAATAATAGAATTAGTTGGAAGATCTGATAAAAGTTGGGAAGATGCAGCACAAATTGCCTTAAACGAGGCCAAAAAAACAATACGGGGTATAACCGGAATAGAAGTTTTGGATATGACTGCAAGAGTAGATCCAAATAGTGGAAGCATAAAAGAGTATCATACATCTGTTAAAATAGCATTTGGTGTAGAGCATCAATAACCATTGTATTATTATTAACTTTTCTTTTTTGTCACAAAACAGTGATTTCTTTTCCTACTTCTCGATAATTGCATACATTATTGATTGAAGGAACAAATTCACGTCACCACCAAATTACGATATGTAAAACGTTATCCATGAGATTACAGCGGCCCTTATTGCATTTTGACTTTGGATTTGTAGTAACATGGAGCGTATTGCTTTTTCTGCCAATAATACAAAGAAGGTGAGCACGAATAACCATGACAAAAAAATATTTTAAAATAAATTCTACTAATTCGCAATCACAAGATGTAAAGATATCTGCATCTGGTAGTAATATTTATGTTAGTTGGTAGGAACGCAATGCACCAAGTAATGAACCCTTTTTGAGAATAAGCACTGACAACGGCAAGACCTTTGGGCAAATGATAATGCTATCAGCTAAGTCATAATTTTAGTAACTGTATATAATGGATGCTACAAATTAACAAGTTCTAGATTAATCATAATTTTATCTTTTCGTCTTTTAAATGATAAATCTATTTTTATATTATCAATGAAAGATGATGATTTTGAAATGTTATTTGTTTTTCTTTGAAATCATTATCATTACATAAATCAAGTTCATATTTGATTAGTATAATTGATAAATTAGACGAGAGAACAAGGTGAGTTTTTGAAACGCAGAATATTTACTAAAGTCTAGGCGTAATCGACATCCAAGGTCATCTGAGAGGGGATATCTATCGGTAGTAATTGTAATTGAAAGTATGTATTAGATAATTCATTTGAATTTGATTCTATCTAGTTTTCTTGCTGAAAAATGCAATAAGAAACTATTATCCTTTGAATCACATATTTTCTCAATCATATCTGTTATTAAATAGTGGATGTAGAGTAAATTATAAATCTGTTTTTATTGTACAGATGTACGAGTATGATGTTTAGATACAAGATATTAACTTAATCCTTATATCTATCGGATATCAATAATAAGATACGTCCTCGAAATTAGAACCTACAGACTTTACAAAAGGATTTACCTGTGAACAATGTGGGATCACTTTTGACAGTATTGATGAGGAACAAGAACATATAAAATTGGAACATTCAGAACACAGGTTACCGAGTGGCTGTGCATAAACTTTTAATTTTTATTTGAAATCATATTAATTACTAATTCATTTAATCATTTTGTTATATCAGATATCAAACACAGATTGATAAATTGGTTTTCCTTTTTATTAATTGATTAGATGACTTATTGTTGTTGTTGAGAATGATATATTTTTATTTCATTTCTAATAAAATCTTCATACTTTCTTTTTATCTCTTCTCTAATTCCTTCAGGGACTTCATAGTATACAATCAATTGTATAGAATTATTTGGAAGAATATGAGACTGAGAACCATGAGTTTTACCATTGTATTCTCTGATCAAATCAGCTAATACTTCATATTGTTTTCTTATTGTATCGGTTGAAGAGCCTTGCAATATTTCCAAAGAATTATCCATAGATTGTTTATTGTTATACTTTGGAGTCCATGATTTCTTGTAATTGTTATAATTGGTTTTGTAGTTATTATTATATTGTGTTGGCTTTGATACAGTTTTATTATTCGTTGACACTATTATAGATTTATTATTACTTGATCTATTAGGACAAATATGTTTCTTCTTTGTTAGTACTTCCCAATACTCACTAATTAGAGTATTCCAATATATCCTGGTATTACAACCATAAACACAATCTTTGGGATTAATATTAGTGGCATTAGGAGAACTCATCTATTAATATAATATTGTTTTTGACAATATAAATTAATTTTTCCTAATAATTATTATATATAAAAAACCCTCTTAAAAAGATTCAATATTATATTCACTATTAAACTCCACCAGCCAGCTAACTATATATTTCTTATAAAATCCTCATTATAACGAGTAATCATTAGAAGATAATGATGCCGTTTATATTTTCTGTCACTGTAAATAATCAAAAAAAACTATTCCATCATTAAAGGATAGCGAATACTTTCATTTTTAATAATGCTTTTGTTTACAACAGCTATTATCGACATTAATATACATTAAAAACCATTTGATACCAGTGTTTATATACTATGGTATCTAATACATGAGTATGTCAAATAAATTCGAAAGCAAAGAAAGTTATTCATATAACAACAAACAATAATCAAGATTTCAAAGAATCAATCAACAGATCACTTGATGAAACTAAACATAATATCAACAGATCAATAGATGAATCAAAAAATCAAATCCCACGTTATAATACTATTGTAAACAGCTATCAAGAACAATCACTTCAAGCAGCCAAAGAGATTTCAGAACAATACATTGAATCACAAAAAGCAATCATCAGTTCACTTCAATCAGCATGGAAACCATATAGTGAAAGCTATAATGGAATGGTCACTAGCTTTTCATCTCCAGATTCTATAGTAAAGGCATACAGCAGAATTGTCAGCAATGTTGCAGACAATGCAGTATCAGCATTGAGAGTTACAAACAACATGATATTCTCAAACTTGGATTCATGGAAATCAGTAATTGAGCAAGCAAAAGATAATTCAAAACAAATATTCAGTCAAAACGTTAATGCAGCAAAAACATTTGAACAAAATTCAAGAGAGATAAATGCAGCAGCTGAAAGATACTATCTCAAACAGCAATACAATGAAACTACTATCTCAAACAATACAACAACATCACAACAACAAAGCAACAAAAAAATCTAATCAATCTATTTTTCCTATTGAATAATAGGAATGAATACTATAACAAACAGATGAAAAATCAATATAAAAAGACCTATCATTATATGGTTATCTCTATAAACACATGATTTCAAATACATATTAAATAAATTTTAAAATATGCTGATATTAAATAACTCGATTTAAATCACGAAATATAAACAAATTTGTATTTGTTTCTGCCAAACCCGCTAAGAATATCTTGATTTATTTAAAAATAAAAATACTTATTCTATGAGTTCTTGTTTTTTTTACAACAGATATTATAATCCGCGTTTTCGACTTCATCCAATTCAAGCACCATGGTCTTTGATTCAATGTATGCTAAAATAATATCTAGATATCTTTCTACCAATAGTCTAGGGGTTTGCTATGTATGTTCTGTCTTCAAACCTAGTTTTATTGCCTTTTTTAAATGGGCAGCTGAGCATCTACTGAAGCATGCGTATAAAGAATAAGGATTATAATAATACTAAAAATTATAATGATTTGAAATACCACTATTTACTATGAAATTATTTCTATCAATCTCACACATAGAAAAACATCGATGTAGAAAAAAGGCAAAAATGACTTTCCTAACATAATCTGTGTTTATTTTTTAATTTGCAGCAAAACAAGGATTAATACGGTGGATAATCAACTAAATTTTCCGGATCTCAATAGAAATCAATATTTGTCGTACAATTAAAGATTAATAGATTGTTCATAGTTTAATTGTGATTAGTTTAGTCCAAATGCTACAATAGATCCACCTATACTTGGCTCATGTTTGGGTTGAGTTTGAATCTTACCGGTGGGTACAAAAAAGCATTCCACCTCCTATGGACAATCCTACAGGACTTATTGGCGCGTCTACATTAAATTCCCATAGTTTTTTTCCAGTTTCTTTGTTTAATGCTAAAACTACACCGGACTTTGTGGTTGTCATATGAGTGGATTTTGCATTCATCTGTTCTGAAAAAGGAATATACCCCGTAAATACAATGTCATTAGTGATCAGTGGGGAGATCCTTGGTGGGAATTCTGTTTTGTACTGCCATATTGTCTTTCCAGTTCTTAAATCCATTGCAACTATAGTACCGTTTTGCAATCCCTGCTCCATGGTATGCGGAGGAGATATTCTATGCCCAGCACTACCTTCATCTGTAAAATAATTCAAACCTCTATTTGTAGAAGTAATGTATAAAGTATTATCTCTTGTGTCTACTGCATGATAATTGAAAATTCCATAAGACCATATCATTCCACTTCCAGTAGGCGAAGGATCTGCATTTATATTGTATGGTTTTTCTGCCAACTTCCACCATATTTCTTCTCCTGTGAAAGCGTCCATTGCGATAATGTTTCCCATTTTATCATGGCCCACAACGATCTTCTTTTGAGTTCCATTATCAAATGACACCTTGCTTATAGTACTTCCCCATGACGTATCCCAATCATGTACATCAGGAACTTTCACTGGTAAAACAGTTCCATATTCTATGAATGGAGTGGCCCATATAATTTGCCCAGTGGTGACATTTACAGCCACCATATGATTTGCAAAAAGATTGGGTGTTTGAAGTCTAGTACTTGCATTAAAGTTTGGTGACGGACTTCCTAGTGGCATATAAATAATTCCTGTTTCAGGATCAAGGGAACCCCCTGACCAAGGAGATGCATCTCCATTGTAAGGAGGCGCTTTTTCTTTATCAACCCAATCCCCTGCGGTTGTAGGCAAATTCCATAATATACTACCATCATTAATATTCAGAGCAGTAATATTTCCCTGCACCATTCCGACGCCATTACCTATATCTCCACCTGCTGCCGAACCAACTATTACATAATACTTCCATACAATAGGGACGGTAGGAATATTATATCCTATTTTGGGATTACCAAGTATTGGCGATTGCCATACAATTTTACCGTCATGTACCATTTACTGCAATAACTGTAGCGTTAGATCCAGTCGCAGCAAATACCATTCCATTGCTATAGGTCAAACCCATAGTAGGACCTGTTCCTGCATGAACTTTCCATAAAACTTTCCCATTTTCAATATCAAATGCTATTATAGTTCCGACATAGTCCTGAACATATCCTTTATTTCCTATAATTATAGGTGGGTCTTGTATTTCCGCATTATTGGTTAATCTCCATTTAATATGCAGATCGGCTACATTATTTTTTTCAATTACAGTTTGATTACTATACCTTGAACCATAAATATCGTGATTAATGGTTATCCAGTTATTCTTGTTTTTTACCTCGGTTCCAAGATCAGAGTTAAATGTTTTTAATAAATTTTCAATTGTTTTTGTATTTGATACGTTTTGTTCTGATGATTTGATTGGATTAATACTATCTTTGGTATCTTTTAATTGAGGTATTTGCGACTGCGGTTTATCCTTTTTATCATCTTCAATACTTAAAGCTGAACTTTTGGAAAAGAAAAAAGGAGAATCAAAATCTTCATAAGATAAAAAACAAACAAATACTAAAAATGCAGTCAAGGAAACTTCTAGTATTAATATCAGTTTAAAACATTCTCGATTATAAATAGAATTATCTAAAAACATACTAAATTAACCTCATCCTTCTCCTTTATTCTCAAATAGTTTCATGATATATCGATATAAAGTTAGATCATAAAAAAAGCCTTGAAATTGTGTATGCAATAGATGAGACAGTAACTTCAGCCAGAAGCAAATTATATATGTAAATTCAAGTATCACTAGAGAAAAATTCCTATACTTATCATTTATCTTTGAAGTAAAAATTAGAATCAGAATCCTTTGGTCTTTTCAGATACTATAATATGTCTTTGCATCTTTTCCATGCTTGTAAGGAATGAAGATTTAAAGTCTTGAAATTCTCTTTCTTTATCTGCCATGCTAATTATCTGGATATTCAAATACCCTTTTGAATCCTCTGAAACTTCCTCTCTATTCGTTCCTACAATGAAAATTCTGGACCGTTTAATTGAAATTCGTAGTAGATCTCTTAATCAAGTATTTTTATCATCCCTTGGTGAACATCAACTCTTACTGGTGTAACTCAACTCTATGAACTGGGCCCGGCTGAAATAGATCTTTTATTGCATTCTGAATTTGGAGCAAACATATGTCCAAGCTGAAATAAGACCACATCAAAGATTTCGTCTTCAAATGGGAAGATCTTTGCACATTTCCTTCTTTCCATTTAATGCCTTCTGCTTCTGCCAGAGATGCTTCCACTTTTGCCTGAGACAAAAGCTCATGGTGTGAAATCTACATCTGTTACTTTAGCATCTCTCTTTAGCCTTTTAGCAGTTATATCTGTATTTTCTGTACAACATGCTATATCCAGAACATTGTCATTGGAAGAGAGATTGTATAATCGTGCAAGATGAACAGATACAGGAAGAATAAAACTAGCAAATTCATTATAAGATCCCAAAGCCCACACATTATTTGATTTGTATATCTACTTATAACTCAATGATAAAACAGGAAATTCTCTCTTTTATTAATTGATAATGAGTATATTAAATAAACAATGTTAAAGATATCAAAAATATTAGGAATACTACTTTTGTCCTTGAGAGTGGATTTTCTTTTACTATTTAGATATATTTATTCTTCATTTTTAAAACCAAAGTCTATGAAAAAGTTATTTTAATTACTATATGATTCAATAAAATACCACAACTTTATTATTCGTATTTGTAATGGTGATATTAATTAGATGAAAGAGGAAAATGAATCCTTTTCTGATACTAATTATGGAGAAAATATTTTAGATTGGAAGCAAAAAAACATTCATTCATCATCTACATACACTAAAAATCCAAAAGTTGTTGTAATTGGTGGATCCCTTGGTGGGTTGTTCACCGCAATAGCACTATATCATACTAACTGCGATGTTGAAGTTTTTGAAAAGTCTTCTGTAAATATGAAAGATCACGGCGCAGGGATTGTTCTGCAAATGGAAACAGTAAATTTTCTCAAAGTGCACAATATAATCTCAAATGGATCTGTAATAAGCATCCCTTCTTATAAAAAACAATATTTAAAAAAAGATGATAGTATCGCATCAGAAGAGCCAATACTTCAATTGATGACCTCCTGGGAATTGCTCTATCGTATTTTAAGGAATGTTTTTCCCAACAATCATTATCATAATGATAAAAAAATGACTAGTTTTGAACAAAAGAAAGATGATAATATAGTTGTTAATTTTAAAGGAGATTCTAAAGAGAAAGAATGTGATCTATTGGTTGGTGCAGATGGAGCAGGATCAACAGTTCGTCATCAATTGCTTCCACAAGTATTACCACATTATGCTGGCTATGTGGCATGGCGTGGACTTGTTAGTGAAGATACGGTATCCCCAAAAGTATTAGATATCTTTTTGAATAAATTTACTTTTTTTATAGGACAGAAAACTCATATTCTATGCTATCTTGTTCCAGGACCAAATGGAGAATTATCGATAGGAAGGAGGAGACTCAACTGGGTTTGGTATGTAAATACGCCTGTTCAGAACAATTTATTGAAAAAAATAATGACTGATAAAAATGGAAAATTACAAGCATTTTCAGTTCCAAGGGGAATGGTAAATGAAGATTCAATAAAACAACAAAAAATTGCTGCTGAAGATATCCTGCCGCATAGTTTTCAACAGATTGTTTTTGCAACAAAAGAGCCATTTATACAACCAATTTATGATCTCTCGGTTTCTAAAATGGCATTTGATAGAGCATGTCTAATTGGAGATGCATCTTTTGTTGTGAGGCCGCATACCGCCGCTGCTACATCAAAAGCAGTCAAAAACGCAGTTGCTTTAGCCAAATCTGTAAAAAAATATAGAGGGGATATCGATAAAGCATTAGAAGAATGGGGGCCTTCCCAGTTAGCTATTGGCAAATATATATTGTCTTTAGGAATTAGACTCGGTAATAGCTTACAGATATAAACACAATTATGGGATTTCAGAGGGATATGGACATCATAAAATTGCAAAGTAATTGTTGTATAAAATTGTACATGGGCCTTTTTATATGAAATACTTAAAATGAGTTAACCTGTTAAAAACTAGAATATAGTGATAATTGTTTACTACATAAATTTTATCCAAAATCTAAGAGTGATCTATTACAAGTATGTTCTTTAACACCTTTTTAGTAGCTTTTTGATACCAACGCCAGATATACACAAATTGTGATTATTAATTGATATTAATGGATTCAAATAGCAAATTACCAGTAACAGTATTATTCACAATTGCATTGCTGACTGGATTTATATCCGTTGCATATACACAATCTGTACATGCCATGTCAATCGATCCAAACGGGCTACCTGGAATAGCTGATAATCCGGCATTTGATCTCTTAAAAGGTAAGGGCATTAAAGATGATACCAAAGCAACAGGACCAGCCGCATTATCCGGACCAAAAGATTCCAATGGAGACAAAGTAAACAAAGGCGATATTGCTGTACCTGATTCGCTGAGCCAGGCGGAAAAGGGAATGAAGTTTGGGCATTTGACTGTTAAAGTTCATACAGTGGATTCTTTTAATCAATTAGAGCCAATACAGTCATCTGATTTCACTGTCAGCGTAAGTGGAAACCAACAATCTCCCGATACATTTTCTGGATCAGAGTCAGGTACTGATGTAAAAGTAGGATTTGGCAATTATCAAGTTACCGAAGATGTTCCAGATAATTCTAATACAGGAGAAGGACACATGAGTATTCACTTTAGCCAAGACTGTTCAGGCATTATGCATGTCAACGAGGATAAAACCTGCACAATTACTAACACAATTCGCTAAATTTTTTTATATTTTTTTATAATTTTTATTTTAATACTTTTTAGGATTTTTACATATGCAAGATAACATTGATAATTATAATAATAAAATAGCGAATAATCAAAGAATATTATTTTGTTTATGTTTTACTGATAGTTTTTATTTTAATGGTTGTATATACAAAAAAATCGAAGTTATAATGCAATAGCAATTGATATCATTGGATAACTTCAGACATTTTCTTTTGGCAATCACATTTAGATCATCAGTGAATCCTGCACCTTCATTGCATCTCTCCGTTATTATACAAGTTTCTAGGACCAATCTTATTGATCTGTCTTCATATATATTTGGACATCTCTAATTGCCTTCTTTTTAGAAGGAGACTTTTTAGAATAGAAATTAAGAGAACTAATTAACCATACTCCATCTATTACCAATATTCATTGGACTTTGCTGTTTATGCTTCTCCGATTCATAACTTTTTGATAGTTTTTGGTGATTCTCTTTTCCAAGCCAGGATTCCTAACAAAATAACAAATGCTATTTGAAATGCTTCGAGATAAATTGCCGTTCCTCCGATTGGAGATCCTCTTCCCGTTATAGGATTACCAGGTATTCTTGTTATGAAAAATAAAATTATCAACACTATTGTACCAACTATACCTATGTAATCCCATATACGTCCCCAATTTTTAGTAGTAGGTATTACCCAAAATACTTGGGCCAATCCACCAATTAAAAAAAGAATACCAGAATTATTTAATGAATGTACCATAGATAAATGCATAATTCCAGCTATTGCTGTACATATAGATGCTGCAATAGCAATAATTAGTATCATATTCACATATTCATTGACTTTAATAGTGTATAAAAATGTGCATGCATATAATATAACACTCATGTGAACTCATGAAAGAAAGATGGATATTTGAATTGATGGTCCTTTCTTTGAAAATTTTTTATAAGGATATATGTATATTTTGTTTTATATCTTTGTAACTATTGTAGTGTAGTAATAGATCTTTAATGTATTGTCCTAAAATAAGGACTAATGCATACATGATACCATTATGGAGATTCAATATCTGGGGCAACTTTGAGTATTTGAATAGTGAGATTTAGCAGCCCAAACGCTATACTAATCATTTCCTTTTATGATTATGAAACTAAATATTTACACAATACTCGTCTTAACTAAGAGAAAAAAAATCGAGGTGACCTAATTCATCATGTTTTATAAAATGCGACATACAAAATAATCGATTCTATATTCTATTCCAATATTAAACTAGATATTGCAAATTAAAAATGCTATTTTTATATTCAGATTGTCACAGAATTATTAGTAGGATTTTTCAATTATCCTCGAATTCTCAAACGTCTAGATTAAAAAATTCGTTAGAATGGTTATTTCAATAATGTTGTTAAAAATTTAGCAAAAGCCATACCATATTCCAAATAATTCAATAATAACAGATATGTCAATGCAATAACTAATCAAATTGATTTAAAAAAGGAGATAAACAGTATAGAAAATAAAAAATGAACATAACAAATTGTGCTATTTCAAATTATATAATAGATTCTTGATATCAAAAACCTTTCAGTTAATCTCTTTAAAGGTTTAAGTACAGAATTATTCATTTATATCTATGAAATATATACTGTTCCTACTATTTCTGGGTATACTATTAATACCAATATCACAAGTCGCTCATGTTCAAAATACTTTAGGCCAAGCCGGTCAATCAGGTAATCAAACAGCAGGCCAAGCCGGTCAAGCATTAAAAAATGCTGGAAGTCAGGGAGGTCAAACTGAACAAGATAAGGCAGTAAAAAATGCAAGTCAAGTTGCTGGTCAGGCTGCTAAACAAGCAGGTCAAGTATTGAGTAATGCGAGTAATCAGATCGGTAAAGTATTGCAGAATCTAACCGGAATGAGCCAAGGCGGAAATACCTCAACAACCAAATAATCAATTTTGATCAAATTTTTTTTATTGATAGACGACTGTAAAATTAGAGTAAACCTGGACTATATCTTTAGCATAAGTTACAATAATCTAGAGAAGAGATAAAGACCCGAGGATATTCTATATTATCTATTTCAACACTCCTTGATAGATATATCTAAGGCAATGTAAATATTTGATATCATTTTAAAAATATGATCAGATATAAATCTATATCTTAAATCAAACATAAATGATTATATCTGTTTTTGAATTATTTACAACTCCATTATAATAACGGTCATTAAAAATATAATATGCCAAAATATCGTTTTAATATATTTAGTTACCAATGTTCCGATCATCCAAAAAGATTATAATCTTGTACTGCTCTGATACAACAACAATGGTTGATATTGATAAAGATGTAAAGAAAATGAAAAATGCAGAACAAGATGTTGAGGCAAAGGCTGAAACAACAAAAGACCATGCTGAAGGAAAACCTATCTCTGAAACCTTAAACAAGGCAAAAACTAAGGTAAAAGACGCCCTATCCTAAATTTTTTTATAAATACAATAAGACACTATACTGTATATCCAATATATTTACACCAAGAAAAAATTTTCAATTGCTACCAATTAAGAGGCTGTGGCTATTGAATGCCAGATAAATAATATCTTTATAAGGCTAATTCATCATTTACATTTTGGCAATATACTAAAATAAACAGTTACAAGAATTTTTTCTGCTTTTAAAGACTACAATCTGTATCTCTTGAGATACAAGGGGTTAAATAATTACCCATAATATAACTATGTACGATTTTATTATATATAGAGTATAAAATATAACAAAAGAGAAGTGAAAACCTAAAGACTCTCTATCTCCAAATATTTTAGATCAAGATACAGTAATTGACTGGATTATCCATCTATCTTCTAGTCATATCCAAATTAATGAAATTTATTGTATGTATATTAAAAATGCTAAATATGCATGTTAAAAACTATAGCATATTCCTCAATTCAAACCCGTAAAGCATTGAGATTTTTTATTCTGATATATTGTTCATATGAACAAGAAATATGTTATTCTTACTGATTAAAAAAAAGATCTAGGTATGTTATATACTATTATATATATTAAAAAATAATGAGTGATTATAAAGTAGACAGTGGAGATAAATCGGATGAAAGTTCCACTGATGTACAAGCAACCTTTTCATGTGATAAATGTGATGGGAAATTTAACTCTCGACAAGAATTAAAGGAACATACAGCTGCCTCCCACTAATACACACAGTAATCTTTTTTTTGAATTCTATAATCTATCTTTATACTCTTTTAATAAGGTAAGAATTTAATATTATTGTGATATACATTTTATTGTTTTTTTTCTTACCATGTGTTTTATTATAATGTTATTAATGTCATTGCAGATTATATAACGTATGAGACATCAATTAATACATTAATACATTAATACAGAAAAATAAAAATACCAAAGATTCCAATCATGTTATTAATTATAAATCTCTCATTATAAACAGTATTGTATTCAATATCGCTATTTTTAACTATGCTTTGGATATACATATAAAATAAGACAATATTTTTAATTATCCAATTTTTAATGCTTTTGAACTCACATTTAGGACATGAATTATCTCTATGTCCATAATACAATTCATACAATAGAATTTTAATGGAGTATATTCAAGACCTGTTTCATTGTGGCCATTAGTGGGATTAGCAAATCGATGACATCGACATTACAATCCTTTGATTCCACCTATGCCCCGTCTTCTCAAGGCAAGGTTTGTTCTCTATATAAAAAGCAATAATAATACAAGCAACAAGTCACACCAAATGATAGAGGAAATGCATAATAAAAGAGATAGATAATCTGATACCCATGTATATTAACAGCCAAATCAAATAATTATGGTTATGAAAAAGATTGTTTTTGCTATTGCCAGCATTGTCATTATTCAATTTTTTTCCATCAGTCTCCAATAAAACAATATGCATAACAAACTTATGAGCTCATTGTATACATTTGCGTTCTATATAGCATGAGCATTTCTTTATTTATGAGAATAATTTATTTTTAGATCCAATTTTATCCGTATATCTTTGGACTAGTTATTGTAGTTTTATCATTATTTACTAATAAATAGTCATGATTTGTATTGGTTTATTTCTTTCGGATATTGTTATCCATAGTGATGCAGTTATGGATTTTACAATTATCAAATACAAAACTTTTTTTAGGCAGATATTCCAATGCTGGAGACTATTTATCTTTAATGTAATATACGAGTATAGATAACAATAATGAGAAATCTTGTCAATAAAGAAAATAATATCAACTCATACCCATAGTCTATCCTTTTTAAGATAATAAATTACTTTGAGATATAAGAATTATCTGTTATACGCAAAGTATTATAGATTTATTAAATGTTGACTAGCCATACATATATTTTAAACCTGTATGTATCAAGATTAAAATTCTAGGTTATAGATAACAGTAGAACATTACACAGATTAATTTAATATATAAATAATTATTTATATAAATATTAGGCAATCTTCTTACCCGGATTCATAAGATATTTGGGATCGAACATTTTTTTTACTTGTAGAAATATCGAAAATATCTCGTGGCCGTACATAGAGGGAATATACTTTACTCGAGCCAGTCCATCACCATGTTCTCCTGTGATTGTACCACCGGATTTTATTACCCTATCAAAAATATTATGAGCAAGGCGTTCCATTAACTCAACTTCTGACTGGGATTCCATATCGATTAACGGTCTTGTATGCAAATTTCCATCTCCCACGTGACCATAAACAACATAGTCTAGTTTATTATCAAAGTAAGTTTGCAAGAGATATTGAGTATAATCATATAATAAAGCGGGTTTAACTACGGTATCTTCTATTAAGCCGACCGGTTTTCTTGCGCCATACGTCAATTTCATAATATGATTTAGCGCCCCCTTACGCGCTTCCCATATCCGCGTCATACTATGTTCATCACTTACACTTTCGAGAATGATACACTTGCCAGATAATTTTTCTTTGCAGTGATCAAGTTTTCTGTCTACATCTTCAAGTTTTTCTCCTGCAAATTCTACAAATAGTAGACAACCTGGATTGTTAGTAAGTTGTTGATGAGCATTCATTTTCCTATACGATACAACGGTATGATCAAGCAATTCGATGGCAACAGGAGAAAAGGGTAAAATAAGTGGAACTTGGGATATAGCAGATAACAAATCCTCAAAACCTAGCAACAACAAATGACGATACAGTGGAATATCCAAGATTTTTAGCCTTGCTGAAGTTAGTACTCCTAATGTACCTTCAGAAGCAGCGAATATTTTTTGAGGCGCAAATCCTTGATTGTTTAATACTGCATCAAGTCTATAACCACATGAATTTTTGGTTACTTTTGGATATCTGCTTTGAATAATATCTAAATAAGGTGATAATAATCTTAACAAATTTGCCATCATGAAATTATCAGATTTATTATTACCATTAACATAGCCTTGAGTACCGTCAGAATAAATAACATTTATTTCTTGAAGAAAATCTATTGTACTGCCGTAACCTAGGCAATGAGCACCACTTGAATTATTTGCAATCATTCCTCCTATTGTACAGTAATTACTACTTGCAGGATCAGGAGGAAGGAACTTTCCTCTCTTTTTCAATTCCTTATCCAAAATGCCTTTAACTACACCAGGCTGGACCTCTACATAATCAGTTCCAATTTCTAGGATTTTGTTCATATATTTAGTAAAATCAATAACAATGTTATTTGAAAGAGACTGACCAAGAAGGCCAGTTCCTGCTCCTCTTGCAGTTATAGGCACATTCTTGGAAAAACAGTATTTACATATTTTCTCAACATCATACCTATCAATAGGGCGCACTACTATAGATGGTTTTATAGCATAGTGACTGGCATCAACAGAGTAAATTTCTCTAGTCCACTCATCAGAAAGGATTTCACCCTTCGCTATACATCTCAATTCATCTGCAATTGGTATTTTCATGGTTTTATGGGTATATTATTAACCTTCAATCAAGTATAAGTGCAGATAGAAACTTTTTAAATACGGTTTAAAATATTGGTGTGGATAATAATGCAAACCAGAGTGATTTAGAGGATAACAGAGCTAATTAATAATATGACATCTTAATTTTATATTTTGAAAAAGTCTCAAAATATTGCTTCAAACCAACAGATAATAAGTAAATTATGATATAAAGAATAAAATTTCTTTACCTATTTAATTTTTAGCTTCATTTGGATTATTCAAATGGCAATAAAGAATTGAATCGGTCTTATAGATGGAAAAAAGAACTATGACATGATATATTCAGATATAATAATATAATTACTCGATAGATACAGACTATTTAGAATTATTTTTGTGAAAGTCCAAGGCTCGATATAATGCAACAATAGATGCGGCATTCAATATTACCCCTTTTAAAAGTAATTGTTTTATTTCATTTATTTTCATTATTACAACATCAATTTGTTCCATTAAACCTAAAGACTGCCCATGGTCCTTGACTAAATCATATCCAATGAAAAGATTTCCTGTCTGTTCAAACATTGTATAATCAGAAGTATAAGTACCTATAGATACAACCTCTTTAGCACTGTAACCGGTTTCTTCTTTTAATTCTCTTATGGCGGCCTGTTTTGCAGACTCCCCTTCATCTATATATCCCGATGGAACTTCAATCTGAATGGAATCTACAATATGTCTATAGCTTTTGATCACAAGAATTTCATCATCCGAAATAAAGGGAACTATGGTCGAATAATCTTTTCTAGTTCCTCTTACATAAATTTTCTCTTGGCCTTGTACATCAAGTGTATCTTCGAACAGATTGATAAAATAATTAGAATATACCTCTTTGGTAGAGACAATGTTCCATTCACCCGGGGCATTATTTAACAGCATCTAGTTTTACAGTAGTCCTAATATAATAAAATATTTTGACAATTGATTTTTTGGCTATTTTTATACAGATTATCACACAAATTTTAACTGCAATTTATACTCTTTTGAATTGTTTAACATATATAATATATCTATTAGAATAAGAAATTTAGCAATTGATTTATTAATACAAACAGCAGGACCATTATATCTATAAGAAATATACATCAATCCTAATTGATACTCATTTTTGTTTATCTTGTAATTTCGGATTCGATATCATGATCTTATTTTATTTCCGTTAATTACAGTATCTTTTTTCCAATGATATGCAAAATTAGATAATCATATACCATATATACTATCAAGCAAAAAAAATTATTTTTCTTCTTTGTTTAAATAACTAACAGGAAAAATAATTAAAAAATTAAAAAATATAGTAAAGTTTATTTTATGTCCATAAAAATCTAAGATGCAAATGCAAAATAACAATGCAGAATCTAACAAAAATTCTGCCGTACGAGTTTTAGCATTCCTGGAAGCAAAAGAAGGAAAAAGACAAGAACTAATTGATATTCTTATTCCAATTATAGAGCCTTCAAGAAAAGAAGATGGCAATATTGAATATAATCTTAATTCTTCAATCGAAAATCCCAATGAATTATTATTTGATGAGATATGGTCTAATAAAGATACATTTGATAAGCATTATCAAAGTCCAGTATCATATAAAAACAGAGATAGAGTAAGTGGATTATTGGTCAAACCGATGGAGGTTAAAGTATATACACAGATATAACTGCTGGCAAGCAATAATAAAAAATATTATACATAATGGATGTCTTTTATAATACCTCATTTTATTGAAGAAACAGCAACATCTAAGGTCAAAGCTGCTCAAGATGCTTGGAATATTTGTAATCCCGAACGTGTAGCACAAGCACATACGATAGATTCTCACTCGCGTAATAGGATGGAGTTTTTTGATGGCAGAGAAGCAATTATAGAGTTTTTGAAAAGAAAATGGTCTAAAGAGTTAGACTACCATCTGATGAAGATCTATATTGTTATACAGAAAATAGAATTTCTGTAAGGTTTGAATATGATTGGAATAATGAACATAATCCTAATCAGTGGATGAGAATCTCATGGCAATGAGCATTGGGAGTTTGACAACAATGGTCTTGTGTGGATACGGGATATGAGTGCTAGTGATTATCCTATTGAAGAATCCGAAAGATGTTATCGCTAATACTTTTATTCATATAAACAAAAACTTTTCAATCTATTCAATCTGTACCTTTTACTATGGTAGTATGGATAGTGTAAAAGATTATTTCTTTTTGCAATTTTCAGATGAAGAGTTTAAAATGGATCCAGTCTGAATCCCTCTTTTTCTACTTTATCTTTTTGGTAATATCTATATCAATGACATAACCCCTAGATACGAATTGAGATTATCTAAGATAGCAATATCATTACATCCTTATAAGTTATAATTCTCAAAATAATAGTTAGAAAAACATTTATTATGTAATATATATTACATAACATAGTATAATATTACAAATGAATATTAAAAAAAAGTTAAACTTGAACTGGCTCAAGCGATTTTTTAACCGTACCGACACAGGCAAAAGTACACAAAGCAAGTCTTTTGGACAAATAGACAAATTTAAAGAATTTAATAGTATACAAGAAGAGATTGGAAGATTGTTAAATCATTTTTACAATATTCAGCCAAATATCCAAAAAGTAATAATAAAAGAGTATCAATCACCTGATGGCAATAAAGTTCGAGAAATACAACCAATAATATTCGGTTATTCAATGACCATTGGACCTGACGGCAAGCTTTATGTCAGAGAGTTTAGAAATGCCAAATCACTTGCCAAGGGTATTGTTACTGAAAGAACTGCATCTATTCAAACAAGAGACGAAGTAGAAATAGAAAATACAAATGGAAATTTATCCATAACACCGTTAAACAAAAGAGATTCTCTAGTAGATATAACTTCAACGGATAATGAAGTCAAAGTTATACTAGAAATACTAGGTGTAAATAAAGAAGACATAAAGATAAGTGCATTTGATAGAGCAGTTGAGGTTATAGCAAACAATAACCATCAAAGAAAATATCATAAAACTATAGAACTGCCAAAAGATGCAGATATTGAAACTGTCCGATCTTCATACAATAATGGAATACTGGAGATGACCTTTAACAAAAAGAAGAATTTCGTCAACTGGAAAAGAGATTAAAAAGGATACTAGACGAAATTAT
This sequence comes from uncultured Nitrososphaeraceae archaeon, assembly GCA_963824915.1. Lineage (GTDB taxonomy): Archaea > Thermoproteota > Nitrososphaeria > Nitrososphaerales > Nitrososphaeraceae > Nitrosocosmicus. The sequence goes on from CAWGRD010000018.1 coordinate 475,167, forward strand.
ATATTTATACATTTTTACTTTTATAATTAATCAAAAGTATAGAGATATCCAACCAACAGATTCAATTTATTTAAATTTACATATAAAATATAGACTAGGATTTAAATTTTGTAAAATATCTTATATATAAGAAAAATATATTGATTGATTTATATCATTGTACACATCGTTTATTTTGATTTTATTTTATTTATTTTAATGGAGGCTGAATTTCCCGGATACTAAAATCTTTGAAATTGAATGCGATATTATCAGCTCTGAATGTCGCTATTGGGCCTCCGTTTGTTATTACATAATCTTTTTGCTTCCCACAATTGGCACTGTAAAATATGTTATCGGGGCTGTTGGCGAACCAGCCTCCATTATCAACTATAGTAGCCACTTTTTTCCATTCGTTATTATCCTTGTCATCTAGATAGGATTCCATCTTTACTGCACTGTTATTATCAATATTATATATTACAGTCTTCCAACCAATCCATCTATCAGAAATCGAATTTGTAACCTTGGTAGTACCTCTTGCATCAGTATAGCCGCCAGTATGCCAAATTTCTTTTTTCCATGCCACTTTTCCATCAAGGTATATTCCCCCGCCTAAAGCGGTACCTTGACACGGAACAACGCTATTATGTACACCTCCTCTTGCACGCCAGTCAATGTCCTCAATAGCTTTGCTTTCATCATTGTTGTTATCAGTATTGGCAGTATTTGTGACAATCCGTGAATTAGTTTCATTTATTTTTGGTATTGCTTTAACATATCCTGTCATCTCGATATTCTTCCATTGTGTATCCCCCGCAGGGGTATTGACATTCATTCGTGTATTTGAATTGTTGATAAACCAAGAGCTATCGTCATTTTGTTTTGTTATCGGAATATCATCTGTTATTGAAAATAGAGGATCTTTTTTTGGGTTTTCCATATTGAGAAACCATTCTCGCCCACCGCCTTTAGTAGAGTATATTTCCTTTACTCCAAATTTATCTATTCCAGAAGTAACGACTTGGGACTTGGGAAGTAGAATAATTGTATAATAGTATAAAGAGATTGAAATAGATATAAATAAAATAATAATTCCCACTAATAACAATCGATTTTTTTTCAGATCCTTTTTTACTTTTGTAGGAAATATATATGGATAGATAACTATTGATCATCAATCGTTTTATTATGTAACTCTATGGCATAATACGGTAAATGTTCATTCTCATAATAATCCAAGTGGTCGTCATTTGAAATACTATTGATCGTAGATTGCATCTATCCGGATAAACAATAATAAGACAGCATTAACTATTTATATAATCACATCTATTTTATGCCATCAATATTTAACCATTTAAACAATATCAGATAAAAAATGCTATTTCTTATACGTGTATAAAAAAGTTTTAGAGTAAAACTAATCTATCGTTCATATAATTTCCACTTACCATTTTGTTTCCTTCCAGATATTAGTAGTATTACACCAATTAATATTACTAATGTCCCAACAGATTCAAAGGCGATACCTGTAATTAGAAAATCAGGTATTTTATTGCATACATTAGTGTTTAGTTGATTAAATGCACCTGGGATCGAATTACATAATTGGATATTTTTAGTTTGAACAGTATAGGCATATAATCCATAGCCAGCGCCACCTAAACCAAGTATTATTAAGAAAATTCCTCCCAAAATCTTGCCTTTACCTGTCATTTACTTCAAAGTTAATCCTCTCCAATAATGCTATAAATGTATATGATGGAATAAAGTATAAATTCTCTTTATATTTTGGAAGATATATTTGCCTATAACTATCAATTAATATTCAAAGATCGTCATATTCTTATAATGATTTTTTTAATAATGCTATTTGTTTAATTTGTCATGAAAAATTACCTAAATAATAAAAACCAAATAGATAAATCACTTTCTCCAATAATCTATTTCCACAGAATTGAAAATTATTAGTAACTTGAAGTTACTGGTACCCAAAACTAATCAATCTAAAAGTTTAATCACCGGGATTATAAATATCAAAGTCAGAAAACCCCCTATTAACCATGCTAAAGGGTAATCAAAATATTTTACAATGAGCGAGAATGCAAAAGGTACCCAAAATGCTCCAAATAATGATAAACCATTAATAAAACTTACAGCTAGAGTTTCATAATGACGTTGGTCTAGTTTTATTGTTGCTATTTCTCTTGCTTTGGTATATGGAACAACAAAACCTCCAGATATAAAAACACCTACAAATATAATTGAAATAATTATAACATATATATTTCCTAAAGAAAAAAATGTAATATTAATTGAAATAATTATACCACATATAATTAGCAATAGCAATCCTTTATTATTATGATGTCTTTTTGCGGTCAAATCATATATCTTTCCAAAAATGGGGGCAAATATAATATTTAAAATCATTGCGAGTCCACCAACAAGACCTGCAAAGAAAGGATCAGTATGCAAGTCATTTTTTAAATAGAGTACAATAAATGTAGAAACAAGATTCCAGCCTATCTGAACACCAAGCAAAGAAAAACCAATAATGATCATTGATTTATTGATCAAGACCATTTTTAAATCAGAAAGTTTTACTGTAAAATTTGATAATGGCGCCTTTTTTTCATTATTTTTGTGTGATAAAGGATATGTGAAATGATCATTTAAAGAGTATCGTGGATATCTATGACTATCCTTCTCTTTATCATGCGACTGTTTTTTTTGTCTGGATACATAAATTAGAAATAATCCGGTCATAATTCCCATAAGCCCACTAATTATCAAACTCGCTCTCCATCCGACCGTCTGTGCAACAACTATCCAGCCAAACAGACCTATTAATCCGCCTAGCGAATGAGCAGAATTCAGTATACCTACACCAAGGCCGTCCGAACCTTTTCCTAAAAATGTGGAAATTAAAATAACACTAGGTCCAAAGAAAAATGCCATTCCTACCCCAACCAGAAATCTTAGAATTACCATTTGAAATAATTCTGTAGCAAGACCAGAGAGAAGAGAAGCTATTGATAATATCATTATGCCAGAAAATACAATCTTCTTTGGATCGTATTTTGCAGCGAGAATACCTGCTGGAACTTGGAAAATACCTATTCCAATAAGAAAACTGGCTGTTATTATCCCTAGCATGGATATATCTGCTTTAAAGTCAATTAATACCAAGTAAAAAATTGAAGAAATATTGAACCAATTTATTGCATAAAGTACTCTTGCAAAAATTAAAGAGAGAAGAGGCGCGGAAACTGCCTTGATAAAGGATGACACTTTAGAGAAGAAAAGTAATTGAAACGCGTTATTATTGTTATGCTCCTGCATCGAATTTGAAATTGTAAATCAATATCTTTAGATCACATAGTACAAAATCATTTCAATATTATATCTAGTAGATACAAATATTGGGAATTGTAAATGTTGAACATAAGAATAAATCGCTAGTCCTATTCTATATGTCTTCCTACATCAAAATCATCATAGGTCTACTTTTACTTTAGCAATACACTATTCAAAGTAATTTACCCGTGAATATTCTATATGGGGATAAAAAATAAACAATATTAACATAATCATAACACAAGAAAAAAGGTCACATCCACTATCTGATTCATATTTGAAAAAGGTTATACATCTGTAATGTGTACTAATCGGCACATTTGATGGAATTTTGCAATTCATTGCTTTTAATTATCGACAATGTCAAAGATCAGAGATCAATCTATTTATTGTAGATATATTATAGTAATCTATATACTCATTATAGTAAATATTCTTTTTTTGTAGAATATAGTCTAGCCAATCCAGAAGAATGGTTTAATCATAAAATGGCATAATCAATTGGCTAGTCTTTTTTTATACTGTATAAAATCTTGACCGATTGTAAAACGATTAGGAAAATATAAAATTAAATTTGTCCATAGGATTACTTTTGTCCCATTTGTGGATTAAAATTAAAGTTGAAGTGATAAGATTATTTCTACTTTCAAATTATATATTGTATTTCAAAATTTCTTTCACATTTTTGATATTCATGTCAGACAAGATTTATAATCGAAAAAGCAAAAATAAATATATCATGTTAATAATGCAGTAATTATTATTAGACTATTTGATACAAGTTGATAATTCATCTATTATTAATGTACAGATAAGGTTTGATTGTCCAACTCATTTATAGCGATTTCCTTATAAGTTTGGGCATTTATATCATTAGGATTTATATCCAAGGCTTTGTCATAATAATTTATGGCTCCGGTATGATTACCCAATTCATCTAAAGCAAAACCTTTGTAAACCAAGACAATTGTATTATATGAATCTATATCCAAAGCTTGGTCATAATAATTTATGGCTCCTGTATGATTACCTAACATATCTAAAGCAACGCCTTTGTTAGTCAAGGCATTTATATAATTAGGATTTATAGCCAGCTTGTCATAATAATTTATGGCTCCTGTATGATTACCTAACCTATCTAAAGAACACCTTTGCTCGTCAGGGCATTTATATAATTAGGATTTATAGCCAAAGTTATCATAAAATTCTATAGCTGGTATAATTACCTAAACTATCTTGATCGGCACCTTTATTATATAAATCATAAATGCTTGTTGAATTTTGTGCTAATATAGTTGGAAATAAAAGTAAATTGAATATAGCATATAATATAAAAACAAATAAAATTGAGAGGTTTATTTTACATGTATCAAATTTAATCGCACATCCGACATTGCTTTTCATTAACCAGTATAATCATTTATTAAATATTAAAACAATTGTTTTTCTTATCCTGTCAAGTATTCATATCGAATCAAATCAAATATATCATAGAATATCCATTTTAATTATTTTCCAAATAATCATCATGTACCTCCGATGAGCGAAATCACATCTTCTGTATTATTAAAAGCATTATGTAATGAATAGCACCTTTCATGATTTAATTCTAACGACAATTCCAATACATGTAACAACTAATAAATATATTAATTTAGGCGTATTTTTTATATGCATTACAAAAACAATAAATATTCTTTTTAATATCAATACAGACTAAAAGTCTTTTGCAAGATTGTTAATATATAAAGGATTAGAAAAATGTCTGCTGGGTTTATTAAACAAAATCACGTTGTAATATGAAGACATGATGCAAATTTGTAGACCATTACAATTAAGAATTAGTGATCGTTGATAACGATACCATGCAAAATATTTAATTCCAATAAAATTTGTTGGATTCAGTTTAATTACAAATTATAATTACTCACAAATATCAGATTTTAAGCGTATAATTCCTTTAGAGTAAACAAAATATGTCGATAGTGGGAAAAATATTTTGGATTCTATATTTGATCACTAATACCGGATCGTGAAAGTGGATTATTATTATCAGTAGAAGTTGTTCCGTTTTTACCGGAAGAATCACTAGATAATGGATTAAGTATGAGTGGAGTAAATATTTCAATTCTATTATTTTCCCCATCTGTAACATATACATTACCGGATGGACCTACTGCAACACCTCCGGATCCAATAAATTGTCCGTTCCCATTACCATAAGAGCCCCATTTTGTTATGGACGTACCATTACCGTCAAACTTTAATACACCAATATAATTCGTTACATACACATTGCCAGATGGATCAACTGCAATATCTTCGGGATTATTAGTACCCCATTTTGCAAGAAAGTTGCCATTACTGTCAAACTTTATTATAGTATTGCTATTGTAATTCGTTACATACACATTGCCAGATGGATCAACTGCGATGCCTTCTGGGCCAATAAATTGTCCGTTAGCGGTACCATTAGTACCCCATTTTGCAAGAAAGTTGCCATTACTGTCAAATTTTTGGACTCGGTTGTTTCCATTGTCAGAGATAAACACATTGCCAGATGGAGTCTACTGCGATGCCTTCTGGGCCAATAAATTGTCCGTTAGCGGTACCATTAATACCCCATTTTGCAAGAAAGTTGCCATTACTGTCAAATTTTTGTATTTGGTTATTCCCATTGTCAGAGATAAACACATTGCCAGAAGAGTCTGCTGCGATACCTTTTGGTTGTACAATATGACCATAATTTGAACTATTAAAATCCCATTTTGCAAGAAAGTTGCCATTACTGTCAAATTTTTGGACTCGGTTGTTTCCATTGTCAGAGATAAATACATTGCCAGATGGATCAACTGCGATTCCAATGGGATATAAGAATTGACCAATACCTGTTCCCTTTGAACCCCATTGTTTTATAAAACTGTATGAAATAGAGGGCAATAATGTTGTTGTTGTTTGTGCAAGAGATTCATTTTGGGAAATAACTATAAAAATAAAGGAAATTAATGAAACAAATATTACCATCATAGGAATAATTGCATTTAGATTTTCTTTTGACATATACATTATTTTTTTATTGGAACTAGCTTTTAAAGTTCTTCTATATAATTCTCTTATAGAATATATTTTTTAAATGAATATTAAATAGATAACCTTCTTTAGTTTTAGATGATTAATTTCAAAATTTTATCTCTAACAATATTTACTTTATTTTTGCTATCTATAAACATAGGACTGTCTTATTCACAGAAGCCCATTAGGTCAGACCCATTCTCCAATACTTTATCCCCTCCATTAGGGACAGCATCATCTTCAAATAATTTAATGCCCACATCCCCAAGTCCATTTTCAAATAATAGCCAATTTCTTGGTAACTCCCAGAACTTTCCTTCAAATAATCTGTCTTTTTCATCATCATTACCACCACTACAACCTTCAAATAATTTAATGCCTACATCCCAAAGTCCATTTTCAAATAATAGCCAATTTCTTGGTAACTCACAGAACTTTCCTTCAAATAATCTGTCTTTTTCATCATCATTACCACCACTACAACCTTCAAATAATTTAATGCCTACATCCCAAAGTCCATTTTCAAATAATAGCCAATTTCTTGGTAACTCCCAGAACTTTCCTTCAAATAATCTGTCTTTTTCATCATCATTACCACCACTACAACCTTCAAATAATTTAATGCCTACATCCCAAAGTCCATTTTCAAATAATACTATATCCCCAATAAAACATCCCCGAATAAGAACATCGGTACAGTTGTTAGTATCATCCCATCTAAAAGTACAAATAATGATGCAATTCTTCACACCACCTATAATTTAACTTCAAATTCCATTGTACAAGTTACTGCATTTGATAGTAAAAATCATTCCATCTTTAAAACCGGAACTGGATTTGTATATAGTTACCTTAATGAATCATCCATAATAACTGTAAGTAATCTTTTAGATGGAAATAGCGACATTACGGTTACTTTAGCTGATGGCTCTTCATATAGTAGTGAATTAACTGGGTATGATCCTCTTACTACTCTTGCGGTATTATCCACTCAAAATATACCACAAAATAAGCTTATTCCATTAATTGTGGCAAATTCAACAAATCTGATGGTTGGACAAACTGTATTAACTATTGGCAATACAATGGGTTACTCAAATATTTTAACCAATGGAATAATAAGTGGTCTTGGAAAATCGATTCCAGCATTTGGACAAAGTCTATCTAATGCAAATGCGAAAATCCCTAATGGTATTATTACTAACTTAAATCTTGGAAATGGATATGGCGGAAGTCCTTTACTTGATATTTATGGTCAAGTTATTGGCATGAATATAGGAAACTACACTTCTGATAATACCACTATCCCCAGTCAATCTAAAAATTCTGGAATTTCTTTTGCGTTACCTTCTAACTCGATAAATAAAATCATTCCATCATTATTAAGTAAAGGATATTACTCACATCCATGGCTTGGAGCTTATGGGGTAGATGTTGACTTGGACATAGCAAGAGCGATCGGCCTAAATGATTCAAAGGGGTTCTTGGTAATTGCAGTTGGTAATTCAAGTCCAGCCAAAAAAGCTGGAATATTAGGGGGAGACAATACAACTAGTTTAAACGGTCGTAAAATAACACTAGGCGGCGACATTATACTAAAAGTGGACAATAAATATATTCAAAATAGTCAAGATATGTCAGGATATATAGAAAATAATAAGAACATAGGTGATGATATGCTAGTTACTCTCCTTAGAAATGGAATATTACAATTAATACACGTTAGGCTTGAAGCAAATCCCAACTACTTTCTTCCATTGAAATAATCAGCTATTACATGGTATAAGACGATGAAAAAATTTGTAGGAGTATTATGTTATAACTTAACATATATACTCCATCATTGACAATCTACTAAAAGACTCCATCCTAATTTTTTTTATATATTTTTCATAATACCAACTTACCAGCCAAAAATATCCATTAATGAAAAAAATGGATTATATAAATAAGCATGTATTTACAATCATTTTTTTAAAATAATATTTCCAAGATACTTTAATAAGTATATAAAAAAATAGTCATATTTTATTATGTCAAATGTCAGTCATAAGTGGACTAGAGAAATTATATTATATGGATTCACAGCCAAGATCCTCACATTGTATGATTTTTAAAATCTCAATTCATCTCTGAAATCATTTGGGACAATAGATCGTTATTTGATACATCACAGTATCATTTAGATTTATAGTCAAAACATTATCATAGCATTTTATAACTTGGGTAAGATCATCTAATTGATAAAGAACATCCTTGTTATATACATTTGAAACCTTAACCGAATATCTTGTGTCGATACTGAAGAAAATTGAAATAAAATGACTATTTCAGATTATTCAGCCATAATAATCACTGCCTATTATTTTATTAATAGCTTTTATAACATTTATGTTAATATAATATTAATATGAATAAAAAACCTTGTTCCATCTCTCAAAAAATGTTATTTTTTGTAATTATACTATCATCAACAGTAGCAATAGTAGGAATATATTTAGTCACAAATCCATTAACCCAATCTGTTAACGCTTTAATAGAACAACAACGGCAACCACCATTAAATACCACTATATTTGATTTACAAAGTCAACTTCTAAATTCAATATTTTACAGAGTAGAAAATTCTGTTGTTCAAATTACAAGTAAAGTGCCTGTACCATCATCATCATCTTCTCCAAATCCATCTAATCCAGATAAAGAACAAAATGCTACTGCATTGGGTTCTGGTTTTGTATATGATACTAAAGGACATATTGTTACTAATAATCATGTTGTTGCCAATTCTAAAATCGTGGATGTCACATTTATCGATGGAAATAGATATACTGCATCAGTTATAGGTAAAGATCCATTTAGTGATTTAGCAGTTTTAAAGATTATAGAAAATTTAACAAAACCTCTTACTCCGCTTGGTATTGCCAATTCATCTAGTTTGAAGGTTGGCGAACAAGTAATAGCAATTGGAAATCCATATGGATTAGATAATACTATGACAACAGGCATAGTTAGTCAGACTGGTAGGCTACTTTCAGAATCCTCAAGTTTTTCTATCCCGGATGTCATTCAAACTGATGCATCTATAAATCCAGGTAACTCCGGAGGTCCATTATTAAATACCAAAGGACAAGTCATTGGAATAAATACCGGCGGTTTATTTAATGGAGTTGGATTTGCAATTTCCTCCAACACTGTTATTAAGGAAATACCCATTCTTATAAAAAAGGGGAACTTTACCCATTCTTATTTGGGATTAGGTGGAACCACCTTGACTTCTGATTTAACATCGCAATTTAAGAATGTGTCAAAAACCTTCAGAGGAGTGTATGTTAATACAATTGTTAAAAATTCAACAGCGGATAAGGCAGGATTACAAGGTATTACAATAGATTACTATGGTCAAAAACACGGAGGAGATATTATAACAGCAGTTAATAAACAAAATATGACAAAAATAGATCAATTAATTACATATATAGATCAACAGACTAAACCCGGAGATACCATAACCTTGACGATTTATAGAGATGGACATTATATGGATGTAAAAGCAATTGTCATGGAAAAACCAACTTCTTCACCCCAAGGAATGGCAGATTCTCAATATCCATAGTGACAAACACATTATAGAATAGCAATACATCATTTATTTGCTATAGGACCAGCAACTTGAAATTATTGTATCCCTTTTATTTAATTTATAAACCGTATCTTATTTGCCACAAAGTATTGACCTTAAGGAAAATTCAAATTCATTCTATTTTTACTGGATATAGATTACACTTAGACTATATAACTGAACCAAAATTATGGTTCACCAATGTTTAAGGTAAGAGATAATATTAAGTTAAAAATAGAGTTTTATAAACCCCAGCTTGATTTTTTAAAAGGCACAATTTTTACATAATCATTTCCACGCAATATTTCCGCGATTCCTTTAATTTCCAACCCTCTTGGTGTCCATGGTTTGAAAGAGATCAAATCATCTACCACGAATGCCACTTTGTTATTTTGTAGTATATTTTTGAACTTTAAACTACTTTTGAGGTTCCATCCTCCAAAATAGATATAACTTCCATCGAATTCGAAAGCTACCGGGACTACATGAGGTTGCATTGATGAAGAGACAGTGGCGATTCTACCCAATCGTTGTTCCTTTAGAAAAGCCGATTCTTTTTCGCTGAATTTTATAGAGTCAATTTCATTGGTCATTGAAATTTCTCACTATCCCTAAAATAAAAGAACAAGTAACTAAACGTTTAGAACAAATGTCATGCCAAATAACATACAAATAACTTGGACTAAACGGAAGTTGAAGAGAAATATTGTTAAATTAAACAAAGAATCATCCAAGACACTTTAAATGACTCTATATCTCGTTTTTCAAGTTATTGGATTTACTACTTATTTACAAGTAAATCATCAAAAAGCACATACTAACATATATTCAAATAATTATAACACACGTAAAAAGTAATCATTATTTTTCTATAAATAATATCAACCTTATTTTCTAATAATTAAATAATTAAATGTCATACTGAATCATTCACTCATCCTCTCTTTAAAATCCCATTCATATATATGAAATGGTGAAATTTCAATTGCTACTTCATTTTGGAGATGTTTTTCGGATAATAATAATTTAGATAATTTTGCGGATTCTTTTTTATTGAAATACTTTTGTAATAGTATACGTAGAATATATTCACCTTTATCTTTTAGTATTGATGCATTACCGTATCCTCTAATACCTCGATAAGGAAAATTATCTCCTGAAACCTCAAAACCACATTTTGGCGAAACTTCAAGATATTTTATTATTCTGGCTGTATTTTGTGTAGCACAATAGAATTTTTCGTTATATAAATATACCATAGCGATATAACTATAGGCCAATTTCAGATTAGATATGCATGAAAGTCGTATTGGAATAGTACTATCTATCAAATATTGAATCATATTCTTGCTAATCACAAAAAACCTAACTCCATTATAACATACTTAAATTTGAACTCATTGGAAATATACATCATGTTATTTCTGTTTTATATTTGAGAATTTAATTTTTTTGAACAATATACACATTCAATATCAATAAAAAAAGCGGTAGTTGTAAAAGAGAAAATATAAAAAAGAAGGTTATTGCTAGTAGATATTGAATATAGATTTATGAAATTTCTACTGCGCTTTAAATAACGGAATTGGTTGTATATACTTATTCAGTCAATAGATTGCATTTATAGGATGATAAATGAAAATTAGATTTATTTACTATAAATTAGAATCTATAAATAAAAATGCTTTTGTTACTTGATTCCACCCATATTTCCAGAAAGTGTATCCGAATAGCAACAACAGAAGTTTATGTTTTGATTATAATATACATCATAATTTAACAGTATTACTTTTTATCTTGGAATTTTAAATATAAATAATAATTACAAATCATAAAAGCAATATCTCAAATCTACCTAAAACATATTTAAAATACTCAATTCATAGAAAAACATGATAAAAGATCTAAATAATAACAATAAAAGTGGAAAAGAAGACACCGATAATTCCCTTACATCAATTAAAGAAGAAGAGGAAAAGAAAAAAAAGATGCTTGTGGAAGAAAAACAACACGATGAACAGTTTCCAGTTGGTGAGGGACATGAAACAGAAGTTATAGAAGAAAACAAAGAATAATCAAAATTTAGAACATTTGTAAACCCATCTCTATCCTAGGATATATTTCAATCACTGCTTGATATATAATGATAAATATCTTTTCGATCTATTTACAATGATTGAATAAAAGCAGACAATCAATTAATGCCATTCCACTAATAATTTTAATTTTAGCTGGTATTGTAATACTATTTTTTGATTTTTTTTATTATCCTCAGTTATTGCCAAAAGTTATAACAAGTGAAAATTCTAAATGGATTGAATCATCTAGTTATATATTCTACGCCATATTTGTATCAAGTATTGTTATTGAAATATTATCTATTCGACAAATAATCAAATCCTTGTCTTTAAAATTCAACAATTATGATAATAATGTGGATGAAAAGAGCATAAAACCTTCGTCATGGTTCTCTTCAACGCACTCTAAATCAAATTTTTCCCTCTATGGAAACGATAAGAAACAAGAATCCTTATCTATATTGAAAATATTATTTGATATGGTAACCGATAAAAAATCAATTATTTTCTTTTTACCGGCTACTGTAATCTATGGATTTTTTTATGCCATCATATCAAGTACTTTTATTATTCGTTTAGGAGGCGGTATTTCTCACATATCTGGAATTGAAAAATTTCCTTCCATAATCATGATGCAATATGGACCTATAGGCTACACTCCTTCAATGTCAATATATTTAAACGACAATATGGGAATTTTAATTATTCCTATAAACCTCATTATTATAATCATAATTTCTGTATTAGTAGGCTTGAATGTTGTTTCATCCATCTATGCTTTTAAATCATATCGTTTTGAAAAAAAAAGAAAAGAGATTATGGCAATCAGACCTGCTATAAATAATGGAACTAAATTTTTAAGTGTTCTTGGTGCAACTACAAGCTTATTTGCAGCATGTCCCACCTGTGCTTCATTTTATTTATTTAACATATTAGCAGGATCATTTGCTACCACTATAGCATCTTTTACAGTCAACTATTACACTTTAATTATATTATTTAGTGTTCCATTGTTAATAATTACTCCAATTATAAATGCATTAAATATAAAAAAAATGAGAATGAGTATCACAAATCAATGTAGAATAAAAGAGAAAAAATAATACATTATTGTAGTATCTGAAATTGCCTTTATTTATAGAGTAAATATTATTATTGTTTATAGATAATAATCACCGTCATAGGCTTTAACCAAATACATATCTAATTGAACTTAAACTATAATAGATGGTATAATTTAAAACACGATAAAAAAAAGTTTTTTGTGTTTTTTATCTAATTGTAGTGGTATTTTTTGAATTTGCCATGGTCTTGTTATTTCCTATAGTTTCATGCACATTTTTGCTATAAATACCGATATTATTATTACCATTACCACTTGTATCAATACTTGATGTGTTATTGTTGGTATTGATTTTAGTCACTTTCCAAATTATACCCGTATTTGCATAAGGCCAGGCTGTTGCGTGGAGAGAAGCAAATGGATAAAGACCTTTTCCTGTTTTATAATGATCTAATCCTGAAAACGGTCCAGGCACATCAGTAGTTATTTCAAATTTTCCATTGCTAATAACATAAAGAGAATCACCTTGGGGATTGAATTTAACTCCAGTTGGTCTAAAGTTTTTATCAATATTTTTCAACGATATAAAATCAGAGAAATTTCCTGTTTTCGGATTGAGTAATAGCACTTTTTGTCCTGTTATATCTGGAGTAAATCCTGGCTGTTTTTGGGTTATTTGAGCAAAAGGATGGATTAAAGGAGCTGCTGTACCAAATTCGCCTACAAATGCCATATTTGGAAATCCAAAACTACTATTTTTGGATACGGCTATCTGGGTTGCAGCTACTCCTTCACCTAAAAGCGATAAGGGTTTTCCCACTGGAGGATGATCTTTTATCAAAGATCGAGGTAGTTGATCATTTGGTGAACTTGCAGATAGAAATTTAGAATTATTATTTACAGGCTCGGAATTGTTAAAATAATCAGGCCATCCATAGTACTTTGGCGAACCAGCAGAGGAGTTGGATAAATCGATCTGATATACTTTATCAAAATCATTTGCTATAGGTCTGCTTCCTCTTTCATCAGCTCCATTATTTGTTACTAATAATTTATTTCCATCTGCGGTAAAGGCCACACCATAAGGATTACGCAATCCCCATGCAATTACCTTCAAATCTGTACCATTTTCATTTGCACTGATAATACAACCACTGCACTTTACATCCCCCTTAATTGTCTGGCCATTGAAAGTTGATTGGTTAAATGGAACATATGCTCCTGTTGTGGCATAGTCATGAAGATTTTCAGGTGTTAAAGGATTAACAGTTGGAAAGTTTTGTCCGGTCAATGTGATATTTTGAGCAGGAATATCATGAAGCATGGGCGAAGTCTTTAACCATTCATAAGCATAACTATCTTCCCCTGCAACTCCAGTATTAGTTACCGTGCCCTGACCAAAATATATTCTGCCATCAGGTCCAAATGCTATTTGATTATTTTGATGATCCCCCATACTTGGTAAACCTACGATAAGATCTTTTACCCTTCCCGTTAAATCAACAGAGGATATTATTCCTCTATGAGATACATAAAGAGTAGCATTTTTCTTATCAAACTCAATGTCTGTAATTGGGCCGTTTAATTGCCTATCGGCTACTACCGAAACGTTACCCATCGAGTCCATTTTCAGAATTCTTGGCGCAGGATGAAATCCTCCGTATGAATAACCCGATTCTGCAACATACATACTACCATTATCATCAAAGGTAATTGTGCTTGGCAAAGTCAAGTTCCATAATACTGGTTCTATTTTATATCCTGGTAAAATATTAAAAACATCATTACTAGGTTTTTTATCAAAATTAATTAATCCTTGAGGTACTAGTGGCTCAGGTGGACGGATACCAAATGCTTTTGAATTTGAACTATCAAAAGATATAGATAATGAAATAGTAAGAGTGGATAAAATTAACAATGTTGCCATGAATATTGAAAGAATTTGTTTATTTCTTTGATCACCTGTATCAGAATATTTCAATGTCATAGATTACATAATAAAATATATAAAGAATATATATTTTTATATAAAGATTTAGAAAAAATATACCATAACAATTCAATATCCATATATATAACCTTTTTTGATATTAATGATAATCAATGACTGATTTTAATAAAAGAGGATCGGACATGATTGAAAATAAATCAACAACAATATTAACATATAATAATAAGTTATACAAAAAAATAATACATTTTCCTAATACCGCTCTAATAATTCTTTTGCTTGGAATTGGGTTTGCTTTAATTTATGCATCACATATAGGCAATTCATTTCAAATTTTCGCTCAACCTGCACAAGATTATCCAATTCCTGATTCTAGTAGAATGTTCACAAATGACACAGCACTTATAAAAAAAATTGATGCCTCGCCATATGTTCTGGATTTAGCAATGGTGCCTAAAAATCCTACAGTAGGAAAACCAACATTGTTTGTTTTAAACTTCTTTGACAAATCAACAAAAACTTGGCTTTGGCACAGTGATTTACGAATTTCTATAACTGATCCGTCTGGTCAACCTGTTGCAGTTTTTCCAAATAATCACGGTCATGGAAGTGTTATAGAATTTGAATATGTATTTACAAAAGCTGGAACTTATAACATAAACCTAATTTACGGCCAGCAAACAGGATCTCCAAACTTTATGATAGAACCAAAAGTTATAAGGCAAACCAATTTGAATGTCACAGTAAGTCCAAATAATGTTACTCAAATCACTCAACCTATTTCTAATGGTACTAGCGCAGGAAAAGTTAAAGACATAACAATGAAAGCAGAATCCTGGAGGTTTACTCCAAACATTATAGAAGCAAATAAAGGCGATTTGGTGAGATTACATTTTACAACTGCTCAAGATGAGGTGGCATTATATAATGGACATGGATTTGGAATTGAAGGATATAATGTTAATGCATTTTTACTAAAAGGAACACAACAGACTGTAGAATTTATAGCAGATAAACCTGGAACATTTACATTCAGATGTACATCATTCTGCTCAGCACCTGAAGCAGCACTTGAAAACCATTTTAACATGGTAGGAAAGCTGATAGTTCACTAGCAAGTTAAAGAGGTAATGACTACAAATGTTTATTAAAAAACCAAAAAAAAATACAAAGATATATTTTATAGCAGGATCACTAGTGATAACTTTATTTGCAGTTACAATGATTACTGCTGTTATTATGGTATATACTCTAGGCAATAATATTAATTTAAAGTATCTATCAAATACAGTTATTGTATATGCCCAAATGAATAGCAAACAAGGTAGTTCAAGCACATTAATAGGTGATGTAAACATACCGTATTCCAGTTCTAATGATACCAAGACAACTGTTGTAAATAATGCTACAAACAGCACTATTAGTACTGCAATAGATAAAACCGCAATCGCACAAAATGTTACAGACGCAGTTAATTTTGCCAAAGAAACTCCTACTACACCCATATCTCCAACAGGTATTTCTACACAAGGATTACATCAACCCCCTGGACACAGGATTTTAAACAATAGCAATATTCCAGTTGGCAAATAACTTATCATATAAATAACAATAAAAAACATATACAGGAATTTTTTAAAATCCTTTTTTATTTGTTCATTACAATAAATATTACGTGTACCTATTAATTATTAATTTATAAAATCCTATTAATCAGATAATATAATATTATAAAGTAATATGCATTATTTTGTGTTTATAAGATGAAAATTGGTATAATAGTCGGATTCTCATGATGATATAGAAAATGTTCAAGAAGCTATAACAATATTTAACAAAAATAAAATGGATTATGTCATTCATGCAGGAGACTATATTTTTCCGGGAATAATTAAAGAATTCACGAAACTAAATGCCAAATTAATTGGAGTATTAGGAAATAACGATGGTGAAAAAAATGGGATTTTGAAATCTTTTATTGATGTAAATGGAGAATTAAAAGGAGAAATAGGAGAAATAGAAATCGATGAAATAAAATTTGGAATATATCATGGCACAGACAGAGAAATAAAGGAAAGTATTACCCGCAGTAGGAAATTTGATATATTGATATGCGGACATACCCATAAAAGGGAACCACAACAATCTGGAACTATGGAAACCAACAAAGATACATTTATTTTAAATCCAGGGACTGCACATGGAAAAAGTATCAGTTTATCGGGAGCTTTTTCAGAAACTGGACGAATAATATTGTTTGATACTCAGAGCAAAGTATACGAATTTATAGATCTTTCAAAATAGACAATTATAATTTAAAAGATAAAATATTAAAGGAAAGTAAAATTAAATAATCAGATATTTTTATTTTTTCGTTTTTGATTTTCCCATTTTGTTGCGCATTCTATTTATTTAATTGTCTGTATGAATTAAAATAAATCATATTTATTTATAAATATATAAAAATTTATATTTTTATTTATCATGCTGATCTTTTTTTTCGAATTATTTTTTTTGCTTTTTGTCCATCTAACTCAACTTCTTCATCCATCATTGGTTTAGATATCGGATTTAACTTTGCTACACGGGGTATCGCCATTACAAATTGAATATGAAAACATGTAAAGGATTCACATAATGAACAGTAAAGTCTATTATTATTAAAATGAATTTCAGCCGTTTTGTTTTCTTTAAAGTCCTTGATATATATGGTGTCTCTACTGCAACCATCTTCAGATAAAAATGGAGCATAATGTTTTAGAAATTCATCCTTTTCCAAAATATCATGAAGAAGATCATTAACAAAACCTCCAAAATGTTCATTAACAAATGGTGATTTTTTTTTCTCTTCAATCCATTTTTCTTTTAATTCCTTAACTAAATCCACTCGCAATGTAATCAATTCAGAACGTTTTGATCTAGGCATGATAATAATAGATATACAATTACTACATATTTATAATTATAATATATATTTTTATATAGTTTAACACATTAATACACTGCGTAATACATATAAATATGGTCTATATCTTATTTGCATGAATAAAAAACAGATCAAAGAAAAAAGAATAATTTGTCGGCAACAGCAACAGCAACATAGTTTTCATGATACAAAGAAAAAAAGAGATTCTCAAAAGAGAATTAGATTAATTTGAACTAAAATGGTGTAATATTTTGGATTCACATTATAACAGAATAAATAAAAATGCAGTATCACCATTTTCGCTACCATCCCATCACCATCAACAAATTTCAATAAAATCATTAATGCTTATGATGAATTGATGGACAATCGTAGAAAATTGTTCAATATTCCATCTATCGATAATTTCTTTTATTTCCAGGGTAAAAAAAATATTAGTATAATTAATAGATGTAAAGCACCACATTTCTTATATTATCTTGTCGCAAAATTATGTATAGAATATGCAAAAGATAATGAAAAAAGCAAAACCATTTTAATAGATGGGGGAGGAAATAATTTAGGTTATATTTATCTTGATTTGACAAAATTATCAATTAAAGAGCACAAACAAAATCAGCAGTTCACCATGAATAAGATACTAGACAACATAATAATATCGAGAGCATTTACATTCTATCAATTAGCAAATATCATTATCAAGGAATTACCTATATTAATTCAAAAATTAAATTGCAAAATACAAATAATAGTTTTAGATATAGTTGATGCACTATTTTCCCTATCTTCCAATCAACTTAAATCAAAATTAATAAAAAAAGATGCGGCAAACACTACAGAAGATAAAATAAAAATCTTGGATGAAATATTGCAAAATATAAGTAATCTCTCAAAAAATTATTTTTCCATACTTGCATTTACGGACTTTAATAAAACATTCAATAAAAATATTTTTTCACATTTTAATCAAATACTGGAAATAGATAGTATTTATAGCAACAAAAGCAACAAGAATGAATCGATTCTTCACATTAAAACAACATTCACTGAAAAGTCTTTGATGTTAGATAGTATTTCAGAAATTATATAGGAAGAAATACAATGGATCGAACTATTCCTTCTTTTAGATTATTAATCGATATAGAAAAATTGGAATGGAAACAATTTCGAAAATATCTTTGTAGGCAAGATAAAAAAATCTTTAACAGACTATTCACTATTCCAAAACTATATTGTCATTATTTATCCGATCTAGCAAATCCAATAATAATTCAATCTATTTTCATGACAATTTTATTTCATAACGAAAAAACAGTTCATTTAATAATAAAAGAGCAAATAAAGGGAAAAAACTGGACAATTTAACACAAGATTCATTAAAAGACGAAAACTGTCAACAGATAATCGATAAATGGAATAAATTACAGATTGTTTAAATAAAGATGATTAAACGCGCTTTATAGAAATGATAAAAGAATATGCTATATTCAATATTCAAAATCAACAATGTCATATAAAAGTAGAAAATTCGATCCTTGTATAAGTGAATCCCTTTTAATGACCTTAACTTTCGATCAACAAAAACAAATTGACAAGATTAAGGATAAAAGATATTTGTGTTTTTCAAATCATAATATTATTGTAAATGTGACTCGACTTGGACCTAAATAGAGAACAATCTATCAATCTTATACATAACTAAATTAGTAGTAGTAGTAGTAGTCAATCCATATCATTATCATTTGTATCATATGGTCTCACTTATTTTCGGCCCAAAGCATTTTATTTATATGGCGGAATTCATATAAATATTAACACATCTTTTATCTATAAAGAAACAGGATAGAATGTCTTTCTGAAATATCAAGAATTTGGAGAATACCTTTACAGATTGCTTCAAGAGCTACAATAGAAAAATGCCTTGGCAGTCTATATTATTATAATGCAGAAAATCATATATCAACTATATTAAGATTAAAAAAAGCATCATTATCAATAATAATAAAAGAAGAGTAACAAACAACAACAACTCTCCATTTTGATATCTTGTGATAAATCAATTTTCTATCAGATCAATAATATTAATTAGCATTTGGAAAGAATTTTTTGGCCGTTTCTAATGCCAATACTTCATTTTCTGTTAATGAATGTGTGTCTAATATCTGTTTGAATTGAAGAGCATTAACAATTGCTTTACCGCCATAATGATTATTAAAATAGATGAAAATAGAATTTGTCTGTTCTTTTATTTTTTTTATTTTATGTGCCCAAGGTATCAATTCATTTTCGGAATACAAATAATTGTACCAATAATGATTTCTATCATCATTTCTTCCATGCATTCTTATTATTGCATGAGTATTTGTTGCAGCATTATTTTCATCTGATAAAAATCCTAAATTTTCTTTAGATGGTGAATCAGTCATCACTGATGCGATATGATAGTGCCGCAACATTTCAAAAGTCCCCTCTGTATTCCAAGAAGGATGTCGAAATTCTATTGAATAATAATTATTTTTCATGTTTTCATCACCATCTGCTAGTGAACTCAATCTATCAAGAAATCTTTCAGTTTTTGCAAATTCTTTAATTGTAAAACTTGGAGGCAGTTGAATAACAATTGTTCCTATTTTATTTGTGTCCTTAAGAGGAGAAATTTTGTCAGAGAACTCCAAGAAATCACATATAACGTTTTTGTCAATATCCAATCTTTTTTCATGTGTAATTATTTCGGGAACTTTAATTGAAAATTTAAAATTATTCGGTGTTGCCTTACTGAGGCCCATAAACAAACCCTTGGTCATATTAAGATAAAATTCTTTATAAAAAGTAGAATCCATTTCGACAGTATTAAAAAATTGCGAATAATACCTTAATTTTCTGGTTTTTGTGTCAGGATAAAATACATTTAACCAACCTCCTCTATCATATGTATCATTATAGTTCCATCCAGAACAGCCAATTAAAATATGAGAATCCAATTTGTTTTATATACCAATTCTTGCAATTACTGTTTAATAAATACTAGTATAGAAATAAAAAATATATACCTTAGTTTCTTTTTTTACTTGTTGTCATTTTTTTATTTTTCTAACCCATTTTAACGTTAAAAACAAAAATGGACTCAGAAAAGTAAAAGGTTGACAACATAACAAGAAATTAGAAAATTAGAAAATTATACTCATCTAATTGAAGTGACCAAGGATATTGCAAGAGCTATTCTTTAGGTCTCCGCATATCCCGTCTATGTTACTAAATAGATTAAATAAAAATTTTCAGGCAAAATTTGGATTGATAATTATCTATTGGATATTACAATATTTTTATATATATTATCTAATTGGAAATTTTTTTTAATGATTTTGCATATAACAATTTATGGAATTGCCATGGAATGATCCTCGATCAAACAAATTTGTAACTACGGTGGGACTAATCACATCAGAAGGCATTGCTGGTCCTAATATAATGGCCTGCGAATGGACTCATCATATTTCATACAATCCAGGATTGATTGCGATTTCTTTAGGACACACAAAGGCCACAGTTGAAAATATTCGAAATTCCAAAGAATTCGGTATTAATCTTTGTGCCACAGATCAATCTATACTTTCTAGCATTGCAGGAGGATATAGCGGAAGCAATTATGATAAAATCAAAGCGATGAAAGAATTAGGTATTGAATTTGTCAAGGCAAACAAAATTAATACGTTAATGGTCAAAGGGGCTGCTTTAAATGCAGAATGTAAATTATTTCAAGAAATAACTTTTGGAGATCATATTATGTTTATCGGAGAGGTGATTGATGCAACACAAAATTCTGAAAAGCAGCCACTAGTATATCATAATGGAAAATATTGGTCGCTAGAATCAATAATAAAACCCAAATCAGAGGAAAGAGAAATAATAAGAAAAGTCATGGAAAAACATAGAAGAATAAAATAAATGCAAAGTCTTTTTGGAAATGGCATCCATAATTATAGTAGTAGATACTAAATACATATTACAATCTATTTATTCAACTATTATAAAATAAAATATTTTTCTTCCCACAGTTAAAATATAAATCAACAATCTCATGGGTATGAACAAACATTTTAAATATTTGCAAAATGATAGGAAATTAAAATGTATAAACTACTCATATTATCAATGGGATAAAAATCAAAAGTTTATTATGATTTGCTTTAAGTAAATAATATATTCACTAAATATCATATCTGAATAACAGTAACTGTTAGCTACAAATTAATTAATAATTTTTATTGTGAATTTTTTTATCAACTTTCTGTTAACAATAATTATAAAATAATTTTCGAATAATTAACTAATTTTAAAATAAGGACTACTACTTCTATCTAAAATAATAAAATATTTTAATATATGAAAAATTAGTCATAAACAATTCTTATTTATCTGCTATTCATTGCCAAATCAATCGAAGTATATTAACTCATTCTAATCATATAATGAACATTTTTTGCACATTTAAAATACTTTTTATTAATTATCACTTCAAACATCTCATGAATCATCATGAATTTAATAAAATACAATATTTGCATCATTATGGTAATTATTGTATTGATAATACATTTGATAAAATACGATTAAACAAAACTATAGTGGAGGTCCAGTAACAAGACAATGAATATAGTTGCAACAGAAATACCATTTATAATTGAAGCAAAGACAAGTGGTATAAATAATAAAAAAACCATATCATATAATTTCATTGAATCTGCACATAGTTTATGCTTAAATAAGATAGAGATAATATCTGCGCAAATACAAACATGTGAAAGACTATTCAAATATGTAAAAGATGAAACAGATTTGAGAATTATTGAAAAAGAGATTGAAGAGCTAAAATTCGCTCTAGATCTCATAAATTTGAGTTTTAATTTTCTAATTTCAAATATACAAAAGAATTTAAACAAACATGTGGGTTTAAACAGACAAAGAAATACTTGTGGAGTCATGATATAAAATAGATTTTTGATTAATTTGTTACTTGGAACAGCAACTACTAAATAGCAATCATATTTCAGATATTACATGACAGTATCATTTATAACTTTTCTATAAATACGCCAATTAAATACTTGGATATAGTATACTGCAGATCCATATCTTTGTTTTTGTGTTTTTGATCTTAAATTATAAACAGATTTATGATTTTTTGGAGATCCAATATCGATGTGCATCAAAAATACAATATAGTATCAAAATGGAGTTTAGCGTATAAGAATTTTTGTAAATAAAATATCTATACAAATATCAACCTTTTTAATGTTCATCTTTTTAAATTATATTTGATAAATTGTTTAATGTTTTTAATAAAATTAACAAATAATATAGCAATTCATAATATATGATTTGTAATATATTCAAAAACTTTGTAAACAGGAAATTTTTTGTGGATGGTAATTTGATATCTAATTACACTATCCTATAATAGTGTAATAAAAGTAAAATAATGATCTTTTGTCCAACTATGCTGATGACACTTCCGGAGGAATATAAAAAAAATGATGATTTTAATCCCTTGCCTAGACTTAATACAAAACGGCTAACATCTAGACCAATAATAGGTCATCCCTTCTTAGAAATATCAGTATATAAAATAGAATTTGTTTTAAAAACAAGAGATAAATCATACAACAAACTAGAAGCAGTTTTAAAAACAGAAGATAAATCATACAACAAACTAGATACAATGGAAGTTCGTCCCATCGAGATGGATGCGTCTATTTTATTTTATAATAGCAAAAATAAAGAGGGTCCTCTTTTACCTATTTCATCAATCAATGATATTAAATTAGTCTCTGAATTTAGTGGAATTTTTCATAAAAGAGAGAAAACAATGGTCGAAATATCATTTAACAATCGCGATAAAGAAAACAAGACGATCGGGATTAATCTGGATGATAAAAAAATTAATGAATTCTTGCAGCAAATCAAATTAATACAGAATAAACTACACAATGATGATGAGTTTTGGGCCTCGTATTTACTGAATGTTAAAACAGAAACTGGTACAATCACTTCAATTGAAATTTATCCAGCAATTCCTTTTTTATCCCAGGGTGAAGAAATAGTATGGAATAATATAATTACAAAAAATGTACTGGAAAACATTAAAAAAATTACCTTGCTAGATTTGGTTACTAATTATAGGATTTTTAAATATAATTATATGGATCACAATGGAAGTTTTATTTTGATAGATGAGATTAAAGATATAGTAGTAAATAATCAAAGGCAAAAGTTTAATTCCTTGGCGAATGGAACGTATGTCAAATCGGATAATGCAATTCATAATAATAAAGAGACCAAAACAAATAATTCAATTATAGGAGATATAATAATATCATCAGACGGAAAACCATCTATCATTTTTGAAAATATTGATGATCCTGATAGGTTGGCAGCAACAATAAAATCAATAAAAAAACAGCGCAATTTTGATATTAAAAATAATATTCAATCTACTCAATTAAACGAAATTTATTCTATTATCAATAAGTATAAAAAATTTAATGATAAAGAATTATCTACCCTGAAACTGAAAAGTGATAATAGTATTATTTGTGGTAATTGTAGCAAGGAAAACAGTATAGACTCAAAATTTTGCATAAAATGCGGAGAGAAATTAAATATTCCAAATAGATGTACCAAATGCAATCAAAATAATGTTATTGATGCAATATTTTGTAACATGTGCGGTAATAAATTATGAATTTATTAGGAGAAAAAATAAATTAGGAATTATGAAATCTATCAAATATAAAAAAAATATAAAACTTTAAAGTAATGAAAATAATACAATGATTATTATTTCTAGACCTTTTTTATCGTAGAATTTCTTTCTCTTAAAGCTAGAATTCCGGATATTACAAAAAGAACGAGTCCTGGAATTGCAAAGAAGTGAATTACAAGGAACAGTGCTGCCCCGCAACCCATTAATAAAATTCCGGCAATTCTAGTATTTTTAATTTTAAATGCAGCTACGAGCCCTGCAACGTTAATTATAATTATCAAAATAGCAATAAGTAGTGCTCCGCCAAATACGAGCCCCAAAAGTGGAATTCCTATAAGACTATTGACAAAAAAATATAGAAAAAGACCAAAAAGAGGTAGAATAAGCCCTAGAATAACAGTTATAAGAGTTAATTTTTGATATGCTTTCATTCTCATATTATAAATATTTATAATGATTTAATAACATGAACAATAGTAATAATTGCCAATTGGCATAAATTCAAAAAATTAAGAATTATTGGCAGAATTAAAGTAATTATATGGTATTTCGCATATTAGCCAAAACATAACAATAAGTTATAGAACAAAAGTATGTTATGTTATATTAAAATTATATCATTGTTAATGTTATTTTACAAATCTTTTAAATTTATTTCAACACTATTTTATCTCAGTTTAATAAATAATAGTAGTTATAAACTATTTTTTTTAATATATTGTATGAATAACTCTAATGATAACAAAGGTAGTTTTGATTGGAAAGATAACAGCATTGAATGGAAAGACATAATAAAAAAAGAAGCAAGAGGCTATGAAAAAGGTGATGACCTTGGCGAAGTACAAGACATAGGGCTAGAATTTGTTGTTACAGAGAGAGGCAGACTAAAAAAACACAACTTTTATCTACCAAAACATTTGGTGAAAGGATATGATGGACATACTTTATGGTTCAATATTACAGAAGAGGAGGCAGAAAATAATTTTAAAAAAGACAACCCTCCAAAAGAAGGAGAATATTCCAGATATCAAACAGCACCAACAACCCAGCAATTAGATAGAATCTACATCAGATTATAGTTTAAATGATCGTTTACCATTAATGGAAAAACAAAATAGATTTAGTGATACCAAAAAAACAGAAATATCAACTAATTCTGTCATCGAGGACTGGGATTCTATTATTCATAAAGGTGTCAGAACTAAAGAAATGCAAGCAATTGGTGGAGTAACAGCTGTTACTCCAACGTCGATAATCGTAACTTCAGATGGAGCCAGAGATGAATACAGCATACCAAAGGATGAAGTTGAAGGTTATAATGGTTCAGAAGTATTCATTAAACCTACAGTTGACAGGCTAAGTCAATTTAAAGTAAAGATTCCAAGGTAAAAAAATAAAAATAAATATTAAAAACCGAGGTATATCACAATTACATTATTTTGTCATTTTTTTATTACAAATAACCATTAAAATATTGCTGTAGAACACAAAAATATTAACAAATACTTTAAATTATTCTCTTTTCCAGAAAATAGAATAAAAATAGATATTAAAAAAAATAAGGAAAAGATAAGAATATTTTTCCATGCACTATTCCTGATATAATAAACTAATTCCAGATGCCAAATATCAATGAATTATCAAATCATACAATATATTTCAAAATAAATAAGGTTTTAACCAAAATATTATTAGCAAAGAATATTCATTCTTATTTGTATGAAACATTTGATATTTTCTATTAAATTTCAACTCAAAGATGTGTCATCAAATAAATGGTTTTATCCGATATGACATGTTGGAAGAATATAATAAGAAAAGAAATTTTAAGGTGACACCTGAGCCCACTGGTAGTGACAATATAGAAAAAGATACCGGTGAAAATAACAAATTTGATCATGTCTCAAAATCACGATTTGTAGTTCAAAAGCACGATGCTACACGACTTCATTATGACTTTAGGCTAGAATCAAAAAAAAAGTTTGTCTTGATTTCATGGGCAGTTCCAAAAGGTCCATCAATTGATCCAAAAGTAAAAAGGTTGGCGATATTAACAGAAGACCATCCAATCGATTATTTACTTTTTGAAGGTATCATTCCCGAGGGAAATTATGGGGCTGGCTCTGTAATAGTATGGGATACAGGATCATATAATTTAGAAGCAACAGAGGATATGGAAGAAGATGTATCCGATCAGTTTAAAAAAGGAAAAATTAATTTTATCCTTTTTGGAAAAAAATTAAAAGGCAGATTTTCATTAATTAAAACACAAAGAGAAAATCAATGGCTTTTATTTAAAGTAAATGACAAATTTTCTAATCCATCAAACATTGAAGAGAAAAACAAAGACCAAGTGGATTTAGTCAAAAGCAGTCCTGAATCAGTGCTCACTGGTTTAACAAACAATGATTTAAAAAATGCAGATACAGATCTTAAATTTAATAAAGAGACAAAAGCAGACCATAGAATCGATATACAAACAATAAAAGACGGTAAAGCAGTTCATATCAACAATATCAAAAGCAATATTTTGAATGGATTGAATATGAGTGCACAAGCAGCACCACCACAAACACAGCAACAAGGCAACTCACCTTCATCAATTTCTACTTCCCTCTTTCACACTTATGAATTTCCATATGAAATACAACCGATGCTAGCAACGTTATTGGATAAGCCATTTAATAGTCAAGATTGGGTTTTCGAAATCAAATGGGATGGAGTAAGAGCTATTTCATTCATACACAAATCAAAAGAAATTTTAAAGATTCAATCCAGAAATGGAAATATAATCACCCAAAGATATCCTGAATTGATCGAGTCACTAAGGACGGTAATAAATGAAAATAATTTTAAAGAATCTATTGTTTTTGATGGCGAAATTGTAATTTTGGATAAAAACGGCTTTCCAGATTTTCAAAAACATCAAAAGAGGATGCATATAAATACTAAAATAGATATTGAATTATTATCAAAGCAAATTCCAGCCACTTATTACATCTTTGATATTCTATATATTGATGGAATAGATATTAAAATTTTACCACTTGTAGAGAGAAGGAAAATCTTGGAAAGTATTATTATTAAAAACAAGAGGAACAATAGAATCAAAATTTCAGAATTTATTGAAGGAGAAGGTAAAGATATCTTTGAAAGTATTAAAAGAATGAATATTGAAGGCATGATTGCCAAATACAAACATGGTAAATATTATCCAAATACTAGATCCAAAGAATGGTATAAATTAAAGAATACTAAAACTCAGGATTGTATTATAATAGGATATACCAGGGGTGAAGGAAATAGAGTAAAATATTTTGGGTCGCTCCTTTTAGCTGTAAATATAGATAATAAGAAATTATCTGATGATAAAAAATTCAGGTTTATAGGCCATTGTGGAAGTGGTTTTGACTTTGAGCAGATTCCTAGTATATATAACAATCTTGAAAAAATAAAAATAAAAACATGTCCTATAGAATTTGTTCCTTATATAAATCGAGAAACAACTTGGGTTAAGCCTATTTTTGTAGTTGAAGTAAGATTTAACGATTGGACAAAAGATAAGATTATGAGAGCGCCGATATTTTTAAGATTCAGAGAAGATAAGAATCCACAAGAGTGCATAATTGAAGAGAACGTCAAGATAAAAATAGAGAACAATAATAACAATAGCAACATTGTTTCTGAAGAGGAAAAAAAATATATAAAATATACAAAATCAATTACCAAATAATGGAACCAAAGGCGAAAATAATCCTAAATTTGAAGACGATGAAATTGTTTGCAAAGATGGCGATAGTGATGATATAGTAGTTGATGATTTATTTAAACATCCCTTGGATTACAAACCATGAAAATCCGCAAATGGTATCAAAGCCACCGTGCTCTTTAAACACAAATTACAATTTTTCTAATTTGAATAAAATATACTGGAATAAAACCAAACTTCATCCTTTGATTACAAAGAAAGATTTGATCGAGTATTATGACAAAATTAGCTCATTCATTCTTCCTCATCTTAGAGATAGACCATTATCTCTAAATAGGTATCCTGATGGAATTGGAGGAAAATCATTCTATCATAAAAACTGGCAAAACGAAAAACCAGACTATGTTCAAACTATAAAAATTTATTCAGAATCCAAAGGCGAAAATATCAATTATCTTTTGTGCAATAACAAGGAAACTCTTTTGTGGCTTGTCAATCTTGGATGCATAGAAATGCATCCTTGGTATAGCAAAGCCAAGAATCATAATTTAAATGATAAAATATCTGGTTGGAAGGTAGACGAATATGGATTAAATTATCCGGATTTTATCGTTTTCGATTTAGATCCCTATATTTATTCAGGAAATGAAGATAAACATCAAGAACCTGAATATAATTTAAAAGCATTTAAAGCAACAGTTGAAATTGCTTATTACTTAAAAGACATTTTTGATAAAATAAAGGTAAATTCATTTATAAAGACTTCCGGAAAAACAGGACTTCACATATTTATTCCAATAATCAGTAATTATACCTATGAACAAACGAAATCTTTTGCTCAAATTATAGGCAGGTTTTTAAATAAACGTTTACCTGACAAAATTACAACTGAATGGAATACCTCGCGTCGTAAAGATTTGGTATTCTTTGACTATAATCAAAACGCAAGAGGAAAAACAATAGCTTCTGTATTCTCTCCAAGACCTACTGAATCAGCAACCGTTTCTATGCCGATAGAATGGAAAGATTTATCAAATATAATCCCCACAGATTTTATAATTACAAATACATTAGAAATACTTAAAATAAAAAAAGATCCATGGAAAAATATTTTTGACAAAAAACAAGATCTTGTCAAGATTTTAAATAATGTATCGGAATTATCTATTTAGTAGTAACATATAAACAAAACAAACAATCTGAAAGTAAAAAGTTAGCGTCAATGAAGAGTTGATTAATTAACTTTATTAGCTGACATTAGTTTTGCTTTTCTGAACACTTGCTTTTAATGCTTCTAAGAAGATTATCACCGACATCTGCTTCAATTTCCTTTTCTTCAGAAGTATATATTTTACCTTCAGCTTTTGCAGATATTAACTCTTCTAATTGTTTTGCATAGTCATTAAAATACAAACTTGCATCAAATTCTTTGTTTGTTAAATTGTCAACTAAAATTTTTCCAAGTTCTATCTCCCTTTTGTCTACTGGTGGAGATGGAATTGAATTTTCAGATCCAGGCATCCCTTCAATCTCATTGATAGGTTTTATTTCTTCTTGGTACATTAATTGATGCATAACCAAACCTTTTTGATAGGCCCGTAATGCAACAAGATGTTCTTTATCTTTTAATACTACTTTTCCTATGCTATTTTGTCAGTTTCTCTAATGTATTTGCTATTTTGTCAGTTTCTCTAATGTATCGATAAATAAATTATAAGCTTTAATAGATGAGGAATTAATTATTTTTTTTTACTTTTGCTGTTTCTTTGACTATCGTTACCATTATCAGGCGCGACATAGTAACTCTTTTCTATCAGAATTGGATCAAATTCTTTTGTATCAATAAATTCCTTTATGTCGATTGTTTTTGTAGTTTTTACTTTGATTTTTTCCAAGTCCTCTTTTTCAATTAAAACATATTTGTCTTTTGATATTTCATAACCTTTTTTTATTTCAGAATAAGGTATTTCTCTTTGTTCAACAGGACACCATTTTTTATATTGAATTTTATGTCCTTCTTGATCCAATTGGTTAAAAGAATATCCATCATTATAATCAGTTGTTGTATACAATTTAATAGGAATATTGACCAATCCAAAGGAAATACTTCCTTTCCATATACTTTTACTACCCATTCGATAAACTATTGAAAATAGTAAAAAAAATATTTATTCATAACACTTAAAAAAGATATCACAATTTACTTTAAATTTTTTATATAACTAATATCAACTTTATTATCACGATTACACTTTGCAATCATCTAATTAGAAGTGAAAAAAAATTAATTAGCAATTTTAGAGGAATTTTTTCAAATTTAATGATTTTTTTAAATATGATATACTTTTGTTTTGTACGTCTTTTTAAGATGAAAAAATAAAAAGTATGTACATATCTGTATTACATTTCAAACTAATTTTAAATGCCATTAAAATGAATGGATACACTCATTTTTAAAAATTCATATGCAATTATATAAAATACAATAGCGTAAATATTTTATTAATTATCTTTTTAATTCTAATGTGAAACAATACTTTTGATTAAGATACGATTAATTAATTTAAAAGACCTCGATAAAGGGTTTCCTGAAATATTAGAAAATTTATTACCTGTTGAAATGGATAAAGCTAAAGCAAAAGAGATACTTCAAAATATAATAAATGAATCAAAACATAAAATATTTGTGGCAGAGGATGATTTAATAGATAATAAAAATAGCGCAAATATAATTGTTGGAGCCACAACATTGCTTACAGAACAGAAATTTATTGGCAAAGGGATGAAAGTCGGATATATAGAAGATGTATCTGTAAAAAAAGGATATGAAAGACAAGGTATTGGACGAAAATTAGTATCTTTTGTAACAAACTATGCTGTGCAAAAGGAATTTTGTATAAAAAATAATATTATATTGTTCTAAAAAGAATATACCATTTTACGAAAAATTAGATTACAAAATATCAAATGATACTGCTGTAATGCAATATGAAATTCTACAAGATAAAAATTAAGTAGGAATTTTGGAGATCATAGTTAATCCATTTCAAACCTTATTTAATGAATATTCCACAGACTTTCAAGCAATGTTCAAATTCAATCTACAGGGCAATCAAATTCTATGTTATCGAAAAGAAAAAACAAATTGGCATTAAAAAGTTACCGTTTATAATAAACTTTGAGAGGAAATTATCTAACAAGATAACAACTATCTATGCATTTTATTGATAAAAAAGAAAAAAAACATACTACTATAAATATAATCACCATGTTAGAAGAATATCGACATGAATATACCCTTTTTTAAAGGCAATAAATATAACTTCTTTCAATGTTCTCTACAGATAACTGCTTTTCTTCAAGGTTTGCAGCCAAGAATTACTAAAAATAAATAGAATAAACAAGGTAATGAATAATATAATCTATTATAATACCTATCAGAACAAGAGTTGATCTCGGACAATGTTATCTAATTCCAAACCCTCTTCAATATCGTATCAAAATAAAGTTTGTAAAAACTTTTGTAGAAATCAAGATACATATGAAACACTCAAAATACGTAAGTGGAGAGATGAATATCATAGATGGTGTCAAGAATGTGAAATCTTGTTTATTAATTGTGACAATTTCCTCTGTATTTGCTGTGGTAAAAGATTAAAGTACAAAATAGGTACAGCATTAGAAATTCAAAAGGAAAAAACAAAAAGAAATTACACAAAACAAAAGGAATGGAGAAATAAGAATAATAACGGTCAAACTGATTCCAAGTAAGATAATTTGAAATCTTAAAAGAAATAATCAACATATTCAGATTAAGAACTTGTAAAGAATATGTTTTAAAGTACAAAATAATCTGTCCGCTATAAAAAAGGAATGAAAAAAGGCTAAAAACTATACATCTTGTTAAAAAAACAAGAAAAAAAATAACAAAAATAGAATTGTACATAGAAAATTTACAGTATATTATAAAATTTACAGCTTATGATCGAATTTATCTAAATAATTACACGATTTCCTCAATAAATATTACTAATATATATAGTGTTTATAAATCTAATTGTAAATTGCTATTCTTAAATAGTTGTTAATTACAATTGATAGAATGAGTCATAACAAGAAAAATGACAAGAATGACAAAAATGAAAAAAGAGGATTAGCCTCAGCAAACGAAGAAACAAGACAAAGAGTTGCTAGTGAAGGAGGAAAGGCATCTCATAAAAACGATAATAAGGGTAAGAAAAAATAACACTTTTCAATTTTTTATTTTTTTATTAGTTGATATATTTTGAATTTTGAATTTCCAATAATTTGGAAAAACCTTAATTTTTAGAATAAGATTATATTCTAAAAAAAACAAATAATCAAAATACATTTATCAAAGACTCATTTTTCGTTCTTTTGATTTAAAATCAAAAATGGTGATACTTATAAATTTTGTTTAGTATTAATATGTAATGAGTAATTCATCTGAAGATAAAAATAAGAAAAATAAAGATCTAGAAGAATCACAAAATAATCAAAATGTGGTAGGAAATGCAGAAAATAATCCTGAAACAGAAGGCCCTTCAGAAAGTCTTAGAGAAGAGGCACTTGAAGCAACTGATAATTCTAGTGACGAGAAAGAGCCAGCATAAGATATATTTTTATTTTTAAATCAAAATACATCTATAATATTTTTCGACCTGGTTTTTAAATATGAAAATTCGTATATCATGATTCAGCCACAAATTATTCGAAAATTCTAGTTTATCCGATAGTTAAAACGTTTTAGACTTTTAGAAATTTATACACGTATGGATTATATATGTTATTGGCAAAAAATAAAAAATACCTTGAATAATGGAATCTATTTTCTATAGTATATTTTATCTAAATCGTGTTAAATCTACATTTTAGTTTGTTTAATTAACTTAACCTTTCCAAGATCTATTTTTCAGGAGTAAACAGGTAGCAAGTAAAAGCGCCTATATTTTATAAGGGACCAAATGGACTAATAGGCTTCGATTCCGGCATATATGGGAACTATTAGTTAATATTTTATATCCTATTTTTTAAAATGTGAACGGGCATTAAAGATAGTTTGATATGCCTGTGTCTATTCGATAAGGAAATTAAATCTTGATCGATTCAAATAATTCTTTTACAACAACTTTTTTGCTCCTTTTTTATATGGGGATTGTGGCATTATCAACGTCAAGGTTATGATGAGGATGATAAAAGGTTACCGGCAAATATGGATATTGAACTTGATATCAAAACTAAAGCCGCTCTCTGATTTCTATGGGGACTTTTGCGACTAATGAGAACGGATGGTTTAGTCTCCATTTACCAAGACTTAAAGGATAACTGGCCGCGATAATACTAAAGGTCAGATCTACACATACACGTCCGTGTGACGCGCGCACTACAGCATCGATCGATGTTTTGATTGAAGGATCTGGTCTTTCAACAGGCCCAATAGAGCCTTTACCCTTAAATATGCAGATTTCATATTATCACTTCAATTTTTATTTTCTGTCAAACTGTATTGCTCATCGCTAACCTTTTCCATCCAATCTGCAGTTTTGCCGTCAAGCTGTTCCTGAATGGCTATATGTGTCATGGCCGTCGTAGCCGTTGCCCCATGCCAATGCTTTTCACCAGGTGGAATCCAAACTACGTCACCTGGATGAATTTCCTCGATAGGATTGCCTGCACCCCATCTCTGTACCAAACCACAACCATATGTAACAATCAGAGTCTGACCTAGTGGATGGGCATGCCATGCAGTACGTGCACCAGGCTCAAATGTAACACTGGCACCGACTGCCCGTGCTGGATTCATTTGTCTGAAACAGAGGATCAATACGTACAGTCCCTGTAAAATATTCTGCAGATCCTTTAGTTGAAGGCTGTGAACCAATTCTTTTAATTTCCATTCTATTTTCACTATCAAGACTTCTTTAACGAAGCCATATCAATAACAAAGCGATACTTCACATCACTTTTGAGCATGCGTTTGTATGCTTCATTGATGTCTTGAATCTTGATTACTTCAATATCGGATGTAATACCATGTTTGCCGCAAAAATCAAGTAGTTCTTGCGTTTCGGCAATACCGCCTATATCTGAACCGGCTATTGAATTACGTCTCATCACCAACGGAACGGTGTTCAGCGGAGGATTATCAAGATTGCCTGGAAATCCTACTAAAACCAAAGTGCCGTCAAATGACAATGATGATAGATATGGATTAACATCATGGACATATGGTACTGTATCTATAATCAGGGCAAATTTGTTGTTAACAGCCGTCATCTGATCTGCATCAGTTGAGATTACTACATTGTCAGCACCCAGACGACGTGCATCTTGCTCTTTTCCTGGCGAGCGGCTGAACAAAGTAACATTTGCTCCTAGAGCTTTAGCCAATTTAATCGCCATATGACCAAGACCCCCAAGGCCAATTACTCCCACGTTAGTTCCTTCTCTTACACCCCAATGGCGAAGTGGAGACCAAGTAGTAATGCCTGCACATAGCAATGGTGCAGCACCTTTCAAGTCCAGATCCATCAGGAATTCGCAAAACAAAATTTTGAGGAACAATGATTTTTTCTGAGTAGCCACCAAATGTGATTATGTTATCAATCCTATCTTTACCATTATAGGTAGAAGTTGGTCTCTCTTCGCAATATTGCTCTAGCCCCTGCTTGCATGCTGAACAGTGCTGGCACGAATCAACCATGCAACCAACACCAACATGATTCCCTGGTTTGAAGGACGTGACATTTTTTCCTACATCGGTCACACGTCCTATTATTTCATGGCCTGGTACCAATGGAAAAATACTGCCATCCCAGTCATTTTGGACATAATGCAAATCAGTATGACAAACACCACAATAAAGAATCTCAATAACAACATCATCATTGCGTATGTCTCGACGCTCAAAGCGATATGGTTCTAATTTTGCCTTGGCAGAAGGTGCAGCATAACCAAGAACATTCATGGTCATTGTTTATTTATCTCCATTTTTGCTCTGTGTTGTTTATGTTAATTAAGGACAAGGTATTTTTTGTAACTAGTTGTAACAGTAAAAATTTCCATACTGATGGCGTTAAAAATTATATTTATCTATATGTTCTTTGGATCTTGACAATTTATTATCACTTTTAATGATATGTAATTGATATTCAAAAATCTCGATAGTATAGTCATAGGGTGTACACCATATATAAAAAAGCATAATTGTTATTTAAGGAGTTACAAAAGATCGTCTTTATAACTACAAAAAACTACAAAAAATACACTTGTTTGAAATAGTCAGACTATTTTAGTTAACCTATGCGCAAAGATGAAAAGTCAAACAGTCCAACAACAACAACTACCATCTAAGGCTCGTTTCATCAAAGCGATCATCGACTAGTATTGACTCTATTGGCTTTGGCACAATTCATGGTAATAGTTGATTTTACGATTGTGCAGGTTGCCTTGCCATCAATTGGAAAAGAGTTTGGCATATCTATCAATGGACTGCAATGGACAGTCACTGCTTATGGTTTGACTTTGGCAGGTTTTCTTATGCTTAGCGGACGTCGTGGGGATATCTATGGCCACAAGAAATTGTTCATCATAGGACGTTTTATTGTTTTCATCTGCTTCGTTGATAGGAGGTCTTGCCCCTTCGGAATACTGTTTTAATCCTTGCAAGAGCTAATTCAAGGACTTGGTGCGGCAATGGCTTCTGCAGCAGGATTATCAATTATAGTCACAGTTTTTTCGGAAGGCAAAGAAAGAAATCGCGCACTTAGCATTTTTGCGGCAGTGACAGGTTTAGGTTTTGCTGTCTGGAATGACATTGGGAGGAATAATCACAGCAACATTGGGATGGAGATGGGTGTTTGAAATCAATGTGCCAATAGGAATCGTTGTATCCTTGTTATCAATTAAATACATTTCAAGTCACTTAGGACGAACCTCAAGAAAACAGACATCTCGATATTTTGGGAGCAATTTCAATAACAGCTGGACTGATGTTACTTGTTTATTCTCTAAATATTGCACAGAATATATGGTATAGGGTCTCCTCAAACACTCGAGTTTCTTTATGTTATCACTAATAGTCATAACTGCATTTTTTTTAATAGAGTACCGATTCAAAGGCACCTCTCATGCCCCTTGGCTTCCTCAAGAGAGGTTCAATCTTTGGTGCAAACGCGTTGGCCTTGATTCAGATGGGAGCATTTGTAGCAATGACATTTATTTTAACAAATTATTTTCAACAAATACTAGGCTATTCTGCTTTATCTACAGGCATTGCATTTCTCCCAATGAGTATAGTATTTTTAATCATTTCCGGGTTTTTGTCAGCACAGATTGGTAAACCGCTTTGGTGTCAAACCTATCTTAATTTTAGGGATGGCTTTGCAGACTGTCGGATACCTATTTGCTTTCGCGAATATCTATAACAGAAAGCTACTTTAGGCGTATTGCTTGGACCAATGCTCTTAATCGGATTTGGAACTGGATTTGGCTTTACTGCAATTAACATAGCCGGTCTACAGGGAACAAGAAAAGGAGAAGAAGGCCTTGCTTCAGGATTAATAAACACATCTCGTCAAATTGGAGGTCCAATAGGTTTGGCAGTGCTTTTGACCGTTGCAAATTTTGCAACACCATATCCAACAGGCCAGTTGATACAATCCAGCAGTGGCAATGGTAACAGGGTTTGGTTATGCATTTTTGGCAGCTGCACTACTAACTGGGATTGGAATTATCTTTGCGTTTTTATTGAAGCATACAAAAACAACAACAACAAAATGAAGATAAAATAAAAATGTCTTGAATTTATCGAGATTAAATCTTTGAGCGAAGCATGAACCCGCAACAACATATGGATAAAAAAGACTGGCTAAATTTGTGCTACTCCGCCATCTACAAAAAGCTCTATACCTGTGATATAACTGCTATCATCTGATGCAAGAAACAAGACCGCTTTTGCTACTTCATCAGGAGTTCCCATCCTTCCCATGGGAGTGGATTTCAAGGTGTTATTGAGAAACTCTTCACTTTGCTCTTTACTTAACACCCGATATACAAATGGAGTATCGATTGAACCAGGACTGACTGCATTGACACGTATCTTTCTATGTTTTAAGTCAAGGGTCCAACAACGGGCAAACGAACGTATAGCAGCCTTGGTAGCATGGTAAATGCTTATCTCTTCACCTCCTTTGGATGCACCTATTGAAGCATTTAAAATGATAGAGCCACCATCTCGAAAAATTGGTAGTGCTTTTTGTACTGTGAAAAGCAGTCCTTTTACATTAATATTAAATAATTTATCAAAATGTTCTTCGGATATTTTTCCTAATGGAGCAAATTGTATAATGCCAGCATTTGCATACAGTATATCAATATGACCTTTCTTATCTTTAACAACATCAAACGCCCTATCAATCTCTTCTAAATTGGATACATCACATTGAATACCGCTGCTAACATTTTTACCTATTTCTGATACAGCTGTATCAAGTTCTTTTTTATTAAGATCTATTATGAAAATATATGCTCCCTCAGAAACAAATCTTTTTGCAGTAGCTAAACCCATGCCGCTAGCTCCTCCAGTAATAACTGCAATTTTTCCTTCAAGTTTATTTCCCATTTAATGGCCCTCTATTTTTTGTTATACAAATTATGTAGATAATCGTTGTCTAATAGTTCTTTTGCAATGGTAATTGCAGTTATTGGTTTATGGTAGCATATAGATATAAAGAGAAAAATGCAAACAAAACCCATATCTAATATTTGTAGATATATAATATCATGTCCAAAGATGATCTTCATCAAAAACTCAATAGGAAATCGGAGATAACACTCAGTGTTAAGGGTAGAAAATCAGGTAAAGATATTCCACGGCCAGTATGGTTTGCATATGAAGGCAATACTCTATATTTGCTTCCAGTTCAGGGTTCTGATACGAACTGGTACAAAAACATGTTAGCACGATTCGAAGTTGAATATTTCTGTAAATGGTGCAAAAGTGCCTGCAAGAGGTAAACCAATAACAGATGG
Source organism: uncultured Nitrososphaeraceae archaeon (assembly GCA_963824915.1). GTDB lineage: Archaea > Thermoproteota > Nitrososphaeria > Nitrososphaerales > Nitrososphaeraceae > Nitrosocosmicus. Next base: position 513,743 of record CAWGRD010000018.1, read on the forward strand.
CAACGCAGTTAACGATATCATAACAAAATTCAAATCTAGATATGGTGAAGGGGATGTCAAAAAATATTATACAAAATTTGATGTAGCAGTTGAAGTTCCGCTGTAAAATATATTGCAAAGAAAAGTAATACGAAGATGTCAAGTTAAATACAAATAACGATTGAATTATACAAATTGAAAATAGATAAAGGTACAATTAATATTCAATGATGTTTATTTGTCTACCTTTCACATTACATTATAATACACTGCGTAAAGCTTTTAGTTATGTACAGATAGAATCAATAAATGGGGCGTACAATTCCTTCTTTTAGACAACTTCTTGAAATCGAAAAACTAGATTGGTCCGCATTTAAAAAACTATTACCAACTAAAAAAGATAAACAAGTATTTGATGAAATATTTGAAAATGCAAAATTATATACATGTTATTTAGGTAATGCATCTAATCCAATTGTTTTGGAATCTGTTATTATGGGTGTCATTTTCCATAATTATAAACAGCTATTACAGGTAAGTAAAGAAGAAGATAAATCTATAGAGGATTCCTTAAAAAAAGAGATCATATCTTTAATTAATAACAAACCAGAATGCAAAATTCTATTTTATAGATTTAGCAAAAAGTGGCATGGTTTTTTATATGCACTTCACAAAGAAGACCGAGAATCATTAATGAAAATGATACTGGGAATATGTAGTCATGATGAGTGTGTTTGCGATATTATAAATACCCAAGATTTTCAATCTCCAATTGACTATTACTTTTTTCTATTTGCCATAATACAACAGCAAAAATTAATCAATAAATTAAATAAAAAACCGGAGGATGCTGAAATTATCTCAACAACAACAACAATAAACAGATCATTATCCGACTACATGTAAGTTGTATTTCACTATGTCAAAAAAGATCATGAGATACAATAACTATTGTGAATAACGTCTTTCTGATTCTTCAATAGGATAATCATTAGCACTCATATCCCGTATCCGCATAAGACCATTATTATCAAACTCCCAATGCTCATTGCCATGAGTTCTCATCCACTGATTAGGATTATCTGCATCTCTCCATTCATATTCAAACCTTACAGAAATTCGATTTCCAGTATAACACCATAGCTCCTTCATAAGATGGTAGTCTAGCTCTTTAGACCATTTTCTCTTAAGAAATTCTATAATTGCTTCTCTGCCCTCAAAAAACTCTATCCTATTACGCCAGCGAGAATCTATAGTGTAAGCTTGTGTTACAAGTTCGGGATTACAAGTATTCCAAGCATCTTGAGCAGCTTTGACCTTAGCTTTTGCTGTTTCTTCAGTAAAAGGCGGTTTTATGTCTGTTGGTTTTGCCAATCTAATTTATACTGAAGGTCGTTTTAATATATCAATTTACAATTAAAACGTTATTATCGTAATAGACCTAATGGACTTGGATTCCATCATGTATAAGGGAGCTTCTAATCATTATTGTAATTTTTATTTTTTCCTATTTTTGAAAGAATGTCAAATAACGGGGGTAGTTCTTGTGTCCCTCTGGATTAACCTTAATCGTCAGGTTGTTCTAGTCAGTTTCAATATGCCTGATATTTTAACTCCATATCGGATTTATAGACTGTAATGTCATCATGTTTGATAGTTATTGTTATATATCTATGACTTGTATTCTGAATAGTCTTTGTCATTCAAGGACAAAATCATGAACATTGTAACAGCACATCTATGTCATATATGTCTAATTGTATAACGTTATTAATTATAGTTAATCTTTTCCATGCAAATCATATTTAAATTCTGTATTTTTTCTCTTCTCTCTTTAAAATCCTTATAGAAGACCATTGAATTATTTAAGTGAAAACATTATGAACTAATAATTTGACTATTTTTATTTTTTGATATAATCCTTGTAAAATTAATATTTATTTCAAAATTGAATGACAATTCAAATAAACAAAGAGATTTTGTTAACTATTATTGTTTGAAAAAATTAGCATAGAAGGATTATTTGGGATAGGCGAGGCAGTTGGCATTATTGCTACTTTGTTTGTAATTTTATATTTCTCGCGAAAACAAATGCAGAGTCTTTCCATAGATTTGGAAACAAAGATTCTTAATGATTTGGATGAAAAGATGAATGGATTAACACGGATGATGGTGGATAATCCTGAACTAATTAAAGTAGTAAGTAAAATGGAATCACATTTTACACCCAACTTAGCATTCAGTTACCATGTATTGTATACATTTGCACATGCTTTTCATATGCAACAACGTGGAGTAGTAAGCGATAATGAATGGTCTGGATGGTTTAGATATATTAAATCTGCATTTCAACATGGCGAAATATATGAAATATGGAAAAATAATATAGATCTTGAAAAATGGTTCGACCCTTCTTTTCAAAAATTTATCAATGAAGAAATAATCCCTTCCGTTAAGAAGTAATACTTCATATTTTTTTTGAATAATAATTTAAGAAAATGTCAAGAGATAATACTAGTATTTTCGATATTATTTTAAAAGTCCATTCTGTTATGTCCATTCATAAAAAGAATGTGAATCACAAAAAGAAGAAATTATTAATTTAATAATTTCTTTAAGGATTCAAGTTTGCTCTAAAAATGTTTTTACTATGGCAGTAAACTTTTCTGGATATTGATACATCAATCCATGTCCTGCTTCTTTTATTTGTACAAGCCATGAATTAGGAATTTTTTGAACAAGAATCAAAGAATTATTTGCAGGAACTGCAACATCTTCTGTTCCTGTTATTATTAAAGTAGGCTGTATTATTTTTGAGATTTGATTGCATACACCGCTCCAGTTTATTGAAAGCCATCTTTCAACTAAATCAAATTGTATTTTTAATGTTGATGAAGGAACTATTTCAGGAGTGGTTGTAAATACTTTAAAAAAATCAGGATGTTCTTTCATCCATTTAACAGGAAATGTAGCTGATAATAGTGCATTTGAATCAGAGGTACGATTATTTACAAAATTCGATAATGTTTTAACAACTGCATCACTTTGAGGAACGCCTTCTTGACCGCCACATGATGCCCCATATAAAATAAGATGATCAATTTTTTGAGGATGTAAAAGAGCAATCTGCTGAGCTATAAAAGAAGCCATAGAAAAACCAAGAATATCCGCTTTTTGTATTTTTAAAGCATCCATTAATCCTGCAGTATCATGTGCAAATTGAACAATAGAGAATGGGTTTGTACCCGCTGTTGTATTTCCAACTCCTCTATTATCAAAAATAACTACTTTATGATTTTTTGATAACTCTTGTAGAAAGTATGACGGCCAAACATCCATAACATTTGCACTTCCGCTAACAAGTATAATTGGAGGTCCATTGCCAAATGTTTTGTATGCCATTTCTATATCTCCAACATTAATTTTTTTTGCCACTATGTTCGCAATATGGAACTTATCAGTATTATTGTTGATAATAAAATTATTATGGTTATTACTGATACTATTGTTATGATTATCAACTCCTTTGATAGTATTTGAAATTAATAATTGTTTATTGTGTTGAATCAATTGATTTGAAAAAGTCGCTTTACTATCATTAATTGAGTATGAATGTCTATCTGCTGCAGCTAGAGTAATTAAAATAGTTGTTGTTATTGTTGCTATTAATATTTTAGAAAAATAAGACATTTAAAAAAGGAATTGTTTTTCGTGTATTTAACTAGTTTAATCATTTTAATGTAATTTCTTAATATCAATCCGTTATTAGTTAACTAAGTGTAATTTTAGTATCTTTCTACATTTAAGTATCAGTTAGCAAGTTTGTTGATTATGTATTTATCATTATTTAACCATGACAAGAAAATTAATACCATGTATAAATTAATCTGAAAATTAAAGTTAATAATTCATAATATTTTAATAGAGCATTTTTAATAATGTAATTTAATGAAATAACTACAATATTGACACTAATTGCCATAGTCGTAGCAATAGGAATGATTCCTTCAGGTATAAGCAACAATATAGTGTTTGCAGACAAAGGTGGTATACCAAATTTCTTTGCGGGAGACAATCCTATAAAAAGCTGTACTGATAATCCTACTTCAAACACTTCCACATTGTTTAATTGAAGACCCTCCTCAATAATCGGCATATAGATTATATCAATTTCTTATGAATGCTTTTTGCCGGTAGAAGTAATACATTAACCTTTCTCTATGTTTTTTTATATTCTTTTGTGCAAGAATAAAATTTGTATTTCTGTTTGCAAGAATGCCTTAACTCCCTAATAGAAGTAAAATAGTTGTGGTTACAAAGGCAGGCAATTAACAATTCAACATTCAAAGACGAGCAAGAAGTAGTTCGAGCGGCTAGTTGATGGAAGTATGCTACAATAAAAAATATGACAGAGAATTCTTAAATATTTTACAAGAGCATGTATCTTTGTGTTTACATCGCTGTTAACAGAGCCACTACTATAAGATTATAAATAAAATTAGTAGTTTCTAATATTTTTACTTCATTAGTTCTAATTTAAAAACTGGATGAATTTCTGCCCAATCGTTATGATCATGATCAAACACATAACTTCCAGATACTCTTAGATGTTGACCATACTTTGGAGTGATTATTTCACTACTGTGATAATTACCACAAGCTGCTGCAGGTTTAGGAAATTTCTTAGAGTCGATAGAATTATGACATATAATTTCAACTATTATTTTGTTACAATTAGATGTTTGTTGTCCTTGACCTTGCACCAGTGCTACATCTTCAAAACCTGTTGCATGTTTTTCACAGTTTATTGGTTTTGATAAATGAGCAAATGTTGGATTTAGTGTTAGGTACAAAATGCGTATCTCCATCAGGTTCAGAAATTGGATTATCAGTAACATTTCCTGTTACAGTCACAAACGTTTGTTGTTTAAGTAGTCTAGTTGGATCATATACATGGTTCCAACAAAAGGTTATATCTGTACATTTAGTAGCTGTTTGAGCAGTTGCAAGATAATGTGCAAATGTCAAAAGCCCCATTATTGAAGTTATACCTACAAATAGAAGTAGTAACGTATGAAAATATTTATTCATGGCTACTTAGTATATAATGCATATAAAAGCATTTCAAAGGGGTATCTCATAGCTATACTTATAATGCTTGTAAATTCATGACATATCTATCTATTCTATTTTTTGGTATCTCTTTCGAAACGTCTATGCTTTGTTCCTTATTCTATCTTCTTGGTTAGGTTTTGTTTGTTTTTCATCCG
>CAWGRD010000019.1:0-273364 GCA_963824915.1 uncultured Nitrososphaeraceae archaeon
TGTCTGTAATATAGTTGGCCAATTCAAATTTTTATCATCCACTATTTCATAAGTTTTTTTTATAGATGAATGCAAGAGTATAAGACATGTACTCGAATCCCATTTTCGACTCTTAAACCAAAGAACCATTAAAATCAAGCATTGTTAAAATCTTATTATGTTCTAAAGAAAATCTTCTACGAAATATTATACTAGAATCCCACTACAATAAAGAACTTAATCCCCCTGTATGAGAACTATATATATTAAATTAATGATGGTTAGTTATTCAACATTTCTAGTTCCAATAAAGGCATTTAGCATCAAGATAAAACAAGATATATTTATTATTTAGCTAAATTCAATTTTATTGAACGTCTTTTTTAATCATAATTGTTACAGAAATAGTAACAGATGCTAAAATAAACATACAAAGAAATATGTTCACAAAAGATTTAGCAGATGGAAAATATGCTTCTGGTTACCATAATTTGTATGTATGATTATTTGATTTGTCTGCATAAACATTCCTGCTATTGCCGGTCCTATAGCAGACCCTATAAATCTAAATAATGTATTGACACCAAAAGATATCCCTATAAATTTAATGGGTGTTGATGTGGTATTGATATTAATTTGTCCTACATTCAATAAGGATAAACCAGATCCTATTACTGCAAGGCTTATTGCAAGATGTATAGCATTACTATGATATAATAATATGACAAGAAATCCAATGGTTGTTATTATTGATCAGCTGGAAAATTACCTTATATGAGCCAATTTTTGATATTATAAAACCCGAAGTTGGGCCAAAGATAAGAGACATTATAGAAAAAGGCATTGTCAAATATACTACATCTAATACATTTCCACCAATACCTCTAGGTATTGGCGTTCTAACTAATACCGGTATTGTTTGAAAAATAGTGAATGTAGCTATTCCCCATAAAAGAACTATAATATTTGTTAACAGTATTGGCTTTAATGTTATCAAATTAAGATTGATAAGAGGAAATGATGATTCTTTTTCAACTATTATAAAAATAAATAATGACGAAATACTTACTGCAAATAATAAAGTGGGTATAAATATATTTAATAATCTATTTTTGGAACTTTCAGATTGAATCAATGTAAGAGCAAAAATTAAAGAGGTAATCATAACAGCCAATATGACTGTGCCTTTTATGTCAAAATTTGATAGTTTATTATTTGCTACAAAAGAAAGTATCCTTTTTTTTATATCAATACTTTTTGTATCAAAAGGCAAATGATTTAATGAACTGTTTTCTCTATTTGCAATAGAAACATTGGATTTTATAACTACAAAATATTTTATTATAAAAGTTACAATAATTACGATTGGAAGTATAGAGAAAAAGGTCATATGCCATCCAAGATTGTGTGTTATGTTTCCTCCAATAATTAATCCAAGGACACCTCCAAAAGAGAACATTGATGCCAAAGTTCCCTGACCTATGGCCACTTTATCTTTTGGAAATTGAGTTTGGATTATGGCAAAAACAATGGGAAATACAGACATTCCAACACCCTGAACTATCCTAGATATCATTAACATAACAAAATTGTTAGATAAACCACCACCAACTACACCAAAGACGTAAATTGTTAATACAATTAAAAGAATCTTCTTTCTTCCATAAATATCAGATAACTTTGAAACTATTGTTGTTGATATCAAAGCAGAAACAATAAAAGATGCGAATATCCATGAAGACATGCTATATGTTATATTAAATTCGCTAATAATGTCAGGAATAGCAGGCAATAGCATTGTTTCTACATACATGACCATGATAGAAATAGAACTTAGAATAAACAGTAGTTTCCAAGGAGAAAAGTTTGAATTTATTTGACTTTTATCTATATCTTTATTTGCTTGTCTCTTATTCTTATCAGGATAATCTATTGACATTTTGCAATACTCTTAAGATAGAATCTAGATTAATTTAATATTTAAACAGAATAAATAGAAATAATTAGAATCCATATCATCAATTTAAATATTTTAAATTTTATTATATTTTTCAAGATAAACCATTGTTAGTGAATCATTTACAGACATCCATTTGAATTCTCTCTACCCAAGTTTTTGATATAGATATATATTTTTTATACTTTTAAGACCTGTAAACAACTCAAACCTTTTAGTAGATTCAAAAACCTCTTCAATGGAAATCATCAACTTGGCTCCTATGTCTTTATTTTGATAGTCGGGTCTAACTGCCAATCGACCTATAAAAAGGGTATCTTTTTGTTGATATGCTCTAACTGAACCAACCACTATTGTTGTTTCATTATCAATAACTGCTTTCAGAAATATCTGTTTTGAGAAATCGCGTTTTATATCCTCTAAGTGTTTGTATGAGGTTTAATTTTATAATCTTTATAAAGATCAGCTTCGCTCGTTTTTGCATTTGTAATATTTCTTCAACATCATCAATTGAAGCTTTTTTAATATTGAGTGAGTGCATTTTATTAAATGAAATAGTTTTTTTGTAAATTAATGATTTTCGAAAATTATGAAAGCATTTGTTATAAGATAAACAAGTATTCTAGATCAATTAATATTATATCTTTTAAGGTAAAATTATAAGTTGTATTAGAACCCTAACAAATTATAAATCTATATTTTTGCCTTTTAATTTTTTTATAGTTATTGGTTTAAACTCCAATATATCTTAATTCATTTTTTATTGTAGAAAGAGAATCTCTGATGCTACCAAATTATCTGCTTTGCTTTCTAAATGAATAGATCGGGCTTTTATTACTATTATAAATTTTAGTAATAGTAGGGCATTCTCAATCTATCGTCGACTGAACATATACCATCATTAAAAGATTATTTCATTGACTTGGTCCTGTAAAAGGATTCAAATCTTTGATGAGTTAGGAAAATATATTTGCATCCGATAAAAAATATTTGACATTATTATTTCAATAGATGTCTCTTTTATTTTAAATAAACTTATTCTAGGGTAATTACAATATCTTCAGAATTAGTCATTGTAATTCTTTTCTCTTCACCAATCTTATCCAATAGATCTAATCCTCCATCTTCGGTGATGTATATTTGGCGTTGTCCATCATAAGATAAAAGTTCATAGTTAATTAAGTAAAACAAATATTTTTTTAGGGCTTTATATGGTAAAGGTATTACTCTTTGTATTTCAAATGAAAGTTCACAAATGGATATCCCATTGATACAGTATACCAAAATGGGTTCTACAATTACCCCTTGTAATTTAGGTGATTTTATACTTTTAATATTGTTTTTGTTATTTATGGAACTCATTTGTAGTTTGTAGTTCCCCTCCAAATACTAGTCAATACAAATTAGGAATTGCGAATCTATCTAATTCGTTTTTACAAATAGGACATTTTGTGTAGTGAATCGACGAATTATCAAATGGATCAGGCAATGTTGATGCCATCCAAAAACAATCCTCGCACAATAAGAAATATTTTTTTTGGATGGAAAAAACATCAGTATATTTAAAGTTTTGAGTATGCTTTTCTACATCTTTGTTATAGTAGATAGTAGATAACATATCATATTATATTGCATCTGGCATATTTATTCATATTGAATTTTTTGCCATAAATGGGGTAAAGTGAATTCAGGTGCAACTATTTACTTATTATAGCAATATAAAAAATATCAGAAAGTATTAACAATTTTTCTGTTTTGTTTATTTATGGAAATTAATAAAAGGATAACAATAGCAAGAAATGGGACAAGGATATACTTATTTTCTCATAGATTTATAATTATTTGAATTTCTCTTGGAGATATATTTTTATAATTTTTTCTATTGTTGTTATTGTTGTTGAACAAGTTTATTTTGGTTTTGCTTTGTTATTATTATACTCGTTATGGATAAATTGCAGTTTCAGGTTAAGAACCTTGCTATTTCTTATAGCGTAAATATTGCAATTGCAGAAATTACCACAGTCAATTTTTTATTTATGATTTGCTATAGTAAATGCGTTCATAATCAGAAGAACAAATCCGATGCTTCTGATTCATTATTAATACGAGTATTGTTCGAATTATTGGTGCTTTGTAAGCGAGAAGTATTTGTTATAGTGTTTTCAAATAATATATTTAATGAAATTGCTAGTTCAAAACCTATTTTCCATGTTAGGTCAAATAATTTGAGATAGATTTCGGTAGATCTTTTAATCTCTGAAATCATTTGCACATTTTTATCAAATAGCATAATTTATTCCATTTTGTTTGACATTGTTGAATTTTATATCTATATAGTCCGATTATAATTATGGATATTGTTTTTAATTTGTTTTTGAAAAGATATCTAAAATATTAATCCTATATATTTATAATTTTAATCTGTGTTTTGTCAAGAAAAAAATTAATGCCAAATGTTTGTAGAAAAATATAATATTGTTTAATTATCAAAATAGTAAAAATGGTTTTTAATTGTTAAAAAACAAATTAGTGGTTAATAACCAATTCATTTCAATTTAACCTATTTGATGTTGTTTAAAGTTAAAAAAAGACCTTTTAGAGCAAGAATGAAACCATTCTGATACAATAGGCAAATCATTTATAGTTTTGAAACCTCGAATAAAAATGGACACTCGGTTGAGTTCTGCCAAAAGAGTCATTTTTTACTGAAGAGATGAAACAAGTTGCAAAAGATGAAGATGTAGATATAGGCTTTATCCTAAAGAATATAGCAAAAGGCTCTGTAATCATTCCTAAAAATACTGCAAGAAAGCAGAAAATCAAAATAGTTGGAATTGGAAAAGGACTTGAAACAAAAGTTAATGTAAATATTGGAACATCAACTCTTTATTCGAATATAGAAGAAGAGATTTCAAAAGCAAAAGTTGCAACAAAATATGGAGCAGATACAATAATGGGGGGTAAAATTTCTTTTCAACAATCATAGTAACTAGATTATCACATAATCAAAGATTGACCCTAAAATTTTACTATTTTATATAAACATTATTAAAAGAACGATGTAATATAATAAGATAGTAACTGAAAGTTTCTATGATTGTTTTACTTGCAAAACAAAGAATTGCAATATAAAGCAGATAAGAATTTAGTTAAAACTATTTGTTGACTATCAAAATAATCTTTATGAGAACAGAGTCAATATTACAGAAATAAATTTATATAATATAGTAATATTGCTGCATTTAATTGGCAAATGATAAAATTAACGTAGCTTTCTGGAATTTAGGTAATCTTTTTGATACCAAGTCGTCAACAATTTCGTCTCATTTAGAATTTACTCCTCAAAGAGGATGGGATGATACTGCAAAAGAAAAGAAATTAGAAAATTTAGCAAAAACGATAAATTCATTACATAATAATCAGGGACCTGATTTACTAGGACTCTGTGAAATTGAAAATGAGGAAATGGCACAAGCATTAATCAATAAAATGGGAAAACAAGATGTTTATTCTATAGCTCAATATATCAATAGTCCTGATATTCGAGGAATTGATACTTGTTTGATATATTCAAAGGACAAATTTAAATTCAATTATGCTAAAGGCTATAATATTTTTTTTAGATATCCTACAAGAGATATATTTTTAGCAAATTTGACAACTTTACAAAATAATGCAGAACTTACTGTTCTTGTAAATCATTGGCCATCTCGAGCAGGTGGTGGAAAATTTGAAACTGAGCCTTGGAGAATTGGAGTTGCGGAAAATTGCGCCAGAGCAATTGAAGAAGCATTAAAAGTTTCATGGGATGAGCTTTTAAAATTGCCTGATGATATAAAAAAAGATGAAAACGCCATAGCAAAATTAAATCAAAGATGGAACAAAAATGTTTTAGTCATGGGTGATCTAAATGATAATCCTTATGATAGAAGTGTATTGAATTATTTACATGCAACATCCGATAAAAATAGACTAATTGATTGGAAAGAAATCTTTGAGCATCCATCTCTAAAGAGAGGATATATGAAAGATCAATCAGATAAACACAATTATCTATCGCAATATGCATATTTGTATAATTGTATGTGGCATCTTATTCCTGATGGAACCATATTTTATGATGAAGGATTTGATCTCTTTGACCAGTTTATAATTTCAAAGGGATTGTTTTATGGAGAGCAAGGATTAAAGATGGATTTAGATGAAGTAAAAATCGATAAATCAACTAAAATGGCAAATCATATTGCTGCATCAATGTTTAGTCCTATAGAAAAAAACAAAATTCATCCTGTTTATAAAGAAAGTCCAATGAGATTTGAATATACAAAAAAGAAACCAGAATCAGGACAATTTGAACCAGTATCACCAGGTAGAGAACCACTTACTGGATTTAGTGATCATTTTCCTATTCAATCAGTAATTAATATATTATAACTATGAGAATTATAGTTGATTATCTTCAAAATTATTTCTATGTCAAACAAAAGAGAACAATAAAAAATCTCTTTTTCTATTAGCCAAGTTTCTGCGGATCTTTGATAGCATAATAGAATTTTAAAACATTTTTCTATTACTGTAAATTAGAATTTAAAATAGAGAACATAACTTTAACAAACATAGAAGATCATATTAGACTGAAAGATCCTGAACGTCAAAAGGTAAAACTATTAGAGGTGTTAGATACGGCAGAAAAAGAAGACAATTAAATCAAACAATTAAAAATCAGATGCAATAAAATAAATTTTTTTACTTTTAAAACTACTTTTCATAATCACCATATCAGCATCACGAAGGAGGCAATATTCAGATATACAAAAACTATAGCCAAAGAGTTATTGATAATACAAGCAATACAACTAAGGTGGAATAATTTCTATCACCGGCTAATAAGTTCTGACGATCAGTTTAGTAAAGAACTTGGCAAATATTTTAAAAATATAATTAAGAACTGCGAATAAGACCTTTTATTTTTTGTTGTATTTCAGGAGTTATATCTTCCTCTTTCATATTATGAGCATTTTTGGCGTGCTCCATACCATTTTTCATTACTTCTTCTTCTGTTTCGCCTCTAACGGTGTAATCGCAATCAAACCCTGCTTCCCTACAGTTTATTGTTTTCATAAATAGATAATGAAATTTCTATCTTATAAGGAATTTCCTATAACAAACATAATGTAATTGCATAAGTCCCTTAATAACGCTAAATTTTGATAAATATTATAAAGCTGATATTGTATTATCTAATTATACCTATTTTGTCATATTTTTTTTAGTTTCAAATGTATGCCTTCTCTATGCATCAAAGGGGTCTCAATATATTTGAATTTCAATAACATCATTTGAAAAAACAAGAATGAGTTTCATTATTTCAACTATTATTATTAGTTTTTCATTTGTTGTAATTTGGAGGTTTTGTTATCTTCTGGTGTTGATGATTGATTACTAATAATGACGCAGATGGTTACTCGTTCTACCATCAATTCTACTGAATCTTTTTATTCATGGATAAATCATAGATATTCATGGATATCTATTCATATAACTCACGTGACCAACCATTGTTTTTTGGGTATTTTCTTGCTTATCTATAGCGTTGGTGGAATTACCAATGGAAATGAAACTTGAATTGGTTGCAATTCCAGTAACAGATGTGGATCGTGCACGTGATTTTTATAAAGATAAAGTAGGTTTTAACTTGGACCATGATCATACCGTAAACGAAAAACTACGTTTTGTTCAAATGACACCTTTAGGTTCTGCTTGTTCAATTTGTTTCGGGATTGGTATCTCCGACGATATGAAACCCGGTTGCATCAAGGGTTTACAAATGGTAGTCAAGGATGCTCAGGCAGCTCATGATGAACTTAAACAGCGCGGAGTGGAAGTTAGTGACGTCGACACACAAGTTTGGGGGAAATTCGTTCGTTTTAATGATCCGGATGGCAACGTTTGGGCACTTCAGGAATTGCCTCCGCGTGGTCAATTTAAAGTATAGTGCATTTTATTTGTAATTTATCAACATTGTCTTTTCCTAATATTGTTTGATTACCACTTCTTTTACCAAATATATCATGGTTTGCCATTATCCAATTATTTTTATTTTCAGATTCAGTTCCCAAAGAAGTTGTTGTAGTTGATGGTGGTAATGTTTTATTAAGTGGTGCATTCATTTGATCTAATATTTTTGTTATTTGTGAATTGAATTTCTTTTGTTCTGATACTTGTTGATTTGCTGGAACTTGTGCTTATCTAGCCGCATTTTCATCTAAAGTATTTGTATTGCCGTTACTGTTACTATTACTATTAATATTATTATTGTTATTATTGCCTCCGCTTGTTTGTGCATTTGAGTCTGAAGATGGTGTTGAAATCGGATTTTGGGATAGTTGCTGCTGTTGCTGTTGTGGTGATTGTATTTCATGTTGATCTAATATACTATTAGAAAATTGACTAGCACCGAACGTAATTGATATAGTAATTGTCACTGCAATTAAAAATAAAATAATTTTAGGTAACATTTTCATATAATCTGTAAGAAAAATAGATAACATTGTATATTTTAAAAAAAGATTAAGATACCTTCAGAATATTGAGCTTAGAAACAATGATTAACATTCATTTTATATTCAAATCTCAAATTTTAAAGAAATTCAGTCAAGTTGATTTTAGAAAACTGATAGAAAACAGAACTCAATACTAAAACTATAACTGAAAATAAATATCTTACTTTTGATTCAAGATTATTTGGTTTTTCTAATTATAGATACACAAAAAAGACTATGGTATTTAATTGAAAGTCTTTGAAAACTCATCATCAACTATTTTTAAAACCCCTTAATAGTTATCAATTTTTATTGGATTGATCTACCGTCAATCGGATCAGATTTGAAAGAGAAACTCAGCCATTGATAGAATTGTGAATAACAACTGCTCTTTAATAATTATTACGCAGCGTATTACAGCATATTTAATAAAAATAAATTTCTATTAATTGTATACAATAGATTTAAAAATTATAAACTAGATTAAAATGAAATGCCTAATTCTTTGATGTTCACAGTTTAAAAGACTTTGATGAGGAGTCATTAAGAAAAGCACAAAATTCGCCTAAAGACGAATTGGTGTAACACCTGTTAACATATTGTATAACAAAGAGGAAGACAAGTTCTTTTGTCTGCTTGATGCTCTGAGTAAAGATGCAATTATTAAACATCATGAGAAATATGTTTCAGTGTACTGGATTACAGAGGTTAAGACAACTGCATGAGGTCTTGCATTCAGGACAGGGCGATCTAACTTTTTTGATAAAAGAAAAGGTATATCTTCTTCACCCTAGTTCTTTATTTGTCTATAAAGGGGAAGGAAAATAGAATGTATTATATAGAGACCAAATCCTTCATTTCTACTAGACTCTATGTCTTCTTTTTATAATGGCGATTTATCATCATAATTGTCTCTTTATTCTTGACTTATTTTTACCTAGATATCCTTAAATACGATATTATGGTGTATATTGTTAATGAATACCAATATTCAAAAATACCATAAAGGAATAACAATCAAGGCAACAATAGTATCAATGCTAATAGTATTGATACTTACAGTATCAGTTTTAACAACACTACCGGGCAATTCACTGGCAATAGCTAAAATAAAAATACAACCACCAGGAAAGCACTCATCTGCATATATAAAAGGATATAAAATGGGATGTACTGATGGTCCAGACCAAGAAAACTTTGTAGGCACTTCACCTCATTCCAAAAATTTCATAAAAGGATACAATTACGCATTCACTCATGGCTGTTAAATAAATAAATTATACCCATTTTTTCTTCTTCCAAATTATAAATTATGTATTTTTATAACAATAAAGCCCATAATCTTGAAATATCTTTTTATATCTGTATGTTATTGTAGAATATATGAAAGAGTTAACACATACGCTGATATTATTTGCAGACTTTAATTTATTTGAAACGGATAGGGGTGAAGTCTGATAGTACACTATCGCATAAGTATTTCTGGAGAAACCAAGGAGTCTATGATGGAATTAGCTAGAAAAGAGAGAATTCTGTTGTTAAATTCCATCAGCATTTGTCATATCCCAGATACTATCTATACCATTGAAGCCATTGCAGTTCCGGATGAAATTTTGATAATGGCAAAAAATGGATACTCTATACAAATACTTGAGGAGGTAGGGATGCGTAATCGTTAAAAACAGCAGCAGCCAAGTCCTCATTCTCTTAACACTACTGACTTGTACTTTGCAGTTTTGGATGATTCTGTGACATATTAATATCGATAAAGTTGGGCATCTCTATCGGGTATGACATCTAATTTATATAAAATCATCCTAATTACTCTTTCATCTATTTTTTAAAACCAAAGTTCTCACTTTTTATATCTTTATAGCCACTGTAATAAGGTAATCGAGTCTCAATACATTATCCTAAATATAAGGTGCTATAGCCTCCAAGACGTCTTTACGAAGTAATTCAATCTTTTGAGGTTCTTTGAGTATTTGAATAGCATGTATTAAAGAGCCGGCTGTCGTACTAGACATTTTCCACCAGTGATTAGGACTCACAATGGGTTTATTTATTGCTCCACGCTCAAAGTGAATATTTTTGACTTTGCTATTGCCAAGGCGTTTCTGAATGACCTCGGGATTCCCCATAGAATTGGAGAGGTGGTGGCGGTGGCGGTGGATATAGTTCATTATCAACAGAAGAATAAGACACGTGTTTTGCAATCGCTGCAAACAATCTTCCATTTGCTAGTTCGGCAGGCCATGTTGCAAATGCAATACGGCCTCCTCCACCTCTTTTTGTAACTCGTAGCATTTCTTTTATTGCTACTTCTGGATGTGGTGAAAACATATGTCCAAAACTTGATAATACTACATCAAAAGATTCATCTTCGAAAGGAAGATCTTCTACATTGCCTTCTTTCCATTCTATGTCTTCTACTTCTGCCAAGGATGCTTTCTCCTTTGCTTGAGCCAAGAGCTCGGGTGTGAAATCTACACCTACTACTTTAGCATTTGCTAGTCTCTTAGCAGTTATAGCTGTATTACCAGTACCACAAGCTACATCCAGCACACTATCGGTATAAGAGATATTGCATAATCGCACAAGGTGGGCAGAAACAGGAAGCAGGAATAAGGCTATTTCGTTGTAAGAGCCCAAAGCCCATGTATTCGTGGATTTATTGGTAGTAGGATCATCACTCAATAATAATAATCCAGAATTTTCTCTTTTATTAATTGATGATCATCAATAGTTGTGATCGCACAATTAAAATGCTATTATCCATCTAGCATCTGTAAGGGTTATACACTGATGCTTGAATGACCATCACTACTATTACCAGTAATCTCATCTAAACGGTTGGTCTTCTGTCTAAAAAGTAAAAGGGCATATTACAAATTTATCATAAATCGATGAATATGGAATAGAAGTTCATAAGGAAAAGACGCGGAGAAAATATGTGCTATAAGATTTTTGAAAAAATTAGATTTCAGTGTCACTAATTGAAGATCTTTGACCAAATAAAAAATTCTTAATATAGATACTAACGATAATTGATATTGAGAAATATAGTCAAAAGAATCCAATCTTAATTATTTTGAACATAATATCATATATCATTTTTTACAATAAGCTTATCTTTTAGCCTTGTATTTACTTCACGGTGTTTGAAGATAGAGATATAGCTCAGATTGATGCAACTGTTATCATCGGGGTCTTGATTTTAGCAGGTATGACAACCATTAATCCAAATCCAAATATATCAGAACAAACACGTATAGCCGAAGCATTTGCTATAACCTGGGAATTGATATTACCATTTGCAATTTCTGCCATACTAGCATTGGCTGGGATAGTAAAAATTGCTAAAATCCTTACTGCTGTGGGATTTGGATTTATGCTTATATTGCTATTTGCAGTATGGCAAGAAACTTACCTTAGATGAAATATCCATTTTGGATATAATTAAAAGTATCAATATTTGTCAATACAGTTGGTTATGATGTAACTAAATGGACTCGGAGAGTCTGATAATTATAGGCAGATATAGAGGTCATTTAAGTATCTATGAATTTTGTGAAAATGACCATTTTCTTGGTGAAGGTAAGGAAATGCAAATATTTACTACGGTGATTGCAGAAATGCGAATATTTGATTACCCCATTGTAAATACTGAATCAATACCGCATGTACCTTCAACTACAAAAATTGAATATCTTGGGTATGATAGATATTGTATGCATAATGCGTGTTGGAATCGTCGCGCATGTATATGTAAGTGAGTCGATGCTGTTCTGGTTGTAGATTCGAAGGTAGTCAGTAGTCATTGATATTTAATTTGTCTCTAATTTAGGTATGAATCTTTTTGATATTACACATAGGAAAGAAATGAAACGACCAATTGGATGAAACAGGGCATAAAGAATTACATTGATAGCCAATTGCAAAAGCAGGCAAAAAACCTGTCAAGTTTAAAAAAAGGGGGGGGGGGGGGGGGGGGGGGGGGGGGGGGGGGGGGGGGGGGGGGGGGGGGGGGGGGGGGGGGGGGGGGGGGGACCAATAGTGCCAAGATAATCCTTCGACTGACAGATATGCAAAAGCAATGACTAATCCCAGAGGACATAGGTATTAATCAAGACTTTATTGTAATTGATATCATATTACCTTTCTACTAAATTCTTTTATCGTGCACACAGGACTTCAGCCAAATGCTCCGTATCGCTCTGGACATAGCGCAAGGTAAGCGAATTGACAGTTATTTCTGCTATGCGAGGTCATAGATGAAATATTTCCACTTGCGAAAGTCAGGTTTATGGCCTATGAAGGGGAGAAATAAGACACGGTTTAGAACGTCTTTGCTATATAGAGTTAAAGAATATCAAATTTCAAATCCATATCTAATATATATCTTTCATGGAATCTACCAACCTTGCCTTTTTCCTTCTAATCTTTCATAGAAAATCTACAAAGAGGAGTATTTCTTTTTTTTTGGTATATCGATAACTATGTTGTTGATATTAGGAGATGAATATGATGGTGACATTGGCAATAGAGTCTTAGACCCTCTTGTTTTCAG
This sequence comes from uncultured Nitrososphaeraceae archaeon, assembly GCA_963824915.1. Taxonomy (GTDB): domain Archaea; phylum Thermoproteota; class Nitrososphaeria; order Nitrososphaerales; family Nitrososphaeraceae; genus Nitrosocosmicus. The sequence continues at coordinate 13,049 of CAWGRD010000019.1, forward strand.
ATAAAGATATTAGTCAAAATTTTCCTCTTGGATGTCCATAGCCTCTATCAATATGATATTCGCTGCCTCGCTCAAGCATACCTCTATTTTGTAGGGATTGCTGAAATGACGAGGTTTATGACGGCTTTGACAAAAAAAGTGACGGAAATGACGGGAGGATTGACGCCTTTTATCAAAGAAATGACGACGGCTATTACCATTTTCTTTATAAAGGTTTTTGATCATGATATATTGTATAAGATAGGTGATAATTCCAAATTCGCCCACCAAAACACTAGTGATACAGAGATACCTCAATGGAAAAACAAGAGATTTGATTTCTAAAGAAATAGGAATCTCAGCAGGTGGGGTATCCAATATAATACGAGAGTGGAAAAGGGGGATAAGATTTCCTGAAATCGATGCATTGAGGGACTTTGCAAAAGGAGTTGAAAAATCAGGATCTCTATAGCACAATGCGCTCAAGGCTATAGAATAATTCAATTAATGAAAGATCTTGGAATTAGTGATGATTCTGAATTGGATGGCTATACTGATAACAACAACAATGGCAACAACAGCATCAGAAGTGATAGCGACATAAATATCAAGTATAAAAAGATGGATTTTCCAACCTTTGTTAAGGAGATATATTCAAATTGTAAAAATCTTGGCATTCCGCCGACTATAATCCCCTCGTGGATTAAAGATATGTTTGATTTTTATCTCTCCTATTCTGATGGTAAAACGGATTCTTTATCGGATATCAACATACCCTTTATTTCACAGATATCCTTTCATATTGAACAAAAGAAAAACGAATGTGCGGATCTTAGAAGGTTATAAAAAAAGACTAACAGAGGACATACAAAATTAGAGATACAAAAAAACAGGTCAATATAAAGCCTGAGCCAATAAAACAAGAAGAAAAGGAAGTGCTATCCTATCTGCCATTTTTCCATAATCTCGAAAAGAAACTCAAGGAATACCATGATATCAATCTAAAAGATGACATCCTAGGTTTTTCACAAGTTATAGACGATTTTAAACAGCACAGATTTAACGCTTAGAAAATAATAAATGAATATTTAAAACCTCGATCCCTTAAACTAGATATAGACTACAAAAGAAGCACATATTAGAAACTCTCTGAGCAAAAAACATCTTTGTATAATTCAATTTTATCTTTGGAATCTCAGGTAAGTTCCATTACACAAACTATGAGTATTTACTACGAACTTGAAGGTATGAGGTTTGGTCTCAAAGAGCTAAAGCAATTATGGTATACAATCGGGGAAATAGCAGAAGCTAACAAGATTCCATCATAAGGAGGCAGTATCAAAATTTCTTAAAGATATAGAAGAGCAATATGATGATAAACTTGGATTTGAATCCAAAGTAAAAGAAAAAAAGGAGGAACTTGCTCAACTAAAAAATAAAATAAACAATAATCGTCTTATGTTTAGGTTGGAACCATCAATAGGACTAACCTTATCCAGCCTTTTTCAAAAGGGGATTACTGAGCAAGATATTATAGGTATTAGTCAAGTAGTTGAATTATGTACAAATAATATGGTATAGTGATTCAAGTTTGGCTTCCAGTCCTAATTATCAAAATGTAAAAACAAAAACAATACAATGGAAGGTAGTAAAAAAAGATCAGAGATACTGGAAATCATTGATAGATGATTTAAAAAGATATGGAGAAATCAAATCGGCAATAAAAGACGCAGCAAGTAAAAAGAGATATGATAAAAAAAGAAATTGATGAATGGATACAAAAAAACAAGAGATTTCTTTACAATGTCAAAATGGAATTTCTTTTATAAATGAGATAAATAACAAAATGTTCTATTTTAAAGGATTGATGGACCATTATAATAAAGATCTTGATAATAAAATTAAAACATCTTCCAGAATTTCAGTGCCTTCGCCTATTTTTATAATATATAACAATACAAGAAAAGAAAAAGATGATGGAAATGAAACAAAATAATACTGAAATTTTATCAACAGGGGATAAAAAATCAAAGATAGTTGACCGCCCAATTAATTGAATTTCTTCAATTTCAAAAAGAAAGGGCAACTAAAGGTGATAAAGTGGAATCAACAATTTCAAATTTTTTAAGCAATAAAATTATTTTGTCATGAAATCTGAAAATATTATGATTTTTACATACTCGATATTTCCATTTCTGTTCTTTTTTAACTGACGATAATTTTTAAGAGAAGAAATATATTTTTAAAACTTTACAAATGGACATTAAGCATAAAGGATAATCATTACATTTCAAAACTTAACTATAAGATTTAATGATGAAAACAAATGCATATAACCAGTTTTACTACTAAAAATGAATTCGAACTTATTAGGAAACATTACTTTATTTGTGTAGGACCAAATAATGTTGGAGGATATCGATTTTTAAGTGATACATACAATATAATAAAAAAGATGGTAAAGTTTACAATCCAGTAATAATTTCAATAATAATTTAACATCCTAAAAATTTTAATAGAGCTTGAATAACCATATTTAACAATAGTCTGCATCATAACTTTCTGACCAACTAACTAAACCTGCATTACTTGAGATTACAATATACTTGATAAATATACCACGATTATAGCGCCAAAAACTATAAGAATTATCGTTGAAGTATAGATTAGAGAATGCCGAGGGACATATTTAGTTCCTTTTTGTATTGATTTATCTATATCCAAGTAATTTTTTAAAGCACATATCAATAATCCGATTCCAAGAATTATTATGCCTATACCTAACAAATAGGATGGATTCATATTGTTTGCCAATATATCCACCGTCAAGGTTTTTGTAATAACTCCAAACTGCTTTAAAAATAAGCTAAATCGAGATACTATAAAACCAAGGCCAATAAGGGCAATACATGTCCTAAACCACGCAAGAAATGTTCTCTCATTTGCCAAGAATTGTTGTGAATGGTCATCATCGTCATCAGAAGGAGAAATGGAGTTTGAAATTTTGTTATCTTTAAAAGGCATATACTATAAAGATAAAGATGGGCGCCTCTTAAAAGATGTAAGCATGTTACAAGTTCAAATACATTTTATCTTTGAATATTCATGATATAACTATTATAGATAAATATTCAAAATATCAATATAACCATTTATCTTAATTTAAATTCCTTTGGGATCATTATAAGACTATTTTTCTTAGTAAAATATAACATATTATAATTCGACTAGATTCTCTTTTGAGTTAGAATACAATAAGATTTTAGGTTATATTTATAATGCTTTATTTATTTATTTATTTTTTTTTGGCTTTGTCCTTTCTCGTTAAAAAGCGATATTGTATAGATTACATTACTAAAATATGATTAAACTTATAATTTATTTCTGCTAATTATTAAATAATATGACTTCAGAAAAGCCTCTAAAAATATCCCGAGAAGAATTAAAACAAAAGCTTACTCCAGAGCAGTTTGATATATGTATTAATAAAGGCACTGAAATGGCTTTTACTGGCAAGTATAACAATTACAAAAAGCCAGGAATTTACAAGTGTGTGGTTTGTGGAAATGATTTGTTTAGCTCAGATACAAAGTTTGATTCTGGTACAGGATGGCCAAGTTTTTATGCTCCGATAAAAAAGGAAAATATCAAAGAAGAAATAGATAACAGTTATTTTATGAGGCGTGTAGAAGTTAATTGTGACCGATGTGGCTCACATCTTGGTCATTTATTTGAGGATGGACCAGAGCCCACAGGCTTAAGATATTGCATCAACTCCGCATCACTTGAACATCAAGTAAGTAAAGATTAATAGAAAGACTAATTACATATCTGCAAATAAAACAATTGATTTTTCAAATATCTTTGATATCGTATTTCTATAGTTTATTCTTTTAAGACAAATATTCCATAATTAATCCGTATTTAATTAATAATGGGTGGTGGTTTAATTTCATTAATGCTATTTAATAAATAATTTAGTTCAAAAGTTATTTTTATTTTATTTTCTAAAACTTCTTTTTGTTTTTATAACAAATTTAGATTATTCACATATCTCTGATTGCGGTAACTATATCCTTTCTTTTCATGTTGTTTTTTTAATAAATTAAATAATGATACAAGTAATATATCACAATAAAAACTTCATTTATTACTACTTCCATATTTAATGCTTTTATCGCTTTCTTATTTTTTATATATTTAATAAAATATTATTTTCATATATATTCAAGATATTTTCATTTAACTATGTCCTAAATAAGGGAATTCAAATACATGTATCTATTTTTTGTGTTTGTTTGTTTTATATGTTTTTGATTTCATAATCATATATTCCTTTTTTTAGTGCCTTTTTCTTAATTCCTATTTATCTTGTCAATATCTCACTATTTTTCAGATCCTTTTTTTATAACATACATTTGGTTATTTTTAATGAAATTGGTTAAGTCCTGATTTTTTATTTGTCTGTATTTTTGCATATATATTATAATACTTGATTTAAATAAAAAAGATTTTTGAATATGCAGAAAAAACCATGATGATGTAAAATTAATATATTATATTACTCTAAACGTATATTCTATATAGTAATAATAACATCAATTAAATTTTATTGTATTCTATTAATGTATTTGGATGTAACTATAACTAAGTATCAATTAATATGAAAATATAATGGTTCTCTAAAATGGTATTCAATGTCATGGTTGTTACTGTCTTTTAATGAAATATTATCCTTCTCTGGTCTAATAAACTCATCAACTTTTATTGTATTACTTTTGCAAGTTAATTGAATATTATTAAACATTATGTTATATGTTTAAATAACATATTTATTTTGTAAATATAATATATATTGCTAATTTTATATGCAAATTTTGCATATATTTTACTTATTTTACATATTTTTTAGATATACTTATATAGATTATTGAATATACAAAATATGAATATGAATAATACAACTACCTCTATGTTAAAAAATCAACAATACTCAACTTGCATTGAAAGTTGCAATGAATGTGCAATGGCCTGTGAAGCTTGTTGTACTGAATGTATGACAATGTCAAATACCCAAATGATGGGAATGATGGGCAGATGTATGATGATGTGCAGAGATTGTGCAGATATGTGCAGAATGGCTTCCATGATGATGTGCAGAGGAAGTGAATATGCAAAACAAATGTGCAACATGTGTGCTGATATTTGTGAAGCATGTGCAACTGAATGTGAAAAGATGGGTTCCAATATGGATATGTGCAAACAATGTGCTGATGCATGTAGAAAATGCGCACAAGAATGTAGAAACATGATGAGATAACTATCTATATTTTTGTTGTTGTTACTAAAATATTAAATAAATCATTAACGAAACTCAATTATTTTTTAAAGGCAATATTTTTTTTACTTAAAAATTAATAAATTAAGATAATAAATACCTATTTACATGCACTATAAACGTAAACATTAATCTGAATGCATATGTAATATTCTTCTTCTGTTAATTTAATTAAATCATAGTTACCAAAATATGTAAAACAAAATCAAGGAATATAAATATTAAAATTCATATTGATAAGTAATGCTGACATCAAATCTATATTACATATGAATATTACATCTAACTTTTATAATTATATATAAGGAAAAATAATGAAGATAAAATTATTCAAATAATTTAGATCATGGATAATTAAAAAGCAATATTGTACCTGCTCATCTTACTTTAATTATTGTTTTTGATTCAGCCCCCATTTTTCTCTAACCCTGTCCTCAAGTTTTGAGAATATAACTCTATCAAATATCCATCCAATTATAAATATAGAAATCATGGCTGCAATTGTTTGCTCCATCACTTGAAATTCTCGTCCTACAAGTAATACATGTCCTAATCCTATTGATGCTGCCATCAATATTTCTGCGCCTATTAATGCATGCCATGCAAATGACCATGCTTGTTTAATACCTACAAGTATGGAAGGAGTAGCAGCAGGTATCATAATATATCGAAATAGAGAGAATCCTTTTGCACCCATATTCTTTGCAGCTTTAATATAAAGAGGCGAAATATTTCGGAACCCTCCGTAAATAGATGTCATGATGGAAAACGTAGAACTCAATATTACTACAAATAATATCCCTAAATCATTCAAACCTATAAGCAAAATTGCAAATGGAACCCATGCTACACTAGGAAAAGTCTGTAAACCTACAGCAAAAGAACCCATGGTTTTTCCAAATCCAGTGAATTTTACCATTGCAAGACCAATTGTAAGACCGATGAGGATAGATATCATAAATCCTACTGCTAATCGATACATTGTCATTTCAATACCTGTAATTAATGTCAAATTTTCCAAAAGTTCTAAAAATGATCCTCCAACAGTCAAAGGTGAGGGTAATGATACTGTTGGAAATATTTTTAATAGAAAGATTAATTGCCATATTCCAAAAATACCGTAATGAATAGCGATGTGTCCGCAAGGTTTTGTACATCAATTTTACTTTTGATTTTTTTTCTTTTGTTGTTTATTTGTTCTGATTGAAGCATTTCAATGCACTGTCATTGGACTAACAAAATTATGTTCTTGTAAATCTTCGTCGCTTGTGTTAGCTGTAGAAGTTGGAAACAAATCTGCAGATTCTGCTACAATCTCTTTTGTAATGGACTCTATTAGTGGATGATCTATTTTCCTGGGTCTTGGTATTTCAACAATAAATTCTTTTTTTATATTTGCTAACTTTGGGGACATTACAATAACTCTATCTCCCAATGCTACTGCTTCATTGATATTGTGGGTAACAAATAAAATTGTTTTATTTGTTTCTTGATGTATTTTTAATACTTCATTATAAAGCATTTTTCTAGTTTGAATATCAAGTGCTGCAAATGGTTCATCCATTAATAGTATTTTTGGATTTAATACTAATGCTCTACCTATTGCCACTCTTTGTTTCATACCTCCAGATAATTGATGAATAAATGCATGAGCAAAACTTTTTAGTTGAACCATTTCAATATAATGCATTATAGTTTGTGTTCTCTGAACCTTTGGTACTTTTGCAATTTTTAATCCAAATTCAATATTTTGATATACCGTTAACCATGGAAATAATAGCACCTTCTTGAAATACTACTATGCGGTCAGTATAAGGAGATTCGCTAAGTGGCTTTGAATTAATTAATATCTCGCCTCTGAAGGATGAATCCATACCTGCTACTATATTAAGCAATGTACCTTTTGCCACATCCTGAAGGACCTACTATAGTAACAAATTCACCCTCATTAATTTCCAAATTTAATTTATTTAAAATAACATGATGTTCTGATATTTGATTACCATTATCGTTACTAAACTCTTTATAAATATCACTTAATTTTAATATGGAATTTGTACTCGATATATACTTGGACTTCAAATTGGACATTAGTATATAATCATAAATACTGGTTATAACTTGAGTTGTATATGCATTATAAGCATAAAGATGCAATTTCTGCAGATAATTTTAAACATTAACTATGAGAGAATATTGATTTTGTAATATGTTATTGAAGGAATTATTATTTTATTTTTATATACTATTTATAAGCAAACATCTGCTTGCTTTTTCCTTAATACCTTTTTAACTTTGACATGGAATGAAAAAATCATTTGAGAATTTAATCCAAATTCTATGTAAATTATAAAAACAAAATATTTCTGAATCTGGAAAAGTTATATTCGTATTTCTTTCAAAATAGACCTCTAGAACATTAAGCAATAATTCGGATACAAAAAATAAAAATGAACGATATATATATATAATAATCTTGCGATTTTACTAGGAAATAAAAAAACTATTACCAAGCAAATTATCAAAAATTAACTTGGAAGAGTTTGGTGCTATTTCCTCACTTTTCTATAGAGTTTCCAATCAGGTTTCCCCATTCTGTCCATGAACCATCATAGTTTTTCACATCAGGATAACCTAAAAGATATTTTAATACAAACCATGAATGAGATGATCGTTCTCCTATACGACAGTATGTTATCACTTCATTCTGTGGCAATATGCCATGTGATTCATATATTTTTCTTAATTCTTCCACAGTTTTGAAAGTGCCATCATCATTAAGAGTTTGAGCCCAAGGAACATTCTTTGCTCCAGGAATATGTCCACCTCTTTGGGCATGTTCCGTAGGATATTCAGGGGGTGCAGTTATTTCTCCTTTGTATTCTGCAGGACTTCTAACATCAACTAATCTAATTTGAAATTTCCTCCTAGAAATCAACGAGTTTTGAATATCATTGAGAAATACTCGTATATTACTATCAGGTTGATTCAACTCATTTATTTTGTAATTTCCTTTAGGGTATTTTGGAACATCTTTTGTAATAACTCGATCTTCCTCTAGCCATTTTTTTCTTCCACCATTTAATAATCTCACATCATTATATCCATAGTATTTAAAAACCCAAAACGCAAATGCAGCAAACCAGTTGTTAAAATCTCCATATAAGACTAATGTTATGTTTTCATTATCGTTGATTCCAATTCTTTGAAGTAGGTCTTGATAATTTTCAAGAGTTAAAATATCCCGTGTTATGTCATGATTTATATCTTTTTTCCAATCAATAAGAACAGAATTAGGAATATGTCCTAATTCATAATTGGACTGCGAATCAAAGTCAACTTCTGCAATTCTAACCTTGTAATCATTTAGATGATTTTCAACCCATTGAGTATCAACAAGTACTTGCGGATAAGCATATTGATTATTTGTTATTTGAGCCATATGCATAATATTATTTTTTTGCAATATCTATGCATTGATTTACGTAAATTAGAGCATTCATGCGCAATTTGAGCACTTATTTTATTTTTATTATAATTTTTAATACCATTGATTTTTATTTATTTTGGGAATATATGTCATATTGACATATATTCAATTGCGTTTTCATATACAGATTTTATTAAATTCAATTGTCTCTTTATTGAGGATAATGTCTTCAACAAAATCCAAGATATTTAAACCAAAAATAGAGACAAGCATACGAAAACATAAGAAATCAATAGATACTATTGAAAAAAAAGAACACAATACACAATTAAATTCAAATACAATTTCAAAACAAAGTATACCTAATTCAAGTTATATTATATCTTGTAAATCTTGTTTTTGGAGTATCCCTTTCAGTAGTTACAACAAAAATAAAACTATCAACGTATTTAAAATTTGCCAAGCATGTGCCAGTAGTGATATTGAATATGTATCAATACCATACAATAGGTTGTTAAAGTACATAAGCATCAATTTAAATTGATTATTTTAGATTCCCTTTTTTCTTTAATAAATAGATTTTATATGATTTTAATTTTTAAAATTAAAAGCGTTATTATCCATAATTTAATCTTGAAAAGAATTTCAGTCCGGAAAAACCTTTATTTTTTTGGTAATTAGGTACTTCAATTCACAAATTATATTTAAATTGATGTTTATAGTTTTATTCCTCTCAAAAATATATTAAAATGCATTCGTTTTTGAATAAAAAAGATTTTCATCTTATATATTTTTTCAATACATTCAAACTATTTTCTATATAATCCAATATATTATTATAAATCATTTTATAAAATTATTTTTAATTATAGGCAAGAATTACATATTTCTCATTTATATTTCATCTTTGAAAGCAGTAATAAATAGACAGGATCAAATTATTCTGATGGTTAATAAAAAACACAACTTTCTTGGAATTGTATTATCAGTAACAATATTGAGTGCCATATTTTTTGCGTCAATACCAGCATCTGCATTTTCTCAATCAAATTCAACTGATAGTTCAAATTCAACTACAGTATTACCAAGTGCAATTAATGGAACTTTAACTTCAAATACAAACACAAATGCTACTGCTGCAGGAACTGATGATACCAATTCCTCTAGCACAGGATCAAAGTAAATCAAGCAAATAATAATTCAAATCATTTTTTTATTTTTAATTAATCATAAAAATTAAACTTTTTAGGATATTAGAGTAATGGTGTTTAAAATATAATATCCAAATTGCTTTTGATTGATTATGCTTATTGCATATTATATTTATATTTAAAAGTTTGTCAATTATTTATAAAATAAATTAGATTAAGAATTAGAAATTTAACTGTGTTTTCTTAATTTAATCTAGAAGCACTATACCATATACAAATAATGCATTTAATTGATATCACTTTTATTACCTATTTTGTTTTCCTAACTTTAAAAATAAAATAAATAAAATAAAATAATTAATAAATCAGCAAATCTAATTTTTAATCTTAGAGAGATTAATAAGCTGACTATCTTCTATATTAGGTAAAGAAACTTTTTGTATTTCTTGTAAATAAATACTATACCTATTACTAAAGCCATTATTATCCATATCAAAATGAACATCCACATTATTTGGTTCAGACATTAATGCAAGATAAGTAAGTAGTTTTCTAACATCCCTATCATTAATAGACAAAGGTTCGTTAATCATAATGGATAATAACAAAACAAATCGTCTTCTTAGTCCAAGTAGATAAAAAGAGTGAGTTAGATATAATTTAGCATCTAAATAGTCACCATTTAATGCAGAAAGACTGAAATCAAATAACAGATTCTTTAGTGGCAATCCTGATCCACTAGATTGCAATTGTCGATATCGACGCGGACTTTCAACTATTTCATCTATTTTGGCATCTTTTAAAAATTTATTTAAAAGTTTAATGATATCTCTCAAGCTTATTGTATTTTTTCCCATCTCCAATACTCCCAATCTAACAGCGATACCATCTAAATCTTTGAAATAAAATTGAGTGTCAATATTTGTATTTTCTATTAGCTTGCCTATACCCTCAGCATGAGTTTCAATAGGAATATATTCCACAAGTCTTTCAATTTCTTTAAATATTCCAAATGACATGTTTATTGTAACAGATAACAATAAACTATTGTTAGTTATTATAGTATGGATATATGCAAAATACTATGCTAAATATGCACATATATCTCATAATTTATCGAGCGTTAGAAGATCAACCTGAATTAAAAAATATATCAATGTTTATTATTGTTATTAAATATATGTTATTTGTTACAGCAACGATCACAAATTGTATGGCATTGGAAAAGACTTGATATTATACCATAGAATTAAATATTCTATATATTATAATATTTATTGTAAAAAATATTATTAAATAAATAAACTTATGTTGTAAATATTTATGTAATATTATAATAACGATATATTTTTTGATAACAATATCCGCATGTGACTTTATTGTTAATACAAGTTTGTTTATGTTTACTAATACCATTTTATAAAATTATAACAATCTATATACTTTTTTAATACGCATAATTCACAATTGAAGATTTAATAAAGTAATAATTTTACAAGATTTTTATCGTTAAAAGTTCAAAACAACGCAAAAATAACATATATTTAACTTAATTCTCACAGAGCAAATAAAAGATATTATTAGTATCTTATATAATTTATATGAAAGAGTCAAAAAAAAGTCAAGTCAAAAATAATGACGGTATCCAAACCATTGTTAAGAATACAGAGGAAGCGAGTATAATACTAAAGAAGGATTTTAATTCAGGTGATATAATAAATTATGGCTTGGGACACATGTATGGATCTTGGTGATATTATTTAACAAAAATAAAAATAATATAAGGATCGTTATAAAGGATTAAACTGCGAACTAATTTATTTATTTGTGAACATAAAACAAAACTACATTAAAAATTTATAATGGTATAAAAGAATCTTATTCTGTACATTTACATCAAGATTTATCACACTAATAATTATTATTTGGTTTTATAGACCAAGATTTATCAAATCTGTGTTTTAATTATGGATAGTTAGGATAACAAATTTAAAAAAATTTGAAATCACTATATTCTAAAGTAATATTTTATATATAAAATATTATTTTGATGATGATTAACCGTTCTTATTCAAATATTTTAAATGCATTTTAATAAATTTGATTAGAGAGTGTATCAAAATGTTCTCTCTAATCAAATGCATGTCTAATTGATTTAATTGATGTATGTATTTTTATTAATAGGTCACTAACAATATTATTATTCCTAAATATGAGATTTTAATTAAATAGGCGATATAATTGCCCTTAAATGACAAGAATTTAAATTCAAAGTTTATAGAATTTTTTTATAAAATATGCAAGTCATACTTAATAAGTAATGTGTGTTTTTTTAATATTTTTTAATACGATTTTTATGTAATCTAATCCTTATTCAAGACGCACTATATATATCATGTTGATATAGTTTAAAAAATAAAAAATGATGTTTGATATCGATTTATATTTGATATTAATGACATTCTATCAATTTTACATTTCGTTGTTATTTCGCACAACCACATTCTTCCCATGCATGAATTAATTCATTGCAATATTACAATTTCTAATAAAAATAAATAAAATTGATAATTATTAAATAAAAATCAAATATTTAAACAATTAGATATGTGCAAAATTACAATATTATATGAAGTAAAATGGAAAAGGATCTGCATTTAATAATTTAGAACATATATCAATACTTCAAAATATGCAGATATTACATATTTAACATTATGTTAGATAGTTTAACTGAAAATAGAGTAGACCATAAGAAGCCACGGCATGAAGGTATTACATACATAATAGACAAATTTCAAGGTTTTGATAGTCAGAATTTTGAAATTATCTCTCCTTTCATAGACATGGTTAAAATTTATGGCGCCTATCCCCTTTTAATATCAGAAGAACATTTAATTAAAAGAATTGATTTTTATCATAAAAATAATGTACTAGTATCTACTGGCAGCACTCTTACAGAATACGCAATAAGAGAAAACACGTTTGAAAAATTCGTTGAGGAGTCAAAAATCGCAGGTTTTGATATTATCGAAATTAGTGAAAATAATATACATCTTTCATTGGAAGAAAAGAAAAAAATTATAAAAATTATGGAATCCCATGATTTGAGACATCAGTGGAAAATAGGTAAAAAAGATCCAAGAAGACAGCTAACCTTGGATGAAACAATAAAAGGGATTAATGAGGCTTTAGAGATCAATCAAGAGAAAATAATACTTGAAGCTAATTTGGGTTTTAATGTGGGTATATATGATGAAAAAGGAGACATAAAATGGAATCTTTTATCTGCCATTACATCAAAAATATCGCCTAATAATATTATTTTTGAAACACCACTTGAGGTTCAGCAAGCAGTATTAATTGCAGAATTTGGACAAAGAGTAAATCTAGGTGAAGTAAAACTCGAAAATGTAGTATCCATAGAATCTCAACGCAGAGGATTTCTCTCAAAAGCAAGCTTTAGTATAGCCCCAGTAAAAAAAGGACCAGAAGGTAGCCCGGCTACAAAATTCATTTACTATATAATACGCAACAAACACCCAGTGGAACAAAGCGAATTGATATACATGACAAACCTTCCAAGGAGAACAGTTCAGGCATCCATTGAAGAATTGAGGAATCAGGGCCTTATAATAGAAAAAAATAGTCTTGATGATACTAGAAAAAAGGTGTACAATTTAGTCAAAGATGAATGGATATAGAAGACTATTAAAATAATTTATAATTTTGTATAATAGGATATAATATTTCTACTTCAATTCTCAATAGATTGTGTTTTGGTCCAAATTACACTTTAGCAAAGATATATTTTTGATTTATTCTAATTTGCAAATATAATACAAACTAAAGAACAGATGATTGGAATTATTTACAGAAATCAATCAGCAATAGGAAGATGGATTCATAACTTTCCAAAGTTTAATAAGTATAGTATAAAATAGAAAAATAACACCGAAAAGATAAAAGGTCAGAAACTTTACAATCTCATAGAGAAATAATATTGATATACTGGTCTCCATTTATAAAAGGAGATTTTTGTGCATAATTCATCCATCGACGATAGGAAAAATACGGATGGAGACGAGGATAGATTCGAAAAAGATAACATCTCCATTAATGAAGATCTATATTCTGTAGAAGAAACAGAATCGCAATTGATAGAAAAAGATAAAAAAAACCGTTTTACTTTTGCTTTAGAAAAAAATAAGATCAACCTGGATGAATTGGCCAATTCAATATTTTTTATAACAGTTTTTATCGGAATCTGGCAATTGATTTATTTAATTGGCATCTGGCCAAAGATATCTTTACCATCTCCTCTCATGGTTGCAGAATCATTCTATGAATTATTACAAAATAATATGCTCATACTAAGCATTGGAACGACTATGTATAGACTCGCAATTGGTTTCATCATATCCATAGTTATTGGGATGGCAGTTGGTCTTGCAATGGTTAAATTTCCAGGATTTGGAAAAACAATGGGTTCATTTGCTATAGGACTACAGTCATTTCCCAGTATTGCTTGGGTTCCGTTTGCAATTTTACTTATAGGTCTTAATGATGTAGGAATTCTATTTGTTGTGGTATTAAGCTCTATATTTTCAGTAATGATATCTACATACAGTGGTATTAGAAATATACCTATAATATATATTCGTGCAGCAAAAAATATGGGCGCTAAAGGATTTCATTTATTTAGATATCTAATGATACCTGCGGCTACTCCAGCATTGATTGGTGGAATTAAACAAGCATGGTCATTTGCATGGCATGCATTGATAGGCGCAGAAATATTGATGGCCGCATCAATAGGCATAGGGCATATTCTATTAGTAGGAAGAGAATTTCAATCAATGAGTCAAATAATAGCATCAATGATTACAATCTTTGCTTTGGGAATGATATTTGATAGAATAATATTTATGAAAATAGAAGAAAAAGTTAGAGAAAAATGGGGATTAAAGCAAGAGCATAGTAATTCATAAGTATAATAAAAAATGGTTCTCAGTATTTTAATACTAATAATAACATAAAAATTATTTGCTTATTGCCATAATAATCGGAAAAGTACCAAAAATATTCGATCTTTCATATTAAGATATATTACCTTCTTTAATAATTAAATCATAAAAGTATTGTTGCTATACCAAATAAATTTAGATGATATGAATATATAACACATATCTTACATTTTTTGCCTATTTCTAATTACTAATACATTCCTAAATATTAAAATACATTGTGAATACCAAAACAAAATTTGGGATATCAATTGTTATTATTATTGCAATAATTATAACATCTCAATCAGATAATCATGGATTATTTTCCATCAATTCAAATAACAGTGTAAAAACAGATAATGATAATTCAAAATCAAAAATATTGAGATTAGGATATTTTCCTAACGTAAATCATGCACAGGCTATAATAGGGTTAAAAAATGGTGATTTTCAAAAATTTATGGAAGGTAACCAAAGCGATTCAACACAAGGTAAGATAAAAATAAATGAATTTGTATTTAGTGATGGACCTTCAGCTCTGGAAGCTTTATTTGGAGGTCAAATCGATGCAGCATATGTAGGTCCAAATCCTGCAATTAGCGGATTTATTGCTTCGGGTAAAGAGGGATTAAAAATAATTTCAGGAGCATCAAGTGGAGGAGCATCCTTTGTGGTTAGAAATGATGCAGGAATACAATCTGTAAAAGATTTAGGTGGTAAAAAATTTGCCTCCCCACAATTGGGCAATACCCAAGACATATCATTAAGAAAATACATTGTTAATAATGGATTTAAGACTGTAGAAAATGGTGGAAATGTTACAGTAGTTACTACAAAACCAGCAGATATCTTCACACTTCTTTTAAAAAAACAGATTGATGGAGCATGGGTTCCTGAACCTTGGGCAACCAGATTAGTAAATGAAGCAAATGGAAAAATATTTGTTGATGAACGTGATTTGTGGCCCCCTCAAGGTAAATTCGTCACAGCAAACATTATAGTGAGAACAGATTATTTGAAGGAAAATCCAGATGTAATAAAAAAGTTGCTTGAAGCACATGTAAATGAAACATTGTGGATAAATAGCCACTTGAGCGAAATATCAAATGATAGATCAGTTGAAAATAATAGTAAAGTTTCACAAGTTGTTAATGCATTTAACAATGGCTTAAAACAAATAACTGGTAAAACAATTCCTAATGACGAAATTAGAGAGGCACTTACAAGGATGTCCTTTACATACAATCCTTTGAAGCAATCGCTCTATAAAATAGCAGATGATGCAAACAGTTTAGGACTAATACACAATACAAAAGATAATAAATTAAATCTAACTGGAATATATGATTTGACACTTTTAAATAAAGTGTTGCAAGAAAAAGGACTAAAAGATATACCATAAAAAGTTTGATATACAAACTTTATTTTTATTTCATCTTATGACCATTTTCTAAGGAAATTGACAAAATATAGTTTAGTGAAAATTACTAAAAAAGAGAAAACTATACTTACATATAAAATTTGGTTGAAAACATTAACAAAAGATGCAGAAATAGCACAAAAATGACAATAAATGGCATATTTGATATTAATAATAAGAGGCTAATGTCATTTCAATAATAATGAAATACCAAACATCAATAACAAAAGATAAACTTTATCTTTTACTAAAACAAAAAAAAGGATTTGTTCCAATAACTATCTTTATTATTATAGCATTTTCAATGTTGGCACAATACTCAGTACATAGTAGCAGTTGCCCAAACTAAACCTCTGATGCAAAGACCATAAGAATAGGGTATTTTCCTAACATAAATCATGCCCAAGCAGTGATTGGTCTTAACAATGGAGATTTTCAAAAAATTTTAGGAAATAATACAAAAATTGAAACAATTGTTTTTAATGCTGGACCATCCGCAATCGAAGCATTATTAGCTAATAGAATAGATGCTACATATATTGGCCCCAACCCCACTATCAATGGATACGTGGCCTCAGGACGGCAAAGATGTAAGGATTGTATCAGGTGTATCAAGTGGAGGAGCATCCTTTGTGGTTAGAAATGATGCAGGAATACAATCTGTAAAAGATTTAGGTGGTAAAAAATTTGCCTCCCCTGAATTGGGCAATACCCAGGATATATCATTAAGAAAATACATTGTTAATAATGGATTTAAGACTGTAGAAAATGGTGGAAATGTTACAATAGTTCCTGTTGCAAATGCGGATATTCTAACACTATTTTTGAAGAAAGAAATTGCTGGAGCATGGGTTCCTGAACCTTGGGCAACCAGATTAGTAAATGAAGCAAATGGAAAAATATTTGTTGATGAACGTGATTTGTGGCCCCCTCAAGGTAAATTTGTCACAGCAAATATTATAGTGAGAACAGATTATTTGAAGGAAAATCCAGATGTAATAAAAAAGTTGCTTGAAGCACATGTAAATGAAACATTGTGGATAAACCAGAATAAAGAAAAAGCGATAAATGAATTTAATGTCGATCTTAAAAAATTGACAGGAAAAACTATTGCAAATGATGTATTAACAAATGCACTAACAAAATTAGAATTTACATATGACCCAATTAAGAAATCATTGATTAAAGATGCAAACGATGCGTATGATCTTGGATTATTAGCAAAGGGAAAGGATCGACCCAGATTTATCGGGTATTTATGATTTGACCTTTCTTGATAAAGTTCTTGCTGAAAAAGGATTGGCCCCAATTGAACAAGGGGTAATACCAGGACTTGTAAATAAAACTAACACATCAAATACCACATCGGGAGATGCATTAGCAGACATAGTTAGTTAGATTAGAAAAAAATATCCAATTTTTTTAGACAGGATATGATAAGAGTGGAATAGTCAAATTAACCTGTGTTATTATTTGTTATAACATTATCTCCTTGTATTCCACCTATTGTTTGATTAATATTTCTACTTAAAGAGCTAAAAAAACCAATATCAGTTTTTTCTGAATCTTCTAACGAATGACTTGCAAAAGAGAAAACCACAAGAGATGTAGTAATAGTGGCTAATAAGAGTATGCAAATCAATAAAATATTCATATTCGTACAAGATATATAACACATTAAAATTTTATAAAGTTTTTGTTGGCGATATTAGATCTATATAATCTTTTCACCAGATGTTAACAGGCAAGAGTAAGATACATATATCATTGTAAATATTAAATCCAAGGAATCTAACTGATTTTACGGTAAATGTTCTATTTTTTTTGAATCACATCACAAAAATACATTTCATTATAATATTTATATTAAGTATCAACGTTTTCTTCCTATATTTTATAAAATGATATCTTATTTTTCAAATAATACAATTATCAAAAAAATCTGGAGATTCCCAAAATTTAATAATTTGTTGCTTTTCTGTATTTTGTCATCTTTATTATTTTTTTATACATACATACAAAGCACTCAAGAAAGTAATTATTCATTTTTAGATCCCTATAATAAATTCAAAGAAGAAAAGAATAACAAATTAGCATTAGTTTACGGTCAGTTAAATGAAAAATCTATTGTATCTGGCTTTAATACTGGAAGCTATCCCATTGGAATAGCAATCAATCCATTAACCCATAAAATCTATGTAGCAAATGAGTATTCTAATACTATTTCAGTATTTGATTCTTATACTGATAAACTTGAACAAACAATAAAAGCTGGTATTTTTCCCTATAATATAGATATAAATCTATTCAACAATAGAATTTATGTAACTAATAGAGGTTCCAACGATATTTCAGTGATAGACGGTTCAACTAATTTATTAATTGATCAAATACATATTGGTCTATCTCCTGTTGGAGTAGCAGTAGATCCTTCAAGTAATTGGATTTATGTCACAAATATTGACTCTAATTCTATTTCAATAATAGATGGAATCACAAATAAAGTTATCAATACTATAAATAATATAAGTACACCATATGGTATCAATGTAAATCCAGTTTCTAAAAAAATATATGTTAGTAATATTGCAAATTCTACAATTACTATAATAAATAGTAATAATTATAATCTGATAAAAAATATCAAGGTTGAAAAAGCTCCTGTAGGAATAGATATTGATGTAGATCAAAATCTTGTTTTCATCACAAATTATTTATCCAATTCTTTATCGATTATCAACGGAACAAACGATTCACTAATTAAAACAATAAAGGTAGGAGATTCTCCTGTAGGAGTTAAAATAAATCCAGTTTCTAAAAAAATATATGTTAGTAACATTCAATCAAATACCGTTAGTGTAATAAACGAAACAAGTTTTAAAAAAATTAAGGATATATTTGTCAATCCTTCACTCATAACAGAAAGAAACGAATTTCCTTTTAACATACCCACCAATGTTAAATTCCCTTTAATGGCAAGTTATATAGGAATAGATCCACTAACAAATCTAATCTATATTACTAATACTGCATCAAATACCATTTCTTTAATAAATGGAAAAGATGACGAAAATATAGTTAGAATGGATTTTGAAATAAAACCGGATAATGCAGGTTTTATAGAGTGCAATGGTATAAAAAATATCAATCAAAATACCATGATAATTAATACAAATCATACAACAATTTGTAAAGCAGTTCCAGAGAGAGGATACTCGTTTGATATATGGTCAGGATTAATTTCAAGTGAAGAAAATCCAGTAAAATTTACTTCAACAGAATATGGTAGAATTATTGCCAACTTTAAACCAACTCTATCCATCGATCAATACATATTTCTTATAGGAGGTATTACAGGATTTATATCAATCATTTTAGGTTGGTTCTTTAAAGGCAGACAAAGAAGAAAGTTTAACAAATTTATAGAAAAAATCGACGGAAATATTGAAAATACAGAAATTTTAGAAAAAGAGAAAATCATACAAAAGATGGAAAATCTTAGACGAAATATCTTTAGTTCTTACAGAAAAGGATCATTAACCGATTTCCAATTTGACTATCTTGATAAAAGGCTCTTAAATTATATTGAAAAAATAAACAAAATGTAAATTAAACATCTATTTTTTAGTATTAATTAAGCAAGACAATACAAAAGATATTATTTTAAAAAATTGAAATTTAAAAGTTATTTAATTATATGGAAATCATGAAAATAGAAGAAAGTACAACATTATAAAAACCTTAATTCCCATCTAGATAAAATTTATAATATTATAAAAGAAACACTCAACAAAGAACATAATTTAAAGATAGTAAGCGAATATAAAGGATTTCTCAATAGTGTGCCTCTAAGAAGTATCACTGCTATCAATAATTCACCAAAGGTTATTTGGGGTGTATTAAGAGATGCATGTTTCAATAACAGGCGATCCTAATGATTATGCAATAGAAGTAGCATCAGGATCGTGGGTTGGTTGATAGGTAGGTTGCTAATTTCTAGGGTATTTGGATTGCTTATTGATGGACGATCAATTGGTCTTGCCATAGGTTCTACGATAGGAGTAATAATGGCATATGAATTTGGAAAAAATTTGGAAAAAAATAACAGAAGCAACTAATAAAGGAAAGTGAACACCATCTATCTCTAGACTCGATTGATTATTATCATCAATAAATCTATATTTTTTTATTTTATTATATAATCTAAACTGTCTTTTATAATTTAATAGACTTAATCCTTATCAATATTTTAAAATTAAGAATTTTATTTTGTAATTATAATCGACATTTTTTCATTTGTAAAAAGGATTTTAAATGGCTATAACATGATTTACAGTATATAATCATGATTAACAATGATCAATTAAATGAACTTGTAAAAAGGGCTAGAGAAACAGCTCCAAAAAGAAATTTTACTCAATCAGCAGAATTAACATTGGTATTAAAAGATATTGATGTAAAAAAAGGATTCAGTTTAAACGAAACAGTCGTCTTACCTAATCCCACACAAAAAGGAGCCTCATTATGCGTATTAGGCGCTGGAGATATGGGAATGAGAGCTAAAAGAGCAGGTGTTGAAACAGTGATGGAACCGGATACCCTTGACAGATTAGGATCTAACAAAAGAGATGCAAGAAAAATAGTTCGTGCTCATGACTTTTTTCTTGCAGATGCAAGTCTCATGTCATCGGTTGGACGTTCCTTGGGCCAATTTTTGGGACCTAAAGGCAAAATGCCTACACCTTTGCCATATGGAGCTCCAATTGAAAATATTGCATCAAGGTTAAGATCATCAACAAGAATTCGCTCAAAAAATCAATTAAATATGTCAACCAAAATTGGTGATGAAACTATGACAGATGATCAATTAGTAGAAAATGCCAATGCGGTTATCGCTGCAATTGAAAAAAAACTTCCACAGGGAGATAAAAATCTTAGAAATACAGTAATAAAATTTACAATGGGAAAAGCGATTAAAATGAATAGCTTAAATAAAAAACAAAAAAGTGAAAGTGAATGAGTCAGACAACTATTAAAAAAGGAGAACGAACAAGTTATCCAGAAAAAAAGTTACAGCTATATGAAAATCTTCAGAAGTTGGCCAAATCATATAATGTAATCGCATTATCAAAAATGACAAAAGTTAGATCGGCACAGTTAATGTCAATAAGGAAAAAATTTAGAAGCGAAATCAAAATAATTACAATAAAGAATAAAGTAGCTCAGAGATCCTTTGAAAAAATTTTTAGCGATGTAAAAGGATTAGAATTTCTCAACAAAGAGTTAGAAGGTCAATGTGCTTTAATGTTTACCAATATCAACCCTTTTAAATTAAATCTTACATTTGATAAAAATAAAATATTTTTGGCTGCTAAAGGTGGTGACATTGCGCCCAACGAACTTACCATTCCTGCAGGAAATACAGGAATTAATCCTGGACCCGTATTATCAGAATTCAAGGAATCAAAAGTTCCTACAAAAATAGATCAAGGAACAATATGGGTATCAAAGGACACTGTTGTTGCAAAAAAAGGTGATTTAATCTCTCAAAAATTAGCGGCATTGTTGAGTAAATTGGACATCAAACCCATAGAAGCAGGGATTGCAGTAAATTATGCCATATCAGAGGGATTAGAATTTAAAGAAAAAGACTTGAAGATTATTCTTGAGGATTATATTCATGAATTAGTCAAGTCATACCAAGAAGCATTGGCATTATCAGTAGAAGCAGTATACTTTAACAAAGAATCACTACCATTGATTCTACTAAAAGCAAAACAGCATGCTATTTCATTATCTACTGAATCAGGATTCCTTTCACCCGATACTACCGAATTAGTAATAGCAAAAGCCAGCTCGATAGCGGATAATTTATCTCGTCAACTCGAATCAAAAGGCTACAAAGCTAACATCTAGCCAAATTTTTTTATTTATAAAATTTTTTATTGAAATCAATATATATATTAACAGATAGAATCGCTTAATTTATCCATTATTAATTAAAAAGGATAATAAATTAAATAATTTTATAATAATATAATTATAAAAATATTAAACGATATAAAAAAAATAAAAAAAATTAGCCGAACAATGAAGACAGACCTTCTAGGGCTTCTTCTTCTTTTTTCTCTTCTTTTTTCTCGTCTTCCTTTTCCGTAGTTGCGCCAGCAGTTGTTGGTGAAGGTGAAGGTGCAGCCATTGGTGCAGCAGCCATTGGTGCAGCTTTTAATGCATCGTCGATATTTACCTCACTTATAGCAGCAATTAGTGATTTAACTTGAATATCATCAGGAGAAACTCCAGTAGCTTTTATTACATTCTTTACATTATCTTCATTAATATCTTGCTTTAATTTATGTAACAATAAAGCAGCATATACATATTCCATGATAGAAGAAAATTTGATGCGACCTTAATATAAAACTTTATAAAATTCTTGAACTACGCGCAACAGCATAAACATGTTCTTTTAATTCCGGAGATATAAGAGAATTCATTTTTTGTATAACAATATTCCTTGCTTCTATTTTTTCTTCTTGTGAAGAAGAATTAAAAAAATTACTAAAAATATCAGAAAATCCTTCTTTTATCCACCCATCTAAAACAAAAAAACGATTTTCATTGATGGGATATATTTTATCGTATTTGGTATCAATTATATCATTAAATACGTCGGTATCAACTTTATCAATTATTAAAAATACGCAATTATTCGGATCTGGGTTATTGAGTGCTTCAGCGGGTTTACCTTGAGCTTTACCTGATCTGATCCTTTCAATTAATCCAACAGGCCTAAAAAATGTACCTTTGACAGAATATGTTTTATCATTATTTTCTCTCATAATTCTTCCTATAATTATAAAATTTGAAATTTCGTCACGTTTTACCACAAAAACGAAACCACCAGTACGAATTTTGGATAGTCCAAACATAATAAAAAAACAAGGGTCTAATAATATATTATTTACTGACAATAAAAATAAAATTTTAACAGTTTTTTTTAATAAATACATCTTTTTATAAAAATATTATAATTACATTTATTAATGTAAATAATATTTATAAAAACTGAATCAAACTTGCAAAGATTTGATGAACTTGATATGAAAATTTTATCAGAATTAACAAAAGACGCAAGTATTTCAATTCCACAACTTAGTAAAAAATTAAACATTAATTCATCCGTTTTATACAGCAGAATAAAAAGATTAATTAAAAGAAAACTTATTAAAAAATTTACAGTTATCATTAATGAATTTCAACTTGGAATTAATATAAAAGCAACAATTGGTATAAATAGAGATCCAAAAAGGAAAGAACCTATTCATTCTGAATTGTTAAAAATTCCTGAAGTTCGATCATTAATAGAGGTTACTGGTCGTTTTGATATAATACTAACAATTTATGCGAGAACATTAGAAGAACTACATAATATAGTTATAGAAAGAGTAGGAAAAATCGAAGGTATTCAAACAACCGAAACGTTTGTAGAAATGCAAAGAACAGATAAAGAACCGATTTATCTTTTGCCCTAGTTAAATGCTTATCTTTATCTTGATAGTTATGTGTATATCAAGAATTCATTGCTTATTAATAAATTTAGAAATGTTAAAATAATATTAAAAACCTTAAAAATACAGAAATCATTTGTTATCATCTATTCCAAACCTAGTCCAGAGAAGAATCATAGAAATACTTCAAACTTTAAAATTAGCAAAAAAAACAAATAAAGATGACTATTTTACTCACCTCAGATTAGTTTTATTAGCAATAGGGGCTATTGGTGGAATAGGCTTTGTTTTTAAATTATTAGGAGACCTTACTTTAAATAAATAGATATATTTTTTTAAATATTAATTTTAAAAAATAAACATGCAAAGTTATCTTAATTTTTTAAATGTTACCCATAAAAAGGAAATAGAATATTTAAAACTATATAGTTCACATGTAATTTTATAGATTTAATATTCCATATTGTAAAAGTATTATCGGAATTTATTATAATTATTCATTTCCAGATGAAAATGAGATAAACCATACAAGCCTGATAATATATAACAACAAAAAGAAAAAGAATTGGTGAATTATTGTATGATAATAAAACTTGATTAAAGTTTTCTTAGAATACATTTTGCTTTGATAGATGACCATATCACTAAGGTAAAAAAATAGATGAAACTAGCAGATAAAAATAAAGAAAAATATTTTTGTGTCATAACAACGTTTCTTCTTTTAAAAATGTAGTATTTTGTATCCATCATATAATTGCAAGTTCTCTGAATTAGATCATTATACACATTGCTTTTTGAGAAAAACATTTGGATTGGATATACAATATACCAAAGGTAGAGTAGTTTATTTGATAACTAATTTTCTTGCAATGAACAAAGGTGTAAAATTATTCATAATAATTATTGGGATAATCTATTTGTAAATTAATACAAATTTTAAGGAAATATTTAATTAATTAAGATTTATCTTTTGAATACAACCAAAGAGAGCATTAACAAAAGATCCATTTATTTTTTTAAGATTAATTATTATGATAAAAGATAACTTGGTGTAATGGAAAGATATTAAAAATGGAAAATTATCCAGTTGAGACCGATAAAGAAAACAAAATCAAGATAAAACCTGATTTGATGATAAAGGAAAAACTATATCCTTTTATCTACGAAAATTCAATTTATTTATTTTTCAAAGATGAAAATGAAATAATTAACTGTTATGAAATGTTAGACAAAGAAGTTAAAGATAATATGCTAAAAAATCCTGATAGAATAATAGAAATACTTGAGGAGATACATAAATTAAAACAATAGTAATAGATAAAACAAATTTAAATTAAAATTGAAATATTATTATATACTAATCGATGAATAATATTCAATGTCGAATGGTAAATACGAAACTGGAAATAGAAAAGGCAATGAGATTTTTATTGGTAAAAAACCTCTTATGACTTATGTGACTGCTACGCTTGTCCAATTAGCTAACGAACCAACAGTCATCATCAAAGCAAGAGGAAAAAGCATTACACGAGCTGTGGATGTTGCACAAATTATAGTGAAAAGAATGGATTCCCTAGGATATCGAATTGAAAGTGTAAAGCTAGGTTCAGACCTTTTAAGCAGTACAGAGGGCGACAAACCCAGAAATGTATCCACAATTGATGTCTCAATTTCAAGAGCAAAATGATAAAAAATATAGATGTATATTATTGAGTAATGCATTTGAAAATTAATATTTTAATAACATGCTTTTAATATAGGATTATTGTATAGCAGACAACTTTTTTTGGTTTATAAATATAGGATAAAAATTTTATTTGCAATAATAATATCAATTTTACTAATTCAAATTCTTTCTACAAATATCAATAATAATAGAGAGGTTTTAGGATTATTTTTTTTTGATGACCAAAAACAGCCAATGTTGACATATGAAAATAATGATTTTAAATTTAAAATTAATTATCCTAATAATTGGGAAAAATCTGTTAAATTGAATAATGAAATTACATTTATTGCTCCCAAGGAAACAGATGCTACAACTAGTCCTGCAGGTCTTATTGTAAAAGTAGTTTCTCTGCAATCCAAAAATGTTTCTTTAGAGTCTATTTCTACTGCTCTAATATCCCAATTAAAAAAAGAACACAAAGATTTTAAATTAGAATCATCTTCTCAATACGTCATTGATGGAAGAAACGGAAAACAAATTTTATTTACTGCTACCGATAACAATCTTCAAAATCGGAAAGCATTACAGATAATAACAATGGATAAGAATAATATTTTTATAATTACCTATAAGGCTTCAATAGATAATTATGCCAAATATGAAAATATAATTAAGGATATGATCGGCTCATTCAAGTTGTTATCATAAGAATTAATTGCTTGACAGATAGTACAATTGTATTATCTGTCAAGCATGTTCCCCTTCGGTTTGGTCGATGTAATAATATGAACAACATCGAGTATATTTAAACCTATCAAAACTGCGGATGCCTCTATTATCTTGAGGAAAAAACCAAACATGTAGATATCCTATGCCATATTGAGAAAGGGAAAAGAAACAGATAATCTAAAAAGAGTATTTCAGATGTTTTGTACTATATCCCCTAGATAAGGTTTTAAGGAGTATTCAGAGTTGGAGTAAAAAGCGTAAATTGACTCAAATTCAAAATAGCATAAATCTATTTGCGGCTTTTAATATAGTTATAAGGTCCATTTTCAGAAGTATTAAATTAAAATGAAGAAGTTAGGTAGAAATCAATGCTAACGTATCTTGATGTTCAAGGTTATATTTTCAATATACAATATTATAAAAAATAATTTATCAAAAATAAGCAATACCATATCATGAATTACATAATCTCATAATAAAAAAATAGAGAATAGAGTATAAAAGCAATAAAACACTATCCATCGATTAATATAAATGATAATAAAAAAGTTCATGTTCTTAATAATATTATGAATTTTTTATAAAGTATTTTTATTTTTAATTAATATTTAATATAATTTAAATAATTTAATAAATAATATTTTTTTATATATAACTCTTATTATATAAGATAAGATTTTTTACATATGGAAAGAAAAACATGATAAATTTAAAGAAACCTGAAACTATATTAATAATTTCAATAATTATTGTAGGGAGTATAATTATTTATAATTTAGTTATTTCTATTCCAACTCGAAACTATTCATTAGATATTGATGCAATTAAAGATCCTGAATCATTATTTTTAAATTCGAGAGTAATTTTAAAAAATACGGGTTTATTACCTTTAAATGATATAAATATTATTTATGACAATAATTTAAAATTTAAAGAAAAGGTTAACATATTAAAACCTGGAGAAACAATAATTTTATCACCACCAGCAGGTACTGCATTAAAGAACTTGCAAGTTAGCTCAAAAGAAGGTATTGATCTAAATAGAGATTTTAGAAGTCCTGCAAAACTACCAGGTATGATTGGATCATAAAAATCATTTTTAATTTTGAATGTTCTTGCATAATATAACTTGTTCTTAGAAAAATATATACTATTTCAATTCCACATTATTTGCAGACGATATGTTTATAATTTTATTTTGTTGTACATCTTTAACTAGTAATGATCCATCATGGGCCAAATCAACTAGTTCTCCATTTAATACAATATTATCATTTTTAAATACATACTGTAGACTATTTTTAGAATTCATAATTCTTTCTTTATAATTCTTGAAAACGCTTTCATAAAGAAAAGGATTTGTATTAATTTTTAGCAGAAAAGTATTAATATTATCCAACAGTTTTGATAAAAAATCCATATTTGAGATTTGAATATCATTTAATTCTTTTTTTAGTGTGGTTATATTATAATAAGATGGTTTTTTATTTACTTGAATTTCATGTAAGATAGAATTTAGATCATTATTAGTATTTATTCCCATTCCAAGGATTATATTATTTTTATTATTATCCATATCACTTTCGATATCTAGTAGAATTCCTGCTACTTTTTTTCCATTTATAAAAATATCATTAGGCCATTTTAATGTAGGTTTTAAATTGGTTTTCTGCTCTATAGTCTCACAAATACAAATAGAAGAAATCATCATAAACATAAACAATTTTTCAACTTTCATATTCGTTTCTAAAATAAGTGATACCCATATTCCTCCTTTTTTGGATGACCACACAGAGTCTGTTTCTACCTTTACCCATAGTTTGGGAATTACAGATAATAACAGAAGGACGAATTATTTTTTTTCTTTTTATGATTTTGAATGCTAAATCCTGAGTGGAAGGTATTTTATCAAAATAGTAAAACTCTTTAAAAATGGAATCCTTCTGGATTAAATTAATAAGATCAGAAAGATATTTTAAATTTTTCTTTTTTGATATATATAATTTCCACAATAATTTTAGATGTCATCGTTTTTATTTAATCATTTTTTGTAATTGTTAATAAACAATAATAATATTCCTATTATAACTGAAAAACCATATAGTCTTGAAAAAATAACAGTTTTTTCCATAATCTTTTCATAAACTGGATCAATTCCATTGGCATTAAATATATAATCATGAAACCTGTATAAAATTGATACTACCAAAGGGAATAGAAAAATACATGGAATAAATGAATAAATATTATTTATCACTACATAATAAGAAATAAAAGTCAGTAAATAAATGAGTGTAAATAATCCCAATACAAATATAAAAATTTTTGAAGGTGAATAATATTCTAATATAATCGCCAAAGTTTTTCTACCTTTGAGTTTATCTGCTGCAATATCAGGAATTGAATTAATATAAAGAACTAGGGATGATAATAATCCTATAATAGCACCTATAAATAACGATTCTAAATTTATAGTATTAGTTTGAACATAAAATGAACCAATAACTATTAAGACTCCTTTAACTCCAACAAATAGCTCCCCTAAACCAACATTAACTAATTTGCTGGAATACAATATTATAGATATTGTAGCAAAACCCAAAATTAAGGCAATAAGGTAACCTTTAAGAGAAACAAACACAAGACCAATTATTAGTCCCAAAATTAAGAACAAAATACCTGCCCGGTATACTTCGCCAGGTTTCAATAACCCTTCAGGTAAAACACCTGTACCGCCACTAAATTTAGTTTTTTTTGTAATCTGATCTATACCACGTTTAAAGTCCCAATAATCATTGAATAAATCGACACTTGAGTGAAGACAAAAAATTCCAATATAAATTAAAATAGCGTAAAAAATATTAAAAGTATCTGGTTTGAACCAATAACTTAAAGCTAAACCATTAGTAACGGCTATAGCTGAAGCTGCAAGGAATTTGAATCTAATTACCCTCAGCCAGATTTCTAATTTATGATGCATTTTCTTTCAATTTAAAGTGTAAATAAAAGTTTAATATATAATAATTTGAATGTTCTAATTTTTTTATAAGTAATATCACAATGTAAATGTTGCCTATATTTTTGTAATTGGGTGTTATATTGCCTATTTCATAGCACATCTATAAAGATAAATCATTCTTACAGAGGAATTTTTTTAAAAAAGATATTTTGTTTTTATAATTTCTCTAATTCAATTGTAAAATCAATTGGATTCAATCCAACACCACAAGATGGGCATTTATATTTCGTAACTCTAAGAACATCTTTTATAGGCTTATAGCGTAATCATATGTTTAATTTTATTCCCGCATTTGGCACAATAAATTTCTATTACTGGACAAGACATTTCAATTTTACTAAATCAGACTGGATAAATTAGGATAAAGTTAATTTAATTTGACATAAAAATAAAACATTGTATCATGACAATACATGGATTGGTACATAAAAATGGAAAAAAGAAAGTGTATAAATAAATAAATATCTAATTATTTTTTTTTTAATTGTGCCTGTAGACCCCGTGTGTGGA
The DNA here is from genome assembly GCA_963824915.1 of uncultured Nitrososphaeraceae archaeon. Taxonomy (GTDB): domain Archaea; phylum Thermoproteota; class Nitrososphaeria; order Nitrososphaerales; family Nitrososphaeraceae; genus Nitrosocosmicus. Next base: position 42,814 of record CAWGRD010000019.1, read on the forward strand.
ATTGAATTAGACAAAGACCTAGCTACAACTTTTGAACACAAAAACAAAACTTTTTTCTTTTGTTGCGAGGGTTGTAAAAAATTATTTGAAAAAAAACCAAAAAAATACATAAAATAAAATATTTTAAGTTATATATAGACGATAGATAACAAAATGAAAACAGCAATACTTGACAATAAAATTGTAAAAATTGTAAATATAGAGTCACCTAGAGTGAAACAAAATGACGTATTAGTTAAAATGAAATCATGTGGAATATGTGGTTCAGATTTAGAAAAAGTATTTGGCAGATACGGAATGAACTCATCTAGAATAGGTCATGAACCTGCAGGTGAAATAATAAAAATTGGAGAAAATGTAAAGAACTTTAGAATAAATGACCGAGTTTTCATTCATCACCATGTTCCTTGTTACGCATGTCATTATTGTTATAATGAAGATTTTACCATGTGTGAAAAATATCAATCAAGTAATATTGAACCATCAGGACTGGCAGAGTATATTTTAGTACCAGAATGGAATGTATTAAGAGGAGGTCTTGTAAAACTACCCGATAACATAAATTTTAATCAGGCGGCACTGATAGAGCCCATTGCATGCTGTATTCGATCTTTAAATAAAATAAACATGAAATGGGCAGATAAAATCGCAATTTTTGGAGCAGGACCAACTGGTTTAATCCATATGATGCTAGCCAAACTTTTCGGCGCGTCCAAAATCTTTTTGGTAGACGTAAATGAATTTAGATTGAACTTTGCAAAGAATATTGACCCATCCATTGTTACAATTAATGTGGAAAACAATAACAGCAAAGAATTTGAAAAGATGGTATTTTCAAAAGCTGAAATTGGCGTGGATATATCAATAATATGCTACTAGCAATTCAGATGCTTTTATTAAGGCATTGAAAATTACCCGAAGAGGTGGAACTATATCCCTTTTTGGAGTACCATCTAAAGATTCAGATTTAAAAATTGATTCTCATTTAATTTATTCAAAAGAACTGAAAATCATTCCCAGTTATGCCACTTCTGAAAAAGAGATCCATCATACAATAGCATTATTAACAAATAATATAATTGATTTTGAACAATTAATAACCCATAAATTTGATTTAAATAATGCATATGAAGCTTTAAAATATGCGCATAGAGCTATAGATGCAATGAAAATAGTTATAACCTCAACAGCATATTAATTATCAAAGTTTTATAATATCCTAAAAAGAAAATAGAAGTGAAATAAATGGATTGGGGAATGAAAAATAGATTTTCAAAAATAATTAGACCTGAGGATGGCAGATGTGTCATGCTGGCTGTAGATCATGGTTACTTTTTGGGACCAACTGAAAAGCTAGAGAATCCAATGGAGACTATAAAGCCTTTATTACCTCACGCTGATTCAATTATGCTTACAAGAGGTATTTTACGAACATCAGTTTCTCCAGAGAGTAACGTGCCTATCGTTTTAAGAGTTTCAGGTGGTTCAAGTATTATCGGCGAAGATCTGTCAAAGGAAACACTCGTTACCTCAATAGAGGATTCAATAAAATTGAATGCCTCATGTTTAGCCATGTCTATTTTTGTAGGAAGCAAATATGAATCGCAAACATTAGCCAATTTATCCAAGTTAGTAGATGATGGAGAAAAATATGAGATACCAGTTTTAGCTGTAACTGCTGTTGGTAAAGAAATGGCCAGAGATGCAAGATATTTAGGATTGGCTTGTAGAATTGCAGCTGAGCTAGGAGCACATGTTGTAAAAACGTATTATTGTAAAGATTTTACAAAGGTGGTGGAAAGTTGTCCTATTCCAATAATTATTGCAGGAGGTAAAAAAACATCTGAAAAAGATGCATTACAACTAACTTTTGATGCCATCAATGATGGTGCATCAGGTGTGGATATGGGAAGAAACATTTGGCAATCAGACCACCCTGTCGCAATGATTAAAGCTGTTAAATCAATTGTACATGAGAATTATAATTTTTCAGAAGCGTATGATTTATTTTTAAAAGAATCCAAGGCAAAAATGAACAATGTATTTTGAAAATAAATTTAAATAAAAAATGATTTCAAATCAAGTTAAATTCGAATTTTTTTTTAATAATTAATTGATTTTGGATAAGATTTATAAATTAATTAAGTTATTTTATTAAATGATGTTTAAAAACCAAATTAATTGTTATTTAATATATAATACATTATTTTCATTTCCAAACCTTTTGCTATTATAAATTTTAAATATTTTAATCAGGAGTTGTTTTGTTAATTAATGAGTGAAATATCAGGCGCAACTGCTTTATTAACGGCCTTAGAGAAAGAAAAGGTAGAATATATATTTGGTCTTCCTGGTGGCGCCAATCTTCCAATTTATGATGCATTAGTAGATTCCAAAATAAGGCATATTTTGGTTAGACATGAGCAATCTGCTGCTCATATGGCGGATGGATATGCAAGGATAAAAAGAAAAGCAGGCGTGTGTTTTGCTACCTCTGGTCCCGGGGCCACTAATCTTGTAACTGGAATTGCTACTGCATATTCGGACTCATCTCCAATTGTGGCTGTAACAGGACAAGTAGCAATACCAATGATAGGAAAAGATGCTTTTCAGGAAATTGATATCATTGGAATAACTAATCCTTGTACTAAATACGCTTTTCAACCAAAGCATGCATCGGAAATACCAGAAATGGTAAAAAAGTCATTCTATATTGCTGAAAGTGGTAGACCAGGTCCTGTTTTAATCGATATTCCAAAAGATGTACAACAGCAAATAACAAAAATAGAGTTTCCCGAATACATAAAGGTTAGAGGATACAATCCAATCGTAGATGCGGATTTCTCTGAAATAAATAAAGCATGTGAAATGTTACTAAAGGCCGAAAAACCTATAATCATGGCAGGAGGCGGAGTAATTCTTTCCGGAGCTTTTTCAGAATTACAAACATTGGCCGAATTGTTGTCAATTCCAGTAGTTTCAACATTCAAAGGCAAGGGTGCATTTCCAGAAAATCATCTGTTAGCTTTAGGACCCATAGGTATGCACGGGCATGCCGAAGCAAATAGAATGATTCTAGAGGCAGATTGCATTGTGGCGGTTGGAGCCAGGTTTTCAGATAGAACTGTAGGAAGGTTTGATGAATTTGGCAAAGATATAAATGTAATTCATTTTGATATTGACCCCGCTGAAATAGGTAAAAATAAATCCGTAAATGCTGCTGTAATTGGTGATGTAAAATCTTCATTAAGAACATTGATTAAAATGATACCAAAAACTTTTAAATCAAATGAAGAAATTTCTAAACAATGGTTAAACAGAAAAAAAGAATTAGTAGCCTATTATGTGGATAATTTAAAAGATTACTCAAGAGAAATTACAGCTAAAAAATCTCTAAAGAAGTTAAGAGAATTACTACCATCAAATGGCATAGTTACTACCGAGGTGGGACAATGTCAAATGTGGGCATCTTTACATTTTGATGTAATATCACCAGGCACGTTCTTTAGCTCTACGGGATTAGGAACCATGGGTTTTGGATTTCCAGCATCGATTGGAGCAAAAGCAGCTCGAAAAAGCGTACCGGTGGTAGACATTGCAGGAGATGGATCATTTAACATGACGGAAAATTCTCTGGCAGTTTCAGTATTAGAAGATCTCCCGGTAATTGTCTTTATACTTAATAATTATATGTTGGGAATGGTTGCTCAATGGCAGCGCACTTTTTATAATAGAAGATATAGCGGCGTTCATTTAAAAAACTGTCCTGATTATTGTAAGATCGCAGAAGCCTATGGGGCTCAAGGTTTTCGGGTTCAATCAATGGAAGAATTAGAAAGAGCGATAAAAACTGCAGTAAAATCAGATATCGCCACGGTGATTGATATTCCAATTGACCCAAATGAAGATGTATATCCATTCGTTGCTCCAGGGACAGGATTAAAAGATATGGTTACAGGAGCCTGAAATTAAATGGATAATAATAAATCTATTTTTTTAAATAGTAACAATCATGCTATATTTATACATTTTATCTGTAATTGTTGAAAATAAACCAGGGGTATTATTTAGAATCACTAATCTGTTTAGGTCCAGAGGTTTTAATATAGAAAGTATAACAGTTGGAATAACTGAAAAACCTGATTTATCCAGAATGACTATAACAACCAAATCTGATGTAAAAACTTTAGAGCAACTAGTAAAACAATTAAGGAAAACAATAGATGTAATTCAAGTTAATGTACTTGATAAAGAAAATACAGTATACAGAGAATTAGCATTGATAAAAATGAATGCAAAAGACCCTACAACAAGAATCGAAATAGCCAACTTTGCATCGATATATAGAGGAAGTATAATGGATATAAGTAACGAAACTATCACTGTGGAGTTAATAGGAACCCCAGATAAAATTGATGCTTTTAAAAATTTGGTATCAAGTTATGGAATAATACAAGTAGCTCGAACTGGAGTTTCAGCATTACCAAGGGGGAGATTAAATGATGAGTTATAATAGTAGTAATAGTAGTAATAGAGATATTAGAAAAATTAGAATTTTTGATACAACATTAAGAGATGGCGAACAAACCCCTGGTATAGATGTCTCACCTGATCAAAAAATAGAGATTGCAATAAAGCTTGATGAGCTAGGGGTGGACGCTATTGAAGCAGGATTTCCTGTGGTCTCTCCTGGAGAGGTAGAAGCAATAAAAAAAATATGCAAATTAGGGCTCAAAGCTGATATTTGTGGTTTGGCTCGAACTGTAAAAAATGACATAGACATTGCAATTGATTGTGATTTAAAATATATTCATACATTTATTGCAACATCAGATATACATTTACAATACAAATTAAAGATGACTAGAGAACAAGTGCTAGATAAAGCTATATTTGCTGTAGAATATGCCAAAAAACATGGTTTAAAAGTAGAATTTTCTGCAGAAGATGCAACTAGAACTGACAGGCAATTCCTTAATCAAATATACAAAGCAGTAGCAGCGGCGGGTGCAGATAGAATTGATATCCCAGATACTGTAGGGTATTCCACTCCTAATTATATTGCTAAACTAGTTACTGATGTGATAGAAGTTACTAAATTGCCAGTTAGTGTACATTGCCATGATGATTTTGGTCTTGCAGTTGCCAACTCTATCGCAGGCTTTGAAGCAGGGGCATCATGTGCACATGTTACTATTAATGGATTAGGTGAAAGAGCAGGTAATGCATCTTTAGAGGAAGTAGTAATGGCATTACAATGTCTTTATAATTATCAGCATAATGTTAATCCGGCTATATTGTATGATGTTTCAAGGTTTGTATCAAACACGATGGGAATAATTGTTCAACCAAATAAAGCTATTATTGGTGAAAATGCATTTGGCCATGAATCAGGAATTCACACTCATGGAATAATAAATAATCCTCTCACCTACGAGCCTATAAGTCCCGAGTTAGTCGGTAGAAAAAGATGGTTACAAGCTGGCAAACATGCAGGAGCCCATGGAATTAAAGCAATATTAGATGAATTTGCAATTAATACAACAGAAGACCAATTAAAACAAATAGTAGACAGACAAAAGACAATAGCTGATTCGGGACAGCCAATCACTACATCAGATTTATTATCAATAGCATCAGAGGTAATTAAAAATAAAAAATTTGATGAAAAATTCAAGTTAAATGAATTTCACATAGTCACTGGCATACATATTATTCCTACTGCAGTTGTTAAATTAAATATCCATGGCAAAGATTTTATCGCTTCAGAAACAGGTGTTGGACCAGTGGATGCAGCATTAAAAGCAATTCAGACCATTGCTAATGAAATAGCAAGTATAAAGATAAGAGAATACAAATTGGATTCTATTACAGGCGGCTCAGCGGCATCTGCAGAAGTATCTATCAAAGTTGAAGACAAGGAGGGCAATATTATCTCATCAAGGAAATCTGGCAAAGATATAGTTGTTACATCGGTTCAAGCAGTAATTGATGCAATTAATACAACAATGTTAAAAAAATTAATTCAAACAGAAAATTAATTTAAAGAATTGTACACCTTTTATGAATTACAATGACAAGATATAAAATTTCGCTGCTGGTTGGTGATGGAATAGGACCAGAACTTTCAGAATGTATAAATAAAATATTAGAAAATATTCATGATAAATCATCATCTTTAAAATTTGATATCAGTAAAGTAGAAGCAGGTGACAACGCATTACTAAAATACAATGCAGCTTTACCTGAAGAATCATTTAGAAAAATAAAAGACTCTCAGGCATGTTTAAAATCTCCAGTTGGAGAATCCGCAGCAGATGTGGTACTTGTTTTAAGAAGATATTTTGAATTATATGCAAATATAAGACCATCAAAAAACTATCCTAATATTGGTTCAATATCAAAAAATGTGGATTTAATAACAGTAAGAGAAAATACAGAGGACCTTTACTTAGGATGGGAGTTTTTTTCTGACGACGATACCGTAATCTCATTAAGGAAAACAAGCAGAAGAGCTTCTAATAAAATATCAGAATATGGTTTTAAAATAGCAAATAAAAGAGAGAGAAAAAAAATTACAATAGTACACAAATCAAATGTTTTAAGAAAAAGTGATAGACTTTTCATAGAGATTGCTAAAGAAATAGCAAAAAAATATGCAAATGTACAGGTAGAGGAAATGTATGTAGATGCATGTTCTATGGAATTAATAAGAAACCCAAATCGCTTCGATATAATTTTAACAACAAATCTATTTGGAGACATTCTTTCAGACGAAGCAGCCCAAGTGACGGGTAGTATAGGGTTAGCTCCTGCTGCCAATATTGGAGAAAAATTTGCTTTATTCGAGCCGGTGCATGGCGCTGCTTTTGATATTGCAGGAAAAAATATAGCTAATCCAACGGCGTTTATCTTGGCATTGAAAATGATGTTTGAATGGCTTGGAGATAAGTACTAATGATAAAAAAATTGCAAATCAATCAGTAAAAATTGAAAAAGTAGTAGACCAACTTTTTCGCAATAATATAAAAACAAAAGATATAGGAGGACAGCTATCTACTTTTGAATTTAATGATAAATTTATACAAATATTAGAGCAAGAAGAATATGAATAAATTTTCTATAAAGTAAATTTTAATTTATTTCTTATATCAATCATTGGACTCTTATAGTTAACGTATATAAATTTTTCAAAAGGAACAAATCGGCAAATAAAGTCCTATCAGTAGGTTATTTAAATAAGTAAAAAATCAAATCTAGAAATTTTTTTAATCTTACAGAACCACCCTATGATATATAGCATTACGAGTTTAATTGGTCAATGAGTTCTTTTAATATACTTGCTGTAGCACCCCAAATAATATAGTCATCAACTATAAATTTGAACATTTTAAAATTTTTATTTAGGTGATAGTTATCTTCAGATATAGATGTCATTAGTTTTTCTAAAGGCAAATTAATTATCTGTTCGACCTCGTGCTGAATTGCTTTGAAATTTATCTGGAATTTTTTCTTCTACTGCAATAAATGGATATATCAAGATCTTTGAAGTATAGGTAAAGATTGGAGTAAGGCACCCAATAATTTGTTTTTTATTTATTCTAATACCAATCTCTTCATATGTTTCCCTTATTGCAGTATCTAGGATTGTTTTGTCTGAAAAATAAAATTTACCACCAGGAAATGATATTTCTCCCGCATGATTTTTTAAATAAATACTTCGCTTTGTTAATAAAATTGATGGAACATTTGCTGGAAAATGAATAATAACCAACACTCCGGAATAAATTTTATCTGTATTATTACAGCGGATATCCTTTTCGATTGTAGGTATTTTTAAATTTTCATTATTTGAAATTTTCTCATAAACCTGTTTTTTGGATATCAATAATATAAATACAATCTATAGAAATAATTAAAAAAACTTTTTTTTAAATATAATAGACTCTGTATTTATAAAATAAAGATGAATATTATTTATGAATTAAATCCGCCTAAAGTTTTTCTTGAATCATCTCTTAATATGAATATATTAAATCAAGAGATAGACAAATTTATCGATAGAACTCAAATAATATTAAAATACGTTAACTCGTTACATATTACAGATTCAGTTCTAGGAATACCAAGAATTTCTAGTCTGCATGGTGCTTCACTAATAAGAGAAAATATAAAAAATGAAAAAATAACTCTAAGTTGTAGTGTAAGAACAAGAGATAGAAACATTAATTCATTAATACAATTTGCAACACAGTCAATTTTTTTGAAAATCAAAGATTTATTATTTATTATGGGAGATAAGCCTCAGATATACGATAAAATTGTTCCCGGTAATCTTTCAAAACCGACAGATGTAGTTACTATGCTTAATTTTTTAGGTTACAATAACTTTATAAATTTAAATTTATCAATACCAAATAAAATTTTAGATTTTAGTAATTTTAAAAAGAAAATTCAGTCAAATCCCTACGGATTGATAACCCAGTCTATCAACTCGATTGAAGAGGTAAAAGATTTAAAAAGTGTATTAGAACCTTATCCAATAAAATTGATTCCATGTATAATGATTCCCTCTGAGAAAAATGATAAAGCTGCGAAAATGATAGGATTAAATTGGGATGAATATAAAAATGATGTCTTAGAATTCTTTTTTAAAATCGCAAAACTTGCAGATCAAGTTTTGATTACATCTCCAAATGATTTTAGCGGAGGAGTAGAATTATTAAAAAAAATAAAAAACTATTAATTTTATTTTATATTTTTTTTTTAGTTTGAATTATTTCTGTTTTCAATTCATCCAAAACTAATCGATTATATTCAAATAAATTAGAATCTTCAGATAGTCTTGGTCGCCGATAGTCAATCATGATCTCTTTTTTCACAGATGCAGGTCTTTTAGTAAAAACCACTACTTTATCACCAAGACATATTGATTCGGATATATTATGTGTTACAAAAATTATAGTTTTTCTAGTTTTTGCCCATATTAATTGTAGCTCAACTAACAATAAATCACGAGTTTGAGAATCCAGTGCTGCAAATGGTTCGTCCATTAATAAAATATCAGGGTCCATCGATAAGGCACGAGATATAGCAACTCTTTGTTTCATACCACCAGAAAGTTGATAAGTATAGGATTTAGCAAATTTACCTAAATCCATCATATCTAGATAATGCGTTGCGATTTTTCGTCTTTTTTCCTTTTCTATACCTACCATCTTTAACCCAAATTCGACGTTATCAATAACACTTAACCATGGAAATAGTGCATTTTCTTGAAAGACCATTATTCTATCAGGCCCAGTTTCAAAAACTGGTCTCCCATTTAATATTAATTCACCACTCGAAGGTTTTTCCAAGCCTGCAATTATGTTAAGAAGTGTTGATTTACCACATCCAGATGGACCAACAAAGCATACAAATTGGCCTTCTTCAATTGATAAATTTATATTATTAACAGCTAAAACTTTATTTTTTTCACCTCTATCACCATTAAGTGAAAAAATTTTAGATATGTTTTTAATTTCTAATTTACTCAATGAAATAAATGTATTATTTTGGTCAATAATATAACTTATTCATAGAATGAAAAAAATTGTTCTATAACGAATTAAATATGCAAATTAAATTGGCTACATAATAATTTTTAAATATTTTAAATCTTTTGTGTAGTAACCTTTTTTAAGAATTCAGATAATAAACAATTCATAGATAAAGTTGAAGACAAAAATTGTTTTGGATACTAGTATTATAATCGATGGTGAAATCAGTAAAAAAATTGACAATAATGAAATTAATGAAAATTATGAAATATTAATTCCTAAGGCAGTAATAGATGAGTTGCAATCTCAGGCATGTAAACAAAAAGAACATGGCATAATCGGATTAATAGAGTTAAAAAAAATAAGAGAAAAAAGCATTGAGAAAAAAATTGATTTAAATTATGTAGGAGAAAAACCTAGCCTTACAGAAATAAAATTAGCAAAAAATGGCAGAATAGATTCCTTAATAAGTGATATAGCTAAGAACGAAAATGCCACACTATTTACTGCAGATTATATTCAACATCTTGTAGCAGATGCTACTGGTATAACCAGTATTCATAAAAAATTAGAGGTTTTAGAAGAATTTAACATAGAAAATTATTTTGATGAAAAATCAATGAGTGTACATTTGATAGAAGGTATAGAGCCCCTTGCTAAAAAAGGAACTCCTGGAAATTTTTCACTTGAAAAAATCTCTGATGAAAAACTTGATAAAAACACATTAATTAAAATAATTGATTTTTTATTTTCAGTAAAAAATAATAAAAAAATTTCTACCGTAGAAATCGCTTTTGAAGGATGTTTTGTGATAATGTATAATAACTTACGAATTGTAATAACCCAACCACCAATATCAAATAAAATTGAGATAACTGCAGTTAGACCAATAAAAAAATTATCACTAAGTGACTATGATATTAATGATAACTTACTTAAAAGAATATCAGGCGAAGCAGAAGGAATATTGATTGCAGGTCCACCAGGTTCAGGAAAAAGTACCTTTGCTAGCAGTATTGCCGAAAATTATGTTCTCAATAACAAATTAGTAAAAACTTTAGAATCTCCTAGAGATTTGCAAGTTCCAGAAAGCGTTGTTCAATACGGATCATTTAAAAATGGTTATGAAAGGGTTGCTGACCTTCTTTTACTAGTTAGACCGGATTTTACTATTTTTGATGAAGTAAGAAAAATTAAAGATTTTGAACTATTTGCAGATTTGAGATTAACTGGAATAGGAATGATTGGGGTAATCCATGCAAGTAAGGCATTAGATGCAATTCAAAGATTTATTGGCAAAATCGAGCTTGGTATGATTCCGCATATAATAGACACAGTAATTTTTATTCATGAAGGAAAAATAGGAAAAATATATGAACTAAATCTGACAGTAAAAGTTCCAGCTGGTATGACAGAACAAGATTTGGCAAGACCTGTAGTGGAAATCAAAGATTTTTTTAACAAAGAAACTGAGTATGAGATTTATTCATATGGAGAAGAAAATGTTATAATTCCTCTTGAGAATATAAATAATAAAATAGAAAATAACAATAAAATAAACAAGTTAGCAGAGTCTAAAATAAAAGAGGTGATTAAAAGATTTGATCCTCATGCTGAAATTCACATTATTTCAAATGATAGAGTGAGAATTCTTGTAAATAAGGAAGTTATTCCAAAAATAATAGGGAGAGGTGGTAGCACAATTTCAGAAATTGAAAAAATATTAGGTATCAAAATCGATGTTGAAGCAAAAATTTTAACAATTGGTGATGAAATACAATTTGATGTAACAGAGTCAGGCGCTCATATATTATTTACAGTTGACGATAATCTAATCGGCAAGAAAATAAATTTATTTTTAGAAGATGAATTGCTTTTAAGCAATTTAATAGGCAAAAAGGCAAGACTAAAGGTTGATAAAAAATCAGAGGCAGGAAGAAAAATCTTAAATGCAATTTTAAGTAACAATCTTGAGGAAATAAAACTTTTTGAAATAAAATAAGTAAAATTAAAAGGAAATTTTTGGGGAATAAAAACCAAATATTTCTTTAAATCCGTTACTTATTTCACCTAATGTTACTTTATTTTTTACTGCTGAAATAATCAATGGCATAAGATTAACTTCAGGTTTTTCCGCAGAAGAAATAAGGTCAGAAATAGAATGCTGGACTTTAATATTATCTCGAGAACTTTTAAATTCTTTTAATTTATCTATTTGTTTTTTTTCAAGAAGATGATCAATAATATTTAGTTTAGGTTCGATATTTTTGGAATCTTTGAATTTGTTAACACCTACTATAACTCTTTTATTTTCATCAATTTCTTTTTTTAATTGATATGCATTTTTTCTAATCTCTTCTTGGAAAAAATTACTTTCAATAGCTGCCAAAGAACCGCCCATTTTTTCAATTTTATCAAGATAGGAATTAACCCTTTCAATTATTTGCTCTGTTAGATATTCAATATAATATGAACCGGCCAAAGGATCAGCTGTTTTAGTAACACCAGTTTCAGAGGCAATAATTTGCTGAGTACGTAGAGCTATTTTAACTGACTCTTCTGTGGGTAATGCCAAGGCTTCATCACGAGAATTCGTATGTAGAGATTGACAGCCACCTAAAACAGCAGCCAATGCCTCAGTTGTTACTCTAACAACATTATTATCAACCTGTTGGGCAGTCAAGGATTCACCACTCGTTTGAACATGAAATCTTAAATGCAAAGACTTTGGATCTTTGGCATCGAATTTTTCTTTAAGAATTTTTGAGTAAATTATTCTTGCTGCCCTGAACTTTGCAATTTCTTCAAAAAACTCCATTGTACAACAAAAGAAAAATGAAAGGCGAGGAGCAAAATCATCTATTTTAAGTCCTTTGTTAATACATGTATTTATGTATTCAATTGCATTTGCAAAAGTGAATGCAAGTTCTTGAACTGCATTAGAACCAGCTTCTCTTATATGATATCCAGAAATACTTATCGGATACCACTGAGGAACATTAACAGAACAATACTGTATCATGTCACCAATAAGCCTCAGTGAGGGTTTAGGTGGAAAAATATATGTATTTCTTGCAATATATTCCTTTAATATGTCATTCTGAGTTGTTCCTCTTATTTGAGATGGGGGAATTCCCTGAGATTCTGCTGTAGAAATATATAAGGAAAGAAGAATCGATGCTGTAGAATTTATTGTCATCGAAGTAACTTACTTTATCTAAAGGAATATCTTTAAAACAAGTGAGCATATCGGCAATAGAACTTATAGGAACACCTGTTCTTCCTACCTCACCTTCAGATTGGCGGTCATCAGAATCTCTTCCAGTCTGTGTCGGTAAATCAAATGCTAATGATAAACCGGTTTGACCATGTGCTAACAAAAATTTAAATCTATTATTGGTTTCTTCCGCACTACCAAATCCGCTATACTGTCTCATAGTCCAAAGACGCTCTCTGTACATACTTGGGTATAATCCTCTCAAAAATGGATAGGTACCAGGTTCTGATTCATCTCGATTCTGTATATCCTTTTTAGAAAAGAATTCTTTTATAGGAATACCAGAATCGGTTTTAATATTATTTTGACTCATATATTATACATCTTATTTATTTGAAAATATTAATAAAGATAATTCTTCTGATGCGGTATAGGGATCTTTAAGTTTACTTAACAGCAAATCAAGTAATTCGTTAATTTCATTACTTTTTGTTTTGAAAACTTTTAACGTTTTTTGTTTAACATTTTCTAAAACCATTTCTTTTAATTCATCGTTTAAAACTTGCTTTTGCTTTTGCTTTTGTATTGAAATCCATTCATTACTTTTAATAATACTATCAACATTTAAACAAAGTTCTTTTAGTCCTTCAGTGGTTTTGGCAGAAGTTTTAACAATCAATGGCTTTCTAGGAGTTTCGCCAATTAATTCTATAAGAGAGTAATAAAGTGTTTCTGAGCCTGTGATATCCGATTTATTCACTATATAGATATCACCTATTTCAGTCAATCCAGCTTTTACTGCTTGTATGCTATCACCAGTATTTGGCGAAAAGACAACCATTGTCAAATTAACTACTTTTGATATTTCAACATCTAATTGGCCAGCTCCTACACTTTCAACTAAAATAAGATTATACCCAGCAGCATCTAAAATCCTAATAGCATTTCTTAATGATTTTGAGATGCCTCCCGTTGTTCCTCGTGAACCAAAACTTCTCATGAAGATATCCTCGTCATCCATTGTTGGTTGCATTCTAACCCTATCTCCTAAGATTGCTCCTCCAGTAATAGGACTTGTTGGATCAACAGCCAAGATGGCAATCCTGTAACCCATTTTTTTAAAATAAGGAATTAAATTACCAATTAAAGTACTCTTGCCTGCCCCACCTGGACCAGTCAATCCGATAGTTATGGCTTTTCCAGTTCGTTGATAAATTTTTTTTAATATTTCATGTGATTGAGGATCTTCATCATCTATTATAGAAATAGAACGAGCTATTGCTCTTTTATCTCCTAGAATTAGATTGTCAACAATATCCATCCATCTTTATAAAAAAATTAAAGAGATAAATTATTTTGCAATTTATCTGAAACGTTATTGTTGACTACGAAATAAATCTTGAGATTTCTCTCTAAAAATAGATTTTATCGATATACTCATATTTTCATTTTCTAAATCTAATGTTTGAGATTCGTATTCATATCCTCTGATAATAGCAATTGGAATTTGCAAAGTTTTTCCCATTACAAGTTCAGCCGATGAAGCTAATTCGTCAACTATTGCTATTTCAGTTACCTTCAAAATTTTACCAAATGAATCTCTTAAACCAATATAACTTTTGAGTGGACAAATACCTGCAATTCCTACAGCAATATTTGTTTGACCTTTTCGAAATGGACGTCCAAATGTATCAGAAATTATTATAGCAACATTTTTTTTCATATTATTATAGAAAAATTTTCTTATTTCTTTAGCCGATCTATCTGGATTCTCAGGTAAAAGTAATACGCTCTCGGTATCATTAGAAACATTACTTTGATCTATGCCAGCATTTGCACAGATAAATCCATGTTTTGTTTCTACTATTAATGTCTTAGTAGTTACTTTTATAATATTTAATGACTCTCTTAGAATTAGTTCTATTAAACGTGGATCCTTTTCATGAATGAAAGATATTTCAAGGGCTTTTTTTGATGGAACAATATCCTTTAAATGATAAATTCGATTTTCAGATTTAGAGATTATTTTTTGAGCTATTACAATAATATCATTGTCATAGATTTCTAGGTTTTTTGAATGTAATGATTCAAGGATTAACTCTGGAATGTTATCATTTTCTATAATATTTCTATTTATTTTAACAGGAATAATTGTTACAGGTAAAGAAACAGCACTCCTATTCTAGTTTATTGATATTAATTTATTTCCGAATCTTTCCATGAAAATTGGAATCAAATCTGCTAAATTTTTTCTATCTATAACGACATCGGCTTTTTTTCTTATAATATCAACTGGGCAAAATCCCACAGTAAAAGAAGAAAGATTAAAAAGTTTTAAATCGTTCGCACCATCCACTACAACGATTATCTCATCTTTAGTAAAACCATTTTCTTCTATGAATGGTTTAACTGAAAGTGATTTGTCAGATGTTACAGAAATATTAACATCATCAAGTTTATTCTGATTAAAAATAAGTTGATTCGAAAATATTTTATCTAATTCTAATTCTTTTATTAATCTATCAGTAATAATCGTGAATCCACCAGATACAGCAACCATTTTCCATCCTGATTTTTTTAAAAATGAGCAAAGCTGTTTGGCCCCAGGCATAATCTCTAAACTTTGAGCTATTTCATATGCTCTAGTATGATCTATACCTCTTAGAGCATGAACTCTTTCTTTTAACCCTTCCTCCCAATTAATTTCCCCACTAATACCTTTAATAGTAATATCCCAGATTTCCTTTTCTTTATCAGGTCCCATTAACTTGGCTAATACTGGAAGATATTCTGCATTTAATAAAACCCCTTCTACGTCAAATATAACAAGCATAGGACAAAATGATTTCCCTTGCTATACATAATATTAAGTTATTGCAGGAATAAAAAATGACAGTTTTAAAATCTTACTGTATAAATATTTAAAAAGTTAAATAGATATTTAAATTTAATAGTATAGTATTATATTCATATGTAATCTATTGTCTAGCCTCACTAAATAGAAGTTTATAGTGAAAGCATTAAGAATTACAAGATTTCTTTTTGATAATTAAGTATAATATATTTATTCTATTTGTTTTGTATCATAAACTACAATTTCATTTATTTTATACAGTTTAAATTATTACACATTACTTTTTTGCTTTATTTTTAAAAAAATAAATTTTAAGAGGTATAATTTTATGGCAAAAAAATAGAAATATCCAACAAAAACATTAAATACATTAAAATAGATTTTAATATATTATGTCTTCTGGTTCAAATGATAATAATAAATTGGATGTAAAAACAATTGATGTTCGAGGACTATATTGTCCTGAACCAGTTTTTAGAACAAAAATAGAGATCGAAAGAATGACAAAAGGCCAAACTCTCAGAATAGTGTCTGATGATCCAGATTCCGAGGAAGATATATCAAGATGGGTTAATCGTAATGGACATGAACTCCTTTCGTTAAATAAAAATAACAATGATCTAGAATTTACAATTAAAAAGGCTAAATAAATAAATGACCTCAACAACTTTTGCTGAATCAGATAAAATTAAGGTTTTAGAAAGAATTGGCAATACCCCAGTAATAGAATTAAAAAGTTATTCCACCGATAAAGTAAAAATATTTGCAAAATTAGAATGGTTTAATCCATTTGGATCTGTGAAAGACAGAGCAGCTTACTGGATGATCAAGGATGCTGAAGAAAAAAAAATATTGAAAAAAGATAAAAGCATAATTATCGAGCCAACTTCAGGTAATACAGGTATTGCATTAACTGGAATTGCTTCTTATTTAGGATATAAAGTAGAAATAGTTATCCCAGAAAAAGTGAGTGAGGAAACAAAAAATATACTTAGGAAATTAGGTGCTACTTTGCACGAAACAAGTGATGATTTATGTCCACGGGTCGGCGCAGGAACAGACCAAAGTATAGCACTTGCATATGCAATCTCAAAACCTCGTCCAGAAATTTACTATATGCCCAATCAGTATGAAAATGAATCAAATTATCTTTCTCATTATCAAAGCACAGGACCAGAAATATGGGAACAAACTCAAGGTAAAGTAACGCATTTCTTTACAGGATGTGGTACAGGCGGGACAATTACCGGAACTGGCACATACCTAAAAGAAAAAAATAAAAATGTTAAAGTTATCGCTATTCAGGCTCAGAAAAATCACCTATTACAAGGTCTAAGGAATTTTGAGGAGTCAGCAAAGCCTGATCTATTCATACGAAGAGAAAAAATAGTTGATGAATGGTATACTGCAACAAATCAGAAATCTTTTGAAATGGTAAAAAGTCTTGCTGAAAGAGAGGATATATTAGTAGGGCCTTCTTCAGGCTCAGTTATGGCATCAATGCTGGACTATATAGACAATTATGACGAAGGTGTATTTGTAGGAATATTTGCTGATGATGGTAGAAAATTTCAGAGTCTTTACCTTGAGCAAAATTTATTTTCTGAAGAAGAATATAGGAAATATTTGACAAGTTGTAAGTTTTTGCCTCCTTTGAGCTATTAATTATAATTTTATCAGTATTGAAATAAAAAGCAACAAATTATTTTTTTCTATCAGCTAACCATTTTTCAATATCTAATGCGGCCATACAACCAAATCCAGCTGCGGTAATAGCTTGTCTATATCGATAATCATGAACATCTCCAGACGCAAAAATCCCATCAATATTTGTTTTTGTATAATTATTAACTATAACATACCCTTTATCATCCATATCTATTTGATCTTTGAATATAGAGGTATTGGGCTCGTGGCCTATCGCAACAAATAAACCACCCACATTTAATTTTTTTTCCTCCCCATTCTTATTATTTTTAATTATAATTGATGAGATTTTATTATTGCCCTCAATATCTATTACACTAGAATTCCAGATAAACTCGATTTTTGGATTTTCAAATGCTCTTTCTTGCAAAATTTTACTTGCTCTTAAACGTTCTCTTCTATGAATTATTTTAACAGATTTTCCAAATTTTGTTAAAAAATTTGCTTCCTCTAAAGCAGTATCTCCTCCTCCAACAACTACAATATGCTGATCTTTGAAAAAAGGACCATCACATGTAGCACAGTAAGAAATACCCCTCCCAGAAAATGCTTGTTCTGGCTCTATACCAAGTTTTCTTGGTGTTGCACCCGTACCTATTAATATACTTTCTGCTGTATACATAGATGATTGAGTATAAATCCTAAAAGGTCTTCGCTTAAAATCAACCTTTGTTACTTCATCGGTTATCAGTATTGTACCAAATCGTTCTGATTGCTGTTTCATATTTATCATTAATTCAGGGCCAAAAATTCCATTTGGAAAACCAGGATAATTTTCTACTTCACTTGTAGTCATCAATTGCCCGCCAGGCAAACTACCTGTTATTATTAATGTTTTTAATTTTGCTCTGGAGGTATAAATAGAAGCTGTATAACCAGCTGGTCCTGAGCCAATTATAATAACATCAAAATGTTCATTTGAATTATCATCAGATGAGAAATTACCATCCTCTTCTCCCAATCCAACAGATATAGGTAACATTATTTATTGTATTATTTCATTTTCATTTATTAATGTATTAGGAGACATTTATCCAAGTATGTATTATTATAAATAATGATTTAATACAAATTTTATTATATTCATTATTTATAAAGACAATAGGAAAAATTTAATGAGACTAATTATTTGTGGATTTGGAGTTGTTGGTCAAAGCTTTATTAAATTATTAATCAAAAGTTCAGATTCTTTATATAAAAAATATGGCATAAGACCAAGGATTCTTGCTTGTGTTGATAGCAATGGTATAGCCTATTCACAAACTGGTTTAGATCTTGAAAAACTGATATTAGTTAAAGAGAAATTCGGAACTGTTGCAAAATATTCTGATGAAAAACCAAATTTTGAAAACTATATTGAGAACATTGATGCAGAAGTATTCCTAGAATTAACTCCCACAAATTTAATATCAGGCGAGCCAGGCTTATCTCATATTATATCTGCATTAAGAACACAAAAAAATGTAATAACTGTAAATAAAGGACCTCTTGCACTATCATTTCCTTCATTAATAGAATTATCTGACTATAACAATGTAATGTTGAGGTTTAGTGGTACTGTAGGTGGAGGGACACCCATATTAGATTTTGCCAAGCATTGTTTAAAGGGTGATAAAATAACATCATTTACTGGAATTTTAAACGGCACTACTAATTATATTTTAACAAAAATGACAGAGGGTTTAACTTTTGAAGAATCTCTAAACGATGCAAAAATAAAAGGCTATGCAGAAGCAGAGGTTTCTCTGGATATCAACGGTGACGATGCAGCAGCTAAATTAGTAATAATGGCAAATTGGATAATGGGTTACAAAGTAACTTTGAAAGATGTAGAAAAAAAGGGAATTAAAGATGTAAAACTTGACGAAATCAATGATGCATTAAAAAAAAGAAGAAATATAAAGCTTATTGCTAAATGCGATGATAAAAATCTCTATGTAAAACCATATTCAATATCGAAAGATGATCCAATTTGTGTGAACGGAACTTTAAATGCAGTAACTTTTAAATCAGAACATTCCGGAGAGCAAACTATTATTGGCAGAGGGAGCTGGAGGCATGGAAACAGCAAGTTCTATATTAAGAGATCTTATTGAAATAAAAGAAAATTTTCCTATTTCTTAACTGGAGAATTATTAATGAATTGTAATCTAGATTGGTTTTTTATAATATTTACTTTAAAATAAGAAATAATATATAAATTCCCGTATTTTACAGAAAATCTGGATTCAGTTCAGAAGAAAAATTTTTCCCGTCAATATCCAATAATATAATTAAATACTACAGATTATGTTAATTTTGCATCAAAATAACATTATGAAAATTTTAAGAGAACAAATCTAAAATATAATAATAGTTATATATTAAAAGTCTAACTAAAAGAAAAAAAATTAGATAATATTAATTATATAAAAAGATTTTTGATTTGGATGTGAAAAAGAAGGTTTTTTATGCTGGATAATATACCTTATAAAAGATATATCTGACATCGAGTTTTGAAATGGAAAAAATAATTATATTTGTAAAAAATAAAATAAAAAAAACGAAATACAATGTTGTATCAGATATTATAATAAAGAGTAATATCTTCATTAGAGTATTAGATACGGATATAATAATACTCAATTATATAAGTAAAGGAATAGTGGAAATGATAAATAAATATCAACAAACTTTTAATTCATTTATAATCTAAATGTCGAATATTTAATGATAAAATATTCCGGGCAATTAATAGAAAATAGAATACTAATACATAATGTTTTAGAATCAAGAAATTTATTTAGTGAAGGATATTTTGGCAAACCATTGGGTATATCAAAACCAAAAAATTTTGACTTTGATTCACAGCTAGTCCTCGACTTAATTGAAGGATACTATTTATTTGTAAAAAATAAATTGGATATTTCTAAACCTGATGGAAAACTAGTTTCTTTAAAGGAAATAACAAATCTTTGCAAAAAACAATATACAGACTTTGAAGTTAAATATATTGTTTTTGAAAATTTAAGAAATAAAGGATATGTAGTTTCTCCAGGAATTAAATTTGGTTGTGACTTTGCAGTGTATATTCATGGTCCAGGGATTGATCATGCACCATATTTGGTAAAAGTCTTGAAACCATCTCAATATATATCAGGTATAGATATAGTTTTGGCAGGAAGGCTTGCCACCACAGTAAAAAAACAATTCATTTTAGCGATTGCATATGTAGAAGAAAAAAGTATAAAGTTTATAGGATTTGATTGGTGGAAAGCATAATAATAGTAATTTAGTCAATATCATAAAATCAAATTGTATTTGCGATTTCAGGCAAGTTTTTTATAGGAGACATAATAGTGTTTGTCTATCTACTTTTGATTTCAAATATTATATCTTTCTCGTCTATTGAAAATGTTTACAATAAAAAAAATCCTAAAGTTTTTTATTCTTGAATCAATATTAAGGAAATACAAATATAAACTAATTAAATAGGAATGTAACTTTGATTCCCAAATTAAAAGAAAAATGGATATAGCAAGATAATTTTGTTCATAATAGTATACTTGGATTATTGTGTGCGTATGGCTAAAGTTTATAATAAAACTTCTTTTTATGATACTATAGAGAAGAATATCAATTTTTTATATATTCATTACATTATAACTCAGAGATTTATTAATATTAAATAATTTTATTTAAGTAATATATAACATTTTTTTATTATTCCAAGTTGTTTTTTTAGATGTTATGTATCATTCCAATGTGGAATATAATTAGAACAAATCAATTATTAATAGAATTTAATGAAATATCTTTACTGATTATATATTATATAATAGATAATATTTTTTAATTTAAATTTAGAGATATTCAAAATCATCTTTTTCATGCCAATAATTAAATCGCTGGTGTAACCATGGAAAAAAATTATTTTCATTATTTTCAAATTCCTTCTTTATTATCTTTACTATTTTTTTTGATACTTCCCCTGGTTTTCCATATATCTGTTTTTTTTTATTAAAATTAAATCCATAATTTTCTCTTTTTTCATAAACCATTCCTATTATTTTTGGTAACCAATTTCTATTTACAGGAGGAACTAACAAATTTCCATGGGCATTAAAAATTGTTTCTGGTCTATCAGTATTTAATCGCATTGTGAAAGAACAAACTTTAGGGAAATACAATAATTCTTCTTGCATTGACCCTGAATCAGTTATTTCTGCCCAGCATTTACCACTATCTAAAAATTCGACAACATTTCCATACTCTTTCCACAGATTTGACATTATGAATTTTTCACTATATTGTTCTTGAAGTCTTTGAAGTTTTGAATAAAGGTCGAATTTATTTAATGCAGAAATAGTTGCATTTAATAAAATCAAAATAACTTTAAAATCAGTTCTGGTTATTAGGTCCACCAATCCTCCAATAATTGCATTAAATCTATGATATGTCAAGTTCTCTCTTCTGTGTATATCCATCCTAATCCAATCACCATATTCTAATTTAGGATACCATTCAAAGATACTTTTTTTTGGTTTATTAATTCGTTTAAGATGTATTGCATCCACAACTGAATTTCCTATGATAAAAATATCTTCTTCAGGATATCCTTCTCTTATCAAATGTTCTTTATTTAATTTTGTAGGTGCAAAAAAGAACTTTGTACCGGCCGAGCAAACCCATGTATCAATTTGTTCAGGAAATGGTTCTTCACGTGTTAAAAACCAATCAGGCGATAATTGATCTACGATAAACTTTTCTAAAAAAATTTTTTTAGGTATTTGATTTATTTTAATTTTCTTTATTATTTTTGGACTCATAGAACGAAGTCCTGCCTCATTCTGTCCAACCTTTTGACCTAGTCCAAAAACCCAAGATAAAGTTGCCATTCCCGCAACCAATGTGTCTCCATGAACTATCGGTAAAACGTGTTGGCCAGAGTAGTGCTCCTTTAAGTATCTACCGAAATAGCCAAATTTCATGATCAAATCGCTAGATTTTTTCATTAAATCTCCTCTTATATTCAGATCACATACTATAGAATCATTTAGGTTGAATTCTTTAATGCCATATCCAAGAAGATTGTCGTAGTGTTGACCAGTAGAGATTATAAAAGCAGGTAATTTTTCTCTTTTGGCCTCCAATAACAATGGTGCTTGTTTATAAAAGTCAGGTTTAGTTCCAATAACTATAGCTAGAACTTTATTAAAATTCTTATTAAGGGAAAATACAGTTGACAAATTACTCTGCCTAACCGTGATTGGTAAAAACATATTGTTTATTTTTATCTTTATTTTATCATTATCATCTTTTTTATTTTGGAAATTAATTACTTTGTTATTCAAAAGAAATAACCATCTTTTAAATATATTTAATCAAGATCTAGAGTTTTATTCTGCTTTTGTTTGCTTTTTCTATAATTAGATAAACCAATTAAAAACAATAAAACTCCAAATCCTATAAATATCAAAGGTATATTCAAGATCCAAACAGGCAATTCTATATTTTGTACTTGCGGTACTAGAAAAGAAATATAAATCATACTAATTATGAGAACAGTCCCGGAAAATATTACTAATATAGAAGATAATCTTGAAATGTCTTTTGAAAAAACATTAGTAAAAAAAGATAGAGCAATAGCAGGTCCTATTGAGATAAATACAATTTGAATAAAAGAACTCGATGGCTCAACTGTTGTTTGAGGTCCTTTTGAATCAGGACCGATTAAAAAGGAAAAAAAAGAAATCGTCAAGAAAATAAATAAAATAACTAAACCTACTATAGAAAGAGATAACCATTCGCCTGTTTTTAACATTTTCTTTATTTTTAGTAAAAAAGGTTGATTATTTTAATTTTGTTAAACTATCCCCATTAAATGTGCTAATTCTTTTCTAGATGCAGATCCTAAAATTTCAGCTGAATATTCAGGATTAGGGAGATTTACAAATATTCCAAATCCCCTCTCAAGTCCAGACCAAGATGTTATTAGAGGATAAATTTCGATATGCCAATGGAGCTGTTTGCTGTTTTTCTTTTCTGGAGAGATATGAAATGCAATGCTAAAATCAATTTTTCCTAAAACATTATCCATACCTCGCATAGATGAACAAATAACCAAAGACAAATCAGAAATTTCTTTTTGACTTATTTTCGAAAAGAAAGTAGAGTGTTTTCTTGGACATATCCAAAATTCACAATTAAAAGTGGGTGCCCATGGAACAAGAGTAATAAAATGAGCTGTTGAAAAAAGCTGTCTTGGCCCATTTAGCTCCGATTCAATCATATTGCATGCAGGACAATTACCATTTTCATTCATCATTTGATGAAAAGTTTTAGCTTCTTTTTCTATAACAGGAGGAATTGAAGAAAAGGTAGTAATATGAAAGTGAGGATGATTAATTGATATTTCCTATATCCGAGCCTCTGCTAGCATAAATTGCTACGTATGTAACACCACGTTGACTATAAAGCCATCGTACTCTATCCTGCAAAACTAACAACAAATTAGTCCATTGTTCTACCGATAGATCCGTCAAAGAGATATCATGCTGTGGTGTCGGAATAACTATTAAATCATAGCCATACGCTGGTTCTCTATAATAGGGTTTATCAGAATACTCATGATTTGGACTCGTTGTAACTATAGGGTTTTTGCATTCAAATATTCTAATAGTCCAATTTTCATTTACACCATCTTGAGAATCATACAATCTTTGAAGTATGCCATCTTTAAATACAAATGATAAAACCAATTGATCAGAATGTTGTTTGTTTCCTGGACAATAAGGACAATTTTTTTTATCATTTGTATTGTCTATTTTCTTATTTTGTTGAAGGATTTCAAGAAGGACTTCATTTTTATCTACATTATTAGGAATCAGAACAAGTTTATCTTGGATATAACAATCTTTTCTCATTTCCGACAAATTCTTATCTAAAAAGTTCACTGAAATCTTTTAAATAAATATTATGGATTTTATTATAATTAAGGTATTTTATTACCTTTAAAAAGAATCTAAACATTCAAATAGCGAAATCATTATAAGTGGCCAACAAACAGCAAAAATTTTAAATCATAATAACACTTCAATTATTCTGTTTTTATAATCAAAAATTAAATTATGTATCAAATAATACTATTTATGCCCCAACTAACTAAAGATGAAGAAAAATGGGATTCTGTTAAAAAATATAAAATAACAAAAATGCTAAACGACTTGTCAAAGATATCAGGACATGGTACTGAATTAGTTACTGTTTACATTCCTCCTCGAAGACCCATTTATGATATAATATCACAACTTAGAAATGAGGCTGGTACTGCTACCAATATTAAATCTGATCTTACTAGAACCCATGTTCAGGACGCATTGAGCAAGACCATGGAACAATTAAAGCTATATAAAGAAACACCGGACAATGGATTAGTTATATTTTGTGGAGCTATTCCCACAGGAAAAGGCATAGGAACTGAAAAAATTGAAATTTTTACAATTACCCCTCCTAAACCGGTTCAAATAAATTTGTATCGGTGTGATGATCATTTTTGGATTGATCATATAAAAGAAATGCTAAAAGATGACAAAGTAATTGGAATAATTGCTATAGATACTCAAGAGACAGGTTTAGGAATATTAACAGGAGATAGATGGCAAACCATCGAGACATTAACCTCAGGAGTAGCAGGAAAACATAGACAAGGAGGTCAATCTGCAAGAAGGTTTGAGAGACTTAGAGATAATGAGCTTAATGAATATTATCACCGTGTTGCTGACTATGCACAAAAAATATTTATCGATCAATTTAATGTTAAGGGACTGATAATTGGAGGTCCTGGTCCAACAAAAGATAACTTTGTCAAAGAAGAGTATTTGGACTATAGATTGCAAAACAATGTTATTTCAACACTTGATACATCTTATACTGGTGACGAAGGTGTAAGGGAAATTATAGACAAAGTAAATGAACAAGGTATAATGTCCGAATTTAGATTAATGGAAGAAAAGAAATTAGTTAAAAAATTTTTGGGTGAAGTGTATTCTGGAAAAGGTCTGGGAATATATGGTATAAATGAAGTATTAGAGAAATTGAAGTCTGGTTTCACAGATCTAATAATTGTAACTGATGATATAGATCTGATTAGATTAGAAGTCATTTGTAAAAAATGCAGCAATACGTTTGAAAAAATAATAGATAATGAACACCTTATTGAAATCAAACAAAATATTATTTCAAAACAATGTTCAGTTTGTTCAAGTATGGATTATCTAATAACGGAAAAAGAATTTATTGATTATTTAGAAGAATTATCTGCCTTAAGTGGAACTAGACTTGAAATAATTTCATCTAAAACAGAAGAAGGAAATCAAATACAAAGCCTAGGCAAAATTGGTGCTTTATTAAGATTTAAACTAAATAATTAGTTTAATATTATTTATTCAATTATTATTTAATGCCTTTAAGGAACAATCTATTACCTCATAGCCAAGGATTTTTCCCATATCTCCTTTGCTTGAATATCTTTCGGTAAATCTAGAAATTACCATCATTTGCAATATTTTTACCGGATACAAGAAGTGGAATTGGATCATCAGTATGAGCTTTTTTTATACATGGCGTAGAATGATCTCCTGAAATAATATAACTTATATCCATATTCTTAAACTTACTGAATCCATCTTGTAAAGGTTTAAAAAAATGTTCATCTATTTCTTCTATATTTTTTTTCTTTCCTTTTGCATCACCATCATGACCAAATTCATCTGGGCCTTTAATATGGACATAAAAAAACTCATGATCTTTTAATATATTTAAGAGAGTTTTAACTTTTAACTCATATTCACTAGGTCCACCACATTCATAAGAAGCCATGCCAAGAATTTTTGATATGCCTATTTCTACAGGCATATCTACTAGTGATGCAAAATTTAGATGGTATTTATCATTAATTGATTGGATATGAGGATACCGGTTGCCAGCATCTCTCAATAAAATACAATTAATTGGTAACAATCCCTTAGTTATTCTTCTTTTATTAACCTCGCAATCATTCAACAATTTAATAACTTGATTGGAAAAGGTATTTACAATTTCTGCAGAAGATTTAGATTCTTCATTGTGATACTTAGAGTTTATAACATAAATCTCATTCTCTGAATTAGATTTGGCCACACCAATTCCATTAATCTTATCATAGGCAGGATCAGTATTAGTTATATTTTCGCCTAAATTACAATTTTTTTTTCTAAAATGCAAAATAACTCGATGACCTATAGTGGGCTTAACAAAAATCTCGATATCAGGGATTGTAACATTTTTATTTATTATATCACATATTTCGCTTGCATCATCCTTTGAAATAATCCTTCCCGCACGCCTGTCAATTATTTTTTTATTCGAATCGATTGTGGCAAAATTTCCACGTAAAGCAAGGTCGCCATCTTTAAAATCAATATTACAACCAAGACATTCTACAACACCTCTGCCAACATAATCTTTATCCTTAAAATTGTATCCTAACATATTGAAAACTGCAATATCTGATTGCGGAGCTATTCCTTTTCCTACACTTGTAACTTCGCCTGAAATACCATTTTGTGCAATTATATCTAAGTTGGGAGTATTAGCAGCCTCCAATGGAGTTAAATTATTTAAATCAGGACAAGGTAAGTCCCCTATTCCATCCAATAAAACATACACAATCTTCTTATTGTTCAATTAATATTTTGTTGAAAAAGCTAAATTTAATTTTAATGAAAGAGCAATCTAAGCTAAAAGGTAAAGCAGATAGATAAAAGTAAATAATAGAATATGTAAAAAATAGAATAAATAGTGTGGACTATAAGATAATTTCAAATCAGAACAATGAAATATTACTAAAGAATGATAAAATTAAAATTTATTTAGATCCTATGCATATAATCGATGAAAATTTTATCTTCATTTCACATGCTCATACAGATCATTTATTAAATAAAAAAAATCTAACAAAATTTGATTTAAAAAATAAGATAATAAGTTCTCATGAGACATCTGCGATAGCAAATTTAAGAGGTTATTCTATTATTGATTACTTAGGTTCACATGAAGATTTTAAATTGATAGATAATGGTCATATTCTAGGATCAAAAGGTTTATTGGTTAACAACAAAATTTTCTATACTGGAGATTTATCAACAAGGAAAAGAGCTTTTTTTAAAAAACCTGAAATTCCCAAAGTTGAAACATTAATTATTGAATCAACTTTTGGCAAACCCGAATACAAATTTCCATCTCTCGATCAAATAATTCATCAAGTAAATTCTTTAATTTCAGAAATGTATTCAAGGGGCATACCTGTTATTTTAATGGGATACTCTCTAGGTAAAGCTCAAATCCTTACTTCATTATTCGGCAAATGGAAGCCACTTATTGTTCATGACGATGTCCACAGGTTTAATGAAATTTATAAAAATTTTGGCATAGATTTGGAAGATTCGATTTCTTTATCTAATGCTAAAGAAAAAGAAATTCTAAAGAAAAAACCTTGGATTTTAATATATCCATTAACAAGTGGTAAGCATAATTTTATCGCATACTTGAAAGAAAAATATGGTGCGGTTACGGTAGGCTTTAGCGGTTGGGCAATTAATAGGAATTATTGCCATTTTATGAATTTAGATTATGTGATACCATTTAGTGATCATTGCGATTTTGATGAGCTGATAGAAGTTGTAAAGAAAAGCAATCCAAAAAAGATTTTTACAATTCACGGATTTCAAAAAGAGTTTGCAAGACATTTAAATGATATGGGGTATGACGCAGAACCCATCGATAATTTAAAAACAAGAAAATTAAAACAAATAAAAACAAATAAAAACAACAATAAAACATTGGATAGTTTTTTCTAGCCTCTTTTATTTTTCTAATTTTTTAAAATATGGCGCCACTTTATTTCCAAAGATCTCAATATTTTTGTATAAACCATCTCCCCAGAATCTAATTATAAAGTGATTAGTTCCTGCTTGAATAAAGCGATCTAACATCTCTATAACATCGTCAGGGCTTCCGACACCGATTGCAGTCCGTGCAACATCGTCTGGTATTTTAAGAGCGGCTTTTTTCATTTGCTCCATTAATTCTGGTTTATTCATAGCATATTCAGTAAAATATCTGCGAAAATCAAATTCAGAATCTTGTTTAATGTCATGAACTTTTAAAAGTTCAGGTTTATATAGACTTACCTTTACAGAATTTCTCATTTTTTCCCATGCACCATCAGCATCATCGGTAAAATAAACATCCACATCATTTGCGAATTCAAAATTATGAAGATCACGTCCTATTCTTTTTGCATGGTCTTTTATAACATTAGCATGGTGTTTGAATAAAGCTGGTGTATAACCTATTGGAATCCATCCATCCCCAAAAGTTGCGCATAATTCCAATGTTTTCGGAGCACCTGCGGCTATATATACAGGAGGTCGAGGCTTTCGTATGGGTTTTGCTTGCAAACAAGCGTCAATTAAGTTATAGTATTTTCCTGCGTAATTAACCAAATTATCAGGACTAGATTCAAATAGCTTTTCAATAACCTCTAGTTGTTCTTTAAATTTTGATACGGGTTTACTAAATTCAATACCAAAATCAACAACATTTTGAGCCTCTCCCGCTCCAATCCCCAATATTCCACGACCCTTTGTTATTCTATCAAGTGTGACTGTAGATAATGCAATAGTAGAAGGATGTCTCCTTATTGCATCAGTTACGCAAGTTCCCAGCTCTACATTTTCTGTAACTGCACCAATAGCTGCTAACATTATCCACGCATCGTTAACGACAGCATTTTTCCATTGAGGCACATTAGTATGATCCATTGCCCATATAGAATCAAAATTTGTTCTATCAGCAATCTGTGCGGCTGTAATAACCTGTGTTTCGTCTAAACCTAATCTGGCGACATTTAAACCAAATGTCAAACCGAATTTAATTTTCACCTTTAGGCTACCTCCACTTTAAAAAATATATTACTATATTCATAATTGTGCATATCTATGATATCTCTGAAATGATCTTGATTTATAAGTTTTAAGTATTCCATTAACTAATTAACGGATACTAAGATTTTGATTAAAAATACTATTAATATTAGAGATTTATATCTTTATTTATATTAAATGAATCAAGATAATAAAACAGTTCTCGTTACAGGTAGCGGAACTGGAATAGGTCAGGCCGTGGCTAGAAAATTTGCAAAGCTAGGATACAATATAATAATACTAGGTAGAAGAAAGGAACCATTAATAGAAGCTTCTAAAATTTTAAATGAAATTATAACTAAAGAAGGGCATGATACCAAGGTTAAATATTATTCAGGTATTGATGTTGCAGATGAAGAAGACATTAACGTTTTATTTGAGAGTATAAAAATGGATTTTGGAAAAATCGACATTATAGTAAATAATGCAGGAGTTTCCGGTCCTGTAAAAATCTTTACTAATTCAAGTTATCAAGATTTTAAAGAATGTGTATCGATTCACCTTACAGGAACTTTTTGGACTAGCATAAAAAGTTTAGAATCATTAAAACCTGATGGTACAATAATAACCATTTCAACATTTTTTACAGAAGAAAACAAATTTGAACAAAGACCATACAGATTCAGAACTCCATATACCGCAGCACAGGGAGCAAAAAATAGATTGGTAGAAGCTCTTGGATGGGAGTTGGCAGAAAAAGGCATAAGGTCCATAGGAACAAATCCTGGACCAGTACATTCAGATAGAATCTATAAAACAGTTTATCCAAAAGCTGCTGCAGAGTTTTTGAGAATTGGTGGATTTAAAGGATTAACAAATAAACAGATTGAGAATGCGACCTTCATACTTCTTCAATTTTTGGGAGAAAAACAAGACATTATCGAAAAAGAGGCAATGAAAATAGCAGAAAAAATAGTCGAAGAAAATAATGAATCAAATTCTGAGATTGAAAAATATAAAGAAATATTACTAAAGCTTATTGAAAAGGTTCAAGAAATTGCAGAGAAGGTACAATATAATACTAAAAAAATGATTGTAGACAAAGAATTCTTATCTCAAGAAGATGTTGCCGAAATGGTATACACTTTATCTAAAGATTCCATTAGTAGATTAATAAATGGCAGAATTATTCCAAATGACCGTGTATTTTATCCAGTGAAACCAAACATCAACAAATGTATAAATGCAGATTTAAATTTATCTCCTAAAGGTAACACAATTCTTATCACCACAACAACGGATAATGTTACGGATATAGATATAATAAGAAAGATTGCAGAGAAGCTAAACATTGCAAATGTAAAACAAATAATAATTCTTACTAACAAAAACGATATTTTGGATAAAACTAAAGAAATTTTAAAAGAATTTCATCACCATAGTATAGATTTTAAAGATGAGGAAGCAATAAAGCGAATCTTTAATACTATCAAAACACGTTTTGGAAAAATTGATTCTACTATTCATTTTACAGGGAATTTTGATTATAATAAAGACATTACAACTTTATCAAGAATCCGAATGGGATAAGCTTGTAAACAATTTTGTAAATATTCCACACCTTATTACTCGTGAATCTGTTCTATCTATGGCCACAAATGAAGCCCTAGAATATCCAAGTAAATTTAAAGATTCTTTTGGAAATATTATTTTAATAGGTCCGGATGCACCGGTTGGGAATAAAATAGAGGGAAAAATTCGTGCCAGATCTGAAATATTTCGCGGAGCTTTAAGACCTTATATAACAACAGCTAATCAAGAATTACATGATGTTTTAAATTCAAAAATAAATTTAACTTTAATTCTTCAAGGAAGTATAGATGGCATAATGCCCAGTTATCCTAAACTAGAAAACACTTTAATAAATCTCAGTTCACAAAAAGAATTAAAAGATAATTCAATTCTATATATAAATGAATAATAAAAAATTATTAATGATGGTGTGTATGAATAGAGTGCTTTGCTTCATAATTTGCTGTCCATATGCCCAGACCAAGTGTAGCGGCACCTAAAGCGGCTATCACAAAAGATGGCAGCATAATTTCACCCCAAGTGGAATTTATCGTACCCGCTAGTATAAAAATAATACCCATCATTAAAATAGCAATACCTGCAATAATTTCAGCATTCATTCTTACCATAAATCTAGAATTTACCTTGCATTATAAAAACTATTAGATTAAATAAAAAAAAGACTAGAAAAAGATATGAGGTTGGGATGTTTGTTTTCTGGTGGCAAGGATAGTACATACGCATTGTATAAGTCACTAAAAGAAGGTCACGAAGTACCATGTTTAATATCGCTCCATCCTTTTAATGATGAAAGTTTGCTTTATCATTATCCAAATAATCTTTTATTTAAAAAGATATCAGAAGCGATTGAAATTCCACTTATAGAAAGATATTGTAACAATACACTTAAAGAACATGAAATTGATCAATTAATTTCATCAATAAGGCAAGCTATTGAGGAATATTCTATTGAAGGTTTAATCAATGGAGCAATATCAAGTAGATTTCAATTGAATATATTCCAAAAAATTTGTACTGGATTTGAATTTAAAATTATATTCACCAATTTGGGAGATAGATCCTTGTAAATATTATAATCAATTGATTAATTCACAGTTTGAGATTATAATTACAAGGGTAGCCGCATTAGGATTAGATAAAATATGGTTAGGAAAGACAATTAATGAAAGAAATTATGAAGAATTAGATATCCTAAGTAAAAAATTTAAATTTAACATAACTTTTGAAGGTGGAGAAGCTGAGACTTTGGTAATAGATTGTCCTATCTATAAAAAAAAAATTAAAATAGTAAGATCTAAAATACAATGGGATGGAATAAGGGGAACATTTGAAATATTAGATGTTGTTTTAGTAAGGAAGTAGTAGTTATGCTTGATAGTTTAAAAGACAATTTACGCTCTGCATTAAAAAAAATTGTAGGGGCATCAGATGTAAATGAAGAATTAATTAATGAGCTTTGTAAAGATCTACAAAGGGCATTATTATCATCGGATGTAAATGTTAAATTAGTATTAGAAATAACAAAAAATCTCAAAGAAAGAGCTCTTAAAGAGTCTCCACCTAAAGGACTGTCAAAAAAAGATCACATAATATCTATTCTATATGGAGAATTATCGAGACTTCTTGGTTATAGTGGTGAATTAATTAAAAACACGGATAAGAAAAAAATTGATGACAAAGTCATCAATTTCCATCCTGATCGACAAAATTACCATATTAATGCTAGGTATTCAAGGTAGTGGTAAAACTACTGTTGTCGCAAAACTCGCAAGATGGTTAACAAAACATGGATACAGAGTGGGCGTAATCGGTGCAGATACGTGGAGACCAGGAGCTTTAACGCAATTAAAGATGAACTGCATTAAAATTAATTCAATAGTTTATGGTGAAGAAGAAAATAAAAATGCCCTTGAAATTGTGAAAAATGGAATCGAATTTTTTAAAGAACAAGCTATTGATATAGTCATTATTGATACAGCAGGAAGACACAAAGAGGAACAAAGTCTATTAGATGAAATGAAATCAATGTATT
Organism: uncultured Nitrososphaeraceae archaeon; assembly: GCA_963824915.1. Classification (GTDB taxonomy): domain Archaea; phylum Thermoproteota; class Nitrososphaeria; order Nitrososphaerales; family Nitrososphaeraceae; genus Nitrosocosmicus. The sequence continues at coordinate 75,704 of CAWGRD010000019.1, forward strand.
CGATAGTAACTCCAGATCATGTTTTTTTGGTAATAGATGGTACAATAGGTCAACAAGCCTATAATCAGGCAAAGATTTTTCATGAAAATGCAAAAATTAGTGGCATTATTATTACAAAATTAGATGGGACTGCCAAAGGAGGCGGTGCAATTGCCTCTTCGGCAGCTACAGGTGCTAAGGTACTTTTTATTGGAACAGGAGAAAGAATCGACGATCTGGAGCAATTTTCACCTACCAGTTTTGTGGGCAGGTTATTAGGTATGGGAGATATAAAAGCTCTTTTAGAAATGGCAAGAAGCCTGGAAATTCAATCTGATGAAAATCAATCTAAACGACTGTTAAGTGGAAAAATGACTATTGAAGATTTCTATGCTCAAATGGAAAACATGGGAAAAATGGGCTTTCGAAATGTAATTGAAAATCTTCCCGGCCTCTCAAATTTTGTCAAAGACGATCACTTAGATGTCCTTCAAGAAAAAATGGAGAAATGGAGATTTATAATACAATCATTTACCAAAGATGAGAAAAAGAATCCAGATCTTATAAATGAATCTCGAAGAAAGAGGATAGCTAGAGGTTCAGGACTAATGGAACATGATATTAAAGATCTCATTAAACAATATAATAATTCTAAAACAATGATGAAACAAGCTAAAGGAAGACAAATGCATGGTCTATTAAGGAGATTCGGTCTTGGTTAAAAACTATGAAAAAAATATTTCTACTATATATGATAAAGAATTTTCTGTTAAATTAAATCAGTATAATTTATTTATATGTAAATATTGTTTTGAAAGAAATTTTAAAATTGTAAAAAAAAAAATAGTTAAATACAAAACATCTGTAAATATAATAAGATCAAAAAAAAAAGAATGTAATATTTGTAAAAACTTATTTAAACTAACAATATATTCTATAAAGAATGATATAATAAATTCAAAGCATTTTAAGCACGATAACAACCAAAATAAAACATTAGATATAGGAACAGTTTTACCACTTCAATTATTTGAGAAAGAAGACAATTTAAGGTCTATATTCAAAATTAAAGGACTTCCAAACATAAAGAACCATTACAATTCATTAATTAGGAAAGAAATTATCAAAGATACAGGGTTTTTGATAGACCATTTAAATCCTGATCTAAGAGTTGAAATTTTTATAGATAATAAACTAAATTATGAAATAAAATACAAAACCAAAGAACTTGTACTTTTGGGAAGATACAATAAATTTCAAAGAGGATTAAATCAACGAATCAAAATAAACAATATGAATAACAATGAGCAAATAGATTTGGAAAATCCATGTTCTTATCCAACTACAATCGAAGATATAATTTTAAATTTTCTATATACTCAATCAGGTTCAAAAGATATAAAAATTTCATGGTCAGGCAGTGAAGATAAAAATAGTCTTGTTTTGGGCAATGGAAGACCATTTATAGCAAAAATAAATAACCCACAAGTTAGAGAATTTCAAAAAATTTTTCACATAAAAGACAAGTTAAGTATTAATTTCAAGGAAATTAATACTAATGATATAAAGAGTTATGATAAATATAGACTTAAAATAAAAACCTTGATAAAAGTCATAGAAGAGGATTTGGAAAAAGAGGATTTGGAAAAAGAGATTTCTAAATTGATCGGCGAAACAAGATTTCAAGTTAAAAATAAAATTGTAAAAAAATATATATATTCTTCAAGTTATAGAACAATTGACAATAAGAATTTTGAAATGGTTTTGACCCTTGATAACGGTATCCCAATAAAACAATTAATTGGAGGAAAAGAATTCATAGAGCCGTGTTTATCTAAGTTAATTAATAAAAAGTGTGAATGTGTTTTTTTTGATATAGATGACGTGATTCCAAATAGCAATTAAGATGATAATCCAGGTATGAAAAAAATTGATCCATTATTTAAAGTAAAACAAGCTTATCAGAATAAAATAATTGACGAGCACATATTCAAATTGATATTAAAAAGAAAATCACTCATTGACGATGGAATTTCCAAAATACAACAATTAACCGATATAGAATATCCTCAGTATTTCATTGAACCAAGCCTATTAATAGCTACATCACCATTAGAATATGAACAATTCTCAATCATATATGCAAGAACAATTCCTTTTTGCAATCAAGAAAATAAAATACAAATTTTTATCCAGTTATTTACACCGCTAGTTATATACGGATTAAGAGGGACTATATATTCAGTAATAGCTCACGAATTTTTACACTATCTTGATATATTAAACAAAATAATTAATTTAGAAATTACTTCTGATACAATCAGCGTTACCTTATTTGAAACCATATTCAAAGATACTGAAAAACTGTTTGATCATCGCAGAGTTTTTAAAAAAGACAAGTATTTAACAAAAAGTATTAATGAAAAATTTGGAAACGGATTTTATGATGAAAAGTTAAATAACAAATCAATAAAATTATGGATACAAAAAAAATATCCTATTGAAAAATTGCTTATAGAAAATAATCATACTAATTTGTCCTTTTTATCTATGGCAAATACTGAAATTGATGAAGTAACTAAACAAAAGATATTGAACCTTTTATAATTGTATTTCAATCATAAAATAATAGGTTTATTTTATTTTTGATTTTTTACTATGATCTTTTTTGAATTCTGTATATCCACATTTTCCACAGGTATATCGATCTTTGTGATCGGCCATAAAAATTCCCTTTCCACACCTTGGGCACTCTCTTTTTGTCCTCTCAATTGTACTATTATTTATCGTGTAAAATTTATAGACACTTGTTTGTCCTTTTGATTCTTTTGCCATTTTATATATTATTATCTCCTATTATTTCCTATTTTAATTTTATTTCTTTTTAGATTTTGCTTCTGCAACAGCGGCTTGTTTGGCTTTTAATCGTTCGGCTTTTTCATCATCGATAATTTTTTTTCGCTCATCTTTTAATAATGATCTCAGAAACAAGTAACGAGGAATTTGTTTCTTTGCCTCTTCCATATTTTCAAAATAATACATCAATGTCAATATGTCAGGATTGCCAAATTCGCTTTTGATAGAGACAGGCAAAATGTTAGTTTTATCTAAATTTAATTTATCTGCAATTAATTTTGCTGCGTCTTGTCTTTTTATCGAACCTGATGCATTTTTAATTATCGATTTAATTTCACGTCTTTTTAATAGTATATTATTTTTATCTTCTAACAGTACAACTTCTAAACTCAAACTATTGTCTTTCATAAAATATACAATATATATATTTCTAAAATTGATTTTTATGTAATAAAATATACTAGTTAAAATTATTTGAATACGATTAAATTATTTGCAATAGATATTGATGGCACGATCACCATTAATGGGGATGGAACGGTAAATTTAGAGATATTATCCAAATTAAGATACCTTGTAAAATTAGGATACAAAATAGTATATGTTACAGGAAGATCATCTATAGAAGCATTTATTTTATCAGTATTTGGTGGAACAACAAAAATTTCAATTGGTGAAAATGGAGGTGTCATTACCAAATCTCCTGCCGAACATATACTATTAGCAGACAAAAAGAAATGTATTTTAGGATATAACATACTGGCAAAGAAATTCGACAATATAATGCACAACCAAGTTTTCCCAAGGATGACTGAAGTAGTATTAAATAGGACCTTTGATATTGACAAAGGAAATAAAATACTAAAAGAAAATGATTTGGACCTAGTCATAGTGGACAGTAATTATGCGTATCATATTAATGAAAAAAAAATAAACAAGGCATATGGATTACAATATCTACTTGGGACATAAAAATAAATCCGTCAGAAGTTGTTGCGATTGGAGATAGTGAAACGGATATACCTATGTTTGAACTATGCGAAAATAGCGTTACATTTGAAAGCTCCAAAAGATCAGTAAAGAAAATGGCAAAATTTGTTGTAAAGGGCGAAAACGGAGAAGGATTAATAAATGCAATAGATTTAATCATTAGAGAAAAATCATTAGGTTCAGAAAATGTTATTTGAAAATGTTAAAGATGAAATAAAATACCTTATGAAAAAGGTATTATTAAATTATAATTTAAATGACAATGAGATTGATTTTGAAGTTTCAGAACCTCCAATCAAAGAGTATGGAGATTTTTCTTGTAATTTGGCGTTTTTATTATCTAAAATCTTTAGAAAAAGTCCATATGAAATAGCAAAAGAGATAGTAAATGATATTTTACCTAAATATGACAAGAATAAGAATAATTTTCTTATTGAGACAATTTCGGTGGAAAAACCAGGTTTTATTAATTTTAGGATTGATTTAAAAGAATTTTTGAAAATGTTCTTTTTGAAAATAAAGGAAGAGTCAAAAATACCAGCATATGGCAGTCTTGAAGAATTAATACTAATTGAACATACAAGTGTTAATCCAAATAAAGCTTTACACGTCGGACATGTAAGAAATTCAATAATAGGAGATTGTTTATATAGGTTATTATCGGCAACTAAACATAATGTCAAAGTTTTAAACTATGTAGACGATTCAGGTTTACAGATTGCAGATATTATTGTTGCTTTTAAATATGCGAATATTCCTCTCATGGAAAAAAACAAACTCATTATCTGAGAAAAAATTTGATCATTACTGTGGAAGTTATGTTTATGTCAAAATTAACGAATTATATCCTTCAAGGCCAGATTTAGAACTAAAAAGAAAAACGGTATTAAAAGAGCTAGAAAATTCTGATTCTCAAATATCAAAATTCACTCAAAAATTAGTGAAAAGAATTTTAATGATCAGCTTCAAACATGTTGGGATTTGAAATGTCATTATGATATTTTGAATTTTGAATCCCAGATAATTCAGTCGGATATATTGGATATTATCTTTAAAGAATTAAAGGAAAAAAAAATTATTCGTTTAGAAACTACAGGGAAAAATACTGGATGTTGGGTCTATAAATCAAAAAAAGAAGGAGACAAAATTTTAATAAGAAGTGATTCAACAATTACCTATTTTGCAAAAGATATTCCCTATGCTTTATGGAAACTAGGATATATTGAAAACCCTTTTAAATTTGAAGTTTTTTCTCAGCAATGGGATAACACTAATTTGTATCAAACAAAGATGAAAGAAAGAATAAAGCAAATATCTTCTAATGATAATTTAATAGATTTTAACAAAATAAATAAAGTTATAACAATAATTGATTTTAGACAAGAACGATTACAAGCATTACTTTTAGAGATTCTGAATAAATTAGGTATAGAAGAAACAAAATATAATTATCTCGGATACGAACCTGTTACATTAAGTCATAGAACAGCTGAAATACTTGGAATCGAATTTGGAAAATAAAAAATCAACCCAAATGTCTGGAAGAAAAGGGATTTTTATCGAAGCAGATTCTGCTTTAAATTTATTAATAAATAAATCCTATGAGGAAATTAAAAAAAGAAATATAGATATCTCAGAAAGAGAAGCAAATAATATTTCTAGAGAAATTGCTATTTCAGCAATTAGATATTATTTTATAAAACAAGACAGAAGTAAAATGATTACATTTGACATAAACGACTATTTGAGTTTAGATGGAGATACAGGACCATACATCCAATATTCTTATGCGAGAGGATCACGAATATTGAGTAAAATAGACAATAAAAGTGGTTATTTGAACGACACTGAAACTATTATATTAAATTTAAATTTGTCAACTAATGAGATAGAGTTAATTAAACACATATGTAAATTCTCAACAATAATAAAAGAAGCTGTAAACAACATAGATCCAAAACTTGTTGCAAGATATCTTTATAATCTGTCGACTTTATTCAATAACTTTTATGAAGATTCGCCTATTTTGAAAGAAGAAGAGGGAATAAAAAACATTAGAATTAAAATACTTTATTCTTCTCTTTTAACAATGAGGCATTGTATGGAAATAATTGGTATAACACCTCTTGAAAAAATGTAAATAAAAAAAAATTAAAATTAAGAAAAGGTTAATAACTCTAAAAAAATTTACTCATCTTGGGTTGATAGATATATCTCATATTTTTGAAAATTTATTATTACAATTACCCGGTCTTTCGCCTCACTATACCAATCATCCTCTCTTTCCAGACATGGTTTCATCAGCAATTGTCGCGGCACTAATAGTTATTGGTTTGAATACGGCTATGGCTTTGTTAAGAAGAAAAACAACAAATATAGAAAAAATGAAAACAGTTATGAAAGAAACAGGAGAATGGAGAAAAAAATATACAGAGGCAATAAGAAAGAAAGACAAAACACTCATTGATGAATTAAAGAAAAAGCAATCACAAATGAACAAAATGAGTTTAGAGATGCAGCAGCAACAAATGAGACCTATGATGTTATATATGATACCATCTTTTATGCTATGGATTTTTGTCTTCCCATCTATATTTGGACAAACTGTGGCTTTGTCACCAATTACAATTCCATATATAACTTGTTCTGATGCCAATGTAAGTACGGATAATCCAGTTCAACTTGCTAATAATACTCATTCTACTCAAATTATAAAAGGACCATGTAAAATTCCTGGCCAAGTATTTTTATGGGGATGGTTTTTACTTGTAAATTTTGCTTTCAGCGGCATAATTGCAAAGGTTACCAATACAAGTATTCCTACCTTTTAATTTTTTTTAAATTAGTATCTATTGATTTAAAAAATAAATCTATTTATCTTTGATATGAGTTAATTTACTTAAATGGAAAAGATCTTTGGGAGGAAATTATTTTCAGAAAAGGCTATAGAATCTTCCCAATCAAGAGGATACAAAATAACCGAGGATGATATCAAGAAAGTTAATTTATATAAAAAGGGCGTCAGCAAAATGTCTGAAGAAAAATTTGAAGAAGCTATAAAAACTTTTGATCTCGCTTTAAGAATTGATCCTCACTTTGTTGATGCAATAATTAAAAAGGGTTATTCATATTTCAATTTAAATCAATACAATCATGCTTTAACATTTTTTGATCAAGCTTTAGAAATTAGTATTAACGATCCCGAAGTTTGGAATTTAAAAGGGTTGGTATATTATAAAACAAAAAATTATGAAAAAGCTATAAATTGTTGCGAGAAAGCAATAGATTTAAATCCAAATATTGCAATGGCATGGTACAATTATGCCTGTTACTTAACTTTGAATGGAAAGATATCAGAAGGTATGGATGCATTAAAAAAATCAATAGAACTAGACATATCTAATGCAAAAAAAGCTGTTAAAGATAAAGATTTTATGAATGCACGCATGGAAGATGATTATAAAAGAATTCTGGAGGTTGTAATTTTGGAAGCCATTAGACAAGGAAATGATTATCTTGGAAAGATTATTTGGGTGACGGGTTTAAATAGAGAAGATATCCAAGATGCTACAACAAGACTGGCGAATAAAGGTTTATTATTTAAAAATATTAAAAGAACATTTACTAGAACTGACGAACAATATGAGTTATCACAGGAGCTTATTGCGAAAGTCGGGTTAGAAAAACGATCATCATCCAAATCATTTGAAGGAAAAAAAGAAATATTCTTCTCTAATCAACAATTAAAAGACATAAGCAAAATTTTAAATGAATCATCAGAATATGCTGACAGAAGCGAATTGGACCTGTTGATAAATAGTATTGATAAACTACTGAATCCAATATTGCATGGAACCATAATTTTAGACAATTTCTTTGAGGAACATAGAGAATTGAGATTATTCAATAGCAGACTCAGAGAGAAAGGATTGGAATACCTAAATTTACATAAAGAAGAAATTTCAAAATTTATGTCAGAATTTGATAGAAAAATAAGAGGCTAGTAAAAAAATAAATTTTTTAATTAATGAATACTCTATTATCTGTAAATTTCAATTTCTTGTTAATAAATAGATTGATAGCTTTTTTATATAGATTATGCTCCTCAATTAATATTCGATCGGATAAAGAGATTTCATTGTCGGTGTCAAAAACTGGCACACATTTCTGTAAGAGAATTGGCCCATTATCAACTAAAGTATTAACAAAATGAACTGTACATCCAGAAACTTTTACACCTGCATCTATTGCTTGTTTTTGAGCATGTATTCCTTTAAACGAAGGAAGCAAAGAGGGATGAATATTTAAAATACGATTTTTATACATATTAACTATAAATGGTCCAAGTATTTGCATAAATCCAGCCAAACAAATTAGTCCATTACTAGGATATACTTCATATGATTCTAAAGTGCGGATTAGTCTTTTATCAAATTCCTCCTTTGTAATATTTTTATTCAAAATTATTTCAGTAGAAACGTTAAGTCGATTTTTTGCAATTTGTAATCCAATAGAATCTGATCTGTTTGAAATTACTACTATTTTATCTACATTTATAATCTCTCGTTTTTCAATGGCATTTAATATAGCAATCATGTTAGTACCTCTACCTGTAATTAGTATAGCCAAATTTATCAATAAAAGAAAAACACAATGCTCAAAATTAATAGTTTGTTACCACCTACATTTATTCTAAAGAAAAAGAGAAAATAATTAAAATAAGACTAATCCATCGTAAAGTAATTTTATTGATACAACTATTAAAATAACAGAAAATATATTTTGTAAAATATTCGAAGAGATTTTTGTAGACATTTTAGAACCTATTATACCACCTAACAATGAACCTATTGAAAGAATAAAGCCCATGGAATAGTCAGGATAGCCATAATAAATATAAATTGTGAGACCTGATAGGGATGTAAATAATAGTATAAATTGAGAAGTTGCAGCAGCCTGATTCATATTGAATCCTAAAAGTATTATTAGAGATGGAACATAAATAATTCCTCCTCCTATTCCAAAGCTACTAGATAATACTCCTGCAAAAAATGAGGAGATAACAATTAGAAAAAATTTGAAATGAAATAAATTAGATTTATCAGAATCGATATCAGAAGTAGAAATTAAAAGACTATCTTTTTTTAATCTTGATTTAAAAACTAAATAAAACGATGTTCCTATTAAAATAAATGCAAAATAAATCTTAAATTCAGATAATAGAAAATAATTTTGAAACTAGTACACCAAAATAAGTTCCCGGTATAGAAGAAACTGAAAGAATTAAACCTATTTTATTAGAAATTAATTTCTTTTTATAATAAATAAAAGACGAAGACAAGCTTGTTGATAAAACAGACATCAAACTGGTAGAAGCAATTTGCGAAGGTAAATAATTAAAATAAGATAAAAAAGGAGAGATAACTATGCCTCCGCCTATTCCCACCATAGAACCAATTATACCAGCACAAAATGAAATAAAAAAACCAAATAGAATTTCAATAAACATGATCAATCAAAGTTTTTTTATCTTATTGTATAAATTATTAAAAAATTTCGAATTTTCAAAGGTTAAAACTCTTTGGATGATTTACCTGCCCAAAAAAGAATTGCAACGGTACTTATTCCTGACCCAATTATTCCAGCTATTAATGCTTCTAGAAAAAATTTAGTTAAAAGATTTGGAATAAATGATTTGATAAAATTAGATATTAGAGGCAAAATAAAATATGCTATTAACCCACCAATAAATCCTAATAACCAAAATATAAATACTAATAGAAATCGATTCATTATTTAATTCCCGCTTTTTTAATTGAAAAATATATCAAATGCTTTATTAAATCTAAACTATTCACAATATCAGACAATACTTAACTTTTATAAATAAAGCTATTAATATGATTTGTGTCGTTTTTAATATGTGTGATGCGTATTGACAGCAACAAAGAAAGAATTAAAACAAAAGGAAAATTTAGAAAGGTTAAATAATGCAACAATAACCCTTGATGCATTAACCAAGAATAGTAATATACAAAGGAACATTAGAAATATGATTAGAGAGGTTTTAATGATTCTAAAGGATGAGAAAGGAGGTAGTATCTCAGTGAGGGCAGCGAATGCTATTAGTATGTTAGATGGAGTAACTCAAAATCCTCAAATGCAATCACATATTAGAACATCTCTTTGGCAAGTAGTTTCAGCTTTAGAAAGCATCCGAGAATAATATTAATACCGAGTGAATAAAAAAGGGGATTTATTCAAAAGAAGATGGTTTAGGGGGTTTTGGAGGAGGCGGAAGTTTTTCTAATTTATGTTCAGGATTAGCCAAATAATGTCTCGACGCACCTTCCCCACTTAATACAATATTACAGTTAATACATCTATATCTTATTGCCAAATAGGATCATCTTTAAACATCAAACATGGGAAAAAAACCTATCGAAAACTACCTCAATTTTATTATTTCCCGATTATCAGGAACACTTGATCTTATTCTTAATCTTGAATATATGGCACTAGCAATATTCTCTGATTTTGATTTTTCTCCATGATTTACTAACACTCTTTTTGGTTTGATTTTTGAAATAAAAGATAATATTTGATTGAAATCGCTATGTCCACTGAACCCATCAATTTTTTGCTTTGAACATCTCACCGGAACAACTTTCATTTTTCCATTTTTGTCAACCATACTTGCTTCTGATATAGTCCCATCAAGAACTCGTCTTCCCAAAGTCCCATTTATTTGGTACGATACAAAAATTATTTTGTTTCTAGGATTTGGAGAAATCTCTTTAAAATATTCTACTGAAGGGCCACCTTCTAGCATTCCAGATGTAGCCATAATAATTGATGGTGAATCATCATTAAAAACTTCATCTCTTTTACTAAGACCATTTATAACGGTAAAATAGGATGATAGAAATGGGTTTAGACCTTGAAATACTGATTTTCTAACTTCGTATCCTAAATAATGAGCATAAGACATATGAATAGCACTTGCTTCTGAAATCATCCCTTCAATAAAAATCGGAGATTCAATTAACCGCCCTTCACGCATCTCTCTATCTAAAACTAGCATGATTTCTTGTGCTCTACCGACAGCCGGGACAGGAATCAAAACTTTACCTCCTTGTTTTAATGTATGATTGATACTTTCGGTAAACGTATTATAAACAGTAGACTGCTCAGGCATTATATCATTACTCGACCCATATGTACTCTCTGTGATAATGGTTTCTACACGAGGATAATTTGAAATTGCGCTATCTAATAACTGTGTTTTTGCATATTTATAATCACCAGTATATAAAATATTATGTGTTCCCGAAATATTAATATGAACTGTTGCGCTACCCATAATATGACCAGCATTATTTAGTGTTATGGTAATATCAGGTGAAATATCCGTGGGTTTTCCGTATGGTATTGGTATACAATGTTTAATTATTTCATTTACATCTCTTAGCTCATATGGAAGATATGTTCCATTACTTTTACTAATTTTAACAGAATCCATTTGTAATAAATTCATCAAAGGCAATGTAGGCTCAGTACAATACACTGGACCCTTATATCCAAATTTATAAAGTGCGGGCAAAAACCCTTGATGATCGATATGAGCATGACTAATAACTACTGCGTCAAGTTCTTCTAAATTAAAATTAAACCAATCTATTCTTGGATAAGCATTATAGCTTTGATTTTCTCCAGGATTTATTCCACAATCTAACATGATTTTACTTTCAGGTGTCACTACGACAAAACAAGATCGACCCACTTGCTTGACACCTCCCAGACAATAGATTAAAACTTCCTTGAGATTGTTATAGAGATAACTGGTTGAAGGTGCAATGTTATAATTCCTTAAATTTTTATCTAAATAATTTGGCTTTATTAATTCATTTTTACTAATATTGCCTTTATTTAAATTTTCTTCTGGATTAACAAGACCATTAGATAGTAGAATCGGACGAAAAATTCTTTTTCCTAAAATTTGATAAAATATCTGTCTCTCTTTAGAAGAAGATTTTAAAGTAGAATGGATATTTTTGATACTATTAGAGGGTATATGAGGTGAACGCCTGAGTATGAGTTATCCAACCTGTAACCTTGGCTATATTTAAGAAAATATCAGGAGTTATACCCTCAGGATTATTTACTTCCAATATAACCTCGCCTGTTGCCTCATCACAAAATATTACAGATACCGATATTTCTTTGGGTAATATTTTAGTTATCGCTAACCGGGATTCATTTTCAGTTAAACGAATATTCGGATCGGTTCTTATTATAAATCTCTTTTTTAGTGATTTTGATAAAGCAGATAGATGAAGTGTTAATTCGGTTAATGCAAACTCAGGATTTTTGGTGTAAAGAGCAATATTCGTCCCTTCAAATTTGGCACATGTTATTTGAGCCTCTGGAGGTATAGATAGTAAAATCTGTTTTTCTAATTTTTCTTCAAAATCCATTGTAATATTTGAAAAACCAGAGTGTTCATTTTTTTCAGAATTCATTTTAGAGATAGTCTTAATTGAATTACCAGTGTTATTTTTCTCTAAAAAGTCATTTTTTTCAATGTTTTCAGTAGTCAATTATTAGTGATCCCTTTGTCTAATTAGCATCCTTATCAAAAAAATACACAATATATTTTATATATCCTAACCTGAATATTAATATTTTTAAGAAAATCCTAAATAACAATTTTCTCATTTATTTTTTTGCTTTGATCGATTATGGATCATTTTTTCAGCAATATTTTTCAGCATTTTATTTTTCAATATATTGTTTTTAGATATCATAACATATCCAGACTTTATATGAGGCCTACGTGGAAACCTAGCACTATCATTGATTTGATCTTTAGGAATATCATATCCTAATGAAACAGCTGCTTCTATCAATTCAGAAAGTAAAGGATCATATATGGCCAATGATTTTGAAATTCTTCTTCCTTTATTTCTAGATAGACCTTTATTATAATAGTCTAACCATACAATAACACTCTCATAATCTTTCATTATTATTAATAAATTATTTAATAGGCATCTTTAATAGTTTATATCTTTTTTCATGCACTAATTATTATTGATTATGATTTTACAGTCACTCACAATTGGATTGTAAATTCTCAAATTATCACACATTTTTTTTATTTTCATTTTAGCATCCTCAATATTTTTTGCAACTATTTCAATTTTCAAAGATTTGATAGTTCTTACAGATAAAACATCATGGTATCCCTCTTTTAAAAGGAGATCATTTAATATTGTTTCTCCCTCTGGGTCACTTAGAAAGCTCTTATTTTCTATGTTAACAATAACTATAAATTTATTACTTTTAATCTTATTTAATTCACTCATTGTTGAGCAAATAAAATATAGAGCATATAGATACAAAAGCTTTTAATTACTCAATTGAATTGATAATAAATTTATGGTCATGTAGCTCAGCCTGGCAGAGCGAAGGTTTTGTAAACCTTAGGCCGCGGGTTCAAATCCCGTCATGACCTCAGATTATCTAAATAATACATAAATATTATTTATTAAATTGATAGCTTTATTTGACAATAGGATGTAAGTCAAAGGGAATATACATTTGTCCATGGAACTAGTGGGAGAGATTTTACATTTTTCAAAGAGTGGAAGATTGATTGTTAGAATTGACAAATATAAAACGTTTATTAAACCTGGTCTTAACGTATCTGATGATAACGAAAAGAAAATCGGTAAGATTTCCGAATTATTAGGTCCAGTTCATTCACCATATGCATCGATTATCCCTTTTATACAAAAAAGAAATAAATTGACTGGGACCAAAGTGTATATTGATGAGAATTTAAAAAAAAAATATAGAGCAAAAACACATAATTCAAAAATAAAAAGAAACAAAAAAAGGTAGGTATTCGAAATAATGTATAATAGATTAAATTTTAAGAACAATTGCCCAGAATGTAATGCAACAATTATCCATGATAACATAAAAGGAGAATCCATTTGCAGTGCTTGTGGATATGTAATAGAAGAGCAAGTGGAGGATTATGGACATGAGGGTTATAGTAATAATTCAAATAATAATCAGATTAATACAAGAGCAAGCGGATTTAACAGTGTATCATATCACGATTTTGGGTTACATACAGAAATAGATTGTAACGGAAAGGACTATACCGGAAAAGGGTTTAATGATGAAGTAAAAAAAACAATTACGAGTTTAAGGAAGTGGAACACGATCATAAGAATCTCAAATTCCAAAGAAAGAAGATTATCTAATGTATTAACAAAAATAAATGAAATCTGCTCTGCAGCATCATTTCCAAATGTAGTTTGTGAAACAGCCGCATTGGTGTATAGAATTTACGAAAATAAATACGATACAAAGGGAAAGTCATCAATTTGTATGGCAGCGGCAGTAATATTTTTTGCGTGTAAAATTTGCTCAATAATAAGGTCTTTAAGTGACATTATAAAAATTTGTAGTACTAGTGAAGATTATCATGGAAACCTGAAACTTTCTTCAAAATATTATAGATCGATTGTATTGACCTATGGAGAAGAAGAATATATTAAAAAACAACATTATGAAGTAAAAAAAACAAACGAGATAAACGATAACAGCGGTCAAATAAAAAATACCCATGGGTCACAAACAAATCACTATCAAAGAATATCCAATATTCACGTAATAGGTATCAGTCAATATATATCGAAATTAGCAAATTTGTCAAATTTTGATACAAAAATTGAAAGACTTGCTTTAGAAATAGCAAAAAAAACTGAAAATCACTTATTATCCGATGGAAAATCACCAAATGGCATTGCGGCAGCTTATCTCTATTTAGCATCGATACTACTTGGAGTAAACATCCTCCAAATGGATATCTCTAAGCTTGCCGGTGTAACAGAAGTAACAATCAGAAATAGGTGCAAGGACATTTTAACTAGTTATAAAATCACTCTAAAGATGAAACCTAACACAAGTAATCAAAGATAATTTAATAGATTTTTAAAGATATAAATTATGATAAAGTAAATTAATCAACAATGGGTGGCAATAAAAAGAAACCTACTCAATCAAATGCTTCTAAATCACAAGATGATAAAAATACAAAAAAAGAAGAAATAAAAAAATCCTCCCCTTCCAAAGCTCCACAAAAACAAAAGTTATCCGTATTAATTGAAGAAAATCAAGGAATGAAAGCTATTGGTTCAATGAAAGCTATTACTATTCATGCATTAGCAAGAACATTAGGTGTAAAGATATCCGTGGCGAATAATTTTGTAAAAAGCCTCGAGAATAAAAATATAATTAAAAGTGTAGGAGGATATAGCGGACATAAAATTTACCATAAAATAAAATTATAAAATCCTTTGGATAGAAAGTACATCCCCTGCTTTTGTTTTTGCAAGTTCATCCAAAGTATCGATTTTAATAAAACCGACATGGCTTAATGGTTGGTTATTGTTATAATCTATTAAAAAAATATAAATAGAATTAGCTATAGGGGCAAAGGCAATATCACCCTTTTTGAATCGATTTTGAGGTTTTTCTACACCTATATCCAAATTTACCTTTATCTGGATAACTTTATTTTGATAATTATTAATTAATTGATTAATAGGTAAAATGTTTATTATTTTTTTTATGGTCAATGGAGAAAGATGTCTAATTAATTCTCCCTCTATCTTTACTTCATTATTTAGTGTTACTATTATAGGTATTCTAGATACACTGATTATTTCTTTAGACATGCATTAATTATAAAAGTTTATAAATATGAACTTTCAGCAACATTTAATTATATATTTTAATGAATTTTCATAACAGTGGCTGTTAAAAGGACAAAAAAGAAATCAACTACCAAAAAAAATGAAGATGAATCGGATGAAATTCAAAATACAGAAAATATTGATGGCGAGAACACTACACTAGAAGCCAAAAATGAAACCACAAACGAAAAGAGAGAATATAAAATATATGACGCTGAAGGCGAATTTAAGCTCAAAGAAATCTTTTCAAAGGATAATAAGATTATTATAGGCCCCCCTAGACTAACAAGATTTGAAAAGGCAAGAATTACAGGAGCCAGATCATTGCAATTATCTCTCGGTGCACCTACTTTATGCAAAATTCCAGCTGAATTAAATGATACAATAATGATAGCCAAATACGAATTAGATAGAAAAACTTTACCCATTTCCATCAGGAGAATATTACCAAATGGCCTTTATCAAGACATACCTATAGATTGGACAATAAAATAATTAAATTAAATTAAGGTAAATATTCCTCATTTTCTCACAAATAAATAAACATCATTAAAATTTGTGCCTGTATATCCAGTAAAAATATTGGAGTGAAGTTGCGAAAGTAAATTGTATGAATCATGGCTTCTAATATATTCCTGTATATCAATCTGCTTTCTTTTTAGAAATTTGATAGTTTTTGGTGTGATTATGCCACCTGCGGCCTTAGAATTTCCGTCAATACCATCAGTTCCAATAAATATGACAGAATAATCATTATAATGGTTATTACAGAAAAAATCGAGTAGATAACATAAAGATTCTTGAGTTCTACCCCCTTTACCAATTTTTTTATTATTAATCCTACTAGTTATTTCTCCACCAATCAAAATACAACTGCTCTCTACCAGATAATTTTCAATCAAATATTTGGAATCCGTAATGAAATCAGATAATTGTTTATCATAATTAGAAACAAAATATTTGATATCATAATTTAGTTTACTTAGATAATGTATCAAGAAATTACAAAATTCATGGTTGTTGCCAATTATAAAATTATGGACATCTTTTTCAATGAACTCCTTAAATTTCAATGTTTCAGGCAATTTAGAAATAATACCAAGATTAAGTGTCTCTCTTATCTTTTTCATGGATTTATTATTCATATTTAATAGAGAATATTTCTCTAAAACACATTTAGCATCAAAAAATGTTGAATCATCAAAACTGGTCAGACCTGATCCAATTGTATCGATATAATCACCAATTACATCAGAAAGAATTAAACCTATAACACAACATTTATTATCTATATATTTTAAAATGTTTCCTCCTTTAACTTTTGATAAATGTTTTCTTACGATATTAATTTCTCGAATATTAGCACCACACATTAATAAAAAATGATTTATAGTTTTTTTATCATGCATTGTCAGATCATTTGATGGAGAAACTAATAATGAAGATGTACCACCAGATATCAAAAAAATGACCATGTCATAATTCATTGTTTGTTTTAATAATCTTATAACTTGTTCTGATGCATTCAAACTATCATTATCCGGAATTGGATGGGAAGATTGCACTATAATTATTTTTTTTTTATTTAAGTAGATATTTTCATAGCTATCATAATCAAAGGTTTGTCCTTTTGGAAGAATTAATATAATATTTTTTATTTTTTCTTTAAGAATATCCAAAAGACCGTTTAGCATTAGTACAGATGCCTTTCCAACGCTTATAATAAAGATTTTATTTTTATTATCAAGAGAGAATGATTTAAAATGACTGTATAAATCTTTTATTGTAAGTTGAGAATTGAAACTTATATTTTTTTTTATAATTTTGTCTGGCCTAGCACTATAAAAAGCAAATTCTAATGCATTTAATGAATCAATTACAGATTTATAATTATGATTTTTGATTAAATTTTCCTTATTTTGTATAATACTTATTTTTGAATACTTTTCTCTATTATCTGTATTAGATTCATTATTATTGCTTTCCACATCTACATTATACTATTAAAAATTTTAAAATTTTTCCAATACTATTAAAATAAATTATATAATAATAAATATTATTCTTGCATATAATAAAAAATGTTTAACTTTTATACTCCAGATCAAGCAAATGAAATTCTACCTGAAATAAAAAGAAGATTTAATAAAATTATAGATAAAAGAAATGAAATCATAATAATTCAGAATGAGATAAATAGTATTATAAATGGATATAAATCATTTCTATTATTTTTTGATAAAAAAAAGGAGCTAAACAAAATAATATCCTCCTTATATAGAGAAATAGAAGAAATAGAAGAATTTGACATCCTAATCAAAAGTGTTGATGAGGGGCTATTAGATTTTCCATCTAAAAGATTTAATGAAGAGGTGTGGTTATGTTGGAAGATAGGAGAAGAAAAGATAAGGTTTTGGCACGGAAAAGATGAAGGGTTTATTGGAAGAAAACCCTTGTCCATTAAAGGGAATTATAATGAAGATAATCTAGAAGATTTAAGATAATAGGAGATTCTTTATTTGAGTAATAAATTAAAAACATTTTTTGATATACAAGGGGAACCGATATTTGAAAATCTAAATACTAAATTAAATCCTTTTGAAATATTTGAAAAATTATACTCAACTTACAAAGATATTTTTATTTTTGAATCTCTTGAGGGACCTAAGGAATTAATTAAATCTTCAATTATCGGTTTTGAACCAAAATATAAAATAAAGTGTCTCTCAAAAAAGTTACTAATTTTTAAAAAAGAAAAAATTATCGAGAACATACCTATTATTGATCCCTTTAACAATTTTAATGAATTTTTTGCTTCAGTTAAAAATAAGGATTATCGGTACGTTGGTGGCCTGGTAGGATATATCAACTATGAATCAGTTAAATATTGGGAAAATATTCCGGTAAAAAATAACAAATATTTTCCCCTTATGGAATTTGGTCTATATACTGATGGAATAATATATGATCATGATAAAAACAAATTAGAATACTTTTACTACAAAGAATCAAGATTACAAAATATTGAAAAAAAATTAAACAATACAAGTTATAATAAATATAAAAAAACTTCCGCATTTACATTTAGTAATTTAAGTAGAAATATTGAGAAAAAAGAATTTGTGAAAAAAGTGAAAAAAGTGAAGAAATATCTTAATGAGGGAGATATATTCCAAACAGTCTTATCAAAGAAAATAAAGTTTACTTGTAATGGGAATCCACTATTTCTCTACCAAAATCTTCGAAAAATTAATCCATCACCTTACATGTTTTTTTTCCAATTGAATGAACATATACTTATTGGCTCAAGTCCAGAGATGTTACTTAGAATTACTGACAATAAAATTGAAACGTACCCAATAGCGGGATCTAGACCTGTGTCTATAGACAAACATAAAACGGAAGAATTTAAAAAAGAAATGCTCAACGATGAAAAAGAAATTGCAGAACATACAATGTTAGTAGACTTGGCAAGAAATGATTTAGGAAAAGTCTGCAAATTTGGAACAGTATATACAGATGAACTTATGAGTGCAAAACAATTTAGTCATATTCAACACATAGTATCTCATATTGTAGGTGACCTAGATAACAAATATAGTGTATTTGATGCATTCAGAGCAGTATTTCCTGCAGGAACTGTTTCAGGAGCCCCAAAGGTAAGATCAATGGAAATTATTAATGAGTTAGAGCCAGAAAGCAGAGGGCCATATGCGGGTGCAATTGGTTATTTTTCTTTTAATAAATCGTGTGATTTTGCCATTACGATTAGATCGCTTTTTATTAATAAAAATAAAGGATATAATCAATCTGGTGCTGGAATAGTAATAGATTCTATACCCGAGAATGAATATAAAGAAACAGAAGATAAATCAAATGCAATATTATCTTCATTAAGTAGATTTGAAAAAAAATAGAAGATGACTACAAATAACAATAACTAAAGTGGGACGTTTAGACACTATAATTATAAATCCCTTGGAGGTATTGCAAATTTATTTAACTTTGTCAGAATGATATTTTATTATCATAGATGGATCTTTCTGTCGTCCTGTTAATACTCCTACAACTACATCATCCTTTTGAATAATTCCTTTTTTTCTTAATTTCATAATTCCTGCAGGAACAGAACCTGATGCCATCTCACAGTCAAATCCATTTAAACCAACTACCGACATACCATCCATCATATCTTCATCTTCAACTTGTTCTACAATCCCATTTGTAAATTCTAAAGTTCTCAATGCTTTGATTATATTTGCCGGTTTTCCAATTTGTATGGCAGTAGCTGGAGTTTTGGGATAACGTTTATCTTTTTTCTGTTTTTCATAATATTTTTCAATTAAAACATTATCAGGTTTTCCATTATTCCATTGCAGTTTCGTATTTTCAAATAAGCCATTTACTAATTCATAAAAAGTATTAGCTCCTGCTGCATTAACAACCAAAACGCGAGGAATCTTTGTTATCCACCCCCATTTGTAAAGGTCAATCAAGGCTTTTCCACAACTAGAAATATTTCCAAGAGCTCCCCCAGGATAAACTATCCAATCTGGGGGATTCCATTTCAAATGTTCTAGAATCCGGAATACAATTGTTTTTTGTCCTTCAAGTCTAAATGGATTTAGAGAATTTACAGTATAACCTCCTTCATTTGTAGCTATATCCAATGATTTTGCTAGGGCATCATCAAAATTACCATCAACCTGAATGACCTGAGCTCCAAATTGAAATGCCTGTCCTAATTTCCCAGGAGCAATTTCACCTTTTGGTATGTAGACTTCACAGTCTAAATCTTCATTAGAAGCATACATAGCAGCTGAGGCCGAAGTATTACCGGTGGATGCACAAATTAATTTTTTGACTGACAATAACTTTGCATGTGTAACTGCTGCAGCCATACCATTATCTTTAAAGGATCCGCTAGGATTATACCCTTCAGGTTGAAGAAAAAGATTATCACTAGGCATATTAACATATTTAGCAACTTTACTCATCTTATATGGCCTAGATAGTCTTCCTTCAGAACCATCTAAAGAAACAAAATATTTAGAACATTCATCGATATCATCTGTATCAATATTTAGAAAATTTATTAGCTCTCTAAATCGCCAAACTCCACTTTCATTAAAAATATTCCCGCCATGATTTCGTCTCTGGAAAAAGATATCGATTAATGATTTATCAGGAGATTTGGAATATTCGATATCTAGCAGATAACCACATGAGCACCGATAAATATCATTATCTATGGAATAGGTTAGTCCACATGAAGGGTTAATACATTTTTTTTCTACTTTCAATCAATGTTTCTGTTAAAGCTTTACTATTTAGATTTATAAACTTAAAATTGAGTTTATTATCAGTATTTGAATAATATTTGTTATAAATTTAAAGATATATTAACCAATATTTGTCTCAGGGAAAATCATGATGGCATATTGCTTTCCGGCGGATTGGATAGCAGCATATTGGCATATCATACAAGACCTAGAGAGTCTATCACGATAACAATAGATAAGAATTCTCCTGATTATTTATATTCATCAATAATAGCAGAAAAAAAATATTCTAATAGACATCATAAAATAATCGTATCTTTTAAAGAGATTTTAACAAATATAGAAGAATTAGTAAAAGAATTCAAAACTTTTGATCCAATATTTTTAAAAAATTCAGTAGTTCAATTAATTGGTTTTAAAGCTGCAAAAAAATTAAAGATAAATTCACTTGTTATTGGGGATGGGGCAGATGAGCTTTTTGCGGGGTATAATTTTTTACATCGATATATTAATGATCCTCAAACAATCAGCCAAAAAATCAATTCAATTATTCTTAATATGGATTTTTTCTCACTTAAACTTGCAAAAAAAATAAATTTGAAAATATTTCTTCCGTTTTTGGATAAGGAAATTGTTGATTTTTCAAACAGAATTGCGTTAGATGACAAAATTTCAAAATATAATGGAATTCTTTATGGAAAATTTTTTTTAAGAAGATGTTATGAAGATATCTTGGGAAAAGAAATAGTTTGGAGAAAGAAAACTGCTTTAGAAAATGGATCTGGAGTTACAAATTTAAATTACTATATCGAAAATAATTTAGTAACTGATTATGATTATCTTAAAGAGAAAGAAAAAGCAAAATTAGAAGAGGGAATAGAAATAAGAAATAAAGAACACCTCTATTTCTACAAAATATATAGGAAATTTTATAGACCACCATTGCAAGAAAATTCTGCTCTTGAAAGAGATATCAAAAAATGTTCATATTGTAATTCGATTTTTAAATGGAATGGAAATTTTTGCAAGGTTTGTGGAGCATTTCCCGTTTATTTTAATAACATATGATAACAAAATTAGTAAAAAATATGTGTCACCACACTCACTAGTATCTTCAGTTACCCTTTCAAAAAAAACTCTTCTTTTATAAACAAAATAAACTATTATAGTCGGGTTATAAAAAAAAGATGTCTTTTAGTAACAAATGGACAAAACCGCAGAACGAAATAAACAATGTAGGTATGAAATTATTAGAAAATATTAAGCCCCCATCTCCATTAAAACCCCGAATAGAAGATGCTCAAAAAAAACTCCATTCACAAATTGCAAAATTAGAAAACATGTCCATGAAAATGGAAGAGAAAGATCAAATGATTTTTAAAAGAGTAATTAGTGCAATGCAAAGTCATGACAGTCAATATGCCAAAATTCTTTCAAACGAATTATCACAAATAAGAAAAATGAATAAAATGATTACATCGGCCAAATTAGCTTTGGAACAAATACAATTAAGATTAAATACAATAACAGAATTAGGCGATGTCATAGTAACATTAAGCCCAGCAATGTCAGTCATTAAAAATCTACAAGGTGGTTTAACTTCAATGATGCCTGAAGCAGGTCAGTCATTTGGAAAGATTACAGACATATTAAATGGAATTATGAATGAATCAGGACAAATCCCGCAAACAACAGAAATGACAGGCAATACAAATACTATAAGCGAGGACGCAATGAAAATTATCGAGGAAGCTAGTGCAATAGTAGAACAAAGTATGAAAGATAAATTTCCAGATTTACCAAATTCTAATATAGAATCAAAGGTATCTGAAAGTAATTCACTTTATTAATTTCTTTTTTTTAGTTTTAGTTACTATTCCTACTATTTGAAATAAGAATAATTTGTTTCTTTATCCTAGAAATAGTTGGATAACTATATCCTTTCTCACGATAGCGTTTTATCATTATCTTCCAATTTTTTATTCTTATTTTTGCTTGTTTTATCGTCATTAACTGGGTTTCTTTCTTTACAATACTTTTTCGACCGGGATTTAAATAGCCACCCACAGTTGCTTTGTTTCTATTATATGAAAACCGTAATCCGAAAATAATCAAATCAGTAGACAAGTTATCAAAATAATTTTTAATTTCATCATATTGTGATTTAGATCCATGAAATTCGATGGAATATTTTTTCTTCCTTTCCTTCTTTTTATTCTCATTCTCCTTCTTCTGCCTATTTTCTACCTTCTTCAATATGTATAGCCTCTGCTAAAATATTTGCAAGGGTTGGATTTTAAATAAGGAAAAGTAGAGTAGGAGTAATGCAAATCAGTACAGTCAATATGCTAAAATATTTTAAGGCCACTATAATTAATTTTTTTTAAAAATTCATCAATTTTAATTAATATTTCAGAAAAATGAAAAATAAACCTACCACTATCCTGCTGATTATTATTATTATTAGTAGTAGTAATAGTGGTAGGAATAGATAGAGATGGAGTAACAACAAAGGTATGGATATCTAAATCAATATTATTCAATAAAGAAGAAGAAGAAGAAGACAATGAGGAGCAAACTATCCATATATTGTTTGTATTTTTTTGTATAGAGGATAATTTTGCAATTGTTTCGTTAATGTTTTCGTTTCTATCTTTTATAAAATGTATTATTATTGCATTATCATTATTCATTTTAAGATTTTTAGAGTTAGGAACTAGTATATCAACTGGAGTATCATCTATACTAATTTTTCTTTCTGCAGGAATCATAGACATGGTTAATATAAAATGCAATAATGCTTCGCTAAAGGAAACAAATTCATCTTCATAAATACTATCTTTATTTATCAAATTTGAACAATTATTTAAAATTAAATCAATTATAGTTCTGGAATTGGAAATATCATTTGTTAACAGAGTTCTAATATGATTTTTACCTATCTTATCAATCTCGTCGTATAAAATATCTTTTATCTCCACTTTTTATGATTTACAGAAATAATATTTATAAATTAATATATTGAGATAGACTACAATTCTATTAATAAATTAAAAAATCAAAAATCAAAAATCAAAAAGTGTATAAAATCAAAGAAATTTCGGATTTCTTATTGAAAAGATATACGATATCCTAAGAAATTAAAGTGGTCTTTATGTTATCGTAATAATGGTTGGATATGTATTGGATATAGTTTTGGACAGGAATAAATTATTACGGCTGAAATTAAATAAAGCAAAGTATAATGCAAATATTACACCATATCATTGATTTTCTATAAAATTTTGATGCGGGTCTAATTATGCAAGAGATTTAATGAAGATACCTTCCTCAACTTTCTGAAGAAAACAAATACCAAATTTCCAAAATGTTTTTTGTTTATGGATAAGGCATCACCACATTATAAATCAAAGAAGTTCTAAAATATTTTGAAGAAAACAAGAATACTCTTATCCCTGTATATCTTCCAACACCGCATCGCCTGAGTTTATGGTAATGATGGAAGAGATATGGAATATAGCCAAACGAGATATATTAGTTCTACAATCTTATACATCATTTGCAGATTTTAAAAGCAAGATATCTAGATATTTCAGAAGAAAAAGATTCAATCTTAATATTAGGAACTAATTGTTAAGGGAAGTTCGCCAATATATGCTAATTGGTATAGCATCATTATCTATAGAGAGATAATTTTGGGATAGGTTCTTAATTTATTTTACTACATTAAAATTAATTTGACCATTTGAGGTTTGTTGTAATTTATATATATAAAAAAATAATAACGAAATTAAATATTATTTTAAGTTTCTATAAGTATTGTTAGTGATTTTTCAAAAATACTATAAAAAATAAGAGTCAGTAGTATGACCAATTACAAAGACTTTTTAATTATCAAATGAAATACAAACTTTAATCTAATATTTTCGGAAATTGAATCTTAAATAATCCCATCTACTACCATATGAGTAGGATGAGTACACCGTGAGTAAAAATCGTTTCATATTATTTGGAATTGTTATTGCTTTTTTTAGATTCAACTTGATACACAACTATTTTGCAATCAAATTGACCCTCAATTTTGTGTATTTGCAAATGATGACCTCAAAATGCTATTCACACAAACCGCAAAAGGTACTTTTGGTAACTTGGTACTAAATGTCAAAGATCAGAACATTGGTACTTTCACCATTAATAATGTAAGAGCAGTATGGCATTTGCATAATGCTCAGGGGAATGTAATAGGCTTAACACAAGGATTTCCTAAACCATCTAACCTTGGAATCGGGCAAACTATACTATTGGATTTGCAAGAAAAAACCACGATTTGACAAACACATCCTCATTATATAGGATTTCTTTTGACTTTTTAAGCTGATTGAGACTCGACTAATTTTTTTATTTTATTCTTCTATAACTTATCAGCTCTAAAGTATTGGTATTCTATATTCTCACATATCTTGACGATTTCAGTCTTCTTTTTTTCCTCCCAATCATCTTTTTCTTTTCCCGTATTGTTATATATTATGAAAATAGGTGAAGGCACCATAAATCTGGAAGATGTTTTAATTTTATTATCAATATCTTTATTATAATGGTCAATCAATCCCTTAAAATAGAACATTTTGTTATGTATCTCATTTAATAAAGAAATTCCATCTTGACATTGTATAGAAATCTCTTGTTTTTTTGTATCCAAGTTCATCAATTTCTTTTTTTATCATTTCTTTTTTTATTTGCTGTATTTTTATTACCGACTTGAATTCTCCATATCTTTTTAAATCATCAATTAATGATTTCCAAGTCTCTGATTCTTTTTTTAGAGCCTTCCATTGTATTGTTTTTGTTGTTGTTGATTCATTTTGATGATTAGGGCAGGAAGCCAAACTTGAATCCAGTATGTATATTATTATTTGAACATAATCCGACTAGTTGACTAATACCTACAATATCCTGCTCTGTAACCCCCTTTTGAAAAATGTTGGATAAGGTTGGTCCAATTGATGGCTCCAGCCTAAACATCAGGCGATTATGGTTTATTTTATTTTTTAGTTGAGCAAGTTCCTCCTTTTTTTCTTTTATCATTGGAATCAAATCCAAGTTTATTATCATATTGCTCATCTATATCTTGAAGAAATTTTGATACTGCGTCCTTTGGTGGAATGTTGTTAGCTTCTGCTATTTCCCTTATTGAATGCCATAGTTGCTTTAGCTCTTTGAGACCAAATCCCATACCTTCAAGGTAGTAATAAATATTCATAGTTTGTGTGTGAAGGTTTACCTGGGATTCCAAAGTTAAGATTGAATTATTCAACGATGCTTTTTGCTCAGAGAGGGATCTAATGTGAGCTTCTTTTGTAGCTATATCTAGTTTAAGGGAACGAGGCTTTAAATATTCATTTATTATTTCATAGGCATTATATCCATGCCCTTTAAAATCGTCTATAACCTGCGAAAAAGATAGGATGTCATCTTTTATATTGATATCATGGTACTGCTTGAGCTTGCTTTCGAGATGATGGAAAAATGGAAGATAGGCGAGCGCATCCTTTTCTTCTTGTTTTATTTGGCTCAGGCTGGAGATTGACTTGTTTTTTTGTATCTCTAATTTTTGTATGTCCTCTTTTAGCCTTTTTTTATAAGATTCTAGATTAGCACATTCGTTTTTCTTTTGGTCAATATGAAAGGAAAGCTGTGAGATAAAGGGTATTTTAATGTCAGATAAAGAATCCGTTGTATTATCAGAATAGGAGCGATGAAAATCAAGCAAATCTTTAATCCATGATGGTATTATAGTCGGCGTTATGTCAAGATTTTTACAATTTGAATATATCTCTTTAACAAAGGATGGAAAATCCATCTTTTTTCCTTTAATATTTATATCGCTGCCTATGCCTATCCTGCTGCTGCCATTGATGGAGCTCCGGCTATTGCTACCAGTAGTATAACCATCAGCATCCTCATTCATCGTCATCAATTCCAAGGCCTTTCATTAATTGGGCCATTCTATGGCCTTGAGCGCACTGCTGCATAGTTAGGCCTGATTTTTTAACCGTGATTGCAAAGTCCCTCAATGCTTCGATTTCAGGTACACCTATCCTCATTTTCCACTCTTTTATTGTATTGGATACTCCACCTGCTGAGATTCCTATTTGTTTAGAAATTAAATCCCTTGTTTTTCCATTGAGGTATCCCTGTATAACTAGTGCTTTGGTGGGAGAGGCTGTTGCTGCTGGTACTGTCACTTATCTTATACAATATATCATGATCGAAAACCTTTTTATAGAAAATGGTAATAGCCGTCGTCATTTCATGGGTCAGAACCGTCATTTCATCCGTCATTTCCGTCACTTTTTCCGTCAAAACCGTTATGAAAGCGGTCATTTCCTATATCCTCTCAAATAACGGAGATGCTTGAGCGAGGCAAAGGATATCATATTGAAGGTTATTGATATCCAAGAGAAGATTTTGACTGATGTCTTTATCGGAAAACAAGAGAGCTTAAGGCTCTATTGTCACCAGTATCACCGGTCTCTTCATCTCTAATATCAACAGTCTAGTCTCCATATGCCAAAAAAAGAAAACTCCTCTTTGGAGAGATTTTCTATGAAAGTTTGAAGGAAAAAGCAAGATTGGTAGGAGTATGAAAGAGATGAATTGGATATGGATTTGTAATTTTCAAATTCTGTAATTTTACATGTCAAGGACAATCATATATCGTGCCTTATCACTCCTCTTCAGTAGGTCATAACCTAATTTTCGCTCAGGCGGAAATGTTTATTCATAGCCCTAGCATAACAGAAAGAGTAGTCTATCGGGCCACCTTGGGATATTCCCACGGCTACTATATCGAGCATTTGGCTGATATCCCGTGTGTGCAATAGAATGAGATAGTACGAATGACCATATCATAGCAATGACAATAAAATTCCGCTCTACCATCAGACCTTTGATGATTAGTCATTACTTTTGATTATGTAACGGTGGCAAGGATTACCTTGGCACTATAACCTTCTTCTATATCCTGGCAAGATTTTTTAACCGGCTTTTATATTTGGCTATCAATGTAATACTTTGCTCCATATTCATCTAATCAGGTGTTTCTTTTTTCCCCTTGTGTAATATCAATAATCTTCTTCTGCATCCGAGGCGAACCGAATACCAGTGACTACTGACTACCTTCGAGTCCATAGGCAGAACAGCATCGAGCCACTTACATCATATGTATGAGTGGACTATTACAACATCCATAATGTACGTTCGTATCTCATCACACACAGATATTCAAATTCTGTAGGTGAAAGTTCCTTCGGTAAGTGTGTGTGAATGCTTGCATTAGGACATTCAAATATTTTGCAAATTTGCAACCACCATAGAAAATATTCTCCTCCATGCTTACCTTGCCCAAGGAAATCTCCATCTTTGCAATATTCACATCTACCTAAATGACCTCGATGCCAGTCTACAACTATTATCCGTCTTTGTCCAAGAAATGATATTCCTTATGATAACAGAAGATCTTTAATTTAGATCGTTTTTGTCTGATTTTGGACAATGTATGAATTTGATCATTAATTTACTTAAGTAATTTCTATGTATACCTAGTATTTTTAAATAATGTTTAGATATTCTTAAAAATTATTTTTCCAGAGTAGAACATGGATTCATTTAAATATTATGCTGTAAGATAGCAACAACTTCCATTACTGCTTTCTCAAATAATCATTTTAATCCTTATATAATATACTATAAGAGGAATGTTTGTAACAAGCATTTAAATTATCATTGTAAGACGAATTCTCAAAACCATTCTTTCTTTCTAAGAAATTCTCTAATGTTATTAAATATTATCAATTATCTTTTAAAAGAGTAACTGAATACCTGACCTATAGAACTCAGACATGATGGCCGCGAATTCTCTGCCAGTAACAATTTCAATATATACGCCGGTATCACAGTTCTCTATTCTCCGCATTGCTTGATCAAGCTCACCGCACGTAGTAACTTTGGCTGTGAACCAATCCCAGCAACCAAATGCTTTAGGCAGTTCTTGATATTGCCATGATGCTACATCATTACATGTATCGATTTTGGGTCCACCTTTTATTCGCTCAATCAAATAACCACCATTGTTAAGGACAAAAATGATTGGTTTTAATCCATGGCGAGGGAATTGGCTGATTTCTTGTACGCTCATCTGGTGAGCGCCTTCTCCTGTGATAAGTACCGTGCGTCGTCGTCGACGTTCTGAGTGAGATAGATCTGCTCCAAATGCAGCTGGTGTTGCCCAGCCTATGGAAGCCCATAGACTACTACTATGAAATGTTGCTCTGGTAGGCAATCGCGCATAAATGAGAGGTAGGAAGGCTGTTCCTACATCGACTATGATAGTGTCTCTAGGCTTGAAAAATTGAGCCCACCTTGGAAAAAGGTATTCGACCTTGATTGGATCATCTTGGTTGCCTTTTGGGGTACCAAGAGTCCTTACAGGTAGAGGTTTAATGCCGGTGCGCCTTGGTAGATGTTTTGCCAGCTCTTGCATCACCTCTTTAATTTCTAGCCCTTGGAAAACAGATGAGCCTATTCGCACATGGTGATGCATAATATCAATGATCTTCGATGAATCAAGTTGTGAAGTTAATCTACCCGTATTGATTTCCGTCTCCATCACCACACCCAAATTAATAATGCAATCGCAACTTTCGACAAAAGAATGGACTTTGGGATCACCATAATGACCAAAGTAGATGCCAATATAAGATGGATACATCTCGTCTAAAACACCTTTATCCATTGGTGTGCTAGCAAATACCAATCCAGAGGCCTTCAGTAGGGCCAGAGCGGTATCTTGGAGACCAAGACGTGAAATAAGAATTCCTGGAAAAATGCAGGCGGTCCTAGCCTTCTGAACAGCTTCAACAATAGCCTTTACTACTGCATTAAGAGCCGTTGGGTCGCTCTTGGTGGACATAGAATTCTTTGTTGTAGAGACATTCCTCGGAATCATTGAAGATGCATAATCTTCAGGGATTCCAATGTAGACGGGACGCCAATTATATAAAGCCGCATCGATGAGCCGCTCCAACTCCGATACACAATTCTCAGGAGTGAGAATCGCTTGTGCGCAGTAAACTAATGCAGACATCTTAAAGAAAATATCGTGCGCTTCATTCTTCACCGTGTGATGCATAAGTACATGCGATCGCCATGTCGTGGATGGTTGCATTCCAATTAAATGAAATATAGGCAAGTGTTCGCTAAATGCGCCAGCAATTCCATTGATCGCACTCAATTCTCCCACTCCTTGGGTAGTACAAAGTGCAGCTAAACCTTTGAGTCTTGCATAGCCGCCAGCAGCATAGCTAGCGTTCAATTCATTACATGTTCCTATCCATCGAAAGCGCTTGTCATCACATATTTCACGATTTATCGGAAAAGAATAGTCACCTGGAACACCAAAGACATCACTTATCCCTATGGAATTTAGACGTGAAAGAACATATTGGATAATAGTCTGTTCCATTTCGGTAGAGTTTCTCCTAGAGTGACAAGAATCGAAGTAATGATAAAAGGTTTGTTAAAAAAAGGAAAAGGGGAATTATTTATTGATTACTTCTAATGTTCCTTTCATTGTATAAGGATGATAGGCACAATGATATGTGAAAGTACCAGGCATGTTTAAATTAAATGATATTTGTCCAGAACTATCTGGTGATATGTCATCACTTGATGGAAGCACGTCTTTACCCGTATCTATAATTAATTCATGTTTTGTATCTGTAGGATTCTGAATATTTATAGTGTTATTGGTATTTGTGAAAGCCTTTATTGTTGGATTTTCTGAAGTTGCATTACTAGCGTTAATCCATTTGTAAACACCGGATGTTTCCTCCTCCTTAACCGATAATTGATTCTGAACAGGTGTAGAAGCATTAGTAGTTTTAGAAGTATTATTATTCATAGTTGCATTACTGTTTTTTTCTTCATCTTCAATCGCTGATGCCATTTGTGCTGTACATCCATATCCGCCGCTGAATACGATACCAATAATAAAAAAAGCTGAAATGCACATGGTTGACATAATCCAAGTTAATTGAGATTTTGACTTTATCAAAGTTGGATATTGGTGATAATACACCTTAATTAATTTTTAAGTAAAATGTTACTAGAAGTTAATATATTTCTAAAATTTATTACAATTTATTATTTGTGATATAGGTGCTTGATGTACCATATTTAAAAATTAAGGAAAATGTATCTTATTTACTTCACAATTATTTGTCCTTTCATAGCCGGATGAAATAGGCAAAAGTAGACCAAAATCATGAAAAAGTAGAAGATAAACAGTTATTTGCCTCTCATCAAGACGTAAAATTCCATGAAAAACACGGATTCCCGAATAATTCGGTATTAGGCGACCTTTCATGCCAACCAGGAAAGAAAGATAACATTGGGTGGAGATATTATACTAAAAGTTGACAATAAAGATATCCAAAATTTTCATGAGATTTTGGCCTATATTGAAAGTAAAAAAATGTAAGAGATAACATACTAGTCACTGTTCTAAGAAATGGATTGCTGCAATTTAATACTGTTAAACTTGATTCAAATCCAAATTATCTGCCGCAGTTAAGATAGAAAACATGATGAAGATGTAAAAGAACTAGGATAAGTAAAATCTCTTTTAATATTTTTTTTATTTTAACGTACATAGTTTGAAGCAATTTCTTAAATAGTGGACATATTTAATTTGACATATTTGAAAAGTATTACCGTTTATGAATTTAGATTTAGTCTATATAAGATATATACATCAATGCTGCTTCTTTTTTTATCAATAATAACATCTAGTTTCCTTCAGTTTCCTACGGTATTAGCGCAAGGTACGACAAACATTTATGATTTATATAATGAAGGGGCCGCTCAAGATAGTTTGGGTAATTATAGTCAGGCTATAGAATTCTATGATAAGGCGCTGGCTATAAACCCAAATTATACAAATGCATTAACTGGCAAAGGTGTTGCTCTGGACAAGTTAGGTGATCACACAGGAGCTATAACTTATTATGATAAAGCTTTGGCTATAAATCCCAGTTATATCATTGGCTTGACTAACAAAGGCGTTGCTTTAGATGAATTGGGTAATCACACAGGAGCTATAAATTATTATGACCAAGCCTTGGCAGTAGATTCATACAATACAATTGTCTTGGTTTACAAAGGTTTTGCTTTAGATGAATTGGGTAATCACACAGGAGCTATAAATTATTATGACCAAGCCTTGGCAGTAAATCCTAATGACATTAATGCTCAAACTTACAAAGAAATCGCTGTAAATAACTTGAGTAATTCCACCGAACCCATAAAATCTTATAACGAGAATTTGACTAAAAATCCTATTTATGTAAATACATCTAATATTCAGGATTTTAATTTACCTGGTTATAGCAACGATACTGTTGAAAGTAAATCATATAGTCAAGGTGCTACAGATATCATTAACCCAATTCAAAATAAAGTTATTCAGGCACCTGTTATAACAAATAAAACAACTATAGGTGATAATAACACGATTATAATTAAAGATACAGGCAAACAAATGATAGCAGGGAATAATGCTACAGGAATAAACAAATCAAAAACATTATCAAACGCATCATCTAACGACAAAACTACTACATTATCACATACAGGAATTAGTGACCAGTTTTAATTTTTTTTAATTTGTTTATTTTAGATAAATAATTTAATTTTTATAGTAATTAAAAAAGTCGTATGTTTTTGTATAATTTATCATTAATATCACAATGTTTATATTTATTACTTAAAACTAAACTTTATGAATAAAACTAGTTCAATAGTATTTCCTTCGTTTTTATTATTGGGTTTGTCTGGGGGTTTTGGATTAATCAATACTCATTTCGCAAGCACAATTCAAAATGCATATGCAGAAAATACTTATTACATAAAAAGTCAATTGAATGGTTTCGTTCTTGGAACGGACAATAGGTATTAGAAAATAAAATTTATACATAATTTAAATTAATATAATTATTAGTACTATATACTAGAAATGAATATTGATATCTTTTACTGTTATATTTCATAGTATTATTTACTAGTAAATAGTAAAATATTTTACAATATCTTGTCAATTCTAAAAAAATATATTTAATTTATTTTATAATAAAATATTAAATAATATTTATGTACTACTATATTTCAAAACTCGAGTTTTGAAAGTATTAGAATATTGTAATAAAATTACATTCAAATAAATAAGTTAATATTTATAAAATAAATAAATTATATATCGTTTAGTATCTATGAAATCATTAGATAAAGTTGACAAACAATTTGTGTGGCATCCATATACTCAGATGAAAGATTGGATGCAACAGAACAACAACAAAATAATAGTAAAAGGAGATGGATTTTATCTTGTAGATTCTGATGGTAACAAATACTTAGATGGCATTGCGAGTATGTGGTGTAATGTTTGGGGTCATGGCCAAAATGCTGTTACAGATGCTATGATTCTACAGATAAAGACAATTCAACATTCAACACTTTTCGGTCTAGCAAACGAACCTTCAGTGAACCTTGCAGAAAAACTTTTGAAAATAGCAAAAGGGATGGATAGAGTCTTTTATTCTGATAATGGTTCTACAGCAATAGAAGTTGCATTGAAAATGGCATTACAATATTATGCTAATATAGGTAAACCTGAAAAAAATCGTTTTATTTCTATTGAAAATGGATACCATGGAGACACGGCTGCTACAATGTCTGTTGGATACATAAAAAAATATTTTGGAGCGTACAAACCTCTGTTAACACCAGTTTTTAGGGCACCAAGTCCTTTATATAACAACAGTTACAAAATAAATGGACAAGATAGAAAAAAAGAATCTACAGATTTTATAGAGAAGTGTATCGAAAAAACTGAAAATATATCTTAAAAAATACAGTAAGAAATGCTGTGCATTTGTAATGGAAAGCGGTGCCCAAATTGCTGGCGGCGTAATAATTTATCCTCCGGGCTATCAGAAAAGAATAGCAGAGATTTGTCAAAAGTATGACGTACTACTAATTTTGGACGAAATTGCAACTGGTTTTGGCAGACTAGGAAATATTATTGAATATATGGCACAGGATTCTACTCCTGATATCGTCTGTTTTGGCAAAGCCCTAACGGCAGGTTATTTCCCTCTAGCCGTTACCCTGACCACAAATAAAATCTATGAATCATTTCTTGGAGAATATAGTGAAAATAAGCAATTTTATCATGGCCATACATTTACTGGAAACCCCATAGGATGTGCTACCGCCTTAGCAAATATTGAAGCATATCAACAACAAAATTTGATACAGCAAATCAGAGAAAATAGCAAACATATTTCAAAAAGATTAAGGGAAATAGAACGCTATAATATTATAAAAGATATTCGTCACAAAGGTCTTTTAACCGGAATAGAATTAGAAAAAAATGGAAAACCAATTGATGTTCTCAAAGATAATAACAAAGATTAAACTACTTTGTAATGAAAGAATCGTTAAAAATGGGTGTTTTTTTAAGGTCCCTTGGAAACATATTGATGTTTATTCCGCCACTAGCAATTAACCAAGAGGACCTTGACAAAATTATTGATGTTCAATTTAAACTCATCAAGATGATTGAAGATAAAGTTTAATGTCAAATTCATCTAATCAGAAATAAGATAAAGATTAAAATTATTCTCCTGTTATTTTATTCCCTCCCTATTTGTAAAAACTTTTCTTAATTAGAATTTAATATTTCGTTATAAAAATTAAAATTTTTATACATAACAAGATTTATTTTGATAAAGGTAATTGTTTCATTCTTTGATTATAAATACTATTTATATTAATTTTACAATAAGGAAACTATTTTATTTAAAATAATTAAATGATATTCAGAACGAAAAAATGAAAAGATCGATTCCCTTTTTTTATTTGATTTGAGTGGAGTTGAATTGTTGAGCTTGATATGGAAATTGTTGTGTCGAATTATTAGTAGTGGTGCTATTAACTCCCGTATGTGCCGGTGCTTGGGTTGTTGTTGGTGTTGGTGTTGGAGATGAAACAGGCACAGGTGCTGCAGTAGGGTGCGGAAACATCCATCCAAACATAGCTTGACCAATAATATTGCCCATAATCGACGACATTATCATGCTACCAAAGCCCCCAATTCCCCCACCAAAGCCTCCGCCAAAAAAGCCCGAGCGAGGTTGTTGTTGAAACTGAGATTGAGGTCCTCCTTGCCCTTGGAAATTACTCTGAGGACCTGCTGCTACTACTACTACTACCCGATGAAGATGGTGGTGGTGTTGACTGTTTTGGTGTTTCTTGTGGTGTTACTTTACCTGAAGGGCCGGTTGTAAACGTCTTACCCGTGCCTGCTCCCAGTGGAACCGAATTGGAACTAAAGCTTTTACCAACGCCTCCTCCTCCACCGCCCAATCCACCAAAACCGCCACCTCTAAAACCACCGCCGAATTTAGCATCTGCTGCTTGTGAATAAATTGAAGTTGTTAAAATTAGAACTAATGTAACAGTAATTAAAATTTTGAACATAGTCTATATACGCACTCGCTTTATAAAAATTCATCCTTTTTATAGGTTTCTCCATATTTTATGTCTGCAATTCTTTTTTTATGGTATTGTTATTGATAGTGGCAGTTGTGGTAACAGCGGCAGTCTGATGATATAAAACTCGCAACTCTTTATAGAGTGTTGCCTTTGATATCCCTAGATCCCTTGCAATTTTTACTCGCGATTTATTCTGCGCAAGTAGTCTTATGAGATTATCTTTATCCAATTCCTTTTTTGGTCTACCAATTATTTTTCCAACTGATTTGGCTCTGGAAATACCATCTTTTGTTCTCTGAACCAGCATTTCACGCTCTCTTTCGGCAACCCATGTTAAAATTCCTATCATGAGTTTTCTTACACTTGGCTCTGTCATCTGTAAAAAAGACTCCCTTGGAGAGCACGATATTAAAGGAGCAAATGCTTCAATAGCCTTTATCGCATCCAGAGTATCCCAAAAAGTGCGTCCAACCCTTGATAATTCATATATTAATATCGCATCAACTGATTCATTTCTTACAAGATTGAGCATATCAACAAAACCTTTTCTCTTTACCGCAGGAATCTTGCCACTAATTGCAGAATCCTCAAAATATTCTAATATCTGAAAATCATGATCCGATGCCCACTTTTGCATGGCCAATCTTTGGTTTAATACGGTCTGCTCTTCTGTACTTACCCGCAGGTATGCAAAAGCATATTTCATATTATTGTTAAATTTTCTATATTTATTTTGCTAAAGATCAAATATTGTTAACAAACTGTTCAAAAAAGGTTCTTGCCCTTTTTATACTCTATTGAATAAAAATATCAAAATCAAAGGTAAAAAAATAGGGTTACTTTATAGACGGTCTAAAAAACGGTCGTTTATTGAACAGTTGTAAATTATATTCATTGTTACGATATTCGCTTTTTATGCTCGATCTTGTATAATTACAATATGTGCTGTTTATTAAGACGAATTAACTAACATCTGATCCAAAAAAAATAGTTATTATTGAATATAATGCAAATGATGTATCTTTAAATAAACAAATCTTCAAACAGATATTAATATATGTTTAAATCAAAGGAAAAAATACAATTAATTTTATTTTCTATTTTAATAATTATGTTATCCTGTTCATATATAATTAATTATGCATTGGCAAAAGATCCTTATTTTATTCAATCACCTCAAATAATAAGTAAAACGATGACACAAAAAGAAAATGCAATAATGCTTAGTATTACCATTAGATTTATAGCTTCTGGATTTGATAATGAACCTATAAATGCCTATTTAACAACATCCGGTATTACTTCTGACAATTTAATATGCTTTAATCAAGCTACCAATGGTAAAATAGAACCAGCCTTGATCTCAGGGCCTGCCCAAGGAGAGAATATACGTATAGACCCATCTGGTGGAAAAATAATATTTAGTAATAATCTGCCGCCTATTACCGATAAAATGTCTCAAACAATATGTCCTGGTGATGTTTCTCCTGATATACGAAGTGCTACTTTGAAAGATGTACAATTACATTTGGTTCAAGAAGATGGAATCAAAAGACTTGTCTTTAAATTTGAAATCAGAACTTGCCCATGGCATTTATCGATTCAACACCCGAACTAATCCCACATTTTTAAAATATATTTTATATTTTCTCGTTATAAAAAATAATTTTCTGTTCCTATGTCCAGAAAAAATATATCATTACTATGTCAATTTATTCGTAAATGTATAAGATAAAAACCTTTATAATGCCTTTTATAAGTTCATTTCACTAAGACCATCACCAAGAAAAACTACTGAAGATTTTTTTTATTTATAAAAAGAAATCAATGTCTATATGAAATTGGATGCAAATATATATTCAAAAAGAATATTTCATTGATAAAAAGAGAGATGTATCCAATTAAAGAAAAGGATGTCAATCTGAAGTATATGTAGAAGTGTATTTGTATATTTTATCTATTTGAAGACTTTCATAATCATAATTATTTCTAATTGGAGTTAGTGCTATAGCAGGATATACTTTAATTACATGATGTATATTTTTTGTATTATTATTTATGGATTCAATATGAATTATTTATAATAGAATTTCATATTAACACGAGACATCTAAAAACTGAGATTAGTGATAAATCTTATTTTTCTCTTTATCTAGTTTTTAATAACTCGTTAAAATTATACCATATCCTTAACAAATCAATTATATTATGACTATTTATATATATTGTTGAAACAAATTATTAATAAAAAATAATAAAATTAAAAAAGTAATTTCATGATCAGCTGAAGTTATGTCTATATCTATATTTTAGTGTGCTGAAGATGAAGGTGGGCTGGCAGGATCATAGGCACAAGCAATTTGTTTATCTTCATCACGTACTAAGCATGACTCGCTACCTCCTAGTTGAAAATTAGTCCCTACTACAGTTGCTGTAAAGTATGCATAACCAGGAAACGGATTTCCTCTATCGGGGGAATCCTGACTAGCTCCAAGAAATTTGTTATTGTTATCAAAATATGCTACCCAATTATTATTACAATTTCCAGCACAAGCATCACAGACTTCTGGATTTCTGATACGTTGACGTGGATTAGGATCAACTGCCATTTCGGCAACCTCATGCGTTAGAGTTTCTGCATAAACATTTTGTTTATCATCCAATGTCAAGTTAGAACCTCTTACTCTGCAATAACAATAAGGAATTCCATTTCTTGTACTTATCCAATGATATCCCAATATTCTACCAGTACCACTAATGTTTTCAACACCTGGTGGAGTCAAAACCATAACACATGAATCATCTCGTAAATTATTTGTTTGGGCTATCTGATCAATCCATCCATCCAGAATATCCCTGTTAAATGTATTTCTACCTCCCAAATCAGCATCAAAATTAATTATCTGTTTTGAAATGTCGATAAGACTTGATCCATATTGTGATATATACTGTGATAATGGTTTAATGGCACGGCTTGCATAATCTATTATAGTTTGCATATCTGTATCACTTATAGATAAATTACCGCTTCTACCTATATTTTTAAATGTGAATTTAACAAAACGTAAAGTTCCATTAAATAGTGGTCCTAAGATCTTATCTTCTGGTATTGGAGGTTTATTTTTTGATACCAAACTCGCAATTTCTTTGTTTTGTATAACCTCAAGTGGATTATCTATTGTGTGTAGTTTTCGTAATGTTTCCATTGGAATTGCAGTTGTTATTGTGTCTGAAGATAGATTAGGATCTATATTCTTTAAATGTTCTGCATTTTTCATTGCCCTTGTACCACAAATCAATCTTTCATTTGATGACATTGATTCACATATCAATTTGATCTATATAAGTTTTTTATTTATGGGTTTCATTTACAAAATGTATTGTTATATGAAATAACGATAATTATATATCAAAATATACATTTAGCCAGTTATATTATATCATTTTATTACTATCTTATAACTGCAAAATATGATATATTGTGATCGCAAACCTCTAAGGTAAAAAAAGCCTAAAAAGTATGCATGTTTCGTAAACTGAGATATCATATTCATTCTCTCTGTTATATGAAAAAAGTATTATACAGAAAGAACTATTTATACATATATCAAATAATTTGATGATTGTTTTCCCTACAGAAAGAAAAATTGTAACTTAAAATAAGTAAAGCTGTGGCTGAACCTATTTACTTACTATTGCAATAGATAATAATATGTTAACTTTAGAACTAACATACTAATTGGATATTGCCAATATTAATATATTTCAAAATTCGAATTTTGAAATACCAAAAATAGATTTGGTAATAAAAAAATTAAGCATCACACAATTTTCAATATGATAAAAACAATTTATATATCATAAAAGATATCGAATATGTAATACTAATATACATATTATGATACAATATAATAACGTTATCTTTATAATCATCTTTTCTTTATTTTTAAATAAACTTTTAACATAACTTTTATTCATTATCCAAAGATTTTTTCAATTATCATAAAAATAGGATATAGCCTAAATTGATATGAAAATCTTTATCTGTTTTATAAAAAATTTCTTGTTATTCAAGTTTAAAGTGCCATTTTAAAATACAGGCTCTGTTCATTTAACAAAAAACTTATAATTTGTTGTTTATGCTCTATATTTTTATTCTTCAGGTTTATCCTTAAGATAAAAAGCAGTTGAAAGACTATCTTCTTGTTTTATCAAACGAATTCACGTTTCCATGTGGAATTGATAGAGTCAAAAGTTCAAACCACAAAAGATATTATCAAAGAAAATATATGTTTTAGAGGCCCTGTTAACTTAAGCGTTTATTATATTCTTGTTATACATGAATACAAACAGGTTCAACCAGTTTTTAACATGATTTAGATTGCAATTTTCTTTCTTGCATGGAAAGTAGTCATCAAAACCTTCGGTTCTATCCTTGATGTATTGGATGATTCTCTCAATGAGACTTTTCTCTAATGGGGAATGGATATGATGAGATAGTTTTAAGAATCTACATGCTTGTGGATACCATGTGCCACCATCTGTAGAAACTAGATGTTTTCCATGATATTTAACCAATGTCAACAGAAAGCGCTCTGCAACAAACATATTTCTTTCCTTGGATATAGATAGTGCGAGGATTGACCTATTTTTAGGCTCTGTTATTGCAGCCCATAGCCATAGTAATTCTTGAACCAACTTGAATCATTGTTTCATCAACTACAAATTCAGATATCTTTCTTCTTTTAGATGATAGTTTTAGTGGCTTATATGTCTGGATCCACTTCCAGATTGATACATGATGGCTTCTCTTGACTATGTGTAAAAAAGATAATGCTTTGGGAACGTTTCTAGTGGACAGACCAAGAAAATACAAATAAAGCCCATAGCCAATACATTCTGAAAGATGTTCTGTTTCTTTTATTAGGCATAACTGAAATAGAACGTCTTCAGTCTATATCGTTTTCTTAAGTTAACAGAGCCTTTGTTTATAATAGATAAATAGCTGATAAAGATGGATTCTTAAGGACGAGTGCGGCTCTGATGGGTAGATATAGAACCGAAGCTTAGACAAATCCTTTATCATATTGACATATCATTTGAAAGAACAATGTTCGCAGTAGTGCGGTTTATTGCATCAGTGGTAAACATATATGGCAAGCATCTAGTTTCAATAGACGGTGAATGGACCTGTTATCCATCGCAAGCATATAGATTCTTAAATTTTGAATATCATCTTCATTTTTCTTTAGAGAAAAGCCAGATAAAAAGATCAATTTAATACATCAAAGACAGAACCAAAGGATTAGATAATTATTTTCCATTTAGAAAAAAGAAATATACATTGAAATACATAAAGAAGTGGTTTAATCTTTTCATTAATAAATACAATAAACGCATAATGGGTTAAGAGTTGTGTAAACACATGGATAATTCCTGCTTGTAAACTAATGCTGCTTGTTTTCAGCAATAAAATTAATGTCATCTTTTTTGTAGTATCTTGAAAATTATAAATATTAAAAAATCTAAACGAGCATAATCAATTTACATTAGTGAGTAGTCAGTTTTTTACAAAACTGTTAAGTTAGCAGGGGCCTTTTTCTATACTCATATATAAATAGAATTTTGATATATTGAGAAATTGCAAATTAATAAAGTTGCAATTACGATAATATTTGAAAGCAAGACGGCCGTGATTTCATATGGAAGATAGATTTCTTTATCTTTTGGCTCAATAATTCCCCATAGCCAGACATATTCATAGCCAACCTTAATCGAAATTTCATCTATAATAAATACATCAATTTTCCTTTTCTTCTTTGGAAATATTTTCTTTGGTTTGTACTTTTGTACCACTTCCAGATTAAAACATAACTTATTTTAATAAACCCTTTCAAAGCTTTTGCAGCATTTCTAAATGACAAACCAAGAAAAGTACAAATATAATCCATATCAAATATATTCTGAAGGTGTTCTGTTTCTTGCATTCATAAAAAGAGATATGACGTCATCTATCTATAGATTTTTTTGGTTAAATGAATAGAGCCATCGATCCTATCACACCTTATTATATATGAAATCCAGTTAATCCTCCTTATTGCTGATTTACTGCTTTATCACCTGCCACGTAAATTTAAGTTAGCATATCAAATCACTAACAAAATTTCTATATTTAGTATAGATAGACAATACAAATAACTTATTGTAATTATAATGTATAGAGTCTAGATTAAAAAATAATATTAGGTAAACAATATTTCATTAAAAATTTTTCTAAATAAATATCAATTATTATATATAAGAATAAATAAAATAGTTTATTTAGATACAAAATGTTGCCTTCCTCCCTTAAAATGTAAATGGAAATGATGATGTCAACAACATTATTTGGATGATAAATTTATAGAAAATTTAAAGCAAGATGTCTTAAATGGCAACGAAATAAACTTTGAAGATGCCAATTTAATATTCTAAATGATATAACAACTTTATCTGACTGTGCCAACAGAATAACAAGGATTTAATGGAGATTTCATCGATGTAGAAAAATTGGTAAATGCTAAATCTGGAAGATGTCCAGAGGATTGTTCATTTTGTTCACAATCATCTTTTAATAATACCAACATAAACAAATATCCACTTTTGCCTCCTCAAAATATACTCCTGCAGGCAGAGAAAGCTAAAGAAGAAGGTGCCAGTAGTTTTTGCATTGTTTGTGCATATAGATCTCCTCCCGAAGAAGATTTCAAGCAGATTTGTAAAACGATAGAATTGATTAAGAGTAAAATAGATATCGATATCAATACTTCTCTGGGATTCATGACAAAAGATATGGCAAAAACATTAAAAAAATTAGGTGTTAAAAGGTATAATCATAATCTTGAAACTGCTGAAAGTTTTTTTAATAAAATATGTAATACTCATACCTATCAAGATAGAATCAATACTGCAAAAGTTGTTAAAGATGCAGGCTTGGACCTATGTAGCGGAGGAATAATTGGAATGGGGGAAACTGTTGAACAAAGAATAGAACTAGGATTTGCTTTGAAATCAATAGAACCTGATGAAGTTCCAATAAATATTCTAATAGGACGTGAAGGAACACCTCTTTTTGGTTCTGATCCTATAGGTCCTGAAGAAATAATTAAAGTAATAGCTACTTTCAGATTCATTATGCCAAAAACAATTATAAAAATAGCAGGTGGCAGAGAAATCCATCTTCAAAAAGATGACAAAATTGTATTAAAAGCTGGGGCAAATGGAATAATTACTGGCGGGTACTTGACCACTAAAGGAAATAAAGCATCAGATGATCTTAAAATGATAAAAGAGATTGGTCTTAAATCAAGATAACATTAATTTTTATAAAAGAGTATTAGAAGAATTAGAAAACAATAATCTTTATAGAGAGATAAAAACATTTGATATTCAGAAAGATTCTACTCTAAAATACAAAAAATACAATATTAATAATTTTTCGTCAAATGATTATTTGGGATTATCAAAAAATAAAAATATATTAAAACGATTACCTAAATTAGTTCAACTACAAATATCTCAATGCAGTTCACGTTTAATTTCAGGAAATTCATCTAAAATTGAAAGGCTTGAAAAAAACCTATCCCTGCATCGCGACACTCAATCGTCATTAGTTTTTCCCAATGGATATATGGCAAATTTGGGCGTTCTTAGTGCACTTGGCGATAAAGATACAGTAGTTTTTAGTGATGAACTAAATCATGCCAGCATTATTGATGGATGTAAGCTTTCAAACAGTAATGTAGAAATCTTTCTACACAATGATTTTTCAAATTTAGAAGAACTAGTAAAAAAATCGAATTTTAAAAAAAAAATTATAATAACAGAAGGAATTTTTAGCATGGATGGAGATTTTTCAAATTTAGAAGAAATATCAAAAATATCAAAAGAAAACAATTGCATTCTAATAGTAGATGATGCTCACGGAGATTTTATAGTAGGTAGCAATAGTAAAAAAAATTATTCTGGAACACCAGCGTTTTTTAACATAAACCAAGAAATTGATGTACATATCAGCAGCTTAAGCAAAGGTCTAGGATGTTTTGGTGGATATATTAGCAGTTCGAATATAATTTGCAAATATATAATTAACAAATCTCGTCCTTTTATTTTTACTTCAGCACTTCCTGAATTTTTATGCGACATTGCAAATATATCTTTGAAAATAGTAAAAAAAGGGAAATATCAAAATAAATTATATAGTAATATTGATTATTTTCATAAAATATTAGAAGAATATTCTTTTTCTAATACAAAAAAAATAAGTTTCAGCCCCATAATTCCAATTTTGATAGGGTCAGAGAAAAAAGCTATGGAAATTTCCCTAAAACTTTTAAAAAAAGGATTTTTTATTCAGGCTATTAGATATCCAACAGTAAAAAAAAATCAAGCTAGATTGAGAGTTTCTATTTCTGCAGAACATAAAAAATCTCAAATAAAAAATTTAATAGAAACATTAGATAAAATTATCAAAAATTAATTTTTTAAATATTTCAAAATTCGAATTTTGAAATATATAATATTAGTTGTATTACTATAATATTAGTTGTATTACTATAATATTAGTTGTATTACTATAATATTAGTTGTATTACTATAATATTAGTTGTATTACTATAATATTAGTTGTATTACTATAATATTAGTTGTATTACTATAATATTAGTTGTATTACTATAATATTAGTTGTATTCAAAAATTAATAAAAGAATGTAAATTACCTCAATAAGGAATCATTTTTAATCATAAAAAAAAAGAAAAAATATATTTAATCAAATAATATTAAAAGTGTTTGAAAGGAGTAATATTTAGCTGGAGGGTTTGGAAAAAGATTAAAACCTATTACAGACAATCGACCTAAACCAATGATTGAAATACTAGGCAAACCAATAATCGATTGGCAGATAAAGCTTTTAGCAAAGAATAATGTCAGAGAGATAATAATTTGTGTAGGATATCTCAAAGAACAAATTATAGATTATATTGCAAGCGGTAATAGATTCAATGTCAAAGTAGCATATACAGTAGAAGAAGAACCCCTTGGAACAGGAGGGGCATTAAAAAATACATATAGTTTATTAAAAGATGAAAAAGATGGATTTTTTATGATAAATGGGGATATATTAACTAATATAGATTTTAATATTTTAGCAAATAAAAATGATTATAATACTTTAGCAGTAGTACCACTTAAGAGTCCATATGGAATAGTAGATTTTGATGAGCATCTAAATGTAATAGGATTTGAAGAAAAA
Organism: uncultured Nitrososphaeraceae archaeon; assembly: GCA_963824915.1. Taxonomy (GTDB): domain Archaea; phylum Thermoproteota; class Nitrososphaeria; order Nitrososphaerales; family Nitrososphaeraceae; genus Nitrosocosmicus. The sequence continues at coordinate 120,491 of CAWGRD010000019.1, forward strand.
CCCAACATCACCAATAAATGGATAAATGCAGGAATATACTTTTTTAATCAAGAGGTTTTTAATTATTTGCCAGAAAAAGGGAATATAGAAACAACTGCTCTACCTGCCATGGCAAATCAACAAAAATTAAAAGCAAAAAAGTTTGAAAATTCGTTTTGGAAATCCATAGATTCTCATAAAGATATAGAAGAGTCATCAAAAGAATTAGCTAGAAATTATTCACAAAATTAAAATGAAATTTAAAATTGGATTCAGTATAGGATCTCTATTAAATACAAAAGATATTCTTAAATTTTCTTCACATATTGATAAAAACGAGTATATAGATTCTATATGGGTTCCTGAATCTTGGGGAAAGGAAGCATTTTCGTTACTAGGAGCAATCTCACAAGTTACCAAAAGAATAAATTTAGGAACATCCATCATAAATATTTATTCTCGAACTCCTGCAACAATTGCGATGGGCACACTCTCCATAGATAATCTTTCTAATAATAGGATGATACTAGGTTTAGGGGCAAGTACTGCAGTAATTGTAGAAAATCTTCACGGGATTAATTATAATGATCCTATTATGAGAATGATAGAATATATACAATCTTTAAGGATGCTTTTTAAAACACATGAAAAAACAAATTATGATGGAAAAATAGTAAAAATTAAAAATTTCAATATTTTAGAAAAGTCAAGATTAGATATTCCCATTTACATAGCAGCAGTAAATAGAAAAATGATTCAAATTGGGATAGACTATGCAGATGGATTGCTACTTTATCTAAGACCCATAAATGAAATTAAAAATTTACTTCATACTATTAAAAATAAATTCAAAATTAATACATCACTAGTTTTGATAACATCGATATCAAATAAAGAACCCCAAAAAGCAAAAGAAAGAGCAGCAAAAACCCTAGCTTTTTACATATCTGTAGGAAAAGTTTATTATAATTTTCTTTTAAACACAGAGTTTAAACCAGAAGTAGAAAAAATTTATAAAGAATACCATAATCACGGCTTGAAAAGATCAATAGAGAATATAACAACAAAAATGTTGGATGACCTTGTAGTTTACGGTTCAGTTAATGATTGTATTAATCAAGTTAAACGATTTAGAAATACTGGAATTGATTCACCAATATTACAAGTAAATCCGATAAAAGATAAAAATGGAGAATTAAATTATAAGGACTTTTTAGAATTATGAGAGTGGCGATAGATTCAGGATATACCATAGGATTTCAAAAATCATCAGATCAGTCTATTTCAGAGTTAGCATGCAGAACAATAATAAATCTTTTAAAAAGAACAAAAATAGAAAAACATGAAATAGATGGTTTAATTGTTTCTACATGTTCTAATGAACAATATTTGGGCAACATCATATCAGAAATGGTTAACTTGAATCCCAAAATATCAACTAGGATAGAGAATTTATGCAATTCTGGAACTAGTGCAATTCTTTTAGCTTATTCCTTAATTTCTTCAGGTTTATGTAATGCAGTAATCGTTACAGGTATTGAAAAACAAGATAGTCCTGGAAATAAACTCATTTGGGATATCACAAGAGGAATCTATGATTCACCAATCCATTGGGCAGCACTATTTGCAAAAACTCATTTTAGAAATTTCAATACATCTGAAGAGGATTTGGCTTTAATTTCTGAAAAAAATCACAAAAATGCAAATAAAAACCCTAATGCATTGTTTTATAAAAAAAAATTTAAGTTTGCAGATATCATGAACTCTAAAAAAATTGTTGAACCTCTAAAATTATTGGATTGCTGTAGTCCTTGTGAAGGAGCTTCCTCACTTTTATTGGTATCTGAAAAATTTGCAAAAAAATCAGAAATTCCTATATGGATAAAAGGAATTTCACAAAATAATCAAGGTGCAAGTTTTGCAAATATTTCATATGATTTACGGTCAATTGAATCCACCAAAATTGCTTCAAAAGAAGCTTTTCAGCAAGCAAAATTAAAACCAACGGATATAGATATTGCAGAACTTCATGACGCTTTTTCAATTCTAGAAATTTTGGCCTATGAAGATATAGGTTTTATCGAAAAAGGAAAAGGATCTAGTTACATCAAACAAGATGATATTCATATCAATACTCGAGGAGGTCTGCTTGGTTGTGGACATCCTATAGGAGCCACAGGTATAGATCAAACCAATGAAATAATTCTTCAATTGCAAGAAAAGGCACCTAACGGGAGACAAATAAAAAACTGTTCCAGAGGGTTAATTCATAACATGGCAGCTGCAGGTACATCAACAACAATCATAATAGTAGAAAAATGAATCTAAAAGAAACAATATTTAAAAAAATCGAAGATGGATTATTCGTAAGTACTTTTTGCAAAGAGTGCAAAAAGTATAATTGGCCTCCAAGTATTTATTGCAAAGAATGTTTTAGTAAAACTAAATTAAAAAAAATAAAGAATATAGGTATTCTTTTAGAAATATCATATTCTCATATAACAAATGAAGCAAATTTTTTCGGGATTGGAGATTTCTCAGGAATAAGAATAATAGGAACCGCAAATAAAAGTATTAGAATAAATGATTCAATAGAGATAGATATAATAAAAGTGATTAATAATAAGATATCAATAGTATTTAACAAATCTAATTAAAAAAATAGAATAATTATTAACAAGTTTAATGTTCTAAAATAATATGGATTATGAAGGTTATCTTAGCGATAGAGAGTTGATAAGTAGAGATGCATTCCATAAAAAACAATTGAAAATCAAAGTTATAGAAGTTAACGAAAATACTCGGGATTATTCTAAATATGGTGATAGAATCCTAATAGATAAAATTCTATTAATAATTCAAAATTTAGAAACTGACGAAATTGAAGAAAAGGAATTGGACATAGAAGATTTGGAAAAAAGAATGAAAAAAGAAAGACTATTTACATCATCTAATAGATGGGTCCCTAGAAGTGATATAAGAAATAATTTTATAGTTGGAAACAGACATTTCTTTCTATTATCTGATGCAATTTCATTAGATATAATTAAATTTTAATTTTTCAATATAAAGCGCCGCTGATCAGACTCGAACTGATGACCTACTGGTTAACAGCCAGTTAAGCTCCACAATTATAAATTATGGATTTGCTCTACCAAGCTGAGCTACAGCGGCACTAGTTTATAAAAAAATAAAAGAATAATTAAATGTTATGTTTTTTTAAAAAAAAGTTTTTAATATTTAAATTTTACCTTACAATAATTAAATAGATAAATCGTATAAAATTTAGAAAAAAATATTAAAAGAATTATGTTATTCTTTAGAATATATATATACTCCATCAAGAAACACTCTTGAATCTTTATTTTTTATTCTCGTTGCTAATTCAAGATTAGCTGCAGTTTGAGAGACATTTTCGATATTTGGTCCTGTTACTAATATATCTTCACCTTGTACGGTAACTTTTGTATCAACGCCTACAATTTTAGAAGTTCTTGCAGATCTTTCTCCAAAGAAATTTTCAACAGATACTTCTCTACCTTTGATTTTTACAGTTATAGGAAAATGTGCAAAAACTATTTTTAATTTGTAAGTAAATCCTTTACTAGAGCCTTTTATCATATTATTAATAACACTTTGAAGGGTATTTACTAATGCAAAATCCTTTTTTCTATTTCCTTGTGATTTTATAATGATTTTTTCGTCCTGAAAATCTATAGTAGCAGGCATTTTGGTAAAGTCCTTTTGAACAGATCCAAATGAACCTTTTGTTGTTATCAAGTGCTCTTGTTTAGTAATAGAAACGTCTGAAGGTATTATAATTTCATTTATATAAAATTCTGGTTTAATAGACATAACCTATTAAAGCACCTCCTAAATTTCCATCTTGGGCTTCATGGTGAGACATGATACCTTTACTAGTTGAGACTATCAAAATACCCATATTATATGAAGGCAAGAATTGACGTTCCCAAACTAGATAATTATCTTTTTTTACACTAAATCTTGGTGTAATTATTCCACACTTATTTATCTTAGCCAATAACTGGATTCGGAATTTACCTGTTCGTCCATCGTCAACCTGTTCAAATTCACCTATATATCGATATTTTTGCATTATTCTCAAAACTTCGCTAGCAAATTTTGATGCAGGCAAAATAATACATTCTCGTTTTCTTCTCATTTCATTATTATATAATGTTGTAAATAGATTAGATATAACATTCAATGCTGGCAATAATAATCACCTACTCATACTTCCTAAATCCCAATGAATTTGCGACTTCTCTAAAACATCTTCTGCATAACATAAGATTATATGCGCATATAAGCCCACTAAATGAACCGCATCTTTTACACCATCTTGTTCCTTTACCATGAGCAACTTTTTTCTTCCTGTTAAGCTCATAATCTCTAATTTTAATTTTTATACTACTTCAACTCCAAATTTACTCTTGAAAAAATTTATTGCTTCGTCTTTTGTAATTTTATGCTTTTTTCCTATTTTTGTAGGATTTCTCTTCTTTGATATTCTATACCCAGGTCTTGTCAAAGAAGAACAAATATCCATTCCAAATATTCCAATATCAGGATTGTACTTTGTTCCAGGAATATCAATATGGTCATGTATCCCAAGCGACAAATTACCATTATTATCAAAAGATGAAGATTTAATCACATTCTTTTTTGCTTCCATAATACGTCTTAAAAAGTTTATGGCTTCATCCCGTCGCAAAGTTACCATTGTGCCTATAGGTTCACCTTTGTGAATATTAAAATCTCTAACACTTTTCTTAGCTCCTTGTACACTAGGCGTATGTCCAGTCAATTCAGTTAATGCATTCTTTGCACGTTCCAGTGGCTCTCCTGCTTTACCAACTCCAATATTTATAACAACTTTAAATAAAGAAATTTCTTTCATAGGATTATCCATTTCATTACTCATTAATTAAAAACCTCCAGAATAGGTGTTTCATTTCCAACAGGCATAACAATATCTACAGGTAATTCAATAGATCTATTATCCAAGTTTACTACCGTTCTCTTTGGTAACGAAAACATTCCATTTTTAATTTCATCAATTTTTCCTATTCTCCCTGCATTTTCTCCTTGGGTTACTAAAACTGTGCATCCAACATCAAATTTAATATGATCCTCGATTTGAATTTTAGGTAATTTTACCAAACAAACATCTCCAACTTTCATCTGCTTGTCTTCCGAAATCAATGTTTTACCATCATGAAAACCATATTGAATTCTACTGCCTTTAATTGTTACCTTACTGGTTATCTTCAACAATTTTACTCCTTTTTCTTTTGTTTTGACAGGAACCAATATTTTTAAATCTTTAGGGATTAATCTAAATGACTCACCACTAGGAACAACCTCAATAATATCCATAATACCGACACCAAAATGAACATCTCTCCTAATAATTCCATCTACCTTTATTTGCCCAGAATTCATTATCTTTTTAGCTTCATGTAGATTACTACATAGATGTAAAACATCCCGCAATAATATACCCATTGGATAACATACATCTTTTGCATAAGGCCCAGGATTTACAGACAAAGCAAATGGAAATCCTTTCCTTTTTATTTGCCAGAAATTTGGTGCCATTTGTCTTTTTAATTTTGTACTTCCACTTTTTCTAGTCATTTATTATTCACTACCAACCCTCACTTTTTTTTCTGTGTTCTGTTTACTTTTATCCTTTGATTTATTAATTTGTTCCTTATTTTCTATTTTATTTTTTCTATAATTGTCATCTAGTTTTAAGGAGGAGAGTATTACATTAGAAGCATGAATTTGTACTTTTACTTGCCCACCTTTAATTTTTTCTCTCTGTACACCTTCAATGCTTAATTTTCCTTTACCAGTATTGATTTTTTCAACCTTGCCTTCTACTCCCTTATATTCTCCTCTCATTATCTTAACAGTGTCGCCTTTTATCACAGTAGTACTTCTTTTATTATACTGTTTTTTTAGATCGTTAGAAAGATTAGAACAAACTGATGTATTTTTTCTTCTTGACTCTTTTTGTATTCCCATAAATATCACTATATAATCATTGAAGCTAAATTAGCTATTCTAGGCCATTTTTCAGCAGCCTCTACAGCTACTGGACCTTTTATATCAGTGCCTTTAATTTCACCCTCTTTTGTTACCAGTACAGCAGCGTTATCTTCAAAAGAAACTCTTACACCATTTAACCTACGAATAGCATATTTCTGTCTAACAACTACTGCGCCGAATATTTGTTTCCTCAACTCAGCAGGTCCTTTTTTAACAGTCACTGTAACAAAGTCACCTACAGCAGCTGACGGTAATCTGGAATGACGACCTTTAATTCGAGTAACCTGTGCAATTTGCAATATTTTTGCACCCGTATTATCAGCACAAACTAAATTTGCATATAATGGAAGGGACCGTGTTACGTAAGGTCGAAATTCTGCAACCCCACGGGAAGAAACAGCTCTTGATTTAGAAGCCATCTTTATTCATTGACCTCCACTACTGCAAACGAAATTGTTTTTGATAATGGTCTGCACTCTGCTATTTTCACCTTATTACCTTCTGATGCATCAATACAATCGGAAATAAAAGCATGTATTCTTGATTGACTCCTTTCATATCGTTTATATTTACTAACAAAACGAGAATATTCGCGTTCTACCACAACCATATTTTTAGCTTTGTGACTTACAATTGTTCCTGAAACTAATTTGCCTCTAAGTGAGAGTGATCCACAGAATGGACAAATTTTGTTTGAACAGGTTCTTTTAGGAGTTTTAACTTGTATACCAATATTTTTAGCCATATTACTCACTTAATTTTTGAAATTTTTTCCTCTGGTCTACCTAACAATGTTTTTCCATTTATAAAGTATTCTCCGCTTCCTGAAATAACTTTATAAACACCAATTTCTTTTTTAGGAATTTTTTTAATTTCTAAATCAGATTTCTCTTGTAATAAGTAAATCATATTTTTTGTTTCATTAACAATTATACCAGTTTTATTAATATTAAATTTATTTGAACCCGACACAATTTTAATTTTTTTTCCAAGAATATCATTTACTTGAAATTCTCTAGATTTATAAATTACCACTATTTTTTCGCTCCTTTTCGTTCATTCAATACTGTCAACATTCTGGCTATATCTCTACGTTTCCATCGGATAACTCCAGTCTCTTTCTTCAATGTACCCTTGGCACCTTCTGAACGCAATTTAGCTAAATCAGCCTTTATATCTTCAAGTTTTTCTTTGAGGTCATTGTCATTAAATTCTCTTATTGTTTTGATTTTGTTTCTTGCCATATTATTATTTTGCCTCCTCTCTAACTTGCACCTTTTCAACATTTTCTTTAGGTACTACTGAATTAGCATTATTTTCAGATTCCTGCAAATTATTATCATTCATTAGTCAGTTTAGAATTTTCAACTGACAAAGATTCATTAAAATTGCTTACTAATTCAAATTCGGGTGGAACAGCACCTTTTATTGCAATTTTCAATCTTATTCCCATGATGCCCATTTTAGTCAAAACATGAGTAATCCCTTCCTTTACTACTCTATCTGCCATGTTTCCACTTTTTGGTATTACACCTGCTGAATGTTTTTCAAAATGAGCTCTTTCACTTCGTAGTTTCCCAGAAATAGTAACTTCTACACCCAAGGCACCTGCATTTTTTATAGTGTTAACTGTCCACAACGCTGCTCTTCTGAATGCAGTTCCTCTTTCTATTAATTGAGCAATCCTATTACACATTATTTTTGGATTTAATTCAGGTATTTCTAATTCGACTACTGAAATTTGAGGATTTGTTAAACCATATTTTATTTCCAATTTTGATGTAAGGTCTTTGATTCCGCTTCCTTTCCTTCCAATTACTAGACCAGGTCTTGTCACATATAAGGTCAGTCTTGTACCTAGCGGGGATTTTTGAATATCGACGCCTCCATATCCTGCATCCTTTAATTCCTCCTTTAAAAATTCATCAAGTTCCATATTTCTATAATTATTGTTCACAACATTTTTTATCGCATTCATTTAAGATGTCCTCCCCTCCATTGCGATCATTTCTACATGAACCAATGTATCAAATTTGGGACTAGCCCTTCCCATTGCTCTAGGAGTAAACCTTTTTAATTTTGTTGCCTTGTGAACAACAACTGAAATAATTTTTAATCTATCTAGATCCATCCCTTTATACTCAGCATTGGATTCTAAATTATCAAGTAGTTTTAAAAACTCACTTGTTGCTTTGTTTGGAAATCGTCCTGAACAAAAACCATCCCGAATGTTTGAACGATGTGCTACTTCATTATGATATCGTCTGTAAGGAACAGCTATTTTTTTAGACAATACATTTTCAAGAAATTCTCGGGCTTTTTCAATGCTTTTTCCTTTTATTGCTAATGCAATTTCACGAGAATGTTTATGAGAAATGGATTTATCCCGTAATGCTGATCTTACATGTCTAGATTTTTCGTATTTTTCAAAAGAATAAGAGTAATTTGGCATTTATATCACTTTAATGGAACATAGAGACTAGAACGTGATGAACCGACACCAGGTGACCCGTGCTGAACCCTTTTATTTGTAATAGAATATTCTCCAAGATAATGTCCAACCATTTCTGGTTTGATTGTAAAAGGGACAAACTCTTTTCCATTGTGAACTAGAACATTTAATCCAATCATATCTGGTAAAATTATCATATCCCTAAGATGAGTTTTCAATGGATTTGTTGACTTGCCTTCTCTTGACAGTTTTAATTCTTCTCTAAATTTCCTTTTTTCATCACTCATATAAGATGATAGTCGTTTATCTAAAGATCGCCTCTGTCGAGAGTTTAATAAAGGCATTAAGGATTCTATTGAAATTTTTTGAATTTGATCGGCAGAATATCCCTTGAATTTAAATTCTCGAACCATTACTTATAACCTCCAATAATAATCCAATTTCTAGATTTGTTTGTAAAAATAACATGCAATTTGTTACACCAAACCTAAGTTAGTTGCCAGATTTCTAGCACCATCTGTATTTTTAAATTTCATAATAGCCTTTTTACCTCTAATGGTATTAAATGTATTTACTTCACTTTACATCCGATTCATAAATTACTTTCATTGATTCAATTATTTGCTTTTTATTAGCCTTACTGTGAACAATAAAACTTAATTTATTTTCTTTTTCAATTATATTGAATGTTTTTTCGGTCACATATGGCTGAATAATTATTTTACTTGCTATTTCAGCATTAATTTTAATATTTTTATTATCTATAAATTCACTCATAATAATCACTTCTCCAATAGCATATTTGAAGGAAGATGTAATTCGTTTAATATATCTATTGCACCTTGCGTAAAAATAGCTAATCTAATAGGTTTTGATCCAGGTGCGAAATCTAATACACTCAAATTTTTAACATATTTAATAGTGATACCAGGAATCGAATCATTCAAATTTAACAGTTGAGAATCATTCTTGCCTACAACAATAATAGCACTTTTCCCTACCCTGTTTGATCTTCCTCTCCTTCTAGATTTACCAGTTCTTTTTTTGATTGATTGCTCTACACGAATCAAATCTTCTTTTATGCCTAATGCTTTTAAAACTTGATACAATTCCTTTGTTTTTTGGATATTTTCAAGTTCATTAATAACAACTAAAGGAAAAGATTTAACATCATCAATAATATGACCTCTTTTTTTTGCCAGATCACCAATAGCAGTAGAAGATATTGACGAATACAATGCAAGCATTTTTTCTTTTTTATTGATTTTTTTATAAATTACCTTCCAAGATTCAGGAGGATGTGCTAATCTGCCTTTTCTTACTCCTGCAACTCCTGCAGCTTGTCCGGCACGTGAAAATCCTTCTCCTTTTGCTCGGGCCAATCTGGCAATACCCAAACCAGTATTTCTCGACTCAGCACTTACTATTTCTCCAGCTGCTGGGTATCTACCTTGTTTTTGATAATGATGAGAATCCAAATTAACATATACTTTTTTTATTACTTCAGGACGGTATGGAAAATTGAAAACTGGAGGAAGTTCAATAGTGGAAAGTTCTGCTCCTTGCAAATCAAATACTTTTGTATTCATTTAAACTATCACCTCTAATATTTTCGGCTCTGCAGTTTTCGAAGGTTTACTACGAATAGGTTGTCGTAGTTTAATCAGTCTTTTTGGAACTCCCGGGATGGTACCTCTGACTATCATATAGTCTCCATCCACTAATCCATAGTGCTTGAATCCACCTTTAGGATTGATATTGGTGACATCGGTCTTTTCAGAATTTGACATCATCAGTATTCTCTTATTGTATTCAGTTCTTTGGTGAAATCCTCTTTGACCTTGCCTTGCAACAGTATACATAACTACTGCTGGTGATATTGGACCAAGGGTTCCAACTGCTCTGACACTTTTCCTTGATTTATGCTGTTTTCTTTTTATTCCAAATCTAGTAACTGGCCCTTCAACTCCTTTACCTCTTGTTATTCCATGCACATCAATATTCTGGCCTATTTTAAAAACATCTTGTGCACGAACCTCTTGACCCAGTTTTGATTTTAAGAATTCAAATTTAGTTTGAATGTCTTTTCCTGATACAGATATTTCAAAAACAAAAGGAGTTTTTTGTGGAATACCTATCTTGTGTGGGAATACTGCAACAACTGCCATTAAATGCTTAGTATTTGCCAAGTTTGATTCTGCTTTCTTTAATCCCTCCTCTGAATATTTAGTTTTGAATTTTGGTGAAAGATTTTTTATAGAATCTTTAGAATAAACATCAAAAATTGCATGTTTACCATACCCGTCTTCAGAATAACCTCTGATTCCAACAATTTTTAATGGTGGTAAGGAAATAACAGTAGAATGATTCATTAATGGTTTACCGTAATTTGGAGTTTTTTCTTTATCGTCTATTGTCATTACTTGGATTTGGCCAACTTTAAATCCAGCAAAACCAACAAGTCCAGGATTCTCCTTATTAGGTCCTTCCGTCCAGGTTCTTATTCGAGCTTCCAAACTTTTAGCTCTGGCCCTAGGACGAAAAGCAATACTTCCTCTTCTTGGTGCGCTATACTTTCTATGACCCATATATATAAAAAAAATTCCAAAACCCATTAATAAGTTTATAACTATAAAAAGTATAGATTAAAAAAATTAGGAATGAATAAAATGATTTATTATTGATAACACACCAAAGATAGATTCTTCTAATCTTACAGTCTGAGTACCCTGATAAGGAAAAAAATTAAAAGAGTTATAATTTGAAATGTTTATCTTTTCTCTGCTAAAAATTTCTTTTAGACCAAATTTTGGTGAGCCAAAAACTATCAAAATAGAATTATTATTAAACATGCCATTTTTTTTTAAATTATTAGAAAAAGGAGAATCGTTTTTAAAATAATCTGGAAAATCTAGATGTAAGTATAATATTAGATTTCGGATACTTTGTCAAGATCTCATATAATGAATTAGAATAAGATACTTTATAACCCCAATAGATTTCATTTATTTCTTCACGTTTTATATCTATTGCAGTTAAAAAGTTATTTTTTTTTAACAATTTAACATTGATTTTTTTCCCTTCTTGTTTGATACTACCTTGATATTTAATTAAAGAATCAAGCCCTACATCTACAAAAAAGGAATTATTTTTTTTTTCTAAAATACCAACCCTAATTTCTCCATTCTTAATATTTTCAAATGAAACCTTATCTCTATGATGAGGAGATTTATGGGATGAAGTTTCCCGACATATTTTAATGAATCCAATCTTGAATAGATTTTTTTTCTAAGATATTGAGGAGTATCAAGATATTCCAAAAGAGTAATTATAAATTCGATTTCGTCCCTTTTTGGATTAATGATTTTATCGTGAAAAATAAATACATTTTCAACTCGAAAAATAGATATTGCCCGGGCAAGCTGAAATATCTTAAAAGTTCTATCAACTTCAGAGACAATACCATATAGAAATGAATCAGGAATTGCTAAATCAATTTTTAATGTAACAGAAGGTAAATTTATCACCCATTATTTAAAAGTTCGTTTATAGCGCCCTCCAAATATCCTTCAGACCCAAAAAAACTATATCTCAAAATTCCATCTCTATCAATAATGATTGATGATGGAGTTCCCCTGAGTTTATACAATTCGAATGTTTCTGCAGAATATTGTTTATTACTTAAATAAGCCTTTACCTTTGAGAACAAGTCTCCTTTCTCTTTTTCTGAAGAATATTTATAGTCAGGAAAATATATTTCAATAAAATCTTTAATCATGTCTTCAGATATATTTTGTGGCATTTTTGTTATCCTATCCATAGCTACAGGAAAAGGAATTTTATAATATAGTCTATCGGTATTTACCAATTTACCATGCTGTCTTAATGCTTTAAACGTTTCACCAATTACCTTTCCTTCAGTTAAAAGTAATTTTAAATTCTCTATAGTATTTTTATCGTAATCTTCAAACGCAGTTGCAATACCAATTACTCTGACGTCTTTATCTTTATATTTTTCATACAAAGAAATTGCTTGAGGTAAGCCATAGAGAAAACATCCAGGACAATTTACTTGAAATACTTCTATAACTACAATATTACCAAATAGTTTATCAACATTCGTAGGCAGTCCTTGAATCCAATCGGATACTTTGACATTTGGAGACTTTAATACCTATTTCCGCAAACATTTTATTTCAAAGGTTCAGAATCAGACAGATTATTTAAAGTATTTTAGTTTAATAAAAATTAAAATAATGAATAAATATTCAAGAAGAATTTTCTTTTTGGGGGATTTCTTTTGAATATCTTTCTATTTCTTCTTCAGAAATCATTCTAAGTATTTTGGTTTTGGAATCGATTACAGCTAATCGGATATGATTTGTGCCAATTTTTTCTTCACTTACAGTAAAAATGGATTCTATAGCTAAAACACATGCCTTATCCAATGGAATATCATTTTTATAATTCTTTTCTAAAAATTCTGTTACTTGTTCACTTCCAGCACCGATTGCTACTGCATCGTATCCAATGTATGTTCCACTAGGATCTGTAAGGTATAAACCAAGACCGTTTTTATCGACTCCGGCAATAATCAAAGCTACACCATAAGGTCTTACACCAGCATATTGGGTATATTGCTGTGCCATATCAGTGAGATTTTTGGCAACACCTTCAACATCCACGGGCTCGTCATAAATTAATCTATTACTTTGGGAAAAAAATCTTGCATGATCTACTTGTGTTCGTGCATCAGGAATATATCCGGCTGCTGCAAGACCAATATGATCGTCAATTTGAAATATCTTTTGAGTAACACTTGATACTTGTAATTTTCTGGTTTTTTCTTCAACTGCTAAAATGACACCTTCTGTGCTTTTTATTCCTAAAGCTAATGTGCCTCTTCTAACAGTCTCAATTGCATATTCTACCTGATATAATCGACCATCAGGAGAGAAAACTGTAATTGCTCTATCATAACCTGCTGCGGCTGGTAACAAATCAACTAAGATACTTTCATATCTTTATTTATAGTTACCTTATTAAAATAAAATGAATAACTGCAATGAGAATATTTTTATTATAATGAAATAATAACTATAAAAGATTTTTTGATATCCGAAGAGATCATATTTAAAGGACATCCTAATGTTCAATCACTACACTCAAGAACTATAGAAATAACAAAAGACAGAGAATTGACCTTAAATGGAGATTGTATAATTGGAATTAATGCAAATAAATCATGTAAAGATTTATCCCCTGAAATAAAAGAAAAAATAAAAAAAAATAATTCAATAATAGAAATTGAATTAATAGTAGAACCATACAACTTTATAATAACAGGATCAGGCAATGATAATCTATTACTATCCAATCCGGAAGATATCGTTTTAAGAAAAAGCAAGTTTATTTGCGATCGGACGCTTTCTGTTAATTGTAATTTTAGTTCATTAGAAATTCCAAGAAAGATTATAGATGAATTAAAGTATTCAACTAAAACAGGGATCATGTTAATTAAAGTGGAATAGCCAAAAGATTTTATTATTTTTAATACAAACTTGTTATTCTTTTACCTGGTTTTAGGATAAAAATCAAATTTAAATTTGCTAGAATTTAATGAGTCATTCAGAGTGACTCTTATTAACATAATTGATATTTGATATTTGTGATAAAAAAGATATAATTGCAATAAATACAAACCAAATTATAAATAGAAAAGGGAATACCGAGCGTCACAATTTGCCATGGGATTCCTGTCTCATAGAATTAATAGGATATAATCAATTACCTTTTTGTATAGAATAATTGGTTGACATTTAGTTTTAGATGATATCCCTAGACTAGGTATTGCAAATCTCGTTGCCTAATTCTCCTAGAATATCAATTATAATAAAGTATTATTTTTCTTCCTTGAAAGACAAAGACTATAATGAAGACATGTCAGCATCAACTATGCAGAGAATATTTATAATACTATCGAAATTTTGTGGTCTAAACTAAAAATTTGTTAGTCTTTTTTGAAATTTGTTTTTGTTATTCTCTCATATGCTTCAATATATCTATCAGATATTTTATCAATAATGTACGTTGGTAAAGGTGGAGGGTCGGGTTTTTTACCTAATTTTGAGAAATCATCAATAGTTTGTATAAAACCTGATTTGTTCAACCAATCTCTCAAGATTTGTTTATCAAAGCTGTCCTGTAATTTACCTGGCGCATAGTTATTCAAGCTCCATAATCGGCATTCATCTGGACCAAGCGAATCAGCTGAATACTATTTCATCCGTTAATGGGTCTTTTCCAAATTCAAATTTAACATCAGCTAAAATGAAATTTGATAATTTAGTTATTTTACTTATCTTATTATAAAGATCAATTGAAAGTGATTTTATCTTGTTATATTCTTCTTTATTCAATATGTTTTTTATTAATAATTGTTCTTCATTTATGGGAATATCATGCTCATCTGATTTAGTTGATGGATCAAACAATAACAATGGAAGCCCATCAGCAATTGCAAATTTATTATCTTTGAAGTAAGGATGAAGTTCTCTGGGTATTTGTGTATAATTACCCGCTTTATATCTCGAATATAAACTCCCGTACATATATCCTCTTACAATACATTCAATTGGAATAATGGACAATTTTCTAACTAATATTTTATCCACATCAATTTTTTTTATAAAATGATTAGGAATATTTAAATTTGAAAACCAAAATATAGCAAAATCGCATAATATTCTACCTTTATAGGGTATAGTATCATTCATTATTACATCAAAAGCAGAAACTCTATCAGTAAAATGGAAAATTAAAGTTTTATCATTTACTTCATAAATATCTTTTACTTTGCCCTTTTTAATTAACTTCAATATCTTAATTATTCATTAGCTTAATAATAAAAAATTTAGCTTGTTTTTAAATTTAGTAATCTATTCAGATTTATCTAAAATTAATTAAATTATAAATTTTAAAAAAATATTGACGAAAGTGTATAGAATTCTTTAACCATATAACATCATTTGATAAAAAATATCCGTTATTAGAATAAATTAAAATGAATAGGAACATAAATAAATCCAAAAGCATTTGACGCTAACTTTCGGTTCTATATGTTCAAACAAGAGGATAAATTGCAGATAATCATAATAAAGATCAAATTATTTGATTGAAAAAAATGTCATGTTTCATACAAATGCATTTGTTATAATTTATATTACCTTAATCTGTATTCTTTAGTATTTGCACTGTGATCCCTATAAAATATCAGGCGTGCTGTGTTCCCGGTTACAAATGGTATTGTATAGGACTGCTGTCACAGTGCAAATTTATTATATTCAATAATTTGAGTTAAATAAATTGCAAACTTAAAATTTAGTTAAGATACTTCCAATTATTACAACTACTCTAAAGTACTGAATAAAGCCATATATCATCTAATTGGTTAATTAAACATACATTTCTTCAATTGGAAAAAAATTTAAGTGTGGAATTTAAATACCAATTATATTCTTTAACAAAAAAATCAATACAGATGATCTGATTGATACGCTTTTAGGGTTAGACTCCGATGAAGGAATAAGAATAGAAAACTATAAAAATAATAAAAAAATTTTTATCAATCGGAATTTACTTGGAACGTATAATATACTACTGAGGACATTTAAGGAGATGGACAGTGACAAAGAAAGAATAACGGATAAGAATACAAAATATAAAGAATATACGGAAGAGATTTTTAACTATAATGAAATTAACCTTGTTTTAAATTTTATAAAAGAAAAAGTAGATAAATTCGATGTTTGGGTATACTAATGCTAAAAAGATTTTATTTTTCAAGATTTTAACAATTACAATAATTAAATACATTTTACAGAATTATTCAATATAATATAATTTAATAGGGATGTCATAATTTACCAATGAGGGATTATTTCAATTTTTAGACACCTGATTAAACTTGCATTGAATTATTATTATTCCACTTAAAATAAACAGTTCCTGCTTTGCATTTTACATCTAGATTTGATGGAGATACAAAAGTTGATTCTACCTCTAATTCTGATAAAAAACAGTCTATTTCGTTTTCATCTTCAAGAGATTTTGAAAAAATATTGATGATTCTCTTCTTTAGAAAATTCAATATTGTTATTTTTTTTGAAATAATCAAATAATTCTAATTTATTTAACATATCTTCTTTACAATTATATATTTTTAAAAAGAAATTTAAATCTATAATTTTATATACAAAGATAAAAGAAAAGATTTTATAAAAAATAATTTATATAAAAACTAATTATTGAGATATATATTAAAGGTTTTTTTTATTTGTTTTTTATTTCTCTTTTATCTAAGTCTGTAACAATATTTTTTATATTGGCGGTCAAATAGATTCCGCTATACATGACAGTTCATTAAAGAAAGACATTTTTAAAAGTCATAAATTAATGATAAATGATACATTTTCTATTGAAGGATCTTTGATTTCAACCACTCCTCCAAATATGTCATCTATTTTTTTGAACAATAGTAATTATGTTACACCACAATTAACAAACAGTCCTAACAATAAAATTAACTCTGGAAAAATGGGAGAAGAAAGCTCACCGGTCAACAATTCCAATACAACATCTACACTTTCAATACAACAGAAGCAACAATCATCATTTCCTATCACAAAATTACTTTCATCCAACAGAACAGATGCACAATCAAATGAATCCAACAAATTTTCGGATAATTTGGTTTCATTATTGTCTGGAATAATAATAGAATCAATACATAATGGCAATCCAACCATAAACAATACAGGTACTCAAAATGATTCAAAATCGAAAATTAATAATGGTATAATTTTAATTTCAGGAACATGGAAGTTGGATGTACAAAATGGAAATGTCGCTAATTTTGCCTCTAAATTTATTATGACTTCAGTCAATGGTAATAATTTTCACATGGAGTCTATGAATAACTTTACCTCAAAAGAAAAACTATTCTTGGGAAATGATGAAAGTATAGCCATAAAAGGCCAATTAGATTATTATACTGGCACAAATACAACTAAAAAAACAGTAGATGTTTTGTTAACTCTCAATAATTTAGAACTAATTCAAATAACAATATTAGATAAAGAAATTGCGCATCATTTTCATGAGGCTCCACTATATGGGATAATAGATCTAATCAAGATAAAAAATTAGTTTTTAAATTTTGTCTGGTTTTATCTGTTTTAATATTGGCAGTGTAATAGCGCCTTCAGATGCGGATTGAACCAAAGTAGCGTATTTAGCTAATGCACCATATTTGTACCGTATTTTAACAGTTTTTAATTTTTTAATTCTTTTTGAAAATTCTTTATCTGAAATTTTGAGATTTATGGTTCCCTTTATTAAATCAATTTTAACCCTATCGCCATTTTTTACTATTGATATTGGTCCACCAGCCATTGCTTCTGGAGATGCATGACCTATCATGAATCCTCTTGTTGCACCAGAAAACCTGCCATCAGTTAGCATCGCAACTTTTTCACCCAATCCTTGGCCAACTAGTGCAGCTGTAACCGCCAACATCTCTCTCATTCCAGGCCCACCTTTGGGACCTTCATATCTTATTATTATAACATCACCTTCAATAATTTCTCGATTTGAAATGGCTTCGAATGCGGACTCTTCAGAATTATAAACTTTAGCATTTCCCACAAATCTTTCAGAATTCAAACCTGCTATTTTCACTACAGCCCCCTCTGGTGCCAGATTACCAAATAATATTTTTATTGTTCCTTCATCGTGTATTGGATTATCTATGGGTTTTAGAATTTTATTATATTCGTCTTGTTGATTTTTTAAATATTTTGTAGATTTTGAAAAATTGTATGAGATAAGATTTTCTTTCATGGTTTTTCCAGTAACTGTCAATACATCTCCATTTATTATTCCCTTATCAAAGAGGGATTTCAAAATTACAGGAATACCCCCTATATTATCAAGATCGAGCATCACATAATTACCTCCAGGCCTCATATTGGCTATATGTGGGGTTTTTTTTCTTATTGCTTCAAAATCCTTTAAATCTAATTTTACATTAGCCTCCCTTGATAACGCCAATAAATGCAAAACCATATTGGTTGAACCGCCTATGGCATTAGCCATGATAATTGCATTTTCAAATGCTTCATATTTCATAATATCTCGCGGTTTAATATCATTTTTTATAAGATGGTCTATAGATTTGCCTGTATCATAACAAATTTTATATCTTATATCACTTTCTGCAATCGGAGTTGCACTACCAGGTAAAGACATTCCTATTGCTTCGCTAATTGATGCCATCGTATTAGCAGTATACATACCAGCACACGAACCAGCAGAGGGACAGGCTACATTCTCCAAACTAGTTAGCTGTTCAAGGCTCATATTGCCAGCATCATAAGTTCCCACAGCTTCATAAACGTCTTGAACTGTAACAGGTTTACCGTTCCAATTACCAGGTAATATGGTACCACCATATACAAAAATAGACGGAAGGTTAAGTCTAGCCATAGCCATCAATGTTCCAGGTAAGCTTTTATCACATCCGGAAATTCCAACGAGGGCATCATATTGATGAGCGCGCATCATTATTTCAATAGAATCTGCAATTATTTCCCTACTTATCAAGGAAGATTTCATACCTTCGTGGCCCATAGCAATACCATCTGAAACTGCAATAGTTGTAAATTCCCGCGCGGTATTACCTGAATCTTTAACACCATCTTTTGCTTTTTGAGCTAATTTTCCTAAATGAATATTACATGGAGTAGCCTCATTGCAAGTGCTGGAAACACCAACTAGAGGTCTACTTAAATCTTCATCCGTGAGACCCATCGCTTTATACATTGCTCGGTTAGGGGATCTCGACGCTCCTTCTACTGTTTTTCTACTTGGTAAAACCATTATAATCATTTAAAATAAAAATTAAAATAAAAACTTATTCTATTTTTGCTATTCAAGGTTTGCCATTATTTTTATTAAATCCAAGCCCTCAAATTTAAAAATAGTTTCACACATACCACACTCAATACTATTATTATGGAGCTCATTTGCTTGCAGTTCATTAAGATATTCACACTTTGGACAAGGGAAAGAAAAGTTCAATGTAAAATCTTCTATCTCTATTGATTCACCCATACAGTTAAAAAATTTTCGAGCTATTTAAAATGAACTATAATGGACAATAAAAATATGGTAAGGTATATTAATGAATTAAAATAGTAAATTAAATACTTCGTTAAATAATATTCCATCGAAGATGAATAAATTCAATGAAAAATGTATTTTTTGTAAAATAATCAATAAAAGCATTCCTAATGCCATTATTTATGAAGATGAAAAGTTTTTAGTATTTTTAGATAGATATCCAATTAATTATGGACATGCTTTATTAATTCCAAAAGATCATTTTGATACCATTTTAGAAATGCCATTAAATTTGGTTGGCGAAATGTACTCATTGGTTCCACAAATAGCAAAGTCAATTATAAGTACAATAGATGGAAATGGCTTTAATGTGAGTCAAAATAATGGAAGATCTGCAAATCAAATAATACCTCATGTACATGTACATATAGTTCCTCGTTTTTCATTAGAAAAAGTAAAGGGCCAGTGGCCAATGAGAAAAATTGCAAATATTGAGGAATTAAAAATTCTAGCAGATAAAATAATTGCAAATATCAACTCCTCTTAAGAACTTTTAATAATATTAAGATGAATAAAAAAAAAATAACTATAGGTATACCAACATTTAATGAAGAAAAAAATATTTTAAAATTTTTCGAATCATTACAAAAGCAAAATTTCAGATTAGATACTATTGAAAAAATATTATTTGTTGACGATTCAGATGACGATACACCAAATTTAATAAAAAAACTAAAAACGGAAAACCCTCAAATAAATATCGAAATACTTCATAACAATAGAAGAATGGGTGCAAGTAATGCATGGAATACAATTTTTAAAGAATCTCATGGAGAAGTAATTGTTCTATTGGATGCAGATATAGAACTTGATAAAAATTGTATTAGTAATTTATCCAATAAAATAAATGAGGATACAGGTCTCTGCGCATCAAATACTTTACCAATTATTAAAAACAATAACATATTTTCAAAAGCATCTGCTTTCATAGCAATTTGGTTAAGATCTGTAAGGCAGCATGGAATATCGCAATACACTACAATGGGAAGAGCGTTAGCTTTGAGTTCAAAAGAGGTTAAAGATTTAGAAATTCCATCTGATATAATTGCAATTGATTTATATCTTCAATGTAAAATTTTAGAAAAAAAGAAAAATGTTGTCTATAACGATGAAGCAATAATATATTTTAGAACCCCTTTAACTATGTCCGACTTTTTAAGCCAAGTCACAAGATCCATAATTGGTCACAGGCAAATAAAAAAATATACAAAAAATTTTTCATTCGAAGTATCTTTTTTTATACTTTTAAAGGAATTTATCAAAAATGCATTTCGTTATCCTAAATATTGTTTAGCATTAATTTGCTGCTATTCAATGTTACCTTATGATTACATAAAAAATAAAAAAAGTGTTACTTATTTATGGGAAACTGCTTCTAGCACAAAAGAATAAAAATTATTAGAATCATTGTTAGAAATCACAAATTATACATCTATGCTAGATTCCCAAGAATTATATTTTTATTTTAATCACATAGTCTTTTAAATGAAAATTCGCAAAGCCAATAATTCTGATAAAAAAGAGGTATTTGATTTTTGTAAAAATACATTTGAATGGGGCGACTATATTGACAGGGTATGGGATTCATGGATTAGTGATTCATCAGGTTTATTACTTGTTTCAGAGGACTATAATAACGATAATTCAAAAATACAGCCTATTGCAATATCGCATATTAGTTTTTGCCCTTACAATTCTTTGTGGATTGAGGGAGTAAGAGTTGATAAAAATTACAGAAAACAAGGCATAGCTACCTCTTTATTAAAATACATGCTAAATTTTGGCATTAAGAAGGGCATTAAAGAGGCTAATGCATTAGTATCACTTAATAATATTGCTTCACAAAAAATGCTAGAGAAACAGGGTTTTTTTCCGCTATTTGTATTCAAATACTATAACGTCACGTTAGGAAAAAAAAATGAGATTGATTATTCACCATTAACACAAAAATTAAAACTTAAAATTCCCCATCCTGGCGATATTTCTTCAATTATTGATTATTTATGCAATTCCAAGGTTTCAGAATACTTGCATAATAGATATTTTAATTCATGGAAGATCTATAAATTTGAAAATACATATTCCAGTTTATTTTCAATGATAAGTAATAATAAAATATTGATGATTGTTGATGAGATAAATAAGATCAATGGAATATTAATAATTAACATAATCAATAACACGGATAATTTATTTGAAAATCCATTAATTCAAATCTGTTATTTTGATTGCATAGATTATTATAGATATATTGAAATTATCAATCTTTTAAGATATACTTATTGTAATAAGAGCCAATATTGTAATATTCAATTCTTTTTACCCGATTGTATGGATTTGAGATATCATCTTGGAGAAGAATCAACAAATTATTTTGAGCAATTTTTACACTATAGTAAAAAATTAATTAATAATTGATAGATTTTAATAGAAATATTTTAATTTTGAACCATATACAATATTTGCATAATTTTATTCGGACCATTTGTAATTGAGGGTAATCTAGGCACATATTATTTTTGAAAAATATCAATCTTATTCCAGAGTATGATACTATAAATTTTTTTATTATATTATATCGGTAGTCATATAAAGTAGTATAATTAATAAAAAAGGTAGGAAGAATTCTGTTTACATATATAATTTGTATTGAAATTAAGGATGATCTGAAAGGATTAATGAAAAATGAATAATTATGATAGAGATATAACAAAAGAAGAAAAAAAATTTGAAGAGGAAGTACCAATTACACCAATTCAGATCTTTATCTTAACTTATCTCTATTCAGAAGAGGTAAAAGAGACGCAAAAGAAAGAAATTATTAATAATATCATAAGATCTAGTAAATCCGTTCATTCAGAATTCTCACATCATGTTTCAATATCTTTAAGAGACATATCTTTACTCATTCCATCTTCCATATTGCCAGATATGAGAATAAATGAAGAGCATATTTATAATCAAATAAAAATATTAGAATACAATCGCCTTATAGGAATATCGATTGATGACTTACAAAATAAAGAAAATACACTATTTTTTATAACCATTGATGGAATTATTTTAGTAAAACAAATCTTCTCCGCTCTTTCAGATAAAATACAAGATAAAAAATTATTTGAAGAAGATATAGATAAACTAGAAGGAAATAAAGAAATTAAAGACTGGTTAAAAGGTTTATGGAAAAATCTTAAAGACAAAGCAAAGGATGATATCGTAGATATGGTTATTGATGGCGTTAAAATATATGGACCATCAGTTATTGTAGTTTTGATAAATTTACTTTCATCTTCAACCTCTTAATTTATTTATGTATTATTGATTGATTAATTTATAATGATCATTACATAGTCCACTTGACTGGTACTATAGAAAAAAATTTAATATAGATTAAAAGAAGAAATATTAAAATCGATTATATATACCGATCATTAATTGAGATTCTTGTTCACTATGTAATAGATATCTATAATTCTAGTTTCTTTAAAAAAAATTAAACACATCAGCCAAAAGAATTAATTTTGTACCACCTGTTATTTCACGTAAAAATTAACATTTTAATTGAATATAAAACAAAAAAAGATATTTAAATAAAGGAACACATGTTTTATTATTTAGAGATAATAAAGGTGTATTGATATTAAGCATAATATAGAAGATAAAGAAATAGAACCTATATTATTTGACACATGTATATAAATATTGGAAGATATACGATAAGAATGAGAAAATTAAATTTTTAAAAACCATATAGAAATTATATAGTAGGGAATTAGTAATAATAGTATGTTTAAATCCATAATTATTATTTCATCCTTTTTTATTTTATTAATTACCTTTAATTATTTTACTGCGTCTATCACAATAAATTCATCTTTTTCACAAATTGCATCAAATAAGAATATTGATAAAGTAAATTCTTGGATAAGTAAAAAAGATAACTTAAATATTACAATCACACTTGATCCAAAAATACCAATAGTTGATAAAAGTACAAAGATCTCTTTTGAAGTAAAAAAATTAAATAATTCTATCAATACTAATTTTGCAAATCTGACTGCAAAGATAACTATTGCTGATAGCGATGGCAGAATATTCAAATTCGGGCAACAAAATATAATTAACAATAAATTTATTGTTAATTATATATTTCCCACTAATGGAACAGATAGAATTATCATGCAAATTTATAAAAATGAAATACCTTTTGCCATAGGTTCAATTGATTTAAACGTTCCTATCATACAGTCGCAGCCATCATCTCCAGATAATAATTTTTTTACAAATTTATTTAAAGGATTATAATAAATAAAGATTATAACACAGATATTAAAATTCAATCATCATACAAATTCATTCTATTGATGAATTTCCATATAATCTCAGTCATTATTTGTACATGTAATCTATGTAATGCAATTCTATAATAAAAAGTAGTTTTTTTATTACTTTCCTTAAACCAAAATTCTTCAAAGCATAAAATTTAATCTATATAATTGAATATCAACTTCGAAAATTCCATTATACCGACCTATATTAAAAATTTTTTAATCAAAATAGTGAGAAAACTAACACAACAAAAATATTAAAAATCTACTTTACTTTCATATTTTCCATGTATATATTTCACAAATTATCGAGATTGGTTTCTATGTCAACTATTTATTTTGATAATACAATAAGAAATATGGATACAACGGCAAGAGATCCGAATAATATCAATGTTGTTTTCCACATTCCCTTATTGTCCTTTTCACCTATATCCCACATTCCTCCCCTAACATCATTATTTTGTATATACCAATTTTTTATTTCATTATAACTATAATATTTAGCATAATCAGCAGGAGGTGTCCAGTGTGTGGAATAATTTACACTATTGGATAACCCACTACTAGTGCTTTGAAACATTAAATCATATTTTTTTCTAGAACCCTCGTCAGAAAGAATTTCGTAAGCCTCCACTATTCTTAAGAATTTTTCTTTGGAGTCGGAACTTTTATTTTTATCAGGATGGTATTTTAATGCAAGATTTCTAAAAGATCTTTTTATTTCATCAGAAGATGCATCTTGTTTGATGTGAAGGATGTCATAGTGAGAAACAGATAACAATACAATAATAATAACAAACTAAAATTAATATTTTGTCGTAAACACATAGTTTGAAACAAAATAAAATAAAATAAAATACTCAAATATTATAAATGAGATAATATTAGGTAGGATTTGAAATTTTCTTTTAAAAAAAAAATTATTTCTCATGAGAATAATGATATAAAAAAATTGCAAAATGAAAATTCAACAGGTGATTTATCAAATCAAAAAGATAATAAAGTAATTGAGGGTGAAAAGGAGGAGAATGAAAAAAGAGAAAATACAAATCATAATATGAATTTAAATAGTGATGGAAAATTTTTAGAACCAAATTCCAATTCAGATAAAGAAAACAAATTAACTTTACAAGAAGAAACAGAAGATGGAAAAGGTATAGACAGTGAGAATGAAGATATCTGCAATCGTTGCAAGGAAAATCTAGGAGACAACTGGAAGAAACCACATTGGAAATGGAATATGGATAAAAACACAAAATTTTGTTTTAATTGTTATAAAATAAAAGAAAGAGAGTATGAAAAATTGATAAATTACTGTGTTGCATGTGATTCAAAATTAAAATTCTACCGATACAATCCTCGACCAGAGTGGAAAATAAAGGGACAATTATGCAGAAAATGCTGGGACTTTAAAAATACATCATATAAAGTGAAAAATTAAAAGAATAGAAACTTATTATTTATCTATTTTACCCTGCATCATCTTAAAACATCTTATTTTGCTTTCAAATTCAGGTATGACCAATCAGGCGTATTGTTTGGTTTACCAACAACCATAATAAAAAAATTCTATATTAACCAATAAATAAGCTCAACATAGTCACACATGTTAACAAAAAATTATATTTGTATATTTTTTTGTCATTTCAAACGTATTCCCCAATACTCATTGGTAAGCTAAAGTTAAAGAGTATATTTTTTGTATTCTAAAACAACGTAAAAGTTTGGTATTTTCTTAATCTATTATTTTCAGATATCAAAAAAATATAGGCTATGTAGGATATATCATTTAATATTTATTATTTTGTTGAAATAGTAACTTAAATTATTATTAAATTATCCTTATATTTTATAGACGAGTATTTTCTATTTTTAGAGATATACTATTCTATAACATTATAATTTCTATCTATAATAAAAAAACTATATCTATAGCGACAAATTATCGTTTAAATAACTTTGAAATGGAATATTCAAAAAGACTTGCCAGTCCGATTTTTTCAAATGAGTTTTTCACAATTCCAACACCAGGTAAATCATAATCTATAGTAATAATAAAAGGATAATTAATCTGATTAAATAATACATTATTTTCAGTATTTGAGATAAAATTATATTTTCCAATTTTTGAACCAAAGATAATTAAATCAGGTCTATAAGTATTGATTAAGGATAAGATAACACCTGAGGCAAACTTCCCATTTTCAAAGTTATCCATATTAATATCAATATTAAAATAATTATATTGCATAAATTTTCGATGAGTTAAATGAAAGTCTTCGTTTTCAAAATCAATATATTTCCACTCATTATCATTTTTATCATCTTTGCCCAAGCATGTTATTTCTTTTTCCGACCCGTTTAAGTTATTTCTAAAATCATTATTTCTAATTGAAAGAATAGTAACAAAATAATTACCACATGATTCTATCCACGTTATTGTTTTTGATAACAATTCTGATCTAGATTCATTATCATAAATTACTAAAAGATTTTTTTGTTTGTGATGTAGACCAGAGTTTTGTCTTGTTTCTACATTTGAATAAACATCATTTTTTTCAGAATTAGTATTGAAGGCAGGAGCATATAATGATATTGAAGATGGTGAGGCAAAAGATTGAATTTTATTTGAACGATTGTCAAAAACCAATCCCTCATCATCTCCTCTTGTTTGTATCAATAACATATCATGAGTTATCAATGTCTGTAATTTTCTATTATTGATAAAAGTCCTAAGATCAGTTATTAATAGATCAATCTTTTGCTCTTCAATCGTAACCAATATAGCATCATTATAATCATGAGATATTTTAACAAAGTAATGACTTAGAACATTTTCTTTTTCAATAATTTCATGTAAAGGATCAAAAGATTTACGTGCGGATTGAGCAAAAGCAATTCCAGCATTAAGAGGAGTTTGTGTTGGGACTGTAATAACCCTTAATATATTTATTTCACCATCTTCCTTTTTAGCAACACATAAGCCATATCTAATTAATCTGTCAGGATTTTCTGGAGTATAAGGTATTAATATTCTGTAATCTTTTCTTGTTAAATCACCTTCACTAGTTACCAGATGGGCATAATGATCTAATTCTTTTTTAAAAGTATAAAGACGGTAAACTATAAAACCTATTATTATCCATAATATACTTATACCCCAGCTAATTGGTTGAGTAACAAGTAGATATACAGCAAGGATTAAATTCAATATGATACCTGTTATGGAAACATATGGAAAAAATGGAGTTTTGAAACCATATTGTAATTTATTTCCATACATTCTTCTAATTGAAATAACAGCTATGTTTACCTGAGTAAATAATAAAAGAAAAACAACAGCGGCGGCTACTGCAATTTGTTCTAATGGAAGAAAAGCGGCCATTACAACCATAACTATACATGAGATAATGGTTGCAATGTAAGGTGTTTTGAACTTTAAATGAATAGAACTCAATTTTGCGGGTAAATTATAATACTTGCCCATTGCAAATGCAACTCTTGAAGATGAAAAAGTGGTTGCATTAAGAGTGCTAAGGTAGATACGATACCACCAACCAACACGACTATTCCCCCATATGGCATAAAAAATTCTGCTGCTTTTGAAATTCCCAAATCTCCATTTTCTCCTATAAACTTCCAAGATGATGAACCATTTGGCAAATGTACTGCACCAATCGAAACAAATGCAACTAAACAATAGAGAACTACAACTAAACCAAGCGAGATAAAAATAGCCCTTGGTAAATTTCGTTTAGGATTTTTTACTTCATCCCCGGTTTGAACAATTATCTCATATCCTTCAAAAGCAATAAACATTAGTCCCATTGCAGAGACTAATCCTGTAAATCCATTAGGCAAAAAATCTTTAAAATTTGAAGCCCATTGAGGATGATTGCTCATTGCCCATAGACCAGCTACAATTAAAGTTACAATAGATCCAAGTTGTACCATTGTAACAATTGTACCTGCTTTTCCTGTTTCGGAAACTCCTCGGATATTAACAAACCCAATTGTAATTATAGAAATTAATGCAATAATTTTATCAAGATGGATGATCGTGGCGGTATTTGAATCTACAATATTTATCATCTGTAAAAAACTGGAAACAAAAGAACCAAAACCAACAGAATATAGACTCCCTGCCACAATATGTGCAAACCAAGCCATCCAACCGCTAAAAAAAGCATTGGGCCTTGGAAGCCCTTCTCTTACCCAAAGATAGCCACCTCCGGCTTCTGGAAGAGCTGAACCAAGTTCAGCATAACCCATTGCAGTAAATAAAGTAATACATGCATTAATAATAAGAGCAAAAATAACTGCCGTACCAGCAAGCCCAATAGCTGGTCCGGTTAAAACAAAAATGGATCCGCCAATCATTGCGGCTATGCCAAGCATTATAACGTCAACTAAATTCAATGAGCGAACAAGTTTTTGCTGTGGATGGATAGAAGAACCAGCGGCTCCTAATCCCGGATTTGACAATATTCGTTTTTTATAAATTACAAGTTAATTAAATGTTATTATAATTTTTTTTATATAATTTAGATAAAATGTATAAAATTTAATTAAGCGTAAATCGATTTTGAATCTATCGCCATATCATAGACACAATGCCCAAGCCTGTAATACATAGTCCAGCATATGCTACTTGTGGGACCCCGATTAATCCTGCACCAATAGCAAGACCAATACCTGATACTGCCATCAATAATTCACCTATTCTTCTATTACTTAAATGCAAAGTTATCATAATCTATTAAAAAATCTACTCTATAAAATATTATCCTTGAAATGTATTATAAAATCCTGCATATATGGACCGTACAATAAAAATCTATTAAAAAAAATTTCATTTTAATCAATAAATGAAAAATCTAATAGACGAATGAAGATAAACAAAATTTTTAATATAATTTCTGTTAAATAGTAAAAAAAATTATAGATGGATAAGACCACCCGAACCTGCAGTATGTGGTGATTGCCCAGGAAAGTTTCGTCTAAAGTGACCTGAAGGTCTTTTAGAAATTAACTCAATAAACCATGCTTCATGTTCTATTTCTTCTTGCATTATTCGTTGGGCTATGTCATATGTCCTTGGGTCCTTTCCAGAAGTCATATCACAAACTTCACCCCAAGATCTAATAGCACATTGTTCTGCCTCCAAAAGAACTTTGATAATTGGTGTTAGGTCTTTCCAGTTATCTGGTAGATATGCATCTGGACAACCTGCCTGAGTTGCAAAATCTCTAATATCTCGTGGTAGACTTCCGCCTAATTCATATAATCTTGGTACCATAGCTTCAAAGTGATTTCTATCTTCTATTCTTGCGTCCTCGACTATTTCTTTAATGCCTTCACCATCTAGGCCAGTGCAATGCATTCTTAAAATAGTATAATAATAGTATGTGGTGAATTCTGCTCCTACACCCTTTGTTATTAATTCTTTCAATCTTTCAATATTAACACCATTTTTTTCTAATACTTCTAATGCAACTATATTTGGAACTTGATCGTAATCATCTGTCCCTGTTTTTTTAACTTTATCGTTATTGTCAGAAGTTACATTTGTAGCAGACTCGTCTTTTACATTTAAACTCATTATAAAAATTTATACATTTTACTATAAAAATATTATCATAAAAGAAATAGATTTGTTATAATAGGTTTGTATTTATGTCAAAGAGACTATAATATAAAAACTATCAGTATTTTATTATTTATTTATTATATAAAATAAAAAATACTATGAAATATAAAATCACGAACATAGTAAAAGCGACAGACTAGAAATTAAAGAATAATTTCAATGTACAACAAATATTAAAAGTGATGAAATTACAAACCTACAACTGTATGTTTTGAATTACATTATATAAATAGTCATAATTTTAGAAATAGATGAGTAATTTAGAAAAAACTTTTTATTTGATTCAAAATGTAAAATAGATTCCTTTTACAACCTATCCGTTTATTTAAACTATTCAAGATTCCCATTACTAGTGCTTACAACAGATGTTTTGAAAACGTTTACAGAGTTTTAAAATTCCATAATCTAATATTATTGGTTATTTTATTTTAAAAGTTCTTCATTTGATTTGAATCCTTCCCTATCGATCAATTGCTTTAAACAAATAGTAAAACCAATATGAGAACAATCATCAGTTATACAGCTTTTGCAAAGAGGAACCCCATCTACAATATCAACAATTATATCAGAATTCAAAAATCTATCAAAAAGTTTAACAAGTGTTACATATGGAAAATTAACATGTTTTAAAACTAGTGGAGGATTCTTTTTATAATCTTCATTTTTTCCTATAAAAGATTTGCAATTCATCCAATTTAAAAATGCAAAAGTTCCCTCATCAAGGCTTTCACATTTTGGCGTTCTTATTTGCAAATCATTTAATTTGACTTTGTCTTTTTTAGACATTATCTTTCCTAATTATTTCTTCTTTAAATTTACCGAGATATAAAGCTTCAATAAGATAGAATATAAAAAATTGAGCGTAATTCATAAATATCACTCCATAAAAGAATAAAATCGATTGACTAATCAAATCCATATGTGGGCCATTTATTATCAACCAAAACCTTTGTAGTCTCATCAACTTTTACTTCTTCTTGAATATCTCTTTCATATCCTTCTTCTTTCCATGTAGTAGTTGCATCAATACCCATTTTCGAACCAAGATTAACTAAAGGAGAGGCAGGATCTAGCGTATCCGTTGGAGCATTTTCAATTATAATAACGTCCCGTTTAGGATCTGCTTTTGTTGTTATAGCCCACATAACCTCATTAATGTTATTAACATCTATATCGTAATCAACTACAACAAACATCTTCGTTAGGGAGAGTTGTCCCATACCCCAAAGCCCCATCATTACTTTTTTAGCCTGACCCGGATATCTTTTCCGTATAGAAATAATAGCAAGACCTTGGAACCATCCTGCAGCTGGCATTGAAAAGTCAACAACTTCAGGTTGAAACATACGAACTAGTGGAAGGAAAGACTTTTCAATCACCTTACCAAAGAAAGCATCTTCAAGAATAGGTTTTCCAACGACGGTTGTTAAATAAATGGGTTTTTCTTTTTGCATAATTCCAGTTAAGGTGAATGTTGGAAAAAGATCAGCAGGAGTATAATAGCCAGTATGATCCCCAAAAGGTCCTTCAACTTCAAGTTTATTTGGATCAACTATTCCTTCAAAAACAATTTCAGCATTCGCTGGAACCTCTAAATTTACAGTTGCACATTTTACAAGTTTTATACCCTTTTTTCTCGAAATACCAGCAAATAGAAATTTATCTAAACCCTCTGGAACAGGAGCAATACTACTGAATATGGTACCAGGATCAGAACCTATGACGACTGCTACTTCTATAGGTTTTTGTGAATCTTTCAGAATTTCATAATGCTGTGCACCACGCTTGTGAATTTGCCAATGCATTATAGCCTTTTTTTCATTGATAATTTGAATACGATATAAACCGATATTTCTTACATCTGTTTCGGGATGCTTTGTTATTGTCATCCCAAATGTTATAAAACGGCCAGCATCTTTAGGAAAAGATTTAAGAATTGGAAATTCATAAAATGAAGGATTTTTTGTATTTATCTTCTCCTGGACAGGGCCTTTATCAACAATTTTAGGACCATATTCAGACAAGTTCAGAAAGCTTTGGTAACATTCGAATTTTTTCAAAAACACCACTAGGCATTTTCAATTTGGTCAAATCTACAATCCTATTTCCAATCTCGGAGAAATCTTGCATATTCAAGGCGATTTGCAATCTCTTTAAAGAACCAAATGCATTACCAAGAATTGGGATTCCATATCCTTTAACATTTTCAAACAATACCGCTGGACTTTTCCCTGTATACATCAATCTTCTCATTATCTCGGCGACTTCCAAGTCCGAATTAACTTCAACATTTACACGTTTTAATTCACCCAAAGAATCAATTGCATTAATATATTCTAATAAGTTATCAAAAACCACAAGTTAGTTCAGATAATATCCCTATTTAATTATAAACGACTATAAAATAAAAAAAATATAGTTTTCTAACTATAAAACTGATGGACTAATTCTATTGTAAGTTTGGTTTATTGATTATTGACTGCTGCTGTTAGTCATTGTCATTGTTGCGTTAGACATTGGCATTGAGTTGTTAGTCATTGTCATTGACATTGTGCCATTACTCATAGAAGAAGTTGGAGCAGTGCCATTAGCCATACCCATGTTTCCACCCATACCAGTGGTATTCTTTGCCATTCCAGCATTACTCATATTATTTTGTGACATTTTTGCGTTATCTTCAGCAAATATTGGTGCAGTGACCATTCCTGCAAATAAGGATACAGACGCAACTATAGCTACGATAGCAATTAAATTTAATTTAGACATGCATTTTTAGTATTGATTTTGGGGTATATAACAATATTGGTATAACTATAGTATAAATGAACTTAATTTTAGTAAATATAATAATTATATAGTAATAAATACAATAATATAAGATAAATAAAAAAAATATAGTTTTCTATTGGATTAAACTAATTGTATATGTTAGCGTGTCATATTATTGGGGATTTTATCAGTCATAATTGTATTATTATTAGACATTGATGAATTGCCATTTGTGGATGCTGTGCCATTTGAACTTGAATTGTTTCCACTTGAATTTCCTTGTGCAAATATTGGTGCTGCTGCAACATCCTGCAAATAAGGATACTGTTGCAACGATAGCTATGATTGCAATTAAATTTAATTTAGACATGCCATATTAATACCAATTTTATAATATATAACAATATTGATCAATTGTAACAAAATTTAACAATAATAAAAGTATTAATACAAAATAAATATAAAATAAAATAAAAAAATATAGTTTTCTAAACTAAATATATATTTTTGACTTTTTTCGAATTTTTATTGGCCGCTAGAGCTGTTAGTCATGTGCATGGTCATATTTCCAGGCATGTTCATACCGGTAGTATTTCCGCCAGTCATGTTCATGTTCATATTTCCAGCAGTTGAATTACCGCTTGTACTGTTGCCTTGTGCAAAGATTGGTGCTGTGCAAATCCTGCTACTAAAGTTACTGTTGCTACGATTGCTATGATTGCAATTAAATTTAATTTAGACATGTAGAATTAGTTATAATTTAGGGGTATATAAATATTGGTGTATCTATATGTAAATGTATAAATATAATATAAAATAATAAAAACCTATAGTAATAGATAAATATAATTAGAAATAAAAATAAATATGATATTTTAAAAGAAGTATTTAGAATTTATAATAATAATTTACTTATTAAACAAATCCATCAAATAGATGAATTAGTTGGATAAGACTTCATTAAACTATGTCCATTATTTGTCATTGAGGAGGTATTTCCTTTAATAAAATTTCCCATGTTGTCCCTAGTATTGTTTCCACTTGAATTTCCTTGAGCAAATATTGGTGCAGTGACCATTCCTGCAAATAAGGATACAGATGCAACTATAGCTACGATAGCAATTAAATTTAATTTAAATAGACTCATGTTATTATAGTTTAGTATATAACAATATTTATTAGCAACATATATTTAAAAATCGAAAATAACAAAATGGAAAGAAAATAAACGGTTTTTAATATATGAATTAGATGATAAAAAATTTGTAAGTCTTTGTTGATTTGTTACTAGAATTGTTGTTAGAATAGGCACTTATGCTACTTAATGTATTGCCACCAGATAATGATGTACATCTTTTGCTATTACTTTGTGTAAATATTGGTTCTATAACAAATACTGTGATACTGAAAACGTTACATCTATAGTTAAATGGCAATAAATAAGGTTTAATTTTTATATCCAACATAATTATTTTTCTTATTAAATGTTTGATAAGAAATTTACTTTAATTCTTTATAATATATGAAAAAAAAATATAATCTAAAGATTTAAAAAAAGAATATTTATCCATGCATTCTCAATAAATTTGATTTTTTTTCGTTTATTAATGGAATAATTTTTTGGGTAATAAGTTGATGAAAGTAGTTTGTCTCTGGATCAAAAGACAACAATAAAACATACGATAAAGTACTATTTTCATCGGTAATAGGGATAGTAGCTCTTCTTAGTTTTTCAAAATTGGAACTTGCATATTGGATTTTACCTAACATATATTCCCATCTTAATCTAGTAAATTGTCTTGTTGCGGCAGTAATCGCATATTGTGCTCGTTCTTCTTGGGATAATAGAGGTTTAAGTCCTGGTCTTTCAGCTATTGATTTTAGTTTACCATCTTCATCTGCAATTCCAGCAAAACGAATTGCATTATCTAAATTGATAACCTGTTTACAAAATTCATTAAATGCCTTTTCTATTTCTTCTTCATTATTCATTTTTTATAATTATCCTATGTATTTTAATTTAGTAATATATTCATATCAATAATAAAAATTGGGTGTTTGGTCCTTATTTATTTGGAATGATAAAATCGCATGTCTGTTTATCCAATATCTTGTTACAGGAATTCAAAAAATCATTTAAATTTTGATCAGGAATAGATGGCAGTGGTGATAATGGTGGTAAGGGTAATTTAAGCGAGGGATTTTGGTTTAATAAATTATTACTATTGTCATTTAATGTCAGCGGATTTGAATTAAAATCAGTTAATTTAACATCCAGTATTAGCGGTTTACCATCTCTTATAACAGTAATCTTAATAGTATCACCCACTTTCTTTGTGGATAGATAATTTTTTATATCCTGTTGATTTTTTACATTAGTATTATCGATTTTTATTATTATATCACCACCTAATTGTACTTGTGTGCCATTTAGTTGGGAAATAATATAACCACCATGTAAATTAGATTTAGATGCTGGACTTTGATCCAATATGCCAGTAATTAAAAACCCATTAGTTTGGGTAGTATTCATTAACGAAGCAAGATTGGGCGTTAAATCAAGTCCAACAACTCCAAGCGTTGGAGAAGAAGTAGAATTGATATTTATGTCAGGTCTTGCAATTAAAGGAAATGAGATCACTTTTGTTTCATTATCTCCTCTCCATACCGTAAGAGAAACATTATCACCTACTCTCTTATTATTCTCCAAATATGATAATACATCATTTACTTTTCTTACTGGATTATTATCAATTTTTATAATAACGTCGCCTCCTAGTTGCACAGGAATACCCTTAATATTATGTGTAGTATTACCTCCTTTAATACCGGCTAAAAATGCAGGGCTATTTTTTGTAACATTAATCACAAGATATCCTGATGACTTTGACAAATTCAATATTTTTGCTATTTCTGGGGTAACATTTAATCCGCTTAAACCAATGTATGGATGTTTATATGTCCCTCCATTTATTAAAGTTGGAATAATTTTAATTAAAAAGTTAGAAGGTACTGCAAAACCAATTCCAGCATAAGCACCAGTATTTGAATAAATAGCTGTGTTAATTCCAATTACTTGGCCATTCATATTTAATAAAGGACCACCAGAATTTCCAGGATTTATTGCAGCATCTGTCTGAATAATATCAGGTATTGAAAATGATGGGGCAGTTGATGTTTGAGACGGATTGTTGAATAATTGAGGAGATGGTGGAGTAAGCTGATCTATACTTGCAGGCATTAATCTACCTAACCCGCTAATAATCCCTTCTGTTAGTGTTCCAGATAATCCAAATGGATTACCCATTGCAATGACCCTTTCGCCTACTCTCAAAGAGGAAGAATTAGCGAGTTCTAAAGGAACTAGTTTAGATATAGCATCAGAATGTTCATGTAAATTAACTAGTTTTATCACTGCTAAATCTGAATAAGGATCAACACCCATTATCTTTGCCTCATATGAAACACCATCCATAAATGTGACCACAATTGTATTATTTTTGGCTCCTACAACAACATGATAATTTGTAACAATGTCCCCATTGTGATCATAAACAAATCCAGAACCTAATCTAGTTGCTGCTATGTTACCCTGTTGTTGTAAATCTGCAGAATCAGTTATTTGGACAACAGATTTTTGAACATGATCAAATAGATCAGGTAATGAGGATGAATAATCATTATTTTTCCCTACAATGCTTTCATTTGATTTTTGCAAAGCAAAATTAGGGTTCTTAATAGTATTAGTAGAATTATTTGGTAAAATAGATGAGTTTGTTTTTTGTCCGACTATTTCATTGTAAAATGACATGCTAGTTAGAATTAAAAAGGTAATTGTCAAACAAAACAACAATTTGAAAATAAATCCTTGATTGTTTTTATTATTCATCAAAGAACTCTTTTTCACATTCATTATTTAATAGTTAATTTTTAGTCAATTTAAATATTACATTCTTATTTTTCATTGATATATTTGTAAAATGTATTTAGTGCGATCTCTTGTTTTTTAGACTGTACAGATCCGGGTCGCAAGGATCTTATTTTGTTGACTGCGTCTTCAACATTTAACTTATCTTTTTTCATTAGGTATGCAGCCAATACAGTACCTGTTCTTCCTTTTCCTGCTGCACAATGAACTACTACAGGTTTATTGGTATTTATCTGATTATCAATATATCCCACTATATCATAGAGTTCATTAATTGAAGGAGCATCATAATCATCAGTCTTTAAGAAAAAACTATCGATTACCAAATCCATTGAATTAACTTTTTTAATCCACGCATCAGGTAATGGTATTTCCCTGACAGTTACTATTGTTTTTACTTTATTCTTGATAAGCCACAATAAATGATCATATGAAGAAGGTAATCCGCTGCCAGCTAAATTTCCAGGAATCACCCAACTAAAATTAGTGGGTCTGGTAATAAATCTACCATGAAATTTTCTATAAAATTCACCAATTAAAGTCATTTATTTCACTTATAATTATATAATCTAATAAATAAAAAATTTCTTTATTGACTACTAATGTTACATTTTGTTCTAATTTGTGAATTAGAGTTCTACATCCAAAACAATTTTACCCTGTAAGAATTTGAAATATCCATCCTCGAATGAAGAAAAGAATCTCAGGTTAAATAAATATTAAAACTATTTGGATTATTAAAATATCCAAAAATAGCAAATCACCTTTTTTCAAAACTTTATTCATGAGTACTATGAGGCATATTGTAATTAATAATAATTAAAAAGGAATATTTGACTTTCAAAGATTATCATCCAAGTCATTGTTTTAACGAAATTAGTCGGAAATCAATTTATCAAATTTATTTAAAAATAATTCCAAATTTTCTTGAGGAATAACTGCGCCACATGCCTTGTCATGTCCTCCTCCACTACCGTTAAGATCAGATGTTAAATCGTTAACTAATTTCCCTAAATGAATTGCACAGTCTTTGGATCCACGTATAGATAAAACATAAGAATTAATATTTCCTTTTAATTTAAAAGCAATACCTACCTGTTTTCCCGATAGTCCTAATACAAAATTAACTATCATGCTTGATGCTAATTCAAGGTCATGTTGAAGATAAGCAATATTATTTAATTTTATTATTTGAGATTCAATAACACTAAGAGCATTTGAAATTTTATCAGAAAATTGTTTTACCAGGTAAAAACCATTTTTTAATTCATGAGGTAATTTAAAAACGGAGATCGATTTGGAAACATATTTTAGAAAATCAATATTTTTTTGAGATGATGATATAATATATGATAGAAAACATGATTCCAACATTAAAAAGGTTCTATCATATTTGCTAACCAAAATACTTGCCATAGGTTTAGATTCCATATAATCAGTCAAGGCTGCAGCTGACGCATAAAATGAAAATTTGCTACTTAATTTATTTTTAAATAAATAATATATCTGAATAGATGTACATTCTTCGATATTATGAATCAGCTTTACTCCACTTTTTAATAATTTGTCTCTAATTGAATCTTCCAAATAATGATGATCTATGTAAATTATTTGAATATTATTTGCAATTAAAATTTGGAGCTTTTCAACAAATATTTCCTGGTTTTTTTTGTTTAAACCTAAATCACAGATGAAAACTCTAGAAAATTTTTTGTTTTTACTACACATGGATATTACATAATCAAGTATATTCAATAAACTTGGATAATCGGCTAAAAAAATATTTTTAACTTTCAAAGCATTTTGAATCAACGCAGCGGAAACAAGTCCATCGACATCTTCTTTATGAGATATGCAAATACTTTTCAATATAACCAAATTCTAAGAATTGTTTGTTATTTAGATGTTTTTTAATTAATAAAATTTAGTTGATTCCCTACATAAAAATTCTAAAT
Organism: uncultured Nitrososphaeraceae archaeon; assembly: GCA_963824915.1. Classification (GTDB taxonomy): domain Archaea; phylum Thermoproteota; class Nitrososphaeria; order Nitrososphaerales; family Nitrososphaeraceae; genus Nitrosocosmicus. The sequence continues at coordinate 158,874 of CAWGRD010000019.1, forward strand.
ATATGATAATAGTGCAAAGTAGTAATAATTAAGCATAATCAACAATAAATAATTTATCTATGATAATAGTAAATTGAGGGTATGAATAATAAAAAAATTATAAACGAATATCAATACTAAAATACAGATAATCAGGATCAAACCACAACATTATATTATCATTTGATATTATATCTTATCATTATATTTTAGAATATCATTCATCAGTACTGATGTTTCAATATGATAACATAAAAAAATACATTATGATTATAATGTAAATGTATATGTGTATTAATAACCAAATTAACAAATTATAAAAAAGTAATAACAACAACAACAATAACAACAACAAGCATCTAGTATATTCAGCAGTTCAAGCAAATCAAAGCAAACAAAATAATATAATATTTTATAACAAAACAACAAAGTATAAATCTCTACTAGATACTATAATAGAGTATAATAGTAAGTAGTAAAAGTGCAGTATAAGTAGAAAATAAAACTAATTCTTTACGCACAAAATAATATATTTTAAAATAATAAAGTATACCTTTTTCTTCAATTATATTTATCTGATAATCTAACTATATAATCATTATATTATTAAATAAAAAAAAGAATATAGTAGTTTGTAAAAAAGTGTTTGTTGTAAATAGTTTATTTTGTGTAGTTTGTTTTTTTGTAATGTGAAAATGCATACATTCGTATCTTTTATAGTGATATAGCAAGCAACGCACACACATACATACATACGTTAAGTATGATAAAGAAATAGCATAGGTACTGTAATACCATAAGATAAATTATAGTAAAGATATATTACCATATTTAGTATTATTACAATATTTTTTTTCTTCTGTCGGTTTAGTTGTTGTTATCAGGTGCGTTGGGCTATTGGTGATGGCAGGCTGAATATCTCGCTCGAAAGCTTGATGCTTACACCTCCATTCCATCAACGCCATCTTCTATGGCCGCCCTTCTCCTTACGGAAGGTTGTCTTGTCTCGGGAAAGGCTTCCTCCTTAGATGCTTTCAGGAGTTATCCTAAACAGCTTAGCTGCTCAGCTTGCCCTGTCGGACAACTGATAAACCAGAGGCTGCGCTGCCCTGTTCCTCTCGTACTAGGGGCAACTTCCCCTCAGACAACCACGCCCCTGTCAGGCAGAGACCGACCTGTCTCACGACGGTCTAAACCCAGCTCACGTTCCCCTTTAATGGGCGAGCAGCCCCACCCTTGGCTCCTGCTGCAGAACCAGGATGGGAAGAGCCGACATCGAGGTACCAAACCGCGGGGTCGATGGGAGCTCTCGCCCGCGACGAGCCTGTTATCCCTAGGGTAACTTTTCTGTCACCACCAGCCCCCAATAGTGAGGACATGATGGATCGCTAAGCCCGGCTTTCGCCTCTGAATCCCGTATCATTGGGAATCCAGTCAGACTGGCTTTTGGCTTTGCCCTCACCGGCGGAGTTCTGTCCCGCCTGAGCCAATCTTTGGGCCCCCTCGATACATTTTCAAGGGGGTGCCGCCCCAGCCGAACTGCCCACCTGCCGATGTCCCTGTATAAACAGGTTAGCGATACGGTAACAAATGGCTGGTGTTACACTGTTGCCTAGATCAGTCCCGGAGAACTGACCATAACGGCTCCCAGCTACTCTCTGCATTTGCAACCATATCGCAACAACAGGCTGCAGTAAAGCTCCACAGGGTCTTCTCTCCCCGACAGAGGTTCGTGGACTGTTCGTCCACGTTATGTGGCTTCACCGGGTTGTAGGCAGGGACAGCGGGGCCCTCGTTGTTCCATTCATGCACGTCGGAACTTACCCGACAAGGCATTTGGCTACCTTAAGAGAGTCAGAGTTACTCCCGGCGTTTAGCGGCCCTTAGCCCGGTTGAACCCAGGTTTTAGGTACCGCCACTGGCCAGGATACAGAGGCCATACACATCCTTTCGGACTAGCGACCACCTGTGTTTTTATTAAACAGTCGGGACCCCCTAGTCACTGCGACCTGCAATCCCTACTCCTCGTAAAAACTGCAGGCACTCCTTATACCATAGGTACGGAGCTATTTTGCCGAGTTCCCTTGCCATACGGTATACCCGATAGACCTTAGACTTCTCATCCAGGGCACCAGTGTCGGATCTCGGTACGGACTTGAGAGTATCTTCCAATTTCTGCTTTCATTGTCTCCTGGACTCAAGTAAACCCTCCTTGCGGAAGGCCATTCGTATCTCGCTTTAATTCTCGCCATTACGGCACTCCTCAAAGCTAGAGTACTTGGACAGAACGACGGTTCTGCTTACCCTATCCGGAAGCGACAGAAAAGGTATTAACGAACTCTCAAGGCACTGGAATATTAACCAGTTTCCCATTCAAACAATTCTGTTGAGGTTGTTTTTAGGACCGGCTAACTCCCGGCTGATGACGCATTGCCGGGAAACCCTTGCCCATGCGGTCGCCGAGATTCTCACCCGGCTATGCTGTTACTACCACCAGGATCTGCACTAGTAGTTCGGTCCACTGGACTTTACAGCCCAGCTTCTACCCAAACACTACGCCCACCTACCACGCACCGACATCGTCGGTGGTCTAAAGTATCGGTAGTCTACTTGAGCCCCGTTCATTTTCGGGGCTTTCGAGCTCGGCAGGTGAGCTGTTACGCACTCTTTGAAGAATGGCTGCTTCTGAGCCTACCTTCCTGCTGTCTCTGCTCGAAAACACCCTTTGGTTTGACACTTAGTAGACATTTGGGGACCTTAACTTTAGTCTGGGTTGTCCCCCTCTCGGTTATGAGGCTTACCCCACATAAACCCGCCTCCTAAGCTTCTACGACGCCCGTATATTCGGAGTTCGAATGGATGGCGAGCTCTTTCGAACCCTTACCGTCCGATCGGTGCTCTACAATACAGGCCATCTCAGCTAAGGCAGGACTGCGATCCACTTCGGTGGGAACTAGCGATCACCGGACTAGATTGGTTTTTGACCCCTAATCCCAGATCAGGGGACCGATTTGCACGTCAGGACCCTTGCAGACCTCCAGCGAGTTTTCACTCACCTTCGTCTTATCCAGGACTAGATCGTCCGGTTTCTAGCCTTACTGCCATGACTTGAGACCCTTTCAGATCCATTGCCTCTTTTTTCAGTAAAGAAAAAATGCGCAAATTCGGTTTCCCTTTGCCTTCCCTTTGTAAAAGGTTAAGCTTGCCATGACAGCAATCTCCCTGGCCCGTGTTTCTAGACGGAACGTATGACTCTAGATTGAATCCTTTCGAGCCATACACGTCTGTAACCGATTGGTTTCAGGCGCTTTTAACCCCCCTTCCGGGGTACTTTTCAACTTTCCCTCACGGTACTAGTTTTCTATCGGTCTTGATGAATATTTAGCCTTGGATACTACTTTTACCCACCTTCACTGGCCACTGCCAAGGCCAGTTACTCTGGATATAGCAGAATCCCATCTTCATTTGCTTACGGGGGTATCACCCTCTATTCCGGTACATTCCAGGTACACTTTAGCTCCAAAGACAGGATCCTATACGCTATAACCGTAACACCACATCTCTATTATGTTACCATAACAGATTCAGTTTGGGCTGTTCCGCTTTCGCTCGCCGCTACTAACGGAATCTCTATTGATTTCTCTTCCTCGTCCTACTCAGATGCTTCACTTCGGACGGTTCGCTCTCCCTAGCTAATTAAAGCATGGGAGTGTTTAGAGAGACCTCATTCGGACATCCCGGGATCGTCGGTCGCGTGCACCTACCCCAGGCTTATCGCAGCTTGCCACGTCCTTCTTCGCTTATCAAGCCGAGTCATCCACCAATCGGCGTCTTTGCACCAGTTCCAGTTCGTTTTTTTTATTTAATTAAATAAAATCCATCTATCTAGTCTTTATTTGATAGATCGAGTTCCACATTCTAGTGGTAATAATAACATATCCTTTCTATGGTTGGTTTTATACTTACGTATGACAATATACTATTTTCTTTATCTATATCTGTATGCTGCCTACAACTATAATTAACGTCTATATGCATTTTCACAAATACATAAAAACAAACATACACAATCAAACATATTCACAAGCAAAACAATTTTACATAAAGCCTAATCTTTTTTTTATCTTTGTTATGATATAATATTCATTTTAATAATAAATTATTAAATAAATACATTTGAAAAAAAAAGGTATGCTTGATTATTTTATAATATATTATTTTGTTATTACGCGAATCGTTTTTTTCTTTTTCTTTTAACCATGAGATAATACTATTATTTTTTATTATTATACTATGTACTGTTACTGCGTTACCGTTATACGTATTGTTAATGTTTTGTTATAAAATATTATATTATTTTGCTTTGCTTTGCTTGAACTGTTGAATATACTAATGTTTGTTGTTATTGTTATTGTTATATTTTTTATAATTTGTTAATTTGGTTATTAATACACATATTTACATACATTGTAAATGTATTTTTTATGTTATCAATATTAATATCAATATCGTTATATTTTTAAATATAATGACATGATATTATATGACAATATAATTGTTGGTTTGATCCTATACACGACGATCATTGTAAACTCGTTACTACGCCATCTTCATCCTTTGTCTTCAAACTCCTCAGTCTGTTTCTCTGACAAAGAATTGCATCCGTGTTTTTTTTATGCTGACTCTATGTATTACATATAAAATGATCAGATAGACAATATATTTAGCTCTACGATTATATAAAATTATACAATTTATTTATAATCTATATATTTTTATTTATATTCTTATTTTATTATATTGATTGGTTAATTATGTTAATTGTTTTCTACTATAATATTTACACAGATACTAATTTTGTATGTTAACAACTAGAATGAAAATTAAATTAAAATTATATTATGTTATATTCAATATACATTCAATTCAATATATCTCTACTATTATTGCAACATGATGATTATTTACAATAACATAATTACAACAACAACAACAGAGTCAATCAATCTTAAAGTTAGTTATTTTCTTATCGACTTTTGTTTCTGTGTTCTCAAACAACAACAAAGAGTTGCAAGGTATGATAACTAAGGAGGTGATCCGGCCGCAGGTTCCCCTACGGCCACCTTGTTACGACTTCTCCCTCGTTGCTGACCCCAGGTTCGATAGTACCAATTAGGCATCACCTCGCCAAGAACCAACTTCGATGAAGCGACGGGCGGTGTGTGCAAGGAGCAGGGACGTATTCACCGCGCGATAGTGACACGCGGTTACTAGGGATTCCATATTCATGAGGGCGAGTTTCAGCCCTCAATCATAACTGTGGTAAGGTTTAGAGATTGCCTCCTCCTTTCGGAATCGATACTCATTGTCCTTACCATTGCAGCCCGCGTGTGGCCCGAGGGTTTCGGGGCATACTGACCTGCCGTAGCCCCCTCCTTCCTCCGTCTCAGCGACGGCAGTCCCTCTAATTAGCTCCACTACTCCTGAGAATAATGGTAGCAACTAGAGGCAGGGGTCTCGCTCGTTACCTGACTTAACAGGACACCTCACGGCACGAGCTGGCGACGGCCATGCACCTCCTCTCAGCTTGTCTGGTAAAGTCTTCAGCTTGACCTTCATTCTGCTGTCGCCCCCGGTAAGATTTCCGGCGTTGACTCCAATTGAACCGCAGGCTTCACCCCTTGTGGTGCTCCCCCGCCAATTCCTTTAAGTTTCAGTCTTGCGACCGTACTCCCCAGGCGGCAAACTTAACGGCTTCCCTGCGGCACTGAGTTGGCAAGAAGCCAACTCATCACCGAGTCTGCATCGTTTACAGCTGGGACTACCCGGGTATCTAATCCGGTTTGCTCCCCCAGCTTTCATCCCTCACCGTCGAGCGCGTTCTGGCAAGCCGCCTTCGCCACTGGTGGTCTTCAATGGATCAACGGATTTTACCCCTACCCATCGAGTACCGCTTGCCTCTCCCGCCTCCTCAGCTCTATAGTATCTTCCGCAGCCCATCTGTTAAGCAGGTGGATTTAACGGAAGACTTGTAGAACCGGCTACGGATGCTTTAGGCCCAATAAACGTCCCGACCACTCGGGGTGCTGGTATTACCGCGGCGGCTGACACCAGACTTGCCCACCCCTTATTCTGCACCATTTTTAGAGGTGCCAAAAGATCTCCTTAACGGAAATCACTCAGAGTAACCCTGTCAGGCTTTCGCCTATTGCAGAGGTTTCGCGCCTGCTGCGCCCCATAGGGCCTGGGCCCTTGTCTCAGTGCCCATCTCCGGGCTCCTCCTCTCAGAGCCCGTACCGGTTACAGGTTTGGTGGGCCATTACCTCACCAACAGCCTGATCGGCCGCAGTCCAATCCAGGGGCCATGTAGATTTGAGTCATTACCCATTCCAGAAGTAGTGACTTATCGCGGTTTATCCTCAGTTTCCCGAGGTTATCCACGTCCCCTGGGCATGTTGACTACGTGTTACTGAGCCGTATGCCACATATTGCTATGTTGACTCGCATGGCTTAGTCCCACTCTGATAGCAGTCGGGTCCGGCAGGATCAACCGGAGTCAAAATAATTTAAAATAATAATAAATAAAATAAAATAAATAATATTTTAAATAATGATGAATTATCTAAAATATTATATTTATTGTATTATTAAATGATATTATTTTAAATTATTATTGTGTGGTTGGTTGATTTGCTAATTAACTACGTTTCATTTGTAGTGTAAATACAAAAGAACGTTTATTGAGTTATTTCTCCCTCTCCCTCTCTCTCTGTAGATATCTTTTTTTGAGTATGCCTCTATATGGATATCTAAAGAAAGAGAGAAAGAAAGAGAGAGAGTACAATCGAAAAGAAAAATAACTTAAAGGTTGATTGTTTCATTGTTACTGTTGCTTCATTTTATTGTTGTGTAAATAATTATGATACTGATACTAGTATAGTTATATTCAATTGAAATTGGAATACAACATAATTTAATTTAGTTTAATTTCGATTATTAACATGTTATTATAATATCTTTTGTGTTATTATAGTAAAAATGTAATTATATTATCTTTTTCTTTATGTCTATCTGATCATTTCCCCTGTCAGATTCAATCTATCAAGTCAGCACCGATACGTTGATTGAATCCCCATTATATTCCATTTTTATTATATTTTTAATCAGTAATGTAAACGAGCGCATCTGGAGGTCAGTAAATCACATTATGGCACATGCCAACTTCAATACCGACGCCGCCTTTTGTCTTGGACGCGTTCTAATACTAATGGTTGGATAATAAATATAAATCTTGTTTTTTAAAAACAAATAAAAGATCTCTAAATTTATGTTTAATATTAATGAAAAATGACAATCTTTTAGAATTATATAAAAATAAGACCCTGGAATCGATGAATTTATACTCTAAATCCAAAGAAATATTCCCAGGTGGCATAAATCACAATATCAGATTTTATAATCCATATCCATTTTTTACTGTCAAAGCTAAAGGAAAATTTTTAAAAGATATAGACGGAAACAGATATATCGATTTTTGGAATGGCCATTGGGCATTAATACTTGGTCACTCTCCCAAAATTGTTACTAAGAATTTAAAAAAACAAATAAAAAAAGGAACTCTTTTTGGAACTGCAAGTAAAGCAAGTGTAAAGCTTGGTGAATTAATTAATAAATCAATACCATTAGCAGAAAACATCAGATTTTCGAGCACAGGTTCTGAAGCAACAATGTATGCAATACGATTAGCAAGAGCCAAAACAAAAAAAAGAGTTATTGCGAAGGTCATCGGAGGATGGCATGGATTTAATACCAATCTACTTCAATCTGTAAATTATCCCTATGAAGTTGATGAAGGTATAGGACTTGTTGAAGATGAAAGTCAATTTGTAGAATCTATTCAATTTAATGATTTAGATAGATCGCTTAAAGTTTTAGAATCTATCAAAGACGATTTAGCAGGTATAATAATAGAGCCCATATTAGGAGGAGCGGGATGCATTACACCTGCAGAAGGATATCTTGAAGGATTGCAAGAATTTGCAAAGAAAAATGACAGCCTTCTGATTTTAGACGAAATAGTAACGGCTTTTAGATTATCTTATAATGCGGCAATGACTCACTATAAATTAGATCCGGATATTTTCACGCTTGGTAAAATAATTGGTGGAGGTCTTCCCATTGGTGCTGTATGCGGTAAAAAGGAAATTATGAGACTAGCAGATGTAACAAATAGGAAAGAAAAAGACACATATTGCTCAATAGGAGGAGGAACATTTTCAGCTAATCCATTAACAATGACTGCAGGGTATGACACGTTAAAGTATTTAAAAAATAATCCCACTGTTTATGATAAAATTAATTCGCTTGGAGATTTTGCAAGAAATGAATTATCAAAATTATTTAATGAAATGAAGATAGATGCAGAAATAACAGGAATTGGTTCCTTATTTATGGTTCATTTCTTAAATGACAAAGTAAAGAAAATAAATAATGCACTTGATGTGGCTTTAGCAAACAATGATTTATTGTTTAATTACAATTTGGCCTTGATTGCAAAATTCAATATATTCTTTTTACCTCTAAAGATGGGTGCTTTTTCATATGCTCATGATAAAGAAGATGTATATAAATTGGTAGAAGCCACTAGACAGATTTTTCAGAATAATAAGAAATCACGTATTTAATAAAGATATAAAGTTACTGATTGTTTTAATTTTCTCTCCACAATGCCTTTTTTTTTGCTAAGACAACAAAGAAAATGAGATAAGCAATTTGTACAAATAGACCAAGCGAAATTGACCATTGCGAAGGGGTAGGAAATCCCATCGAATATTGTAACATCAATGATGCATGAGTGGTTGGAACAAAATAAGAAAGTATCTGCAGAGGTAGAGGTAATCTATCAATAGAATAAAAAACTGGTGGAATAACTGCAAGAATAACATTAACAAATGAAATAAGCTGAGTAGCATTTCTCATATGAAGCATATGAGAAGACAAGAAAAAGCCTATTGACGACATTGTTCCCCAGATTAGAAAAATATTTACAATTAAAAGTGGTATGAATGAAATAGATGTCGAGAAATAAACAGCAAGAGATGCTAGCACAAGTAAAGCAGGTAAACCATATACTAATTCAGAAAATGCAAGGCCAAGCATATATGTTAAAGGAGAAACAGGAGAAGCTACAAACATATCCTGCATTTTATATTCTAATTTATAAAGCGAAATATCTTGTCCCAATGATAAGCCATAGCCTACTAACGCCATGACTAAACTTCCAGCAACTGCAAATTGGACATAGTGTCCATTGCTAACGATAAATAAAATAAATAATAGAGAAAATGGAGAAATGGCTGTAAATACTAAAGATAATGGGTTTCGTCTTAACCATAAAATTCCAGTCATATAAGCAATTATAAATATTTGTTTTATCATAAAATAGTGTTCGGAGAACAATTTCATTTATTCATTTCCATTAATATTCAATAGTAATTATTTGTTAAGTATTTACATTCCAGCAATTTTCTATTAGTTAAAAATTACTTGAATTAAATTAAAACTAAAAAAAATTATTATTGAGATAAGTTCTATTGTAAAATTAAATTACATATCGAATATGTTTGCACAGATTTGATCTTTTTCTATAAAATTTGGTCTATTAATATAAAAATAAGTTTTTCGATAAAATTAAACTATAAACTTGACTTTATGACAATAAATATGAGTTATATAAATAATGGATAAATTTTTCTATTCAAAACTGGAATGACTATAATTAAGATGATTTTCAATATGAATAATAACTAATGTTTAAACTCAACAATTTGCCATAAAAATTCACATAAATGTATGCAATATCCCAGAAAATATACAAATATTAAAATTGGGATTAAATAATTGTTTTATCTATATTAATTCTTTATTTTAAAGATCTATTTTACTATTTGTGTAAAAATAGTTAAATTCTAGACTGAAGAATTAAGGGAAATTGAAATGACAGATATAGCAAAAAATACAATAAAATCTTCTAGTAACGTAAAAAAACTAAAGATAGTATTTTTGCTGAGCTCTTTTTATTTTGTTTCTGCAGTAATCATTGTTTTAATCACCGGAAGCTTGTCCTTACTTTCAGAAGCTGGTCATATGCTTGCTGATATTGGTGGATTTGCTTTGGCACTTTTTGCTATCAATTATAGTCGCAAATTACCAACACCTGAAAGAACATACGGGTTCTTTCGAATGGAAATACTTGCCTCGTTGACAAATAGTGTAATACTGATCTTGCTATCTGTATATATTATATATGAAGGTTTTATGCGTATCTTCGCTCCACCTGAAATTCATGGATTTCCCATAATAGTAGCGGCAGTTGTCGGGTTAATTGTAAATTTTATTAGCATGTATATGCTTAGTGAGGGAAAAGGAGTATTTGGACATTCTCATGGACTTTCAAACCATGATACAGAAAAAGAGCAACAACATTCAAAAAATGCAGAAGAACAAAATCTAAATGTTAAAGCAATATATTTAGAAACTTTAAGTGATACAATCGGGGCTGCAGGTGTTCTTGCTGCCGGTCTAATAATGTTAACCACTCATTTTTATCTTGCAGATCCAATAATTAGCATTGGTTTAGCGTTCTTCATGATTCCAAGAACCTGGTCCATTATCAAGAAGGCAGTTCATATTTTAATGGAAGGTTCTCCTTATAATATTCCTCATGACGAAGTGAAAGAAGCGATACTAAAGATCAGAGGAGTAACTGGCTTATTTGAACTTCATATATGGACAATAACTTCAGGTATGCATGCACTATCTGCTCACGTAGTAATAATTGATCCAAGTAGATCACAGGAAATATTACAAGAGATAAATTCAATTCTTGAAAAGAAATTCAAAATAACACATGCAACAATTCAACTAGAAAGATATCATTCAGAATCGAACTTATTTAAACCATAATTATTTGGGTTCTGAAAAGTCTCCGTCGGACAAAACCTCTAAATTAAAGTTGTAAAGTTTCGTCGGATAGGACTAATCAATAGCCAACTTATTATTACAATTTTGACATTTTAATTGTTTAGTCTCCATGAGACTATTACAAAAATTACATCGAAAGTTTTTTATTTCTGGCGTTATATGGGGTTCTAATCAAAAATATATTCATTCCTATTAACGTTAAAGAAGAATATACCATTAAAAGTAATCCTACATATGAATTTGAAGAAAAGACAATTTGTAAACTATTAACAGTAAAACTAAATCCTTAGTACACCAAAATCAAGATTATTCCTGCGATAAGCGAATTAATGGCCGCCATTCGACTAGATTTAGATAATATAGAAGATATTGTATGTTTTATAAGATTTTTCCCAATATCCACCAACAAGAGAATAAGACAGTTAACGAATGGGCTCTATCTCATTTAAATTGTAAAGATTATGAAGAGTCTTATAAAAATTATCTAAAAATTTTAGAATATCAGAATAATTTTAATGTGGATATGAAAAAATTTCTGGAAGGTATTAGAACATATTTGAAACAATTAACACAATGCGGTGATGATAAAAAAATAGATCCACTGTTAAGAGGATATCTGTCTATGATTGTGTATTTATATAATGATGGAAGGGATGCTAACTATCAGATACAACATCTTTCCAATGAACGACTTTCAAATCAATTTCCAGAAAAGATAGAAGATTTAAAGGTAAAAATAAAATCTAGTGGTAATGATATTAATAATGAAATAGGAGAATTTAGGAGTAGGATTAACGAAATAAATGAATCAATTTCCACATTTCAAAAATCACTTGTCATTGTAATTGATAACAGTATTATTAGTTTAAAAGGTAGATGTCCAAAGGAAGAACAACTGACATATACATATGGGATTAAATTTTTTTCACTTCGATGTAAGCATTTTGTATAAGGTCAGCCATTTATTCTCGCCTTCAATCTCGATTCCGCATTTCTCGCTAGGTGTCTTTCCCTCCAAGCCTGATGCTCACGAATGTAATTATGATAGATTTGCATACCCTTGAGTATAGAGTATTAGTCTTCTTGAGGCGTCTCATGGTCTTCTCTCTGTCTCTAATTGTGCCATTGAGCCTTTCCATTTTGTTATTGTTATGGTTGCCCTGTAATCGTATATGGCTCACATGTTTTGCTCTTAGGAAATCCGTTTGTATAGTTCCCTTGTTAAAAGCCGTCTTAAAATTAGCAGCACCGTCGCTAATGAGCGTATTTGGTCTTGTTCCCGCAACCTCTTTACCCGTCTTAAATAGTGGCGCAATGTCAGCAGTATTCTTTGTCTCGGCCACCTGATGAACAATCCAGAACCTTGTCTCGTCATCCATCAATGCGTAAAGGTATTTCATATTGCCCTTCACCTTGAAATAAAGATCGTCAGTTCTCCAAGCGGTTGAAACCTTTGGAGTTATCTTATCAAGGTATTTCTCCATGATAGAAGTATACTTGTCAATCCAGTTGTAGATAGTCTAATGGCTAACATCTACTCCTATTAGTTTGAGAGAATGAGCGGTATTTCTCAAAGACTCGCCACTGGAATACGACTGCATCGCTGTGATTATGCCTTGAGGGTTATGCTTCATCTTCTCAAAGCCTATGTTGATAGTGAAATAGTCGGTTACAATCGCTGCACTCAAACTTTTGGATATCTCCATGCTTGTTGTGTCTCAAGCCATCTTTCACAAGGTTATCAGACTTGCAGTATTTGCAACCAGTTATTGCAATGGCTTCTATCTTCCTTACCTCGACAGTATTTCTTAACTCAAGGCTAAACTCTACAGCATAGATGTGCTTACACTTTACTCCACGAAAAGCATGGTTGGCACATGAGCAAACCGAACCAATAGTAGTAGCAAATATCTGTAGATTATATCTCTTGTAGCAGACTTTACCTGATAGTTTCTATCGTTAAGCCTCTTTACGTTGTCTTGAAGAAGTTTGCCAGATTCTTCTCTATTAGTCTGTTGGTATTTGGTCATATCTACGTAGTTACTATATCTACGTGGATATAAATATATTGTTATATACGTAGATACCATAGGCAATATATGCCTAAATGGAAAAAAGATGCAAAGGAATTTGAAGTATCTATAAACTACGTAGATAAAAGAGGCTATTCTAGTTCCATACCTAGACCTATTGTAGAAATTTTAGGAAATCCAGAGACAATCAAGTTCATAATTCAAGATGGTGATAAAAGCGTAATAGTCAAATCAGGAAAACCTTTATTGCAACAGCATGAAGATTCGATTGCGTAACTCAATATAAGCATACCTGCCCTTTTTCTGTTATACTGTAATGTGTATAGGCTCTTCCTCCTTCGTCTATTTCTTTTCCATGTTTTATGAGACCCCTCTATCCCAATGCTCTCATATTACTAAATAGATTTCCATCACATTTTGAGATCCATTTTAGATTTCTGAAATTTGACCATCGAATTACTCACTAAAGGTTTAAGTATAAAGATTCTGGCAGGGTATAAAAGGCATTGTAAGCGATCCATTTTTGCTTAATGCATACATTTATATACTAGTTAGTAACTTATATACTTTTCTCTTTAGGGCCTTCTCGTATTCGCGTTCAACTATTTATATAGATTTTACTATAATACTAATGATGACTTCCATAACCACCATGAAAAAAGAACTTACAAGTTGTTATTAATCCGTCCAGATATCAGAAAGGATGGAACGTATACAAAATCTCATACCTGAAAGACATGCAAGTAATTACCTATCTTACAGGTCTTAATAGTAGAGCGGAAAAAGATCTTGAAATCATGCTTGCAGGCTCGTTTTCAAGACCTCATTGGTACAAAATATCTATACATATTTTTTTGAATTATGTTATAAGATAGAGATTAATGGTCATACTTGTATAAAATATAAAGTCACCCGAGGCTTTTTTATAAGTTCAAATTAGAGGTTTGTCTCAACGGTGACTTAACAGAGCCGTTAATTTAGGTTAGAAAAATATACCACAGACACCAATTTGAAATAAATTATCCTTAAATATATCTATGGTTGTTTTCAATATAAAGCACTATGTTTTTGAAATAAATATATAAAGTTAGGAAGATGTAGGAAAAAGTCTGATAGATTACTTTTAGTAAGTTGGTATAGCCTCATACCGAAATAAATAAGTTGGAATAAGCCGTGTCGTCGTCATAATGCTTTAAAGTGAGCATCAAAATAGATTTTATATTCTTTATATAAGAAATTGGTTTTTTATGGTTAAATTATATCCTGCTTCGATTCTCATTATGTTGGATAGATAAGCCATTCCATTGAAGCATGAAGCAAAGGCAAAGGCAAAGGCAAAGGCAAAGGCAAAGGCAAAGGCAAAGGCAAAGGCAAAGGCAAAGGCAAAGGCAAAGGCAAAGGCAAAGGCAAAGGCAAAGGCAAAGGCAAAGGCAAAGGCAAAGGCAAAGGCAAAGGCAAAGGCAAAGGCAAAGGCAAAGGCAAAGGCAAAGGCAAAGGCAAAGGCAAAGGCAAAGGCAAAGGCAAAGGCAAAGGCAAAGGCAAAGGCAAAGGCAAAGGCAAAGGCAAAGGCAAAGGCAAAGGCAAAGGCAAAGGCAAAGGCATCTATATATTATTAAGAATTTTTAAATCCAACTAATTTTTGTTGAATTTCGGATGCATTAGAAGCATAATTTAATTTGCGCTTGTAAGTATTGAACAATCTGTTTCGATATGGTAATGAATAAAGTAAAAGTAAAAGGATGGCTATTTATATTTAAAAATAAATAGTAGTGAAAGATAGCGAAATTAAATGAAAAAATTTTTACTTTTACTTTTTACATTATGTATAGTAATATATGTTACATGTTTGTTATCCTTTTCATTTCAAATTTCATATAGTCCAGGGCAAATAAAATTACCGCCTTTGCAAAATGGCTCTAATGACTCCAAAGTAGTAATTCTTGCTTTTGACGATTCACCAAAAAGCCAATTCACTTTCACTAAACCCATTTTAGATAAATACGGATTTAAAGGGAGTTTTTTTACTGTCTGTACTTTTGTAAATAACGGCATTAATAGTTTTGGAAACTTTTCTATGGACTGGCAGGACATTAAAACTTTACAGCAACAAGGACATGATATAGAATCCCATACAATGACTCATACTGATCTGAATAATAAATCACAGCAGAATTTAGACTATGAGATTGGTGCATCAAAGCAATGTCTATTAAATCATGGAATTAATTCTACTATATTTGCATATCCCGCAAGCACAGGATCTGAAAACAGCACGATAATCAATGTTGTTGCCAAATACTATGATTGGGCCAGGGCAGGAGATGCCCCTTTGGCATTTTTCCACTGTAATGGTTATAAAAAAGAAATCAATTGTATACCTTTTGATAAAAATGGGAAGGTAAAATATGAAAATAGATATGATGTTAGAAACTGGAGCAATCGTCCCAAGTCAATAGGGCCAAATAAAGCAGATGCCATACCCATGAACAATACACAGATGTTTACACAATTTGTACAAGAGGTAAATCTTCAATCATCTTATAATAAAAACAAATGTATAAATACGATTCCAATAGTTGTATACCACAACTTTTTGGTAGATAAAAATTACATAGAACAACCCAGCAAGTCAAATACAGATGTAAATTTATTTTCAGATGAAATGAAATACCTTCACGATAATGGATTCAAAGTATTAAAAACATCCGATCTTGGATATAATCAAAGTACCAATTATATTTACATTAAAGAACCTATGAATTCGATAATAAAAAATTGTTAAGTAAATAGGAATCGATTTTTTTTAATTTAATCCGTCACTAAGCAAGGACTATCATCGGTGCCCTGGAGTCTACAGAGTAAACAGTGCACCAAATTATTTTTAAAAGGGAATTAACATAATCTTAGAGATATAAGAATAAAAAATTTTTGCTAAAAAAATGTGATATATTAAATAAAATGAACCCTAAATATATTCCCATTGTAGTTCCTACATGAAGAAACAAAAATTGATATATTCTTCCAAAAGGAAAGATGATCATGGTTAATGTAGGACTGTTTGTTAGATTAGAGGTAAAACCGGGTAAAGAATCAGAGGTAGAGAATTTACTCCGTGCAGGTATATTAATGGTCAAGAGGAACCAGCAACAACAGCATGGTTTGGAATTAGGCTCGGTCCATCAACTTTTGGTATTTTTGATGCATTTCCAAATGAATCAGGCAGGCAAGAACACTTATCAGGCAAACTTGCTTCTACCTTGATGGAGAAATCTTCCGAGCCTTTGAGCCAACCACCTACTATCAAGAAAGCTGACATTATCGCGGCCAAACTTCCACAGATTAGAAAGGAGGAGTATGAAGAATGACGGACAATTTTCGTATTTACATATTATATACTAAAATAAAGTGAAACTTTTTGGTATAATCAGTCCAACAAATGCAGTTGATACAAAATAATATATGCATAATTACACTTGTTGATATCAAGAAAAAATATAGTATTTAGCCAACTTTTAAAAAGATATTTGAAGAATTTATAAATCGTGCTTTTATTTTGTCTATAATAAATTTACTAGAGTAATGTGGAACTTTTCAAAAAATAATTTTTATCAACGGTTTATTATGGGTAAAAATCTATCTTAATATTATTTTCTTCTTTTTTTATATTATTTATTTGTTATTTCCCTTTTGTTTTTTATGATGTATTCTTTTTCCTATGTATAACATATTTATTTAAAAGAAGCAGTTCATCTTTAAAGCCCACATAATGCCAGTAGTATTTGTTAACTATAGTTGATATGATAAACCAGATAACACTATTAACGATAATAGAAAACAAAAATCCATAATAATATGTCATTATTATACCTGTTATGGTACCTCCTATAAGATATGGTAACTGACGTTTTAATGTTGATTTTAGCAAAGATTCCAAATCAGTTCTTATTAATATGAATAAAACATAGTTTATACGTATGTAGCAATAATGCAGCAAATTCTCGATAATGTATAATTTTCTAACACTTTCAAATAGAGTAGATTGATGATAATATTCCTAATCAAATGTCTTTTATACTATTATTGATTGTGAAATCCTCTCAATGCAGATAAAACAGCCAAGTAACAATACATATTGAATCAGATAACGTAAAGGGGTTTATGAACATATATCAATACCTCTATGAAAAATTGACATAAAAAATGTATTATAAGGATAAAAATGATCTTGGCATCAATTTCGTTGGCGGCAGTATTACTGAATTAATTGTTACATTACAATCGCAGTTTACTTATATGATCAAAAAAATAAATTGACCAATTGTAATAAGAATAAATTGACAGGATTTAAAGGTTGTTACCCTGTCATCATATTAAAAAAAATGGTTGTGGCCATTTATGATCAATACATGACTTTATCCATCCTAATGTAGTGGATTAATGTTCCAACAGTATAATAAATAACAAATCGTCCAATTTATTTAGTAAACATAATAGATATGATTGGAGAAAGGATCCCTATCTAGTTCCTCAAAAAGATTAGAATAAAGATAAAACTAATTATTTTTAGTTTTGGTTGTTGTGTGTCATTGTCATCTTTATCTTTTTATTTATCAACATCAGATATATTATTACTATTCAAATCATTATCGTTATCAATTTTTTCATCTATTTTCTTTTGTAATTCCTTATATCTTTGATATTTTCTGCTCCACTTTGAAAGCAAAATCCATTGTCTTATTCCAATACCCAACCAAACAATACCAATTATCAAAGGGATATTCTTAATAATAGTAAATAATGGATTATAGCCTAGTAAACCTTCCCGATGTTCACTTTTATGATGCGCCATCATTTCCATTTTGGAAGATGATGATGTGGATGTAGAATTAAGCGAAGGAGTAGAAGATGGAGGTCCTGGTGGTCCTAATAGTTCAAATGTGATAACAAAAACCATAGGAGGAATTATCATCACAGTCAATATCATTATGATAAAAAGCCTCTTTGTTTTGTTTAGTTGATCTATAATTCCATCCATTATCTCAAAAAGATTTTTACTATCTTTGCTTGGATTTTTATCATTATTTTCTTTTGACATAACTTAACCCACTTATGATTTTAGTAATTTTTGCAAATACGATAAATTAAATAAATAAGATGAAATCATGTGTTGTCAATTGAGTCGTTCCTTGGAAATAGTTCTTCATATGGTTCTAGAATTTCTCTAAGAATAGAATTACCTTTTTCAGAAATATTATATTTTATTATGGTTTTAGTTCCCCATGCTTCTTCAATTCTATTTATCATTCCTTTTTGAACCATTACATCAAGAATCTCTTTATGTTTTACATTATTCATACCGCAATAGCTCATTAGCTTGCTTTGGTTCATTTCCCCATGCTCGTAAAGCTTCAATAGGATATCCTTCCTTATGTATATCCTATCACGGTATTCATGAACCAATTTGATTCAATTATATAAAATAATACAAGATCACATAATTTTTTTATATCTATTTGTTTTTTTTTATTATTGTTTTTTATAATTGGTGATAAAAAAATAAATACAATATACTTTTGTTTATCTAACACAGGCATATGTATTGATATTGATATATTCTATAAAAATGGTATAGTTATATTTAAATAAAATTTTATTTTCAATTCACAAAAATAAAAAAAATATAAATAACAAAATTGAAAGGATCAAGACAAACACATCGCCATTAAAAAGAATAATTTACCTTTTTCACTTTAGATATGGATATGAATTTGAACTATATGATTTTACTTAAAACATAGTCTTAATCTATCAGAATAAACATAAACTAATTCATTCTAATATTGAAATTCATCTAAAGATTTAAGATCTCCCCATAAAGGCAAATGGAAAAGGAGTTCAAAATAAAATGAAAATAACTGTGATCATATAAAATAACGAGGGATAAAACATACCAAATACTCCCCTGAAATCAATCTTTTTCAGATAGTGATTTAGTATTAATTCATTGTCGACAAAATTGTTTCATGTTTTTTCAATTCGACGTTCACTTTTAAATTTGATTTCTTCAAAGCGAATAATTTTGGTTTGTGGTTTTCAAGGCTCATGGATAAAAAAATAGTTTATAATTCTGAATATATATATATCAATTACCTTAAACCTTTTTTTATTCCCCATTCTTCCAGATAATCCTGAAGAAATCATTTGGACTCCTGTTACCAACAGAGATATTCCTATTAATATCCCTGCATAAACAATACCAACTACAGGAAATATTAAAATCATGATAGCCAGGATGAGGGATAATGCTCCAGCTGCTATAATGAATCCCCACTTCCAATTTCTATTATGCTTTTCGTTTATACCCTCAATGATCCTCGAAATACCACTAAACAATAAAGCAATTCCTAATATTGATATCACAATTATGGAGGTAGTTAATGGGAATGCAGTTGCTATAAGGGCAAGTATTATTATAGCAATACCTAAAGCTATGCCTGCAAAACGAGACTTGTGAGGTCTAAATATATTACGAACTATTGTTTCGATACCGTTTACGAACAAAAGAATACCTAATATCCAAACAAAGGATAAAAATCCCCCAAATGGATGAGATATTACAATTAAAGATAAAACTACAATTATTATTCCAAATCCAATTTGAAATGCTCGCATCATTCCAGGGGTTTTTAATGTGGACATATTCCATCGTCTCGTCAAGTTAATTGTATAAATAATTTTGTGACCGTCTTATATTTTAACGCAGATTTTATTTCATCATATTTGTTATAACTTTCTTTTAATGTTCTTAATACCATTACTATAATTTTTTACTCTATTATATAAAATTTGACCAACTTTTTTTCTTTATTATTTAAAATTCTAATAGTTTTGCATTATATCTTTGTGAATTTTTAAGTCTAATGTGAATGCCCATCCTTTTCAGATTTTGAAATTCTACTTAATAGGATCTATTCGTCAACTATTAAATAGTTCAAAGTTTCGTATCCCTATTAAAGATCTGTTACCTACTTACTTAGAATTGATAATTCCTATAATATGATACAGATTGTATTTGTTGTTTTATTTATTTTGTTTATATTTTATGCCTCCTATTCCCCACTTTTGTCCTTCTCTAATTAAGAGTATTTAAAGGATATTACATTATCAAAGAAATATTGAAAATAGTATTTGATGACCCTACTTTTTCTTCATTATTACTTAGGACAATTGCTGAAACATATTACAAAGGAGCAGACATTGGTGAATGTCTCTCTACTGCGTATCGTATAAAAGAAGGTGATTTTGAAAGTTGGTATGAAGAATGGTTAAAGACTGCAAAAAGAATTCACGGGTATGCAAATGAATGTTTATCTGAAGGTCATACAATAAGTGCAAGAGAAGCCTATTTACGGGCATCCAACTACTATCGTACAGCGGAGTTTTTATTGGTTGAGCCAGAGGATCCAGAATTCAAACAACTACAGATTTAAGTAAAGATTGCTTTAGTAAAGCAGTATCAACTTTTCCATTTAAAGTTGAGTCGATAGAAATACCTTATGAAGGAACCACTTTACCAGGATACTTTTATCATGCAATAAAAGAAAATACCAATAAACAATCTGATAACAATAGTAGTAATAATAATCGAGCAAATATTGAAAAAAACAGGGGTCACAATGAAACTACTACTTATCCAACCCTCCTAGTCCATGGAGGCTTTGATTCTACATTAGAAGAGTTATATTCTTCTGCTGCAGCTCCTGCATTAGAAAGAGGATATAATTGCTTAACATTTGAAGGACCTGGTCAAGGTAGAGTAATACGCAAACAGAAAATACCTTTTAGATACGATTGGGAAAATGTGGTTACTCCCGCACTTGAATTCATGCTATCAAAAGAAAAGGAATTTGGCATAGATCCAAAACGTATAGCGCTTATGGGCATTAGTATGGGAGGGTATTTGGCAGCTAGGGCTGTTGCATTTGAACCACGAATTTCTGCAGTCATTCTTTATGATGGTGTCTACGATGGCTATGAGTCAATCAAATCAGGTTTTCCAAAATCATTAATAGATGCAATTGAAGAGGGTAATTCAGAATTCGTAAATACGACACTAAATAATTTGATGGAATCTAATTCAAACATAAAATTTAATATAAAACATGGGATGTGGACTGCGGGAGCAAATTCACCTTATGAATTAATTGTCGGATCCAAGAAATATTCAACTAAAGATATATTAAAAGATATTAAATGTCCAACATTAGTTTTAGAGGGTGAAAAGGATGATTCATTTCCGGGTCAACCCAAAAAAGTTTATTATGGCTTAGTATCGTTACCACCATCACTTAAAAAATATATAATCTTTACAGAGGAGGAAGGTGCAGAGGAACATTGTCAATGTGGTGCATTTGCCCTTTCAAATCAACGAATATTTGATTGGCTTGATAAAACTCTTGATGATAAAAGCAATTGACGCTTTTATTATGAATTAAATATTGAAAGGCAAATTATTTCTTCAATTATTTATTCAGACTAATATAATTTAAAAAGTTTTTAAAATCTTTTATAATTCAATTGCAAATTATTCTTTTGTTATGAAAAGAAAAAAAATAAAAAATATAGATTTTAGTAATATAAATCCACTTTATATTAACCAATTATCCCGTTCTCTTTAAAAGAAAGAGAATAGGAATTTATATTACCTTTTTAATGATAACCGTGTTCTTTTGAGTTAACGCAGTTCTTTGATCCTTTATAGCAGTGATGATGTGTACCTTTATAGTAGTAGCCGTGGGTGCCTTTGCAACCATGTTGAGGACAATGGTTTGTCCTTGCAAGGCTTGTTCTGCTCCAAAAATAGCAAATGCTGAATCATTCCTAAGCTGTTACAGCCAAGCCAATACTGTAATATGTTGTTTTTGATTCCATCAATGTAAAAGTAGAAAAGCCTATATATAAGTTATTTCCTTTTGTGCTTGATTGCCTATTATTGAATGTTAGGCACATTAGTAAAGCATATATATACATTTTGGTTTTTGATAGTAATAGGCATTATATTCAATTATATTCAATTATATTCAATTATTTTGCATAATTGGAATTTTTCTAATTTTTATCCATATTTCGATCATGAATCACCAATTAGAAAAAAGTATTTCTAAAAGATATAATCGTTATTTTATTTATAGATCAAAATATGAATATAGGGATTGAAGTTGTAGCATTGATACTTTCCAAAGAATAATACTATATTTTATTACATCCACTACATCAAATAATTCAATATATTAATTTATTTTATATTTAATTTCTATTTTAATTTATCAACCTACAGATCGCATTGTTCCTTTTTTTGAAGATATTATAATATATTAACGTTTAAATAAATTCCATATTTAAATGGATAAAAAACAATAGAATAAAATAAGAAATAATTAACATGACTTGATATATCAATACACTTCAATAATGTGTATAGTATAAACAAATGAAATATTGCTTTTAAATATTAGAATAGATAACCAAATTAATAGTATTCCATGACGAAACAATATAAAAAAATTTAAAAATAAAAATAATGTTCAGATTAAGAAATAACCAGGATATCTAGCAATGTCAAATAACATGATAATATAAAAACATACAAAGAAAAAGAGTAATTAATTCCAGAGTTATGTTTCATTTTTTTAAAAGCTTTATCAATTTTATTGTATTTTTTTTGATTAAAAATTTTTTTCTTATTCTTTATTAAACAATAGAAAAGTTGGAAAAAGAATTGAGATCTATTGATAATCTATTTGATAGTAATTTTATTTTTTTTGCATAATTTGATAATCCAAATACCAACATTTGTATTAATTTATTAAAAAAAAATATTATAATTATCCTCTCTATTTATTACATTTGGTCATCGGAAGTATCACTATTACCATAAACTCATAGAGCAGTTTAAATGATAATCGATAAATGAATACTTTCATCAAGATGTTATAAAATGAATTGCTGTAGAAACTTCTATTAATTATCACTAATTATATAAATATATACAGTGGATCTCATGTTAAATAAAAATAGTAATTCCATTACAAAATTCAAATCATTAAAACCAAATTTGATTGATAATATCGTATTATTAAAAAATACTAACAATAATAATAATTTATTAATAAACCTAAAACCACCAATTTCTGATTACAATAAAATAGAAGAAAAACAAAAACCGAGTTTCTGGATTGAAGGTTACGGGTGTTCTGCTAGTTTTGCAGATATGGAAATGATCGCAGGACAATTAAAAAATAATGGATATGAAATTGCAAACAATCCTGATAAATCTTCGGTTAATCTAATAGTAACCTGTTCGGTTAAAGATAAAACCGAGCATAGAATGCTTCATAGAATAAAAAACTTGTCAAAAAATAATACTCCTCTAATAATAGCAGGGTGTCTTCCCTCTGCTGATCAAAAACTAGTTGAAAAAATAAATCCAAATGCAAGTCTTATGGGTCCCAATTCCATCGACAAGACTATGGAAATTGTAAATTCCGCAATAACGGGTCAAAAGAGCATATTCTTACAAAAATCAGAAATAGAAAAGATAAACTTTCCAAAAATTAGGATAAACCCGGTAATAAGCATTGTAGAGATTGCATCAGGATGCCTAAGTGAATGTTCATTCTGTCAAACAAAATTAGCAAAAGGGGATCTTCAAAGTTATAGGATAGGTAAGATAATTAATCAAATCAGTAATGATTTAAAGGCAGGTACGCATGTAATATGGCTTACATCAACAGACAACGGCTGTTATGGCCAAGACATTGGCACTAACTTGGTGGAATTATTAAAAAAATGTGTGGAGATAGAAGGGGATTTCAAAATAAGGGTCGGTATGATGAATCCAATGTATTTAAAAAATATGATAAATGATCTTGTATCTTGTTATTCCAAAAGCGACAAATTATTCAAATTTATTCATATTCCCGTTCAAAGTGGCAGTGAATCGATATTAAGAAAAATGAAAAGAGGGCACACTGCAAAAACATTCAAGGAAATAGTAAATCGATTCAGAGAAAAGATTCCAGATATGACTATAGCTACTGATATAATAACAGGATTTCCCGGAGAGACTGATGAAGATTTTGAATTAACCTTAAAAATGATAAAAGAATTGGAACCTGATATAATTAATACATCCAAATTCAGTCCAAGACCTGGAACAACGGCATCGAAATTAAAAAAAATCGACCAGAAAACTATGATACAAAGATCAGAGAAATTACACTTAATTACAAAAAATATTGCCAAAAAGAGAAATTCAAGGTGGCTAAATTGGGAAGGAAATGTCCTTATAGATGAAGTAGAAGGTGGAAAACTAAAGGCAAGAAATCAATACTATAAATCAATAATTGTCAAAGAATACAATGGAGGCTTAATATCGGATACAAAAGAAGGAGAAGATAATTATAAAAATAATGGAAAAATTAGCCACTTTGATGGAGATCTTTATTCAAAATATTCAAACAATCATAATAATAGAATGTATTTAGGAAAAACCATAAAAGTAAAGATAACTGGATATTCTAATCATACCCTGGAAGGTATTCAGATCACATAAAATTGATAATAAATCAATTTTTTTAACCTTGTAACATTTTTATCCATCAAAATATTCCCATTTATGGTTGTCGGATAATAATGAAGGGCATGATCTCCTAATAATTGGAGTAGGAGAAACTGGTAGCAAAATTACTATGGATGTTATAAAAGAAATTAATTCACAATATTTATTATTGAATACAAAAAAGAATTCCAAATATATTTCCAATAATATTATAATCGACACAGTATCATGGATTAAGCCTCCAATTTCCAAAATAAGAGAATCCTTTTTTGAACAAATAGATAAAATTTCTGCAATAGTTGAGAATCATAGCAATATATTAATTATCGGGAATTTAGCCTCTAAATTCGGAATAGCCATAATTCCACTATTGACAAATATACTAAAAATTGGTGGAAAGGAGATTTTTAGTTTTGTAATAATGCCATTTGGATTTGAAAAACGTAAAATTTTTCTTTCAGGTGTATCATTATCCTTTATTAATAATTATTCAAAATCAACAGTGATTATAGATAATAATTCATTTTTAAAAAATAATCCCGAGTTATCTTTTCCAGAATGTTTTCGAATCACTAACAATGCTATCAAAGACATCATCATATCATCATATCACAAAGGTTTTCCTAGTGAATTTAATGTGATTGCAACCTGCAAAGAATCCGATAACATAGAAGATGTATTTAGCAATTCTCTAGCAATGTTCAATAATTCCAATATTGAAACAATAAAAAAATCCTTTATGTTTATTTATCCAGCTAAAGAAAAAATTGATAAAATAGATAGTATAATAAAAACAACTGAAAGAATTACAAATGATATTGATAACGAAATAGATATAATTTCTAATACAGATAATTTAGCAAAAATACATTTATTGATTCAAACAAACAATTCGATGTTTTCATCATATGATCCTTTAAACCAGTTTATACCTCCCAATAATTTTCTGGATTTTGAACCCGAAACAAATCAGAATATAAAAGAAATATCCTATTTAAGAAATATAGAAACAAAGACGATTTAATCATATATATATATATATTATTAATTTTTTATAAAAAAAATAAATTATTTTTTGGTTTTAGATTTTTTGTTATTTGTTTTTTTGACCTCTTTTTTATCAGGTAGAGTAGACTTTTTAGAATCATCATCATTATCGCTTTCGATTGCCAAATCTGGTTTTACTTCTGGTGTTTTCTGTTTCTGTGCTTCTTCTGTTGATAGTGCTGGTGTTGAAGTTTCACTTACTATATCTTCATATAAAGATACAATAACCTGATCGTCTTCATCTTTCACAATTCTGACACGAACTTTTCTTGGAGGATTAGTTTTTCCCTTTTCCCAAATATACCTATTTAATTCTTGATCAATTTTTATTTGTGAGCTCTTCATATGTTTAACTGCAAATTCTCTTATCATATTTACGACTCTGTCGGTTCTTTTATGTTTTGGAGTTAACCAAGCTTTACTAAAATTTATTGTATATATCCTTGCTATTGTTTCTTCAACATTTGACATTTTATTCTATCTCCAATTTTATCATTAACCCACATTCACATCCGAGCGACGCCATGACCTTCTTTTAGGATTCGTTCGAACATGTCTATGTGTTCGAATAATAACCCAGGCTGGCACCGGCCTATTCTGTTTAACTTTCCTTAATAATCTAATTTTCCTTGAAGTGTTCTTTCGGGCAGCCATAATAACTTCATTACAATATAACCTATTTTTAAGTGTTAACATCAACCGATTTCCATTACAAATATCATCTTAAACCATAATGAGCATCGAAAATAATAAATCCTAAAGCAGTAAAAAAAAATATAAATCATGCAAGTTTGCAAAACCTGTTATAAATTTTATCAAACAATATATGACAATAAAAAAATTAAAAAATTAACAATAATTCCTGAAGACGAGGAAGAAAACATTCAGTGTAACAGCAGTTACCATAAAAAGTTAGTAGATAGTTTTAAATCATGACCAAAAACACAAATTTAAGGTTTTGTAGAATTTGAAATATTAAAAGAGACTCTATCTCCGACGGTAATATTATTTTTTGTGGTATAATTCGAATTCACCTCTAATACATATTTTGAAATAGAATGCGGAGAATAAGACGGACATAACAGAATAAAAACACATGGTTGAAGATTTTTTTCGATGTGAACTATATTATTTTCCGAATTTATCCATAATATATCCAGCGGGAATCTCATATCTTTCATCCAAAAAGAGTAATCGCCAGGAGTATGGAATGGAAACAGCATCCCCTGACTTGCATTTAAACTATTTCTGAATGAAAGCCCCATTGCCTGTTGATCTGGAGTAATTGCCAGATCAACAGGGATAATTAAATTTTTAATCTTTACAAAATTGGAAGTTGTATTCCCCAAAGCTTTTTGTGCGGAAACTTTTTGATCGTTATTGGAATAAGCTATCAATAAAAATGCGGTAGAAAAAAAGCATAATAATATAACTATTTTAAAAGTATGTTTTGATAATTTATACTTTAACATATTTACAAATCTGAATAAAACAATTTTTATATTTATTTGTTGATTTTTAAAGCATGATTTGCAGTTGTAGATGTATGAATTGTAAAAGTTCATACCTTGAAAGTAAAGACTTTATGGCAGAAGATGGATACACTGATATTCATCATACCTGCAAAAAATGCGGAATTCATTTTAACCATTTAGATGGAGAACAATTTAACATCTGTAACATTTGTAATTATCCACAAATAAAATATGAAGATAGAAAAATAGAAAAATATAGAACCCATTTATACAAGATAATTCATCATGAATTACTGTTTGGTTCAATTTCATATTACTTTTTTTATAATTTAATTGTCTTTCATAGCCACTTAATGCAGTGAAAAAGAATGAAATGACTTGGATTCAATAAAATCTGAAAGTATAAAATTTTCATATATATCACGCCTGCTACAAATAAATCAAAATCAAAATAAGTATAATATTTTAGAGTTAAGAGATAAAGTCCATTTATAATC
This sequence comes from uncultured Nitrososphaeraceae archaeon, assembly GCA_963824915.1. Classification (GTDB taxonomy): domain Archaea; phylum Thermoproteota; class Nitrososphaeria; order Nitrososphaerales; family Nitrososphaeraceae; genus Nitrosocosmicus. The sequence goes on from CAWGRD010000019.1 coordinate 186,508, forward strand.
AAAATAACGTCGACATTAAATATTTATTTCAATAGCAATGTTATTATTTCATCTAAATTTATCATCTAAAAATAAAAAGAAATCAATTCATTTTGAAAAAGATAACAAATTATAATTTCACAATATTCTATTTTTTATATCAGCGATAAATTGGCAAAATAAGAGTCCCAAATGATCAAAACTTAATTTTTAGATAAAAAATTTGTAATTTTGATGTTCATTGTCATATTCGAATAAGTATATATTTATATCGACTATTTATATACCCAAAGGAGAGTATGCCTCAAACAAAGCCGATGGTAAGTATAGAAAATGTCGTGGCATCAGCAACGGTTAATCAAAATATAAACTTAAATTTAATTACACAAATATTTCCTGATGTAGAGTATCATCCAGATCAGTTTCCTGGCCTAGTATTTAGGCTCAAAGCACCTAAAACAGACTACATTGATTTTCAGTTCAGGTAAAATGGTGTGTACCGGAGCCAAATCAGAAGAACAAGCTATCAAAGCAGTAAAAAATGTAGTCCAAAAATTAAGAAAAGGAGGTATACCGGTAGAGAATGACCCTATTATAGAAATTCAAAATATCGTAGCATCTGCAAGCTTGGGAGGAAAAATTCACTTAGAATTAGCAGCTAGAATATTGCCAAGAAGTATGTACGAACCAGAACAATTTCCGGGTTTAATTCACAGAATGCTTGATCCTAAAACAGTAATATTATTATTTGCAAGTGGAAAGTTGGTTTGTACTGGAGCTAAAAAAGAGACTGAAGTATATAGAGCCGTAACAAACTTGCATATATTATTAGAAGAAAAGAATTTAATGATTTATGAAAGTTAGTTAATTTTTTCTAGTTCCTTTTTTAAGTCAAGATAATAGTCTTCATTTATTTTATTATTTTTATATAAAATATCAAAAATTTCATTTATAGAAATAATTTTGTGAACTCGTATATTATATCTCTTCATAAGATTTTCAGCACCTTGTTCTCTATCTACAAATACTAGAATATCATTTATAATAGATTTGTCCATTAAAAGTTCTATTGAAGAAAGTAACGAATTACCAGTAGTTACAACATCATCCACAAATAATATTTTAGAATTTGGAATGAGATCCCCCTCAAAAATTTTTTGTGTTCCATATTCCTTTGCTGTTTTTCTAACATAAATATGAGGTTTAAATAGCTCGTATGCAAGGGAAGAACCAAACACAGTTCCGGAAGTTGGAATAGAACAGATATATTCAAAATTATCCAAACCAATACTATACATGATATACCATTTTAGTAACAAAATGCTATTTCTAAAATATTTTGGATAACTTTGTAAAATTCTTAAATCAAGATAAAATTTACTTTTTTTTCCGCTCGATAACCTAAAATCATTACCCAACTTAATGGCTTCTTTTTTATACAAAAATAAAATTAAATCATCTAATAGAGTTTTTTTATTGTATTTATCTTGTTGCATATTCAAACAAATTGATATTCTTTTATTTTATATGTTGCCCTTTTATTCATACCTTTAACGAATGCCAGAAATATGGTTAGGATATGGAGATTCCGAAGTTATTCTAGATATAAAATATGAAAACATTTTAGACAATAATAAAGCAGAATTCCTTTTATTAGATAACGAATCTTTGAATTTGGAATTAGAGGACAAAATTCAATTGAAAAATTCTACATTAATTCTTACTTTCACTCCATTTTTACAAATGATACCTATTTTGAAATACATTAAAGAAAAAAGTAATAGATTTGAATTAAATAATATAGAATTTAGCACATTATCAAAAAATATCCCATTTAAAATTAAAAGGATATTAAATGATAATGGCATAACGATTAACAGAATAGAAAATAATGAAGTTTTAAATGTAATGAAGAGCTTTGAAAAAACAATTTTATTGGAGAAAATTGAGTACAATCCATTTTTTGGATATAAGGGAGCAAGCACAGAATTGATGAGATCAAGTTTCCCAGATAAAATGAATCATGCATATTCAACTATCATTGACAAAATCCCACAACCAGGAATAATAACTGAACCATTAAATATTTCATTGGAGGCCTCAAAAACGTTGAATTTTGAATCTATTCATGTTATAGCAAACAATAATGGGATAAATTCCATTTATTCTGGAGATACAGAATATTCATTTAAAAATGCAATTGAAATATTTGATAAAATCTCAAAGAAAAAAATTGAAAAAGCAAAATCTGTTTTTATTACAGGGAATAGCAATTTTAATCTTCAAGCAACTTTAAGCAATAGTTTAAATTTATTATGGAATAATTATCAGGCTGTAAAAGAAAACGGTATCATTATATTATTATCAGAAAATAAAATGGGTTTAGGAAATGGTGCATTACTTCAATTTATTGAGAACAGATTAAATCAAACAGAATTAAAAAAAAATCAATATAAAAAAGATTTAGAACATATCAATTATTTGAATTTAATTAAAGATAAATTTGATATTTATGCTATATCAACTATACCCAAAGTTTATTTAAACAAATTAGGATTTAAAACTCTCTCAAAAATTAAAGATGGTTTGGAGACTATTTTAATGAAACATGGCAAAAATTCCAAAATACTAATAATTTCAAATTCTGAAATAACAAGAATTTTAGAATCGGCTAATCAAAATTAAGCACATGAAAGAAATAATAAAAAGAATCACAAGGTTATTATCCTTTGTAAATTAATTTAAATTGAATTTCATATAAATGAAAGATGAGAACCTTTACTATATAATAACCCTTGAATTGGGAGTTGTCATTTTAAATTCCGATAAAGATGTCATTTACTTTAATAAATTTAATAATGCAATAGAGTCGCATACAAAATTTAAAGATAAAGATTATGAAGAAATTGTACAAAGTCTAGAAAGTACTAAATTTTTAGAAAAACACAAGAATATTAAAATTTTAACAAATTTTCCTGAACTATCGAATTTATTAAAAGATAAAGATTATGAAGCGATAGAAAAAATATCACCACCAATAGAAAAATATATCCAAATAAATAAATTAAATATTTATCTCAAATCTAACATTTTTTCAAATGAAAAAGAGATAATAAAAGAGTTAAGGGACTTTTCTTTAAAATGGTCCTCATTGAAGATTCAAGAAGCATCAGAACAAATTGATTTACATATAAGTCAATCCATCAATGCCTTAGATGAGATTGATAAGATATCAAACACTTTGGCAACCAGAATGAGGGAATGGTATGGATTGCATTTCCCCGAACTTGACAATCTTTTACAAAATGCCAATACATATTCTCATATAGTATCTACCTGCGGTAAAAGAGAAAACATAACAAAGGATTTTCTAAAAACAATTGATATCCCCGATAACAAAATTGAAATAATTATAGAGGTTTCTCATAGAAGCAGAGGTGGCAAAATAACAGAACAGAATCTATTAATAGTTCAAAATATAGCCCAGCAAGTCATATCATTAAATAAAATAAGAAATAACTTGGAAGAACATATAGAGTTGTCGATGGAAGAAATCGCCCCTAATATTAAAGGTTTACTTACTGCATCTGTCGGTGCAAGGCTAATTTCGAAGGCAGGTAGTTTAAAAAAATTATCTTCCCTATCTGCAAGTACAATTCAAATATTAGGAGCAGAAAAAGCATTATTTAGAACTCTAAAAACAGGATCTAATCCACCAAAGCATGGGATTTTATTTCAGCATCCTATAATTCATTCTGCGCCTAAATGGCAAAGAGGCAAAATGGCTCGAGCAGTAGCAGCTAAAACCGCTATCGCGTCTAGGTTAGATGTCTATGGGCAAGATCCTACAGTTAATCAGGCATTATCAAACAAACTAAATGATAGAATTTCAGAAATCCAAGAAAAATATAAGGAGCCCCCAACAATAGATCAAAGAAACGCGTCAGCAAGAAACAATAAAAGACCAGGTTTTGGCAGAGGCGCCAAAGGTGGAGGCGACGGAAGCTGGAAAGGGAAAGGAAAAAGTAGCAACTCAAAGTTTAAAAAAAATAAATTTAAAAAAAGATATCATAAATCAAATAAAAAGTGAATAATTATATGCATGTAAAAATAATAATAACTATAAGTAAAGGTATTGATAAAAAATAATTAACCAATTAAATATTCTTAAAAGATTTGATAATGGTTCGTATGTTATTTTAATCAACAATACGAATGAAAAATATCTTGCAACGCAGAATCTCATTAATGGTAATAGTGTATATGGTGAAAAGATAATAAAAAATGATGATATTGAATATAGATTATGGGACCCATTTAGAAGCAAACTTGCAGGAGCAATATTAAAAGGGCTTAAAGAAAATCCCATCAAAGAATCATCAAAAGTACTTTATTTAGGAGCATCTACCGGAACTACTGTAAGCCATGTATCAGACATTATAGGAAATAATGGAATAGTATTTCCGGTTGAACCATCAGTTAGGGTAGCAAGAGAGTTGTTGGAGAACGTATCTTCAAAGAGAAATAACATCATACCAATATTATTGGATGCAAGAAATTATTTAAAATATTATGGATATTTTGGAATTGTTGATGTTGTCTATTCAGATATTGCTCAACCAGATCAAACAATGATAGCAATAGATAACTGCAAAAGTTATTTAAAAGAAAATGGCGACTTGTTGATAATAATTAAAACAAGGAGTATAGATGTATTAATAGATCCAAAAATAGTTACTCAAAATGAAGCAAAAAAACTTGAAGAGCATAATTTTACTATTGTTCAAATACTAAATCTAGAGCCATTTGAAAAAGACCATTTCATCATACATGCAAAGTTAAATAAAAACAATCGGACAATTGTGTAATAACAATAAAAGAATTTATTTTTTCAATAAAGCAATAATAAAAGATATTCTTTAAACATATATTTAATTTTGTGAGCAGTTTGGATTAAAGAAATAATTAATTCAATAATTTTTTAATGTCCGATAATGTGGCATTGGTTTTAAAACCATTTGTAGCAAAAATAGTTTTACTGGATAAATAACCGTTTTTTTTTAATAGCCCAAGTATATTATCAATACTCATTACATTTTTTTTTAAAAATTTTCCCATTTCATCATTAATATAATGATAAGGAAGACAATCTATTTCACTCAAAGCAATAGTAAAGAAATCTTTCATGGGTTTGGATATGGATGTTTGGGAGTCAGATTCAACGACTGAATTTATTATTTGAGAAATCAGGTCTTTATCGAATAAATTAGATATCCACATTGGCCCTCCAACAGTTACTTTATGATGGCAATTATTACAATCCATTATCCCATATGGTTTCTTAATCAAATATCTGTTTGCACAATTAAAACAATGAACAACATAGCCGAGTTTTTCTTGTATCATATTTGCAAAATAATTGCTTTTTATAACTTTACAATATACTCGAACATAATTTCTGTAGATATGTGAAAAAATTGGGACAATTGACAAATCCATTCTAGAGGCAATCAAAGCAATAGAGGATATTAATAGCCTGATACCTATTTCTCCAGAATATTTTGTTCTCAAAGAATTTCCATAATATTTTCTATAACAAACCTTTGGATAAACTCCACTTAAGACGGCTGTATCTGTTGCAGTAACCGAAACTAAGCCGCCATTTTCTACAGATCGTAAAATACAGTCTAGATATGGTGCAGGTGTACCAAAAGGATCTATATCAACAATAGTTGCTCTTTTTTCATAGTTAAATACAGTCGATAAAAAATTACATATTTCTTTATTATAAAAATCACATTTATTATATACATTATTTAAAATAGTATTTATTTTGGAAATATAAATTGAAAAAGAGTTAAAGTCATTAAATATTATCCTGTTGACTGCAGGTATTTCTTTAGCAACTCTCAATCCCCTTATACCAGACCCGGTCATTGTATCAACAAAAGAATTATCTTTATCTTTTCTACCATTTATAAAAGTTCTATAAATATAAATCGACACATCCCTATTAAATTTGGCAGCAGGATTAAAGAATACAGGAAATTTTGATGGGTCCTTTTCTTTTAATGCATTGGATGGAATTAAAAATCGAGTAGTATTTTCATTTACAAATGACCAATCAGTTTTGGTTAAATCAGAATCATAATTAACTTCAGCATTAGAGGAAAATCTCACTTTAAATTAAATAAATTAAGATATTATTATATAATTTATATTTTAAAAATATATGTTTGTTTTTAGGAGGAATAGATGAGGCAGGAAGAGGTTCGGTATTAGGGCCATTAGTTATTGCAGGAATTTCATTTGATTCGATAAAAATTAATAAATTAAAAGAGATGGGCATACTTGATTCAAAAAAAACCTCTCCAAAAAAACGTGTCTTATTATTTGAAGAAATATTTAACTTATGTGAATCTATCTTTATATGTAAGATTAAATGCTCTACTATTGACAAATTCGTCAATTCTAACAGATTGAATAAGCTTGAATCAAAATTTATGACCATTATCGCAGATAATCTACATGCTAATAAAATTATTGTAGACTCTTGTGATGTAAATCCCTTTAGATTTCAACAAGAAATAAAGAAAAATTTAATAAATAAAGAAATATCTATCTATTCTTTTCATAAGGCAGACTCTGATAACGTTATTGTTTCTTGTGCATCCATCATAGCAAAGGTAACACGGGATAATGAAATTGTCAAAATACAGAAATCACTAGGAAAGGATATTGGATCAGGATATCCTTCCGATCCAAAAACAATAAGATTTATCAATAACGAAATTAATGCAAAAGGTTCTAAAAAATATATCAGGTTTTCTTGGAAGCCGGTTAAACAAATCATTAATAAAAATATCCAAACAAAATTATTTGTTAACTAACATCAACATAAATGCATACATGAAAATAATAAAAAAGACTATTTCAATAAAATATTAAGTTTATTTCTTCAAAATATAAATAAAATTGATTACACTAATATCTAACTAATTTTTGCTCTCCTGGATATATCAATAATTATATTAATTTAATAAAAAAAAATAAATTTTTTATTTTTTAATAGTTTGATATTATCCAAATGGAAGTGGAATGTTTATACCCTGCTTGCTTAGTTGGTTTTGCACATCTTTAGCTATCTTTGATGCCATATCTTTTGCTCCGCTTTTACTATTAGTATTGGTTCCAGTTGTTGATGAAGAGGAGGTTGAAGAGGAGGATGAAGAGGAGGATGAAGAGGAGGCATCAAAAGCCGCACTTGCTTTATTTGTTTTATATCCATCGGCAGTAGCTGTTACCGTTACATCTATTGTTGAAAATGATTTTATAAGACTCGATGGAATTACTTTACTGAATTCGCCACCAGAATTAGTTATTCCAGAGAACGGTTCATTGTTCATGTTTCCGGTCAGAAAAGCACCACCAACAGGTTTACCAGTAATTGAATCAGTTACAGTCATGACTATTGTTTGAATCTTTCCAATTTCTCTTTTATCAATTGTAATACTCATCGAATTTAGTGTCAATGGTGTGCTAGTAGATGGAGGTAACGGCGAAGGAGAGGCAGTAGAGGAGGTCAAATTCAGTAGTTGTGCTGGTGATGGGAGGGGTAGGAGTAGTTGTGCTGGTGATGGGAGGGGTAGGAGTAGTTGTGCTGGTGATGGGAGGGGTAGGAGTAGTTGTGCTGGTGATGGGAGGGGTAGGAGTAGCGGTATTTAGGGGTAGGCTAGCCTGAGGTAACGGCGAAGGAGAGACAGTAGAGGAGGTCAAATTCAGAGGAGCAGTATTGTTGAAAGATTTGCTTTGAACTACAAGAGGTTTTGCGATAGCAGATGGAAAAGTTCCATTAAACTTGGATCCAGTTACATTGACACTATAATATGCAACAAGATTTCCCGGTTCACAAGACAATTTTGAGGTTATTTTATTAGAGCCTTCTGTAAGAGCAACATATGATGGGGAAAAAGTATACTTCCAAGAAGAATAATCACTATTTCCTTTTGGTCCTGTGCCATTTGTCAATTGATATGGTTTGACACCATTAGCAATTATAGAAACAAAACACGTAGAAGTACTATTTGTATTAATAACGGAAGTTCCCAGCATAGATAGTTTTTCTCCATTTTTATTAAAATAATTTGTGCCATTAATAAAAATCTGGTCTCCTGTTATGGGAGAAGTTATTCTCACACCAATAGATTTTTTAGGAATGATTGTCGAAGTAAGACCATTTTGACTACTGCCACCACTATTACTTCCAGGCAACTGGGCGTTAACAGTTAGAAATATACCTGCAGTAAATAAAATCGAAGTTAAAAATATTAAAAAAAATATTCTAGAAATCACACTATAAATAATATAATTCAAATATATTAAAAGATTATCTCTTATTCATAGGTTTAAAGAAACTTAACAAAGTTATCTCACTATTAAGAATAACATAAAGCTGTTAAAATTTAAATATAATCTATCCAGTTCGCCATATTCACTTTAGGAAAACCCTTTACTTACTAATTTATTACACTATATTAAATAATATGTGAAGATAATCTCGATTCTGATTTGAATATTATAAAATAGTTTCTTATGAAATTATTGTATTAATTTAAAACACCATTGATATTTTTAATTGAAAAGATTAACTATAATGCCCATAAGATATTTATTTTTTAAAGAAAGATAAAAATACATGGATTTTAATTTTAATTTTTTTAAAAAGAATGAAAAGATAGATGATAAAGAGTTATCCAATAAAAAGTCCATTACAATAACAAAAAATGTTATTGATGGAATAATTTCATATTCCAAGATGCATCACCCTTATGAAGCAATATTGATTCTAGAAGGAAAGCGTAAAAAAGGAGAAATATATATAAATAATCTTGTAATCCCCCCGTTTTCCATTCACGGTCCCTTTTATTCGGGTTTTTTAATAAATGAATTACCTTTTGATCTAAGATATGTAGGAACTGCACATTCACATCCAAGTGGAACCAGTCGTCCATCAATAGAGGACCTTAATCATTTTTATGGTTTGGTTTCGATGATAATTTGTTATCCATATGATGAAGGTGATCTTCATGCATATAACAGCAATGGAAAAGAAATTGAATATTTCATGCAGTAATACTTTCATAAAGGTTATTCATTGATCAAATATAAACAAGTTAAATCATAACAACTAGTTTCAAATTATCGTTTTTTGCCAATTTTTACAAAATTTTCAAATGATCTGCCCATCAAAATAAACGCAATGCTAGTTATAGAAATCATAAACCCAGGAGATAAAATCCACCACCAGTATCCAAGTATTTCAGCTGAAGATGCATGTGCATCTTGCAACATTTGACCCCATGTTGGAAAAGAAGGGTCACCTAGTCCCAGAAAACTTAATGCAGATTCACCCAATATTGCAGCAGGAACAGATAATGCAAAATTGGCCAGAGTAAAAGGTAGCAATTGTGGTACTATATGTCTCAACACGATTTTTAAATCAGATTCGCCCATCAATTTGGATGCTTGTACATATTGATAATTTTTAATTTGAATGCTAAATGTTCTATTCAATAAAGCCAAACCAGGCCAACCAAAAAGAATAAAAAGTCCAATTAAAAATAGCAAACTTCTACCAAAATGAAGAGAAATTATAATTAATAAAATTAAGCTAGGCAGAGAGAGAAAAATATCAATAATTGTTAACATAAATGTACCGGTTTTTCTTCCTTTGTAGCCGGCGATCAATCCATAAAAAAGACCAATAAAAGTGGATGTTAGTGCAACGGTTACTCCTATAAAAAGGTCAACGGGAGTACCAATTAAAATCCCAAAAAAAATATCGCGTCTAAATTCATCAGTACCTAATAATCCAAAAACCTTTCCTTGCATAATTACTTTCAGGTCTTTTAGAATTGTATTATTATCAAAAGAAGAAATGGAAAATATAATTTCATAATTACCTTTTAAAGGTATATTGGAATTTGTTTTTGAAAAAATAATTTTTTCAGAAGATAGATCAGAGAGTGAAAAATTAAAAAGATCAGAATAATCATTCAAAGAATTCTTCACTTCAGAAGAAGAAGAAAAAATCCTTCCTGTAATTGAATTATTATCTGTTGTATTTTGAGTCGAAGAGTTATTAATATTAGTATCAGTATAAGAATTATTTGAACTATTTTTAATACTATTTGAAGATTCCAAAGAATTTGAATAAATTTTAAATTCCAAATTGTCTGGTCTTTTCACATATACTTCTATTACTGGAGGAATGTCACCCAATGTTATCGTATAGGGAATATCAAACCCGGTGGGAAATTCTTTGAAATTAAACGGATATGAAAAGGTATTATTTTCCATTTTAAATCCAGTATCATTTATAAAATTATGTAATGCATCTTTTTGATAAAAAATTTTATGTTCTGGTAGTTGTTGATCAAATGGTTTTAGAATATAGTTTATCCATATTGGTAGGGCATCCTTTGGATTATCAGACCAATAAAGTGGATTTGTCCATTGAAGACGAGATTGTGCTGGAATTAAAAATAAAGTATAGCAGGTCATCACAATTAAAAATAAAAGAAGTACACCACCTAATACTCCTCCCTTATTTTCTTTCAGTAATTTAAAAATCATCAATGTATTCTACTACCTATCTCTACCCATCACAAATAAAATTATGATTCTTCAGATTTAATTCTGGGATCAAAATATGTGAAACAAACATCCAAAATTAACCTAGTCAATAAATAAATCAGTGTAAAAAAATAAACTAGACCGATTATTAATGGAGAATCATTTAAAATTATAGCATTATAAAATAAATTACCCATTCCTGGCCAATCAAAAATTTGTTCAACTAAAACAGATCCCCCTAATGAGGCAGTAATACCCAAACCAAGCATAGTTGTTAGTTGAGGGCCAGCATTCTTTAAAGCATGTTTATATAAAATACTTTTTTGTGGAATTCCCATGATTTTTAATGTTTTAATATAATCTTCATCAAGGATTCTCAAAATTATATATTTTACATAATATGCAAACGATGCAAATCCAATTATTACGATACTTATGAATGGCAATGCCATTCTATATAGCAAATCAAATATGTATCCTGGGTCGCCGGGTGAAATTAATGGAGTTGCTCTTGAAGGAAATATATGTAAAAAGAATGAAAACGAGACAAGCATCATCATGGAAAACCACCATACAGGCACACTTTGGCTGATAGATGCAAGACCAGAAGTAAATCTATCAATTTTTTTGCCCTCTTTAGATGCGATATATGCACCAAAAAATAATCCAATGATTACTATTGTAACGGATGATGATGTAAATAGCAAAATAGTATAAGGCATTTTTTCTAATATTAAATCATTTACATTGCTGGAGCCAGAATATGTAGAAAAAAATCTTGATTTTCCTAGATCTAGACTAACTATTTTAATAATACTATTAAAAAGTTTTTTTGGCGAATACCATGGTTCGTCTAAACCCAAGCTTTGACTTTGAAGTTTGATTTGTTGTTCTACAAATTTTTGCCTTTCGTCAAAGTTTTTAAATTGATGCAATGTAGGATTTCCTGAATCAGTATTTGAAATAGAATTGAATACTTGAAGTCTAATAGAATCCATTACTATCCTATCAAAAGTAGAACCCAAAAGAAATATAGTCAATAATAAAGTAATTAATAATACTATAAATAAAATTATTATTTTTTTTAATAAAAAGAAAAAAAATACTTTCAACTTTTATTCAGATTGATAAATTAAATATATTATTAATTTATTACTTTTATGGCCTTGCAATCAAAGTATATTCATAAGTTATGGGTCTCATTGATTCCATTGAAGTTATGAATAATTTAAGTTTAGCAGGTCCTGGAGAAAGTATTTTTGTTTTATTTGGCTCTATATGCAAAGATATCTGATTTGCATTTTTACTTGCATTATTTTGAAAATCGGTATGATTATTATTTTTATACGAAAAAGTAGAAGCATTTGAACCATTTACAGAACCGTGCAAAATAACATTTTCATTCCTATCAGACATAATATAATTTATTATTCCTTTGAATGCTTTGGAGATATTATTACTATTTTCCAAGTTTACCGTAAAATCAATATTAAAAGGGCCTCCAATTTTAATGAATTTTGGAACATTAATTTTATCAATCATTACCTTGGGCGGATTTTCTAAACTTGAGAAATATCCATTTTTATAAGGATAGGTACTATCATTGAATTTATTAAGTATTATTACACCTCCCGTAGGATTAAAAGAGGCCAGATAATATGGGCCATTTCCAATTACAGCATTATGATGAATATCAATCCATTGTATCGAAGAATTATATCTTTTTAAAGCATAATCTAATGAAACTAATCCCTTTAATGGATTGGGAATGAATTTCTCTTGTTTCATTTTTTCCAATTCTTGTTTTATTAATTCAGCATGAGAAGGAAGAATCAAAGATAACTGCTCATTTTGTTTTATGTTAGAGTCTGTTTTTGAAAAAGATAGCTTGTTAGATGCAACTAGGCGTTCAGTAGCAGCAGTTATTTCCCATGGTTCAGATGCCCACAGGGTACCAGATATAGGAAGTTGTTTTTTATCATAATGCCATATATCAATATACGAGTCAAATGTGTTATCTTTATTAAACTTCAATCCTTTGATTAAAGACAAAGTCGGAAGTGTCAAAGATGAAAACTCTGCATCAAATGTATGATCGTTATTTTTAGTGTCTACAGACCATTCATACTGGAAATAAAAAGGATATAGTAGATCATATTTATCCATTGGGATTCCATTATGCCATTTTGAAAATAGAGGAGTCATTTTTATTTTAGTTAAAGCCGTTGCATTAGCATTATCATTAAACTTCCAGGATTGATTGTATGGATTCCAAACAATTACATCATTTGGCACCCCAATTTTATCATGTGGTCCATTTGAAATTACCTCTGTCCAATTGTTCCTAAATGGCATTGGGTCACCTGTATAAGGATTTAAAAGAAATGGATTATCTGAAACCATTGAATAAATTATTTTACAATAAAAATCTTTACATCCATCAACATTATTCCAAGCCCCTTGATAAATTTGGTTTAATCCAATATTAAGAGTATTATTACCCGAACCATTCTTTTGAGCATTCATAAAGGATATCTCATTAGCAATACCGCTAGAATAATCATTGATAAGCCCTTTAATCTTACTTGAAGTAACATAAGGATCATCAGACTTTGCAAAAAAGAGTCTGACTGATTCTTGAATTCCTATTGATTCGGCTTTCTTTAATAAATCGTTTCTTTCTTCTTTCGATGTAAAATTATTAAATATTAATTTTTTAGTCAAATTATCAATAGTTGAATTAGAATATTGCCAAAAAGAAGGATTTTGGAAACCGGGCATATTACCCAACCATGGTGCATACATTTGACCTACAGCACCAGGATTATAACGCAAAAAAGAGTTTGAAACATAAGATTCAGTATAAATATTCCAATTCAGATCTACTGGATTAGAGCCATAAACGACCTGATTTGCCTTTGTCAAATCTCCATAATCTTTTATAACTGAAAAACCACTCTTATCAAGTTCAGAAGCAACAAGATCGCCGAATGTTTTTCTCAAAGGATCATCATTTCGAATTAATATTTTAACTACAACAGGTTTCCCGTTAAATACCCATTTTCCATTTATATCCATTGTTGCACCTATTTTTTTCATCGAATTAGATATCAATCCCAAGGCAAATTGTGGATCATATTTTATTTTTAATGGTTCAACAACATCTATGATGTTTTGATATTCAGTAGAATCTTGTCCATATGGTTCAACAATAGAATTACCAAAACCTTTTAAAACATCATTTACAATAAAATTTCGATCTATTAAAAAATTTAAAGCATATCTTATTTCTTTGATAGAGAATGGATTAAAGGTTTGAGTATTATTTGAAGGATTAACTAAAAGACCGTAAGAAAAGCCACTCTTATCATATATTTTTAAATTTAAATTCTTTTTTGCTTCGTTAATCAACTGCAGAGGAATGTGCGATAAATATGTATCAAGATTGCCATTACCCAATTCCTGATAAGCAATATTATCATTAGAATAACGTACATACTTTAATCCATCAAAATATCCACCAGTAGCTGGCGATGTGGATGATGATACCGATGCAAATGAATAATTATTACAATTAATATAAATTGAAGAGAATAAAATAAAAAATAAAAAAAAAGCAGTAATAAAGATTTTCATACAATAAATTTAAAATTGCGTCCTATAAATCTAATTCAATAATATTTAGTAAATATTAATAAATCAATCCTCTAAATAATGAAATCTATTCAATTAGTATATAAATACTAACACTGTATTTTTTTTTATGAAAAAAAATCTTAAAAGAACTCATGCATATAGCGCTCAGCGGACTGAAAGCAAAAAATATGCCAAGGCTGAAAGGAGAAAAAGAACTAAAGCAAGATATTAAATTTTTATTTTTATTTTCACTTTTATATTCAGATAAAGGTTTTTGTTTAAATTATATTAACTGAAAATTAATCAATTATTTAATTGATTTATTAAAATGGTACTCGGAAATTATTATTAAATGAATTGAGAAATATACATCATTAATCCAAAAATGTATACATTGAAATGATGATAAAATTAAGTAGGACTTATCATGCTAATCGATATATTTATATGTAAGTAAAGGTATAAATATATGTAAAAATGCTTTATAAGTTTTATGGTGAGTTTAAATGGTAAAAGATATTTCCATGTTTGGCGACAAGTGCCCTAGATGTGGCAAAGGTCCAATGGTTACAGATAATTCCACCGGAGAAATGTTTTGTGGCAATTGCGGGTTTGTAGTAACTGAACGGATTGAAGAAACAGGTCCAGAATGGAGAGCATTTTCAAAAGAAGAACATGAAGACAGAAGTAGAGCAGGAGTTCCAACATCATTAGCAATGCATGACATGGGATTGGCGACTATTATAGGGCCTGTAGACAAAGACGCTTCAGGCAAACCCCTTTCAGCATCCATGAAAAGTCCTATAGAGAGATTAAGAACGTGGGATAGTAGAAGCCAAGTTCATGAACCAGTAGATAGAAATTTTCGACAGGCTTTTAGTGAATTAGACAGGTTAAAAGACAAACTAGCAGTTGGTGATGCAGTTATTGAAAAAGCTGCTTATGTTTATAGAAAGGCACTAGAAAAAGGATTAGTTAGAGGCAGATCGATTTCTGCACTAGTTGCAGCAGCTCTCTATGCAGCATGTAGGGATACAGAAACGCCTAGAACTTTAAAAGATGTAGCAAATGCAAGCAATATAAAGAAAAAGGATGTAGCAAGATGTTACAGGCTTTTAATAAGAGAGCTGGATTTGAAGATGCCTGTAGTTGATCCAGTGAAATGTGTTGCTAGAATAGCCAGCAAGGCAGGACTAACAGAAAAAACCAAAAGAAAGGCCCTTGAAATACTTAAAAAAGCAGAGGAGGGAAAAATTTCAGCAGGTAAAGATCCTATGGGATTGGCAGCAGCTGCATTGTATGTTGCATGTGTAATGAATGGAGAGAACAAAACACAGAAAGATGTGGCTGAAGCGGCTGGTGTTACAGAAGTAACAATAAGAAATAGGTATAAAGGTCTCAAGACACATCTAAAATTATAGTTTTCTAAATCCATTTTTTATTTTTAAATAAATATTTTAAAAATACTTTTAGTTTTTGACATGTAAATATGATACCAGCAATAATAAAAAAAACATATATAAAATTTAAAAAATAGTTAGATGATTCTTCACTCCACGAAGTATTGAATATAATTGAACCCAACAAGCCATAAGAAAAAATAACATAATTAGAAATCCAATGAAAGATGATCGAGGTTCCAAGGCCATATCGATAATACAGCCATCCCAAAAACATCCCGCCTAAACTAGCTTGAGTTATTTTTCCAATCTCATAATTACCTCCAAAAATAACATGTGCTAAGCCAAAAAAAACAGAATTAAGTAGTATGACTAAAAAAAGTAAATTCCTATCTCTGCCTGATTTAATAGATATATTTTTGCTGGGATGGAGTAAAGCTGAAATAAATGAATTTTTATATTTAAAAATGATAAGTGATAAAGGAATGCCTAAAAAAATAACTCGGAATAAGATTTCTTCATTTAATGGTGCACCAGTTAAATAAAAAAAAGATAGCAGAGGATTACTCACTAAAGGATTTCCAATTTGTATTCCAAATGATTGTTGAATTAGATCTATGATAACAGAAAGCAGAAAATATGCAGAAAACCATTGGATTATAATATAAAGATAGTTTGATGAGAAAGAATCAGAAGAAAAATCAAAATATTTAAAATTGTTTTTAGATAAGGGATTATACAAAAAACCTTTAAATATAAAAATAGGTTTAAAGATGCAAATTAAAAAAATGACAAGATAAATAAACCAGAAAATGATAAAGGCTATCCCTAGATTAAAATGAATATTAGATATACCCAAAATATTTAATAGTAAAAAATTTAGTAAAACATCACTATGCCAAGTAACATCTTTGCCTATATTTGTAAAATAAACAACATAAATACCAATAAAAATAGAACCAGTTACAACTAGGAACAGAAAAAATATTAGAAAATGATTTAAATTATTAACAAGTTTTTTTGAATAAATATTTTTAATCAAAAGAATATACTTTACATTACTTCGATTGAAGACGAATTAAAGCCTTTGAGTACCAGATAATCCTTTACATGGTCTCTGTGATCGCCTTGTAATAAAATGAAACCATCTTTAGCAGTTCCTCCACATGCCAATCTGCTTTTTAACGCTTTAACTATTGTTTGGATATCATTGATTTTGGGATCAATACCTTCGATCATTGTGGTAGTTTTAGAAAATCTTCGTGTTTCCAATCTAACAACAATACGTGTTTCTTCTTTATCTAACTCTCCGCAAGCACATAAATCATCTGGAAGGCCACATTTTTTGCATATTACAGCCATCTATATTTACCTTCTTTATCCAAATCCTATTATTAAGCCTTCCCTAAGAATACTAAAAGAGTAAAAAGGTTTATCTTTAATTTATAGAATATTTTTATTATTGATCTTTACCAATTCATAAGTGCTTAATATGATTCTTTATCATTACCATGATTTTTCAATAATCTCAACAGAATCATTTAAGAACAGTTTTTATAAAAAGAATTATATAAAATATAGCGGATTCTCTTTATGTTCCCGGCAATTCTAAACTTGAAATTTCCATTTGATCTAACAAAAGATCAAGAAGATGCAGTATCTGCTTGGCTCAAAAACAAATACAAGGGATCAATAATTTATTCAACTGGGACAGGGAAAACAGAGATAGCTTTTGAATGCGCTAAAAGAGCAGCTGCAGCAGCAATAGCAACAAGAACAGGAACTGCATATACTAATTCGTTTATTTTTAAAAAAGAAAGTAAAATTATGGAATATTTTAAAATATTATTTTTGGTTCCAAGAATTATATTAATAGAACAGAATATAGAGAGGCTAATTAAATATAATATTAACAAAGAATCCATAGGTACATTTTTTGGCGAAAAGAAGAATGAAGCCGAAATAACAATTTCCACATATCAAAGCGTGATTAACAATCATTTTTTAATTAGAAATTCAAATATGATCATACTCGATGAGGTTCATTTTATTAGTAACACTGCATTTTCATATGCCAAACTTTTCAAAATAATAAAAGAAGATCCCAAAAAAATGATTTTGGGATTGACAGCAACAATAAATGAACTTGATCCTAAATATCAGGATATAATTGAAACTATTCCCCCTGTAAAAAAATATCTAATTAAAGAAGCTGTGGATGATAAAAGATTAGCAAAACCAGAGATATTGTCAATGGATGTAACACTTACAAGTGCCGAAAGAGAAATATACAATAAAACAAGCGAACTAATAAAAAATTTATCTTTTAAATTAAATGCATATGAAGCTGGTCTCATATCTAAAATTCTTTTCCAAGGTGGAATAAGATCAAAATATGCGAAAGAATGGTTTAACCAAGTAAAGATCAGAAAAGAGTTATTAAATTCGTCTCAAAACAAATTAGAAAAAGCTTCTCAAATAATAAAGAATCACAGTAATGAAAAAATAATGATTTTTAGTGAAACAATCGAGTCTATTACCAAATTAAAAAATATATTGGAGAAAGAACAATATAAATTCTGAAATAATCCATTCTAAAATAAAAATCAAAGAAAGAAAGTCAATTTTAGAAAAATGGGGTATTGAATTTTTTCCTCTATTATCAGTTCACACCTTAGAAATAGGATACGATATTCCACATGTAAAAATAGCTATTATTCTTTCAAATACATCAAATATCAATCAAATAGTACAAAGAATTGGAAGAGTAATCAGGAAAACAGAGAATAAAGAAAAAGCCCTCATTTATATAATTTATGCTAAGGAAACTAGGGATAAAAACATAGTTAGAATGATAGATAAAGCAGTGGGTAAAAAAAGCGACAAAACATATAAAAAATCAACTAAACAAACAAAAATCACAGATAAATTTAGATAAAATTCATTTTTCATTCCAAACTTAAAGTCAAATAAAATAGGAATATATTTTCATTTAATATTCTGGATAAAATATGAAGGTAAAAAATATTACAGTTTTAGGTTCCGGCATTATGGGTCATGGAATTGCTCAAATTTCAGCAATGTCTGGATACCGCGTAGTTTTAAGGGACATTGAAAAACAATTTCTGGATAAAGCTATGGAAAAAGTAAAATGGTCTCTCCAAAAACTATCTGAAAAAAATAAAATTACGTTAGATCAGGTTGACGAGTACTATAACAATATTACACCTGTAATAGATCTTAAGGAAGCAGTTAAGGAAGCCGATTTAATAATAGAAGCTGTCCCTGAAGATTACAATCTCAAAAAGAAGGTTTACAAAGAACTAGATGAAGTTTCAGATAATAAAGTAATATATGCATCCAATACAAGCACACTTCCTATTACCGAATTAAGTAAACTAACTAAAAATCCAAGCAAATTTATCGGTGTCCATTTTTTTAATCCACCTCAATTAATGAAACTAGTTGAAGTAATACCAGGTTCGGATACAGATCCTACAATAACTAATGAAATTAGTAATTTTGTAAAAAATCTTAATAAAACTCCAATTTTATGTAAAAAAGACGTTGTTGGATTCATTGTTAATAGAATTTTTATACCACTAGTTCATGAAGCTGCTTACTGTTTAGACAGAGATAATGTTTCTATGACAATAATAGATTCTGCGGTAAAATACAAATTAGATTTCCCAATGGGAATATTTGAGTTAGCAGATTATACAGGATTGGATGTGATTTACAAGGCAACATACGAGATGAGCACAAGAGATAAAAAGGTAATACTCCCCCATCCAAAAATAAAAGAGCTCTATGATTTAAAACAATATGGTCAAAAATCAGGCAAAGGTTTCTACGAATATAAAGGTGATAATTATGAAAGAATAGATCTTTCTGAAGAAAAAGCATCAAAATACAATCCTATTTCAATTCTAGGAGTCGCGTCTAATAATGCGGCATGGTTAATTACAAACCAAGTTTGCAGTAAAGAAGATTTAGATATTGCTTTAAAATTAGGTATGGGACTCAAAACAGACCTATTCAAATTAGCCGAAACATATGGAGTCCAAAAAGTCGTAGAGGAATTAAAAAATCTTGAGGAAAGATATGGAGAATTTTATCATCCTGATGATTATCTTTTAGCTTTAAAATAAAATAAATAAAATATAGATAAAATTATTTTTTTAATTTTTAAAATTTAAAATTTAAAAGGGGCAATTAACATTCTTAAATACCTAGTATACAAGAATAATAAAATATAGTAATAGTGTAGGATATAGTAAAATATTATTTATTTTATCCAATAAGAAAATCATAAAAATTGAGATTCAATAGATAGTAACAGTAATTGCGATTTTCCTTAGCATAAGTCTACAATGCAGAACATTTGGAGATGGATTCAATAACCATTTTAATGTCATTTTTATTATTCATTAATAAATGCATCAGAGAACAGGGCATTAATCGACATTTATTTTAATAAAGGGTTATTTAAAATCATACAATAAATTTATTTAAAAGAAATATTATTCACTATAATTTAAGAATTGTGTATTGCATATACCAGAAGTGAATTTGAATTAGACAATAATTCAATAGATATTATCTGCAAATAGGATAAGTTACAAAAAAAATAAAAAAAATTTTAATTCCTAAATAGTCTCAAATGAAAAATACTATAATCAAGTAAATATTTTATGATTCATCCGAATTGTCCAAAGTATTTTGTATTTTTTTTATTATAAAGTCAACAGCATGGACTGGTGATTTCATTTTCTCTATTGCTATACGTTTCCTTTCATCCAAAAATTTTCCTCCATATATATCAGAAGTACCACCACTATTTTCGATTGAAACCATTATCTTTTTAGCCATATATCCTACACATAATTCAACTAGAGTACCTACTCCACCTCCTACAGATATTATACCATCCGATGAATAGGATACAATAAAATCTCTAGAATAACCAATACCAGTACCAATAACTATGTCACAAAATTTATTGGCTTTGGAAGAATCATCTTGCGGAACAATACCTACTGTTAATCCGCCATGATCTTTTGCACCTTTACAAGCATATTCCATTACACCACCAAGTCCTCCACAAATTAAAACAGCATTTTTCTTTGCTATCTCCCCACCTACATCATATGCAAGATCCAATATTTTTGACGGTAAGGACTCTAAATTATAACCTATTACACCAATTTGAATTTTCTTCAATTAATACTAAAACAATGAATTTGTAATTAAATGGTTGGAATCAAAATTTTACAGATACATCAGAATAGGGTATTGAACGTATACAGAAATGTATTTATTCCCATGCTTAGATTTTTTAATTATGAGTAAGAAGGCAAAAAAGAATGCACCATTACCGGCTTCTAGTGCGGGCCTGTTACGATTTTTCGAGGATGAAACAAAAGGGATAAAAGTAAAGCCAGAAATTATATTAGGCATATCAGGAGCGTTGATTGCGATCTCTATAGCATTAAAGATTTTTTTCCCGGTATAATTTCTCTTTTTCTGACTTTTAATGAGCGATTCCGAATCAGACAGTATTTCAAGTCTACATAAGAGATGGATATTTACAAACATAAACCCTACTTCAAAAAAATTTTCATATATAATAGCAATTGCGAGCTTAATAACTAATATAGTAGTAATCAACTTTATAATAACTTCTCATAGTCTTGTAGAGTTTATTATTTCATCTCCGTTAATTGTTGGGATTTTTACTGCAACTTTATTATTTGATTATCTATCCCTTAAAGGGACACCCCTGAACAGATTTTCAAAAGTTTTACATGTAGCAGCATTTGCTAGTCTGTTATGGACACTCACAGTAATTCTTAGCTATATTTCAGGATTTATAATTTATTCAAATCATGCAGCCATTAATTCCGTTTTGCAAGGAATGTTTATGGCAATTGGATTACGAATAGGTATTTTTACTTCAGTATTCGGTGCATCACTAAAGAGAGCAATTCCAATATCCTTTATACAACCATTAATAATTTTTATCGTTATTTCCTTTTTATATTTTAATCATATTTTCTTTACAAATTTTTCGGTTTACTTATTTGGAGCAATAATTTTAACGACAGGAGTATTATGGGCAATAATTATAGACAGATTAGGAAGACCTCGATTTGCAAGTGCCTTTAAAATATTACAAGCATTTCTAAAAGCATGGACTGAAAATAAATCTGAAGAAATGGAGAGAATAGCAGAAGAAAAAGCAAATTCAAGGCTTGTTAAAACTTTTTTAGTGAAATTAAAATCTCAAAAAAATGTTACAATAGTTCTTCCAGAGTTGCATCCTGGGCCATTCAATCCAATTGGTGGAAGTAATCTTCCTTATGATATTTTCAAATTTTATTCAAATTCAGCCATGGTTATGCACAGTATTTCTGATCATTCATTGAATATTCCATCTCATAGAGAAGTAAAAAAATATCTTGATTCGCTAAAGAATTCTGAATTTTTAGAATCAGGAGATAAATGCACAATTCCAATTACAAACTCTATAAATGATTGCAATTGTTCCGGATTTGCACTGGGCAAAAATGTAATAATATTTTTATCTAAATCCCCCTCAGGAATGGAGGATATCCCACAAGAGGTCAAATTATCACTTGAACAATACTCAAAAGAATTAGGTTTTGAACAAATTTTAATAATTGACTCTCACAATTCCATGGGAGAAAAAATCGAAAGTCAAGATATAAACAATTTTATACATATAGGGAAAAGCTGTTTGAATAAAATAAAAAATTCAGAACAATTTCCATTTAAAATTGGATATTCGAATAGTTTTCAAATAGAAAATATAAAAAATGAAACAAAAAAAGCCCCTGATTTAGGAGATGGTCAATTTGGCTTGCTAACTATTTCAATAAAAAATAAAGAATACGGATTATGCTGGTGCGATTCTAACAATATGAAAAACGGCATAAGAGAAAAAATAATGGCCATGTTAAGAACTGAAGGATATGAATATCATAGAAATTTGCACATCAGATTCACATTCAACATCAGGCAAAAGAAATACCAAAGGGTATTATACTTTAGGAGATATAACAAATGAAACAAAAATAATAAACATTTTCCGACAATTAGTAAGATTATCTCAAAAAACAATTAATGATTCAACATATGAAATCTATAAATCAGAAAGTCAAGTAATGGTTATGGGAAATGACCAATTTGACGACTATTCTAAGGCTTTAGAAAGGTCTTTCAAAGTTACTAAAATTTTTCTTGCAGTAACATTTGTCATTTATATTGCAATGTTACTAATTACTTAATTATAAGATGAATTTTTGAAAGCGATTAGAGGAATAAAATGGATGGAGAGAGATTTGAACTCTCGATCACCTGTGTGTGAGACAGGTATCTTAACCACTAGACTACCCATCCAAAAAGAGATTTATTTAGATATACACATTTTTATATTAATTTTTTATTTCTTTATAAATTTTACACATCATTTAAAAAATATAGAAAAAGACAATATTAGGTTCCCTCGCCGTAATCATGTAGATATTTATTTTGATTCTCAGTCAGGTTATCAATTTTGATATCCATAGAGTCCAATTTTAGTCGTGCAATTTCAAGGTCTTGTTCGCGGCTGATTTCATATATTTTATTTGTGAAGGTATTTTTATTTTCTGCAAGATGTAAGACTGAAAGAAATTGATTGGCAAAACTCATATCCATTACTTCAGAAGGATGACCTTCAGCAGCAACCAAATTTACCAATCTGCCCTCTCCGATTAGATTAATTTTATTTCCATTCTTAAGAATAAATTGTTCAACATTTTCATTTAAATTTTGAGTAGAATTTGATAAACTTTCTAAATCATTAATCGATATTTCAACATTAAAATGACCAGCATTTGCAAGAATTGTACCATTTTTCATCTTCTCAATATGAGATCCCGTTATTACATCTTTACATCCAGTAGATGTAATAAAAATATCACCTAAAGAAGATGCTTCCAGCATTGGTTTTAACAATATAACCATCCATTTTTGCCTTTAATGCATTAATGGGATCCACTTCGGTTACAATAACCGATGCTCCATGCCCACTACATCTAGCTGCTATTCCTTTTCCTACATGTCCATAGCCAGCAACAACAACCGTTTTTCCTGCCATAAGAATATTAGTGGAGCGTATAACCCCATCTAAAGCAGACTGTCCTGTTCCATACACATTATCAAAATCATGTTTAGTCTCAGCATCATTTACTGCAATAATAGGATATCGTAATTTATTCATTCTTTCAAGTGCTCTTAAACGCATAACACCTGTTGTAGTTTCTTCTGTTCCTCCCATTACATTACTACCATACTTATCCATAGTTTTATGAAATTCAATTGTTAGATCAGCTCCATCATCGATAGTAATATGCGGCTTAAATTTCAGTACCGAATAAATATCTTCATAATATTCTTCATTAGTAACACCTCTACTTGCAAATACAGATAAACCACTATCTACCACTAATGAAGCAGCGATATCGTCACTGGTGCTTAAGGGATTACAACCTGACCAAGCGATCTCAGCACCAGCAGCATGTAATGTTTTAATTAATACAGCTGTTTCCTTTGTGACATGCAAACAACCACCAATAATTAGATTTTTTAATGGTTTGGAATCTTGAAATTTCTTTTGTAAAGATAGTAATACAGGCATGTGAGATTCAGCCCATTCTATTTTTTTCTTTCCATAAGAAGATAAAGTCTTATCTTTGATACGATACTCCATAAGTAAAAAAAATATAGAGACCATATATTACTTTAACATATTCTGAAAATACAAAAAGATTTTTTTGAAAAAGAAACTCACAAAGTTGCTTATGCGCTTATCGGGAAAAGATTAGTGAGATATGTAAATTTTTTGGGAAAGATATTACAAATTAAGTGGAAAAATAGTAGAGACAGAAGCTTATGGTTGTAATAATGATCCAGCAAGTCATGCTTTTAGAAAAATAACAAATAGGAACAAAGTAATGTTTGGTGATACAGGTAGGATATATGTTTATTTTGTTTATGGAAGCCATTATTGTTTTAATATAGTAGCAAAAGACATGGACTGTACAGCAGGTGCCATTTTGATAAGATCGGTTCAACCCATTGAGGGGGTCAATTTAATGAGAATTTTCAGAAGGACTGATAATTTAATGAATTTAACATCTGGTCCAGGCAAACTTACCCAGGCATTTAAAATATCAGAAATTCACAATGGATTTGATATTACAGCCAATAATAATTTTTTTTATCTGGATGAGGACAATCAAGAAAACAAAAATTCTAATAAATTCAAAGTGTTGGAAACAAGTAGGATCGGCATATCTAGCGCATTAGAAAAAAAATGGAGATTCATTATGTTAAATCCAAAAGAAAGATTCGAATGAATATATTACCAATCCTTTTGTTTCAAAGAGAGGTTAATTTTTAATTACAAATTAGATTAAAACCTTAAACAATTTTTAATAAATATTCCAATTGAAATAATTTAATAAATGCCGCTCAGAGATTTCCTAGTACCTGAAGAACAAATTAAATTTATTTGTAAACAAGATATTAATTATGCTAATAAAAAATATAATCTATTTATTACAAATAAAAGGATATTATTATATAAAAAAAGAGGTATTTTAAATAATGCTGAGGATGTAATCTGTGAAAAGATAGAAAGATTGGAAGGACTAGAATATAAAGAAAAGGGAGGAATATTTAATTTAGCAAAAATAACAATTAAAGGAGGAATAAAAATAGATATCAAAGGTCCATCCAAAGAAGTAAAAAATATGTTTCAAATATTAGAATGTTTAAAGAATATAAAGTAAAATTTACAAAACTAGTTAATGTATATAACAAAATCAGGCCACTCATTGGAAACATTAAAAGATAATTAGTTTCTGTGTTTGTCGGCAACAACTAAATTTACAATAGTTGATATTTTTAATTGATTTTAAATTCGAGTAATACTTTAAAATTAAATGTTTTTCGATTGCTTAGTTAAACTTTCTAATTTGCTTTATGTAATTTTCCCAAATTAGGTTCTTTTTTTACTCATTATTAAAATAGATTACCACGTTCTTTTGTAATTTAATAAGCACGCATTTCATTCAGATGTACATTACAACTATCGACACATAAATTAAAAAAGGAAAAGTAACAATTAATTGCCATGGAATTTAATTATACATCTAAAACAGTTAGTTTCCCATAACGTCCAATATTTAAGCTGTTTTCACCACGAAATGCTTGGGTATATCCATTTTCTATTAATATTTTATCACCTTCTTTGATCATCTTTATTTGATCATCCCACAAAGACAACTTGATATTTCCTGTGTTATCTACAATTATAGCATCAGCAACCTGTGCAGATCCTCCTGCTCTTAAATTTACTGTTCGTGGTTCTGTTATTTTTTCTACAGTACCTTCAATTGTTACATGTCTCATATCATTTGTTAATTCACTAATATTCATACTCATATTTTTAAATAGGTTTTATTTTAATTAATATTAATTTTATCTTTTTAATAAGCAATAAATGTATAACTTTAACAATGATCAAAAGAAATAAAAATATAACAACAGTTCAGTATTTTTGAAGAAGGAGGAGTCGCGAAGCCTGGTCAAACGCGCAGGACTCAAGATTACTAAAAGGGAAATCCCGTCCTTTAGGGGTTCGTGGGTTCGAATCCCACCTCCTCCACTTGAAAAAATCTAAAAATAAAAAAAACCACCATTAAAAAATATTTAAAATGCTATTGATTCTATTATATTCTCTAATATTAAATAATGTTCATGTTAATTATGCACCCTCAACTACAAACAAGATTATTCATTTTGGTGGAAATATATTAGTAATTTTATTAATATGATAAGATAATATATAAACCTCATTAGTACCTAGTCAAAGAGCAATTAAACGAATTTAATTCCATCATAATTGACTTAATTAATTACCATTACCAAATATAAAATGTCGACAATTTTATATAAATAATACGAATAATAATAACCCAGATTTAATATATTAATTATTAATTTTAAAAAGATTTAACAAATATGATATTCAAGAAATAATATAACTATTAGCAGGAGATATAACTAAGAAAGAAATACACCATTGCACTATTTTTTTACAACATAAAAATCTAAAAATTTAAGATTATTTTTTCTAAGAGCTTTAGAAAGATAATATTCGATAACAGAATAAAAACCAGGGAATGATTCAATTAAACCTATTAAAGGACAGAAAATTAATGTTTGAGTATGTAAAATAATTCTTTTGAAAAAACTTATCTTAGCATATCTAAGATTTAAGAAAAGGCCAACTTGATAAGACATTAACCAAATTATGCTTGAAAATAATAATACTAAACCTAAACTACTATCGAAAATTTGAATGTCAGTTAATGGTTTAAAGACTTCGCTCGATGAGTTTGAGACATAGTGTAGTCTATCCATCCAAACTGAAATATCAAATCCCATATTGTAAGTCCAATCAAAATTAATATATGAAAAAATACTCGATATTTTTGGAATATTTACATATAATGTCAAAATGAGAGAAATAATACCCGAAATAAAAGATAAAAAGAAAGATGTGCATCTATAAATCAATCGTAATTTAAATAATTTAGAAAAATTTTCAATATTTTGTAAATTTCCTATTATCCACCTTCTTCTTTGCATAAAATGATCTTTTATATTAAGAGGTGGCTGTTCTAATAAAATACCCCCATGCCAACCCATAGAGTTTTTCCCATATTTTTTATAAATCTCATATCCAAACCGCTGATCTTCAGCTAAAATGGGACCAAATTCCCAACCAATTGTATCCTCAACATCAGATCTAACTAGCAAATTACTTCCATGCATGTGTATAGGAGGAGGATTATTCATATGGGTAACACACTCAAAACAACCAAAAGATCTAGGCGACTCTGCCAAAGCGGTAATTCTATTTGCGGCTTCAAATTTTAGTGGATAGAAAATTGGACCCTCCCCAGCAACGCCTCTTTTTTCACGAATAAATTTCAATAATGAAAGTATAGTTTGACGAACAACATAGCTTTCATCATCCATATGAAAAATCCAGTAATCCGAAGAATGTTGATTATTTTTTCTTCTATATTCTACTGCATATTGCAATGCCCTTGCTTTTTTTATTGCGTTAGGCTTGAATTTTTTACTTACACATATAACCTTACATAAAGCAGAATCTAACGTATTAGTGTCATTATAATCTTCAGTAACAACAGATATTTCATACTTATAATACTTAATTCCATTACATGAATCGATGATGGAATCTATTCCTCTTTTGACAACAGAAGTCTTTGTTGCAGATCGTGTAGTTATTTGAAAAATTATATGCGGATCATTAGATACTCTTATTAGATCCTTTTCAATAAATCTTTTACTATTTTTAATAAATCGATAAAATAAAATAATAGCTTTAGGTATAAAAAATATCCATAAAATAGTAGCAATTAAAATTGCAGGATTACTAATCAATAAATTGACTATAATATTCTCTTCAATAATAATTTAATCATCAACTACAAATAACTAGATATACCATCATTAACTAATAACATTTAAATATTCCAATAACTAATAAAGTAAAGTTTTAGAAAAAGCATAAATAATAACTGTTATAAGTAATAAAATAATGAATAATACTTTATGCTTCCTGAAGGCAAAATAGGGAATTCAAAGCCAATACTTTGCGAATATTGTAAAAGTGACTCCGTTATTTTTGATACTGTTTCATTTGAATATGTTTGTTCTTCTTGCGGATGTGTTTCAAATCAGGATCCTAATTCTGATTCCATTATAAATAATAGAAATAATTCAGGATATACCGATCGAACAAGGACCGGCATGCCGGAATCATTAGCATCCCATAACAAAGGATTATCTACTCTTATTGGAATTGGAGATACAGATGCTAGGGGCAAAGCTCTAGAGCCATCTCAAAAAAACAATATTCAAAGATTGAGAACCTGGAATAATAGAGCGCAATTAAATGATTCTATTTCAAGAAATTTAGAAAAAGCTTTAAAGTTATTAAATAACTATGGAGAAAAATTATATCTTAGCCAGGCAGTGATCGAGGGTGCCGCCTATATTTACAGGAAAGCAGCTATAAAAAAACTTGCAAAAGGCAGATCAACCTTAGGATTGGTTGGAGCAGCACTTTATGCAGCTTGTCGAGAAACTGCTACACCTAAAACCATAACAGATATCGCCAATGCGTGCAATATCACTACAAAAGATATAATGTCTCACTATAAATTAATATTAAAAGAGCTTTCGCTACAAATGCCTGTATTACATGGTCCAGATTATGTAACTTTAATATGCAATAGGCTACAAATGAGCGAAAAGACAAAAAGGGAAGCTTTAAGAATATATGCAATAGTTCAGCAATTAAGAATATCAATTGGTAAAAATCCAAGGGCACTTGCAGGTTCAATTATTTATTTAGCCTCCCAAAATTGCAATGAGTTTTTAAGGCAGGTGGAAATATGCCAAGTTGCAGAAATCTCCACAGTTTCACTAAGGAAAAGATGCAAAGAAATTAAATCGAGAATCGAAATATAATTATTAGTTATAATTTTAACTTTGATCCAATATCAAATAATATGTATATACTTTGGAAATGCTGAGCCATTAGTAATTTCGCTAATTTCTTTATGCGACATTTTTAAAAATGAAGATTCAAACTTTGGATATGGATCTTTTGATGAAAAAATGGTTAGAATTTTATTTTCATGAATTAATTTATAACCATTACACGGTTCATGTCCTCTTATAAGAAATTTGCACCCAAGGTAGGAGAGCCACATATTTGTTACATCAATCCCAAAATATTTTCCTAACCCACGATTAGAAAAACTCCAAGTTTTATTATTAGAGAAATCGCGAGGGTCATTCCATAAAACTTCCTCTAATAAGGGTTTATTATTTAATATGGAAGATAAATGAAACTGATAATTTTTAAAAAAGTCAGCATTTTCAATGACAGGTAAACCCCCATGTGCTAAAATTGAAAATCCATTTATTTCACAAAATATATACAATGAGTCAAAAAATGGTAAAATAGATTTATTGTATATTATCTCTGTAGATTTTTCAAATTTATCCAAAAGTTTTAAATAGAAATCATATGAAGAAAATGGAAAGTGATTATGAGATTCATGATTTCCCCTTAGCATAAAAACATTATTCGGATATGAATTTTTTAATCTACATAAAAATAGCAACACTTCGAGTGAATATTTTCCCCTATCTATATAATCTCCCAGAAAAATTAGTAGATTTGATTCATTTTTTAAATAATTTAAAAAATCTATTGTCTCCAGTATTTTTTCTAAAGTAAAAAAATCTCCATGTAGATCGCCAATAACTACCAAATTTTCAGGTATTTGAAAATTAATATAATGGCCAGATATCATGCCTATATCTGAAACAAAACCCTGGAATCTTTGATTGTCATGGATAGATGTTGTTTTATTCATTATATTCATACAATCATCAAGAGTAAAGTCAAAAACAGAGAATAGATCACTCATATAAAATAACAGATATTAGAATAAAATAAAGGTATACAGTTTTTTTGATGCTTCAAGTCATATTGAAAAAGTTTAGTATAATGGACACCAATCAACAAAATAATTATCATATTCATTAATTGCGCCGAAAACAGATGTGGTGGGATTTATACACTTTATTAATATATTATTATCTTTTAAAATAATTTTATAATAATTACTTTCAGAGCACAATACATTGGAATTAATAGTAGAGGTGTCATTTTTTATTATGATAAGATTATTGATTGGACTCGTTTTTATAAATTCTACAAATTTGAAATTGGAAATTAAATTGCTCGCACTATTTCCATCCAATATATTTAAGATATTGTTGTAATAATGGTTTGTATTCTTATTTTTGAAAATTTCAGATAAAATTTTGTTTATATAAGTTTCAAAGTTTTTAAAAACATCTTTTTCATTGTCAGAGGGTTTATTTTGTACATTATAAACTGCAAAAAATTTTAAATAATCCAATTCTTTATTTAATAAATTATTCTCTATCGATTGAGAATCTATAAAAAAGGAGATAATTTTTTTCAACATTGTATACAAATTCCA
Organism: uncultured Nitrososphaeraceae archaeon; assembly: GCA_963824915.1. Classification (GTDB taxonomy): domain Archaea; phylum Thermoproteota; class Nitrososphaeria; order Nitrososphaerales; family Nitrososphaeraceae; genus Nitrosocosmicus. Next base: position 217,352 of record CAWGRD010000019.1, read on the forward strand.
TTGAAAGTTATTTACTAAAATCGCATTTCCAGAAACAATCCAATAATAAAGAGGTTTTAATAATATAGATAAAATCAACCTGTTGTTTAGATTTGAATCAAAATCCATTGTTACTAATTTGTTATTATTAAAAAGTTCTATAAAAAAATCAGGTTTATTTATAAGGTATTTATGATTTTTGTTATATATCTTATTTTTATTAAATTTACCTATTTTGGGATTTTCAAATAAATTTAAATCATTGATAGAATCAAAAACAAAAAAAAATCCATCAAATAAAGAAAAATTATATCTTGAACAGTTAATTGGAATTCCTCTAAGTTTACTAAAAATCATTTTCCTGTAGTATTTTGAATTTTTAAATTCATGTTCCAGAGTACTATTACTCCATCTACAATGGAATCCAAGAGAGTTATGTCGCATGATTCGCTTAGAAAAATTAATTTTGCTCCTGCTCTTTCTCTCCATATTTGCAAAACTCGTTCATTATTTAACCTTGACTCTCAATCCATAAATGAAGCAATAGCATCCCAAGTATCAATTATAATGATCGGGGACTTTACATCCATCAATTGATTAGTAATTCTTTCAAACAAAGATTCAGGCTCATCTAGTCTGGCATCTTCAAATTTATACTCGGATTGTGATTCATTTTTTAGTGTAAATTTGCTAATCCATGGATAAAAATATGTAAGTTGTTTGATTGAAAGTCTTGTGGAAATATAAAAATAGTTACTATTATGAATTAAATTATCCATCAATGTTAGTGCAAAAGTTGTTTTACCAGTTCCTGGCTCGCCTTTTATAAGTAAAGAATAAGAATCATTATTGGCAAATTTTAAAAGTTCTTTAGGTAAATGCCCTACAGAGTTTTTTTTCAGCATTATTTTCTTTTTATTAATATGATCATTATTACTCGTACCATTGGATGTAGAATTATTTTTATTATCATTTTGATTTTTATCTGGTAGAGTTGGATCGATATCAAACATTATTTGTAATATTTTAAAAAAAATGTTCTATTAACAATTCTTAACTATCATATATAAAAAACGTATATTTTCGTACTTACCAAGGGTTCATGCCTTTTTGAAACCTAATAGAATCTATTAATCCCTCAGCATATCCAATGCTCAGAATAGCAAGTTCTGCTCGACCCTGTTTATAGAAATGTTCAGCATCAAAAAGATAATTTTCAGCATTTTCAAGAACAACAGAATACTCTTTTTCAGAAACATTTTTTTCATTTTTGATTAATTCTAATAAATTGGATAATGCTTTTTTTGTATTTGGAATATACTTTTTTAACATTCTGTTCGATAGCCTATCAACGATTATGGAGTTATCTAGAGGGTCATCCAACATTATAGTCAAATTCTTTAAAGAATCAATTTCTGTAAAATGCAAATTACCCGGAATAATTATAGAATTAAAACCCTCATTAAATTGAAAGGTTAATAACGATTTTATTTTTCCACAAATTAATTTTGAATTATCTGATCCTATTTGTGAAGCTACAATTACAAAAGAGTTCTCAGATAAATTCATTAATTTTAATTCTTTTTCTCTCTCCAATAATAATTCAAAAACTTTTTTGGGCGACAAATAGAATGGTTCATCATTATTCAACTTTGAATAATTGTTTCCCTCATCATTATTATATTCGGTTAAAATTAAAGTATGTAATCCAAGGCACATATTATTGAATATAGTATCATATACTGTAATAGATGACATAGGATCAGACATCATGGTAACCATTTTTCCAAATTTATAATAATGCAGTCCAGATTCACCTATTAGCGATGTAATTCCAGATGACGAATGAATTATTTTATAGGAGATTGACTGCTTACTTGCCCTTACTATGAGCTCATTATAAGTTGTTGCAATCAATGGATCCCCATAAATTAATATACATACATTTTTTTCTATTGCATTTTTTAGCATTTCTCGTCCATCCTCGACAAACCACCTTTTAACTACTTGAACTTCAGTTTTATTTTCTTGAATGGAATTATCAATCATATTTGAAAGGGATTTAATTCGAAGAACAAATTCATCAGATAAAAATCCTGTAAATCTATCTATGTAAATTATATTGCTATTTTTCAATATTTCAATACTGCCAATGCTTAAAGAATCATATTCATTTATTCCTACCCCTATCAAATAAAGCATTTCTTATCAGGGTATGTAATTGTTTTAATTTAGTTATATATATTGTAACAAAGATTATTTTCAATATTACAAAATATAAAATGTTGTCTTTTTATCACTAAATTATTCTGTCTGTAGCCTTATGCAATCGTATTATATGAAATAAAGTATTTTTATAAATTTCAATACCCTTTAGATAATCAGGGATATGAATTCTCTCATCCACGGTGTGAGAAGAATGAGGATCACCCGGACCGTATGTGACCACAGGAATATTAAGAACATTTCCCAAGATATTCATATCTCCTGTTCCCGTTTTTTTTAATAATAAAGGTCTTTTTTTTCTATTGTCTAAAATTGATAATACCAATGATCTCACCAAAGTAGAAGAAACGTTTGCTTGAAAAGGTTCAGTCTTATCCTCTACATGATACTTGATCAATAATACTATCTTTATCCCTTTTAAGTTCATTTATTTTTATATCAATTAATTTAAGAATATCATCACAAGATAAATGGGCAGGTATTCGAAGATCGATTGTCATCCTACATTTTTGAGGAGTAACATTATGACTACTCCCTCCATTTACTTCAGTTATACTATAACTTACAAGGTCTGCTTTATTTTTAGAATTATTAATATCAATGGAATCTAAAGCTTTTTTTAAATTAGTCCATATGATATAAATCTCTTCAATAGCATTTAAAGAAATCCAAGGGGCACTGGCATGTGCACTACTATTTACATCACATAATAAACGAATTTCTAAACGTCCTTTATAAGAAATAGTAATATTATCTATTCCACTTGGTTCACCAAAAATTGCATAATGAGGGCTTAAGTTTTTATCTTTTACAAGATTTTTGATACCGGTTGCATTACCTTCTTCATCTACCACTCCCGCAAAAATAATGGTTCCATTTTGCTTTGGAAAATCTGCTGCTCCTAACAACATTGCTATCAAAGGCGCCTTTGCATCTGAAGAACCCCTACCGTAAATATAATCACCATCTATACGAACTGGAACAATACCAGGAACTGTATCCATGTGTCCGCAAAGCAATATTATTGGATCTCCTTTGCCTTTTATCGCAATAATATTCCCTACGCTATCTATATCTGCTTTCTCAAATCCAAGGTCCAAACAAATATCCTTTAAAAAATTAGCAAATTTTGTTTCTGATCTTGAAGGCGAATAAATTTCTAATGACTTTCTTAATAATTCAATAGCAAATGTAGAAGATACCATTTTTTTATTTTTTTTTAATATTAACCATATAATCTACTATTAATGATGGAATATCAATTCCAGTTACTCTTACAGTATTTTTAAATTCGGTGGTATTATTTACCTCATGGACCAATAAACCATTATTATTACTTTCCATTAAGTCTACTCCGACTATTTCACCTTTAAAAATTTTTGCTGATTTAAGACAAATATCTTCCAGTTCTTTAGTGATAGGACATATTTCTGCATGACCACCCAAGGCCATATTTGTTTTCCATTCTCTGTTACCAGAATATCTGTAAATAGCAGCAACTACTTTATCTCCTACAACAATTGCCCTTATATCCCTAGGTGGCCTCTTTACAAATTCTTCAAAGTAATTAATATGATACAGAGGAAACATATGTTCTCGGTCTTCTAAAACAGTTTTAATGGCATCCTCATCATTTAGTAAGCCGATTAATCGCCCCCAGCTTCCCACAGTTGGTTTTATCACAACAGGATAGCCAAATTGATTAACACCTTCAATAGCAGAAGAAGTAGAAAAAGAGCAAATTGCATTGGGCGTAACAATTCCTTGTTTTTGGAGCTCCATATGAGAAAATAATTTGTTACCGCACATAATAGAAGTATAAAGAGAATTTATCATTTTTGCTCCTAGTCCCTCTAAAGCAGAAGTAGAATGCATACTTTTAAAATAACTTACACATCGTTGTAAGATAATACTATTTTTAAAATCTTTATTTTCATAATTTAAAAATAAAATGAGTTCTTTGCAATCGATAGCTTTCAAATCGATATTGTTTTTTCTTGCAGACTCGATTATAGATTTTTCTTCCCATCTTATATTATCAAAAAGAATAATGAGGGAAGATTTTTCTTCCTTCGTAGTTATTGTCCCCAATCTTCTCCAACTACTTGTGCAGGTTTTATACTAAAATTGTCACCAGTTTTTACTAATTCAAAACTATCTCCGCAATCTGGACAAGTAACAATTTCGCCTTGCATTGAGTCATTGGGTATTGGGATTTCTGCGTCACATTCAATACAATTAACTTTTGACATTTTTTAATCCTTATTTGTTTTCACATAACCCTCATTAAGTATTTTTCTCTCCAATTTTTCATCTAAATATAATTCGAGAATATCACCCATTCGTAATTCTTTTAATCCCTTTGCTAAAGATTCAGAATTCTCTTTGGATGTATTTAATCCTAGTATAGATAAAAGATAGGCAGAACCGTTTTTACCAGATAATTCACCAAATACAATTTTCCGCCTATTACCTACCTGCTTGGGTTCAATTATTTCATATGCAGAAGGATTTCGTAGGATGGCAGCAAGGTGAGTTCCGGCTTTATGTTTATAAGCACTATCACCTACTAATGGTTTAGATTCATGAACTGGTATTTTGGTGTAATCAGAAATAGTTTTTGACAAATCCTTTAACATATGTAATCTAAAATCATTATCGGATTTATATAAAAGATTTAATGCAACAGCAGTTTCTGCTAATGTAGGGATGCCATTTCTTTCGCCAAGCCCATCAATAGTAGTATGAATTTGATCTGCCCCACCATCACAGCCAGATAAAGCATTAGATAGTGCTAGACCAACATCATTATGACAATGAACATCTAAAGAAGATTTGGATTTATCGATATTATCATAAACTAATTTTACAAGATTATACATCCCTCGAGGTCTCATTATTCCCACCGTATCAGGAATACTAATTCGTTCAATTCCACGGTTATTTATTTCCTTACACATATCCAAGAGAAATTCAGGATCTGTTCTACTTGCATCTTCCATAGTAAATCGAGATTTCAATCCATGAGATTTGATATAATCAGCCACATCCAGTGCTCTGATTTTAGCTTCTTCTCTTGAAATTCGCAGTTTGGAAGACAAATGAATATCAGATATTCCAAGATATGTGGCAACCCAAGTTGCACCGCAATCCATTGCTATATCCACATCAGATTTTATCGCGCGAACATGTGCTACAATGTCAGCTTTTAGTCCTTGTCTAAGTATTATTTTTGTAGCTTCTCGATGGTCTAGAGAGACAATTGGACTTATTTCAATTTGATCTACTCCAAATGAATCAAGCATCCATGCAATTTGAATTCGTTGTTTATTAGAAAAAGAAACCCCCGGATGCTGTTCTCCTTCTCGCAAAGTAGAGTCCAAAATTTTTATATGTTTTTTATCCTTTTCAGAATCATTATATAAATGAGCAAAATAATTAGGATCGTCTGATTTTAGTGACATTTTAGGGCTAATAATACTATTATCGTTTAATTTATAAATGTTTTAGTTAAGAATTTTAAAATACCATATGTAAAAATACATTTAGAAATGCAATTCATCTTAAAGTCATTTATTATAATAACAAATCATCAATAATCTATATCGAAAAAATTTTAACTAGAATTACCAAGAGTTCTCAGGATTATAACAGTATTAGTATCAGAAACACCATCAATTTTTCTTATCTCATCTATATAGGAATTAATTTCTAAAATTGTAGGTGCAACAATTATAGTCGCAATATCATATTGCCCTGTTATTTCATAAACTACCTCAATACCCTTGAGATTTAAAAGACGATCCGAAACATTTGATGTATCAGCTGTTGAGCTTACAGAAATCAAAGTTATTGCGCTGGTTTTATTAGAAGGACCCATATCTATTGTAAATTTTTTTATTACACCAATATCTTGCAAGTTTTTTACCCGACGTCTTACAGCGGATTCAGACATTCCAATGACGTTTGCAATTTCTACAAATGATTTTCGAGAATCATTCCTTAATATTTTAATAATTTTTTCATCTATTGAATTTAAATTTTCAGACATTTCTCCTTTTCTCCTCGTTATCAATTAATTTATCTATTAAATTAATTGCTTTTTTAGATATATCTTCATCCATTACCAAAGGGGGAAGCAATCTCAAAATGTTTCTACCAGAATATAATAATAAAATCCCATTTTTAATGCCATCAAAAAGAATATCTTTGATATCAAATTTTATTTCAACACCCAACATCATTCCAAATCCTCTAACCTCACGGATAATCTTATGCCTATCTTTCAAATCCATTAAACCCTCTTTAAACAATTTACCCATTTTTTCAGAATTTTCAACTAATTTATCCTCTACTAATGAATCTATTGTGGCAGAACCAGCAGCACAAGCAAGAGGATTTCCAGCAAATGTCGATGAGTGCTCTCCTACTTTAATACAATCCAAAATTTCAGAACGTAAGAGTGTAAGGCCCATAGGTACTCCGCCGGCTATTCCCTTTGCTAAGCACATAATATCAGGTTGTACATCCCAATGCTGACCGGCCCACATCTTTCCTGTTCGACCCAGTCCTGACTGAATTTCATCAAATATCAATACCAAATTATATTTGTCGCAAAAATGTCGAAGTTTTTTTAAAAATCCTGCAGGTGGAACAATTATTCCAGTTTCACCTTGTATTGGTTCAGCAATTATTGTTCCAATCTTATTACTTGGAGTATTAACTAATTCTTCAACTTTGTCCACTTCATTGTAAGAAATGAAATTAACATCATCTAGCAAAGGAAGAAAGGATTTACGATATTTTTCATTATATGTAACAGATAATGCTCCAAATGTTTTTCCATGATATGCTCCATTTAATGCAATAATACCATTTTTATTTGTATATTTTCTAGAGAATTTTATAGCAGCTTCGACAGATTCAGTTCCACTATTGGAAAAAAAAACTTTATCTAGATTTTTTGGACTTATCGTAAAAAGTTTATTTAGAAATTCTAATCTAGTATTATTATATATCGACATATGACAGGTTATTAGGTTTTCGACTTGGTTTTTTATTGCACTGACTACACGTTTGTTACAATGTCCAACCAGAGCAACACCATATCCACCCATACAATCAATATATTCTTTCCCATCACCATCCCACAGAATACAGCCTTTGCCTTTCGCTATGTTTACTGGGAATCGTTGATATATTTTACCAACAAAATTTTCTTCATTTATAACAAAATTCATTTCATAATCACCGTACAATTGTTATGCGATAGCGCAGATAAAATAGGATTTTTTACTGAGCCTGACGCTATTATTGATTTTTTTACACCCCATGTTAAGGCTTCAGGTACTGGCTAATATTTTTTTTTCCATTCCAGGTCCAATTTTAGGTAACAATTTTTTTGCTTCATCCAATGTTAGTTGATTTACTAACTTTTCATCCATTATTAAACCACTAACATTTGTGATAAATATAACAATATCAGATTTTAGTGTCCCAGCTATATTTGCAGCTGCTCTATCACCATCAATATTCAAGAATTCATATTCCTCACCCAGTGCTACAGGAGAAATCACAGGAAGATATCCATTATTTAATAAAATATTAATCAATTTTGGATCTATTTTAGAAACTTTACCAGTATAACCACCATCAATAATCATTTTTCTACCTTTTTCATTTAAAATAATCAATTTTTTCTTTCTTTGTGCTCTAATAGTTTCACCATCTATTCCAGTGATTCCAACTGACGATATTCCTTTACTAGACAACATTGCGGTAATATTTTTATTAATCTTACCAGACATTACCATGGTATAGATCATGGATGTTTCTTTATCAGTATATCTACTTCGTTTTCCTTCTGGAGATTCTATAAAATTTTGTTCTTTTCCCATTAAAGTGGCAATAGTAGTAACATCTTTGCCGCCACCATGAACCACTACAATTTTTTCTCTTTTATACAACTCAATAAAATCATCCAAGATGGAAGGATGTAACCCTTCTACGATACTTCCACCTATTTTTATAACAATCATACAGGGGTAATAGGAGTAAATTTAAGTCCGGTCAATTCATCATATCCAAACATGACATTCATATTTTGTATAGCTGATCCTGCTGCACCTTTCATTAAATTATCTGATGCAGAAAGAGAAACAATACGATTATTATCCTCATCCAAATCAAATCCAACATCGCAGAAATTAGAACCTATTACAAATTTAGGATCAGGAAATTTATAAAAACCGTTTTTATCTCTTATTAATCTAACAAAAAATTCATTTTTATATGAATTCCTATAAATTTTCCATAAATCTAATTCACTTAATGGTTTTTTTAAAAATACATGATTTGTAGTTAATATGCCCCTTACCATATTTACAGCATGAGGAGTCATGCTAACATGAATTTTATTATTGGAAAGAAAACCCAATTCTTGTTCTATTTCTCCGGTATGACGATGTTTTGCGGGCTTATAGGGTCTAATAACACCATAACGCATCGCATGATGGGTTCCAGAATTTTCTTTGACGCCTGCTCCTGATGAACCAATTTTACTATCAACAATAATGTGATCAGTATCAATTGCATCATTTTCTATTAATGGTTTTAAAGCAAGCAAAGATGTAACTGCCATGCAGCCAGGACAAGATACTAATTGTGCATTTTTTATCTCTTCCCGATGGATTTCAGGTACACCATAAGATGATTTAGATAATAAATCAGGATATGGATGCTCCCATCCATACCATTTTATATAATCATCGGGATTTTTAAGTCTAAAGTCTGCTGAAAGATCAACTATTTTTATTCCGCTCTTAAATAGTTCATTAACAATTTTGTTTGATTTCCCGTGGGGTACGGAAACAAAAACTAAATCACAGGAACTGATTAGTTTATCTAAATCCATATCCGAAAATGATAGAGTAATGAAATTTTTTAGACTAGGATGAACCCTATGTACATATTCTCCAGATTTTTGTCTTGATGTAACCATAGATATTTCTACTTCTGGATGAGTAACTAAAAGACGCAATAATTCTCCCCCTACAAATCCGGAAGCTCCAATCACTCCAACTTTCAATGAAAGCCCTCCACATATGGATCTTTATTATTACTATTAAAAAATATATTATCGATATAGAATCTCATAAACAATAAACCGTTAGATTATCCTCATTTAAATTTTTGGTCATTATATTAATATTTGTTTATATTCTATTTACATTTTTTATATAATCAATTATTAATCCAGCTATATTAATACCAGTGGCAGAGCTCGCACCTTTAAATTCTACTGTGTTATTTATTTCATGAACCATTAACCCATGTTCCTCATCCTCCATCATATCGATTCCCAAAATGCCTGTTCCAACAGCTTTAGCAGCTTTAATAGCGATAGATTCTAATTCAGAAGTTATTTTTATCATCTCTGCTTTTCCTCCCCTTGAAACATTTGTTCTCCATTCATCATTAGATGAATATCGATAAATAGCAGCTATAACCTGTTCTCCTAAAACTATACATCTAATATCTCTGGGTGGTCTTTTAACCAATTCTTGGAAATAATAGATATTTGAAAAAGGGCTAGAACTCTCTTGTCTCATTTCAACAATCATTCTACCAACCTCTTTATTTCTAACAGGAAATACACCTCTACCCCATGATCCAATTACGGGTTTAAAGACCAGAGGATTTTTCTCTAAATCCTGTTCATTGACAATGCTAAAAGCTGATTCAGAGTTAAAAGAGAAAAAGGATTTAGGGGTCGGGACGTTATTTTTTCTTAAAACCATGGAAGTTAATAACTTGTTGCCACATATCTCTCCGATTTTTGAATTATTTATTACTTCATAACCTAATAACTCTAAACAACTTGTTAGAAATTGACCCCTAAAATGACTGATACTTCTTTGTAAGATTATATCCCCATAATCCAAATTGCTAGATATTAGATGATCCGTATTTAAAATCACACTTTTTGAATCAATCAGATTAGTTTCGATTCCGATTTTAAGAGCTGTTTCATAGAGAGATTTTTCTTCAAAACGCAATTTATCAAAGAAAATGCCTAATTTAACCATTTTTCATATTATTACTTGAAATTACTTTATTGGCTGTAATAGATTGCAACCCCCATAATTCCACAAATCCTTTTGCCATAGTCTGATCAAAAGTCGAATTTGAAAAATATGTTGCAATATTATTATTGTATAATGAAAACTTTGAATCTCTCCCTATTACCCTATAATATCCATTGTTCATTTTAATCTTTATTTTTCCAGATACCCGTTCTTGAGTTTTGTCGATAAATTGATTTAAATCTGTAAGCAAAGGATCTAACCATAAACCAGAATATGCTAGCCAAGACCACTGTTCTTCTACAATTGATTTAAAGCGAAGTTCATGATTTGTTAATGTTAACTTTTCGAGATCTTTATGAGCAGCTATAATAATTAGAGCAGCCGGGGCTTCATATATTTCCCTAGATTTTATTCCTACAACTCTATCTTCAATATGATCAATAACACCTATCCCATACGAGCCCGCTATCTTATTTAATTCATCTATTAAAGATGATAATTTTATAACCTTACCGTTTATTGATATGGGAACACCATTTTCGAAACCCAATTCGATAGTACCCTATATTATTGTTATCAAATTTAACATATTCAAAAGCATCCTCTAAAGGTTCACTTTCAAGATCTTCAAGAATACCACCCTCAATCGATCTACCCCACAGGTTCTTATCAATACTATATTTCTTAGATATTTCACTTATCTTAATACCATTTTCTTTGGCAAAATTTATTTCCTTATCTCTTGAAAGGTTTAGATCACGAATTGGAGCAATGATATTTAAATTAGGATTTAATGATTTGATGGTTATATCAAAGCGGATTTGATCGTTACCCTTCCCTGTACAGCCATGAGCAATTGATGAAGCATCAAATTTTTTAGCTATTTCCACAGCCTTTTTTGCTATCAATGGGCGAGCAATAGCAGTAGCAAGTGGATAATTTTGTTGATAAAGAGCATTTGATTTTATTGCAGGAGTAATATACTCATTAACAAATTCTTCTTTAGCATCCATATATATATGGTCTTTAGCTCCCAAATTCAATGAAATTTTTTCAATCGCATCAAAATCATCATCCTGTCCTATATCTACAGTTAATGTAATTACATCCAAATCATGAAGCTTTTGTAGGTATTTTACACAAACAGAAGTATCTAGTCCTCCTGAAAACGCAAGGATAGCTTTTTTCATAGCAGGCGAGCGTAACATTACAAATAATTTAATTCTTTGGTTAAAATAAAAAGAAAAAATTAAATATGAAACAAATTAAATAAAATATTAAACACCGATTTCTTTAGCCAATCTTATTATTTTCTTACCTTCTTTTGTCAGTTTATTGAACGTTTTATTTTTAACATTGCTTCGTTCTACTAATCCTCTTTCCTCGGCTTTGATTAATAGTTTGTGTCCATATCCATAAGCACCAAGTTTTTTTAATAGGTCTCTAGTGGAGTATTCTTTCTCTCCTATGGTTTTGATTAATTTTACTAATGCTCGTTCTTCAATCATTATTTTGATTAAATTTGCGTCACGCATAATAGTAAAGGAAAATAATGGTTATTTATTAGTTACTTTTATTGGCAACAGAAACTACAAAATGACAACAAAAAACTTAAAATTTTTTAAAATTTATGGTAACAACAATATTTTCTCCAAAACATTACGGATATAAAAAAAGAAAATTGTTAATGTTCAGGATATGAATAATATGATTTGAGATGAAAATAGATGGAATTAGCTTTCACAAAATTTTTAACTAGCATAAAAGGCAATTTGTTTATGAAAATTACTGTTTCAGCAATAAAAGCAGATATAGGAGGAATAGGAGGACATACTAGACCCAGCGACGAATTAGTTCAAACGGTAAAAGAATATGTATTAAAAAATGGAAAAGGATTTCTTATTGATAAATACATAGGATATACAGGCGATGACATTCACATTATAATGAGTCACACATTAGGCGCAGATAATAAAGAGATCCATAAACTTGCATGGGATGCATTTACCGAAGGAACCAAAATTGCAAAAGAACAAGGACTTTATGGAGCTGGTCAAGATTTACTAAAGGATTCATTTTCAGGAAACGTAAAAGGCATGGGGCCAGGAATTGCTGAAATAGAAATGGAAGAACGACCAAGCGAGGTCTTTTGTATATTTGCTGCAGACAAAACTGAACCAGGGGCATATAATTTTCCTTTCTGGAGAATGTTCGTAGATTCAGGAAGTAATACAGGATTAATAATTAATGAAGAATTAGCAAAGGGCGCAATATTTAGAATAATGGATGTAATGACCGGAAAAATTGCTGATTTAAAATTATGGAACGATAAACCCGAACTTGAAGCAGCTTTGATGTATCCTGGAAAATATGTGGTACATTCGATTTTATCACATAATAGGGAACATATAGTTTCTTCTTCGACAGATAGATTACACAATATAGCTGGGACATACGTTGGAAAAGATGATCCAATCGCGATTGTGAGAACCCAAAAAAACTTTCCTGCTACAGAAGAGGCAGGATGTGCTTTTAATGATCCTCACATTGTAGCTGGCAATACAAGAGGGAGTCATCATATGCCTTTAATGCCAGTAAAACTAAATTCTGCAGCAAGTCTAAATTATTCAATTCCAATTGTATCCTGCTTATTATTTAGTATGCATAACGGTAAATTTACAGGACCTCATGATGGATTTGGCACCGCTGATTGGGACTACCAAAGAAGAGTAGCGGTAGAAAGAGCAGTAATGATGCGAGTACAAGGATTTATACACCCTGCCACACTGGTTCCTGAAGAGCTCGAATATAATAAAGGATACGAAGCAAGAATCTCAAAATTAATTGAAAAATTTAAATAATAAGATTGTTCCTTATGAGATCTTCAAAAAAGAGTGGTCCATTAATTATTAACCTAAAAAACTACTTAGAAACTGCTGGAGACAGTACAATAAAAATTGTAAAGGATGCAGAGAAAGTTAGTGAAAGAGTAGATGTAGAGATAATAATATCACCACCACAACCTTCTTTAGCATTAATAACTAAACAGAGCTATCTAAAGATTATATCGCAACATGTTGATTTAAAAAAACCAGGATCGACAACCGGATTTTATATACCCGAAATTATAGAAAAAATAGGGGCATGGGGTTCATTAATTAATCATAGTGAGCACGAAATAAAAATAGACGAAATAAAATCATTAATAGAAAAATTGAAAGAATTAAAACTGATATCTATTGTATGTGTAAAAACGATTGAAGAATTAATGAGAATTTTAGAGTTTGAACCAGATTATATTGCAATTGAACCACCCGAATTGATTGGGACTCAAAAATCAATTTCGTCTGAGAAGCCATACTTGATTCGAAAATGTAGTGAGATTTTGAATAATAATAATCAAAAGTCAAAGTTAATTTGTGGAGCAGGGATAAACAGAAACGAAGATATAAAAATAGTCTTTGGAGAATGGAGCATCAGGAATGCTTGTTTCCAGCAGCATTACCAAGGCAAACGATTGGTATACAAAGATTTTTGAATTGGCATCAGCATTCAATCAATAAAATTTAGATTATTTTATATTCTGTTAAAATCTTTTTTAATACAAAGGCATTTTTAATAAATAATTACCCATGTACAAAAGATATAATTTATCAGATATCCAGAAAGAGGTAATAAAATTGCTAAAAGATAATAACCCCATGTCAAGCACAGAAATTTCTAAAAAAATAGGAACTAATAGAATCACCATTTCAAAATATCTGGATATTTTATATTTCCAAAAAATTATAAGCAGAAAGAAAATAGGATCTGTAAATTTTTGGTTTTTAGAACCAGGAATAATAAATTTTGATTTGCGAGATGAAAATTACATTGATTTGCAACAAAGATTACTAATGTCTTTGATTAATGGTGAAAAGGAAATATTAGAAAACACAATTTTAAGTATAATTAATAAGAAAATCGACATAAAGAAAATTATCATTGACATTTGTTTTCCCGTATTTAATACTCTTCTTGAACTTCACAATAGAGGTAAAATAGGAAAAACCGAAAAAATTCATTTGATGACAAGTCTAACAGAATCCATAAATCTTTTAAAAAATGGGATCGAAACTAATGAAAATAAAATGAGGAAAAACTCAATTCTTGTTATCGTATCAGGTGACGATGATTCGATACCGATATGTAATATGATAAACATCTATGCAAAAAAAATTAGAATTAATACTACTTTGATAGGAAATGTTGAAAAATATATTGATCCTTTTTTCGATATTGATTTTCAAAAATTCATTAATAAACTATTTAATAAACATAAAGAAATAATCTTTATTTGTATTATTTCTTATAATGAAATATCGATCAAGTTTTTATATCTAACACTCACGGACAATAAATTTAAAGAAAAAATTCACATATTAATTTTCTCAAACAGTAATACAAAAGAAAAAGTTGAAAAATCATTAAAGGATAATATTATAACTGACATTTCCACCTTGATTGAAACTGTTGAAAAAGAGATTAAATAGTAATGAACAACTATGCATACTGCGCCTTAATTTTCTCAATTACTCTTTCATGTTCTGGACCCTTTCGTCTAGCATATTTTTCCATTGCATTCAAAGGAACACCACCTAGAGTTTTCGCCAGAGAGGCAAAGAAGAATTTTTTGATGGGATCATTTTGCCCCACCTTATGCATAAATTTATGAATAGCGTATTTAAAATTGTGTTGCCATGTTTTATACATAACGCCTAACTTTGCTGGATCCATAGTATTACCAATATCAAAAAATTCCGATTTTTCAAGCAACCCAATCGGAACAAAGGTTAACGGGGTAACAGTAAATTTTGAATCAGGCTGCTCTTTTTCCAATTGATGTATTAATTGGATTGTCTCCCAGCTATCATCAGCATTTTCATTATTATCCAATCCCATAATAAGAGTAAAAGCAGGTACCCAATAATACTCATTTAGTGTTTTTACGCCCTCTTTAACCACCCAATGCCATTCTGATGGCTTAAAAGGCGCAAGTTTTCTGTCAGCATATTTACCAATTAATCTAATACTACCTGTCTCCAAACCGCATTGAACACCGATATGATTTTTAGGGCCCGATTTTATTATACTAGAAAGTCTAGGAATTAGTCTCTCGTCTGCTATAGCACCTGCAAGGGTTCCATGAGTAGGATTTGTATGTTCAACGCCGGTTTCCATAATGCCTTTGAAAAGTTCTTCTAAAGCCTCTCTATTAGGTTGCATATTTTTGGTTGTTCTAGGGTTCAACCCATACACAAATATATCATCACTTTGGATCCATGCATTTTTTAGTCCCCCATATTTCATATTAACCTCTATTTCTTTTTGGACTTTTTCTACAGGATAATATCTCAAAGGTCTCAATGTAACGTCACAAAATTTACAACCTCTACCACAGCCTCTCATAACCTCAATCATTCCATGCATACTAGGATTAACAATATTTGGTATCTCATCCACATCTGGTTCATCAGAATAATGAATAAATCGTCCATGATATTTTCGACCAAGTCTATCAAATTCTTTAACTTCGACTTTAAATTTGGATTTTTTAAATGGGTTTGCCGTTTCCAAGTCATTATTTATTATAGCGTCAAAAAAGCTTCTACCTGCCCCATCAATTTCGGGACCTATTCCACCCAGATCACCCTCCATTATTGCATATAAACCATATTCTTCAATTTTTGCGGGATCATAATTATATTGCCATGTACCGGATGCACCCACAACTACTTTGGCTTTACTTTTATTCTTTTGTTTTGCAGCATTAATTTTATAGTGCAAATCCCTATTATAAAATTCATCATATGACATTTGTTTGCGTCCATAAGTAAATGTCATGGTGACGGGCCCCATGCCCAACGGATCCATTTCGTATGTTCCCACAAATTCGGTTTCAGGACCTATAAAGTTATCCACGAAGTCTGGGTGAGATACAACTACATCTTCTCTCGTATATCCATCTCGAAGTAAAGCCGCCTCAATCTTTCTTAGCCCGTATGGAGCATAATTTGCCCTTCCATTTACATGACCGATTGGGTTACAGATAAAATCAAAGAGTATTTTAGGAGTTACCTGATTGCCCAGAATCTTATACCAAAAAGAATCATGACTACGGTTTTCATCCAGTGCGGGTGCGCAACCAAAAAAGGATGCTAGCGAGATTCCTCGATAAGGAGACATTAATGTTCTATCAGCAGTCAAAACAACTTTTGGATATTTCATATTAATCGTGATCTTAAATAAGAGGAGTTAAAAAAGATAATTAAAGGTTTCTTATTTGCAAAAAATTTTAAAAAAAATCAAATAAAATGACACAATCCAGCTAAAAAAATTATTTTTTTGCACCCAATGTTCTATTTTTTAATCGCATTTGATTTCCGTGACACTTTCGACATCTTTCTGCTCCAATAGGATTCTTTGCCCCACATTTAAAGCAAATCTTGAAGTAGAGTCGTCTTTTTTGGGCTATTTGTTTTTTTATTACATCAGTTATAGGCATATAACTTTTTTAAAAAAAACATAGACATTTTTATCTTTCTATTTACTTTACAAACGCATTCCCGCTTATAGAAAATTTTTTTAAGGATTAAAAGATCAAATATTTCAAGCTCATGGAAGATTTCTTTGAAATTGATAGGCTCTTAGAAGATTTAGCAAAGATCTATTCAACCCAGTGTGCGGTATCATGGTTCAAGGTAAATAAAAAAGAAAATCCAACAAAAGAAGAGTTTAGAATGTTAGTAACAAATTTCATGAAAGATTTTGAAAATAGTTTATTAAAATTTCCAGATACTAGTGATGGAGTAATATTTAAAAATTATTCCTTAGAGCAATTAGAAAAACAAATAAAATTTGTATTAGATGGAAAAAATAAAGAAGTAGAAAAACGATACAAGTATTATGTTGAATATAACTAACTAATTGGCTGTTTCTTAACTCGAGAAGAAGGGAAACATTTTAAATATAATGTTTTTAATAATATTAATGAGAGACAGTGATAGATAATAACAAGCAATTTTTATCACAGCAATTATTATGGATAGGAATTTCGTTAGGAATAAGTTTGACAATTTCCTTCTTAATACCTTTTCCATATTCATTACCAATAATTATAATTGTATTTATAATGCTAAGTTATTATATAAGAAATAGAGCTATGAAAAAAATGGGAATGACTGGTTCTGTTTTCGGTAGTTCAGGAAGCTCTATAAGCTATTATTGTATGAGTTGTGGAACCAAACATGATCAGTCATCCTGTCCACGATGTGGTTCTAAAATGAAAAGAGTAGGATCATAATCATTATAATATGATTTGATGAATGTAGAAAATAAACATCTAATAATTAAAGACATAGATGACTTTGTACTGTCATTAAATGCCGAATCCAACAAAAATTCTATAGTTATTGTAGAAGGGAAAAGGGATATGGAAGCGTTATATTATTTAGGGTATAAGGGAAATATCAAAGCATATCATCATTATAGAGGTACAACTAATTTTGTAGATCAATGTGCTGTAAACTATAAGAAGCTAATATTATTAATGGATTCTGACAAGAAAGGTAAAATTATAACTAAAAAAATATTATCGCAATTAAATGGAAGAATAATAGATCTGAATTATAAAAAAAAATTACTGCAGATAACCAAAGGAAGAATCAAAAAAATTGAAGAAATAAAATCATTCTATATCCATATTACAGAAAAATAAAAAGATTAATGAGGGTAATTAATATAATAAATAATAAACATCTAAATATGATAAATAAAATTAACAACGAGGTAATAAAGATACCAAATACAGGCATTGTAAAGTATCATGTCAAGTTAAAATTTGAAGTAGATGGATTGGTTGAAAAAGCAGATATTATTGGTGCCATTTTTGGTCAAACAGAAGGTTTATTGGGACCTGAAATGAATCTAAACGAATTACAGAAAGTATCTAAAGTCGGTAGAATTGAAGTCAATGTAGATTCAAAATCAAATTCTGCTAAAGGAGATGCACTGATCCCAATGAGTACAGATATTTCGACCGCGGCATTAATAGCTGCAGCAATTGAAAGTATTGACAAAGTTGGTCCATTTCAAGCAAAGTTTTCCTTGATAGGTATTGATGACATACGAGCCATTAAAAAGAAAATAATAGTAGATAGAGCAAAAAAAATAGTCCAAGAATGGGCAACAA
Source organism: uncultured Nitrososphaeraceae archaeon (assembly GCA_963824915.1). GTDB lineage: Archaea > Thermoproteota > Nitrososphaeria > Nitrososphaerales > Nitrososphaeraceae > Nitrosocosmicus. The sequence goes on from CAWGRD010000019.1 coordinate 235,874, forward strand.
AAACTATTAGTGAAGGAGAAGAAATGTTAAAGGATGTATACGATGCAAGTAAACCGGGTAGATTGACCACTTTTGGAAAAGCTCAATTAGCATGCGGAGTTGGTGTATATGATTCTGATTGGATCATTTTGGTAGAAGGGAGGGCAGATGTAATTAATTTACTTAGAGCAGGATATGATAATGCAATAGCAATTGAAGGTGCAAAAATAGATGAGACCATACTTAAACTTACCCATGGAAAAAGAATTATAGCTTTTATAGATGGAGATAGAGCAGGAGACTTGATATTAAAAGAGTTACAAGGACTTGTAAAAATAGATAAAGTATACAGAGCACCTCCAGGCAGAGAGGTTGAAGAATGTACTCCTTTAGAAATTTCGGAAATACTAAAAGATGTTGAAGAATATATTAAAAATACTTATACTAATAAATTAGATTCAGAAAATCAATTACAAACACGAAATAATTTACAACAAGCATCGAATCAAAGCCAAACAAATACAACGGATATAGATAATCCATTCTAAGTAATCAACAAAATAAAAGATCTATTGAATCTAACAATATCAATAACTTAAATTATCCATTATTAGACAAAAACACTTCTTCAATAAACGAGGATGAAAAGATTATTCTAACAATTAAACAAATATTCCCAGAAATAAACGAAACACTAGAGGCTATAATTTTTGATAAATCAATGAAAACAATTATAAAAGTTCCTATTTCAGAAATCCTAAAAAAAATATCTGATGCTCATGGGGGAAGATTGCTGGTTTTGGATGGAATTATAACACAAAGACTGGTAGAAGCTGCAAACAAAATAGGAATACAATATATCATCGGTCATAGAACAAGTATATTAAAAAAACCCATTTCAAATATTCAAATACAAACGTTTTCAAATATTGGGAATAATTAACAAACAAAATAAATAATGGATAAACTCATTAATCAATTTCATTTTTTAATTATAATTCATTTATTATCCATAGGAGCAAAAGAAACTCATATAGAAATTACTAGTAGTCAGCTAAGTAAAGTAATAAAGAGATCACAGCAAACAACCTCAAAGGCTTTAATTGAATTAGAAAAGGATTATCTGATTGAAAGAATTAAAAATAATAAAAAATTCAAAGTAAAAGTAACCCAGAAAGGGTATGAGATAATAAAAGAATTACAAGAAGTTATAAAATCGGCAATAGATATTTCTAATAGGAAAAGAGCAATTTTTAAAGGCAAAATAGTTACTGGCATGGGTGAGGGTTCATATTATATGTCGTTAAAAGAATATAGAAAACAATTTAAAGAAAAATTAGGATATGAACCCTTTCCCGGAACTCTGAATTTAAAACTAGAGGATAGAACTTACACAGATAAAAAAAAAGAGATATCAAACTATCCATCTATATTTATTCATGGTTTTAAGGATGAAAATAGAACATTTGGCTGGGTAAAATGTTACCCTGCAATTTTAATTACAAAAATGGAAATAAATAATAATTTAGAAAAGGATCACAGAAACTTAAATAGCAAAGAGATTAAAATAGATTCAGCTGTATTATTGTTAGAAAGAACCCATCATGATAACAGCTTATTAGAGGTGATTTCGCCACTTTGTATCAAGCAAACAGCAAATTTAAAAAATGGAGACATAATAACAATTGAATTAAAAGACTTAAATCAGGTATCATAGAATGTATTACCAAGACTTTTTTTTATCATAGTACTTTTAATCTTAGGAATTGGTGAAGATAATCTTACAATGCTCAATTTTAATCCTCTTTCCAAACAATTCTTTTGTATTTCCTTCTCATTATGAGTTTGGTCGTATCCTAGAGCAATAATATCAGGTTGTACAAAAGATACTGTATCATATAATGTACCCTCTTTTCCGATAAGAGAAAGATCTACAAAGGATAAGGATGCAACTAATTCTTGTCGCTGGACTTCATCATGATAAATATTCCTATTTTTCTTCAATTTTAATGCTGTAGCAGTAGTAGCAACTATTACAACAAGTATATCTCCATATGATTTTGCTGATTTTAAAGTATGAATATGACCTGGATGCAACAAATCAAATACTCCACCTACAAATACAACCTTAATCTTTGAACGTCCAAGTCCACTAAGGCAGCAAATGATTTGATTGGATTTTTGAGAATCCATTGTATCATTCATAATTTTTACATAACCATGTTTTTCCAGATCCATAATTTTGGCAAAATAAAATTCGTTATCTAAATCCATTTTATTTTTAAGATAAGGTATGATTGAAACGGGATTAGACACATTAGCTAGATTATTACAATAAATAGAACCAAGAATAAATTTTTCTAACGAATTCATTAAATTTAATATATAAAGTAAAATAACACGATATATAATTTTATAAAATTAAGCAAATTACCTAATAGTGAATTTATTTATCAATTATTTTCAATACCTACCCGAATGTATAAAATAACATCTAGAATTTTTACCCCCCATAATTTCTTTAAATAATCAAATAGTAGGAATCAAAATGATTTTTTTAGATTCGGTATTTGGAGTATAAAAAAGATTAATTACAGATGATGTCTCAGTACTCATAATCTTCATCACAAATATTCAAAAATATCAGACGGCTCTTCATCATCATCATTGACATCATCAAAAATGAAACGTCAAATGAATATATTCCTTTTAATTATCTATAGTTAAAGACACAGAAATTAATAATTTCAATTTTATAGTTTTGGCTATCATTTTCTAGATAAAGATTGAAATATAAACTAAAAAAATATAATTCCATTATTGAACCTTTTGATAGATTATCATAATAAGGAATATGTCCTATGAATAGAGCATTTATTAATAATTACAAGGTGCAAAGATTATGATAAATAAAAAATATTGTATCCCGCGAGCAGGATCTGCTCCAAAAAATAAAGATTCATTTTTTGTTTGAGCCTGCGACTCTTCGGTCACTGCTTGATGTAAGCCTGATAGGCTGATATTGGTTAGCAGTTAGTTGCCAACAACTACAGCCGAAAGCTCTACCAGGCTGAGCTACCGCGGGACATTTAAATTTAAAATTAATTATATATAATCTAATCGTAAATAGAATTTTATTATATAATAAGCTATTTTTATATTTATTTAAGTCAGGATTTATGAATATAGCAATTTATAAAGACTACTATTTTCATTCGTTTCTATTACCTTTAATATTTATATTTATTGAATAGACATGATATTATTTGTTTTTGGAATGATTTAATCTTAAATCCTCTGCTACTTCCTTAAAAATGAGACTTAAATTTTATAATTTTATAATTATTTTTACTAGTAAAACAACAACATTCTACACAAGATTTGAAAATCATTTATTTGAAAATGTAATGATAAATGAAAGGCTGTTTTATATACTAAATCAAGATCACTCTATTATAAAGACAATAGATGACATTCATCTTCTCCACCTAAAGGAATTAATTTTGAATTGAAATAAATATAAAAATATTGAGATTTTATATGATATCAAAAGTAAATAATTATTTTTACATCTAAGATATATAAGATAATAGTTTATTCAGAAGATTTTTAATGTTTTCTGAGACTACATATCTAAATAACTTTTTAACAATTTAATTACAAAGTAAGAAATTATTTTATCAGCACCAGCTCTTTTAAGAGATAATAAAGATAATGTACACCATTCAGTATCATCAAGCCATTTCCTTTCAGCAGCGGCCTTTATTAATGCATATTCACCTGAAACGTTTTGCACAACCAATGGCTTTTCAATATATGACTTTACTATTTTTACGATATCCATATACCAAAAAGATGGCTTAATCATCACCCAATCTGCACCCTCATTGATATCTACTATAACTTCTCTAAGGGATTCTTGTAAATTATTAAAACTATTTTGATATGTAGATTTATCAATAAAATTTGATTTAAAAAAATTGTTATTTCTAAATGGAGAATATAAACAAGAATTATGCTTTGCAGAATAACTCATTATTTTCACATTATCGAAACTATTCATTTTTAATATTTTTTTTAGATATAGAACCTGTCCATCCATCATTGAGGAAGGAGCAATAAAATCAGTTCCAGACTCAGATACACTCAAGGATATTTTGCCTAAAATTTTTATAGTTTTATCATTATCTATCTTTAGATTATTCATTTTTTCTAATCTGGTATTTTTACTGGCACCATCATGAAGATAGACTCCACAGTGACCAGAGGTATTGTATTGACACAAGCATACATCAGAAATAATATTTATTCTTTTACCAAAACTCTCCTTGATACTTTTAATCGATTTTTGTGTTACTCCATTTTTACTAAATGATGCAGTTCCTAAAGTATTCCTTTTTGTAGGTATTCCAAAAATAAGAATATTGTAAATTTTCAAATCAACTAACTTTTGGATAAATAAAGAAACCTCATTTACAAAAACTTTAGAATCATTTAGATATCTTAATCTTAAACTACTTTCATAAGTTGATTCATTTTCATAAATAAAAATAGGAAAAATAAAGTTATCAATATTATCAAAAACGTTCAACAGATTTTTTAATAATATATCAAAGAGGTATTAAATTTTAACGGTTATTGATTAGAAATATTTTATTATTGTAAACCTCTACAAATCCTTTTTTTTTATAAAAAGTTAATAAATTATCGCTTCGTAATGTTTGAAGTCCAAAAATTTGGTATCCATATTTTTTACCAAACTTTATAGAAAACTCAATAATATTTGTTGCAATTTTTTTATGCCTGTACTCTTTTTGAGTTCCCAAACAGTACAAAGTTAAACTATTTTCATATGGATATAAAATGCAACACCCTGCAGTTTTTCCAATAGGATCGTCTATATCACTTATTTCTGATAAAATAAAGTTAAATTTATTAAATTTGTTTTTTAAAATTGTATAAATTAAAGGTTTTTTATCCATACAAATATTAAAAGATAAACAATAGGTATTGACCCATTTTTTTAATGTATATTTATTGTCAACTAGGAGAATTTTTTGTGCAGTACTGATTCGATTTCTGAATTCATCAAAATCTAAATTAAGACAAAGATCAGAATAGTTAGGATATTGTAAACCAATTACTTCATCAATTTTTTCGAAATTCTTTTTTATCAAATATTTTTCTAAAAAAGTTTGATATGAACTAACATGTAAAAATAAATTTATTTTTTTATTACTTGCCACATTTAGTAAAGATTGTATCATTTTTTCAATTTCAGTATTATTTTCAGAATTTAGGTTGTTATATTTATTCAGTATTGTTCTATTAAAAAAATAATCATCATACAAATCTTTATTATATAAGGTAAAAAATTTATTGTCAATATTCAAAAAAACAGAATTCCAATTTTTGCAAAAATAAAATTCGTTTTTTTGCAATATTTTAATAATATCTAAGTCCAAGAATTTCAAGCATCCTTTTTATTAATTCTGGGTTTTGATATTCATCCAAATTATCCAAAATCAGATTCAATGCGGATTCAGTATCATAATCATTATGCAATAAATTTAAAAATTGTTTTATTGCCGTTGTTTCTGAATAATTATTTGTTTTAGGATTATTTTTACTTGTTAATAAAGTATTTGTAATAACTTTATCTATTTCATCAGATTCCTCAAGACTCGCTAATTGAAAATTCGATATCTTTTTTATAGTTTTTTGATAAAAAGAATATTTTTAATGTATTCGCATTGTACCTTTCTAAAATTTCTGAGATAGAAATAGTATTACCACTAGAATTGGACATTTTCTTTGAATTTATATTTACAAGACCTATGTGAATCCAAGAATTTATGTGTGGTATTTTATAGTTATTATAAATTTTTTTTGAAATTTCGTGTATAAATTCATGATGCGGATACAATAATTCACTTGCGCCTCCATGAATATCGTATTCACCATTAAATACATTTTTTATTATTTCCCAATCTTGGAAGTGCCATCCTGGAATTCCACTTGTCAATATTCTTCTATTACTTACCTCAATACCATCATTTTTTTTCAAGTATCCTTGATAGAAATTCTCAGAATTCCATATCATAATATCTCTTTGATTATATTTACCACACGAGATATCAATCGGCATATTTTCAATATCCTCCAATGTCAAACCCAACAAATTGAAAATATCTTTAGTTATTTTGAGATAAACATTTCCAGCATAGGAATATCCTTTTTTTGATTTTAAAACCTTGATAACATCGTTTTTAATTAATGATAAAAAGTCGGAAACTCGAGTATATATAAAATTATTGTCAATTTGAATATTTTTTAAATCTTCTAAAAGATAGCCTAAAAACTTTTCTGAAATATCTAATATTTCCTTGGGCATTATTGCTAACCTTTTGAAAAATCTTATGATCGATATCAGTTAATTGCAATATGGCAATAGGTGAATTTCCTAAAAACCTATGAAAATTGATTAAAAAATTAAAAAAAATAAAAATTCTTGCATGTCCTATATGGCATTTTTCATATAGCGTAGGACCGCAAATAAATATATTCAAATTTGATTCTAAGAGTTATAAAATTACTTAACTTATTTATTTATTTTTTTCAAATTATCAGTCAATAAAAAATTTCGACAATAGAATAACTATTGTTTGATATTATTTCATATTATTTAAAAAATATTAATTAATTAAATTACTATTATTTTTTTTATATTGTTTCAAAGTATTAACAATTAAAATTACATCATCAATATTTTTTGAAAGTCTCCCTATTTTGATGCAGTCTCTGATATCTCTTGATTTTAATGAATTCCAAACTAGATACGCTATTTTATTTGAAACGCTTGATTCAAGATTACACTCTTTTAAGAGAAGATGATTTGTAATTTTTAAAAATTCATTGTAATTATATTTCTTGAAATATAAAATGAGGAATCTCGATAGCAATGGCGTTAGTAATTTTTTTTCATTATTGCAGGATGCAAAAACCCACGTTTTCAGAACTGATTTACGTGTTTTCTCAAATTTTGTTTCACTCAATATACCTGTTTCCATCAAACTCAGAAGTGCCGCTTGATCTTTAATTGGCATATATTCAATTTCATCGATAATCAAATTTCTAGGCCTATTTGAAAATAAATAATCTATCATGCCTGCTTTCGTACTATGACTTCCTAGTGTAAAATAAGACCGTTGAATGTTCATACATTCCATTAAAAATAAAGTTTTTGCAGAACCTGGAGGCCCGACCAACAAAATATGTACAGGTAGATGGGAAGCAATAGCAAAAGAAAATATTTTCTTGACATTATCATAACCGATAATATTTTCAAAAAGAGTATTATTTGATTTCAATACTTCAGATTCATAATTATTATTTGACGAAGATATAGAGATTGAAGATTTATCAACAAATGTATTTTTTGGATTTCTTTTAGTTTTTTTTTCTTTTATGCTATTTTTATCAATAACATAACCATACATAAAATATTTCTATAATAGTCATACTATTAAACTATTTAACAATCAAAGTCTTCTTTAGCAAAGATTGATATTCTTTATATCAATTTTATTAATCATCAATAATAAATAATATTAATAATAAAAGTTGATAAGTGAAAGATCTTCCGACAATACTAATTACAAGTAAGATTCCAATAAATGGGATAAATATTTTAAAATCAAAATATAACGTAATATTAAATAAAAGAAATAGACCTTTTAACAGATCCGAATTAGTTAATAATATAAAAAACGTTGATGCAATATTATGCGTATTACAAGATAAAATAGATAAAGAAATTATTGATATCGCGGGACCGAAACTAAAAATAATTAGTACTTTCAGTACGGGTTTGGAACATATAGATATTAAAATAGCTAAAAAAAGAGGAATAAAAATAGGGTATACAGGAGATATTTTAACTGAAACAACTGCAGACTTAACTTTTGGTTTGATATTGTGTATAGGACGGAGAATAGTAGAAGCTGATAAATTTGTTAGAAATTTTAAATGGAAAAATGGATGGGATCCTCAACTTATGCTTGGAACAGATATACATAATAAAATTTTGGGTTTAATAGGTTTTGGTAAAATCGGTCAATCTATAGCAAGAAGAGCTATTGGGTTTAATATGAAAATAGTATATTATAAAAGAAATAGAGAAATCGCAGATTTGGACAAAAAATTAAAAAATAAAGTCGAATTTCTTGAATTAAAAGAATTACTGGCTATTTCAGATTACATAGTAATTTGTTGCTCTTTGAACAATGAATGTTTTCACCTCATAGATATTGAAAAAATTAAGATCATGAAAAAGACTGCTTTCCTAATCAATACTTCAAGGGGTAAAATAATAAAAGAAAATGATTTGGTTTTTGCATTAAAAAACAAATACATAGCAGGAGCAGCTTTAGACGTATTTGAAGAAGAACCCATAGATTCAAATAATCCACTAATTAAAATGAAAAATGTTATTTTGGTACCACATATTGGAAGTGCAAGTGTCGATACTAGAATAAGAATGTCGGAAATAGCTGCTACAAATATAATTAATGTATTGGAAGGTAATGACAAGAAAGCGTTATTAGTTTAAACCTTTGAAAGGAATATTAAAAATAAACTATTTTAACAATAATAAAAAATATTATAGCTTTTTTAGTTGAATTTCATCTATGTCATCTTGGTTTCCTGTAATGCAATTGGTGTGGATTATTTTAATACGTGTAAACTCAATTTTTCCCTCAGGAATTTGTTTTTCGTTTTGCAGAAATACCAATTTTTCTTCTAATTCTTGTCTATGTTCAGAACATGTCAATCCTATCATATACTTGTTAGTTTCGTTTTCATTTATTTCTATAATAAACTCTGGTGGGAGCATACATTTTTTTTTATCAAGTACAAATGAGCAAGACCCAGGTAACACTATGAATACATGGATTAAATCTAATTAAAGTTTTTCATTCATTTCAAGAGGTTAAAAAAAGTGAGTTATTTAATCAACATCCTAACATTACATCATCGAAACAAATCAATCCATCCAAAATATTATTTGAATTTCATATGTATAAATCAAATTTATCCTTGTTAAAGGAAAATAAAAAAAATAAAATATTATCTGATATGTATTAACTGAGCTAAATCGCCTGGAGAGGCCATGGTTGCAAAGTTAAGAATTGGTCCATACCAAATTCCAAAAATCACCATAAAACCAATGGCAAATACTAAAACAGCAACAATAGATTTAGGTTCTTTTTGTCTAACCCTATTTTCGCCTTCTTCCAAATACATTTTTCGTATTACCCAAGCGTAATAACCTAAAGAGAGTGCACTATTTAATACACCGGCAATTGCAAGGTAAGGACCCCACCATACCTGGTGACCACTGTCTACAGCAGCCCCAAATAATAAAAGTTTACTCCAAAATCCATTTAAAGGCGGAACTCCCGCTAAAGCTAACAAGGCAATAGTCATAGCAATAGCAGTAATCGGCATTCTATATCCTAGTCCTTTAAATCGTTCAATATTATATCCTGTGATAACTATAATTACAGCAGCAGCTGCAATAAATGCGGCAGATATCATAACTGCATGATTCAGTATATGGAATAGAGAAGCAGCAATTCCTGCTACAGCATATGGAGCCACAGCTAGACCTATTAGAATATACCCTGCTTGGGCAAGACTAGAATAAGCAAGCATCCTCGGGATACTTTTTTGGGTTAATGCACCCAAGTTTCCAGCAGTCATTGTAAAGATTGCAATTATAGCGAGCACAAATGACCAATGAACATTTAATGCAATTAATCCAATTATAATAACCCGAATAGCTGCAGCAAATCCAGCTTTTTTTGTGCCAGCTGCAAGTAGAGTTGCAATGGTTGTAGGTGAACCGGAATAAGTATCAGGCAACCACATATGAAATGGTACTAACCCCATCTTAAATCCAAATCCTGCTATAAATAGCCCCACTGCTAATAGACCAAAAGGTATCAACTCAGATTTCAGATGAGATAGTGCCACAATAGAATCATAAATATTTGTAGATCCGGTTAAACCATATACAATACCCATGGCTAAAACAATAATGGCGGTAGATAGCGCTCCAAATAAAAAATATTTAATCGCAGCTTCATTTGAAATTGGATCCTTTTTGGAAAATGCCGCTAATGCATATGTTGGAATAGACATCAATTCCCATGAAACTAGCAACATGACAAAATCTGTAGAGTAACCAATAAGGATCATTCCGATACTCGACAGAAGAATCAAAGAGTAGTATGCAGCATGATTACTTTTCTTTTTCATATAACTCCAAGAAGAAACAGTAACCATTATAGAAACAATAATGAATGCTATTGAGAAGAATGCTCCAAAAACATCATCTGTAATAACCCCATTGCTTGCCAAAGATAGACCGGGAAGAGTTTCACCCATAACAACACGCACTATTACAATAATCAGGGCTATTACAAGAGCGCCAAATGCTATTCCGCTGTAAACTTTATTTTTAGAGCCTTTTTCTTTATTTAATGCATCAATTATTGGAATTAATAATGCTACAGCACCTAATACAATAGTAACTAAAGATGGAGTTGAAAACAAGTCAATCATTTTTTATTACAACCCCCTCACATCAATAATAGCATAGCTATTACTATAATACCCGCCGAAAATACGTACAGATATGTTTGCATATTGCCAGTTTGCGTCACCTTTACTACTTTTGACATAAAAATCATAGAATATTGAAAAGCAGGATTCACCCCATTCATAATCCTACCTTCAAAATACTTATAAATACGCCTGTAGAGAGCAAGTTGAATTACTACACCTATCCAATACCAAAATGCATTGAGATACCATCTATTATATAAAAACCTCCACAGAGCTCGTGAGACAACATTTTCTTGGATTATTTCTGGATTTGATTTTCTTTGAATATAAAACAAATATCCCAAATATCCACCTATTCCAAATGCACCAACAGAAGATAAAGCAGCAATTGGATTTAAATTCAAAAAGCCTCTGTTTTCCTCAGAAATTGGAGTGGAGGTCTTTGTCAATTGAGATTGAGAATTTGCACTTGATGAAGATGAGGATATTACTGCTCCATCAACTATACCAAAAGTTTGTGAAAGATAGGTCGCAAACAAGCTATGAATTTGACCTTCAAAGGCAAAACCTACCACACCTATTGCTATAGATGCCACTGCTAAAATAGCAAACGGCATCCACATAATTCTGTTTACCTCATGAACCCGATGTCCTGTTGATTCAAGTTCAGATATATTCTTACTAGGTTTACCAAAAAATGTTAATCCCACCATTCTAAAAGTATAGAATGCAGTCATTACTGCTATCACTACCGCAAGTGTAAATAGATATGGCGATAGCGAATAATTAGATTCCAGTAAAGATGCAAAAATGGCATCTTTACTCCAAAAACCAGAAGTTATCAAAGGTGCACCAGCTAATGACAAACTAGCCAATAACATGAATATGTATGTCTTTTTCATATTTTTTCTAAGCCCTCCCATATCATACATAAACCTTGAACCAACAGTATGGAGGATAGCACCTGCAGCCATAAACAATGATGCTTTAAATAAAGCATGACTAATCATATGAAAGAAACCTGCGGTATATCCATCAACAAAATGAGTTGATAAACCTGCAATTCCAAGGGCCATCATCATATAACCGATTTGTGAACCTGTAGAATATGCGAGTACCTTTTTTATTTCAGGATTAACCAATGCTTGGGTAGCTAAAAGAAATGCAGTTATTGCACCCACCCAGGCAACAATTTCAAAAAACTGAGAAATGTTAAATACTGCTAAAGCAAAGAAGAGAGGTCCAATTCTAGCAACCAGAAAGACACCCGCCTTTACCATTGTGGCAGCATGAATAAGTGCTGATACAGATGTCGGTCCAGTCATAGCTTCCAATAACCATTCATTTAAAGGAAATTGAGCAGATTTTCCTATTGCCCCCCGAATAATAAAACTGCAGCCGGGACCAAAAGATTTTGTTTCATCATCTCTTGAGCCCAAGTATGATCAGAAAGCAGTTCTTTAAAACCAAATGTACCAGCATATGCAAAAATCAAAAACATGCCAGTCAGCATCATGATATCACCTACTCGATTAAACAAAAATGCCTTTATTCCTGCGTGGGTTGGTGATGTCCACATAGGAATCCCCCATGCGATATGTCCCTCTTTTCCTACGTAATCTTTCTTTCTATCAGTATACCAAAATCCCACTAATGCATATGAAGCCAAGCCTACGCCTTCCCATCCGAAAAACACCATCAATAGATTATCAGATAACACTATTAGCTGCATTGAACCTATAAAGAATAACATAAAAAACCAATATCTAGTGATAGATTTTTCGCCATGCATATAGGAAATAGAGTAAACAAAGATTGATGCAGATATCCAGGCAACCAGATTGCTCATCACTATACCAAGCGGATCAGCCAAGACGCCTGCATTTAGATTTAATGCAGAAATCCAAGGTATTTGACTATGAATTTCCTTGCCTGCAAGTCCCAGAGGAAGAATGCTCAATGCTAATAAAGCACTTAAAATAGAAAACCCTACCGCAACATAACTTCGAATGTGTTCGCTTTTATTTTTTAAAGCAGGGATCAATGCCGCTCCAATGAATGGAATCATCCAAATAAGCCATGCATTTACGCCCAAGCCTAAAAATCCTATTGTCTCATTTTGAACCATTTTTCTTCAAATCCTCAAAAATAAATATTTGGATTTAAAACAGCCACACTGCCCATTTGCATCCTTGTTTCCGAAATCCTGTACTTGTTTAAATCATTAATGTTTCCTTTAATTTGTTCGGATACTTTTATTTCTGGAGAGGCGGTTTTTTGTTTTATATGCACAATTTCATTAGAATGAGTATACACATTTTCAACATAACTAATTATTGGTTTATAGAACATATCAGGATATATACCCAATATCAAAGTGAAAGCAGCTAATATCCCCATCGTAACTATTACATATCCACTCGAATCTTTTACATTTTTTAATGTTTCTGGAATCACACCAAAAAATATCCTCTTATACATCCATAAAAGATAAGCAGAAGTCAAAACAGTAGTCAGCATAGCTATTGCAAAAGCTATCACCTTTAAAGAATCCCAATGGATAGCTATAGCACCTTGCAGAGATCCATTAAATAATACCCATTCAGCCATAAATCCACTTGTAATTGGGACACCCATTATGGTTAGTGCTCCGATCATGGTAAGGACAGCAGTATAAGGCATTTTGCTAGATAGCCCTCCTAAATTGTTCATATTTCTGGTCCCAGTTTGTAAAATTACAGATCCAGCCATCATAAACAATAATGCTTTACCTAATCCATGTGTTACATACAACAATATTGCACCACTTATTCCCAAAACGCTCTCAGAACCTATTCCAAACAGAATATAGCCCATAGAGCTAATACTAGAGTATGCCAAAACTTTTTTTATATCATTTTGCATTAAAGCCATGGCACCTCCAAACACCATGGTTGCTACTCCCCATATTTCTAAATAAATACCATATCCAGCATAATGAGTAGATAACAAATCTAACCATATTCTGATGATACCATACGCACCTATACCCGTCATTGCAGAAGAAATTAATACCGATATTGGAGTTGGCGACATAGTATACGTCTCCGGCAACCATACATGTAAAAACAATGAGCCAAGTTTTATGCCAAAACCAATCAGTATTGAAAATAGTATCAGATTAATCCAATTAATTGGTATTTTGACAGCATTTGCCTTTATAACGTCATAATCAAATCCGCCCGAAAAGAAACCTATAGCCAATAAACCTAAAAGTAAAATAAGCGCTCCTACTGCTGACCACAAAAAGAATATGAATGTAATCTTTTTCCTGTTCCCATAACCAAAAAAAGCTATCAAGAAAAAGGTAGGGACAAGCATCAATTCAAAAAATGCATAAAATTCAACTAAATTTGTAGCAAGTATGGTGCCTACCATACCCATTGAAAATGCCAAATAAAGAGCAAAGTATAATCCCATTTGAGAATTTAAATATAATTTTTGGTCGCCAGATAAAACTAAAGATGATGTATCACCTATAAGTATTATTATCATTATTAATGTCCTTACCTTCAAAATAATCATTTTTCTCATTTAAAGCTGTTTTTGTTTGATTAAATTCATTAATAATTTTTCGTATCATATATGGTTTTGAATAAAATACCACTACCGTACATAAAAGGTAAATAGTTATTGCAAAAGGAATGCTCAAACCATCTAACTTTAGTCCAAAATGTCCAAGTTGACTCCATGGATAAATTTCTTGATATGCTCCAGCAGAACCTAGGCCTAGCGATGGAATAATAATAAAAATAGTAGATAATGCCAAAATTCCAAAAGAAAACCATGTTACAATGTTGACTCCTTTGCGTTTACCTAAATAATATGCTACAGGAGAAAATATCAATGGCAAAAATGTTGCCACCATTAAATAATAAGAAGATGAATCTGCCATCTACATTCTCGTATCCGAATACCCCTACCAAAACGACATGGTCTCCTTTTATATATTAATCGATTATAATATCTATCAAAGAAGTAAAAGAAATGAATTGAATTAATTTTTAAGATTTCTATATTCGGTGATATCGATATCTTTATAGAATCGATATGCGATTATTATAATACCCAAGCCAACAGCAACTTCTGCAGCAGAAATAGCAATTGAAAATAGGACAAAAATTTGACCTTGAGGATTAGATACCATTCTAGAAAAAGCTACCAGAGTGAGGTTTACAGCATTTGCAATTAATTCAATCGAGAAAATTAATCTGAGTGCATTTCTTTTAACAACTAATCCATATATTCCTATAGAGACAAGAATAACCGCTATAATCAAAAAATCACTAGGCTGATTCATTTTTTTCTTCTATATCCTCCCTTCTTGCTAAAGCTAATGCACCTATAATTGATCCAGCCAAAGTTAAAGCCAATGCAATTAATACTGGTGAATAATAAGTTAATAATTTTTTCCCTATTTCTTTTATATCAACAACAGGTGTACCATTATTGAAACTAAATTGTGTAGCTGCTGAATTTCCAATGAAATAGCCAATTAAGGCAAGAAAACCAAAACTAAGAATTATACCTGCAATTTTCCTTTTTTTAGTTTCTCTTTTTGTTACGGTATTAGGTGATCTAACTAGCATAACAGTAAAGATAATCAAAACTGCCACTGCACCTACATATACAGCTATTTGAAACATTGCAACAAATGGTGCATCTAAAATAATAAAATAGCCAGCTATCCCCAACATAGATACAGCTAAAGCAATACCCCCATACAATATCTCCCTACTTTCTAGAGTGATAATAGCAGATCCGATTGTTAATATTGATAAGCCTATAAATATTCCGTCAACCATGGTTGGCTCCCCTTGAATCTATCTTTATTTCTACATCTCCATCATATTTTGGTTTTACTGATAGTTGAGAAGGGGTATAAATTAAATGAGATTTGGTAAATGACGACAATTCATAATCATTTGTCATATATAATGCATAAAATGGGCATGCATCAACACATAATCCACAGAAAACACACTTCCCATAGTCTATTTGAGGCATAATTGATTTCTTATTTTGTTTCCAATGTTCATCCACTTTTACCATAGAAATAGCTTCTGCTATCCCTTCGCAAGCAATAGCGCATAATTGACAACCAGTACATTTATCATGAAAGAGAATATGACGACCCCTCAACCCAGCTATTCCTACCCCCTTTTTAGGGTCAAATTGATAGCCATCACCATCAAATTTTAGCTTTTGTTCAGGATAACGTAATGTAAATCTCTTTATAAAAAGATGTTTAGTACCTGACTCTAGTGCTTTAATAAATCCAGTTGCAGTATTCATTTTGGCGATATCATTCCTCCCGGTCCCAAAATTCCACCATAGATCAGAGTAAGAACAATAAAGAGATTTATGAATGTTAAAACTATTAATTTATACCAACCAGTATGTAATAATATATCAATTCTAATTCGTGGGTTAATACCTCTTGTTATTAACATAATTAAAATAATTATAGATGTTTTTACCATAAACCAGAAAATACTATTTACAGTTACAGCATTGTACAAACCATCCAAAGCAAATATTTTTAATAATGGAATATTTGAGGCTGATGCACCTGGAATTAGCTCATGTGGAAATATTTGTGGTCCATACCAGCCACCTAAAAATAGTATCACAAATAGAGCACTTAATGCATAAAGCTTTAAATAACTACCCAATTGAATTAGTCCAAAAATCATTCCAGATGTTTCAGTCAACCAACCAGCGACGATTTCACTTTCTGCTTCAGGAAGATCAAATGGTATACGCTCTAGTTCTGCAAGTGATGATATATAGAAAACAAATGCATTAATCGGCATGATCAAAATATTCCAGAAAATATTTTGGGATCTTGCTATATCAGATAAATTCAATGACGCAGATAAAATGACAACAGGTAAAGCAGATAAAAAAAATGGAATTTCAAAGGCAACCATCTGGTGCAGTGCTCTTAGACCTCCAATGAATGGGTATTTACTATTGCTGGCCCATGAAAATAATAGTGCTATCAGTGGAAAGAATCCAAGTATACCAAATGTAGCTATCAAACCAACATTTACATTCGCTACGACCCAACCAGGTGCAACCGGAATCAATGAAACTACTGCTGCCGAAGTAGATACAAACAATATAGGAGCAAGCCAAAAAATTGGTTTATCTGCCCCTGAGGGAACTATTATTTCTTTGGCAATAAGTTTCAAACCGTCTGCAACTAATTGGAAAATACCTTCTATTTTTCCTGCATATAGTGGTCCTACCCTTAACTGCATCTTTGCTAATAATTTTCGTTCAATGAAAATAGTAGCCGCTGCAACTAATGCTGCAAAAGTAAACCCAGGAAATACTGCCGCTCTAAATAAATCGGTATGAATTAAAAATTTTATTATGGGAAGTGTTCTTGCCGGATCCACAACCATTGAAAAAAACAGATAAGGAGTTAATACTTGTCCATTAACAACTGGCAAAGGAACAAAAAACAAGGTAAAAAATATTATTGGGAGAATTAATACAGTCACAAGAGATAGGATAACAAGTACTAGTTGTATAACACTACCAACAAAATTTCCAAATCTAAAATCAGGAGTTATTGAACCCATTATCGATCTGCCTCTATTGGCCAATAATTCAAAGACCAATATATAGGTGGCATGTCGCCTAATTTTGATCCTACTAATAAAAATGGTAAAGCCATTAGATTTCTAAATGAAGGAGTAGACATTTTTACTCTATATGGTCTTGATGTTCCATCGCTTATTATGTGATAGCCTAAAGCACCTCTTCCAGATTCAACTCTTTTATATGATTCTCCTGGAGGACCCTTGACATTACCGAGTAATTTTTCTCGCACATCCCCTGATTCTGGCATTTTATCTAACAATTGTCTGATAATATGACATGATTCGAGCATATCAAGGTAGGGAACGTATGCTCTCGCAAAAGAATCACATGTTTTCATATATTGAACATTGAAATCTATTTCATCATAAATATCATATGGTTCTACTTTTCTAATATCATAAGGTACTCCTGATGCACGAAGTACAGAACCCGTAACACCTAATTTTATCGCATCCTCTTTTGATAAAATTCCCACTCCTTCTGTTCTTTGTCTTAACAATGGATTATTATAAAAAATATGTTCATATTCCTTTAGCCTTTTTTCAAAATAATTTACCTGAGTTAAACATTTTTCTTTAAAGTTATATGGAAAATCATTTCTAACACCTCCAGGAATACTAAAACAATGAGTAACACGATGACCTGAAAAGCGTTCGAATAAATCTATTATTAATTCTCTATCACCTGCAGGCCACATGAACATTGTCGAATGTCCAAGAAAAATTCCATAAATAGCTAGCCAATACTCTGTATATACAAGTCTATCTAATTCTGATGCGATAGCTCGTATAAATTGTCCCCTTCGTGGAACGGTGATACCAATCAAATCTTCCACAGCAAGGCAGTAAGAATATAAAATATTAGAAGAATCATGGAGTGCAGGTCTTTCCAATTGAGGCAGGTTTTGAAAATAGTTACGGTATTCACACATCTTTTCATGTCCTCGATGAACATAACCAGGGTCAGGATCTACATTTACAATATAATCTCCATCCACTTTAATTACAAATCGAAAATGTCCTGAACCAGGATGTTGTGGTCCAACACTCAGGGTCATCAACCTATCATCTTCGGTATCTTTTACTATCTGCATAGATAGTTTTTTAGCTTCATTAATTTTTTCTTCTAAACTAGACATTAGTAATAAACACCCTTTTTTCATCTCCCTTTTGATCTAAAATCTTTTCTAAGTGGCGGAAGATCAACCCAGTCTTCTGGTAAAAGAAAACGCTCATTTCGAGGATGACCAATAAAATACACTCCCAACATTTCATAAGTTTCACGTTCATGATATTCAACACTAGGAAATATATTTATCAAACTATTTGATTTCGCATCATCTCGATCAACTTTAGTCGACAATACCAATACATAAGACAGAAGATCAGGATTGCTATATGAACCTAAATGATAATTAATTTCAATTTTATTTTCTTTTGGATAATCTGTTCCTGAAGCGGATTCAGCATGATCTAGTCCATAATTATCTCTTAAAAAGATTGCAATTTCTACCAAATTTTCAGGTTCAACCATAATTTTCGAACGATTATGTTTATCATAAATTATTTTAATATTAGGAGTAAATTTATCGGACAACGACTTCAATATATCATTAGATAGAGTAATAGAATTTTTTTTGGTATTTATTTGTATGTTACTATCGCTCACTTTATCTTTGACCTTTTAATTTTTTCTTGTAATAAGAATGTCCCTTGGATAAGAGTTTCAGGCCTTGGAGGACATCCTGGTACATAAACATCTACAGGAACAATCCCATCACAACCAGGTAAAACATTATAAGAATCAAAATAAAGTCCACCAGTAATTGCACATGCCCCCATTGCAATCACATATTTGGGCTCTGGCATTTGATCATAAACTAGACGAAGGCGTGGTGCCATTTTTCTAGTAACTGTACCTTGAACAACAATTAAATCACATTGTCTTAATGAACCAAAAGCTTCAAGAATACCAAACCTCTCCACATCATATCTCGGGCTTGCTGCTGCTCCAAATTCTACACTACAACAAGATGTTTCTAAATGAACTGGCCATAATGAAAATACACGACTCCAATTAATTGCATAGCCTAGCGGTTCCTCCAAGGCGGTCACAAGAACATCACTTAGCTTTGATACCAATATATTAAAATTAGCAGGATTAGGATTAAGTAGTTCTTTTAACATACCACTACACTAATACGTAATAACCAGTTTAGTTATTAAAATCTATTGGAAAAAATAATTACCAAATTCCTTTTCTTCCAGATAAAAATAATGCATAACCCATTGCTGCAAACATTATTCCAAGAAAGCCCATCATAGGCAACGTTGCCTCTTTAGGAATAGAGAAAAAAGTTACAGCCCAAGCATAAAGAAATATCGACATGACATCAAAAACAACAAACATTAGTATGTAGGAATAATATTGCATCATAAAATGAGATCGTACCTTCTCCCGATGGAATTTGACCACATTCCATTGGAAGATATTTTATGGGATTATACCTTCTTCGTTGTGACAAAAGCCTAGATAGTATAAAAGATGGAACCCCTGCTAATATTCCAAAACCAAAAAGGTATAAAATAGGAAGAAATTGTGAAGCCGTTTCTCCTGCCAAATTAAATTGTGCTAATTTTGAATGATATAAAAATCTTCCTTAGTATTATGAATTACGTACTAAATGAATTTGAAACCAAGTTAAATAATTGTCTAGCTGCTAGTTTAGGATGATTCAAAGCTAGTTTCATCATCTTATATCTTGAAAAATCAGTTTTAATAAAATCCAAAAATTCATCAATTTTTAAATCTTTGATTATTTCAATTTCTTTGTCCCATTCAACATCAGAAAGAGCAAGCCAACGAGATTGTACTTTTAATGCAGCTATAATTTTTTTTTCAAGTATTTTCCTACAAGAATGTTCATAGTCTATTAATGAATCCATTGATGAGTTAAATTCCAAAGAGTTTGCACCAATTTTTCCAGCTAATTGTCCAAATTCCATTGCATATCGTATTCCCTCCAAGACCAAAGGATTTGCTTGGCCTGCAGTATCACCTATCATCATCAATCCGTCATGTACACATCTTTTTCGTAATCCTTCATTAGGTATCATCCCATAATGAATTTCTATAGGTTGAATTTTTCCTAGTTTGTTTAAAGGATATAACTTATTCTCCATAATGTAATTCAATTTATTAAGTGGGTCGACGATAGATTCTGGCCTGCTTATTCCAACTCCTATTCTTACCCGATCATCAGATAGCGGAAAAATCCATGCATATCCTGCTTCAGAATATTTTTGACCGACCAATAAACATAGAGTTTCCCGGTCCACATTATCACAATAACACTCATATTCCGCACCAACTCCATATCTTTGCCAAAGAGAAACATATCCCAATTTACGAGAAATAAAACTATTAAAACCACTGGCATCAATTATTAAGGTTGAATCTATTTCAATAATTCCTTTCGGTGTTGAAACTTTAAGTCCATTAATTTTTCCTTCATTATTTTTTTTTATATCAAATACATTACTCCTTACAAGTAATTGGGTTCCCTCTTTAGCAGCTTTAATAGCTAAAAACTGGTATGTTTTTTTTATATCAAGAACACAAGCAGAATATTCTTTACCAGATATGTTTATTTCATTGTTGGGTGATATGAATGAGAAATTTTTAATAGGGTTATAGTATTCTTGAGATATTCCAAGTTGTTCGATTTCTTTTATCCAACTAACACCACTAGTTCTAACGTTGTGACCAAATGAGGGATCTTTTTCAAAAAGTATAACTTTTGCACCGTTTTTAGATGCAGAATAGGCAGCAGAAAGTCCAGCAGGACCTCCACCTACAATAGCAATATCATAATTCAATAAATCATTCATCTTTTTTCAAAAGGGTTTATTATAGATTTATCTATTATGATAAGTATTCACGGAATTGTTATAGCAGAAATCAAGTAAAATTATATAGAAATTAAAAAAATTCATTAAATATTATATTTTTTTCAATACCATCAAAATTTAACGAATAAATATTATCGATGGCTATTTTATAATGTTTTATTTTGATCTTTTTTAAATCAAAAAAGGGAATACAAAACAATGATGCAGAAAATCCTACTATTAATAAAAATTTACAAGGAATAATAAGAACGATAGAAGAATTTAGTGACGAACAGAGAGAAATTGTTGAAAAATTTAAAACTGCCATGGAAGTATTTACTGGAGAAAGATCTCTAGAAAGTTGTTTGCAAGCTTTAAACTTATCAATGCAATTAGCCAATATCCGAGAAAAACTATTAGAAGCACATAGGGAATATGGCCATTTATTAGAAAATGAGTTAAAAAAACTAATAGAACAAGAAAAAAGGAAATTATGACATATAATATAAATCATGTACAATAAAACGCGTGTCAATAAAATTATATTTTAAATTATCAATATCAAGTAAAAGAAATTTTATTCTTGATTGTACCCAATTTTTCAATAGAAATTTCTACAATATCATTATGTTTAAGATATTTTGGATCTTTCATTGACATAGCAACGCCTGCAGGGGTACCAGTGGATATAATATCACCAGGTTCTAATGTGATGAGATTACTTAAAGAAGATATTATTTTTCGTATTGGTATAACCATATTATTACTAGAAGAATTTTGTCTGATTTCTCCATTCACAATCGTCTTTATTTTCAAAGACTGAGGATCAGAGATTTCGTCTTTAGTTGTTATCCATGGACCACATGGAGCAAATGTATCTATACTTTTACCTCTTGTAAATTGCTTGTCTCTAAACTGGATATCTCTTGCTGAAACATCGTGAAATATCATATAACCAAATACAGCATCTAATGATTCTTCTTCAGTAATTTTTTTTATTTTCTTACCCATTATTACAGCTATTTCAGCTTCATAATCAAGTCGTTTTACATACGATGGAGAAATAATAGTTCCATGAGGAGAGTTTAAAGCAGTACTAGGTTTAAGAAAAATTACAGGCTCTTCAGAGGGGGTCAAGCCTGCATCCCTTGCATGATCGTAGTAGTTAAATGCAAGGCAAATTATCTTTGGAGGGTTTGGAAGAGGAGATAAAAGTTCAACATCATCAATTAATATATCGTATTCCAATTCATTTTTTTTATTATTGATTTCTTCTAACCATCCACCAAATAAAAACTCTTTAATGTTTGGAGGAATAGGTATACCAGTTTTTTCTTGCATTTGTTCTTTAATGATAAGCCTTTTTCCATCTTCTGAAACTATACCATATGTTTCTATGGAATTGTTTAATTTTAGTCTAGCAATTTTCATTATTTATATCACTTTATCACTTGTGTGTAAAAACTGCAGTTGAAGCATCATCATCAATTCTGCAAAAACCATATCTAACAAATTGGATAATAGTTCCAGTTTTGAGAGTAGAAACAAAAGATTCTGATAATCCCCTATCAATGATTAAATTATTTTCATTATAATCATCACCTATGTATAATGGCATAGGTTTTAATATTTTAAATGCTATAGAACTGCGTTTTGATACCCATTGGATTTTCTGGACATTATGAAATATTTCATTGCCAATATTTTTGGCAGTTATAACCTTACCGCCATTTCCTTTATCTTCAAAAACATCAATGTTCTTAATTTCTATATTACAAAGATCCATTAATCTAACAGTATCTCCAATTTTTAGTTTAATTGCATCATCGTTAGATATATAAATTATTTTTTCAACATCAATCTTTCTTTTCCCCATCTCCATAGAGGGATGATTTTTAATTTCTACAATATTGGCATCTAATCTATCTAGATGAATTTCGACAGGGTCTTTCACAAAGAACAATCGTAAGGATGTTGGATCGATTATTTTCCTATTGAAAGATTCGAGAATTTCCATAGAAGGTTTAGTTTCGGAAAGAGTAATACTGAGTGAGAGGACGAATTTTCTAATTGCTTCTGGTAAAATACCTCTTCTTTTTAATCCCATCAAAGTAGGAAGTCTTGGATCATCCCATCTTTGTATTATCCCCTTTTCAATTAACGGAGTTATTTTTCTTTTAGAAACAGGAATTCCCTCAAATTCCAATCTAGAAAATTCTATTAATTTTGGTTCTTTAAGACCCAAATCTGAAAGAATTGCAAAATAAAGTTCATTTCGTAATTCATATTCTTTAGTCCTAAAAGCATGTGTAACACCATCCAAGCTATCCTCTATAGGAGCAGCAAAATCATAAGTGGGCCATACAGAATATTTATCCGCTAATATAGGATGATTGCCCTCAATAATTCTAAAAAGTGTAGGGTCCCTCATAGCAGTATTTAAACTTCCCATTTCACCTCGATAACGTACTATACATTCATTTTGCCTATATTTACCTGAAACCATATCATCGAATTTTTTTAAGTTAACAGTAACTTCAATTAGTCTGCAATTACAAGATACTCCATTTGACCGATTGATTTTAATTGATTCAGAATTACATTCACAGATATAGGCACAATTTTTTTGGATAAGCTTTCTACCATAATCATATAAAATTTCTATATCATCAGAGGTATTTTTTATAATAGAAGGTTCAATTTTTAACCATTCAAGTCCATCCGAAATTGCTTTATAGTATTCAAGTTTTTCTTTTGCCGGGTTTGTATCATCAAAGCGTAAAATAAGTATACCACCATATTTTCTTGAATATTCTTCATCAATAATATGCTGCCTTCGCATGCCCAATGTGAGGATAGCCATTTGGTTCTGGTGGAAATCTAGTAACAACATTACCATATTGAGCTTCAATTAATTGAGGAAGTTCAAAGGATTGATGATTAGAATATATATTTTCAGATGTTCGATTTTTGTCATTTTCGTTAAAAGTGCTTTGGGCGATATCTTGACCATGAATAATGCTACCGCTACTACCACCACCACTACTTTGATAATGATTGGCAGTATTAAGAATTTGATCATAAAGAATTTTCTTTTCATTAAAAGATAATAAAGATAACTCTGAAATAATTTTTTTAATTTCAGGAATGAGATCTTTTATATCATTTTTTGTGTCCTTTGAATAAGGAAATATTTTTGAAATTACAACATCGAATTTAATATTATTATTAAAATCTAATGCATTTTTTAACGATATTAATTTAATGGTATTTACAAGTTTTTCATCTATTATCAAATTTTACTATAGCCTCCTTTCAACAATATATCTAGCTGAATTTTCCAAAGATAAAAGTGGTTCTGAGTCATTCATATTTATGCAATATTTTAAATGCATCTTCAATGAAAGTTTGAGCAATAGAACGAACATCTTTATCTACACCTATCAAAGCAATCCTGTTTACAATTTCTTTAATCGATTCATCCGTTGCATTCTTTTTTCCGAAAACTTTTCTTAATTTTATTTTATCTTCAGTATCAAGATTTTGAATTGCTAAAAGAATAGGGAATGTTTTTTTTCCTTCTCTAATATCATTACCTACTGCTTTTCCTGTTATTTTAGAATCACCATAAATACCTATCAAATCATCAATTAGTTGAAATGCTATTCCAATTTTTTTTCCATAATTAGAAAGATTATCGACATCTATTTGATTATAATTTGAGGAAGATAATGTACCAAGTTCACAAGATACCTTAAATAATGCGGCGGTTTTTTTTTCTATCATATAAAGATATTCGTCTTTGGAAGAAAAATCTACATCAGTCGACATTTTTATATCCAATGCCTGGCCTTCACAAATTTCGATACATGCTGAAGATAAAAGATCAACCATTTTAATCAAAGTTTCACTAGGTAATCCAGACTTTTTACCATAAAGCGAAATTATATGAAAAGCTTTGGAAAAAAGGACATCACCAGATAAAATAGCTATTGGAACTCCAAATTGTTTATGGACTGCAGGAACATTATGCCTCAAACTATCATTATCCATAATATCATCATGAACCAAGGTAAAATTATGAATTAATTCGACAGAAGAAGCATATGGTATAGAAGTTTCAATTTTTCCTCCAAAAAGTTGACAAGATTTTACACACATGAATGGGCGTATTCTTTTCCCACCACTTTTTATGTAATGCAAAGATGCATAATAAAGGTGTTCAGGATTACCAGAAACATTAGAAAGAATAAACTGACTTATTTTCGAAGCAATAAAATTAATCTCAGTTTTTATTTCTTCTGCACTCATAATTACCTAATACATTAGCTAATTTATCTGTCAATATATATCTTGTATTTTTAAGTGATCCTATATCTTTTGCACCTAGTAAAAACATAGATGATTTAATTTCTGATAATATTAACTGGGTAAATTTTTCCAATTCTTCTTCTGATTCGGCAGCCTTCTTCAAAAAGGGAAATGCCATTGCACATAAACTTGATCCCAATATTAAACACTTTACGATTTCCAAACCATTTCTTAAACCCCCTGAAGCAATAATAGGTATTTTAATAGATTTTGAAACTAGTAGAACACTTAATGCCGTTGGAATACCCCAATCCCAGAAAAGTTCACCTAATCGAGACTTGATATATTCATTGTGCTGATCGGCTCTTATTTTTTCTATACCAGCCCAACTCGTTCCACCAGAACCAGCAATATTTATTGATTTAACGCCAGCGTTTTCTAACCTTGATGCAACATCTGCCGATATGCCAGAACCTACTTCCTTCACAATAATAGGAATTTCAATATTATTTACTAAATTTCCGATTTTTTGTAATATACCTTTAAATCTTGGTTCTCCCTCAGGCTGTATTAATTCTTGCAGAGGATTGAGATGAATAGCTAATGCATTAGCATCGATCATCTTTATAATTTTTAAAATATCATGAGTAGATAATCCATCTGAAAGCTGTGCACCACCTATATTTGCGATTAAAAATGCGTTAGGTGCAACTTTTCTGGCGACAGAATAACTTTCAACAAGTTTTTCACTTTTTAATCCGGCTCTTTGACTTCCCAAACCCATTCCAAGACCATATTTTTCTGCAATTTGTCCCAATCTTTTATTTATTAAAAATGCCTCGTCCGTTCCGCCAGTCATCGAGTCTATGATCAAAGGAGCTGAAAAAGACTTTCCTAAAAATGTGGAAGAAAGATCAATTTCATCATAATCTATTTCAGGTAAAGCGTTATGAAGAAGTTTAACATATTCCAAGTAAGTAGAATTTTTTTTCCCCTGTACATTTTCATTTAAAGGAATTTCTATTCCCTCTTTCTTCCGTTTTTTAATTTGTTCTACTAAATTCTCATTGTCATCTTCACTTAAATTATTTTTTTTTGGTTTATCAAATGACATTCAAACACTTTCCTCTTTCAATTTTATAGATGTACCAATAAAATCATTACCATTAATTATATCCATTATCCTTTCAGGATAGAATCCATTTATCAAATATACAGGAATTCCTTCATTTACAATATTTATTGATTCAGATATTTTCCTTTTCATACCACCTGTAACATCAAACAGCATTTTTGAATATTCAATTTTGGTATCGTGGTTATTAGTTAAGAGGTTTTTATTTTTATTTTGAAGAATATTTGAAATTAATCTACCATTAATAGGATTATCATAAATACCATCAACATTTGTTGTAAAAATAGAAAATCTCGGATTTAAATTTATGGACAGTATTTTCATCAAGGTATCACCAGATAATATTGAAAAATTGCCATGTGATGTATGAACAACATCACCATATGTTAAAGGGATTATATCATTATTTTTAATCATATTCATCATATCCAGTATTTGTTCACTACATACGGAATTATTAAAAACAAAAGTTGAAGCATGAATACTAAATGGTTTTAAATTAGTAGAAATAAATTTTTCAACAATTATAGAATTCAATTTTATCATGGATTCACGAACTCTTGCTATACCTTCATCTGAATATGCAAAAGGCTTTGTATGCATGTCATATTTTAATGACCAATAATGACCAAAAGATCCGCCACCATGAACAATAATGATTTTATAGATTTTTTTTAATTCTTTAATAAAATTTGCTATTTTGTCAATAGCCTGATAATTGGGTGTAAGAGGCTGATCTTTAAATGTAATTATAGACCCACCTAATTTAATAATAATAAGATTTTTGTTATTTAAAATACTCAATTTATTTAATGATAGTATTTCATTTTATTAATATTTGGTTCATAAAAAAGATAATTAAATAATGTTTTTATCTTTTAAATGGTTAATCGGATATAATGATGATGTTTTTTCAAGTTTAAAGCCAGAATCCTCAGAATTTGTGAAAAAATAGGTTAATTTAAGTTCATCTAACTTTTTTAATAATCGATTTAAAAGAGAGTGCTCATCTTTATCTATTAAAGATAATACACATCCTCCACCTCCTGATCCTGTAATTTTTGTACCAAAAGTTCCACCTAAATGACAAATCGTTACGATTTTATCTATAATGGAATTAGATAAACATAGATTCTTTAGAAGAGAATGATTTTCATTCATTAAAATACCCAAACTTCTCAAGTCTTTATTTTTTAATGATTCTATTGAAAAACTAAAAATTCTTTCATACTCCTTGCATAAATTTTTAAACAATGTAGTATTGCTCTCTTTGATTTTTTTTACTTTATCTATCATTACCGAGGTATCATGTGAAACTCCCGTATTTATAATTAGGAATGGTAAATCATGTATATCGTGTTCTAGTTTTTTAAATCCCATCGATTTGTTATATACTCCAAGACCTCCAAAAGTACAAATATTACAATCAACACCTGAAGTGTTTTGATTGATGATTCTTTCAATCTCGATAGATTTTTCACAGATGAATTTTTTATCTATTTTTTTATTTAACCCCTGATAAAAAGCGCCGATTAAGGAAACGCATAATGCAGAAGATGACCCAAGTCCTCCCCCTATTGGAATTTCAGAGTTTATATAAATAGTCATATTTCCCTTGTTTCCATTACTAATATCATTACTATTGTCATCTACTAAATAATCTATAATTTTTTTAATGTTTTTAGCAACAATATAATTGGAAGATAAATTATTGGATATATTAATTTCTGAATCGGCTATTTCAGCAATAAAGCCTAAATTAGAATATAATTTTATTTTATTTTTCTTGCTATCTGTTTTTTTATCTGAATGTTCAAAACTAATGGCTATACCAAGCTTTTTATTAATAGCAAAAATAATTGAAGAATAACCATAGACAACAAAATGTTCTCCAAAAAGTATTGCTTTACCAGGAGAAGTTGCAGTCAAACTATTTAAAATAACCATTTCAAGATAGCAATATTATAACATTAATAGAGAAGAATAACCTACAACGGATGATTTATTTCCATCAATGTCGCCACTAGTCAAATATTTTAATAAAACGGTATCTAAATTTCTTGTTTTTTTTGAAAATTCCATTGCTGATGCAATACAACCAAATCCACAAACACTCATAAAATTTTCTTCATAAGGTTTTATAAAATGAATCAATATTCAAAGATAATACATCAGAAATCAAATCATTATCTTTTTTATAACATTCATCATAACTTAAATAATGTGACAAGTTTGAAGTTACTATTAATGTAACTTTTTCCTCTTTATTAATAGCTGCGTATAAAATTTCTGCTAATCTAATAGAGGAAAGTTTATCCTGCGTTCTTTGCAATATAGGTATAAATTTGAAATCATTTCTCTTGACATATTGTAAAAAAGGTAGTCTGAGTTTCGATGGCATGATCTATATCTAAAGAGAAAGGATCTATATTTAATAAAATTAGAATTATTGTAAATATTATTTAACAATTCAAAACTTAGATCTTCATCAATCGAAATTTTACCCAGTGGAGTATTCCAATATCCTTTTGCCATAGTGGAAATACCTGGACTTGTCCCATTATGATCAGGTGATAAAATAATAAAACTGTTACATTCTATAAATCCAATCAAATAATAAACAAATGAAGAAATATATCCAGAATAATGATATGATCCGTGTGGAACAATGAATGTTAAAAATTGTTTATCTTTTATATATCTTGCAATTCGATCCAATCTTTCTTTTTCTTTGACTGAAATTTGGAGTTGGTTAAAGAATTGTTTTATCATAGATATTATTTCATGATAATATCTAGGATAAAAAACCCCATTAAAATGATGTTCTCGGGTTAGAACACCTTCATTCAAATAACTTCTTCCACTAACTTGGCTTCAAAGTCATCTATTGCAAGAGGCATCTCAGAATCGGACTTTATCTTGCCTTGTTTCTTTAAAACTTCTTTTGTTAAAAGCCAATATACAGTAGCTAACGCCTTCCTACCTCTATTATTAGTAGGAATAACTAAATCTACTTTAGATGTAATATTATCACTATTAGAAAGTGCAATAACCGGAACTCCAGCTCTAGTTGCTTCTATGACAGCCTGTTCATCAGCTTGTGGATCGGTAACTATTACTATTTCAGGTTCAAGGTATTTTGGTAATGAAGGATTGGTAAATGTTCCCGGCATAAAACGTCCAAATATTACTGTAGCACCAGTTAACTCGCAAAATTTTTCAATAGGGGTTTTTCCATATTCTCTTGATGAGGTTACGGCCACATTAGCTATATTTGTTCTACCAATGAATTTTGCAGCAACATCAATTCGGGCTAACGTTTTGCTAATATCAAGAATATATAGTCCCTCTGGATTAGCACGGGTTATAAAAGATGTCATAAATTTCGTTTTTATCGGAGTACCAACTCTTATACCTGTAGATAATATCATTTTTTCTAAATTGTTTGGATCTTCTAAAGATTCAGTATTCTCCTCTTCATTAAATTCGGATAAATTTGGTGATGACGAGGAAGATGAATCTAGCGAAAAATCTGTAGAATTAGATGAAAGATCTTCATCAGTAGTAGTTTCTCTTTCATCGTTTGTTTCAGCATTAATTGAATTTTCATAAGTGTCTGTCGAATTACCTTTTGTATTATTCTCATCATTATTATTATCATGTGATGAATTTGAATCTGAAAGTTGTTCAATCATGTTATATAGTGCTCCATTTAGCCATTCCTTCTATTAAACCATACTCTGCAATTCTTATGAATTCATTTAATTTTGAAATTCTTTCTCCGCCTACCACACCAGACTTTAGCATAAACGAATTTGTAGCTATAGAGATATGAGAAATATGATTATCTATTGATTCCCCTGAACGATGAGAAGTAATTATTTTTATATCATGATCATTGCATTCTTTTGCAAATAATAACGAATCATATAGCGAACCCGCCTGATTTACTTTTAATATAGCTCCAGAACAAGAGTGTTTTTGTGCTGCAATAGCAACTCGCTCTTTATTAGTTACCAATAGATCATCGCCAGTGACAAGACATTGGGGATTTTTTATGGTCAAAGCAGACATTTGTTCGAAATCTTCTTCATGCATTGGATCTTCAGCATAAATCAAATTATACTGATTTATCAAATCATTTGCATATTCTAATTGGGCACCAGGGTCTCGTATTTTTCCATGTCTCTTGTATTCATATACATTCGTTTTAGGATTCCATAAAGATGAACTTGCAAAATCTATACCCAAACGTACGTCTTTTTTAACATCATAGCCGCAATTTTTAATAGTTTTTTCCAAAGTTTCAATAGCCCTATCATTATCAATAATTGGTGCCCATGCTCCCTCATCGCCTTTTCCGCCTGTAAAGTTGGGGTCAATTTTTTGCAGGTCTTTTTTCAATTCTTTATGAATTTTAGAATTTATATCTAGTGCTTCAAAAATGGATTTAGCACCTATCGGACAAACTAAATATTCCTGAAGATCAGGTGTTCCTGCACCAGCATGTGCACCTCCCCCTAGCATATTACCTAATGGAAACGGAAATTTTATTTTATCTATTTTAGGATTTAATACTTTATAAAATGGCAAATTAAGAGATTTGGAAGCCGAATCAATACAAGAGATAGTTAGGGCATATGCTATAGAGCCACCAATATTGGAATAGTTTGTGGAACTGTCTTGACCTTTTAATGTTTCATCAATAGTTTTCAGATCGTCGGATTCTAGCCCAATAAACTTTTTCTTAAAATTTCTAAACAAAGCAACGGTTTTTTGTGGATCATTGTCAACAAAACTTTGGGCTTCATATATACCCACACTGGCACCTGATGGCGCACATGCTCGACCTAGATAATGATTATCAGAAACAACATCTACTTCTATAGTTTTATCTCCCCGGCTGTTAAATACTACTCTTTCATTAATCGAGGTTATTTTAGGCAAATGTTATCCATCCATTTCGGATTGTATCTCGGCTTTACGTTTTCTTAAAGCTTCATAATACGGAATAACTTGATATATTGTTTCTACACTTGAGATAAACATTCTTCTGCAACAATACCTATTTATTTTTAAAGAATCCATAACAAGGTTAGGCTCTTCCCCCATTTTGACACGAGATAAATATTCATTATAAATATGAGCAATTAATTTACCACATGTAAAGCATCTTACAGGAACAAGCATGATATAAAAAAAATAATTGCCTACATAAAAACCATTCATCTAATAATATATGAATATATTGGTAATATTCAAATTAAACCTAAAATAAAAGAAAACTGAAGCGGGAGTCGCCCAGCTTGGCCAAAGGCGTAAGGTTGAGGGCCTTATCCCTAAGGGGTTCGTGGGTTCAAATCCCATCTCCCGCATCAATAAACGGATTATACAAAAGTGGGCAAAGAATAAAGTCATCATTAGATGAAATATTATACTTAAGAGATGAGTATGATACCAGCTTATCCAGCTCCAAATTTTAAAGAAGTTGAAAAATGGAGTGATGGCTTAATGTATTCTATTAAAGATTTTAAAGGAAAAACGGTTTTATTAGATTTTTGGACTTATACATGCATTTACTGTTTAAGAACAATTCCCATAATGAATAAAATAAGAAAAAAATATGACGATAAGGGATTAATAATAGTATCCATACATTCTTCAGAATATGACTTTTCAAAAAATATTGTAAATATAGATAAAGCAATTACAGCATTAAATTTAAAAGAATATTTAATAGCATTTGATACCAAAAATCAGACTTGGGAACAATACGGAAATTCATATTGGCCAAAGCATATTTTCATAGATAAGGAAGGGTTTGTAAGATACGAACAACCAGGATACAAGACCTTAAGAGAATTTGATGAGGCACTATCAGATTTGTTAGGTATATCAGATAACAATATCGAGGATATTGAAGATGATAAAATAGAATATGAAAATGAAATCAAGTCCAACGAGATTACGAAAATTTATGGTATGCATTTTGCAGAAATGGCACCCGAAATTTGTTTGGGATATTCAAGAATCAGAAGATTTGGAAATAACCAAAAATTAAAAATAAACGATTATAACCTACTATCTGAACCAAATATAATTTTAGACAACAATGTCTATTTGAAAGGAAAATGGAAATGGGAAAAACAAGGAGTAAAAGTATCCCTTGATCATAAAGAAAAAGACCCAGCTATAATATTTAGATATAACAAGGCCTCAAATGTAAATATAATAATAGGACCAGACGATGGAAAACCAACAATAGCAGAAATTAAAATTGACAACGAGTACCTCAATAAAGAACAACAAGGTAGCCATATTAAAATGAAAAACGGAGTGAGTTATATTGAAACAACATGGCCTTTTATTTATAACATAGTAAAAACAAGAAACAGAGAAATACATAAAATAGAAATAATTCCAAGGTCAACAAATTTTTGTTTTTATACCTTCGTATTTGGATAGCAAAACATTTGTTTCCAATTTAATATTAATAACAAAATAAAACATGTTGGACATGAATAGCTTTTTAATATTTGGTGATAACAAATATCATTGCACGAATATAATGATCATAGTATGGACGATATAAAAAACCTAGAGGGCAAAAAGCCTTTTAATTTTAGTTTTTTTGATCCAGATGGAAAAAAATATGAGCTCGATGAAATTTTAGGGAAAAAAAATATTGTCATTTACTTTTATCCTAAAGATTTTACTCCAGGTTGTACGATTCAAGCAGGAGAATTTACAGAAAATTATGAAAAGTACAGAGAGAATGAAATTGAAATTATTGGCATAAGTCCCGATTCCGATGAATCACATATAAAATTTCGTGAAAAAATGAACATTCCATATATGTTAGCATCTGATAAAGATAATTCGATATCTAAAAAATATGGTGTTTATGGTTTAAAAAAATTTATGGGTAAAGAATACTATGGGGTAAATAGATCAACCTTTCTGATAGATAAAAAAGGTAAAATAACAAAAACTTTTGAAAAGGTAAAACCAGCAGGTCACAGTAAGGAAGTTTTAGAATATTTTATCAAATAACAAGAAAAGAAATAAAATTGTTTAAATTTTTATTCCATAAATAGAATAAAGTAGTTCATCTATTTTTTCTTCACTTGACCCAAAATAATTAAAATAATCCCTCTTTAATTTATCATTTTTAGGTAAGGTATTAATAGCAGTAGCAGAACTTGTACTTTTACCATCACTATTTCTCAATGTCTCACGGTAATCTAAAATAATTTGAGATGTTTCCATCAGCAAAGAATTAGCTTCTTTAATCCATTCAGTAAGAATATTGTTATCCGCATTCTCTATAAGAAATGTGGAAAGACTTTTAAAAAATAAAAAGATAAGTATACGAATTTTTTGAAATTTTATTTTATAAAAATTGTTATCATTTAATTTTGGGACATAACCACAAAGGATGTATTGATATTCATCAAAATTTTTTACTATAGTTATAGCTAGTCCAACTGAAGGAAATTTATTTCGCAATATTTTTACATCTTTATAATTGATTAATTTTTTATTATCAAAACTCTTTAACAAAAAAACTCTAGAAGAGATTCCATCACTTTCCAAAAACTTGTTGCAAGTTTTAGAGGATAAGACTACATTGGAAATAACATCATCTATTAAACTATTCATTTTAAACAAACACTTTGTAATAGACTATAAATCTTTTAATTATTAAATAAAAAAGCATTATATTTCATTAATTTTTTAGTATAATAATTTGGGTGCTAATATGAATTCTATTTGTAATTGCCAGTGTCATATAAAATATGGGGATAAATCCATTTGTCAAAAATGCATAGAAAGACATAAAGCTTCACCATATTATAATATTATGAAAAAATATAAATAACAACAATAACTTTAGAATAAAAAAATTTAACTTAACGCCTTACAATAACACAATCTATTACTAAATGAGAATTAGTTCACATTACAAAGTATATCTTAAAGATAATCATTTATTTTTTCTTATTCATGACTTGTTGGAAACGCAAATTCAATTCTTTGATACATGAAATATTTATTTAAGAAAGTTTACAAATAATAATATCCTAAACACTTTAACCAAGCTATGGCATAAATTTTTGAAATATAAAATTATTAATAAGAATGAAAATGGTTTCAGAGATACATATAGAAGACACAACATATACATAGAACAAAATATTTAACTACCCTGATTCAAAAACACAGAGTGTCATGGTAGTTGACAATAAGGCAACAATATCATATATTAGTGTTTTAAAAGAGGATCTTGCAATTTTCCGTATAAAACCGAACGAAGGCCAGGTTCCCGATTTCAAACCAGGTCAATTTGTAACACTAGGTGTAAATGTTCCTAGTGAAAAAAAAATAATCAGAAGGGCATATTCGATTGCATCACCGCCTCAACAAAAAAAATATTTTGAATTAATTTTAA
Organism: uncultured Nitrososphaeraceae archaeon; assembly: GCA_963824915.1. GTDB lineage: Archaea > Thermoproteota > Nitrososphaeria > Nitrososphaerales > Nitrososphaeraceae > Nitrosocosmicus. Next base: position 270,927 of record CAWGRD010000019.1, read on the forward strand.
GGTGGGTTAAAAAACCAGTACCTGGAAGGCTTACCACACAAGTATTTGATAAAAAAGAAGGACAAGAGATATTTTGGGTTAAACCTACTGGAATATTTACAATAAACGAAAAAATGGCTGATGGGGCTCCAGATAACAGGAGGATGGTGTTGATTGGTGGAGGAACAGGCTTAGCTCCATTCATTTCGTATTCACTGTATCTAAAAGCTTTAGGGTCCAAAAGAGAAATTATAGTATTACATGGAGCCAGCTATGTTGATGAATTAAGTTATAGAGATTTACTATCACAATTAGAAGAAGAAAGTATTGATAAAGGAAAAGATAATTGGAACTTTAAATATAGAGCAAGCATAAGCAGACCTCAAGAATGGTTTAACAGATCATGGAGTGGACATAAAGGAAGAGTTGAATCATTTCTAAGACCCAAGGCAGGTAAAGATAAATCTCCTTTAGAAGAATTAGTAGGAGAAACTATAACGCCAGAAAATACGTCATTCTATGTTTGCGGATGGCAGGGAACTGTTGATGGTGTGTTGGATTCTTTGGTACCAAAGGGATTTGTAACTGAGAGGAAAAAAAGAAAAGACGGAACTTTTGATGTAAAGTTTGAATCATATGGCTAATTTTTTCTTTATTTTATTATAAAGTTTATTTATCCTAATTATAGTTTATAATTTAAATGAAATTTGAGTATGAAGAATTTGAAACTGTAGAAGATGTTTTGATTTATTTGGTTTCTGTTGCGCCATATATGAAACAAGTACTTCCTATAAGTTCATATAAAGAGCACATTTTCTCCATGGTACCAATTACACCGCTTTCCGGAGATGTCCTATTAATGATTTATACAAAAGGCAAGTTAGATCGTGGAATGTATGAATTTGACATTTCCACAAAAAAACACAAATTAGTAACTGCAGTAGAGAGGGCAGATAAAAACTATTTTATTGCAATAAATCCTATAAGAGATACAGTAGCAGATGCTGCTTTAGAGGAATTAACTAAACAACTGAAAAAATAGTATTTTATTTTTATTATTTTCCATATAACAATTTTTTTTATTTTCTAATCAATAACATTATTATTATTTTTTGATTAAAAATAAATAAAAATAAAAATAAAAAATTTTTTTATAAACTAGCCGAATTCACAGTTTTGGTGGTAAAGGTGCAGTAACGGAGCGCGGTTTTACATATTTAGCAACAATATCTTCCGCAGGTTGACCATCAAAGAGGCCTTTAGATAATCCTCGCAAGTATTTCATAATAGCCCATGTTCCTGCTTTTATTAACATAGCCATAAATATTTTCATTGCAGGTCCATATGATTTATTTCTAATAATTATTGGAATAATTTGATCAATTACTCTCAGATTGTGTTGCCAACATGTCCAGAATAGTGCGAATTGAGATTCGTTAAGGTTTCCAAAATGCATAGAATTTTTTTCAGAGAAATCTTGATACAGCAATGGTGCAACCAATCCCCTCATATTCATCTGTTTAAAATCCTGTATAAGAATCAATAGTATATTGTGTTTCGTCGGGTGTTTCATCAGGCCAACCAATAATCAATGTCAAGGCAGGGAACCAATGATTGCTATTTAATATTTTACAGCCCTCTCTTACTACTGAACCCCATTCCTCGGGTTGAAGCCATGGCCGGGGTGAGCCCGACGCCGGCTTCCCGTACCCGTGGTCGGTCTATCGCTGGCTTGACGGCGAGCTGGCGTCGAGGGCGCAGATCGACGATCTGCCCGCTTCGCGTCAGCTCTCGCCGGGTTCCTGACCGCCCTGCGCCGCGTCGACGCGACCGATGGGCCGGCGCCCGGGGAGCACAACTTCTTCCGCGGCGGCCCGCTGGGCAACTACCAGGAGGAGACGCTTCAGGCCATCGACGCGCTCGGCGACGAGGTCCCGGCCGACGTAGTCATGCGGGTGTGGGAGGACGCCATGAGCACCGCATGGGACCGCGCGCCGGTGTGGCTGCACGGCGACGTCGCCACCGGGAACCTGCTCGTGCGCGACGGGCGGCTGGGAGCGGTGATCGACTTCGGCTCGTCCGGCGTCGGCGACCCCGCGTGCGACACGGTCATCGCCTGGACGTTCCTGTCGGGGCGCGAGCCGGGACAGGTTCCGCGCCGAGATCGGCGTCGATGCCGGCACGTGGTCGCGCGGCCGCGGCTGGGCCCTGTGGAAGGCGCTGATCTCGCTGGTCGGACATCTCGAGCGCAACGCGCCGGACGCCGCCCTGGCGCGGCGCGACATCGAGGAGGTCCTCGCCGACCACGCGCGCGAGACGTGACGTGCAGGCGGGCTCGGGGCGAGCTGATCAGAGCGTCTCGGCGAGCCCGAACGCTGCGAACAGGGCGGAGTTGAAGGTCGTGATCTCCGCGATCGCGCCGTCCTCGACGCGCAGAACGTCGAGCTTGAACGCCCGGT
>CAWGRD010000020.1:0-280271 GCA_963824915.1 uncultured Nitrososphaeraceae archaeon
GAAAAGAAATTAACTTGGAATTAATTTCTAAAATTAAATAATATAAACATAGTAGATTAGTAAAAAATAAAAACAGTTAAGTTGAATCCTTTGAAAAAATAATTGATTTGATTAGAGCAATTTATTTAATATTTTAGTAACAACAATAAAAAAATATAGATAGTTATCTCATCATGTTTCTACATTCTTGTGCGCATTTTCTACATGCATCAGCACATTGTTTGCACATATCCATATTGGAACCCATCTTTTCACATTCAGTTGCACATGCTTCACAAATATCAGCACACATGTTGCACATTTGTTTTCCATATTCACTTCCTCTGCACATCATCATGGAAGCCATTCTGCACATATCTGCACAATCTCTGCACATCATCATACATCTGCCCATCATTCCCATCATTTGGGTATTTGACATTTGTCATACATTCAGTACAACAAGCTTCACAGGCCATTGCACATTCATTGCAACTTTCAATGCAAGTTGAGTATTGTTGATTTTTTAACATAGAGGTAGTTGTATTATTCATATTCATATTTTGTATATTCAATAATCTATATAAGTATATCTAAAAAATATGTAAAATAAGTAAAATATATGCAAAATTTGCATATAAAATTAGCAATATATATTATATTTACAAAATAAATATGTTATTTAAACATATAACATAATGTTTATTAATATTCAAATACTAAAAAAAAGTTAATCTTATATATTGAATTATAAATGAGAAAATTGTTTTTACTAAAAGTTATAACAACCTTGATAATTGAATATATTAAATATCATTGTATTTTAGATTAATTGTTACTATTCTTAATTAAATTGAGATATAAACAAAACATAATAAAATACAATGAATATTATTATAACTATGTGGGGATATGTACAAGCCAACGCAAAAAAATATTTACTGCAACATAATGAAATTTTCTACATATTTAAAATCCTTTTTATTTAAATATCGATTTAGTTCTATTAAATGGTAAAACAAAGAATTATTGATTTTTCATTTAAATAATATCAATTTAAAATAATAATGGGTTTATTAAATTTGTATTTGATCTTTTAACGATAACTAATATAAAAAAAGCATAGTAAATTAGTTTTGCTTATCGCTAATTAAAATTAATCTTTATAGTGAAATTTTTATATATATTAAATATTGTGAATTTCTATAATACCTTTAATATTAATTGTGCATAATTGCCACCTGGTATGAATTACAATATTAGTGGATGGGCTTTTCAAAAACACTTGTCTTTTAGTAATATTATTAGGCAGGAAAAGATATTTTGCTCTATGCTTATTGATAATAAAATAAATTCCACTCACATTGAGTAAATGAAAATAAGTTGATAACTTTAATTTTATTTCTAATTGCTTCCATTTTGCTATTTGCAATTACTCAGCTAAATATAGTATATGCATCTGCACAAACATCAGAATGTATTAATTATAATTCTTTATTACGGACTATATCCATAAGTTGTTCATCTGCAAATCTAGATGATGTCTACAATCAATTAAATAACAACAATATTCTTAATAGGGAATCTGCCACTGAAAAAGTATGGAATTTGAATGCAGGTTTGACTATTCAAAAAGGTTCTACTTTTTATATTAATTCTACAGATACAGATTGGCTAAAAATAGTTGCTGATGGGATAAATCCAAATGAAATAAAAGTCTTGGGTTCATTAAAAATTGATTCGGTAAAGATAACCTCATGGAATCCAACAACCAATGACTATGGAACAACTAATGGGACTCGTCATTCAGTACAAGATAAATTAATTTTAAATAAAGGTGATGTAAGACCAGTTATAAAAGTAGAAGGAGGAGCAACTGGAACTACTGATATAACTAACTCTGAAATTGCTTATTTAGGATACGAAGGAGGAACTAGTCCTGGAGCATCTGGTCTTAGTTATTATGGTGGTGATAACAGCATAATAAAAAATAACAAAATACACAATCTATATTTTGGTTTTTATTCTAAAGGTGTAGGTGGTATGACTATTGAAAATAACTATATCTATGATAATGATATATATGGATTAGATCCGCATACCGGAACACATGATATGGTAATTCGAAACAATTTCGTGTATAACAATGGTGGTTTTGGAATAATTTGTTCAGTTGATTGCTATAACATAACAATTGAAAAAAATGAGGTTCATGATAATTATCATGGTATAATGCTCAGCAGAAATATGACAAATTCATTTGTAAAAAATAATATTGTCTATAATGAAAATGTATCAGGTATTTTTGTATCAGATTCATACAATAACCAAATAGTTAAAAATACTATATCTAATTCTGCAGCTGGAGTATTATTAAATATGCATTCTTCTAATAACATTATTTCAAAGAATAATATTGCTAATACGGGAGAAGGTATTGTTTTTAGTAATGATGTTGGGACAGGAAATTTAATAAAAAATAACAAAATAACGCTCTATGATTCCGAACAAAAAGATATAAGTTTTCAAGGAAATTCAGAAGCGCAAAGTAATACAATTACCCAAAACAAGAAACTAGTGCAACCAGATTTGTCCACTAATTTTAATAACTAGTAGAGGATAAATAGAAACAAGAATACTTTTTTATTTATCGAATTTATTGATTTCAATGATGAAATAAAACCAATAATTTTTTAATTTTTACAAAATTTCCATGTTAATCATCATTAAATAACTGAAGAATATAATCAATTGTAAATCGAGAGATTCTTATCCCAATTATTTGGATTAATGAAATTAATAAATATTTAATAGAATCGTCCTCCTATTGATAGTTGCAAAATATGGATTATAATAAAATCTGTAGAGATATTCTGGATTTAGATCCAAATATTCGTTTTGCTGGAATTTGTGATGAAACTGGAGATACTAAATATGGTGGAATGAGGAAAGGATTAACTAGTCTGCTTTCACCAGAAGAAACTCGAAAATCAAATCAACAAGCGTTAGGAAGATGGGGATTACGTAATGCACTTACTCCAAAGACAGGTAAAGGACGATATGCTATGGCAGAATACGAAAAAATTAAACGAGTGACTATACCATTAGACGATAATTATCTACTATTAGTATCCATGGAAGTAGCAACAGATCACAATAGGATTCTGGAACAAACTCTAAAGATGATTAAACAATAGTTTTTTAAATTCTAGCATTATTATTAAATATCAGGTATATAACCTTTAGACATTTACTTGATATAGATTATTATTATTCCTTAGCAAAGTTAAATGTAGATTGTAAATTTAAAATCTTACACAAAAAAAAAACAATGGAAATGGAGAGTTACGAATACATAGCAATGAATTTACAGCCAGTATTAGACATGCAGGAATTTGATTTTATTATGTATTATTCTTATATCTTATATCTATTCATGTGTTGTTATAAAGATGAAAACGACTTTATACATACTTATTCCAAAAAATATTTCCTCTTTCTTTTTTTTATGATTAAGCGAAGAACATCTTAATCGCAACGATTTTAATTAATAAATAAAATTGTATCAATATGATGGAAGACAAACTAAAGAAATTGATATAAAATAAAACGTATTGATCCAATAGAAAAATTAAAAAAAATCGAGTTTAGTTTTCTTTTTAAATTTTTTTGTTGTTGTTGTTGTTGTATTTATTGTATTAGAATCTTGGCCAACTGCTGCGTGTATCTCTCTTGAATTTTGTTCAAATGTTTTTGCTGTATTGACACTCAAATTGGATATGTGTTTTGAATTATCTTTTGCTTGCTCAAGTACTGATTTCCATGAATCCAAGTTTGAGAATATCATGTTGTTTGTAACTCTCAATGCTGATACTGCATTGTCTGCAACATTGCTTACACATCTGCTGTATGCCTTTACTATAGAGTCTGGAGATGAAAAGCTATTAACCAATCCAGTATAGCTTTCACTATATGGTTTCCATGCTGATTGAATAGAGTTTATTATTGCTTTTTGTGATTCAATATATTCTTCTGAAATCTCTTTAGCTGCTTGAAGTGATTGTTCTTGATAGCTGTTTACAATGGTATTATAACGTGGAATTTGATTTTTTGATTCATCTATTGATCTGTTGATATTATGTTTAGTTTCATCAAGTGATCTGTTGATTGATTCTTTGAAATCTTGATTAATATTGTTATTGGTATTTTGTGAATATGTTGTATTATTTGTAGTAGTGGTGTTCTTTGACATTATTTTATATTAGTTTTTAGACTATATAAAGTTTGGTATTAAATGGAATTTATAACCGGATACTTCCATAGTATTGTATAAAAATTTTAAAGATGACTGTTTTTGCAATCCATTATTATTAAACCTTAACTTCAGACAGTTTTTTAATCAAAATAATATATAAGGAGAATATTCTCAAGCTATCCTTATCCTCTCTGATTAGATTCTAATTAACATATTATGTTTTAAAGCATTTTGTTTGAAACTTTACATTAATTATTCACAGAAAGAATTCTTGTATCTCATTTCTTTCCTGTCAATATATCTTTCGCTAAACTATATTCATATTCGCTTAATAAATTGGAATGACAGCTTTTGCTATGCCCGAGACTATGGGAATATCCTAATGACTCGACACTCGACACTGGAACTAATCCATCATTAGGTTTTGGAAGATTAGAAGATCCAAATTGTTCTGTCATTGAAAAGAATGATAAATTGCAGTTACCTGTATTAGGGTTCCAGTCACCTGCTATTGTATAATATCTAGTATTAGGGTTCGGTTTAACTTTGGTATCTGCAGCTCCTGGTTTTAAATCATATATTGCTGGACTGCATATGTTATTATTTTCTGCTAATGGTGTGCCGGTATTAGGGGTTCCAATCATTATAAGATTTGCTACATCTTTTGTACCGTTGGCAAGGTATACTCTTGTATCCAATCCACCTTTACTATGTCCTACTATGTTCACTTTGCTTTGACCAGTTTGTTTTTTGATTTGATCAACCACTATTGATAATTCTTTTGCATGATCAAATGCAGATCCACATTTATCATCTGATTTATTAAAAGTTATTTGGTAGGTTGAAATACCATCCTTTTTGAGTAAATCTTGCCATTTGTTCCATATTGAGGCATCTGATAAATAACCATGTATTAGAAGTACCGGAAGAGGTTTTTTAGTTGCATTTGTATTGATGTTGGTTGTATTACTTGCGGATAATGTTTGGGCCTGAACCTTTGAAAAATAGTTTATTCCTTCAAATAAAAGTGCGAATGCAATTAAGGTAAACAATGAAATAACAGTAATAGTAATAATATTGCTTCTGGTCTTTGTTTTCATATGTAGTTAATTACCAATACTATCAGTTATATAACTTATAGTTCTATTTAATTCTCTTTTTTTTGGTTTTGTCTGTTAAATGCAACGGATTCAAAGCCCATTTTGACTTTATCAAGATTTTGTAAACATAGTCAAATCCAATTACCCTTCTTCGGCTCCTGATATTACCATCTATGTGTTCTATTAATATTCTATAACAAAAGTTATTAATATTTAGATTAATTAGATACTATCCATTTAATATTCAATATTATTTTATTATGAATTCATATTTATTTATATACATTTAGCATTTGGGTTTATAATCTAATCCTAAAATATATACTCTAAAACAATATTTATATCATATTTTCACATTGGCTAGCAATATTGTATTAATCAATTTTAATAAAGTGTAAAATTTATTTAATTTAAAAAATGAAATACCATTGAAATTTTTAATAAGAATTTATTTTATCAAAGATGTATATATTTATGTCAAAAGGTGTTTTACCTGATTTTAATTATCTTAATACGACGATTCTATATTTTGAAAAATTCTTTGTATCCATTTATAGTAAAATAATAAGTTCTATATTTATATTTGAATATTTCCATACTGTTATTTTAAATATTCTTAAATAATCTTGAAATGGTATCATTAAAATAAAAATATTTTTAGGTAAAAATAGAACCAAAGGTATATCCTTATTTACCTCGCAAGGAAACTACATTGATATTTTATACTGCTAATAATATTAAGTAAGTGATTTCTATGTTTATATTCATAAACCTTTATCAGCTATATAACTAGATATCATACATAAGAACATGAAAACAAAAATATCTATATTATTGGCGGCATTTGCCATAACAGCATTTTCTTTGGTATCAGCCCCCTCACTTTCGACAATGAATGCAGTATTTGCAGCTTCATTTGATCCATTTAGTTTTGGACCATTCAAATCCTTAGGACTTGATAAATTATTTGATCAATCCACAAGCAATGATAATAAAAGTCCCCAATCCAGTCCCGCAATCTAGCCCACAATCTAGTGATTCAACTCCCTCACAAAGCGGTGATTCCCCAAAAAGTGGTTCTTCAAATGAAGGTACCTGTAAACAAACTCAACCTGGTACTCCCCATTGGTACTGTCATGGGACACATCACCATTGTGACGAAGGAACACCCGGTTGCGAACTTAATGGTGGAAGATCAAGCTAAATTTTAATAGAAATATGTCAGTATATCCAATTTTTTAAATAGGATATAACAATTTTTTTATTAATTTATTAATTTCGATTGATTTCTGTTAGTAAAGTAATAAATCTTTTCCTACCACTATATTTTTCTTTTTTTATTAACATTTGAATAATAATAACATTAAAAAGTCTATCAAAAGAACAACTACCATTTGTTTCAGTTTAAAGAATGGATAGGTCTTCTTTAAACAATATTATTAAAAGATGAAATACTCTTTTAAAGATCTAAATATTTGATTCATTTGTATTTTTCAATATAATTGAATTTTAATTTATTAATAGGCTAGATGGTTTATAAAATATTGTGTTCCATTTATAATGGACGCTGAAAATGAGAATAATTGTTACAATTTTGTGACCTATTCATTTGAGGGAACTGTTTTCTCAATCAATTGATAATATTAATACACAAATTCCAAATATTTGTATATCTCATATCAATACTATATTATTTCCTTCCAATTAAAATATCAGATACTATACAATAATTCAAAATTGAATTATTATATTGCTTGTTTTTAACCTTATTCATCGATATAAACAATTGAGGATAATTATTTAATAACACAAATAAACATAGTTTATAGATACTTTATCTATTTACCAGTTGCAGAGAATATCACCTCTATTTTCCTTGAAAATAATAATCATTTTCCTTGACATCGTGATTTATCCCTAAATTTTTTTGTTTTTCTATATGTATACTATCTATTTCAGGTTTCTTGCCTTCATCTTCTATTCTCTATTTTTTTCCTTCTATTATGCGTAGCAATCCCGTATCCAAAACTTGCACCGATAATCCCAATTGCCAATAATGGACCAGTCGATTTTGGCAAAATTTCCGAACCTGTTATTATTCCATATGAAGCAAATGTGGCAATTGTCATGGCGGCACCACTTAATGCGTATGACATATATCTAAAGCCTTTTTTATCAAATATTCTAGAGAATGCAGAACGAAGCACAATACTATCAAGAGTATCAATTGGAATCATACCCATAGCAAAAAACCCTGCAAGTATTAATGCTACCTGTACCCCAAGTGTTGCAGAAGCCACAGCTGATAATGTAATAGCTGATATCTGAGTAGCCGTATCAAATCCAAGACCGAACACTATACCAGTCACAAGAGAAGAACCAAATGGACGTAATACTCTTGTTCTACTAGAAACTTTACCCGCAAGGATAGCAGAGCCTGTCCTGCCCCATTTTTTCATAGAATAAATGTTGATAGTCCCTATTGTGGCCAATGCAATAGCCCCTATTATACCGCCCCAAAAAGAAAGCTCGTTTACTTTGTTACTAGAGACACTACCTATTACAAATATTATCAAGAGCATTTCAACTATTACAGATAATAGGTGGCCAATGCTAAAACCTGTGCCAACCCATCGAGCTCTTTTTTTTGAATCATGCATTCTGACAAGGTTATCTATCGCAGTAATATGATCTACATCAAGAGCATGGCGCATGCCAAACATTAGCATAGTTGGAATAGATATTGCAAGAAATGACTTTAGGTCGTCTACCAATACTCATCTTACTCCAAATACATTTGTATCATAAGTATTACGTTTTTATGAATTAGTATTACTTAAGGATTTATTCTTTCTCTTATATTTGAAAATGTTATAATCTAAAATTTTTGCCTAAAAATATGATGACATTGAAATTTTATTCTTGTATGTATTACTTATTTGTATTTTTATCATTATCAAAATGCAATTGACTTTTTCAAAAGAGCATAAACACAAGGCAATTGAACACAATTGATTTATTTTACTATCATAGCATTTATGATTCTATCTATATACTATACACATTAAAACCAAAGTGTTTGAATATTATAGTCATTTACATTCACTATCACCTACCACCATCACCAGTAACATCTTGCCCCAACTCCGTGTCTGCAAAAGGCTTTTACTCCAAGTCCTAGTATACTAGCAGCGATTGGTGCAACTATCATAGCAGAACTTGGTGGAAGCATTAATTGATTCATTATAAGTAAAACAATAGACGTACCTGTAGAGTGTGGTTCCAATATAACTTTCTTGTGAAGTGTACCATTTGGTTTACATAATTCATCATGCAATACATCTGCATATGCAAACCAAATCGACCTGCCATCAGGGCTAGTGCGATTATATTCAAAATCAACTTCGTATATAGCAGGCATAACTAAATCTATATCTCCACCTGTTTTTCGATAATTTATCAGAACCTCTTCAAGTTTATAGTATATAGCACTAAGATTACCATTAGAATTGCGAACTTTAATTGCAAGTTGCTCAGCAAGACTTCCTGCTTTTTCAATATCTGATTGAATCAATTTACATCATCTTTTTTTATGACTATGGGGGTTTATAGTATAATATATTATTAGTTGCAGTTGCAGTTGCAGTTAAAGTAGGTGCTATTGCTGTAGCCTCTGCTGCTGTTGTAGATGCAATATTTCTTCTCCTTCTTCTTCTATATCCTTTTTCTGCTGTTGTTGTTATTGCTCCAACAAGTATCGCTAATAATTTTTTCATATTGTTTTAATATTGAGCATATTTTTAAGTATTTTAGCATAAAGTAGTATATGTTATGAAAATTAAAAATTGGGTTTTAATAATTAATATCAATGAAATGTGTATCTAAAGAATAAGTTTTAATAGTAAAGTAATTATCTTATATCCGAATATCTTTAAGACATATAATGAAACAATGTATAAAAAAAAGTAATAGTGACCTTCACTTTTGTTGTTTCAATTAATTAGTAATGCCATTACCTTCAACAATGCATATAGAGACCTATGATGTTTAACCTATACAATAGTTTCTAACTACTAATCCCAACGATAACACTGTTCCTATTTCTTTCAATACGCTATTATTTTTGGGATGAAAGATAACAAATTTAGAAATTATATATCGAATTGAGGGTTATTTATAATCATGGTAAAACAACTAACTTAAAGTATAAAACCATTATCTTTGAATTGATGATATAATTTACAATTGGTGGGGTTTAGAGATTCAATTTGATACTGTAACATCTAGTATATGCCTTATAAATAATAGTAATTGTATCTGAAAAATATTGAGTAAGAATTGTACTTGGCCTTAAGATTTTTTTAAGTATCGAATTGATTGCTTTTAATAAATTAGAAATTTTTATCATTCACTACTAATTTTCGTAAATAAGTAAACTCATTCCAAAGTCTTTTTTTAAAGAGAATAACATCATTAAAATTTTTTGAATTTTGTAGTCATTATACTAATTAATAACTTTATGGTTTAAACCTGATGCAATTCCAGCTGTATCCAAATTTAACTGCATTACATGTAAGGTATAAACACATTCATAATGAAAAGTTGGCTTTCTTTCACCTAAAACCTCCAATAGTCATCATTATTAAAATAACTGGCGTATGTAAAAAAATTGATTTTATAAGATTGACAATAGAAACCTTATAAATTATTACATCATAATTAAACATAAGAAGGATGTTGTATAATGTCAAACTTAATTTTTCATAATAAGAATGACTATAACAATATATACAAGGATCCGCTAAAATTTATAGATACACTTGACAGTAACAAACATATTGTTCTCTATTATGAAAACGAAGATTTCAGTAAAAAGATTCAATATAGGTTTATAAGAAATGGATTGAAAAAAGGAGACAATTGTATTTATACAACACATGAAGATAACGATGCACTGATTAAAAATGAAATGGGGATTAACGATATCGATGCAGATATTTATATCGAAAGAGGATTATTAAAAATATTTAAAATACCTGATTTCATGGAGCATCCAAATGGTATATTTAGAGGCGCAAAAGTTTTTAAAAAAATACTATCAGATTTGAGACCGCCTTTTCGTTTGGTGGGTTGCTTTATGTATGAATTAATTACGGAAGAACAAATTGAAGCCAATTTGGCTTTGGAGCATTTATGCCAATCTGAATTTGTCAAGTTTGGTGGTATGATTTTGTGTCCTTATGATGTGAAGAAAAATCCAACCGGAACACAGGGCAAATGGGTAGAGGTAATTTTAGAAAATCATAATTCGGTCATTCTTGTAACAGATACTTCAGAAGAAGGTATATCTATTGATTTGGAATAATACTAACAAATAAGATTTTTACTCATATAATTTTATTTCTAATGTTTCTATTTATACAAAACCGTAAAATCTAATAAGGGAATTGACATAACACCAAGATTGGGATGATTCTGATAATCTATCAAAATAACTAATTGCTCAGATAATAACGGCTTTCAATAAAATTATTTCCTGTTACAAAGTATTATAAAATCATATTTATGAATAACCTTAAAAAATATAGTGATAATGCTTCTCATGTAGGTTCAAATTGGAGATAGAAGGGGATATTCAAAAGATTTTTTTTGTAAAGTGAATAGAGGTCAATGAATAATCATTGTCGACAAACATAGTTTAAAAGGAAAAGAACCGACCAAATTTTTCACATAGTTTGTAGAGTTTAAATACCAATATTTATTTTAAATCAAAAAAATCCTTCTTAAGTCTTCCTAATGTAATCTTAAGTATTAGCGTATGTTTTTGTTAACAAGTTCTAGTGTATGATATCTATTCATTACTTTATTCCTCTAGATTTGATACATATTCAACATCATTTTTCATAGAATAGATTTATACTCCAATTAAGTTTAATAAAATAAATCTAATGCCATATTCAAAGCTGTCTCATCTACTTTGTCACTAGTAAGATGTACCTATGTCATATTTTCTTAAAAGCATTTCATACAATAATGGTAATATTCAGTCAATCCTTAATCTATTTTTCAGTCATCGAGATCTGCATTATATATTATATGAAGATTATTTATTGTGGTAATATTTCTGATATATAGAACAGAGGCATTGCAAAAATTAAAATTGAAGGAACAGAAAAGATACTTTTAGAAATGTGATCCATTCAGCGGTATATTATTAATCTATTCTTCATGCACTGCATTCAATGCCTCTTTCTCTTTTATCTTTATACATGGAGTTAATTTATCAAACTTTTTGAATAGAATATGATTATATCAAAATCCAACATATTTAACAAAAATACAACTAATTATTTTTAGGTTTTGAATTAGAGTAGAAAAAATATGCATATCTGTATGTAAGGACATTGAGCCAAATTGCAAGTAGGTATGCTCCAAGCAGAACACTTTCTTTTGTTCTGGTTGATATTTTTAATGTATTCCAACCCTTTAGTAAAAAAAAACATATAAGCAGAGCATTATATGTCAAGAATTATCAATTTGAGAGGATTCTTTCAAAACTCTAGTTAAACATTTGAGGATACAGGACTTGATTTATTCTACCAGTCATGGAACCATTCTTAGAGAAAAAGGGACGATAATATCTTCAGCACTTGTTCTCCATCTGTATACCTGCAGAGACGGATATCCCGCAATGCTCTATTGCATTAGGGATTTTCAATTGTGCAGTTTTGTTAAAACAATCTAGTTTTGCAATAAAATCCGGAATAGAGCAAAGAGATGCTGCAATAAACGTAGGATTTTTGGATGCTAAAACACTATTGTACAAAGATTATAAATTTATCATGACTGGAACATTTTCTTCTTTCAACACTATCGATGATTCTACGCAAAAAGATAAAACAAATGTCATGGAATTTCTTATTTTTCAACTCGGGTCGAAAACCAATGATGTCATTATTATAGGAAGTGAAAATGAAGAGTTACAAAGAGCTGAATTTGGTACAAAAAATGCTGCTCTTTTATAATGATGAACCATGAAAAACATACACATTAAATATAGTAATTTTTTATTAATAATGTTACTCAAATGGGTTAAAAATGGATTTTTAGTTTATACAAGATCTACATTTCATTTTATTCTAAAACAATAGATTGATAAAATTTTGCTATTGATTAATCAACTGTAATAATAAAGGTATCATCAAATCAATACTTTAACTGTTCATTAGTTTTCACCCAATAACATATGCGGTAAGTGCATTATACATCAAATCCTTTTACTATTGATATTTACATAGTATTTGATAAAGATATTTACTTAGTCCTTACATTCAAGAGATTTCATATCGATAACAAATCTGTATCTAACATCACTATTCACGACACGCTCATAGGCCTCATTTACCTTCTGAATGGGTACAATTTCAATATCACATAATATATTATTTTTACTACAAAATTCTAGCATTTCCTGTGTTTCTTTGATTCCGCCGATAGATGAACCTGCAAGACTACGACGAGCTCCTATTAATGGAATTGCTCCAATAGGAATTTGCTTTTCGGGAACACCTACCACGACCATCGCCCCATCAAGAGCCAGTAGATTCAAATATTGATTCCAGTCAAGATCTATCGATACTGTATTTATTATCAAATCAAAATACCCATTTAACTTTTCAAAAGTCATGGGATCTGATGTTGCATAAAATTTATCAGCACCCATCTTTTTGCCTTCTTCTTCTTTTTTTAACGAGTGACTAAGTACAGTAACTTCTGCTCCCAATGCATGTGCAATTTTTACTCCCATATGGCCTAGCCCACCAAGCCCTAGAGATCGCAACTTTTTTCCCCTGATTTACATTCCAATGCATCAAAGGTGAATAAAGTGTGATACCTGCACAAAGAAGAGGAGCTGCTTTATCTAAAGGAAGGTTGTCTGGAATTCGAAGGACATAATTCTCGTCTACTACTATTTTATTGGAATATCCTCCTTGAGTTTGAGATTTTGACCCATTGTATTTTTCTATATCATTGTAGGTAAGAGTTGCTCCTTCTATACAATACTGCTCAAGTCCTCTTTGACAGGCATCACACTCACGACATGAATCTACAAAACAACCAATTCCAACTCTATCGCCCACTTTATATCGTGTTACTTTTGTGCCAACTTGTGAAACTATGCCTACAATCTCATGACCTGGGACCATTGGGAAGGTTGAGGCTCCCCATTCGTCTCTTACTTGATGAATATCCGAATGACATATACCACAGTATTGGATATCTACTATGACATCGTTATCTCGAGGCTCTCTTCTTTCAAATGAGTATTGGATTAATGGCGCTTTGGCTTTCGGTGCCGCATATCCACAGACTTGGATACCCGTATTTTTCCTCTGCATAATTGAAATAAAAGTCGGAGGGCATTTAAGAATGTAATAGAGTAACAGGATTTATCATCTACTATCTAGATTATTATCACAACAAGCTCATTAACCAATGTCTTATAAGTAAATATGAGGAACTACCAAAATTTTTCATATGGTTATCACTTTGGGGCCTTTTGTAAAAATAAGGGATTTATTGGCGTCAGAGTTGAATACCTGAACGTTAAACAAGCAGGTATTGCTATAAAAAGGCCCAATTGATATCCTATAAAACTTATGAGAAGTATCTTTATCATCATCTCCAAATAATGTGCTATTATTTTGGTTCAATGACCATTACAAATGGCATATAAAAACATATATACATCTTTTTATTACTCTATTACAAAAAAATATTTTTTGTTCCATGAACAATATTTCAGAATAAAAAATCTCAATGCTTTACGGGTTTGAATTGAGGAATATGCTATAGTTTTTAACATGCATATTTAGCATTTTTAAAATATACATGCAATAAAAATATCATTAATGTGAATATAACTAGAAGATAGATGGATAATCCAGTCAATTACTGTATCTTGGTCTAAAATATTTGGAGATAGAGAGGTCTTTAGGTTTTCCTTATCTTTTGTTATATTTTATACCTTATATATAATAAAATCGTCCATAGTTATATTATGGGTAATTATTAAACCCTTTGTATCTCAAGAGATACAGACTGTAGTCTTTAAAAAGTAAAAAAAATTCTTGTAACTGTTTGTTTTATTATACTACCAATCTTATAAATATAAAACTTTACTGGAGTAATAGTTATTGTATTGTATCGAACAGCCATTTATCTTCGACTATATATACATCGATCTACTTTTGTTAGGACAATATACATAATAATAGATTATTATAAAATGTCAGGGTTGAAAAACAAATTTTTGACGTTAAAAAAGTGAAAATCACAAGATATTTTTA
The DNA here is from genome assembly GCA_963824915.1 of uncultured Nitrososphaeraceae archaeon. Taxonomy (GTDB): domain Archaea; phylum Thermoproteota; class Nitrososphaeria; order Nitrososphaerales; family Nitrososphaeraceae; genus Nitrosocosmicus. The sequence goes on from CAWGRD010000020.1 coordinate 14,685, forward strand.
TATATACTAATAATTTAATTTTTAAATACTTATGTCAAAATTAATTATTTTATCTTTTGTTATTGCTACCATACTAATACCTTTGCATTTTAAAGATAATGAAGTAATGGCCAAAACTTTTGAGATAGATAAAGTTGTTTTAAATGCAGATAGTTTACCTAACAAAAAATTTCTAAATTATTCCAATTCTGCAAGTGGAATTCTTAATGTTACATTTCCTGCTTCTTTCTCGCTAGATACCAATTTTTCTAATTATGATAATATATTTGGAAAAGATATTGTAGAATTCTATCCTTCTAATTCGTCTAATTCTAACAATATTGCATTAGGAGTTACAAATAATTCATTGACAGTCAATGACAAACAAAATATAACAAATTATCTTGATCAGAGTGCAAAAAATCAAAATTTTAGTGTTATGTTTAATTCTAATTCGCATGTGAAAAATGAATCCGGACACGATATCTCTAGTTTAGCTTATACATTTTCATATTCTGACGGTGCCAAAGGAGATGGTAAAGTTTTTGCAACTATAATAGGGAGATAAGATATATTATATTGATTTTTCATCTGATAGTAAGAAAGACTTTACAAAATACCTGCCAGATGTAGAACAAATGGTTAAATCTTTAAACTTGGTTAAATAACACGTTCTCATCTAATGTGATCAAACAGTTTTGATTAATACTATTACTACTGGTATCAGGAAAAAAAACAATTCTATGGTTTATGTGATTTTGTATTCATTGATTGTTTCTTCGGAGCCAGTCTATAAGATAGTATTTCTTTATTGCATTGTCAACTTGAATTATTTATTATTTAAACATTAGATATGATAAACTAAAGTAGACTATAGCCATTAAAATTGAAATGGGATTGACTGCATTTTAGCAAAAACCCATTTACAAAAAAAACTTGAACTTAATTTGATTAATAGATAAAAATAATTACATAGACTTTAGCAGTTTTGGTGAGTATAAATACAAATTTTTTTCTATCTTGATTAACCATAAATGGTGAAATTTATTAATCATTCTATTGACTAATATTCGAAGGATATTTTGATAATTATTGTTTACATTGGTCTACGTTATAATAACCAATTACAACTGCGGATTATATCTAGAATAACTGAATTACATTCTCTGCTAAAGAATGGATTGAAAAAAGAGACAAGTTCAATTGTAGAGAAATTTTCTTGCAATTTTATCAATTTAGTGACCTGCCCAATAATTAATTAGATAAACCAAACATGTCCAACAATATAAACAAAAAAATCATTTTAATTTCGGGTTTTCTTGCAATTCTTATCTTACACTCAATTACTTTAGTAGTATTTGCTCAAACTATATCAATTAAAAAACCAGTAAGGTTAGGACTCGATTTGTGGGTTCCTGATTTGTTAACATTTATAGCTCAGGAGAAAGGGTATTTTAAAAAAAACAATGTGGATGTAAACTTGACATTGCTACAAAATTATGGCGATGTAGTAAAGAATTATGCAAATGGGGATTTTGATGGTATTTTTTCAGTTTATTCTGATGTCATAGTACAGAACTCGATGGGGATTGATACCAAAGTTGTTTATAATGTTGATTCTTCCTCTTATGCCGATGCAATTGTAGGCAAAGGAAACACTCTTTCAGATGTTAAAAATAAAAAGATAGGTGTTGAAGGAATCAACACTTTTTCACATTTTTTTGTTTTAAAATCTCTGGAAAAAGCTGGTCTTACTGAAGGAGATGTTCAATTTGTAGATGTTCCAAGTACAAAACATTTCAGAACAATTACAAAAAGGACATATATTTGCAGGTCATGTTTATACCCCATTTATGTCTGATGCAGTAAAAAAAGGATTTAAAATACTCTCCACCGACGCAGATGTGCCAGGTATTATAACAAGCGTGCTAGCATTTCATTCAGATATAGTACAGCAAAGACCTCAGGATATTCAAAATATTGTAAAATCCATGATTGAAGCAAAAGCAGATTATGATAAAAATAAAGAGCAGGATATATCAATAATGGCCTTAAAGTCTGGATTAAGCAAAGACCAAATAATTGAAGGGATTAACAATGTCAAACTCTTGGATTTAAACTATAATATTCAAAATTCAATGAATAGAACTTCAACTAATACAACATCCTTGTATGTATCTGGCAAACGATATTGCCAAATTTTATAGTGAAAGAGGAGTCATTAGTGAATATCCAAATATCGATGATTTGGTAGATCCTCAATTTGTAAATGCATTAAATAAATAAAAAATATATTTAAAGGAAATCATTACATCTACTTTGCTATATTGTTTTCAGTTTGCAATCAAAAAATTAGTTACAATGTCAAATGAATATTCAATTTGTGGTTAACATGCCTCTTCGTAATGACAATACGCCAAGTATTCCAGACTACAGCGGCCGTTACTGCAAGTACTGTTATATCTGCTGTTAATCCCTCAGTTGAGCTATAAAAAATAGCCATTTCCAGGGCATGAGTTCCGTAATAGGTAGGAATGAAATGAGATATCGTCTGAAGCCAGGGGGGAAGAAAGGCTGCTATACTAATACCACCACTAAGAAAAAATAGATCGATAGAAAGAGGGATACCAATCGCTGTAACTCGTTGAAATTTACGGGTTGCAAATCCTATCACTACACCCAAACCAGGTCCTAGCTAAAGCAATTAAGAGAACTATTGCAATCATAGTCATCCAATACAATAGACCATCCGGCTTTAGATAACCTGTAACAGATCCTAATCCAATTACAGTAGAGGCTACAATAAGCGTAGTAAACCAACCTGATAACATTTTGGCAATAATTAAACTTGTTCTTGAAATTGGAGCCAGCAAAAGTTCCTTGATAGTTAAATCTTCCCATTCTCTTGCAGTAGCCAATCCCGCATTTACTATTCCTGCAGTAGTTAACAAAAGCACCAAATTCGGTACAATTTCAAATCTAAGGATGTCAATATCCTGATTTCGCAAATCTGTCTCATTTACATTGATATTGATTGGATTAATGGAATTATTGCTGCTGCCCTGGTTGGTCTTTTCAGAATAGAACTCTGTAATGGCAGTCGGCAAAGAACGACGAAGGTCATTTGTAAAGTCAAGATTTAGATTATTAATGTGAATAAGAACAGGATCAGGGTTGTGATTGTCAAATGCTGTATCAAAGTTAGGTGGTATGGTTATTACTGCAGCCACCTTGATTTGGTTTAGTGCTTCCTCAGCCTTTTGAGACATAGAGGTTATCATAGCTTACACGGAAAGCATCTGAATCATTAAGAATATTTACTAGTTCCTGAGCATGAGGTCCATCATCTTGTACTTACTATTGCTACAGGATTGCGACCTACCGCTTGAGCACCAAAATATAAAATCACCATGAAAGCAATGGCTGGAAGGATTGTAGCGGCTATCGCTGTTGGTTGCCTAAACCATACAGAAATATCCTTGCGTACTATTGCTAAAATGGCATAAAATAATGATATATTCATCAATGTACAATTCCCCTTGTTCTACTTCTGTTAAGAGCAATAGAACTCAAACTTACAGATACTATTGCAAAGCCTACTAATATCAATCCATCCAATAGAGATCCGGTAGAAGTAGTTGTAAAGTTATGGAAAGCATGTTGAAATATGGCAATTCCATAGTATACTGGTTGAAATTGGGTTATAGTTGCAGTAATAGGATCTCCCCAAGTAGCAGGGCCAAAAGCACCGCTAAGAAAGAATATTGGTATTGCTAGGCCAATACTAAATGGAATTACCGCCTGTCTACGGCGAAAAAGGGTGCCAATGAGCGAACCCAATGCTACAAACATTACCATAAGTAAAAAAATAAAAATCAGTAATTCATCCCAATGTATTGGCCAAACCCCAAGTAAAAATACAATCACTACTAATATGACTGCAACAGCAAGTGAATTTAGAAAAAGGGCCCCCAGTACCTTTCCGATTTGGATAGCCCAGATACTAACAGGCGCAAGCAATATTTCCTTTATTGTCCCTTTCTCATATTCTCTAGCAGCGTTTGATCCTCCTTGAAGTAATCCTCCTAGCATAACACTTACAACCATAAGACTTACAACTAAATACTCTACATATCCTGTATCCTGAGAATAAGTATCTATTTCTTGAGCTTTAACTACTACTTGACCTGGAAAAGCATTTGCATAGAATGATGTTATAGCCAATGGTACATGCTCTACGTATATCATTTGTAAAATCGGTTTCAAGGTTATTGATAATAACTGGCAATTGTATTTTTTGATGTTTCTGTATTGCTTCATCAAAGTTACTTGGTAAAGTTACTATAGCAACAATTTGACCTTGTCGCATCATTTCAAGTCCCTGTTTCGCAGAAGTTTGATGTATAATAAAAGAATGAGAATTAGCCATTGCTGAAATAAACTGTTGTGAATATTGGCCATGACCTTCTGTAACTATAGCGATAGGTGCTTGGCCGCCTGTTAGTGCAAATAAAAGAAAAAGCAATAAAAAATTAATAGGAATAATAATACTTGTTATCATAAAGGCACGCTCTGTAAGGGAACTTTGGATATCCTTTAGTGCCATTGACCAGATAACCCGAAAATTGTTTTTAATCGAGCAATTGATATTTCTTCTATCTCTCTTATTATTTCTCATTTACATTCCCTCATCTTTCCTCTTTCCTATTATTGCTAACTACCGTTTCTAATCTAATCTCTCAATCCGCTACCTGTCAAACTTAAGAATATTTCTTCAAGGTTAGGGTCTCTTTGTAAGATTGTCTTGAGATTCGTTTCTTGGGTTATGAGCATAATGAGACGACCTGTCGTAGATCCATTATTTTCATCGCCATCATCACTGGCATCACCACTTATTGTTACTTTTATTCTGTGTTCATTCTGTATAACCTTACTAACTCCACTAAGCAAACGAATCTTTTGTAAAAGACTTTGGGAAAGGATGTGGGTGGTTTCTATGTCTATTATTGTATCGCCATATCTCCTTTTAAGATTGGAAGGTGTATCTAATACAACGAGTTTTCCTTTATCAACAATGGCTACTCTATCACACAAGGCATTAGCTTCTTCAAGATAGTTTGTAGTCAAAATAACCGTCTTACCATTTTTCTTAAGATCAAGTATATAGTTCCAGATAGCTCTACGGCTCTGGACATCTACTCCTAACGTGGGTTCATCAAGATACAAAAGTTTAGGTTCATGAAGCAGCGCACGGGCGAGGGCTAGTCTACGCTTCATCCCACCTGAAAAAGTACTAACACGACTATTGCTTCGATCAGATAATTCTACTAGATTGAGCATATCTGTGATGCTCTTGTCACGTTTTGACCTAGATATGCCATAAAGATCAGCATGTAGGGACATATTGGTCCAAGCATCAAGTTCCTCATAAAGTGCAGTTTCTTGGGTACCGTTCCCAATACTGCATAGATCGATTTTGTCTCATGTAATACATCATATCCAAGTATTCTTATAGTGCCAGACGTAGGTTTTGAAAGCCCACTTATCAAATTGATTGTAGTGGTTTTTCCAGAGCCATTAGGTCCAAGTAGGCCAAAAATTTCTCCATATTTTACAGCAAGATTTAGGTTATCTATAGCCGTAAAATCTCCAAAACGTTTTGTTACCTTATCAAGATATATTGCTGTTGTTGTTAAAGCCTTATTGTCCATAGATTTGCATCACCAGGTAATGATAACCATTTTAAAAACAAAACCATCCGATACATCATAAACGAATCGAGAATTATAAAAGGTCTTTGTTATTCTTCTTCTCTAATAGATTGATATACTGAATGGTGTAACTAAGGTGGAGTATATCGATTATAATGGTCAAACTATGTTATTTAAGTGGACATTATTTATTCTATTTTCAATCATCATGGAAACTGTATTTTTATACCATATTATATAATCAAATTAATAGATTAGTAATATATCATGAGGAACTAAGATCATATGGTTCCTCATCCAAAACATTCTGCTCTTCTTATTGTTGACGTTCAACATGATTTAACTCTAAAGGTGCTATAGCGAAGATATCCGACAGGATTTTAATACTTATTATAGCAATGTATAATTACAAGTCTATCTCTGATTTGTCCAAAAAAACTGTAATTCTGTTTTTATCAATTCCTGTTTCAATCTTATGTGGCTTCTTACTGTAAGCGGTATTTACATTGACAGTTTCGCTGTTTTATAACACCTAATCAACATGAGTATCACTATTATTTCAGTGTAATTTGTTTTATTATTTTTCTTGTAGTCCATCCAATCTAAATGTCGTAGACTCCTTTATGTTGCAAATATCCTATCCATGTAACTTTTTTACTAAAAATAATATTACGCTCATTGGTATGAAAAGAACAAAAAGAAGTAGCAAATAAGGAGTATCTTCTGGGTATAAATGGCTTCCAATCAGGAGTATTCCGTATACATTTATTACTATTGATGGTATAACTAAGCGCAAATATCAAAAAATCAAAATATTTGTTAATTGTTGATGATGATAATGTTGATTGTGTTGTTGGGGTTGAAGATGGTGACGCACTCCTTGATGCACTTTGAATTCTCAAACCTAAAATAAATGATGATGTTCCTATCAGGAAAGAAACTGTAGCAAGAATGTTTCCTGTAAGTCCGGGTACTATTGCAAGCGGAGCCCCCTGCCTTGTTTGCTGCTGTTGCTGTTGTATTTGTTGTTGTTCTGCCATCGCAATATTATTATTTCCTATATGCAGAAATAAGATGGATAATAAATTAACATTAGAAATCAACAAAAACAATGACAATAGGGTAAAACGATATTGAAGGATTGTTATTCTTTGCATATAATTATGTCCACTTAAAGAATTCTTATAGGCTATCTTTTAAAATTATCTTGAATTAATATAGCGAATGTAAATATATAAATTTCCAGTAATATATCAAGTTTTTATTTTGTGATCAATCCCATTAGAACATTAATTTTTTAGTTTCGGTTATGAATAGAATAATTTGATCGAATTCTCAATATCTTTAGAGTAAGATGGGCCTCCAAATTTAAGTCCTAAAAAAAACTTTAATCTTCTCCAACTTTGAAACAAACACATGTTAAATTATTATTAATTCTACTTTTTTATGCCGAAAACCAAGGGAAGATTGGGATTTGAACCCTTGGTTTTTAAGAAGGGATTCCTCTATGCATAGGTTAGATCATTTATTACCATGAGGGAGGACATATTATCGAAGTCAATGAGGCTTTATGCATATCACATCACCAAGGCTAACATCTATAGGTAAAGGAATTCATACGGTAGTAAATAAGTTACTTTATTTACGCTTAATGATGAAAATTTAGTTTAATTCTGTAGACATGATTGGTTTGATGTAGATTATTGCGATCTTTGCTGTTTATTTCTTCAATAAACATGCATAAGCGAGGGCTTTATTGTCATGATGACAATCCTGTTATTTGGCTGGTTCCAACCCTGAGGTGTCCCGGAGGATCATATCAATGGTTATTTACTTGCACTTACATAATTGATTTAGTATGTCATTTAAAGACAAAATCATGAATATGGTTATAATCCATGAGCGAACAAGAACATTTGTAACAAAGCAGAGTTCATTATGTTTCACCGTTGATATGTGCTCTGATCACCATTCGAGACGAAAAGGGTTTATCCTGTATCACTTTTATGATGAATCCTGCCTCTTTCTCCCACGAATAGCTCATGAATTCTATCAAATTAATAGGCAACCGCGGTGTACCCGCACTTTGCAAGCAGATCGGTTGAAAGATATCGATTTGATATTAAATTTGAATTTATTGTTGACTACTGGTCTGATACAAGGAATAATAACAATGATTACAAACTACAAATATGATTATCGTCTTGCAAAATCAAACAAACTACGAATTATTTATCACTGTTTTAAATCGCACAATATCTAAATCGGATTATATGAATCTGAAAATCAGAGACATGGTTTGGGAAAAGCAGTTACAGGGGGAACTATATTTATGAGTGATACATCTAAAGAGAGCCTTCCTATAACAAGAGCTCGTAAAGAGCAAATATTTCCAAAATTAACTCCTCCGCAAATTAGTCGAGTTGAAGCACGTGGGAACAAGCGAACAGTTGATGTTGGAGAAGTTTTAGTTGAACAGGGAGATAATACTATCCCATTTTTTGTAGTGGTTTCTGGCGAGCTTGAGGTTGTGCGCCCATCTGGTGGCTCGTTGAGACCCTTATTACTTTACACAGCTCTGCCGAATTCACAGGAGAGGTTAACATGCTTTCTGGACGGCGATCAATAGTTCGAATACGTGCTATCAAACCAAGCAAAGTGATACAAGTTGACCGTCAAAACATGATGAGTTTGTTACAGAGCGACTCTGAACTTGGTGAAATTATTATGCGGGCTTTTATTCTGCGCAGAGTGGAGCTCGTAGCTTCTGGCACAGGCGATGTTGTTCTCATTGGATCCACACATTCATCGGCTACTTTTCGTATCAAAGAGTTCCTCATACGTAATGGACATCCCTATTCATACATAGACCTTGAGCGAGATCAGGATGTTCAGAATCTCCTAGACAGTTTTCATATTACCGCAAAAGAGATACCTGTAATGATATGTCAGGGCAAAGTTGGACTTCATAGTCCAAGTAACCAACAAATTGCAGACTGTCTTGGCTTTAATGAATCTGTTGACAAAACTCAGGTGCGAGATCTTGTGATTATAGGGGCAGGTCCATCAGGATTGGCTGCGGCTGTATATGGTGCTTCCGAAGGGCTTGATGTTCTAGTACTCGATGCATATTCCCCAGGTGGTCAGGCAGGTTCAAGCTCGAAAATTGAAAATTACTTGGGATTTCCTACCGGTATCTCAGGTCAAGAGCTTGCAGCGAGAGCATATCATCAGGCACAGAAGTTTGGTGCAGAAATACTTATTTCCAAGGGTACAAGGCTTCTCTGCAATCGCAAACCTTACATAGTTGAATTAGAAAACGGTGGTCAAATTCCAACTCGCACAATAGTGATTGCATCTGGTGCAGAATATCGAAAGCCACAATTAAAAAACTTGTCACACTTTGAAGGTGCAGGAGTCTATTACGGCGCAACCTTTATGGAGTCTCAGTTATGTTCGGGAGAAGAAGTAATTGTGGTCGGTGGAGGAAATTCCGCAGGACAGGCGGCTGTCTTTCTATCTCAGACAACAAAGCGTGTACATCTACTCGTTAGATCCGGCGGTTTAGCCCAAAGCATGTCACGTTATCTTATACGTCGAATAGATGAGACGCCCAACATTTTATTGCATACTAATACTGAAGTCATATCACTTGAAGGAGAAAATCATCTCCAATCTGTTATATTGCAAAGTAATAAAACGGGTCATACTGAGGCTTTTAACATTCATCACGTTTTCATCATGACTGGTGCTGTTCCAAACACTCGTTGGCTTGATGGCTGCATAGCCCTCAACAATAAAGGTTTCATCAAAACCGGTCGTGATCTTTCTGTGGAAGATCTGAGTGCGGCAGAATGGCCACTTGCTCGGCAGCCTTACTTGCTTGAAACCAGTTTACCTGGTGTTTTTGCAGTTGGCGACGTGCGAGCTGACAGTATTAAACGTGTTGCATCTGCAGTGGGTGAAGGATCGATTGCGATCTCATTTGTTCACCAAGTACTCCAGGAATAGGAAATAGATCAACCTTGACCGAGGTTGTTTGAGTATATACGAATATTGGTCTTTATAATTTCATTCAAGACCATGATACTTGTGATATAGAGGTTGGAAAGGCAATAATCATACCCAGAAATGAAACAAAAATCAAGGATTTATAGACATCAGATGTTTTTAATTGAATTTCTAGATCTAATGCTGTGTGTCATTACTTCTTGTAAGAAAAAAGGAAAAAGAAAAACAGGTTTTAAAACTAGTCAGTGAAGGAAAGACTACAAGGGAAATCGCCAAGGCCGTTGACATATCTCTCAAAGATATTGGCAAGATCATTCGCAAAGTGGCTGGGGAGGATGATAGTCCTATTGAAAAGGAAGGAAACTGGAGCAGGATGGCGTAAGATGTAAGGATGTAATAACAAATAGTAATAGATATATTTCACTATTCATATTCTCATGGTGGTCGAAATAAAAGATAGAAAAAAGGAATTCGTCCATAGCCTTTCACGATAGGGACTATAATACCTCGTTATTATTTATACAAGGACCGTTCAATCAAAGGTTTTTGGAAAATATACAAAAGACACCAATTTTTGATGAATTATCCATAATATATCTATACTAGTTTTCGATTTAAATATCATCTTTCTGACCAAAGCATTAGCCATGTATCTGTTGTTTAACCCGTGGAAAATATTAAAAATTAATCATATTCATATTAACCTTTCTTTATGCGGATTGCCATAGAGATTATTTACGATTAACGAGAAGGATAGGTTTAGTAGCATTATATGACGAATTGAAGGATGACTTTTCGCCTTTCTCTCATCTTTATGGACTCATCAAGAAACATGGGTTGAACAAAGATGCTAACAGATTGTTGGAAAATCAAGATAAATTTGTTGAATTTTACCAGCGTATGAATATCTATCTTGAGCGCACACAAGACTTGTGATTAGAGAAACAGCAATTAGAACTGGAAATAGATGCTCTTAGAAAAAAGCGAGACAATTATGACGGTATATCAACATTATAAAAAACAATGCCCCTACAAATAAAGCCAGTAATACAACTATTTAATTTGACAGAGCAGATGCTAAAGATATGGAAATAGATATACCATATACCAAATAATGAATCTCTAAAAGGCATTTTGAACATTCCTTCAAATCCTAAATCTTTAATAATATTTGCTCATGGAAGTGGCAGTAATAGTATCAAGTCCTAGGAATAATTATGTAGCAAGTATTTTAAATGACAATGGATTTGCAACATTGCTTTCCGACTTGCTTACACTAGAAGAGCAAGATTCAGATATTAAAAGTCAAAAGGTGATGGACAGGTTTCCAGGTATTGTACTGAACAAGTTTAACATACATCTTCTATCTAGTAGATTAACAATTATAACTAATTGGATAATGGATGATAACAATGGTATAGCAGAGCTAGCAGCAGAAAGTTAAAGATTTACCAATAGGATATTTTGGAGCAAGCACTGGTGCTGCAGCAGCAATAGAAGCCTGTGCATCGCATCTAATCCATACTGTCAAATAAAATATATGCAATAGTTTCAAAGGAGGGAGACTGGATTTAGCTGGTTCTGATGCTTTGAAAAATGTCAAGGCTGCAACTCTGCTCATAGTTGGAGCAAAGGATTCGAAAGAGATAATATCTTTAAATAAAAAAGCACTAAAGCAATTAAAAAATACAAAACATAAAGACTTGATAATTATCCCAAAAGCAGGTCATTTATTTGATGAGGAAGAAGGGATAATGGAGAAGGTAGGCAGATATAACAAGACAATGGTTTGATAAAAATTTTATAAACTTGATAAGATAGGCAAAAAAATAAAAAAAGTTAATTTAGTGCTGATGCCAATGAGCTACTACGTGTGTAGTGCTAGATGCTACAACGGCTAAGCCACCAGTGATTAATGCGCCTATTACGGCTAATATTTTACTGCATGCATTTTCACCTTAATTGAATCTCATTCCAGCTTCCACGGCCTGAGGTGTCAAACTAGCTATTGCTACTGTTATTCCGCCTGTTATCAATGCTCCTACTATTGCTAATAATTTCTTCATATCTTATCTATCACCTTAAATCTTGAGCTGAATCGAGAACTCGGTATTGGTCCAAACTTTAGAGGAGTTCCTGTTGATTCATTGGTCAATGGCGGACCGGCAGACAAGGCTGGGATTAAAGGAATACATCAAGCCCTTAACGGTGATATCATTACAACAGTCGATGGCATACCTATCAAAAGTACCCATGACTTGTTGTCTTACATTCAAGACAATAAATCCCCCGGAGAAAAAATTACTACTACCATATACAGAAACAACCAGACGAATAATCTCATTGCGACATTAGGACAAAGGCCTACTTCGCCATACACCTCGACATACATCACATCACAAACACCATTGTTTTAGTCTTTGGTGATGTAATGATTCTGTCAGGGCCATGTAGGGACTAGGTATTAGGACTTTCCTAGAAACCGGTCCTCAAGGACTTTTACTCAATACGAACAGAACCATGCTGGATTAGTTGTTGCATTTCTTATGATTTCAGTTCCCCGGGCCATTAACTCTTTAGAATGAGTAATTCCAAAATATTGTTTTAGTACGTAATAGATTCACTTGCTTTTAGCGGAAGCAGCATAAGAAATTTGTAATTTTGTTCAATGGAAATCGGAATACCGGTTTCTATTGAGTATATTCTTAACGGTGTCATAATCTTCAATTGGCGCGCCGGTTTTCTTTAGAAATACAGAATCTGTACCGGCATAGAGCAATTCAAAACCATGTGCATGAACTATATCCTTCGTTTTTATCAATGCTTTCCGCGAAAATCTGTTTATTTCTTCAAATGTTTCCACATTAGCAAATCTATTCCAAAGTGATCTACTGGTTCCATTAAACCTGACAAGAATACTCTTCAATGTGTCAATTCGTTGTTCAGCCATTCAACGCCTAACGGAGGAGAAATTAATGGTACAGGGATACCGAAAGATTGTGTATCGACTAAACTGTTCTCAAAAATTCAAAGAGGGTTTGAACGTCAATACAGCCAGTATGGCAATTTAAAGAAAGATGACATTAAATCTTTGGACTATGAAACAATGCAGGCATGGAAAAGACTACAAAAACATATTATCAAAAGAATTTTTAATGGATGAACTAAAAGATTCATAAAAATAAAGGAGTAATTGAAACTGGGGCATCTAGTAGCACTTAATAATAGATTTATGTCATTTATAGCATTGAGATTTTTACTCAAGGAGATTGATGCTTGAATATGATGAGTCTGCAAGTTGCACCGGAGATTAATCTAAGATATGATAAGATATGGAAGATGTTTGATGATTGTATAAAAACAAACAGATTCTCAAAAGTTCAAAATTTGTTTTGTGTCGGATCTAAGGAAAGATGTGCAGTGGGCTTGATAATGAGTTACACTGGTGTTATATCACCCCATGGTAAAATAATAGATGAAGCCATATTTTTAGAATGTATTAGACCATATTACAAGATGGTATCTATAGGAAGTGATAGTGAAATTAATAGAATAGAAAATCTTAAGGATAGGGATGTATTATTAAAAGAACTAAAAGACTATTATCACAAAACAGGGACTATTAGAAGCGGATATATAACACAGCTAAATGATCAAACTGATTTTAGTTTTGAGGAATTCAATCTCTTTAAAGAGCTTGATGTATGATTATGACGAGCTTAAACACGTATATACACCACTTTTGCCAATCTCTGGCAGATAATTTTTATGATTGTATAGAACCAGGAAGATAAAATAAAAGAGTAATGTTTATACAGATTGTGACTCAAGAAGATGTATTATCAGTGTATTAGTTTATTGTGGTGATAGATGGTCAAACACAGTATATGAACATAGAGAAATACATGAATCTTTTGAAAAGATATTGAGACCAAAATACAATTTTTGTCATGACATTAAGATTATTTATAATGACGATGTATAATCATAGTTATCTATCCTTGATTTGAGATTATCATACACTTGCTCTAGATATCTAACCCGCGATTAATGTCTTGTTATATGCTCATTATATAGTTCAACTCTTCTTTCAAGAAATTTGAGGTCTTGCTGATTTTCTACCAATTCTGTTATGCCCACTTTACTTAATCCTTCTTTCTTTATTGGTCTATAGGGTGGAAGAATAGCGGAAAGTCGTTTTAGAGTTCATGGCATATGAAAAGCTAATAACATCCACTCTTACAAATCGTAGATAATCAAAATGAAAATTTAGTATGCGGTATATCCAATTTCTATAGTGATGTCTTGACGATTCTTGTTTTCATCTTTATCCATATACTCTCCTTGTGTCATTTCTATTAGTTTTGCTTTATTGCGTTCAGGATCTTTAAGTCGAATGTGATCACTATACTTTTTAAATTGATATTCTCTACTATGAATGTATTAGCAACATAATGAATATCCAAGATTTTTATATAATTTATTTAGAAGAGATGTACAAGCTACTACAGCACCAACAGTTTTAATGCTACTGCCTCTTCAAATACTTGCATCTTAAAGTATATCCTACAGATGCAAAAAGATGAAGTTATACATGAAATAAATAAGGTTAATACTGAATTCTATCAAACTTTTGAAAATCTTTCTATAGAAAGGATAGACAAGATATGGAAACATGATGATTATGTTGTCTGCATACATCCAGGTTGGGATTTATTTAGAGGCTGGTTAGCAGTACGAGAAAGTTGGATAACCATTTTTAACAATACACAGAATATAAGATTTGTAATAACAAACACAAACATAAGATTCTTTGATCATAATATTGCAGCAGCACTAGTAGTGTGTCTAGAGAATATTGAAACAACTTTAGAAAATGGGCAAGTGATCAAGATTGGTGTTAATGCTACTAATATATTTGAGCAAAATGAGCAAAACAAGTGGTTACTTGTCCATCATCATGGCTCTCCTATCGCCAATTATATTCCACCGAATGTTTCTTCCCAATAACAAAAATCAATTAAATGTAATAGAGCAACTATAGTGTTTTTTATATAATATTGGATATAGAGTATAATATTTTCAAAGATTATACCCTGATACTGGATTTACAAGCATCAACTTGAACCAAAAGACTAGGTGTTTGCTGTCAAATTAATTGGCCTCTACAGACGTTTTGTTCTAGATACTCATTTAATAAAACAGGGCGAAAAAATCCCGAGCATTCATCGATTATAGAATTACCTATGATGGATGATGGTAAAATATGTGCAGTTCATTGCAAAAAAGAGCCTTATGATGTTTATATTGGCAGCCCACTCAAGTGGGGTAACCCGTTTAATATAGGAAGAGAAGGATCGAGACAAGATGTAATACACAATTACAAGGATACGATCATTGTTAATAGCTCAACAGGTAGCCGATACCAAGAATACTGCTGATATAACTCCTTTATTCAGCAAGGGTAAAGAGGTTGCGGGAACAAGACCAATACAATATCAGACATGTTATTGCAGAGGCTTATGGAAGAGTAACCAATGGAAATGTGCGTTTTGATGCGGTATTAAAAGAACAAGAAAACAACAAGTTATCAAGCCTGAAACTACCATCATATTTTTCCCCCTCACTAAATGATTAAACGAAAAAATAGATATCAGTCACAAATATTTTATGGATGATAAAAATATTCAAGATTCAGATTTACAAGGTTCATTTGCAGGATCATCATCAACCTCTACGAGAGCGAGTAGGACTTGTAGTCGATGGAATTAATGCGGCGGCAGCAGTAACAACGATTACTACCGCCGAAGCAGCAGGAGTAAGACAAATTTGGATGACACAGAGTCCTTTTAGCCCCGATACAACAACTATTTTTGCATCAGCGGCAGCAAAAACATCTGTAGTGCGATTGGGAACTGCTATTATCCCTATTTATCTACGTCATCCATTAGCTCTGGCACAGCAGGCTTTGGCTATAGATGATATTGCACCGGGTAGATTTCGTCTGGGAATAGGACCTAGTCATCGTCCTCTGATAGAGGGTGTTTATGGATTATCCCAGACATCACCATTACCTTACATGCGAGAATATTTGCAAGTATTACGTGCAGCTCTCTGGGAAGGAAAGGTCAATCATCATGGACGCTTTTTTAATGTCGTAGCCGAAATGTCACGAACAGCAAAGATTCCATTGTTGATTTCTACACTAGGTGAGAAGGCCTTTCTATTGGCTGGAGAAATCAGCGATGGTGCTCTTTCATGGTTATGTCCTGTTGCAGTATTTGCTTAAAACTGGACTGCCGGCATTACGTAAATCAGCAGCAACAGCATCTTCATCTAGTGGTCGCTCAGAACCTCCATTAGTAGCACATGTACTAGTAGCCCTAAGCCAAGATGGTCCTTTAATATTAGAAAAAGGACGTCAAATGCTTGGTTATTATACAAAGCTTCCTTTTTATGCTAAAATGTTCAGCGATGCAGGTTTTCCAATAACAACAGATGATGGTGGTGGTAATGAAACTATTGTGCCTGATGCTCTTGTAAACAGTTTGGTTATCTCAGGTAGCGAATCTACTATTGCTGCGAGATTTAAAGAACTTTTAGATGCAGGTTTGGGGGAATTGATGGTAACTATTGTGCCTATAGCAGATGCACGGGATGAGCAAACAAGACTAATGCATTTAATCGGTAGACTGTAAGTATAATCTATTGGTAATAGCACAAGGGATTACAAAATGAAATGAAATTGTACATTTGTGAGGTTGATGTTATGCTTGGGAGATGTACTTGTGTGCTGCTTCTAGGTGCGTTTTGACCGTATACGAGGGTTTAGCTGCGCTATCCTCCACTCTACTAGTTCAGAATGAGGATGTCTATTATGCTTCGGTTCATGATGCCTCTTCTTTTGGATCAGTGACCGTTGTACTAAACTTGAAATATCATACTACTTTCTTCTGTGAATGGATAATATTTTTTATCTGACATATCTGACACATCCGAATGGTTTTATCACCATTGTTGTTTACATTGAAATATCATTTTATTGTTAGGAATGTCAGTTGTGTCAGATAGAGGATTTGGGTTAATGCATTGTAGTACAATTGGTTTCTCTTTTACTCTATCTATATGACTATTTTCAATTAGCAATTCATAGACACTTCGTAGCTTTCTATTATTGTCAAGTTTTAGCAAATGATTAGAATTATTTTTGTTACCTAAAAGATAGGATTTTACATACTCATTTTTTTCGCATGCTGTTTTGGTTAGCTCTTCAAGTGAATAACCTATAGATGAGGTTTTAATATATCTTAAAAACAGAAATGGCAATATTTTTAGGATCATCAGGAATAAAAACAGTTGATTCTGTATACTGGTATATAACAGCGTTCAAAAATTCCAAAGATTCTCTGGCATCGTCTGCATCTACAATATTTTTTAAGCTTTAATTTTGATACTGATTTGGCTATTCTATTGATATAAATGAAAAATATTCATCCTCTTCTTCTCCGTAGATGATAATTTTGGCCGCAACGACTTCCTCCTCTTTCTCTATCGGCCTAATGTGTCCCCATTTTAAATAATTCCATGCACCAAGGCGAATACCTGAAGATGCAATAGTGTAGATGATGGCCTTTATTCTTCTATCTGGATACTCTAACAAGTTTCTGATTTCTTCAATAGTCGGGATCATATCATCCGAATAGTTTATGGCTCTTGGTAATCCTCTTGAAATCTTTTTCCAAGCAATTGAAAACTCTGCCATTTCGCAAAATACCTTTATGCTTTTTAAATAATTTCCTACTGTTGAACCTGTTGTTTCTTTTTTGTTTACTCTATCTAATTGAAATTGCATGAATTTTAATATACTGTTAAAGGTCCAATCATTACCTTCATTCTTTGCTCTTTTTACAAAAGCCTTATTTTTTTCCTCTATTATTTTTCCTTCTATGACTTATATAGTTGAAGAATTTTTCTAGCCTCTTCTGATACATTTCTCTTGTCACAGGCGATTTCATCGCATAAAATACAGTGACCATAAGTCTTGTCCTATACCATTATTATTTTGGTTTTCTACCACTTTTTCCTTTATACCTTATATTTAATAGAACTCATTTAAAAGAGCCATTATCGTAACGGGCCCGGAGGGCTTCGATCCCTCGACTTCCGGCTTACTTCCAGAAAGATAGAAGGCAGGCGCTCTATCCATGCTGAGCTACGGACCCCAGACCTCTTGGTAGATTTACCTTATAAAATTGTTAGGCTTATATATAAAAAGGATATATAATGATATAGAGTAAAGATAACCATTGACGATACAACTTATCATAACAATGAAATATTCTAGTAGGGGGTGAAGAATATTTGCAATTAAATAGCAATAATACTAATGGAGAGAAAAGCGATAAGAATATTAATTCAGACAGTGATGGATTTAAAACTATTGTTGAAAATTTTTTCAAGCAAATGACTGAACTAAACAATATCACTGCTTTAGGACCCTTTACTTCAGTAATGAATGATCCTAACATCAATTTAAATTCTTTAAAAGAACATGGTAATTTATTAATAAAATATCAAACTAATCTTAATTTTTATTTATCAAGTATGATAAATGCATATTTTGCGGCCTTGAATAAAGTATCCGCATCTTCAAAAGAAGAAAATATAACATCTAATGAATTTAGAAAAATAATAATAAACAGTTTTGAAGATGTATTTTCATCAATGTTTGAATCTCCGGAATTTTCCATAACTTATAACAACTTGGCAAATTCTATAATAGATTTAATTAAAAGTTACCAACGATTCTTTGATACAAATCCTCTTTTATTTGGACGATCACAGCAAATATTAACAAAAGAAGAAAAGGATTCATTATTTTATAATCTTCACGAAATAAAAAAATTATCATTGGAAATTAAAAAAAAATTAACCGAGAAAAAAAATGAATAAATTATTATTGGATTATTTAATGAAGGATTATTTTACTTTTATAAAAGATCCGGATAATTTAATAAAAGTAAATAAAATCAAAAAATTATTATCAAATATTGAAAATATAAAAACCGGATTAACCGATTACGAAATAGTAAAGGAAACTCCTCTTTATCGATTATTGCATTACAAACCCATTACAGAACAATCATACAAATACCCTTTATTAATTGTTTATGCTTTAATAAATAAATCATATATTTTAGATTTACAACAAGATAAAAGTTGGGTAAGGAGTTTACTCGAACAAGGAATTAATGTTTATTTGTTAGATTGGAAAGCACCATCAAAATTAGATAAATATACTACTATTGATGATTATGTTAATAATTTTATTTATGAATGTGTAGAAAAAGTTAAAAATATAGAAAATGTTGAACAGATTTCACTACAGGGGTACTGCATGGGTGCAACAATGTCTTTGATGTACTCCTCTATTTATCAAAAGAATATCAAAAATTTAATTACCATTGCACCAATTGTCGATTCTGAAAAAGATAAATCGGTCATAAGAAACATGGCACATCATATGGATATCGACAAAGTGCTCTCTATGCATGAAAACTTTCCATACGAGTTATTGTATTTAGTTTTTGCATCGCTAAAACCTTTTAAACAGGGAGTCAGTAAATATTTGAATTTATTTAATAATTTAGAAGATGAGAATTTCGTACAAAATTTTTTGAGAATAGAAAAATGGTTATACGATACACCGCCCATAGCTGGCGAAGCATTTAGACAATGGGTCAAAGATATATATCAACAGAATCTATTCGCAAAAAATAAAATGATTGTAGGTGAAAATAAGATAAATTTATCAAATATTAATGTTCCACTTTTAAATGTTGTAGCCGAGGCCGATCATCTTGTAACCCCTGATTGCAGTATCTCTCTCAATAATCTTGTATCTAGTTCTGAGAAAAGTTTAATGAAATTTCCGACCGGCCATGTGGGATTGATTGCTAGTGGTTTTTCTCAAAAAATGGTTCTACCCAAGATTGCTAAATGGATTCGAACACACTAAGTCTTTGTTTACGCTGTACCAGCATTCTTCTTTTTCCTGGTTAATGGAATAATTATAACCTGTACTGATATCTCCCTCTTCAATTCCTAGAGCCTGTCTTTCTGCCTCAGGTATTGAAATTCTGCCGCCTGTCTGAACATTTGTTTTAAACATCGCATTATAATTTGTAAACCCTTGTAACGATGAAAACATATTCTGAAAAGCATTATATTGAATCGTAGAGAATTCTCGCAATAAATTCTGTTGAAATTCAGTAGCTTTTTCCATTGATTTTTTAAAATCTATATTTTTATTTTCTTCATCCTCATTACTCATAAAATTGGTTTATCTTAACAAAATTTAAATGTTGAATATTTTTATTATAGAATGTATCAAGTATCTATAAAATTTTTTATAATTTTATAAAAAGTTAAAGGTCTTTCGACAAAAGGTGAGTGACCACAATCTTCCATAATGCAAGTTTCGATTGATGGAATTCCTTTAAAATATTCGAGATTTTCAATAGGGATAAAGTTATCCTCACTTCCCCATATTACTAAAGTAGGTATTTTAATTTTTTGGAAATTTTCTTGTAAATCATTATATTTTCGTAATGCCAAAAGGGTCGATATTAAAGAATGTTTTGCATTGGGTAGCTTCATCCTGTTAACAAAATCTTTAACTGTTGAATCCTTTACTTGGTAGTTTTTAGATGCCATGGTTTTAAATGCTCTTTCAGTATTCTCATACGTAGGATATAAAGATGAAAAAATATACTGTCTTAATACTAGAGTAGGTTTATCATTAGTACCTGCAGGTGAAACTAGTATCATTTTTTTAAAAAAATCCCTTTTTGTAAAGTAATATTCCAATATTAACTGGCCCCCAAAAGAAGAGCCTATTCCTATAGGATTTTTAATTTCTAATTTTTGAAAAAATTCATCCAAAAATTTCAGAAAAAAATTTATGTGATAATGTACTAGTGGTTTTGCACTATATCCAAAACCAATAATATCTGGTATAATTACATTATAATCCGTTAACAAAGGTATTACTTCTGACCAGCGTTCAGCAGAAGCACCTAACCCGTGAAGAAATACTATTGTTTCTTTAGAATTTTGATTATTAATTCTTAAATATCTAATCTGATATCCTAATACTTCTATAAAATCCATTATTTCGTTTTTAGGGTCATTAGAACTCAAACTGAATACATTATCTTTTTTATAAAGGATTATATGAAATATTCTAAAATTTGTTGATCAAAAACCATTAAAATATTAAATATTAAATTTTACAAATACTTTTTAATAACACAAAAAAATAGAAATTCTTTACGCATAAAATAATAAATTATTAGTAATAATGTATATTATATTATAGACTTTACATAACTTTTCTTTATTACAATATTTTTTTTCTTCTGTCGGTTTAGTTTGTTGTTATCAGGTGCGTTGGGCTATTGGTGATGGCAGGCTGAATATCTCGCTCGAAAGCTTGATGCTTACACCTCCATTCCATCAACGCCATCTTCTATGGCCGCCCTTCTCCTTACGGAAGGTTGTCTTGTCTCGGGAAAGGCTTCCTCCTTAGATGCTTTCAGGAGTTATCCTAAACAGCTTAGCTGCTCAGCTTGCCCTGTCGGACAACTGATAAACCAGAGGCTGCGCTGCCCTGTTCCTCTCGTACTAGGGGCAACTTCCCCTCAGACAACCACGCCCCTGTCAGGCAGAGACCGACCTGTCTCACGACGGTCTAAACCCAGCTCACGTTCCCCTTTAATGGGCGAGCAGCCCCACCCTTGGCTCCTGCTGCAGAACCAGGATGGGAAGAGCCGACATCGAGGTACCAAACCGCGGGGTCGATGGGAGCTCTCGCCCGCGACGAGCCTGTTATCCCTAGGGTAACTTTTCTGTCACCACCAGCCCCCAATAGTGAGGACATGATGGATTGCTAAGCCCGGCTTTCGCCTCTGAATCCCGTATCATTGGGAATCCAGTCAGACTGGCTTTTGGCTTTGCCCTCACCGGCGGAGTTCTGTCCCGCCTGAGCCAATCTTTGGGCCCCCTCGATACATTTTCAAGGGGGTGCCGCCCCAGCCGAACTGCCCACCTGCCGATGTCCCTGTATAAACAGGTTAGCGATACGGTAACAAATGGCTGGTGTTACACTGTTGCCTAGATCAGTCCCGGAGAACTGACCATAACGGCTCCCAGCTACTCTCTGCATTTGCAACCATATCGCAACAACAGGCTGCAGTAAAGCTCCACAGGGTCTTCTCTCCCCGACAGAGGTTCGTGGACTGTTCGTCCACGTTATGTGGCTTCACCGGGTTGTAGGCAGGGACAGCGGGGCCCTCGTTGTTCCATTCATGCACGTCGGAACTTACCCGACAAGGCATTTGGCTACCTTAAGAGAGTCAGAGTTACTCCCGGCGTTTAGCGGCCCTTAGCCCGGTTGAACCCAGGTTTTAGGTACCGCCACTGGCCAGGATACAGAGGCCATACACATCCTTTCGGACTAGCGACCACCTGTGTTTTTATTAAACAGTCGGGACCCCCTAGTCACTGCGACCTGCAATCCCTACTCCTCGTAAAAACTGCAGGCACTCCTTATACCATAGGTACGGAGCTATTTTGCCGAGTTCCCTTGCCATACGGTATACCCGATAGACCTTAGACTTCTCATCCAGGGCACCAGTGTCGGATCTCGGTACGGACTTGAGAGTATCTTCCAATTTCTGCTTTCATTGTCTCCTGGACTCAAGTAAACCCTCCTTGCGGAAGGCCATTCGTATCTCGCTTTAATTCTCGCCATTACGGCACTCCTCAAAGCTAGAGGTACTTGGACAGAACGACGGTTCTGCTTACCCTATCCGGAAGCGACAGAAAAGGTATTAACGAACTCTCAAGGCACTGGAATATTAACCAGTTTCCCATTCAAACAATTCTGTTGAGGTTGTTTTTAGGACCGGCTAACTCCCGGCTGATGACGCATTGCCGGGAAACCCTTGCCCATGCGGTCGCCGAGATTCTCACCCGGCTATGCTGTTACTACCACCAGGATCTGCACTAGTAGTTCGGTCCACTGGACTTTACAGCCCAGCTTCTACCCAAACACTACGCCCACCTACCACGCACCGACATCGTCGGTGGTCTAAAGTATCGGTAGTCTACTTGAGCCCCGTTCATTTTCGGGGCTTTCGAGCTCGGCAGGTGAGCTGTTACGCACTCTTTGAAGAATGGCTGCTTCTGAGCCTACCTTCCTGCTGTCTCTGCTCGAAAACACCCTTTGGTTTGACACTTAGTAGACATTTGGGGACCTTAACTTTAGTCTGGGTTGTCCCCCTCTCGGTTATGAGGCTTACCCCACATAAACCCGCCTCCTAGCTTCTACGACGCCCGTATATTCGGAGTTCGAATGGATGGCGAGCTCTTTCGAACCCTTACCGTCCGATCGGTGCTCTACAATACAGGCCATCTCAGCTAAGGCAGGACTGCGATCCACTTCGGTGGGAACTAGCGATCACCGGACTAGATTGGTTTTTGACCCCTAATCCCAGATCAGGGGACCGATTTGCACGTCAGGACCCTTGCAGACCTCCAGCGAGTTTTCACTCACCTTCGTCTTATCCAGGACTAGATCGTCCGGTTTCTAGCCTTACTGCCATGACTTGAGACCCTTTCAGATCCATTGCCTCTTTTTTCAGTAAAGAAAAAATGCGCAAATTCGGTTTCCCTTTGCCTTCCCTTTGTAAAAGGTTAAGCTTGCCATGACAGCAATCTCCCTGGCCCGTGTTTCTAGACGGAACGTATGACTCTAGATTGAATCCTTTCGAGCCATACACGTCTGTAACCGATTGGTTTCAGGCGCTTTTAACCCCCCTTCCGGGGTACTTTTCAACTTTCCCTCACGGTACTAGTTTTCTATCGGTCTTGATGAATATTTAGCCTTGGATACTACTTTTACCCACCTTCACTGGCCACTGCCAAGGCCAGTTACTCTGGATATAGCAGAATCCCATCTTCATTTGCTTACGGGGGTATCACCCTCTATTCCGGTACATTCCAGTACACTTTAGCTCCAAAGACAGGATCCTATGCGCTATAACCGTAACACCACATCTCTATTATGTTACCATAACAGATTCAGTTTGGGCTGTTCCGCTTTCGCTCGCCGCTACTAACGGAATCTCTATTGATTTCTCTTCCTCGTCCTACTCAGATGCTTCACTTCGGACGGTTCGCTCTCCCTAGCTAATTAAAGCATGGGAGTGTTTAGAGAGACCTCATTCGGACATCCCGGGATCGTCGGTCGCGTGCACCTACCCCAGGCTTATCGCAGCTTGCCACGTCCTTCTTCGCTTATCAAGCCGAGTCATCCACCAATCGGCGTCTTTGCACCAGTTCCAGTTCGTTTTTTTAATTGATGGTATTAACAATTTATTTCAATTGTCTATGGATTAACTTTTTTTAATTTTTTACTCTGCACTACAACCAGATATACATTATTTACTAATTTCAATACTATTTTATTTCTGCGCGAATTTCTAAATTTAATTATCTGTTTATTTGTTTTACTATATATTGAAATTTTAATGGTTTTTGATCCTATACACGACGATCATTGTAAACTCGTTACTACGCCATCTTCATCCTTTGTCTTCAAACTCCTCAGTCTGTTTCTCTGACAAAGAATTGCATCCGTGTTTTTTTTTATGCTGACTCTATATATCACATATAAAATGATCAGATAGACAATATATTTAGCTCTACGATTATATAAAATTATACATTTATTTATTTATAATTTTCTTATAATTTTATTTATTTCGTAGATTGGTTAATTATTGTTATTCTATTGTTTTCTACTATAATATTTACACAGATACTAATTTTGTATGTTAACAATAAATGAAAATTAATTACATTATATTTGTTGATATTCAATATACATCAATTCAATATATCTCTACTACTATTATTGCAACATGATGATTATTTACAATAACTATATAACAACAACAACAACAGATCAATCAATCTTAAAGTTAGTAGTTATTTTCTTATCGACTTTTGTTTCTTGTGTTCTCAAACAACAACAAAGAGTTGCAAGGTATGATAACTAAGGAGGTGATCCGGCCGCAGGTTCCCCTACGGCCACCTTGTTACGACTTCTCCCTCGTTGCTGACCCCAGGTTCGATAGTACCAATTAGGCATCACCTCGCCAAGAACCAACTTCGATGAAGCGACGGGCGGTGTGTGCAAGGAGCAGGGACGTATTCACCGCGCGATAGTGACACGCGGTTACTAGGGATTCCATATTCATGAGGGCGAGTTTCAGCCCTCAATCATAACTGTGG
Source organism: uncultured Nitrososphaeraceae archaeon (assembly GCA_963824915.1). GTDB lineage: Archaea > Thermoproteota > Nitrososphaeria > Nitrososphaerales > Nitrososphaeraceae > Nitrosocosmicus. The sequence continues at coordinate 39,746 of CAWGRD010000020.1, forward strand.
TAAGGTTTAGAGATTGCCTCCTCCTTTCGGAATCGATACTCATTGTCCTTACCATTGCAGCCCGCGTGTGGCCCGAGGGTTTCGGGGCATACTGACCTGCCGTAGCCCCCTCCTTCCTCCGTCTCAGCGACGGCAGTCCCTCTAATTCAGCCCCACTACTCCTGAGAATAATGGTAGCAACTAGAGGCAGGGGTCTCGCTCGTTACCTGACTTAACAGGACACCTCACGGCACGAGCTGGCGACGGCCATGCACCTCCTCTCAGCTTGTCTGGTAAAGTCTTCAGCTTGACCTTCATTCTGCTGTCGCCCCCGGTAAGATTTCCGGCGTTGACTCCAATTGAACCGCAGGCTTCACCCCTTGTGGTGCTCCCCCGCCAATTCCTTTAAGTTTCAGTCTTGCGACCGTACTCCCCAGGCGGCAAACTTAACGGCTTCCCTGCGGCACTGAGTTGGCAAGAAGCCAACTCATCACCGAGTCTGCATCGTTTACAGCTGGGACTACCCGGGTATCTAATCCGGTTTGCTCCCCCAGCTTTCATCCCTCACCGTCGAGCGCGTTCTGGCAAGCCGCCTTCGCCACTGGTGGTCTTCAATGGATCAACGGATTTTACCCCTACCCATCGAGTACCGCTTGCCTCTCCCGCCTCCTAGCTCTATAGTATCTTCCGCAGCCCATCTGTTAAGCAGGTGGATTTAACGGAAGACTTGTAGAACCGGCTACGGATGCTTTAGGCCCAATAAACGTCCCGACCACTCGGGGTGCTGGTATTACCGCGGCGGCTGACACCAGACTTGCCCACCCCTTATTCTGCACCATTTTTAGAGGTGCCAAAAGATCTCCTTAACGGAAATCACTCAGAGTAACCCTGTCAGGCTTTCGCCTATTGCAGAGGTTTCGCGCCTGCTGCGCCCCATAGGGCCTGGGCCCTTGTCTCAGTGCCCATCTCCGGGCTCCTCCTCTCAGAGCCCGTACCGGTTACAGGTTTGGTGGGCCATTACCTCACCAACAGCCTGATCGGCCGCAGTCCAATCCAGGGGCCATGTAGATTTGAGTCATTACCCATTCCAGAAGTAGTGACTTATCGCGGTTTATCCTCAGTTTCCCGAGGTTATCCACGTCCCCTGGGCATGTTGACTACGTGTTACTGAGCCGTATGCCACATATTGCTATGTTGACTCGCATGGCTTAGTCCCACTCTGATAGCAGTCGGGTCCGGCAGGATCAACCGGAGTCAAAATAATTTAAAATAATAATAATAGATAATAATAATAATATTTTAAGATAATGATTATTAAAATATTATATAAAATATTAAATGATATTATTTTAAATTATTATTGTGTGGTTGGTTGATTTGCTAATTAACTACGTTTCATTTGTAGTGTAAATACAAAAGAACGTTTATTGAGTTATTTCTCCTCCTCCCCATCTCTCTCTAGATATCTTTTTGAGTATGCCTCTAGATAGATATCTAAAGAGAGAGAGAAGAGAAAGAGCGAGATACGATCGAAAAGAAAAATAACTTAAAGGTTGATTGTTTGATTGTTATTATTGTTATTGTTATATTGTTGTGTAAATAATTATGATACTAATACTAGTATAGTTATATTCAATTGAAATTGAATACAACATAATTTAATTTAATTTAACTTTCGATTATTAACATATTATTATAATATCTTTTGTGTTATTATAGTAAAAATGTTATATTACTTTTTCTATATGTCTATCTGATCATTTCCCCTGTCAGATTCAATCTATCAAGTCAGCACCGATACGTTGATTGAATCCCCATTACTATCTAATACTATGATTATAAATCGATAATCAAGATATTTGATTATTTTATTTGTTTTACAATTAACTGTATGTTAATATTGTAACGAGCGCATCTGGAGGTCAGTAAATCACATTATGGCACATGCCAACTTCAATACCGACGCCGCCTTTTGTCTTGGACGCGTTCAAACTTTATTAAAATCGATCATAATATTAACTTTGGGATTTCTATAAAAATAAAATATATCAAGTAGACAATAATAAAATTGTCAATAATTTTTAAAAGGATGAATTGAATAAATGTGTGATGGCAAAATTGGATTTATCTTTGGATGAACAGTCAAATTATTATCTAAAAAAACTCCCAGAAAATATTCCTTCATTATTACTTTCCTCATTTTATGTAGGAGAAAAAAGATCTGTATTTTTGAAATTTTATAATCCTGATGATTCTCAAATTTATTTTTGGAGTGAATATTTTATTGACAATAATACAAAAAAACATCAGCCATACTGCTATGTAAAAGAAATCTATGCGGATCAAGTTAAATTAGTAGTTGATAAAGAACCTCATAGATTCAAACAAGAAGAAGTAAAAAAACAAGACGATATAGAAGATAAAGAAATTAATGTTTTTAAAATAATAGCTCCAGATCCACTTTCTATTGGAGGTACAGAAAGTAGTTTTAGAGAAAAGATCACTTCATGGGAAGCTGATATAAAATATCATGAAAGTTATTTATTTGATTGTGGTCTTATCCCTGGAGCATTTTATAGTAGAACTGGCAACAATTTAATATTTTATGAATTTCCTGTTCCTAAAAAAGTTGATCAATATCTTGATAATCTTTTTAAATCTACTCATCTTAAAACTGATTTAAAAAGTAATGAATATGATAAATTCCTTTTAAAATGGTCTCGATTATTAAACCAGCCCATTCCTGATATTAAAAGAATTTCTCTAGATATAGAGGTGGATTCTGATGAGGGTAGAATGCCAACTGCAAGGGATCATGATAAAGTTATCTCTGCTGTTGGTTTATCTGCATCTGATGGATTTAAAAAGGTCTTTGTTTTAAAAAAAAATAATGATTTTGATCCTTCAAAATTAGATACTACAGTGGAATTATGTGAAACTGAAAAAGATCTATTGTTGAAAGTTTTTACCCTAATTCAAAATTATCCCGTAGTTTTAACTTTTAATGGTGATGATTTTGATTTACCATATCTATATGCCAGAGCACAAGATCCATCTATAGATCCAATTAATAAAAAACCCATCCAAAAAGATTTGATACCTATTTTGGTAAAGAAAGATTCTTTTATAAAAAGGGGTATTCAAGCCGATCCAGTATCTTTAAAATTTGGAATACATATAGATCTTTTTAGAACTTTTCAAAATAGATCTGTTCAGAATTATGCTTTTAGTCATAAATATTCTGAATTTACCTTAAATGCGATATGTGAAGCTCTTTTAAATGATTCAAAGATAGATTTTGATGGTAACATAAGTGATCTTCCTTTAGAAAAACTATCCGAATATTGCCTCAAAGATGCAGATTTAACTTTTCGTTTAACATCTTTTAATGATAATTTATTGATGAAATTGTTAATTATTATTTCTAGAATATCACGAATGTCTATCGAGGATATAACTAGATTTGGGGTAAATCAATGGATAAGATCAATGATGTTTTTTGAACATAGACAGCAGAATATTCTTATTCCGAGAAGAGAGGAGTTACAAAAAAAAGGAACATCATCTACACTGGCAATTATAAAGGAAAAGAAATACCGTGGGGGTTTGGTAGTCGAACCTGTTTTGGGAATACATTTTAATGTGGTAGTCGTTGATTTTGCCAGTCTGTATCCTAGTATAATTAAGGTTCACAATTTATCTTATGAAACAGTTAATTGTCCTCATAAAAACTGTCAGAGTGATCCTTTAACGCATATCGACCAAACAAACCATTGGGTATGTAAAGAAAAACGGGGATTGACTTCTGTGCTAATAGGTACCTTGCGAGATTTGAGAGTTAATTATTATAAAAATCTTTCAAAAGACAGTTCACTGAATAAAGAAGATAAGCATCTTTATAGTGTAATTAGCCAGGCCATTAAAGTTATTTTAAATGCTACCTATGGTGTTATGGGAGCAGATATCTTTCCTCTTTATTGTTTACCGGTAGCAGAGGCTACAGCAGCAATTGGAAGAATAACAACAACAAAAACCATTGAAAAATGCAAAGAAAATAATATAAATGTTGTCTATGGAGATACCGATTCTCTTTTTTTAAAAAATCCTTCTAAAGAAGGATTGAGTACTATATCCTCTTGGGCCAAAAAAGAGTTAGGTATAGATTTGGAAATAGATAAACAATATAGATATGTAGTTTTCAGTGAGTTGAAAAAAAATTATCTTGGTGTTTTGGAAGATGGAACTGTGGATGTCAAAGGATTGACTGGAAAAAAATCTCATACTCCGCCAATCATAAGATATGCTTTTTATGATATTTTGAATGTCTTAAAAGAGGTTTTCTCTGAAAATGACTTTGAAAAAGCAAAAGAAAAAATAAAAAAAATAGTACAATCAATCGCAGAGAGTCTAGAAAATAAAAAAATTTCTCTAGAAGAATTAAGTTTTAATGTAATGATAAACAAGTCACCAGACAGTTATGGAATAAAATCAACTGACAAACGATCTGATAAATCAGTATCTTTAGATGGTAAAGAAAAAGAGATTGAAATTTTAAAGGGCATTCCTCAACATATTAAAGCAGCAAAACAATTAGTTGAAATAGGAAAACAAATAAAGACAGGAGATATAATCTCCTATGTTAAAACCAGGACATTAGATGGTGTAAAACCAGTGGCACTAGCTAATCAAATGGATATAGATACAGAAAAATATCTTGAATCCATGGAATCGACCTTTGATCAAATTCTTTCATCTTTAAACTTGAATTTTAAATCAATTATTGGGAAACCGCGACAAACAAACCTAGATGAATTATTTTGGAATTAAATTTCTTTAAGATGGTTACTTTACTAGTTGTCGGTGATGACTAAAAATGGATAGTTTCTCTTCATTAGAGAGTTTTTTTCTTAAACCTGAATATACAAACTCTAATTGTAGTTTTTGCGATATTCCAAAACCTATTTCTTTTAATGAATCAAATGTAAACATTATTGGACTCCCTATAGATATAACAACTACATTCGGTAAAACAGCATCTTATGGTCCTGAAGTTATTAGAATAACTTCTGCAAAACAAATTGAAACATTTGTTTACGAAAAAAATATTGAAATTTTTGATAGATCTCTTATATTCGATTTAGGTGATCTGATATTACCATCTCAAAAACAAATTGATATTCGTAATAAAAAAGAGATCCAGTTATTCTGGGAGGATTTTGATAGACAAATTTCTAAAATAATATCTTTCTTATTGAGTAATAAGAAAAAACCTGTTATTCTGGGTGGAGAACATACAATTATTTATTCTTTATTCAAAGAATTTGCAAAAAATGAACCATTATTGCTACATTTTGATGCTCACAGAGATTTAAAACCATTATATGATGGAATGAAAATTTGTCATACTACACCATTTTATCATTTGATAAATGAAGGGTATTTAAAGGGTAAAGATTTGGTTCAAATAGGAATACGTCAAGCAGATAAAAACGAAAATTTATTTGCTTTAGAAAGGGGAATTATAACTTTTGATGCTTGGGACTGTTATAATTCATTCTCAAATTTGAAACACTGGTTGAAAGAAAATTCAAAAAATAGGGATATATATATTTCATTTGACATAGATGTATATGATATTTCATATGTTCCCTGCACGGGAACTCCTGAGCCATTTGGATTGACTCCATTTCAAATTAGTGAAATAATTAATAGTATTGATGATTCTTCAAACCTAATTGGATTGGATTTTGTAGAAACTGGATTAAAAAATAATGACTATAGGGAAGGTGCGCTAGCTACTCAAACTCTATTACGAATCCTTACTCATAACTTCATTAACAATTAATTATACTAATATTTTGTTTATAAAAGTAAATGATAATAGATTATTCATTTTCAATTTTTTTGTCAATTCATTATTTTGGGTCTAAATGATAATAATTCAGGTAAATTTAAAGGGAGAAAAGGCTTATCTTTAACTTGATTCAATATCTTTTCCTTTAGTTCATCATTAGTGCATTCATAATTAGTTTTGTTAATCCTATCGCGGACAGAAATGATATTGCTAGATGTTTCCTTTTCCCCTATTATAGCTATAAAATGAATCCATTCCATTTCTGCCTCTCTTATGCGTTTAGATAAGGATTCATCTCTATCATCTATATCTACACGAATATTATTTTTTTTAAAATAGTTGTTAATCTCAATACATTTTGGAACAAAATTCTCATTCACTGGAATTAATCTCAATTGAGTATTCATTAACCATAATGGTAGATGTGGTATTTTTCCTTGTTTCATTAGTTTTGCTGATTTTTCTAATAATGCAAAGATTACTCTTTCAATGGCGCCACTAGGTGAGTTATGTAGTATTATTGGATTTTGCTTATTTCCGTTTTCGTCTATGAATGTGATTCCATAGCGCAATCCATTTTCTATATCAATTTGATCTGTAGATAATGCGGATGCTTTTCCTAAATTATCTATATAATTGAATTCCCATTTTAATACAAAATAAAAGAATCTTTCTTTCCACATTTCTACAAGTATCGGTTTATTGATTTTTTGGCAGATCTGTTTAATAAAATCCTTATTATTTAAATAAAACTCTTCTGTGAATCTTATTGCCATTTCTAGATCGTTAGATAATGATAAGCCAATTTCCTCAATAACGGATATGGAAAGATCGATTCTTTTCATAAATTCGATTTTTGATTGTTCCATGTCCTTGCAAAATGCATGACAATCAGGCATACTAAATGCTCTTAATCTTCTTAAACCAACAAGTTCTCCACTTTTTTCTCTCCTAAAACTATATCGTGTAAGTTCGTAAAGTTTTAATGGCAAATTTTTATACGAAATCTGAAAGTCTTTTGCCATCAAAAACTGACCAAAACAAGCAGCAAAACGTAAAAAAAGTTCCTTTTGATCAGATTTAAGATTATACTGTCTTGCTGGAAATCTATTAAAATAACTTTCCATGGATGAATGATGAGAATCATACATTATTGGAGTTTCAACCTCCAATCCGCCATAGATAGCAACTTTTTTAGTTATAAATTGCTCTAGTAGTGATTTTATCAATCTGCCATTTGGATAGAATCGCATGTTTCCAGGATCTGAGGCTGGTTCATAGTCCGCTATGCCTAATTTTTTCATTAATTTTACATGAGGTGGTTGTTCATCTACGGTCCTCTTTTTGGATAACTCATAATTGAATAACAAATTCAAATTTTCTTGAGACTTTTGAAAAGAATAGTCTGAATAAGAAACTAAATTACCTTGAGTATCTAAGATATACCAATAGGACTTTAAAGAATTTTCCGCAGCTAATGCGGTAGAGGATGAGATGATGATAAATTGATTTCATTTTTATTAGCTATGATACTATTGAAATCTTGATTTTCATTTTCTTGATTTTTTATAAAAGTTTTAGAGTTCTCAGCTAATGGATGACCTTTGATTTTTAAATTTAATTCTTTTGTCCAACCAAATGGAGCTCTATTTATTTTTATACCGTTAAGGTTTTCTTTTAATTCTTTTTCAATTTTCTTTAATAAATCATAAGCAGCTTTCGGAGATTCCAAATTTGAACTGAGATGAGAATAAGGATATAGTAAGATAGAGTCGCATTTAATTTTATCAAGATAAATTTTAACTTCCTTGATAAAATTTTGGATTATATTCTTATCATCATCATCTTTTTCCACTGATATCAAAATAACAACTGTTTCATCATATCTTTTTTTTCTTTAATTATATTCTCTTCAGATTCTTTAATTTCTTTATTAACGGGATAGTATTCTACATAATCTACATGTAATTGCAAAATTTTCATAATTAACTATTTGAAATAATGAGTTTGATATAATCCATACCTATTTGTCTTTCATCTATAATGTTGCGTAATGTTTTTTATTATATTTTGCAAAAATATATTGTGGGAATAATCGATTTAAGGGTTGCTTGTTCTTATGATGATTCTCAAGAATATTGTACATATGATAATCCAGAATATTTTCAAAATGAATTAATCGGATACTCCCTGATGCTCATCCACTCAAAATTTTCTGAAATAAATAAATTAAACAGCTTTAATCATATTGAGAAATTAATTGAAAGAGTTATCTCCCACGAAACTATTCATGTAGTTATAAAAAAATTAGAAGGAAAAGAAACTTCTGATAAATTAGATGATTTAGAAATTTCTTTTTCATTTGGGATGGGAAAAACTCATATCATAAAGATGAATTTCCTAGGATATGCTACTGATAATACTGGGTTAGTAGATGTTAATTAATAAATTCTGTAATTTTATAATTTTTTGATTCTTTTACTAAATTTATTATTTCTTTTTTTAAAGAAATTTTTTGATTTATATGTGAAAATTTTTTAATAAACTCTATTTCATCTTTATATAATATTTGATCATAATTAAAAATCTGATTAAAGATTAATTTTTGATTTATTTTTTGAATATTTGCTAAATTTCTATACAAGTCATTATAATTAACATTTATCTTTGACCTTTCAAGAGTTCGAATTAGATTAATTTTATTGATGTTAAGAAGGCTATCTGAAAATACTCTATTGTAGTTATTGAGTTTAATGAAAGTTTTTTCCCTGTCTATATATCCTAGAATTGTTGAGGGTACTATTTTAAAAAGCCCATTTTTTTTTATTTTAGCAGCATGATCATTGTCTAATATAACAATTGAACGACCAAAAGTCAATATTGCTTCAATTATTTGATTTGCCAATCGTTCGTCAAGTTTGTCTCTGTCTGATTTAATTTCTATTGGAAAAATAATTAAATTCTGTATTTTTATTTTGTATTTTTCTGATATTGATTTAAGTAACGTGTTTCTAAAAAAAATACCTTTTATATCCTCATCAATCTCGATAGAGCTATTTTTTAGTTTATTAAATTTTGTCTCTTTTGTTTTGATTATTGCCAAAATTAAATCAAATTTCTTGTTTAATCCCTCATTTCTTATTTCGATAATATTATTGGAAAAGTTATTATTTGAAAAAAAAATATGGTTATCATTAGTTTTAAGATATTCAATAAATTTATTTTTTAATTCTATTTCATTCATTTTGTTAAATCAAATTTATGTTTTATTATATCTAAAAAAAATTATTTACATATTGCTTTTAATTCGGATATAAATTTACTTAAATAAGATAGCATTTTTTCTTTATCGTTTTCATTATCCATAATTAATTTCATCAAAGAACTACCTATAATAATTCCATCAGCCCCCGACCTTAGCATATTTTTCCCATCACCAGGATTGCTAATTCCAAATCCGACAGCCAATGGAATTTTATATCTGTTAATAATTTCCTTGGTTTTAGAAACTGCATCGAAAGTATATTTCTCAAAATTAAATCTTGTTCCGGTAATACCAAAAACTGAAACCATGTATACAAATCCTGTTGAAACGGATGCTATTTCCAACAATCTCTTTTTAGGTGTATTGGGAGCAGATAAAAATACAGTTGCTAAACCTAATTTGTTTGCCAAACTTACATATTCCTGAGATTCTTCGACATTTAAATCCGGTATAATAAATCCATCAATATTGTTTTTTTTTGCTAATGTTAAAAAATTTTTTAAATTATTAGAAAAAACAATGTTTGAATAGGTCATAAACAGAAATGGAGTATCAATGAAAGTTTTCTTCAAATCATTTACAATTCCAAAACATGTAGATGGGGTTATTCCTTTTGATAGAGCTATTGAGGATGCTTTCTGAATGGTTGGTCCGTCTGCCATGGGATCTGAAAATGGTATGCCTATTTCTATGATATCCGCTCCAGACTCAATAAGCGTCTTGATTATTTCTTTGGACGTTTTTGCATCTGGATACCCTCCAACTATATAACAGATTAAAGCTTTTTCTTCTTTTTTAGAAAGATTATCAAACAATATGTTTATTTTATTTATTTTTTCATTCATATTGATTTCATCATTCATTCTCTCTTTCAAAATTGAATCATTCTCTATTTTTCTCTTCAATACTTTCCCTAATTATTTGTAAATCTTTGTCTCCTCTTCCTGAAACGGTAACAACAATTGTAGAATCTTTGGAAAATTTTTTTGAATTTTTAATTAAATATGCTATTGCATGAGATGATTCTAGAGCCGGTATTATTCCTTCTAATTTAGATAATAATAGAAATGCTTTTATTGCTTCATCATCTGTAACAACAGCATATTTTACTCTTTTACTATCTTTAAGATATGCATGTTCCGGTCCTACACCTGGATAATCAAGTCCTGCAGAAATACTGTGTGCTTCTTTTATTTGTCCATTTTTATCTTGAAGAAAATAACTCTTCATACCATGCAGTATTCCAATTTTGCCTTTGGATAAAGTTGCTGCATGATGCCCTGACATCATTCCTTTTCCGCCAGCCTCCACTCCATAAAGTTCTACTTTGTCATCATTTAAAAATGGAAAAAATGTGCCGATTGCATTACTTCCACCTCCAACACATGCAATTACCGAATCTGGTAGCGAACCTGTTTCTCTAATTATTTGTAATTTTATTTCTTTACCTATAACACTTTGAAAATCTCTTACAATTGTAGGAAAGGGATGAGGTCCCATAACTGTACCTATCAAATAATGGGTAGTCTTTACATTTGTTATCCAATCCCGTAATGCCTCATTGACAGAATCTTTTAATGTCATTGAACCTGATGTTACAGAATTAACTTTTGCATTTAGTAATTTCATCCTAAAAACATTTGATTGTTGTCTTTCAACATCTTTTGCACCCATATAAATTTCTGTTTCCAATCCAAATATCGCAGAGGCCATTGCAGTTGCTACACCATGCTGCCCAGCTCCTGTTTCTGCAATAATTCTTTTTTTTCCCATTTTATGAGCTACTAGTCCTTGACCAATCGTATTGTTGATTTTATGAGCTCCGCTATGTAACAGATCTTCTCTTTTTAGAAAAATCTTAGGCCCTTTTAAATGATTAGTTAAATTTTTGGCAAAGTAAAGAGGGGTGGGTCTTCCAGCATAATTTTGTAATAGGCTAGTCAGTTCTTTTTGAAATTGTTTATTTTTTTTTAATTTTTGATAATTATAATCTAATTCATCTAGAGCAGGGATAAGAGTTTCTGGAACATATCTTCCACCAAAAATACCAAATTTTCCTACATTATTCTGTTGCATCTGATAAATTAAATAAAATTATTTCCTATTACTTAATGCTTTATCTATTAACCTTTAAAATGTGAAATAAAGTTCATTAATTTCTGTCCCGATTTTATTGATATTTTCCATTAGACTAGTGCCTATTAAAAATGCATCTGCCCCGCATTCCTTCAAATATAAAATATTGTTTTTTGAATATATTCCACTTTCTGACAGAATTAGATTATTATTTTTATTACAAGATAAAAGAATTTTTTTTGTTACATTCAAATCTATTTGAAGTGTATCTAAATTTCTATTATTAATTCCAACAATATCGCACAATCGATCACAATTATTATTTAACTTTATCACTTCTTTAAATTCATCCTCAAAATGAGTTTCTATGATAACTTGTAATCCAATTTTTTTTGCATATTCACTGAATTTTTCTAAACTGCCTTCTGCCATATTCTTGTCAAAAATGGTCTTGATTAAAAGAATACAATCTGCTCCTATTTTTTTTGCGGCTTTTATTTGCACTTCACTAACTATAATATCTTTCATTAAAATTGGCAACCGTGTTTTTTTTCTAGTTTTTAGAATAAAATCTATAGAGCCATTAAAAAGAAATGGTTGAGTTAATATGGAAATTCCACAGGAATGTGCTTTTTCCATTTCTGAAACTATTGTTTCTAAATTAATGTTTTTAATATCAACTAGTGTACCTTTTGAAGGTGAAGCAAATTTTAATTCAGTTATCATAGGAACATGAAAACAATCCTTTAGATTTTTTTTTAGATTTATTTTTGTATGATTTTCAAAATTAACTTCATTTTTTATTTCATAACAACCATTATCAATAGCCTTAAATGAATTGTTAACTAGGGTTTTTATCCAGGGGTTCTCTCCAAAGAATTTTAAATTATTAGAAGTCATAATAATTCAATCATTCTATATTGATGATTTTCCAAGTTAGGTAGATTAATTGTAAAAGTTAATATATCTATCTTTTTTTTGATGTTGAGATTGATTTTTTACTGTGTTTATTAATATATCTAAACAACTATTTTCTGTTATTTCACCATTAACAACCTTGGAAGAAAGATTTGCGATATCAAAATAACTTTCTATAGTTGAACTCATCTTATATAAAATATCTGTTTTTTTAATAAGGTTCTTTATTCTGAGAGTATGATAATTAATGTGGATTTCATTTGCTTCGTCAAAATCCACTCCATAAATATCAGAGATTTTTAAGCTAATATTTTTTTCATTTTCCTTTGAAATATTTTTATGCAATAAATCTATTGCATTTTTTCCTTTGGAGATGCTTTCATTATTTTTACTATCAGAACTATTATCATTGACTTTAAAAGAATTCATTATAAGAATAGTAATTAATAGTAAAACGTGATACAAATACTTTTCACTTTTTAATACTTTGACTTAGTATATCATATTAGGTTATTGTCGGGTTAATAATAGAGAATAATAAAAACTGAATATAACAATCTAAATCATGTGTATAGTCTATTTTTTTACCTTCCTTCCTATTTTATTTTTAAATACCTATTAGACTACCCAAACTTCAATCCGTATAGTCAATACAATAAATAAGATAAAAATTGACATATTATTATCTAGTAAATTATTACTTTTTTCATAAACACTTAATTATAGATGAGGGGATTTACCTTTTCTATAAAGTTATGGTTATTCCTCCAAAATTTATATTTGTTACCGGTGGTGTTATGTCTGGTTTAGGGAAAGGAATTGTAACCTCATCGACTGCAAAATTATTACAATTATGTGGATTAAAAGTATCTTGTATCAAAATTGATCCATATCTTAATTATGATGCTGGAACTATGAATCCACTTGCCCATGGAGAGGTTTTTGTTACTGAAGATGGTGGTGAATGCGATATGGATGTTGGAAATTATGAACGCTTTTTAGATTTAAATTTAACATCCGACCATAATATTACTACTGGAAGAATATTTTCAAATGTGATTAAATCTGAAAGGGAAGGGAAATATTTAGGTCAATGTGTTCAAATAATACCACATATAACTGATGAAATAAAATATCAGTTAAGAGATATATCCATAAAAGAACACCTTGATGTATTAGTTGTAGAATGCGGAGGCACAGTTGGAGATATTGAAAGTTTACCCTTTTTAGAAGCATTAAGGCAAATGAAATTGGAAGACGAGAATTCTGATACGTGTTTTATCCATGTAACTTTGGCTCCTATTTTGGATACTGTGGGCGATCAAAAAACTAAACCTACTCAACATAGTGTTCAGGAATTGCGTAGAATAGGCATACAACCTGATCTTTTAGCTGTTAGATGTAAAACACAATTAACTAGGGATACTATAAGAAAAATATCTCTCTTTGCAAATATTTCATCAGACTCGGTTATGTCTTGTCATGATGTATCATCTATTTATTCTGTCCCAGAAATTCTTTATGACCAGGGAATTACAAAGGTAATTTTGAAAAAATTAAATTTATCTGGGAAAATCGATACTTCGGTACTGGCAAAAGGTTTCTCAAACCTATACTGCCTTCAATGAGTATGTGAAAATTGCAATAATTGGAAAATATGTTGATTTAAAGGATAGCCTATGTTAGTGTTTATCAAGCCTTATTGCATTCAGGAGCAAAAATTGGTACAAAAATAGAAATTGATTGGATAGATTCCGAAAAATTTGAAATACAAGATGATGGGATTTTAAATCCTGATATATTAAACAAAAGATTAAAATCACTTGATATCTATGATGGTATCCTTGTACCTGGTGGCTTTGGAAGTAGAGGCAGTGAGGGGATAATAAATGCCTCAAATTATTCAAGAGAAGCTAATATACCCTATTTGGGAATTTGCTTTGGTTTTCAACTAGCAATCATTGCATTTGCAAGAAACATTTGCAAATTACCTGATGCAAACACCACCGAAATAAATCAAAATACAGACAATCCTGTAGTAATATATATGCCTGAACAACAACGACTAAAAAATTATGGAGGCACTATGCGCTTAGGTTCGCATAAAATAGAATTGGACCATAATTCTATTGCATATAAAATTTATAATAATACTTCAATTACTCGAAGACATAGACATAGATATGAATTTAATCAAAATTTCAAAGAAACTTTAGAGGAACATGGTATGAGGTTCACTGGATCGTCTGATGATAAAAAAAGGATTGAAATATTAGAAATACCTGGACATATATTTTACTTTGGAATTCAATATCATGGAGAATTTCATAGCAGACCAGGAAAACCTGAACCATCATTTGAGCATTTTATTAAAGCATCGATAAAAAATAAAAGGAAAAAAAATAATCAAATTTTCAATTCATAAATTTTTTGTCTTGCATCTCTTAAAGATATTTTTTTTTTGACATATCCTCTATTGAGTAAATGTGATAACGAAAGCCTGATTGTTCTTTCTGGTAACATTGTTTTATTTATAAGATCTTTTTGTGTCATTGTACCTTCGTATTCTAGAGTTTTTAAAATTAATTTTGCACTTGGAGGCATTTTTAAAAGATCTTCTGCATATTTTACTTTCTTTTCAATTATGTTTGTAGCAGAATAATTATTATTTAAGGTAACAAGTTTTGCAGGAAATTCATGTTTATGACACTGTAACTTATCAGTAATTTTTATTCTAAAAGTCCCATCCAATATTACTTCGCAATGATGACTTGATGTTATATCCGATATTTCGATAAAACTATCGCTAGAAACAATGAGTGGTCTTCTGGTATTATCCATAGAGTTTACAGAGATGGCAACAAAAACATGGGAATTTTGTAATACGATCGGCCCTCCCGCGGACATCGCATATGCGGTAGAACCTATAGGTGTTGCAATGATAACTCCATCACTGTTATCATGCCAAATATCTTTATTATTGATTCGTAAAAAATGTTCCATTAAAATAGCACTTTTATTGGAAAAAATTGCTACATCATTTAAGACCGGTTCTACCTCCTTGTTATCAACATTTACAGCTAATCTTTCCTCTTCTCTTATTTCATAATTTCCTGACTTCAATTTGTCTTTAATTAAATCAATTCCTTTGATGTCGATTTGAGCCAAAAAACCAGTAGAATTTGATTCATAAATGCCAAGTACCTGGGGCGGATTCGACAGAAATCTTATGAAAATAGTTTAGTATTCCTCTATCTCCACCAGGAACCAATACGAGATCAACATCCTTTGCAATTTCTTGATTAGAATTATTCATCATTAATGTTTGAATATGAGATTCTTCTAATGATTTAATTATCTGAGATAAAATAGTGGAATCTTTTCCTGTAAATCCTGATAAAGCAATTCGCATTATGTAAATCTCTGTTAAATTAAGGTAATTTAATAAAGTTTGTTTTTTTCTTCAAATGATGTTTATTGTTAATCTATAATTTCAAACTCATCTATTTTGTTAAATAACTAATTTTAAAGAAAGAGTGATGATTAAATTTTATTCTCTCATGTATTTGTCTTTTCTTTGAACAAGTTATAAATCGATGAAATAAACATCAAGTAAATTTACAACGTTATTCAACTTATAGATATGATATATAAATAATATTCTCATTATAGAACAAAACGGCGATTGGGTCGTATGATTCATTTCTCATCTTGTAATTCATCCATTTTTCTATTACCAACATTTTCTTTTATTACATTCATTGATACTATTTTCTTTGGCTTTATGTTTACAGAAATATATTTTTTTAAAAATCCATATGAATTGTGTAGCATATTAGGGCAAAATAATAAGATTAGCAGAAGATTTAAAGGATAGAAATAGTTTTCAAATTAATGGATGCCGAAGAAAAGAACTAGTAGGGGTAGAACCAAAGGTGGAAAGGGAAGTTCAGGGACGGTTCATTGCAGCCAATGTGGTGCAATGGTACCTAGGGATAAAGCAAAGAAAATCACTGGAAGAATTACTTTAGTGGAACCAACTCTTGCAAAAGAATTAAAACAACAAGGGGCATATATTGCACCGTCAACAGATGTAAAATTTTATTGTGTTTCCTGTGCAGTTCATAGAGGTATAGTTAAAGTACGATTCAGAAAGTGATAGAAGAAATTCAGGAAAGTTAGGTTAAATTTATTGGTATATTCTAATGTATAATTCATTTTATTTATATTCAAAATTAAATTATTATTTTATATATAAGATTTAGCAAAAAAAGTATTTGCCTAATCAGAAAATAGTAGTCAAAATTAATTATTGTTATCTATGTAATTTTACTGTTAGTATTTTCGTTATTCTCTTTTTTCTGATTTTCTGTTGTTTTTGCTGTATTTTCGTTATTCTCTTTTTTCTGATTTTCTGTTGTAGTAGTTGTAGTAGTTGGAGGTGGTTGATTAGTATTACCTAGTGTTTTTTTATCTTCATTTTCTTGTTCAAAGATTATTTGAGCCACGTTTCTACCTGTTTCGTTCGGATCTGTTTTATCTATATAGCTGGCCTTTGGAGGATTATAAGGTTTAGGGGCTTCGGATTTTGTTTGTACTTTGTTGTTAGGTTTGTCTATAAATTCTCTAACATTTGAAGAAGTTTTGGATGAAAAAGATTGGTCATTATTAAATTTAGTTGAATCAGAGTTATTTGCTGATAATGAATAATTTTGATTTGTCATGTCTTCTCTTTTAAATATTTGACTGAATGTTTGAATTGAAAAAAGGGGTGCCCCGAAAATTTCTGATACCAATTTTAATCTTTCCAAAACCGTTATTATCGCCAGTATCGAGATTATCCACAATGATACTGATATGTTATCTTTAAAGGGAATAAATGCAATAATTGATAAAATTAATATTCTTTCTGCTCTCTCTGCAATTCCTTTTCCCTTTAGATCTATACCAATTGACTCTCCTCTTGCTCTTGTATAGCTTACTAAAAGAGCAAGCGATAATGTAACAAGTACCAAAACAGGATTGGTAAAATTACCTATAAGAATCCCTATGAATACCACTATTTCAGATACTTTGTCTATCACCGAATCCATAAATGCACCCAATGTAGACGTTTTTTTGGTTACCTTTGCAACAGCTCCATCTACAGCATCAAAAAACCCGGCAATTAGTAAAAACAAACCCCCTAGGAATGTGGCGGTGTACCAATTTACTCCTATAGAGGGCGAATGTAATGAAAACATAATAGCGGAGATAATTGATAAAATTAAACCCATCCATGTCCAAAAATTAGGCCCAAACCCTAAACTTGCAAATCCTATACCTACCTTTTCAAGGAATGGATCAAATTTATTTCTTAAATTATTAAGCACGATATAATTTGACCATAATCGTGATATATAACCTTTTACCAATAAAAATCATAAGTCAAAGAGAATAAAATATTATATCGTTTATTAATCTACTCAAATCATATAAAAATTTTGAGAGATTTAATTATTTGTGATTGTTTCTTAATTCTTTAATATTTTATAGTCCGACACTAAACATATTTGTCAGAAAAAAATAATACTAATAGAGATACTTTTACAGAAATTGAGTATAATAAAGTAGTTGTTATAGGGCTTGGTCAATTAGGACTTCCTGTAGCCAAATATGTCAAAGAAAAAGGTTTTGATACCTATGGATACGATATAAATGAAAAAGCTATGCAGATAGCCGAATCAAATTATGGGATTAAAAAGGCAACCACCTTTAGTGATTTTGACGTATTGATAATATGTGTATCTACACATAGACCAGACGATATATTCAGTCCACAAGTAGATGGATTGATGTCGGTAGTGGAAAAGATATCAAGAGAGGCTAAAACAGGGGCTGTGATATCTATAGAAAGTACCATTCCAAAAGGGACATCAAAAAAGGTATTTGAAAAAGTAGATCATAGACTCCATGTTGTTCATGCGCCGCACAGATGGTATGCACTAGAAGAACAAATTCATGGTGTCAATCAATTGCGCATTCTAGGGGGAGTAAGTAACTGTTGCTTACAACATGGCTTGAACTTTTATGATGGAACAAGCGAAAGCAACAGAGAACATACAACAACAACAACAGAATCACAATTTGTCATCTGCTCCTTCCTCTCCTCTCCTACCTTTAATTCTATTAATGTAAACACACCTTCACTATCAATACCTATGCATCCAGTGTCATCTATAGAAGTTGCCGAGTTAACTAAAATTATTGAAAATTCTCACAGATATCTTCAAATTGCATTTGCAGAAGAACTGTATCTGTACTGTAAATCAAATAATATAAGCTTTACAGAACTGAGAGATTCGCTCAATACAAAGTGGAATGTGGAAATAATGGAACCAAGAGATGGAATAGGTGGTCATTGCTTACCTAAAGATACAAAAATGTTTATCAATTCTTCCAATACAATAAAAAGCAAAATATTACAGGCAGCAATAGGAATAGATGAAGATTATAAAGAATATATTCAAAGGAGAGAAGATTATAAATTATTGAGTTCTGAAAAGAGCTGTAATATTATCAATGCATTAGGAAGATAATCTAAATGTCAACATTAAGAGAAAAACTTGATTTAGGTTATATTCTAGTTTTTGGCGCACATCCTGACGACATAGAAATTGGAATGGCTGGTACTGTTGCCAAGTTATCTCGGCTAGGGTATAAAATAAAGCTAGTAATAGCTGTATTGCCTAATTTTACACAAAATGATAAAAAAGAAGAGAGAAAGATGGAGGCGATAATGTCATCCAAGGTGATGGGATGTGACGCACCGGATTTCCTTGATTTATCTCCTGAAGAAATGACTCATAGTAGAAAATTAGTTGGAATAATAGATAAATACATTTCAAATTATAAACCAAAAGCAGTATTTACGCAATGGATAGGTGATTCACATCAAGATCATCAAATCCTAACCCAGTCTGTAATATCCGGAAGTAGGGACACGTATGATCTATATATGTATGAGACAACAATACCTGGTGGAATTACCGAACAATCTTTCAGATCTCAATTGTTTATTGATATTTCTGATTACATCGATATAAAATCATCTGCAATAAATTGTTTTCAGTCTCAACAATTAAGGTGTGGGCCAATTTGGTTAGATGCAATAAATGGTAGAGCTGCATACAGAGGATATCAGATGAATTGCAAATATGCTGAATGTTTTGAAGTGATAAGAACATCAAAGTGGTAATTGAAAAGTTTTAAAAATAATCTATAGTGAATGAATTTATTTTATTTATTTTTTCTTTTGAGGATTTTATATTCTTAAACTTTTCTAAATCCAAATAACTCTCATTCCAATACCTAAGACATAACAATGATTTATAATCTGTAATTTTGATTTTTTCCTCAAATAAATTATTTCTTATAATTATATCTGGTTCATTTATACCTGCAACCGTTCTCATAGGACATGAGGCGGAAAATCTGGGATTAATTTCAATTATTTTTGCTTCATTATCTGCATCGTCAATTCTCATTTGAATATTAATTGCTCCAATACCTCCAATTTTTTTAGCCGTTGTTTCAGATATCTTTTTTATTTTCGGAAATTTGTCTATTATAGCTTTATAGGTTTGACCATGTTTGAGGATTTTTTTTATTACTATTGATGACATTATATCTTTTCCATTCTTGTCTATTGTGATTCCAGTTGTAAACTCGTTATTATCATCTTTTAGATATTTTTGAATTAAAGGCTTCCATCCATATTTTTCAATTGTCGATATAGCATTATTCAAACCTGCTTGATCACTTACAATATTAAAAAATTTTGATCCAAAACCTTCACAAGGCTTTACTACTAGTGGAAAATTATTTTCTTTTACAAATTCTTTTGAATCCTTTGGCAAACAAGAGGGTATATAATTGAGATCGTTCTTTTTTAAAAATTCAAATGTTTTATACTTGTCACGACAAATTTCTATCACTTTATAAGGATTTGACATGATTTTTGAGGAGGTTTTACTTTCTATCAACAATTTCGAATTACTAATTGTTGCTAGTTCTATATCGGATCCAATGAAAACAATATCGATGTTATTTTTATTGCATATGTCAATTATTGATTCAACATATTTCTCGTTTTCTGGCTTTTCTATTATTGAAAACTTATCTACCCTGAATAGACCAGAAGAATCATAAATTATATCTGTACCATAAAGATTGTAATGATATGATTTATTTTTTGAATACTTGTTATGATATTTTAAAGATTTAATTATTCCTTGTGCAACTATTCCACCAACAGAGGTAATTAATACATTAATTTTTTTCATCCTGTAGTTCTTGGCTCATAAGTAAAGGAGATATTAAATCATTGTTTCTAACTAAATTCTTTGACCATATGGAGGCAATATTTTCCATGCCAAAATTAACAATATAATCTATTATACATGATTTTAAGGTTAGAGCATTATTTGATTTTTCTACTACTTTAATTATATTTTTTAATTTTCTTTGTTCATTTTTATAATAAAATAGTTCCTCCAATACATTTGAAAGGATGCTATTGTCTTTATGAACTAAATTCCTATTTATAATTAAAGGTATTATTTTTTCTTGATACTCTTTATTTTTTTTATTAATATCAATCATAAATTTTGAAATATCTTTTACGTTATTCTCTTCAAGTACATTTAAGGGCTTCCTTTTGAGCAAAACCTGTATAGATGTCTGTTGCAGGCCATAATAATAACATCGGCATTTTAATATTCAAATCATCAAATACACTTTTTCCTATTATTGTATATCCCAAGCTTCCTCCGGTTCCTGTAATATATCCAGATATTTTTAATTCTCTAGATAATAACAACAATATTGGTATTGCTCTTGGAGAAACTTCACTCAGACGATCTTCTGGAATATCAATATTATTTTGTTTCCCCACATTTAGCATAATTGTTTTCTTACAAGAAATGCACTTGCCTAAAAGCTCAATTTCGCCATTGTTGTCTTTATTTACAGTTGAATATCCTTTTCCACCGCAAGAACAATGTAGCCATAAGGGGGAATATTTGCTGGAATTGGAACTGATACCTTTAGAAATTCCATGCCTCCTAAAAAACAATTCTGATCGCTCGAGTGAATTTATATAAGTCTCGTGATTGGAAATCAGATAATTATAACCTTGTTTAAAAGTTTGATATAACTCAGATAAGTTGACAAATAAAGTTCTATAGTTCCATATATTGTTTATTAGTTTTGACATAATAAATGAGTTGAACTCGGAGAAATTGTTGGAAACTGTTAAAGATTCTTCTACAATATTCCAATACTTTTCCAAATTATTGTAAAGCATCTTTTTATGTTCTTTTGTAAGGGAGTTATCATTTTTTATCCAGCTATATATTTGATTCTCCCAATATCTGACAAGCGAATGAGTGGGTGGGTCTGTTTTGCATATAAGCTTCCATCTTTTAGAATCATTCATAGGATATCTTATATCCAAAATACCATGTGTATTTCTCACGCTTGGTAATTTTGCGACATGAACCCAGCTATCATCCATGAATTCGTGGTCAACTATAATAAATAGAGGTAGTATTGAATCGTGCGATTCTGGCATATGTCTTGAAATAGTTTCTAACATTACAATTTTTTTAAAAACTCCACTGAATGCGAATAAATTTGGCTGATGAATAGCAACCACAATTTTCAACTTTTCTTTTTCAATTAATTCAGTTTCAGATTTTATTGTAGAATTTAAAGTTCCGGCCTTTTTATGAAAATTAATTATTGCATTTTTTAAATTTTTTCTATTAATAGTTATATCTTTATTAATTTGTGGATATGAGATTTCATCTAATAATTGTGCGGCAGAATCAAATTTTGAAGGAATGGATAAAAGAAATTTGTTTAAATTAGGATCATTTATTTCTAGGTATTTTGAAAAAAGTGACTTAAATCGAATTATATCATCCATAGTAGTTGCCGTAACTTGACCCAAAACACTTAACCAAACTTTAGGTATAAAAGTTTCTTTTTTAACTATTCTCCTATTTGTTCTATAAAATTAATAAGATGCATTATTCTATCATAATTCCCTATATCATTGATCTTATGAGCATCGCTTCCCAAATGAAATTTCACGTCAAGATCTTTAAAGATCTTGAGTAATTCTAATGGCGGCCTCATATACTTTGCATTTATTTCAATGATTTTATTATTGGATGAAATTTCTTCACCCAATTTTTTTATCTCCTCAAAATTCAATGAAAATTCAGGCTCTGGGGCTAAATGACCAATTACGTTTACATTTTCATTTCTTATTGCTTTTAATAAATCATTATACCAATTTTCTTTAACATGGTATTTGGTATGAAAGCTTGCTATGATGAAAAATTCATTATTTAAATAAATTCTTGGACAGTCTATTTCGCCATCAGGGAGAATTTTTGCCTCAAATCCATTTAAAATATTAATCGAGGTCGTATGTGCAAGAGTTTTTATCTCTTGCAAATATTTTTCTGTCCAGTCAGAATTATTTCTAACATGTTCAGTAATTGCAATTGTTTGCAAATCTAGATTTTCAGCTTTTTTTATTATATTATCAACTGAAAGATCACTACTGGAATGATCATTGTAATTGCAATGTATATGATAGTCTTCTTTCACATTTAACAATAAATTTTTACAAAAAAAGTTATTTAACCTATTATATAAAATTTTTCAAAAATTAGTTCAAAAAAATTTATATCATCTACATATACAATTAAGTTTAAACGGATGTTGATTGCGTAGAAAAGTATCAAATGTATTAGTTCCAGGTGCTTCTGCTCCAGCAGGAATCAATACTATAAAATCTCTGAAATTATGCAATTTCAAAGGTAAGATCTTATCTATAGATTCAAATGAATTGTCCGCAGGTTTTTATCTTTCTGATTATAAAGAAGTAATTCCAGAAACTGATAACAAAAATTATTTAAATGTTCTTTTTAAAATTATTGACAAATATGATATTAATATATTAATGCCTTCATCTGGATATGACATTTTCCCTTTTAGCGAAAACAAAGAGAAATTACTAAAAAGTGGTGCAGTTCCTGTAGTAAGTGATCGCGATGTTTTAGAGATTTGTCGTGATAAAATTCTTACATACGATCATTTAAACAAATATTTTAATTTACCTTTTACTACCGAAGAAACAAATAAAATAAATGAATTTCCCATAATCGCAAAACCCCGATTTGGCAAAGGTAGTAGAGATATTATTAAAATAAATGATTCCAAGGAATTAGATTATATTTCTTCTAAATACTCTAATATGATATATCAGGAATATCTACCAGGTGAAGAATTTACTATTGATGTTTTATCTGATATGAACGCAAATCCTCTAATATCCGTTCCGCGAATCCGACTTCAAACTAGAGGAGGTATTTCGACAAAAGGTCAAGTCATTCTAAATCAAGAATTAATAGAAGAGTCATTAAAATTAGTAAAATTTCTTAAAATTATCGGGCCAAGCTGTATTCAAGTGAAAAAAGATAAAAATAATGCATTTAAAATTGTAGAAATTAATCCACGATCTAGGTGGAGGAACCATTTTTACTACTTTGGCAGGTGCTAATTTTCCAAAAATGATTGTGGATATGATTGAAGGTAACAGTATAAAAATACCTTCGATTTCTGAAGTAATAATATTGCGATATTTTGAAGAAATTATTATTGACAAAAAAAATAATACTATTTACAACGGAAGAGATTCGTTAACGCGAAATGTGCTCCCCCGACAAAATTTTTAAAAGTCAATCCTCCTTCCTAGTGCTGAAGTATTTGAATAGTTAAATGAAAATGTCTTGTCTAATTTATTGATGATGCTGCATGGCCACATTCCAGTTAAATGCATTAGAATCACTATAAATCCGATTATCATACCACATACAACGAGAATTACATCTATTCTATTATTCATCTCATTTAACCCTGTTTTCTTCGTTATTGTTTATTTTTTTAAATTTAATTATCTCCACCCTGTTTTTTTTATGGTAATTGCAGCATAAATCATCAACCAAGTATAAATGAATGTTGACAAAAGCGAAAAAAATGGTCGATATACCCAATTTTTATCCCCTGGATTTCTTAATCTAAAATCTACAGCGTAAATCATACCTGTAAATAGTATACCTGAAAACCATACAATTGGAGTAAGATAGTCTCCAAAAAAAGGCATTAGAAATACAGTCTTTGCAACTACATATGGTCTAAAAAATTTCATTGCTGTTTGCAGGTAGTATAATACTGCTACATAAAAAGGCCTTTTCCAAAAATAACCACCTGTAGAAAAAAGGCTTCTAATAAAACTTTTTCTCCATCTGATTTGTTGTTTAACAAGGGATTCTAAGGTTGAAGGAACTCCTATTGTAACACGAACATGTTGTGAATATTTAATTTTCCAATAACCGTCAACCTCTTCTTTTGAATTATTATTATCTTTATTATTTTTGTAACCTTTAATTATTTGTGATGGTGCCGGTGGTTTGTTTGATAAAACATGTGCGGTCATTCTTCTATCTGTACAGAACTTGAACTCCATACCTAGAAATCTGTCATGTGCCCATTCGTGTATGAAATCTTGAATTGCATCCCGTCTGTAAAAACTTAATGCTCCTGAACAGCAAGTAACTGAAGAAAAAAAGCTTTCCGCACCCTTTATTGCACGACATGACCCATCCACATAAACATCTTGTAACTTTTCAAGGAAATGATCAAATGGCCCTCCTGCATGATTATTTCTAACCCTTCCATGGCCAGCAACGGCTCCTATTTGGGGATCAGCGTGAAAAATTTTTACAGCTTTTTCTGTAGCATCTAGAGCCATATCGCAATCACTATCCATAAATGCATAGATATACCCTTTTGCAGTTTTACTGGCGACTTCGATTGCTTTCTTTTTTCCAATACTTTTTTCGATATTTATTATTTTGAAATTTATCATTTGATATTCGTCTTTAAGTCGATTTAAAATAATTCCAGTATTATCAGTACTACCATCGTTTATTACAATTATTTCCTTTTTTTCATATGTTTGATTTAGAGCCGATAATACACAGTTTTCAATATTGTCTTCCTCATTTTTTACAGGAATTACAATAGATACAAGTGGCTGTTCATGAATTGGTATGTTATCCTTATAAACATCCACATAGGGATCGCGGTACTTAAAATATGATATAAATAAGATATTAAATAAAACAAAAGAAGTCAATACGCTATATACTCCTACAGCCCTATCTATAACATATCCGTGCCAAGTAAATTTTGATTACTAAAATTATAAATACCGCGCTAAGAAGTAAGACTCGAGCAAACCATCTTTTTTTATCTAATTCCTTTAGTTTTAAATTTTGAGGTACATTATATAACGCCAACTTTCAAACAACCATTAATAGATTTATTTTGGTCTTGGGGTTTATTACCTTTGTTGAAGAATCTATTATTATTTTTCTATCGGAGTATGGTATGTATTTTCTACACTAAAAATATACTATAACTATCGAACATTTACCTGAACAATTAATAACAAAAATAGATTAGTTAATCCCAACGCATACGTTCTGTTTCACGATCTGTCTTTGAGGATTTTTTCCAATCTTTGTAATGGCTTTTGCACAAGTATACCCGTTTTTTAGAATTATCAAAATCCAAGTCCTGAGACATTTTTGCTTTTGTTAAACTCATAGATCTGTCTGCTGATTCGTCACATTTTAGAACACTGCAGGTTATACCTTTCTCTACCTTACCCATTAAATTGCAAAAACAATTGTTATATAAAAAAGTTGAGAATGAACTTTATAAAGTAAAGTATTCTGCTTCTGGATTGTGAACAACTATTGCAGCTGTTGAATATTCTGGATTGATCTGCCCACTTTCGGTAAGGTTCATTCCATTTAAACTAGGGTTTAATATCTTCCAGACTAAGAAATGTTGGGATACATCAGGACAACTTGGATATCCCCAGCTATATCTTAATCCACCAACTTTCCCTCCTTCTCCTGGCATGGATTCCAATTTTAAATCCTTTTTAATGCGTAGATTTATCCAATCTGCAAGTGCTTCAGTAGTCTCAACTGCAAGTCCATGTAAATAGTATGCATCTGAATATCGATTCTCATTATTCCATTTCTCTATTATCTCTGCTACTCTGTTTCCCATTGTTACAGCTTGAAAGGCAACAATATCCTCATTTTTTGAATCAAAATAATCAGAAAGACATAAACGCTTTTGTAATGATGATCGAGGAAATTCAAAAATCAATTCTGATTCTTTTTTATCTTCCTCGATATACTTTACAGCAAGGTTATTGGGTTCAATTTTTCTGCATTTAAAATAACCATAAACTGCTTGCGGCTCAAATAAGTTTTCTTTAATTACTTTTGTCTTCCATTCATCTAATAAATTATCAAATTCCACCTTTAAATTAGAGGCGTTTTTTCCCCTAAGACCCCATGACAGTACAAATAGTGATTTCTTATTTAACAATTCCCATACTTCTGTCAAAGGGATATCTTTTTTAGAAAATCTATATTGAAAATTCAATTTCGGTGGAATTGGCTTATTTTCAACCGGTTTTACACTGATTTGAAAGCTAACCTCAGTATTTGTATCTTTTTTATCATCATATTTTCGTTCATTCCAAGTTTGTATTTTTTTTAACCAACTTTCAATAAATTGACTTTTTTCATCGGACATTATATTGTTCATTATTTTCAAACCATCAAAAGCAGTTTTGCAATAAAAAATGCCAGGTTTGTAAATATCGCCATCCCCTTTTGCAATTCTATTTATGTAATCGCTATTTATTGCTGCACCGCCGCATATAACTGGTACATCTAATTTATTTTCTCTGGCAAAGTCGGCAAAATATTGCATTTGCTTAGATGTTGAAACCAATAATGCTGATAAGCCTACCACATCTGCTTTTATCTCCTTTATTTTATTCACAATAGTAGGAATAGGAACTTGTTTTCCTAGATCAAAAACTTCGTATCCGTTATTGGATAATATAGTTTTTACCAAGTTTTTACCGATATCATGAACATCTCCATAAACTGTACATAATACTAGCTTTCCTTTACTCATTCCCTCCTGTTTAATTAAATATTTTTCTAGTTCTGTTACGGCTGCCTTCATACATTCAGCAGATTTTAAAACAAAAGGCAAGATTAATTCGCCAGAGCCAAATTTATCTCCTACTTCTTTCATTGCTGGAAGTAAAACTTCATTTAGAACTTCGATTGCAGCATCGTGTAATTTTTCTTTTGAAGATTCAATTTTGTATGATTCAGAATTATCTTTATTTTTTATTTCTATAATTTTTTTATCTCTTGATCCTGAATTTTATCTGCAATGGCAAAAACTACATCATTTTCAATGCCATCTTTTAATCTATTTACGATTCTAAAATAGCATTTTTTACTCGCAGGCCAACTCTTATCTATATCCATAATGTTTTGTTTTTGAAATGATGATGAGGATGAGGATGCAGATGAATTTGATAACTTTGAATTGAAATAAGATATTAATTCCGATAGCGCATTTTCTGTAGAATTGAATATCAAATTTTCGCATATTTTTTTTTCAGTTGCACTTACTTGGGGATATGGAATTATATCTTTAGGATTAATTATTACAGTATCTAATCCATTTTTTAAGGCATGGTATAAAAATACTGAATTTAAAAATTTTCTTGCTAAAACCGGAAGTCCAAAACTAATATTACTTAGTCCAAGGGTTGTTAATGCGTTTGGATAATTTTCTTTCACCATTTTAATTCCATCAAGTGTATTAATTGCAGAATCAGAATACTCTTTTTCACCTGTAGCAAGAGTAAATGTTAAAACATCAAATATTAATTGCCAAGGTTTAAGTCCATAATCCATTGATTTATCATACAATAATTTTGCCACTTGCAATTTTTCATTGCTTGTTTTGGCCATTCCTAAAGGACCGATACACATTGATATAGCAGGTGCTCCAAATTTTTTCATCAATGGAACAATATCGTAAAATCTACTACCATCTCCTTCTAGATTAATCGAATTTATTATAGGAATGCCGGGAATTTGTTTTAATGCAGCATGAACAACTTTGGAATCAGTAGAATCTATTACTAGAGGTGATTCAATTTCAAGACTGAGCCGTTTTACTAATTTTTGCATAAATTCTAATTCATCCGAACGTTCGGTTGTTGCAACGCATACATCTATACAATGCGCACCATCTTCAACTTGTGTTCTTGCTATATCTATTAATCCATCAAAATCACTCTCTAAAACCATTTTTTTTGCTTTTTTTGAACCCTGTGAATTTAATCTTTCCCCAATAATAAGAGGGCGGGGTTCTTGAAAAAGATCGATGGATGTTAAAGCGGAAGATACCTTTGGAATATCATTATAAATTTTTTTCATAAAACTGACTAACCATTTAATTTTAAAATCATTTAAATGAATTCTTTATTTAATCTTTTTTTATTGTATACTAATTAGAACCCGTATCGAGCATTTTACGTAAATTAGCAATATGCTCAGGTGTAGTTCCACAGCATCCTCCTATTATTCTTATCTTTTCATATTTTTTGATAAACTCTGATAATTTTTTAGTTATATCTTGAGGTGACATTAGATATTTTGCCTGTCCATTTTCATTTATTGGCATGCCTGCATTTGGCATTACCAAAATAGGTAACTCTTTTTGTTCGCAAAGCCATTGAACGCTAGAAGTCATTTCTACCGGACCAGTTGAGCAATTTAATCCAAATACATCGATATCTAAATTACTGAGCGTAACATAAGCTGCTTGTATATTTGAGCCTAAAAGCATTTTTCCATATTGATCCAAAGTAACATTCGAAATCACCGGAATTTGTTTTTCTAATTTTTTCATTGCCCTAAAACAACCTTCTATGGCTAATTTGATTTCTAAAATATCTTGACCTGTTTCTATCAATAGAACATCACACCCTCCTTGTATTAGCCCTTGAGCTTGGAGATAAAATGCATCTTCTATCTCAGTTAATGATATATTACCTAAGTCAGAATCATTTGAGCTTGGAAGGAAACCTGATGGACCCATGGATCCTATGATGTAAATTTTTTTTTGAAATTCAAAACAGGCTTGTTTTGCAATTTTTGTAGCTTCAATATTAAACTCTATAGTTTTGTTACCCAATCCAAACTCATCCAGTTTAAGTTTATTGCTCCCAAAGGTGTTTGTTTCAATACAGTCTGAACCTGATTTGATATAGGCTTTATGAATATTTTTAATCCATTCAGGTTTTGTAAAATTAAGGCTATCATTAAAACCTTCTTTGTTATCTAAATAATCACTTTGTTGAGGATGATAATTTTGTATTTCTGTACCCATTGCTCCATCAAATAGCAGTATTTTATTGTTCAAGTCTTCAAGAAAAGAAGTCACGATTTAATTATAATATATTATTAAATTAATTTATATTTTTTTAAAATGATTATAAATTACAAAGAGATTTATAGAAAAAACCCCAAAAAATTTAGGGGCTCATAGTTCAGTTTGGATAGAATGGCTGCCTGCGGAGCAGTTGGTCGAGGGTTCAAATCCCTCTGAGCCCGTGATAATAATGGTTCTTTAGAAAAATCTGACTATCAATAGGAATAAAATAAAAGACGCTTTTTATAATAGTGATTTTGAAGTAACTAAAAAAGGGATAAAGCATTTGTATTTGTTAAAGTCCTTGATATAATGAATACATATCATGAAAGATTAGCTTTTGACTTTTACGCTTGATTGGAATAACAAATGATTAACAAAGGTTGTCAAAATAATATAAAAAGATTGACAAGCCATTCCATAATGCAGTGGAAATTTATAAACTAAATTGTAAATAAATAAAAAAAATGTCTTCATATTGTATTAGCACTCTTTAGCATTTTATGGAATTATGTTATTTTGTAGCAGAAATCTTTGCTTTAAATAACGCAGTTATAAATTGAGGATCTACCAAATCATCGATATTTGGATATTCACTAATGACTCCTCTTTCACTATAAAATTTGGCAAAATAGTTTCCAGATACATACAAGGATGTCGTATTAGTTGAAGTTCTATTCATTGAATTTTGAATATTATAGT
Source organism: uncultured Nitrososphaeraceae archaeon (assembly GCA_963824915.1). Lineage (GTDB taxonomy): Archaea > Thermoproteota > Nitrososphaeria > Nitrososphaerales > Nitrososphaeraceae > Nitrosocosmicus. Next base: position 69,994 of record CAWGRD010000020.1, read on the forward strand.
TTAAATCCCACAACTTGGCATTGTTAATCCCTTCAATAATTTGGTCTTTGCTTAATCCAGACTTTGAGGCCATTATTGATATATCCTGCTCTTTATTTTTATCATAATCTGCTTTTGCTTCAATCATGGATTTTACAATATTTTGAATATCCTGAGGTCTTTGCTGTACTATATCTGAATGAAATGCTAGTACATTTGTTATAATACCTGGCACATCTGCGCCGGTAGAGAGTATTTTAAATCCTTTTTTTACTGCATCAGATATAAAGGGCTCATAGATATGACCTGCAAATATGTTCCCTTTTTGTAATGCTGTTGAAACATTTTGAGCTGGTACATTTACAAATTGAACATCTCCTTCAGTAAGACCAATATGTTGAAGTGATTGCAAGACAAATAAATGCGAAAAACTGTTTATCCCTTCAACGCTTATATTTTTTCCCTTTACATCTAAAAGAGTATTTCCTTTGCCTACTATTGCATCTGCATTATAAGAAGAATCAACATTATAGACAACCTTGGTATTAACACCTGCTGAATGCTGGATTATTGCATCAGAATAAACGGTAAAAATACCATCTACCTCTCCATTTGAATATGTATTTATCGCATTGTTATAATCTTGGATTAATGTTAGGTTAACATCAACGTTATTTTTTTTAAAAATTCCTTTTTCCTGTGCTACATAGGCTAAAAAATTAGGTACCCATACTGTCATTCCTATTTTAATTGGTGGTGCTTTATTTAGCATCTGGGCATTTATTAATACAAACGAATTAGAAAATAGTAAAGAGATAACAATACTAAAAACAAAAATTGCAGATAATTTGTTATTTACACTGTTTAGCATTTTTACTTTATTTTCATTTATAAACACCTACACATAAATATTATATTTATGATATTATCCACAACAATCATTTCCCATATGTTGTAATGGTTTGAATACGTGCTCTAAATAATTGATAAATAAAATGATGTTTCTGCCTTGGAAGGAATTACATGTTATCATGACATTAATATTGTTTTGATTTTATAAATAATTTCGTTACGTTCTATTGGCTTTCTAATAATTTCACTTGGGTTTAATATCTGAAAATATGCTTAATAGCTCCTCCACAACATCCAAAGCAGATAGAAAAAGCACTTTGATATCTGGATTCATGACTTTAAGTTTAGAATAAAGCTGAATACCATTGATTCCTGGCATGCGTATATCCATCACTATTAAATCATAATGATATGGTGACATCTGTGAAAAATGATTCAATGCTTTCTGTGGATCTGAAAAAGAGATTGTTTTATAGCCTTCACCTTCAATAATGGATGTAAAAGTAAAAAGAATATCTCTATCATCATCTATTAGCAGAATATTAAATGTGGAATTGTCTTGATTTTGTTTGATTTGTTTTTGTTCAACATGATTTTGTCTTTTTTTATCTTCTATTTCCATCTGCTGCATTTGATTACTTGTTCGATGTACTGAATAGACTGGATATGCAAGTGCGGATAAATCATTATTATCCTTATCCTTATCATCCAAATTTATTTTACTTGTGCTTAATTCTTTAAAGCGATATTCTTTAAAAAAAGGAGTTTTTTTAACAACATCATAGAGGTCCTTGTAAATAACCATTTCATTTGATAAAGCTAGATGATTTATTTTAGAGCAGATATTAACAGTGGGCCCAAATAAATCAACACTATTTGAATTTGATGATGTAGCAAGTTCCACTTTTCCATAATTTCCACTTATTCTATAATCAATAGATGGTAGACCATTTTTATTTAGATTAGCATTTAGAACTGAATTTGCTTCAATCATTGCTAAACCGCAATCAAGAACATCCTGAATAGATGATTTATTTGTGACTGTATCTACTGTTTTAGGAAAATAATAAATTAAACAATCTCCTGCATTTTTAATTACTTTGCCGTTATTGTATTTGATTATTGAAGCCATTGTATTTAGAAATATGGAATAGTATTGCCTGATTTTTTCAGAGCTGGCTATCATTTGAGTTTTGGTGGTAGAGTCAACTATATCGATAATACATACACATAACTGATGAGTATAATTGATGAATGTTATCTGTTCATCATTAAAATTGGATTTAAAATTGGAATTGGACCTGCTGGTTAGTTCATGACTATTATTATCATTGTTATCCTCTGTGATATTTTCATGGGTAAACAGGGATAAATCTTTATGCAATAAATTCATTTTATAATTTTTCTCTCCCTCCTCTTTACTTTGGATTTAAATAATTTTTTTATTTCGTTTATAATGAATATCAACTGAATTCCATAATCTTTCTTCTTGTTTATTGGGCTAGCGAATTCTATATCTTGGTCTAGCGTATCTTTAAAAGAGCAAATAATGAAATTGTAGGACATTGACAATAATATACAATCAAATTATATAATCTTTTGGAATATAAAAATCAAAAATGTATGTTCTATCATGTAAGTTGTAAAATACAATAATTTTAAAATAATATTAGAATATTTATAATATAAAATAAAATTTTTATAATAATTTGTTAAAAAAAAATCTTCACCTATAAAATATAAAAAAATTTTTAATATAACTATATATATTAAATAGTATGAAAAAATTAACTATTTATATACCCGATCAGAGTTTTAAAAACCTAATACAAATATTACAAGATAGTGAAGTTGATGGTATTTCTTATCATGAAATCATGGGACAGGGTAATTTGGAAAGAAAAATTTCAGAAAAGATTGTTCAAGGATATAGAACTCAAGAAAAGTTTATACCTGAATTTTCTAGGAGAATTCAAATAGAAACAATTGTTTCTGATGCTAAAGCAGAAGAAATCCTCGCAACAATTCAAAAAAATGGATCTATCAAAGGAAAGATATCTGTATCTGATGTCTTAGAATTAAAAGATCTTTAGAATTACAACATAAAAAGGGTTAATCTATATGTTTTATATATTAAGATTTATTCGGATTGGATATTGAATATTCATTCACCAAAATTTACTAACCTTGATATTGGCTATATTACTAATTTATTTAAAGTATATTTCTTGGGTATAATGCCAGTAAAAATATAATTTGTCGATGAATTTATTATGATGGCAAATAAAGATAACAAATTAAATAAGAATATTTTATTTTATCAAAAGTAGGTTTTATTATAATAGGTTTAAAAATTTATTTATAATACTAGTTATGTACGGGTAAATACCCAGAGTAAACTTAATTTTGAATTTGATTAAAGCATTTAATAGAATAATTTATAAAGTATTTAATCAAATTCCCATTTCTTTCATATCCAAATAAAGTTCTAAATTATTAATAAATGATATATTATATTATCTAATTTACATTTCTTTTCTACTATTATCAATTAACCAATAGAATCAACAGTAGAAATTGATTTCCATAAATACCATGTTGCAATACTCCTGTAAGGTCGCCATGGCAATGATATTGCCAATATAGATGGTTGATCAGGAAGTTGTGGCAAATTATATAATCTTTGCATTGCTTTTCTAACACCTAAATCTCCTAATGGTATTACATCTTCTCTTTCTAAACAAAAAATAAGGAACATTTCTGCTGTCCATCTGCCAATCCCTTTCACTTTAATTAATTCAGCTATAACTTCTTCATCCGAATTGTTAATTAAAGATGCAAAATCTAATTTTCCATTTGAAATTCTAGAGGATAACTCCTTTATGTATTCAATTTTCTTATATGATAATCCTATTTGAACTCTCAATATTTCATTTGGTGTAGAGATAATTTGTTGAGGAGTAGGCAATATATTTTTATAATAATTTTGAAATCTAATGTAAATTGCTTTTGCAGCTTTTCCTGAAAGTTGTTGAGATATTATCGATTGTAATAATGATTCAAAAGGATTGACATTTGTTTTTCTAGAATATGTACCGATGGATTGAATTATTGAGCCTAGTTTAGAATCCTTTTGAGATAAATAATGAATGGGGTCAATATAATTCATATAGATTTAGATATTATTATCAATGGTCTAATTTAATTAATTTTTTTAATAAAAGGATAAGATTTGAGGGTCAAAGGTAGTGATGAATATCAATTATCGCCTATAAATATGAAATAGAATTAATCTGAGGAGATGAAAAATTATTCAAAATGATATCAAGTTTAATTCATTTTTAAAAATATATATTACAATCTATTAAATATTTTAAATACATTTTTTATAATATGTGATACTTTTTTATCAAAAGATTTGCAATTATTATATAAACTGTCCATGCGATAATTGCAACTTAAAATTGAAATTTGGGAGGTATCAATGTTTATTGTGGCAAATATATAATATATTGAAAGAAATTTTGCTGATAAATATCCAATTTCTGATATACCTAATGTAGTCAGTAACTTTAAGATATCTTTTTTAAATTTTTGTTTAACTTCATTATTATCGGCATTAAAATATTTTTTTCTATAATCTATACAAAATAAAATTAAAAATATTAAATAAAATGTTAAAAAGTCTGCAATTACTGAAAGTATCGATATTAGTAAAAAATTATGAAAATATAATTCTGACAGATACTTCACAATCGGAACATTAATTATTGCAGTAATGAGTGATGAGATAACAATATTTTTATTAAATATTATTACATTTCTATATTTATCAAATACTTGCCTTTTAATTTAAATTCCCTCTTTAGATTTTTTATCTATATATAATAATCTTTACTATTAAAAATAAAAGAACAATATTATAATTTATCATATAATTTTGATTAATCATAGTATTTTCCTTATCTAGTCATTATTTTATTAAAAAGGTTTAAAAATTTATTAGATAAAGAAAAATTATTAATCTTGTTTTGTAGATATTTATTTCAAAGAATATTTGGACAGTAGTTATTTATTTGAATTATACCTAAATAAATATTCATTGTATTTATTATAAACCTGTTTTAAATTGTAATCTAAAAAATCAAAAATAATATTTTTAAAATGTAGTACCAAAATTATTATATTAATTTAATCATCATCAAAAAACACATCATTTTAATATATTTGATTACTTTTATAACAATGATAATTATTTGATATTTTATTTGTAAATAGTGACAAAATATAAAAAACTATATTATTATTAAAGATGGATAACAGAAACATTCATTAAATTAGGAAGAAATTTCACACCATTTTCCCTCTCCTTCATAAAAGGTTACTTTTACTACTGGAATTTTCTCTAATAATTGTTGATATATCCATTGAGCTATTATTTCTGAGGTCGGCATCGCAAATAACTCATTAAGATTTCGATGGTCGATTTGATCAAGAACAACCTTGCAGATTCTTTTCATATCTGCAAAATCAATAAGCATATTATCCTGATATGTAGAACCGCCTTTAACTACTCCCTCTATCTCAACTAATACTTTTGCAGTATGGCCGTGCTCTCTGCCGCATAGAATATGCCCAGGAAGTCTGTGTGCATAGTCTATAAAAAATTTCATGCCTAATCTAGTTTTCATATTTTATTCTTGACCTAACCCAGTTCTATAATAATAATTAGCATTTTATTGATAAAATCTGTATGACTTTAATTAATGAAATTTCAATTTTGTTGAAAATGATATTAGAATCCATGGCTATTTACCTCGTTGATTATTCCATAACAACACCTGTAATCGCGATGAAAAGGTAAAGCCGTTTGCTTTTGCATATTCCTGAATCCAAATAGTCTTTTCCAAAAGTTGTTCTTTTGTTATTGCCTGAGGCATCAAAATTATTTGTTCTTTTGGTAGATGATATTTTTGTATCAACTTGTCTATCTCTTTTATATCCTCAAGTTTGTCTATCACAAACTTAAAAAATGCATTTTTTAATTCTCTGTAAAAAAACAGTGATTTTTTGTAATATCTTTCTAAATCTATACCCTGTTTTTCATTATTAGAATTTGATGTTTTTGGTGATATATTCCATTGATCAACTAGATCAATTATTTCTTTTAGAGGAATGATAGTTCCATTAGTCTCAATCTCAAAATGGTATGGATTGGGATTATTGCTCTCTTTCTTTCTCTTTTCGTTAAGCAATGTTATAAGCAAAACCAATTTATCTTGCTGTAAAAGAGGTTCTCCGCCAGTGATTACGATATGATTTATATTAGAAAAGCCGTGGATTTTCTCCACAATTTGCTCGATATTAAATTCTTTGATCTCTTTATTAATATCATAATTATCCCAGTCCCAGGTATACTTTGTATCACACCATGAACATTTTAGATTGCAGGTTGAAAGTCGTAAGAATATGCTAGGAGATTCCAGCCCACCTGCCTTCTCCTTGAACTGATGAAAATATTTCACTTACTTTTAATAGTGATTGATTATCAATAATTTTTAATATGGTATATATAACTAATTCATCTTATTTATGTATTATTAGCTGTCCAGATTTTTCATACATTTTACAGCTTTTCCTGCAAATAATATAATATTCTATAAATTTAACAACTAAATATCTTAATAATTGCAAATTAATTTATTATTTTTTCACTATTATTTTCATATCCAACAAATATATTTATTAGATAAATTATTATACAAATTAAGTTATTTTTTCACTATAAATTTTTCAACTATATCCAAAACATCTTTTATAGAGAATGGTTTTCTTAAAACATATTTTGCACCTTCTTTTAACAATTCATTAATTTCATTACCTGTTTTAGAAGATGCAGTAAAAATTATTATATTTCTTGACTTTAACAATTCTTCTTCCTTTAATTTATTAAAAATATCCCATCCACTAAACTCTGGCATTGTCAAATCTAATAATATGAAATCATAATTTACTGCTTTACGTATTTCGTCCAATCCTTCTCTTCCATCATTTATTACTTTGCAGTCTATATCTTCTGTTTCAAAAAAATCTTTAAGCATTTCGGTTATATCTGTATTATCATCAATTACCAGAACTCTTGATGTTGGTGCTGAAAAGGATTTATTTGTCATATTTTTGATCTCCAGTCGCAGATTCTTTTTTCTTGGAAATTGGCAGTGTAAATATAAAACATGCTCCAAATTTATATTCCTTATCTACCCATATTTTGCCACCATGGGCTTCTATAATGCCTTTACAAATAACCAAACCCAACCCTGTTCCGGCATGTTTTCTTGTAACACTCGTATCAATTTGATAAAACTTTTGGAATAAATTATCTGCCTCATCTTCGGGAATGCCTGGACCATTATCTTCAACTGAAAATTTAACGAATGAACTATTATTTTCCATCAGATCTGCACTAATTGTTATTTTGCCTGTATTTGGTGGAACAAAATCTATTGAATTTTTGATCAAATTTGAAAATACCTGTTCAATTCTCTTTTGGTCACATATGATACTAATTGTATTATCTATCCTTAAATCAAATTTTAATTTTATATTTTTATCAATAGTTAATACCATTGAATCAGATACCACTAGTTTTATCAATTCTTCAACATTTACTAGCTTTTTGAAAAACCTTAACTTTCCAATATCAAGTTTATAGATATCAAGGACATCATTGACTAAATATTCTAATTTTAATATGTTTCTATAAATTATATTAATAAATTTTTTCTGTTTTTCATTTAATTCTCCTAATTTTTTCTGTCGTAAAAGCAATTCTAAATATCCTCTAGCAGGAACCAATGGTGTTTTCAGTTCGTGACTAATCATGGACATAAATTCTTCTTTTGCCATATCTGCCATTATAAGTTCCTCATTCAATTTATGTAAATTTATCTCCTTTAATTTTAAATCATCATTTGCTTTTTCCAATTCTTTTGTTCTTTCTTTTACTATTATATTTAAATTCTTGTTGACTTTATTTACATCTTGTCTCATTAATTCAAACTTTGTTGCTAGCTCACCTATTTCATCAGAACTTTTGATCTGTATTATAGTATCATAATTCCCTTTGCCTAATTCAATTACCTTGTTCATTAGTTTTGAAAGAGGTAGAGAAATATTTCTAGCAATTAATAAAATAATAATTATTGATATGACTACAATTATGACAGCGACTATTGTAAATTGATTAATTATTTTCTGTATATTACCAAATATTGCATCTGTATTTTCTCGAAGGATAAGAGTCCATCCGCTTCCTTTATAATCCAAATATCCGTTTCCTTGAGAGGCACTAACAAGTATCTCTTTTCCTTAGTATATTATTTAATTAGTATTTATTGAGAAAGAATTATTTTGATTTGGGTTTTTTAAAATTAAATCTTGGATTTCTGTTTTTGTATGTAATATTGATTTTCTATCATAATTGGAATAAATAACCGTTCCATTTTTAGATACTAAATCCAACTTAAAAGGGTTAAATTCAGTATTTAGTTGATTTTCCGATGTTTTTACTGCTTTGAAAATATCATTTATTTTATCTATAGGATAGCTTTCTACTACAACCCCTTGTATAGTTCTATTTTGATTATATATTGGTGCTGCAAAATGAATTACATATTGTTTTAAAGATTCAGATAGGCTAGGTATAGAATCGTAATATGGATCTCCTTTTATTGCATTTTTGAAGAACATTTTTTGTGAATCATTAGCTCCGATAAGAATATTTCTTGTATCTCCAATTTTTATACCATTTTTATCATACAATGAAATAGAAGTATATGCCTTAACTGCTCTTTCCATTGTACGGAGATAATCCACCTTTTCCGGAAGTGTGAATTTAGGATTTGCTAATATATTGCTATTAGATAAAAATTGTATATCAGCTGTTCTCTCAAACATTTGCCTTGAAAGTTTGTCCATTAAATTAATGGCAACCAATTTCAATTCAGTTATTATTTCTGATTGTATTGTCTTTGTAAAATTATCAAGCCCCAAATAAGATATAAGAAATATGGATAAAGATACTAAAGGAACTAGGATTATGATAAGTTTTGATCTAATTTTCAAATAATATACATCTTTAAGTTTGTAGTTTTATATTATTTTCTTTAAATAATGCAGTTATAAATTGAGGATCTACCAAATCATCGATATTTGGATATTCACTAATGACTCCTCTTTCTGCATAGAATTTGGCAATATCTTTGCCAGATACATACAAGGATGTTGTATTAGTTGAAGTTCTATTCATTGAATTTTGAATATTATAGTTTAAATCCAAGAGTTTGACATTGTTAATCCCTTCAATTATTTGGTCTTTGCTTAATCCAGACTTTGAGGCCATTATTGATATATCCTGCTCTTTATTTTTATCATAATCTGCTTTTGCTTCAATCATGGATTTTACAATATTTTGAATATCCTGAGGTCTTTGCTGTACTATATCTGAATGAAATGCTAGTACATTTGTTATAATACCTGGCACATCTGCGCCGGTAGAGAGTATTTTAAATCCTTTTTTTACTGCATCAGATACAAATGGCTCGTAGGTATGACCTGCAAATATGTTCCCTTTTTGTAATGCTGTTGAAACATTTTGAACTGGTACATTTACAAATTCTAAATCTCCCTCATTGAGGCCAACTTTTTCAAGTGATTTTAGTACAAATAAATGCGAAAAACTATTGATTCCATCGACACTTATATTTTTTCCCTTTACATCTAAAAGAGTATTTCCTTTGCCTACTATTGCATCTGCTTTAAATGATGAATCAACATTATAGACAACTTTGGTATTAATACCTGCTGAATGCTGGATTATTGCATCAGAATAAACGGTAAAAATACCATCTACCTCTCCATTTGAATATGACTTTACTACATCGCCATAATTTTGAAGTAATGTTAGGTTAACATCAACGTTATTTTTTTTAAAAATTCCTTTTTCCTGTGCTATAAAAGCTAAAAAATTAGGTACCCATACTGTTACTCCTATTTTAATTGGTGGTGCTTTATTTAGCGTCTGGGCATTTATTAATACAAACGAATTGGAAAAGAGTAAAGAGATAACAATGACTAAAAACAAGAATTGAAGGAATATAATTATTTGATTTGAAATACATTGTAATGATATATCTAAAATAACATTAGTATGTAATAATATTTAACAATATGGTGATATAATTTTTATAATGACTTTTTAAATCCAAAATTCTAACCTTGTAGAAAATAAGAAAAGTTTAGTAGAGTTATTAGATTCTTATTTATTGTTAAAATTTACAATTATTTTATACCATTTCCAAATATGGTTTTGTCTTTTCAATTAACATAATATGGATTATTTTGATAAATAAATCTAAATATTAAATTCATTTAATATAAAGAAAGAAACTAATAGGAATTTAATAAATATAACCAACTTGCTATTCCATTTAGTAAATTGAAAAAATTTTTATGGATGAAAAAATATCAATAACTGAGTCTTTATAAAACAAAGTAAAAAGAGAAAATGAAATAATGGATAAATAATATTTTTTTGCTAAGCTTAATTATTATATTTATACTTAATTATTTTCTAGCAATCGCTCCTTCTCCATTAACTGAATATCCAATTTCAATTCTTGTGATTTTAGATCCTCGATGTGTTCATTTAATAAGCAAGCTCTATTTTCATTGTCCTTAAGCTGACTTTCAATTTCTAAAATAAATGTTATATCTAGTTTAGTCAAGCCCTCTTTTTTCATGCGCTCATATAGATGTACAAAAAGCGGAAAATCATCCTTCAAATCTGCATAAATATTTTCTAATTCACTCATATCTTTCAATTCTAGATAATCGGAATAGATTCTTCTAACAGTGGCAGCTTCCAAGTCCAAATCAATTACAATATCAATCAATGGTTTTCCATTTCTAAACATCTGAAAGCATTGTGCATAGAGGGTCTTGTTTTTTAATTCTCTTTCTTTCTTCTGTTCATCGGTCTCACTGGGTTCATTATCTCCAGAAGCCTTTCGAATGATATCTCCGATATCTCTTAAAGATACATGAGCCATTTGAGCGATGTCTCTTGTTGTTCTCCCTTCATTTGCTAATTTAATTACAAGTTCCTTTTTTTCCTGTTTGTTTAATACCAATACAATTATATATAGCGTATTTATATATAAATAAAAAACAAAAACCATATATTCCTCGATTCCTAGCCTTATTGATTATTGGAGTTAATGGTCTTGCACAATTCTTTGAATTTGGCTTTGAATGCAATTTACCGGCTCCTTCTCTTACCATTCTCTAATTATAATGTTGAAAATATTGGAGTGAGACCTGTATTAATATCTGAGAAAGAGATTCTGGTCGCTTAATAACCTATGCCCTCCCTTTGAAGGTTTACACCTAATATTTGCTAACTTGAGGATGAAGGATGGATTTTTGATGTTTTTTCGTATCTTAAAAATTTTCTGAATATTATTAAAAAAATATAGAACTTAACTTGCTCTTATTGACAAATTGGAGAAAAAATTGCATACTTTGTTTTTGGATAATTAGTTTCGTCTGAACATACACTAATATTAATTCATGGCTTACGAATCTTTATTTTATTCTATACCTGACTTAAGCATTGATTTCAAAAGCCCATTAGATGTGGAATATATTAATTATTTGCAAATTGTAGTGTTTCATATTTTGATCAATGTGTCTGAAAACTGATTTAATATGCACTATTCAGAAGAAAACAGGTTTCATGAAAAGAATTCATAGTTACTAATTTTAACAATCAATGCATTAGTATTTTGTTAAAAAAATCAAATTTTCATGATCAACAATATGATGAGATATCCTTTCGTTTATTCTATTATTGTTACTCAAAATTCATTTGTTCATGATTAATATGATACACTTATTTTGGAATTGAAAATATTATTTGATTTAGTAAAGATAGTAGTATTAAATCTGCAAAAAACTTATCGCATCATTTTTGAGAAAATGTAAGGGGTATTGTCCTTATGAGAGAATTAAAGGACATTAAAATAAATGAACAATATTTAAAGGATTGATATATAAATTGATATAAACAACAATTAGTTATTTTATAGTAAAAAAACCCTATATACGATATAAATAACAAATGAAAGTTATAATTGATGTAGAGATATCTTTGATTAATAGGCCAGGCATAGCAAAGTCAAATGTACAAGTTTTTATCGTATTGATATCCATTATAATAGTTGGTATCATAGGAATTCCTTTTGGTGACCCACGATTCATAATATATGCAATATTACTTGAATTATCTTATATATCACTTGCAATTCTTATTGCAAAAGGTTATAGAAAACCATTGTATGCTTGCATATTGATTGCTGTGCTTATTATTGTAGGGAATAGTTTTGTTACTGCGCATATTCATAGAATAATGACTCTAGCAAGACCAATTAACACTTTGGTTTTAATCGCGGGAGGATATATCCTGCAGATTTTGTTGCTATATACTAGTATAGTCGCATTAAGGTTTAGTAATAAATCAAAATCTATGTTATCCTAAAAATGTATTAGATATTATAATTTTTTTGATTTAATTGCTGCATGATTTTCAAAAATAATTCACAATTAGCTGGATTTAATATTCATATTTTTCCGTTTTTTAATTGTTGTTTAATCTGTACAATCTTCTATTTAACCGATTCCCATTTTTTCAATAAACCTATATATTATATTTAATCCATTTTTATTTATTTAAATATGTTTTTTTATCTATTTCTTGACCTTGAATAGTTTATCATACTTTTGAGTATAATTTAAAACCAGATTTTGCAAATTTGACATATTTATAAATTTTGAATGTAGCGTTGAAATACTTTAATGGAAATAAAATCGGAAGAAGAATTGTCATCAAAATATCTGTCCAATACTTTTTTAAAAAATACCTCCAGTTTCCATCTACAAGTTTATATTTTATTAAAAGATCGGTTAGAAGTAGCGAAAATAATATCAATGGCAAGATTTCAAAAAAAACTTTAAAGTCCTTATGTACATGAATAAATGGCTCTCTTATCCCAATGAGTTCATAATCATATATCAAAAATCCAATAAAAAATAAAATCAATAAACTAAATATTGATAAATCATTAATAATTAGGAATTGCTGCATTCTTTGCATTATATTAATTACAAATATTGTATAAAAAACAATTAAATTTTACTGATTTTTTCTATTTGTCAGAATTGCTTAGGTCTTGTTCTTCTGTTTATCTTTACTAAAATTATACTGAATATCTGTCTTATAACTTCGATAATTTTATATAAAATTTTTTTTATACTAAGAATAAAACTTTTAAATTTATATCGATTTACTAAATTATCTGACTTATTTTTCATTTTTTATTGTATTTTTTAAAATCATTAATTATGTCCTTAATATCTTCTTTTACTAATGGTACTATACTAAATTTCTTTTATAGTCTTAATACTACGTCTTGTGGATCAAAAGATACTGCAAAGAGTGTTATCTCTTTATCTTTAATCTTTGATGCAAAATATATTTCAAATACTTGGCTTAGATTGTATTGCAAATCGTTACTTAATATTATGAAAAGGAGTATTTTTGTATTCTTATATACTACAAGTTCAAAAGGTCCAACTGAATGATCCGTATTGATAAATTTTTCATATTGTTTAGTGGCAAATCCGCAATCTTTCAAGAAATGTTCTAAATTCCTTAACAAAAAAATATTCTTTTTAATTTTGTTAATGTTCTCTTGTTAAAGATTATATCTAACCAGCTCACTCCACTTTGCCTCATTTGACCTAAACTCATGATTACAATTATTACAAGTATACGATATAGAAGGATGAATGAAAATACTATTACAAGTATTACATTGATAACCACTCAAATTATGGTATTCAGAGGGATTGTTTTCAAATTAAGCATTGCAATAGGCACATAATAAATTTCTATCCCGAATTACTTTCTTATCTATTATAATATGGTTACAATGATTATGTAAAAGTACCTCTTTTTTCTTAAAATTACTATTTTTACAATTATCGCAAAAGAAATGAGTAATATATTTACTGTTTGGCAATTAGGACAAATAACAGACTGTTCTACATAATCTTTTTTGATAAATTTTAACTTTTAATTTATTTGTAAAACCTATAATTACTATTTTAAACATTTAATCTTTATTTTAAACTTCTTCAAAACACTATTACCTATCATTGGTGTAATAAATTATTATAAAATGGATTCAAAATATGATATTAAATTCGTTATAGTAGTTAGAAAGGATTTAGACATGGGCTGTGGCAAAATTGCTGCTCAAGTAGGTCATGCTTGTAGTTCTGTTGTTTATAATAATATGGACAATGTCTATAATTGGATGAATTATGGAAATCAAATGAAGGCAGTGTTAAAAGTAAAGTCTGAAAAAGAGTTAATTGATTTGATAAAAAAAGCGAGAGATTTACGAATATTAACTACTGCTATACGAGATGCAGGAAAAACGCAGGTAGAAGAAAATACTCTTACATGCTGTGGTTTTGGTCCAGATAATATTAATAAATTAGATAAATTGACGGGTCACTTAAAATTATTATAATATCCTGCTATGCTCTCTTAAGAATTTATTTTATTATGTATGATATTTTTACTAGAATCAAATAAATTGTTAAGCGATCTTATGCAAAATAAAGTTTAAATATACATCTCATAATAATTCATAGTTTATCAAAACATATTTTATCTGATTTAAATTTATTCTCTATTAAATAAAAAACGATTTTGCTAAATGTAGGCCAATTACTAGGATTTCTATATATATAATCAAAACTTTTGGTTATTTTTTCAATATTGCATATTATTTCATTAATATTCCATTAAAATGAAGAATGCATAAGATGATGACTCATAAAGCGTTTTTCAGTATAAATATCAGAATTATCATCATTTCTAATAATAAAACTGGTTGATGACAATATATTTTCGCACAGGTTGGCCAATAAAATATGAATTAGCTTGACTATCCTTAGAAAGAGAATGCTTTAGCGTTATTAAATCATTAAACCATGAAGAAAGTAAAAGTATTACATATGATCAATATACTATGAAGAAATTGACCTGCAGAGGTGTTTTTATAGTTAAGGATAGTCAGAATAATTTAATTATGATTTTTTCCATACAGAAAGAAAACTTTAACCAAAACATCAGCTGTTGATTGATCATTTTTATAGTATTGAATTAGAAACAATGTCAAATTGATATGACTTAAACTTAGGCTCTACCCACTTAACGAAATCTTATAGCTGAAGATGTTCTATTTCCTTTATGGTTAACAGAAACAGAACACCTACATCATATATTGGTTATGTCTTATACTTATATTTTTCAGGTTTATCTCTAAGAAGAACCTCTGAAAGATAGCTGTTTTATCAAACGAAACCATGTTTCAATATGGAATTGGATTCAAAAATACAGACCTCAAAGAATATTAACAAAAAGAAAAAAGATTTTAGAATACTTTGTTGATGAGACACACTAATCAAAGCTGGCTCTCGATATATTTGGCTGGGGGTAGCTATTGAACCTAAAACCAAGTAGATTCTCGCACTATCAATATCTAAAGAGAGGAATATGTTGTTGCAGAGAGATTCATTTCAGGTTTGATTCAGAATTATGGAAAGCATCCGGTATCAACAGATGGGGGAACATGGTATCCAATGGCTTGTAAGTTTCTAAAGTTAAACCATCATATCCATTCATACTATGAGAAGAGCACTATTGAAAGAACAAGCAATACATCAAGGATAGGAATGAAAGCTTCGATGACTACTTTCCATGAAGAAAGAAGAAATGCAAATTAAAGCATATAGAGAATTGGTTGAACCTATTTGTAGATTTTCATAACAAAGAATTGAAAATACTTAAGTGAGCAAGCCATTTCCTGCAATAGATGCATCTTTATAGCTAATAGATTTCTCACCTTCATAATAGCAAAAAGCCTAAATCATTATTTTTTGCTTCAGCAATAGATGAAAATTGTGTTACTGGAGTATCATTTCCCTCTGTTTTATAATCATATCCTAAATTTGTTAATTCTTACTTTATATCAATAATCATAAAATAATTACCATTTTATAGTATAAAAATATAATAGTAACTTTGTGTCTCTATATTAGATTATAATAGACAAATGAACGGACTTGAATATCGTTCATTATCGAAGAACCTTATTCACAAGTATTCTGGATTAATAATAACATTTGTCATCAATATCTTATAAGGATTTTGTAATGAATTATTTTTAAAAATATATTAAAAGCAAAATTTATTTAAACCTTTCAATGGTCTCAATTATCTTGTCAATAGATATTGGCTTTCTAATAATTCCTTTTGCACCTTCTTCTAACATTTTCTCTGTGGTTTCCTCCGATATATAGGAAGCAGTAAAAAGTATAATGTTATTTTCCCTCAACAAATTGTCTTTTAAAAGGTCGTTGAAAATATCATATCCATTAAACTCTGGCATTGTTAAATCTAACAATATTACATCAAATTTTTCGTTTTTTATTTTATCTAGTCCTTCTCTACCACTATTAGCCACTTTACATGAAATATCTTGACTGTCAAGAAAAAAAGAAATCATTTCAGTTATTTCTTTATTGTCGTCTATCAATAGAACTTCCATAAAGGGTTTACTTTGACTTTTAGTTCATTTAAATATAAATAACTTTTCTTTTATTTTAGATTACTAATTCAAGTACCGTATTATTAGATTTTTTATAAGATTTTACCCAAGTTTCCTTTTATAATATCTAAATTCTAATCCAATATCATAAATCCTTAATTTTTTAGCATATTCATATCCTTTAATTTTTGCCAAATGTATATTCTTTATCTATCATTTTATTGTTTCCTAGATTCATTGTATTAATACTGATTGTAATAATTGATATAGATAAAAAGTATAGGTGCAAAATAGAATATTATAATAAATCCTTTCTTTTTTCCTAGAGTGATTTCAAAAGATATGTAGGTTAAGAAAGAAGATGTTTATTTTAAAGCCGATGGACGGTTTTCCTATCCTATTTGTTAATGTCAAATATATATAAAAATAAATCCAAGAAATATAATTCTAATCTATATGATATGATATTAAATACACAATATGATTTAATTAACTGAAAAGAATAGTATATGCAACATAAAAATTTAATTTCATTTTAAGAATATTATTTATTTTAATAGTTTTACGGTAACAGGGCCACCACTTGCAGATTTATAATCAATGCGAATTATGGATCTTTTTCCTCTATACATCACATTGGTTTCAAATTCTTTTTCTTCAAATTCAAACTTTACCTTTTTGTTTAGCCAATCTTTTGGTACAACTGCAACTAATCCAAGGCCAGGTACTCGTCTAAAATGTGTATTGAATGTTGTGATATCTTCTTCTCCATCTTCCGCTCCACCCATAATAAAATATGTTATTTTATAAAGATAAAAAACTTGTGTTATATATTATAGTATACGATTTTTTTTCATTTGATTAAAAGTGTTTTAATTCTATTACAAAATTAAATATAAATAAAAAATGATTTTGCTGTCCTTTTTTTTATTTATCCAGTTATCAATCCTTAAAATGTTCGGGAAAGGCCTCTTTATTTACAGTATGTATAGGTTCACCTGTTGGTAGTGGACTATCCTTATCGACTTCATACTTTCGCAATTCAGGAAAGTCTTTGTTTAAAATAACATTCATACCAACCTGATAGATTTCACTTTTAGGAATATCATATCTCTTATTATATTGTCCAAATACAACTATTTTATCAGAAGTCTCTTTGAATACATGACCTACATCATCTTCATTTTTTGCTCTAACCCCTTTATTAAATAGAGAATTGGGATATTTACCTTCATAACTGGCTAAATCTATATGTTCAACATGTTCTTCCCATGGATCTTTTCTGCTTGTAGGCAAAGCAGAATTTCTAGGAACTGCATATTTTTGAAGTTCTGATTTTTTAAGACCTAGTAATACATTTGCACCCACCTGCTGTATTTCAGTTATTGGTACATCATATCTTTCATTTTTTTCTCCAAATATCACGATTTTATCGGGTGTTTCCCTTGCTACAAAACCAACATTTGGTTCATCAAGGGTTTTTACACCTTTATTAAAATATCTTCCAGATGTCATTATGATTATAGCCAAGAAGAAATTATTAACCTTTTTATTTTTTATAAAAATTCACAAATATTTAATTAAACTAAAAATCTTTTACTGATAAATAGAATAATTTTTCTTTGATTTAAGAAATAATACTTTAATCAGCTTGGATATGATATTATTTTCTTACAAAGCAAAATTCATGGTTTTCAATTATTTATATTGTCTTCAAGTTTGATGTATATTAAAATACAATGCAATTATTTGTAAGTGTACTGTAAATATATTTTTTCTCGTGAATCTATTCTTATTTTACAGCTCTATCTTAGACTAAAATGAAACTACATTGAAAAGTGAATAATAAATGAATAAACTTAAACATTAAATCAATTATTATGCTGATTAATGATAAGGAATAAAGTCGCACTCATTTCAGGTGCCAGCAGCGGTATAGGGTATTCAACCGCAATAGCACTTGCAAGGGAAGGATCAAAAATTGTGGCTGGTGCAAGAAGAACTGAACGATTGGAAGAATTAAAAAAGACAGTGGAAAGTCAAGGTGGCGAAATAATTATACAGAAACTTGACGTTACCAAATTAGATGATTGTAATAATTTTGCTAAAATTGCTATTGAAAAATATGGCAACATTGATATTCTTATTAATAATGCTGGAATAATGCCACTTAGCTTTTTTAAAAATCAGAAAATTGATGAATGGGATAGAATGATTGATGTAAATATAAAAGGTGTTATTTATTGTACATCCGCAGCAATACCATTTATGTTAGAAAAAAAATCTGGCCATATTGTAAATATTTCATCAATTGCAGGTAGAACAGTTTTTCCTGCTGGTAGTGTATATTGTGCAACCAAGCATGCTGTTACTGCATTTAGTGAGGGATTAAGACAAGAGTTTAGTCAACGGTCAAATATACGGATTACTTGTATAGAGCCAGGTGTTGTATCCACAGAATTAAATAACACTATAACTGATAATTCATTGGAATCTTTTCTTAATAGTGTAAAAAAAATGGAACCTCTGCAGGCAAAAGATATTGCAAACACAATTCTTTTTGCTTTACAGGCGCCCCATTATGTAAATGTAAATGAGATAATGCTAAGGCCAATTCAACAAGAAAGATAGATTACACGCTAGACACACATATATAAACACCCACTTTTTTCTCTGTTTTAAGAAATTATTGTAACTTTAAAATCACACATTATACCTTTTTTTAAATAGCCGATATTGGTAGATTGATTA
The DNA here is from genome assembly GCA_963824915.1 of uncultured Nitrososphaeraceae archaeon. Lineage (GTDB taxonomy): Archaea > Thermoproteota > Nitrososphaeria > Nitrososphaerales > Nitrososphaeraceae > Nitrosocosmicus. The sequence goes on from CAWGRD010000020.1 coordinate 89,316, forward strand.
TTGCATTATTGGATTGGTTCGGTAAATCAACCTCATTTGTATTACAAAAACTATTATGATAAATTTAACATACTTACAGACAATTTAAAAATTCTTCAGGAATACAAAAACAATATTCCAGACAAATCATGGATGCTTTATTTATTGGAAATATTTAACCCCCAGCAAATTGCAGTCGAGTTAAACCTTATTTGTCAATTTGATGATCAGAATTACTTTGAAGCAATATTCAATGGAATTAATAGATATAGATTTACCAAAGTCCTGCCTGAACCTGGATATATCTATTTGAGGCAAATTAAGTTTAATGAACCAAAATCATCTATTGAATACTACTTGAAAAATATAGATACCGATATAGATGAATTTTATTCATTACATCTAAATAGTGATTCTTCATTTTCGTTTCGCTTCTTTACATGTTTTACTGGATTAGAGTGGTGGAACAAAATCGAAAGCAAGCCCTATCCAATTAAATATAAAATCGAAATTTCAAATTTAATGTATGGGTTTAATGACAATCCTGATGATTTTAATTCAATTATTTTTTTCCCTGTTAATTCGTTTAGTTCAAATAAAGATACAGGTCATTGGTCGTCTTATCCCATTGATTTTAATTATAATGGCATTAAGAATGGATGTTTATGCTATGATGTGGGATCTGGCTCCTGTGTCAAAGGGTTGGATAAACTCTCAATATAATTATTAATTATATAACAATTTTTTTAAAGCTATTGGAAGGCACTCTTAGTTCTTTGAATAATTCCGGATAAACTATCTTTGCCATTATTTCAATTCCAGTTACAATTCTAGGGCTAGGTTTACTAAAGTATGAATTTGCATCTACCATAAAAATTTCATTCATTAGTACTGCTTTTAAAGAATTCCAATTTTTATCACTGTCTAAAATCTTTGATTCTTTTAAAGTTCTTTCAATATCAAAACCACAAGGCATTATAATAATTTTATCTGGATCAAATTCTTTTATTTCATTAATTGAAATAATTTTTGAAAGAGAGCCTGCCTTTCCAATTCCATTTATCCCATCAATTATTTTAACCATTTCAGGAACCCAATGTCCTGCTATATAAAATGGAGATATCCATTCAAGACAAATAATTTTTTGTTTTTTTATGTTATGAACTTGTTTGTACCTTTTTATTTCGTTCTGAATCGTTTCTATTCTTTTAGTTAAGTTCTTTGACTTTATCATAAGCTGTTTTTAGATTTCCGATTTTTTTACCTACGATAATTATGCTTTCAAAAATATCATTTAAATTTTTGGGGCTTAAATTTAATTGGTCTGGAAAGTAACCTAAAATAGAAGCTATTTGCTTGATTTCCTGATCAAAAGGAGCGCAGACTTCACACATATTCTGATAAATTATTAAATCCGGTTCTATTTCTTTAATTTTCTCATTATTTAAGATAAATATTGGTTTATTTTTTAATGCAAGTTCTTTAATTTTTTTATCAATTTCTATACTGTCTAACTTATTTACATCGATTGAAGAATTAATAATTTTTGGTTTGTTTAATGCTTCAATAGGATAGGTGCAAGCATGAGTTACTCCTTTTAATCTATCATCAAGTCCCAATTCAAATAATATCTCAGTTGCACTAGGTAATAGAGAAACGATTTTTTGATATCCTTTTGATGATTGCAAAGGTTACTACTTTTATTAATTGATATGTATTATTATTTTCTATTTTTTTTAATTATAAAAGTTAGTAATTGATTTAATTATAATTATAAAGAATTATTATAGCTTTGAAAAAATCGATAACGACTTTATGGCTTAATTTGCTAGAGCCATTTTTTCTATTTATAAAAGTATAAGGTATTTCCTTACTTTTGATATTTTTTGATTTCACTAAAATCTCTAACAAAATTTTATATCCTGATGTATTGAACTTTATATTCTTAAGAACATCTCTTTTCATGATAAAAAAACCTGACATGGGATCAGTTATATTATTGAGTTTAAAAACAGATTTTGAAATAAATGTAGCAGCTTTACTGTAAAAGACTCTTTTTTTAGGCCAGCCTATTATTTTGCCATTTTTTAAGTATCTTGATGCAATTACAATATCGCTTTTAGAAGTTTTGATTTCTTTTATCAAATTATTAAGATAAGATGGAGAATGAGATAAATCTGCATCCATTATTATAATATAATCACTCATAGATGACTTTATTCCGTCTTGCAATGCAGAAATCAGTCCAGTTTTTCCTTTTCTCATTATTATTTTTATAAAAAAATTAAAATCATTATGATTAGGGTATATTAAAAAATTTTTGTTTGATTGCATATCGTCGAATTCTTGGATATTATAAATAGTAAAGCCATTAATTTCATTATATGAATCCATTATTTTGTTTATTGTACCATCAGGTGAATTGTCATCGACAATTATTAATTCATAATAACTGGATTTATTAATATTAGATTTAATTGAATCAATCAAATCTAAAATATTCTGAGATTCATTAAATGTTGGAACAATTATTGAAAATGAGGGAAATCTATTTCTATTATTTAAAATTTTTTCTTGGGCTTTGAAGCATATTGTTGTATTCTCGCTCATTTAAATAATTCCCCCCCTAGAAGCAACTTTAACAGAGTTCTTCAACTCAAATATAGAATATAAATGTATTTTGAATAGCATTATTTTTTTCAGATTTTATTTGCTTCAAACTATTATAAAGTCAATAATGAATGATATTTAACTAAATTTTTCTTTATTTTTATATAACAAATATTACTTTATTATTAGATTTAGCAGCATTATCTTGAAATATTAAACAAAAAAAATATAGTATGATAATCGATATAACTCACTAATACTTTTTTTTCTTTAGCGAGAGTAAATATAAAAAAATAAATTTAATGTGTAATACACAAAATTAATCGCAATAATTATATCTGAATAATACATTTAAAAAAGTAATAAATTAAAGCCATACCAATATACTATTAAACACTTTGTCTTTTGATAATCCTGCTGATACTTCTCTATCCATCACAAAAAAAAGAATATCTCAACCTCCATTGAATTTATTGTTTAATCCTTCTCTTATTGATAAACAAGATGTTTGGCAAATCGATATTGTAAAACTTTTGGAAACATTATTAGAATTATTAACAACAGCAGGGAATAAAGATTTACGTGTATGCGGGGTTGCTATTCTAACATCTACTCTGATACATCGATTAAAAGTGGAATCAATTTTTAGACTTGATAAGATAGCCAATCAAAAAGATACTAATCATGATAAAGTAGAAAATTCTGAAAAAAAGTTACCTATTCCAGAATTGGTTAATCTCTCATTACCGTTTCGAAAAGAAACTACATATCCTGCATCTTTGGAAGAATTGTTATTAATATTGGAAAATATGATTACAGAGTTAGTAAATCCGACAATCCGAAAGAAATTAATAGATTTAGAACCAGTTCAAACTTTTGATTTCCAAGAGTATTTAATAAAATTTGAAAAGGTTATAGAAGAGTATGAAATTAAATTATTCGAAAAAATCTCTAGCATGAAAGAAATAATTTTTAATGATTTTGTATTTAACATGAGTGATTTAGATATTGCAAGGTTACTTTATAGCGATGTTATACTTAGCTATGAAGGAAAAAGTAGAAATTTCATATAATAATTCTAAAGTCATCTATAATAATGAACTCTCTAAATTAGAAAAGAAGGATGACGATGTGGAAGACGATTGTTATAATAAAATGGATAACTTGAATTCTGACTTGATTAAAATATTTATAAAAAGCAATTAAATTTATTATAATTGACAAAGTTACCTCAAGATGAAATAATTGCCAGAGTTGAAGCAGCATTATATGCTGCCGGTCGTCCATTATCTATTGAGGATATAACAAAAGCTTCAGGAATAGAATCAAAAGAGAAAATAAAAAAAATATTAAATGAATTAATAAATAAAACAAAAGTTGTTTTTAAAGCTATAGAAATTGTAAAATTGGATGATGGAAGATATGTGTTCCAATTAAAACCAAATTATTCGCCTATTGTAAAAAAATTTGCTTCAAAGCCTCAAATATCAAATTCGGTTCTAAAAACATTATCATATATTACCTATGAACAACCAGTTTCATCCAAGCGATTGGTCGAGATTAGGGGATCTAAAGTTTATTCTCATTTAAAAGAATTAGAACAATTGGATTTTATAAATTCAAAAAATGCTGGACGATTAAAAATTTTCAGTACAACAAAAAAGTTTCAAAATTATTTTGGTATTAGTGATTTAAAATCTTTAAAATCGTCGCTTTTATTTAATGAATCAAGGCATATCAAACCTGTAGAAGATAAATAAAGAATTTATCAAAATTTTATAAAATTATTAAATGATTATTCTTAAATAGATTATTTCTATGGCTTTATTCTTCGAAGATGATTCTAATCTTTAGTTCTAAATATCTAGGAAAATAGGAGACCAATTCTGGAGATGTCTTATATTTGAGTCTATCTGCGAAATTAAGGTAATCATCAATAGTTTTTAGAGTAATTTCTTTTCTATAGGTATTTTTCGTGCTATAACTTTTTTTTGTATCGTTTGAAAATGCTCGCCAGTATATTTGGTGAATACAAAGTCTTTTGATATCAAATTGTATTCTCAAATAGCAGAGAGATTAGAGAGTTTTATTATATGATAAAAAATGCCGGAGGCGGGACTTGAGCCCGCGACCTTTCGATTATGAGTCGAACGCTCTAACCAAGCTGAGCTACCCCGGCAAGCTCAGCTCTATTTCAATTAGGCAATTAAAAGAAAATAAATACATTATATAATCTATTCATAGTAATTTTAAAATGATAATTTATGTAAAGATAAAAAAAATTATCTATATAATCAAATAAATATTATATCTAACAAATAAAATTCAATTGCCGTATTGACAAATTATACTCTTGATGATTTTTTAATGAAATAATTTAAATAAATTTATAGAATGATTTTTTAATAAACCAGAACAATTCAATCATTATTAATTAATCAATATTATATTTTTGTAATCTTCCAGATTTATCTCTATAACTAAATCCAAATTCTGAAAAATTTTGTAATTGTTCATTATTAAATATTGTTCCATCGTAGCATACCAACATATCATTAATACAACAACTTGAACATATGCCGATTCCACATTTCATATATCTTTCAAGGCTAGCTTGAATAGGTATTTTTTTTTCAATGGCAATATCAAATATTTTTTTCATCATTAGTTCTGGTCCACAAGTATAAATCATATCAAAATTATAATATCCTTCGGAGAGAACTTCTTTTAAGATATCTGTAGGAAATCCTCTTTTTCCAAAAGATCCATCTTCAGTTGAAATTAATATCTTAAACAACTTATTATTATCTAATATTTTATTAATAAGGTCGATAAAGAAAACCTCATTCTTTGATTTTGAACCAATTATTATTACTATCTTAATTTTTTTTGTTTTTATCGTGTTTAACAATCTGACAAGTGGAACCAAACCCAGTTCCACCTCCAATCAAGAGGATGCTTTTATAAGTATCTTTTAAAATAAATGAATTTCCATAAGGTCCCCTTATTCCTAATTTGTCCCCTTTTTTCATCTCAAATAAAGATGTTGAACCATAACCATGCTTTCTGATAGTTACTGCAGCATAATTTTTTTTATCAGATATCATGATACTTAAAGGCAGTTCTTCAATACGGGGTATCCACACCATTAAAAATTGACCAGGTTTAGCCAAATTACTTGGTTCATCTCTAAAGAAAAATGTTTTTACTGATGGAGTTTCTTGAACTATATCTTCTATAGTTACCATTCTAAGTAGAGTTAATATCTTTGAGCAATTCCAATCAACTCTGTAATATTTTTATAATTTTTTATTTCTAGATATTTAGATAATCCTCTCAAAATTTTATTAAATGAGTTTAATCCTTCAATACCTAAAATACTCCCTATTTGGACTGCAGATGCACCCGCCATCAGGTATTCTATGACATCTTCATAAGATAAAATCCCACCACAGCCGATAATTGGAATATGAAGATTTTTTTTCAATTCATATACACATCTAACACCAATAGGTTTTAATGATGCTCCTGATAATCCTCCAATCTTATTCTCGAGTATAGGGTAACCTGTTTCTGTATCAATCTTCATAGCCCTAATTGTATTTATTGCTGTTATACCATCTGCACCAGCTTCTTCTGCTAACTTGGCTGTTTTGACGATATCTGAATTCCCTAATCCTACTTTTACAAATAAAGGTCTAGTAGAATTTTTTTTAATGATTTTGATTATATTAAAAACTGCTGTTGGGTCATCACCAATCTCCATACCCATTTTCTCTACGTGGGGACAGGATAGATTTAATTCAAAACCCAGAATATTCAAATTTTTTAATTTATTTACTAATTCTGCAAAATCTTCAATATTAGAACCTACTATGCTTACAAAAAGTGGTATTTTATTATGCAATATCTCTGATAAAAAAAACTCCAAACCTGGATTTGCCAATCCAACTGCATTTATGTAACTATTTCCTTTTAAAGCAACTATTGTTGGGTTTCTATAGCCTTCTCTAGGTGACAGGCTTATGGATTTACTTACAATTGCACCAGCACCTAATTTATATAGTCTATTAAAGATATCTTGAGATAATCCCAAGAATCCAGAAGCAACAATAATAGGATTTTTTAAATCAATTCCAGCTATTTTTATTGGTAAAGCGTAATCCAAGACCTTTTAATTATTTTTATTTTTATCTATAAAAAAAGTTTATTATTACTATATTAATAATTACTATATTGGATTAGAAAACTTCGAAATATTTATAATTTGATTAAGAATAGTTTTATATTGAAATATTAATTTATTTTTACAATAAATGTATTCTTCCATTTCAGTATCTCCAGATGATAACTTATCTGCGTCTAAAAATAATAATGGAATAAAATGGAATACTTTATCTCATAATGGAGTATGTTTTCCTCCTGAATATGAATTAAAAGCGTTAGATTTTAAAATAAATGGAGAGATATTTTTATTAAATAGAGAACAGGAGGAGCTTATTTATTCTTGGGCAAAAAAGAAAGACACTCATTATATTCAGAGATCCAATTTTTCAAAGAAACTTTCTAAATGATTTTAAAAAATTAATCCATGAGAAATACGCATCTACTTTAACAGCTATTGACCAAATAGATTTTAGTGAATTTTTTGCCTTTGTAGATAAAGAGAAAAGAGAAAAAGAAAAATTGAAAGAAAAATTGAAAAATTTAACTTTAGATGAAAGGAAAAAAATATTCATAGAGAAAAAAAAGGAAATTGAAAAATTGAAAAATTTATATGGAAAAGCAATTGTTGACGGAGTGGAAGTTGATGTCGCAAATTGGCTTGTAGAGCCTCCAGGATTATTTATGGGTAGAGGACAGCATCCTCTTAGAGGAAGATGGAAACCTCGAGTTAAATCTAAAGATGTTATATTAAATTTAGGTGAAGATGCGCCGGTACCTGAAGGTCCTTGGCTAAATATTGTTCATGATCATAGCTCAACATGGCTAGCATCATGGATAGAAACCCTTACAGGAAAAAGAAAATATGTATGGTTACATGACTCCTCGCTCATTAGGCAGAATTATGATAAGGCAAAATATGACAAGGCAAAAAATTTAGAAAAATACATCAATAAAATTCAAAACGAAGTAATAAAAAGAATGTCATCAAGGGATATTAATCAAAAAAAAATAGCTACTGTTTGCTATTTAATATTTAAATTAGCTATGAGAGTTGGAGATGAAAAAAATCCAGATGAAGCAGATACAGTAGGTGCATCAACATTAAGGATTGAACATATAAAATTTGTCAAAGATAAAAATGGAAAAAATAAAATTGAATTTAACTTTTTAGGTAAAGATAGTGTACCATGGCAAAAGACACTCGAAATAAATTCACAAGAAGTAGAAACTTTGTATTATAATTTGATACTACTAATGAAAAATAAATCAAATTCAGATCCTATTTTTGATAATATTAATTCTATGAAAGTTAATACATTTTTAAGGAATATTGATCCAAAAAATGTTCCAGGTCTCACTGCAAAAGTTTTTAGAACATTCATTGCAACAAAGGTAGTAAAAAATGTATTAAAAAATCCGCCTCTAAAAATCAATTCTACATCTTCTTCTGAAACAAAAAAAATTTATATTGCAAAATATGCGAATTTGCAAGCAGCTATAACTTGTAACCATAAAAAAGGAATCGATCCGAGAAATCCCGCAAGCAAGATTGCAATTGAAAAATATGAGCAATCTATAATAAATAAAACCAATGCGATAAAGACGCTAAAAAATGATATATCATCTAAAAAGTGGAAAACGGAAAAACAAAAAATAAAAATGGAAGAGAGATTGGAAAGACTAGAGATTCAACTAAAATTATTTAAGGAAACAAAGGAATACAGTTTGGGAACGTCTTTAAGAAATTACATCGATCCCAGGGTGTTTAAAGCATGGATGGATTATATGAATTTAGATTGGACAAAAATATATACTTCGACATTACAGAGAAAATTTTTATGGGTTAATAATATTTCAAAAAGGGAACTAAATTCTTTTTTTCCAAAATAATAATTTTTATTTACAGCATATTAAATTAAAATATGGACAAAAATACATATTATTTTCCAATTTATAATGGCAAAAGAAAATTTTAAAAATCGATTTCTTACACTTGATGCAATAATCCATAACGATAAAAATCAAATCTTATTCATAAAAAGAAAAAACGATCCTTATAAGGAGCATTTTTCATTGCCAGGGGGATTTGTAAACCGTGGTGAAAAAATAGAAGATGCTATTAAAAGGATAGTGAGTGAAGAAGTAGCATTAAACATTGAACCTTTAGAAATTTTAGGCATATATTCAGATCCTAATAGGGACCCCCGTGATCAAATAATGAGTGTCGTTTTCATTTGCTTGATAATGGATTATTTAAAGGATAAAGCCGGAGATGGCCTAAAAGAAAGGTATTGGATACACCCAAACGAATTGAAAAATTATAATTTAGCATTCGATCATAGGCTGATTCTTGAGGATTATTTCAATTGGAGAATTAATAATTCCACATATTGGTCTTCGAAAATGAGATAAAATTTTATTTGATAATTCTAAACGCCCTGATTGTAGAAAGGGTGTTTTCTGTGAGTTTTATTGTAAATGCAGAAGCATTGTCTGATTGAATCTTTGATAGATTTTCTAGAAAAGCAGTTTTATCTTTTCCCCTTTCATACATTCCCCCAGACTCCTTTATACAAAGTGGAAATCTTTGAATTTTTATGTTATTTGAAAATAAATAATCAATAAAATTTAAATAATTTTTAATATTAGAATAATCCCATTTTTTCTCCTCACATAGCATTATCCAAACATCTATAGAATTTTGAAAAAATGCTTTATCTCTTAAATTTTCCAAGCTCAATATATTACTATTAGAAATAGAGTAATTTATATTCTAATTGACAAAAAGAGAATCTTTGATTTGGAATTTTGTGTTAAAATTTGGCTTTATTCCAAGGGTAGAATAATCTCCAGTTGAACACGAAAAGCAAAGTTCGTTCTCCTTTAGACCTATTCCTAGAGCTAAATTTTCAGTATCGTTATAAATAACTTCATCTGCACCAATTATTTTTGATATATTTTCGCCAATTTTTTTACTTGATGTTTCCTTTTCTCCATATTGAAATGCTAAAAGTTCTTCTCTCGAAGGAAAATCAATTCCGGCATAGCATGGATACCTTATTGGTGGATATGTTATTACCATTGTAATTCTCCTAGCGCCTGCATTCTTAATTGATTTTATTATAGCTTCAGAACTTGTGCCACGTACTATGCTATCATCAACGATTATAACATGTTTATTATTTACCATTTCTTTTATCGGAATTATACTTTGGTTTATCTCTTTTCTATCCTCCGCATAGGGTTCTATAAAACTTCTCATCGAACCCTTTTTACTGTATCTATCTTTAAGTAATCCCTCTTCAAAAGGTATTCCTAGTTTAAGCGAAAAACCTAAAGCTGCAGGTCTGGATGAGTCCGGCACAGGAATTACTACATCTGCATCTTTAATAGGATATTTCATGGCTAGATATTCGCCAATCCTTTTTCTAGCCATGTAAATATTAATTCCTTCCATAATGGAACTGGGATGAGCAAAATATGTAAATTCAAATGAACAATGAGCATGGGTTATCTCTTTAGAAAATCTTTCACTGGTAATTCCATTTTTATTTATTTTTAAAAGTTCACCTGGCTCAACATCACGCTCTAAAATTGCGCCAATTGAAGACAAGGCACACGATTCTGATGCAACAATATGGGTTTGAGTTTCTTCATGATATCCAAGAACCAATGGACGAAACCCTCTAGGGTCTCTTGCTGCAAATATTGTATTATCATCTGTCAAAAAAGTAAAACAATATGAACCCACCATCTCATTTTTTAATATATTCATTGCTTTTACCATATCTCCATTTTTCTTTAGATGGGTGACAATTCTTTTAGCTGCAACTAGCGTATCTGTCATATTTTGAGGAGTGAATGTGCACCCTCCAACCATATTTGAAATTTGTTCTGCATTTGTTATTGTTCCATTATGTGCAATACATAAATCACTCACTTTCAAAGGTTGAGCATTTTCCAGGGAGCTGGACCCTGAGGTAGAATATCGTACATGTCCTATGGCAATGTTTGAAGAAAATTTTTCAACAATTTTGCTAAATTCATTAGCCGATTTTGAAATCAAGTCCTAATTTTCTAAATGGAGATTTATTTGGAATTGCTATACCCCATGATTCCTGTCCTCTATGTTGCAAAGATCTTAGACAATCTATTAAATAAGGAATTACATTGTTCCCACCAAGAGAAAAAATGCCAACCACTCCACAATTTTCATGGACCATTCGAATACATAATATTCGTTTACCTGTCTATTTAGTTTTTAATATGATTAAAGAGTTGTATTATTAAGCCTCTTTTTCAATACTCCTCATCATATTCTTTTTAAATTAGGCCGAATGTTGTTAGAGTAGAAATAAAAATAAGCAAATCTTTAATCAAAGATAACAGCAGCAGAGCCGTATTATTGTCAGATTGCACCTAGATTCTTACAAACAAATAATAAGGTTATCATCATTCAGCAAATCCGTTGGATATTCAGTCATTTTTTTTCGGCGATTCACCATGAGCTTCACCAAGACTATCAAAGTAATCCATTATTTTTATGTCAATTTACAATAACATTTGTGACTGATACTGTATCTGTTAAAGGCATGGATTCCAAATATTACGTCAAATAATTTTACCTGTAATTGCAAATTCAATTATTTCTTCTCCCTGGCTAAAATTGTTTATATTTTTCGCTAATTTAATTATATATCTTACATACAGATGCTGCTATTCTCTCTATGACATCAAAGCATTCGTATGAAGAATTAGAATCTGAAATGAAGGTATCATTATTAACATTTCTAGATATAATAAAAATACCTGTAAAACCTCCTGAAATTATATAATGATTCGAAAGCAGGTCAACAAAGATCTTGTCAGAAAGAGCATCATGAACAAAATAATAATAATAAGAGTCAAGAATGATTAGGGTAACATAAAATCTTTTGTCATCCTCAAGAATATTGATACGGATTTTGAATCCCTCCCTCGATTGTAGACCTAACTACTATTTTTGGTAAAAGGTTTTGTATATGACATTTGAAATACAGTTTAGGTATTATTTTGATTAGCATTCCAAATTGATATATACTAAATACGCGATGGATAATTAACTCTATAATATTTCATATTTCAAGATTCTTTGACTTTTGATTCTAATATATTTGAAAATGAATCATCATATTTTTTTATTATTTCAGATAAATGCATATTAGATATTATTTTATTATTTGTTTTTAATATGCAGTTTTTTTCAATTGTGAAAACACCTAAATCAGCAAATGGAATTTTTTCTTTCATCAAAATATCTTGAACTTTTGTGGAATTTATTGTTGAAATAATAAATCTATTATGAGTTTCCGAAAACAAAGTATAATCAGATCTTTTGCAAGTACTCGGAATTTTTTCTATGTCTACAGTAAACCCTAGATTACTTTGGATTGAAACTTCTAGTAAAGAAATTATTATACCACCTTTGGAACAATCATGAACTGAAGAAATCAGATTTGTATCAAGCATATATCTAATAGCATCCATCGTTTTATTCTGATTTAATAGATCCACAATAGGTACTTTGCCTCCTATAATTTTATGATAATGTTCATAGTATTCGGAACCTCCCATTTCATTATGTGTCATACCAATAATAATTATACTATCATTAATTTGGGGATTAAATGATTTAATTAAATTGTTATTCTCTATTAGTCCCAATGTTCCAATTACAGGTGATGGTTTAATAGGGCCATGTTTGGTTTCATTATAAAAACTTACTTTTCCACCAACCACGGGGATTTTTATATATTTGCAAAAATCTTTAATAGCTCTTATGCTCTCTAAAAATGTCCAAAAAATTTGCTCGTTTTCTGGATTTCCAAATTGCAAATGGTCAACAATACCTATTGGAACACCCCCAACACAAATTGTATTGCGAACAGATTCTGCAAGAACACCTAAAGTACCTTGATATGGATCAAGATAGCAATGTTTTGAATTTCCATCCAGAGTAAATGTAATATACTTTCCATTATCTAATTTTAAGACTGAACTATCAGAAAATCCAGGTTTTAATACTGTTCTTATACCTACCTCATGATCATATTGTTGATAAATCCATTTTTTGCTGCATATATTTGGAGCAGATATCATAAAAGAGATTAAATTTTGAAAATCTTTTGGAACAGGAGGTTCTTTAAAAGATTTATCAATATTATCCAAGTAAACCGGTCTTTTGGAGGGTCTATTTAATAGTGGTGCATGTGCAATTAATTTAGCTGGCATTTTTGCAACTATATGGCTATTTTTTTTTATCAATAGATTTTTGCTATTGTTTACTTTTCCAATAACGGAATATTTTATTTGATGTTTATCAAGTATTTTAAATAGTTTCTTTCTCTTTTTTTTACTAGTAATATATAACATTCTTTCTTGTGATTCGGATATCATTATTTCAGTATCAGTAAGATCATTATTTTTCAAGTGAACATTAGACAATTCTATTTCAAATCCTTTTTTAAGATTATCTGCAGTTTCAGATAGACAACATGATAATCCGCCTCCACCCAGATCTTTCATTGCCTTTATACATTTTTTATCTATTGCTTCTAGGGTAGATTCTAGTAAAATTTTTTCTAAAAATGGATCAGGAATTTGGACTGCCGAACGGTTTTCTTCATCTAAATTAGACGAGGCAAAGGAAGATCCATGAATCCCATCCTTTCCAGTTGAATTTCCGGCTAGAATTATAATATCGCCTTTTTTTACCTTATTTCTAACAAGTTTTTTTGTTTTTCCGTGTCCAATAGAAGCAACATCTACTAAACAATAATTATCAAAAGATTTATCAAATTCTACCTCTCCACCGACAGTTGGAATTCCAACACAATTTCCATAATCAGCTATACCTCTTACAACATTTTTAAATAACCATTGATTTTTTGAATTTGATGGAATATTTTTATCATGTATTTCACCAAATCTCAAAGCATTTAATAGTGCTATTGGACGTGTTCCCATAGAAAGAATATCTCGGAGAACCCCGCCAACGCCTGTAGCAGCACCACCATGTGGCTCCACTGCAGATGGATGATTATGACTTTCGATGTGAACAGTAATTACATATCCATCTCCAACATCAATAACTCCTGCATCAAATCCTGGACCTTTAATTAATCTATTACCGGATGTTGGCAAGGTACTTAAATGGATTTTTGAAGATTTATAGGAACAATGCTCGGACCATTCTGCATTTATAATATTTTGTTCCAATTCATTAGGTATACGATTTAGATTTTCTTTCAAAAAATTATATTCTGATGTGTTTAATATATCCATATTAATTTCTAATGTTAATCAATTTCATTTGGTAATATAATTAATTAGAGACTTGAAAATAATAACTGCATTTGATGAAAAACCGCTTGGGACCAAATCATTATCACTTGCTCGTTCAGGATGAGGCATCATTCCCATTATATTTCCTTTGGGATTACAAATCGCGGCTATGCTATCTAGAGAGCCATTTGGATTATCTCCTATATATTTCATAGTTACTTGATTATTATTTTTAATTTCTTTATATGATTGTTTATCAATCATATATTGTCCTTCCCCATGAGCTATTGGAATTGAAATTTTTTGATTTTCTGTATATAAATTTGTAAATGGTGTTTTATTATTGGTAACGATAATTTCTACCCATCTACAAATAAATTTTAAAGATTTATTGGGTATTAGAGCTCCTGGTAACAATCCAGCTTCAACCAAAATTTGAAAACCATTACATATACCCAAAATAGGTATACTAGTATCAGCTTGTTCTTTAATTTTATTCATCAGAGAACTATGAGCGGCTATTGCCCCTGCTCTTAACCTGTCACCATAAGTAAAACCTCCAGGAATAATAATTGCATCAAAAGTTTCTATTTTATCTTTATCTTTAATGTATCTAATATCTGATTCCAATTTTGTTTTAAAAATATTATAAATATCACGATCACAATTACTTCCAGGAAAAACGGTAATACCTATTTTTACCAATAAAGTAATTTGATATTTATTTAATAAATTCTTATTCTTTTTTATAGTTTAATTTGATATAAATCCTATAAAAGTATTATTTATTGTTTAATTAAAACAGCATTAATGATACCGTCTTGCCCAGGTCTTGATAAGACTTTGGCCAACCCGATTTCTGTTTCTAGTACCGCCCCTTTTGTAATTACACCTCTTCTTTCGTAATCTTTGTTTGAAGGGTTTTTGGATACATTAAGAATTTTTGATCTTACAGTTTTTTTATTATCTTGATCATTAATATTTGCGTATTCGGATGTTTTAAAAGCGATTTTAATACCATTTCCTCTTACTCTTCTAGATATATTTTGTGTAGGTCCTACAATAGCTTCATTAGGATAACGGTCTATCTCAAATTTCCTTCGTGTTCTATTTGGAATTATTCTACCACCAGTAAATTTTCGTCCGCCTAGGTTCTCTATGGATTTACGCATAATAAAAAAATATATTTGAACGATAATTAAGTGTTTTTCTTTATCCACATAATTAATCTAATTATTTATTTGCAATATATTCTTGGTTGAATAGAGGTATTGGAAATAGAAAATTGACGATTGGATTTAGTCGATTATTATATTGCTCTGACCTTGATTATTTATTTGTGCTTATTTTATACTAATACTCTTGATAAATGCACTATCTTCAAGCTAGAGTATAACATTTAATTTTTAAAAATGAAAGAACAAAATAATCATTGAAATTCTCAATATAGATTGAATATAAGATTTATTATGCATTTAATAGATAATTTTTATAGTTTTAGCAGTTGTATTAGAAAAGGTTTTTAAAATTATCCCAGTGAATATTGGTATTTTCGTTCCATTTTTCAAAAAATATTGTATCCTTTAAATCCAATCTTTTTAACCAGTTACTTTTTTCTAAATCAGGCGAGTCATTAAATTCATCGACGAATCCTAAACATAGATATGCAATTGGTTTTATATTTTCAGGTAAATTTAAAATTTTTCTTAGGTCTGAATTATTTAAAATGCTTACCCATCCTACTCCAATTCCCTCTACTCGCGACGCTAGCCAGAGATTCTGAATGGCACAACATACACTATATATTCCGGCTTCTTCTATTGTCATCCTTCCTATTACAAAAGGTCCAAACCTATTGTGATCATAGGTTACGCATATATTAATATCTGATTCTAATATTCCTTCTAATTTTAATTCTAGATATTTTTTTTGTTTAACCTTGTCATTTTCAAGGAGATTAAAAGCTTTTAATCTTTCATTTAAAAAAGAATTTTTAATATCTTTGCGAATAATTTCATCCTTTATTAAAATAAAATTCCATGGTTGTGAAAAACCTACAGAAGGTGCATGATGTGCAGCTTTTAGGATTTTTATAAGTATTTTGTCTTCAATTTTTTTCTCGATAAAATTTTTTCTAACATCTCTTCTTGAAAAAACTACTTTATAGAATATCTCTTTTTCAATCTCGGAGAATTCCTGACAAAAATAATCAGTCATATTATTTTTTCAACAAACATTAATTTCAATATTGTTTTTAGTTATTCCTAAAAGTTGAATTAAATGAGATTTTTAATTTTTTTTATTTTATTTTAACAAAATACTCAAATAGATTTAGGATAGTTTTAATAAAAATCACTTTTCATTTTTCTCTTTTATCTTTTTATTCCAAAAAATAAAAGATTATTTAATCAAAGTTGATTTTTACTATATTCTATTGTCAGGTGCCTTAATAGGTGTGAAATTTGGAACAGCATTATATTTTTTCAATTAAAAAATTAATGTTTATAACTTTATCATATTTTAAATATTTAGTATCATAATAATAATTTATATGGATTTAATATTGAACTTTTATATTGTCAAAAGGATTATTTATTACGGGAACAGATACTAATATTGGAAAAACACTAATTTCAGCATCTTTGACTTGGAAATTATCTCAATACTATGATAAAATATGTATAATGAAACCTTTTGCAACTTCTGACAAGATTTTTTCTAAAAAATTTAATTCTAAAGATCTATTTTTGTTATCAAAATCAATAAAATTGATGGAAGATCAAAAACAATTAAATCCATATTTTTATAAATTACCTGCTTCACCATTTATGGCAAGTAAAATATTAAAAATGAAACCTCCAAGTATTCATCTCGCCTTTAAAAAATTTGAGTATTTAAAAAAAAAATATGACTTTATCGTAGTTGAAGGAATTGGTGGTATAATGGTACCTTTAAATCAAAAGTATAATTTAGTGGATTTTATAAAACTAACACAACTATCCGTAATTATTGTGTCAACACCAAAAATAGGAACAGTAAATCATATTTTATTAACGGTTAGATTATGTAAAGATTATGATATTCCTATTAAAGGCATAATATTTAATAAAATGCCATGCAAACCCTCTATAGTAGAAAAAAAAACTCCTTTCTTTATTGAAAAATTAATAAATATACCAATATTAGGTATCATACCTTATTATAAAAATATAAAATTTGATGAGGCAACTTTTAAGAAAATATCTGATCGAATAAAATATTTATCTATGAAATAGATATTTAGATTCAAATTTTCCCTAATTTTTTTACATATTGTTTGTATGCCTCTAAATATGATTTTTTATCCCCGATATCGATGAATCCTTCATCTTCCACAATAAATGCTTTTACTTTTTTATTTTGATTTATAGATTCTCTTACTGCGTCATCCATACCATAGGAAATTGAATTTGGTATAAGATTTAAAAATTCGGGCTCAAAAACATAACATCCAATATTTATTAGGCCAGAAATTTCTGGTTTTTCTCTCCAGTCGGTAACAAGTTTATTTTCGTCAGAATTTACATCGATAAATCCGTATTTGAGTTTTGTTTTGTACATAGCAAGGGCCATTGAAATAAATGTATTGGAGTCAAGATGATTTTCAATCATTGTTTTTAGTGGAAATTCGTATATAGAATCTCCGTATAAACAAACAAATGTTTCATTTAAATATGATGAAGCAGTTTTTAATTGTCCTGCAGTGGCCAAAGGTCTTTCAGATCTTGCATACTTAATTTCAATTCCAAAACGAGATCCATCCTCAAAATAATCTTCTATAGTTCTATGAAGATAGCTTACACATAATATAATCTGATCAATTTTTTTAGAATTAGATAACCAATCTACAAGGTATTCTAGTAAAGGTTTATTTCCTAAAGGCAACATTGGTTTGGGTATAAAAAAAGTGTATGGCTGCAATCGAGTTCCAAGACCTCCTGCTAAAATTACTGCTTTCATAATATTTTTAAGAAAAATTTATGGTTATTTAAAACATTAGTTGATATTTAATTTAAAAATTATAGTTTTTATCTTTTCAATTATTTCAAATGGATCTTTACCAAAAATGACAATCATCGGTTCTTTCCCATAATCACCATTATGAAATACTATTTCAGCATTTTTAATTTTCTGCATTGCATTTTTAATACCCCAACTAATGGAAAGTCCTTCTTTTTTTTTATTTTCATTTTGCTCCTCAACCCTAGAATAAAATGAACAAATAAAATTTGTTTTACATATATTTAGAATTTTATTATTATTTTTGATATTTATTGCCGAACGAATTGAATGATTTGATTGATTTGCAGCAATTACTGCATTTGCCATATGACTAGATGCTCCAAATTCTACAACATTTGGAATTCTGATTCTGGATCCAATATTAGTAATTCTACCTAATACACCTGCTACATCGATTAAACTTTTTGGATTTTCTAATGAATATACAAAATTTGTTTTTGTTTCTGGGATCAAAAGAAAAAAATCTTTGATTTGTTCCAATATTTTTATATTATTGTTTAATGAAGAGAGAATTTTATATTTTGAAGAATTTTCATATAAATTATACAAAGGATTTGTTACGCCAACTCCTTTTCCAATTTTAATTATATTCATCAATCCTTCCTTTACATATGTATTTGCTAGGAAAAATGATTCATTAATATCATAACCTTTACTTATGAAAGATGCTAGAGCTGATGAAAAATTACATCCAGTCCCGTGAGTTTCAGCAATTTGTAATTTTTTATTATACACTTTTGTAATCTTGTTACCTTCTTTTTCTATTAAAATATCAAATATTTTGTCCTGTTTCTTATTATCTATGATTCCTTTTATTATCACATTCTTTGTTCCTAAATTTATTATTTTATATGCTGATTCAACTAATTCATGCTCTGAAGATATTTTATTTTCAGACAAAATTTCTGCTTCTGACAAGTTTGGGGTAATTATGTGTGAGAGTGGAATAATTTTTTTTTTAAAACTTTCATATGATGAATCTTTTAAAAGTTTAACACCAGTTCCTGAAATTAGAACAGGATCTAACACTACTGGTATTTTTAGAGGAGAAAGAATCTCATTAACTATTTCAATGATGGATTCATCGTATAAAACACCTATCTTAATTATATCTGGTGTGATATCATCTATCGTAGAAACTAGTTGGTTTTTGAAAAATTTTGAAGGAGTAGTAAATACATCTAAAACAGTTGTGGTATTTTGAGCAGTTAAAACAGTAATTACAGTTGTACAATAAAGCCCTAAAGCTGAAAAAGTTTTGATATCTGCTTGTATTCCGGCGCCACCCGAAGAATCACTTCCAGCAATAGTTAATGCTTTTTTCAAGGCGATTCTAATTTAAAAAATAATGTTTCACGATTAGTGTAATAAATTTTTTTATTTATGTGGGTGGATGATCTTATTGTCAAATATATCTTATTTTCAGAAAATCTGATAAATTGAAAACTTTTTAAAGTATCAATTTTTTTTGCAACTATTTTCAACTTTATGATTCTTTTTTTTTGTTATTTTTTAATCTTTTGTTAGTTAAATCTTTTAAATAATTTATATTGCTAAAAGTTAATAAAAAAATTAATCCTATCCTGAAAAATATATTTTGATTATATTAATTTTGAATAGTGAAAATAATTATTACCTTATACAAGATTTTAATTAATTAATAATCAAATTTATTTAATTGTATGATTCTATCTAGAAACAATTTTTTTATATTCTTTGATTCAAATACTAATTTATTAAAATTAAAAAACCTTTGGATTTGTTGAGGGAAAGCGAAAGAAGGATATATCCTCTTTCTCGTATGGAATCCAACTAAATATCATAACTGTTAAATATGCTTCCTAATTCCTTTTTTTTGATTATTATTGAGTAAACCTATGGATCTAGGCAGTTTGAAAGTTGGATCTTATATTATTATTGATGGAGAGCCTTGTAGAATTGTCTCATACAATCATAGTAAACCTGGTAAACATGGTTCGGCAAAAGCTAGAGTTGCAGCTATCGGGGTATTTGATGGATCAAGGCACAGTTTGGTATCACCAGTATCGGCAAATGTTGATGTCCCACTTATTAATAAAAAAAATGGTCAAATAATTTCATTATCGGGTCAAACTTTGCAAATTATGGACCTTGAATCATTTGAAGTATTTGAGACTTCTGCGGTAGAAGATGAGATTCGGGATAAAATTACTCAAGGTGGTGAAGTCGAATATTGGAAAGTACTTGATCGAATTAAAATTGTGAGAGTCAAAAGCTGACACTAGTACAAGTTTTTTAATTTTATTCAAATAATAATGAAAGAGAACAATTTTTCATTATTTTATACTGGGTTATACAATTTTACCAATAAATAATTCTTTATAAAGGTAAAATAATCCATTTTATTTATTATCTAGTTTTAATCCCATTTTCATTTTTTTTACTAATAATTGTTTTATTATAATTTATTCTATAAATAAAAATGCTCAAGTATAAGATAAATAATATTATATTAAAAGAAGTCAAATTATTGTTAATTATGATCCATTTAAATAGAAATCTATTGCATATTATCTAATTGCAACAACAATCAAAAATAAAATTTGATGTTAAATTACCATTAATATTAATTCATACTCCATTTGGTTTAAAATTTTTTGACAAAATAGCCCAAACAAAAGCTGCAAAATTCTATGCAAGATTTACTACATATTTAATGCCTATTATAACCGCAGTAGCTTTATTTTTAATCATTGGGGGCATTATTGCTCTTTTCTCAAGTCCTGTTGCTAGAGAAGGAGTAAGAGGTATAGGTCCTCAATCTAATTTGTTAATTCCTGGATTAAATCCATACCTACCTATAGCTGATGGATGGATAGCTTTAGTTATTACAATAATAATTCATGAGGCAGGACATGGAATTGTTGCTAGAGTTCATGGTGTAAAAGTAGAATCAACAGGTATAGTTTTATTATTTATTTTGCCTATTGGCGCTTTTGTAAACATTGAAAGAGAAGAACTCGATAAAATCTCTATTAAACAAAAGAGTTCAATTATGACTGCAGGTCCTATGAGTAATATAATTTTAGGATTTGTTTCATTGCTTCTTATATTCTTGATAACTTCTAGTTTAACTGTAGTGCAACCATCAAATCCAAACGTTTTTGGAGTAGAAATAACGGGTGTTAATCAAAAATCCTTGGCAGAATCTTTAGGGTTGACAAAAGGCTCTATTATTCAACAAATCCAAAATAAAGAGATTAAAACTACAACTGAATTAAATGGAAATTTAACTGCCAATCTTGGAAATCCCGTCTCATTGACATGGCTAAATGAGAAGGGAGAAAAAATTACTAAACAAGCTGTGTTACCAAAAGAGAGAACTCCAGGCAAGGGAATCTTGGGAGTAAGTATAATAGAATTAACTGATCCTAAAAAAGTGTTAAATTCATACAATTCCTTATTTGCTTCAAATCCTCTTGCATTGTTAGCTCCTCCGACAATGGCACAGGGAAGTGTACCGTATTCCAGCTTGATTCAAGATAAATATTCATCACCTATTTTTGGATCATATTTTGCAATACCAGCAAACCTCTTGTTTTGGATATGGTTCATCAATTTCAATGTTGCTATTTTTAATGCTTTGCCGATAGGTCCATTAGATGGTGGCCAATTATATAATACGATAATTGACAAGAAAACTGAAAACAAGAAAGGTATTCTTCGACATTCCTCAAAAATTTTGACATATGGAACCATTATTATTGTTGCATTAGCCTTTGTTGTTCCATGGTTAATGCGATAAATATTTTTAATAATTCCGATAATTTTTATCATTTTTCTTTATATTAATAATGATTATCACTGTGAAAGTTAGTTGATATCTTTTATCATTGTTGTAAGGACATCAGCATATTCAAGTCTTGAATAATTTAATTTTTTTTTATTTTTGTGATACAAGTCTAGGAAATTACAATAATTCATAAATTCTTAATTTTCAAGTGATTTATAGGGTCTCAACTACAACTTAATTTTGATCCACTATACTTTACATATTATCATCGATAACCTAAAAGAGAAATGGATATCT
Source organism: uncultured Nitrososphaeraceae archaeon (assembly GCA_963824915.1). Lineage (GTDB taxonomy): Archaea > Thermoproteota > Nitrososphaeria > Nitrososphaerales > Nitrososphaeraceae > Nitrosocosmicus. Next base: position 111,526 of record CAWGRD010000020.1, read on the forward strand.
TTTTCTTTAACTTTGTACAAATAGTACTACAAATGAATTGATGTAAAACTACTTGCTAATTTATTTTTGATAAATTGTTCCAGCAGGGATTACAGAATTGGTGGGTACTTTTCTTCCTGGTAGTATAATTACTGAAGCACCAATAGAGCTATTATTGGAAACAACTGAACCAAAATGAACTCTACCTGTATCAATTAATTGTCCATCCAACTTATATCGTACATTATTTTGATTTAAAAGGACATTTGCAGTTCCCGAATATCCGCCCATCCAGACATTTTTTCCGATTAGACTATCTAGAATAACATTATGATGAGACAATCTATCATATCCTGCAAAATAAGATTTAGCAATTTCGCAAGTAAATCCAATCCTTGTATTATTACCTAACATGCTACTTCTTATCAATGAACCCATTCCTATAAAACTCCCTTTTCCAATATAAACAGGACCTTTTATTTTTGCAAAATCATCTATTACAACATCATCTTCAATTATACAAGGACCCTCTATTATTGACGATTTGGCAATATGGGATTTATTTGATATAATAGTATCTTTAATTTTGCAATGTAGTAAATTATTAACTATATCTAAGAATTCCCATGGATAATTAAATTTTTGAAATTCTAAATTATTTGTAGAGGGATTTATTCCTAATAATATATTGCAGGGTAAAATTAAATTAGTATTACTTGAAATCATTATTTGTTGTAATTGATTAGAATTGTTTCTGTTATTGATTTTATTCTCATTATTAGAACTTTTGTAATTACTTTGTTGGATATCAGTGGCCAAATTGGTATTTGCAAAGTTTTTATAAGAGTGATTATCAATGTTTTCTTCTATTACTATATCGAATGAAGAATCAATTAATGAGGTCAAAAAACTTAATGTTTTTGGAATTACTATTTTCTCAATATTGTATAATGAATTAAGAGTGTCTATATTATTCGTTATTATTGATTTTCCAAATATGTTTAACGAACAATTCGAAGGAAAAGTATTGGCAAGTTCAGAATCGTCATGATCTAAAAACGAATAGTATGAGGCACAACTATCTACAAATACGATTTTCACTCTGTACGTATATAAGCCAAGTATTACTTTTTAAACTTTTTATACAATTTATTCATGTTCTTATAATGTAATTGTATTAAATGAAACTAATAGTGGAACTAACTCTTGTTACCTTAAAGAAAATAATCCAAAAAAGTTGACATCTTGTTTCTTATTTTAATAATATTACTAAAAGATTTACAAAATGGTCTGTATTTGTACTTTAAAATACGATAAAGAAATATTGCAAAGCCTTAGAATAGCTAATTAAAATAAATCATTTTTTTGTATGGAAATGATTCCACAATTAAAATCACAGAAAATATTAAAATACGAAAAGGATTGAATGGAATTTTATGTTTATATAAATATTATCCTTGTTTAAATCTTGCTCAGAATACATGGTATTTTGAAATAATACTGCATATCATAAAGAAAAAAATAGTTAAAAACAATAAAAAAAAGAAAGAAAACAAAGATGTTTATGATACCAAATCGTTTTATATCAAATATCAAAGAAAGAATACGATAATCTAAAAAAAAGAATTCTAGATATATCTAAAATATGGTTATTTTAAAAAAAACACAGAGATTATTCGTCTGAGTAATGCCTTATAGAAAGTACCGTAAAAAAATATGAGGAGGAAATAGACTATATAAAAAAATTTTACATATAAAATAGAATTCAGGATAAATACGATATAAAAATTGGATCAAACTATTTGCATTTTACCTACTAGGGTCAATTATAATTAATCTACAATAATAAATAAAAAGTATATGGTTAATACTTGTGTTTTGAGATTTTTTTAGCTTCTATAAATCTAGAAAATAGAACAAATATGTCCTTTCATTTATTTTTAACATCCAAGGAATAAATGATTCTTTTTGGGTTCTGTGAGAAATTTCAAAGCCATTCTTTTCAATTATTTTTCTTATTACAATGTCATCCATTTTTTGCTCAAAAGTATTTTCTCGGTTGTAATCATAAGGAGATGTTATAATAAATGTACAGTGGGGTTTTAACAAATCATGAACTTTTTCTAATAGTTTAGTTATAGATACAAATTCAATAATGTTTAGACCAAAAATAAGATCAAACTTTTGACTTTTAAAAGGAAGGTCCAAGATGTCTGCAACAATAAATTCAGTATTAGTGATCCCTTGTTCCTTTGATTTTTTTCTAGCTTCTTTAATAAAAGAAAATGAAGTGTCCACTCCAATAACAAATGCAAATTTTTTCGCAATTTCAAAGGTAGATAAACCCAAAGCGCATCCTAAATCCAATCCAAATCCCTCTGGATTATAAATTACGGAGGAGGCTAATTTTCTATATATATCAGAAGGTTTTATTTTCCATCTTAGTAAATGTAAAAATTTATCACTTTCAAAATTTTCATTATGCAACCAATTATAGCTTTGGTAGTATAATCCATCATTTTCGTACCTATTATCAATAAAATTCTTTTTTTCTATATTTTTAGCTACATCTTTAAGATAATCTTTCAATTTATCACTTTCTATCTCTAAAAGCCATTTTCCAAATGTTATCATCCTTTCTGAGCAATATTCTATAAAATTATTAATGATTATAGCTACACCATCAATAATTGGATATTTTTGATAACAGTCATTACATATCAACATTCCTTCTTTACAATCGTTATTATTTATCGGATCGGTAACATAGGTATCTAGTACAAGGTAATTCTTTTTTTCTTTGTGATTTATACAAGTTAAATGATTAGAAGAGGATAAATTTATTTTCAATAATGGTTATTTTAAATAAAGTATTATAGATGTTTGTTTATCTTAAAAAAATGAGAAAAAATATTAATGTTTATGTTTATCTTATTTACGGCCTTTCTAATAGGTTAAACAAAACAATTCTACTTTCCTCATGTTGACGTTGTCTCAATATTAAAAGCAAAGGTAATATTATGATGAATGTTTTTTATAAAAGGTGTAAAAAAATTAATTACGCACAGAATTATCTACTATTATTATTTGCTTGTACAAAAGCATTCCGGGCCATTGTTTCGTAATTTAATGCTGCAGTTAAATTTTCATTTGATAATTTATTTGCAGTAGAGTTATTTGTTTTTAAATAGTCATCGAAAAGTTGATAGCTTTTAATTTCACTTGCAAAGGATTTTACATAGTTTTCTTTTACTTTACTATATTTTGCGGGTGCATCAGTATTTTTAAATTGATTTAGTTGGGTTATAAATTTTGGTAAAAATGTTTCCGTTATCTTTGCCATTGTTGTGTTAGTATAAAAATGACTATTCCATAGAGCAATTTCAGTCTGATAATCCTTTGTTAAATTAACGGATTTATCTGTTGTTGTCCTCAAATAATTTGAATAATTATCAGCGGTAGTGGATGATAATCTGTAATTAATCGTAACTACAACAATTATAATTATTGCTAATGCAATGCTAATAATAATTACTTTTCGTTTATTAGTATTATTCATTTATATGTTATTTGTACAATACAAAATCATAAATTAACTTTTTATTTTTATATAGAACAAAAAGCAACAAAAAAATCTTTATAATGCATTAACAGACATAAGTTATGAAAAACAATAACAATGATAATAAATTGGAATTTAACAAAAATTTAACATTCTTTAAATATAAATCCTTGGAAGATATGTTAAAGGTTATTCTGTATTCATCTCAATCTCCAATTGGATTGATACCTATGTTATACCATACATATAAAAATAACAAGGAGATTTTGTTTATCCAGACTGGAAATATTGCGGGTAATACAATACATTACTTTCTTCCCTCTGAGAAAATTCTAAAAAAATTTATTCAGTTAAAACGATTAACTGGGGAATACAATTTTGTTGAACACATTGGGTTAGATACACTATCTATTTATATTCCAATTTTGGAATTAGAAGAAGTAAACATTGATTTTTCAATATTTTAAAAAAGCAAATCTATTTGATTTTTTTCCAAACAGTAAACCCATTATGGTCCATCAATTCTATATCGAATCTGTTTAAAAGTTTCTTTCTTATTTTGTCAGATTCTTCATAGTTTTTAATCTTTCTAAAAGAGTTTCTCTCTTCTATTAATTTTTGAATTTCTTCTTTTTCTTCTTCAGAGATTGGATTTATTTTTAAACCTAGAATAAACATAAATTTTTTTAATTGTTCATACAAAAAAAGAAAGATTTCTTTATTCTCTTCATCAGTGGAAAAAATATTATTAATTTTATTGATAAATTTAAGAAAAGATTTCAAGGCATTTGAAAAATTTAAATCATCTTCAATAAAATTTTCAAATTCATGAAAAATTTCATTGCATTCATTTTTAAAAATTGCAGGGTTGATATTGTTAGGATTATTTAAGTTTTGATTTAGATGCAAATTGTTGTCAATCCGATATTTTAATTCATAGTATGCATTCTCTATTTGTCCCCATCTATTTCGTATTTCCATAATTCCTTCATCAGAATAATCCAAAGGTTTTGAATAGTGTGAGGATAAACAAAATAAACGGATAATATTGGGATTAAATTTTTCCAAAAGGTCTGATATTTTTATTGTATTGCCTGCGGATTTAGACATTTTTTCAGATCTTATTGTAACCATCCCTACATGAAGCCATATTTTCGCAAAAGTGGTATTAAACAATCCCTCTGATTGAGCTATTTCATTTTCATGGTGTGGAAATATTAAATCTTGGCCCCCACCATGGATATCAATATTATTATCCAGATATTTTATCGCCATTGCAGAACATTCAATATGCCAGCCCGGTCTGCCTGGTCCCCACGGGCTATCCCAATTTGGTTTTTTACTTGAAAATTTCCATAAAGCAAAATCACGAGGATCATCTTTGGTTTCATCTATTTCTATACGAGCTCCTGCTTCTAAAGATTCATTGATTTTCTTAGAAAGTTTACCATAAAAAGGATATGAATTTACCTTGTAATAAACCCCATTTAGACCTACATATGCTTTGTTCTTTTTTATTAAACCATTGATAAATTCAATAATATCGCTAATATGTTTTGTTGCTTGAGGATACAAAGAAGCTCTAAGAACATTCAATTTATCAAAATCATTGAAATAACTTTTGATGTATTTTTCAGAAACTATGTTATATGTGGTGCCTTCAATCTCTGCTTTATTAATTATCTTATCGTCTACATCAGTAAAATTTTGAATAAATACAATATCAAAATTCCTATATAGAAAAAATCTTCTCAAAACATCAAAAACTATAATAGTTCTTGCATGCCCAATATGACAATCATCATAGACTGTAACACCACATAAATATATTCTAACAGTATTTTCTAAAAAATGTAATTCTTCGATTTTATTAGTTAAAGTATTAAATAATTTCATTTAAAGTATTGCTATTGAAGATTTAAATATCAAGATAGATTTCGTTTTTTCTTACTTCAATTTCGAATGTAGTAAGTTTTACCCCGTCAATATAATCTAACAGTTCACCTGTTCTTATATTATAATGCCAAAAATGTAATGGACATTCAACTATTTCTCCTTGCACTTTACCAGGAGCCAGGGACCCGTCTTGGTGTCTACATAGCGCTTCAATAGCATAATATTTATTGTTAGATAAAAATAGAGCAATTCTTTGACCATTTACATTTACCTCTTTGCCATTTCCTTCATTAATCTCATCTTTATTTGCAATTTTTACCCAAGTCATTTAATGGATGTATAGTTATAATTTAAAAATTATTAAATGTTTTTTAAGTATACGATGTTATGCTATTTTAGTTAAATTAAAATTCTTTCAATATCATTAACAAAGAAAAGAAAGAAAATATATGAGTAATCCATCATTTAATAAAAAAAGTAATATTGATCTGCATTCTGGTGATCATTTTAATGTATTTAGTAGCAAAGATGATAAATATTTAAATTCAAATGATTATAGTAAAATAGACAAAAATAATACTAAAAACAGTAGCAATCTAACGAAAATAAAAGATAAAAAAATTATATTGACTTCTGCACTACCTTATGCAAATGGAGAAATTCATATTGGACATATCGCTTCAACATATCTACCTGCAGATGTTTTTACTAGATTTATTAAATTAACCGGAAATCAAATTTATCATATATGTGCAACTGATGATTTTGGGACTCCTATTTTGATAAAGTCAGAAAAGGAAGGCAAGACTCCACAAGAATACGTCAGAATATGGAATGAAAAAGATAAAAGAGATTTTGAATCGATTGGAATAGTTTTTGATTTTTTTTATAAAACTAGCTCAAAAGAGAATATTGAATTTGTTCAATATGTTTTTTCAAAACTGTACAATAACAACCATATATTCAAAAAACCCGTAGTGCAATTTTATTGTCCTTATGATGATAAGTATTTGCCTGATAGATATGTTATTGGAAAATGTCCTTTTTGCAATGCAGATAATCAATATTCGGATTTGTGCGAATCTTGTGGAAGAGTTCCAGAAGAAATTTTGGATCCAAAATGTGCGATTTGTGGAAATAGCCCAATAAAAAAAGAAAGCATTCATTATTTTTTTAAATTATCTGATTTTTCAAAGGATTTAGAAAGATGGTTAATAAATAATCATAATTTGCAGCGAGATATTGTAAAATATGTCTTAAATTGGATTGAATCTGGCTTACAGGATTGGGATATTACAAGAGATCTGGGTTGGGGGGTACCAATACCAAACATAGATAATTCAAAAGCTAATGAAGGAAAGGTTTTCTATGGATGGTTTGATAATCATTTATGTTATATTTCCTCACTAGATACTTTTGCTTCTACTATATTAAACAATGATGGAAAAAAATTATGGAATGAATCGGAAATATATCACTACATAGGAAAGGATATAGTTTATCATCACTATCTATTTCTTCCTTCTATTAGAATTGGGATTAATAATGAGTATAAATTGCCTGATAACATAATTACCAGAGGTCATCTTTTATTTCACAATAGAAAATTATCAAAAAGTAAAAACTGGTATATTGGATTAGGAGAGTTTGTTAAAAATTTTTATCCAGATTATTTAAGATTTTATTTTTCTTCCATCATCCCTTATTCACAATCAGATATTAATTTTGATTGGGATAACTTTTATGAGAAAATAAATAACGAACTAATTTCTAACATAGGTAATTTTATCAATAGAATATTATCATTTACAAAAAAACAATTTAATTGTATTGTTCCATCACCATTTGAATTAGATGAAATAGATAAACATGCATTAGAACAAATTAAAATAATTGCATTCGAGGTTGGAAATTTGTTATATGGTAATAATATTGATAAAGCAGTTAAACGAATTTTACAATTCAGTACTTTTTTTAACCAGTATTTTCAAAATAAACAACCATGGAAACCCAACTCCAATTCAAAGAATACAGTATGGATCTCAATTAATGCAACAAAGGCTTTGGCGATAATTTTATATCCTATTATACCAGTTTCTGCTGAGAAAATTTGGAATCAATTAGGGTACGAAAGTAATTTATCAAAACAAGATTGGTACTCCTCGTCTGAAATACTCGTCGAAGAGGGTCATTCACTGAGTCAAAATATAGAACCTATTTTTAAAAAAATAGAAAAAGAAGATATAGAGAGACAAAAAGAATCATTTGTTTCTTCGAATAGTTCTTCTATATGATTTACCAGATTATTTATGGATAAAAACAATAAATTCTCAATTTGGTCTCAATAATGCCAACTCATACCATTTATTTTCATCAAAAAATTCTCTTTCAATTGAAAAACCTGCTCTTTTAATTAGTCTACTAATATCATCTGGACTGTATTTATAAGAACTCTCAGTATGGATAGTTTCATTTTTTCTAAAAACTATTTCTTTATTTATTGAGGAAATGAATACTTGTTGTTCTTTAATTGATACTAAATGCATTTCGACTCTTTTTTTGTCCTTGTTGTAAAATGCTTTATGAGAAAAATTTTTAGTGATAAAATTTCCACCTAGTTCTTTATTAATCCTATTTAGTAAATTCAAATTAAACATGGCTGTAATACTATTAGTATCATTATACGCAGATTCCATTAATGAAATATCTTTTATCAAATCAAATCCTATCAATAAAAAGTCATCATTGGTTATGTTTAATCTAACATCTTTTAAAAAATTTCTTGCATCATCTATTTCAAAATTACCAATACTTGATCCCAAAAATATAATTAACCTGGATATATTTTTAATTTCAATATTATTTTCAAATAAAATATTATTGCAATGGTTGATACCATCAATATATTCATAAGGGATGCCTTTGACAATAACATTTTTTAAAGAATTTTCAAGGTTTGTAACAACAGAAGCCAAAAAATTAAAAGATATGTCGATAGGAAAATAATATAATCGGTTTTGTTTTTTTAATAGTTCGTTAAATAAAAATTTGGTTTTTTTTGAACTGCCACTTCCTAACTCTATTAATATAGTCTCTTTTTGAAGTCTTTTTATTATTTCATTTGAATAGCTTTCAAGGATCTTTATTTCTGTTTTTGTTGGATAGTATTCAGGTTGTAAAGTAATTTTTTCAAATAATTCAGATCCTATATCATCATAAAGATATTTTGATGGAGTAGATTTTTGAATTAGATTACTTAATCCTACTGATATGTCGTTTCCAAATTCATTTCTACTTTTATCTAAAAACAACTTTTATTTTTTTTTAAAATCAAATATAAAGATTTTTGCCTTGTTTATATAAATTCATCACAAAAAAATTAATGTCAGCAAATTTGAAACTATTTATTTTTTTTATATCTAAACTTATTTAGAGTTATCAATTCTTTATATGACCCGAATCCATTGGGATCGATTTTATCTAAATTCGATTCATATTCTATTTCTTCTTTGGTTTGAAACTGTTTAATAATTTTGTAATTAGACGTTCTTTGAGCTGGAATTTTACCTGCGGAACTTATGAGTTTTCTCATTTCTTTAGGCCTCATTAGTTGTCCATATATGGAGCCTGCTGAGGTAGATATGCTTTCATTTATTAGACAGCCTCCCATATCATTAGCACCAGATCCTAGCATTATTTGAGACAACTTTTGGCCTTCTTTTACCCATGATATCTGAATATTTTTTATAAGTTGGTCAAAGTAAATCCTCGAAATTGCATGCATTTTCAGAATTTCAACACCTTCTGCCCCAGCCTTCATACCTGGGATAACACCCAAATTATACATTGGTGATTCTAAATGAATAAAACTTAATGGGACAAATTCAGTGAAACCATTTGTTTCTTTTTGGATTTTCCTGAGTATATCTAAATGTATTACTATTTCATTGTAGGTTTCTATATGACCGTACATAATAGTTGATGTAGTCGGAATATCCAGCTTATGTGCGGTTGTAACGACTTTTATCCAATCTTCTACACTTATTCTTCCTGGAGATATTTTATTTCTAACTTCTTTGACAAGGATTTCAGCGGATGTTCCAGGTAAGCTGCCTATTCCGGCTTCCTTTAACATTTTTAAGTATTCTTCAACGGTTGTATTAGTTTTCAATGAGGCATAAAGAATTTCCTCTGGAGAAAAAGCATGGATATGAATATCGGGTAACTCTTTTTTTATAGCTTTACAAATATCAACATATAAATGTCCATCCATATTTGGTGGTAAGCCTGCCTGAATACAAACCTCAGTTGCCCCATATCTCCATGCTTCTTTAGCTCTTGAAACTATTTCCTGTATTGGCAAAATATATCCTTCTTCCTGTCTAAAATCTCTGCTGAAGGCACAAAACCCACATTGTTTTACACATACATTTGTGAAATTGATGTTTCTATTAACTACATAGGTTGCGACATTTCCATTTTCTCTCCTTCTTAATTCATCCGCAATTAACGAAATTATAGATAATTCTAGATCCTTGCTATTAAAGAGCTTTATCGCATCAGAATTTGAAATTTCTTTGTAACTAATTGATTTATCTAAAATAGTGGAAATTTCTGGATCTATATTTTTTAATATAGTATCAATATTCATTGTATGTAATCCTCTTTAACTAATCCTGTGTTATCTATTAAAGCTTCAATATATTCTCTAAGACCAATTGGTATAAAAAAATTATATTTATCTTGGTTACTAAATAAATTCAGGATAAATTGGCAATCTAGGCTCGCAAGGAAAAGCCTTTAATTTTGGTGACCTGTTGAACATCATTTATTGTGGGCCAGGGGTATTCAGGATTAACATAGTCAGGGGTCAAAGGGGAAATTCCTCCCCAATCATTTATTCCAGCATCCAAATATCTAGAATATCTTTTGGGATTCAGATTCGGAGGAACTTGAATATTAATATTATTTAATAAAATTCTGGAAATTGCTACACATTTAAGAAAATAGTTATCTGAGGGAGGATTATAACTTTCCATACCAGTTCCAGTTTTGGGTGCAAAATTTTGAATTATTACTTCCTGAATATTTCCATATTTATCATTTAATTCTTTTATGAGTAATAGTGATTTGATGACATCGGACAAGCTTTCACCTATTCCAATTAAAAGACCTGTAGTAATAGGGATTTTTAGTTCTCCTGCAGATATCAATGATTTTATTCTAACTTTTGGATTTTTACTTGGAGCTTTCTCATGAGCATTTCCAACATCCAATAATTTTTCGCTTGAATTTTCAAGCATCATTCCAAGGCTAACATTTGAAGATTTTAGCATAGACATTTCTTTTTTTGTCAGACTTCCTGCATTAGTATGGGGTAACAATCCTGTTTTTTTTAAAATCATTTCACTCAAATTTGCTATTAATTCCACTAATGTTTTATAACCTAATTTATTTAACCAATTTTTTGCTTCCGTATATTTTAATTCTGGTCGTTCACCAGTAACAATTAGTGCTTCAGTACACCTTAATTTCTGTCCTGCTTGGGCTATTGAAAGAACCTGGGTAGGATTCATTAAAACGGAACTCGCATCCGATGGTTCTTTTTTATAGGTACAATAAGAGCATGTATCTTTGCACAAATTAATTAAATTGATAAAAACTTTTCGCGAATAAGTAATTAAATTAGTAGGATTATTTCTATTACTAAGATATTTGGAATATTTTAAAAGGTCAATAGTATTAGAATTTTCAAAAAAGTTTGTAATTTCTGTTTCATGTATATGTTTATTTTCATAGATTTTATAAGGTATCTCAAGGTCAGAGATTCCTTTTTGAAAATTTAAGATATTAATATTATTCATTAAGATATAATGATTCTAAATTAATACTCTATTAATAATAAGGATTGCTCTTGGATAATTGAATTTTTTTTGTTAAAGCACTATATATTAGGAAAGTTATAACTATTAATTACCACAAATAATTCTTTTATTGTTAAAAAATGATAATCTTTTTGCTTTAAATTAATTTTTTACAATTGCAAGTTACGATGAAAATTTAATAATTGGTTATCTTTACATAATTTTTACTATGTAGATTAATTATTAAGTATTTTTGAATTTTAATAATTTGGATATAATTATTTGCTTGTAAGATATATAAATGGCCAACCATTTATCTTGAGTACATAAATCTATCAATCTCATATTATTTTGCTAATTGTTGACACATCTACGTTAAGAAAATCATAGATTATTATGTTATCATTGACTATTGCGGACTTTGTTTGTTGTTAGTATGTTTCAAAAACAAATTGGAATGATATTCATCCATAATTGAATATAAAAATCACAATCGCAATAAACCTTTATTTAAAAACTATACTCGATAAAAAAATAAAAAACCCAAATACAATATCAATTGGTATAAAATATTTTAATCTCCTATGTTCTAATACTTTAGGATATGTCTGCATCATCAATAATGCATCAACAAGATTCTGGAAATCAATCCAAAAAAATAAGAATTTTAGTATCGAAATTAGGCTTAGATGGCCATGACAGAGGTGCACTTGTTATATGTAGAGCCTTAAGAGATGCTGGAATGGAAGTAATTTATTCAGGATTATTTTGTACACCTGAACAAGTAGTTAAAACAGCTATAGAAGAAGATGTTGATGTGGTAGCAATGAGTTTGTTAAACGGTGCACATCTTACAATATTTCCAAAAGTATCAAGACTTTTTAAAGAAAAAAATATCAATGATATTTTATTAGTTGGAGGTGGAGTCATTCCTGAATCTGATAAAAACGCATTAGAAAGTGAAGGTATTACAGGAAATTTTGGTCCAGGGACATCACTTCAAACTATTATTGAGCACATACAAAATAATATTAAAAAAAAATAGCCTTTAGAGTAATATTTTAATTTATTGTATCGTCAGGCCACATCATTTTTCTTAAATCTTTGCCTACTATTTCTATCTCATGGTTTTCGAGTTCTGCTAGTAATTTGGCAAAAGCTGTTTTTCTGTTTTTACTATAATTTTCAACCCATTCTCTTGCAAATTGCCCTGATTGAATTTCATTAAGCACTTGTTTCATATTGTTTTTTGAATTTTGATCTACTACTCTTTTGCCTCGAGTAAGACCACCATATCTAGCAGTTTCACTAACTCGATTATACATTCCTGTAATACCGTATTTTTGGATTAGATCAACAATTAACTTTAATTCATGCAAACATTCAAAATAGGCTATTTCAGGTTGATAACCTGCTTCAACAAGAGTTTCAAAGGATTTAATAACCATATTATGAACTCCGCCACAAAGATCGACCTGCTCTCCAAACCAGTCAGTTTCAACTTCTTCCTTAAAATTGGTTTCAATAACGCCAGGTCTTGTACTACCAATAGATTTTGCTAGGCCTAAGACTCTATTCCACGCTTGTTTAGAATAATCTTGATGTACTGCAACAAGTGATGGAGTTCCAAATCCATCAAGATATAACTCTCTTACCCTTTGACCTGGGCCTTTTGGAGCGACCATTATAACATCAATATTTTTCGGTGATACTATCCATTTCCAATGTATTGCAGCGCCATGTGAGAAACTTAATGCTTTATTCTCAGATAAGAAAGGGCCAATATCATTTCTAAATGTATTTTCTTGCTCCATATCAGGTATAAGGATGTGGATTATGTCTGCTTTCTTAACAGCATCAGAAACCGACATGACCTTGTGACCATCATTTTCAGCTTTGGCCCAACTTTTCCCATCAGGTCTTAAGCCAACAATAACATTAATTCCGGAATCTTTCATATTGCATGCTTGGGCGGAGCCTTGAATTCCATATCCAACAACAGCAATTGTTGATTCTTTAATTGGATCTAATGATACTTCATTATCTAGCCATTTCCTTGCAACCATATTTTTAAATTGAAAATTGGATTATATATTATGATGTTTTTCTCTATCGCATATGTTAAGAATTTAAAAATTTGTACAGTATATCATAAGAATTATTAATATCAATCTCTTTTTTGATACTATTTTTGGTTGTCATTATAAAATCTTTAATAGATTTTTGATCTTTTTTTTCAATCTTATCTAATAGTTGGATGAAAATTTGATTATACTTTTTAAATGTTAGGAAAGATTTATCATTATTAATAAAAAGAGCCAAGAAAAGAGAAACATCATCTGTTAAAATACTTTCACTCAACATGGATTGAATTTTAAAAGTACTTCCAGATATTTTTTTAAAAAATTGTATTATATTTTCTTCAAATCTAAATTCATTGGCAGAAGATAAATCGATTAATAATCTTGAAAATACCAAGTTGATAAAATAAATTAAACTAATAATTACAGAAATAGCCAGATCGTGTTTTTCTGGATCTTCAATTATAATTTTCTCATATGAAGAAAAAATTTTATTTAAAATATCTTCTTCAACGTTACGATTATTTTTATTAACGGGAATAAGTATAATTTTATTAGTTGAAACCACCGAAGCTCCGGGACCAAACATAGGATGTACACACAAAGTTACAATATTCTTTCTTGTAGAAATTTCCGATAAAATTTTATGGATATTCGATTTAATTGATGAAATTTCAACAATTATTGATCCTGATTTAAAAGAATTAACATTACAATTGATTATTTCTATAATCACGTTTATAGGAGTACAAAAAACAACAATATCTGAAATTTTGAGTGATTCTGAAAGATTATTTACAATATCAATTTTTTCATCAGTATGAGTAAATGCATAATTAATTTCATTTATATCATATAGAAGAATTTTATCAATAAACAAAACGCTGTTATTTTTTGAAGTGGCTGAACTTTTTTTTATACTGTTAAAATAATCAAAAAACCATTTTCCCATTTTGCCGGCTGCTCCTATAATTGTTACAGTATTTCCCATTTTCCTTCAGACAAATAAATTTAATAAAAAAAGTATCTATAAAGAAGTTACTACTTGATTAATAATATCCAGGCCTTTGCTTAATTTATTCTCATCTATGCAAGTAGAAATTCTAATATAATTCTCATACCTATCTCCAAATCCACTTCCAGGGGCTACGGCGACTCCACTCTGTAATAATTTTTCAATCAAAGTCAAATCACATATTGCTAATTCTTCACTAATTTTGGCATATACATACATAGCACCATCAGGATAGTTAAAATCAAAAGGCATATTTTTTAGCTTCGAACATACAAAATCAATTCTTTTCTGCATTATTTGAGAATATTCAGATGGATTATAAGATAATGCAGCCAAAGCACAATATTGCATTGGTTCGGAGACAGAGGTCAGAGACAGAGATTGGATCTTTATTATCTTGTCGATTAAATTCTTATTTATGGAATAAGCAAATCCCACTCTAAAGCCAGTCATAGAGAAGGTTTTTGAAAATGAACCTATCATGATGGAATTTTCAAAAGGAAATTTTAAAATGCTTGAAAACTTTTTAAACGCAAAATTACAATAAACTTCATCACTTAGAATATAAAGGTTATTTTTCTCTGCTAACTGGATTATAGATTTGAGTTTCTCTTCGTCCAATATTTTGCCGGTAGGATTGTTAGGATAGTTAAGGCAAATTATTTTTGTGTTGATATTTATAGAGTTTTCAATCAGCGAAATATCGGGTTCCCATTTTTCTTCTAGAGAAGTCCTAATAATTTTTGATTTCACCCCCATATAATTAGCACAATCTTTGTATGCAGGCCAAGCTGGTTCTATGATTATAATTTCATCGCCAGGTTTGAGTATCGCAGAAAAGGTACAGAAAATTGCAAATCTACCGCCCACTGTAGTCAATATATTCTGAGGATTAACTTGATTTGATTTATTGTCACTTATCTGATTTAAATAGATGGAAAGTTTTTTTCTTAGTTCATCAATGCCAGCAGTAGCAGTGTAATGGTATCTGTGTTTATCATAAATCAACATCAACTCTTCTTTAACTTGAGGCGGTGGTGAAAAATCGGGTTCACCAACTTCCATATGAATAATTTTTTTACCCAAATAATCCATCTGTTTTGCCTTATTAAAGACATCCATATGGGTTCTAATTTTCATATCATTCAAATTATCGTATTCATTTTTTTTTGACCCGGTATCTGATAATGTCGGATTTATTCTTATTTGTAATGGATGAGCCTCCTGAACTCTTATTTTTATTTTTTTCATAATTCTGAATAGTAACCGATTCATTTATGAGCAAGTTTAAAATCCGCCCAGAAAATTCAGGGTCCAAACCTTTATTTTTTGATTCGAATAAAATATAATTTTTAATATCCTGTTCAACTCTATCATCTATCACATCAAGTTGTAATTCATTTTTAATTTCACCAATTTTTTTTGCGATCTCCATTCTTTGATTGATCAAATATACTATCTGTTGGGTTACTATTTTCATGCTATACCTTAGATCATCTAATTTTTCCACGGTCATTTTCAGATCATCTTCTCCTTTTACTTATTTTCATCATATTGTTCTTTTAAAACGGGTGATATTAAATTACATTTTATACATTGATCTAATAATATTATAGCTACTACACTATCAACAACAGGTGGTGCTCTTGGTACAACGCAGGGATCATGTCTGCCCTTAATCTGAAGATCTGTTTCAGATCTCTTTTCAATATTTATTGTTTTTTGAGCCATTGAAATAGAAGCAGCGGGTTTCAACGCTATCCGAAATTTCAAAGGCATTCCATTTGTTATACCGCCGAGTATTCCACCTGAATTATTAGTGGTTGTTAAAATTTTCCCTGATGTTTTTTCGATATAAAATGTATCGTTATTTTGTGAACCTTTAATAGTTGATCCCATAAAACCCGAACCGAATTCAACTCCTTTAACAGCGGGAATACTAAAAAGTCCTTTGGATAATTCAGATTCGATTGATTCAAAAATAGGTTCTCCAAGCCCTGGCGGAACTCTACTTGTAATACATTCTATTACACCACCAAGAGAATCTCCATTTTTCCTTGCGGATAATATATTATCCCTCATTTTCAGGGCCGAATCGATATCAGGGCATCTCACTTCATTTAAATATCTTTTATCACTTAGTTCATCAAATGACATATTTTCAGTATCACAGATGACATTACCTATAGATTTTGTATAACTGATAATTTTTATATTCAAATATTGTGATAAAATTTTTAATGCTATAGCTCCTCCCATCACAATGGTTGCAGTTAATCGACCAGAAAACCTTCCACTTCCACGGTAATCAGCAAATCCTCCATATTTTAAATAAGCTGGATAATCAGAATGTCCTGGCCTTGGGGTATGCCTTATCTCCTCATAAGATCTTGAATCTGCATCAGTATTCCAAATTAATAAACAAATAGGAGCACCAGTAGTATATCCATTAAAAACACCCGAAATGATAGAAACTTTATCGATTTCTTTTCTTTGTGTTGTAATTATTGATTGCCCCGGTCTTCTCAAATCTAGTAATGGCTGTACATCCTTCTCATCTAATTTTAGACCTGCTGGACATCCATCAACAATTGTTCCAATACATTTGCCATGACTTTCTCCAAAACTTGTAATCGAGAATCGTTCTCCCAGAACGTTTGCAGGCATATAAAAATCAATCTATATTTCCTTTATATTATTATTTTTAATATCAAGTTTGTTCTTGATCAATCTTATATCAATTACATTAAATAGATTTAGAAATCCATTAATTTATTCAAATAGAGTATTTTTGTAGATAGATTATTGTTACAATAAATTATACATTAATTTATTTTTGTTAAATTATCTTGGCTCCTAGTTTTTTCATATCTGTGATAAAATTCGGATACGACACATCTACTGATTCTGCTCCATCTATATCCGATTTTTCAGTAGCCAATGCTGCAATAAAAAATGCCATAAATAATCTATGGTCATCAAATGAATCAATTGATGCGTTTTCAATCCTTTTAGGTGGAATAATAGATATAGAATCGAAATCTTCTTTTATTTTTGCTCCAAACTTTACTAATTGAGACGCAATATTGGCAACTCTGTCTGTTTCTTTAAATCTAGCATGATAGATGCCACTAATTTTAACTGCATTTTTACATTTTAATGAAAGAATAGAAACTACCGGTAGCAGATCTGGTGTATCATGCAAATCAAATTCTCCTCCTTCAAGTAGGCCGTTCCCGGTAACTTTAATTGTCCCAGTATTTTCATTTTCAATAATATCTGCATCCATTTTTTTTAAAATATTGACAATATTAGCATCTCCTTGCGGTAGAGAAAAATCCAAACCTGATATAATCAATTCTCCATCAGTTAATATAGCAGAAGATAATAGTAATGCAGCTGTAGAAAAATCTCCAGGAACTCTAAAATTAGTACTTGAATAATCTTTTCCATTTGGAATCTCATAAAATTCAGTTACAAAATTGTTCTCATTAGGGACATTTGCAGTGTAAAATGTTGATGAATAACCTTTGGAGAAAGTGTTGATAGGAAATGACGAATTAGACAAGCCTTTATTGTTGATACTAATTGAATCAGTCTTTATCTCAATACCATATTTTTTCATAATCGAAATTGTGGAAAGTATATAAGGTTTTGAAACTTGATTTCCCAAAACATTGATTGTAACCTTTGTCTTTGGCATATATACATGATAATAGTATTGAAGATATAAACTGACTTGATATTCGTCCGTTAATCATAACTTCACCTCCTTTTATTCCACCTCCTTTTACTATTATAGGTGGAGTGTTACTTATTTTAGAAGAGTAGCATTCGACTCCTAATTGATTAAGCGAGTTGATTAAATCGCTCATTGGTCGTTTCCTCAAACTTTTATCACCAGTCAAAATTGTGAAACCGTTATTTACAAGAGAACATACAGTTGTTAAAAGCCTTATAGTTGTTCCTGAATTTTCTGCATTTAGTATATCCTCAGGTGTCTCAAACCCCGATCTGCCTCCATTGCTTGAAATCTTTAGATTGCCAGTGCTATTTAATGATAAATCATCTCCTCTGCTATTCAAATAGTATATTTGGTTTAAAGAATTTGTTTCTATGGCTATACCGAGCATCTTACAACAATTGATAGTTGCAATAGTATCTCTTGAAAAAAGGACATTCTCTATATTAGATACACCTTTTGATAATGCAGAAATAACTATTGCCCGATGGGAATAACTTTTACTCGGAGGACATGATATTTTTCCATATATTTGAGACTTTTTGATTGTAATTTTTGCCATCTTTAACCAACACTATATATTATCAACATACAATTATTATTAATAACTATACAACAAAAGCTTTTGAATTATTGACTTGGGATACTATTAATCTTCCGTTGAAATTTTCCAATGAATTTTTTAATTTTTCAATGTTTTCTTTATAAACTACGGCTGCAATTGCGGGCCCGTTACCTGAATAACTCACGGCCAAGCAATTGTTTTCTAATGCATGAAGTAAAGGATCATAATTATTATAAAGAATTGAATTTATCAAAATACCATTCAAGTTCATAGCCTTCCAGTAATCTCCTCTAAAAGCAAGTTTGAAAGCATGATTAAAAAGTTCTTTATGTAATCTCAATTTTAATATGTCTCCCCGGGAAATACCATTTGGAAGGAAAATTATTACCCATAGATCATTATTTATTGGTTCTCTTTTGATTAATTTTTTATAGTAATTATCCGATAAGATTATTCCTCCATAATAGCATGCACATGCATCGTCAAAAGCACCAGTAACACTTACTTTTGCCCACAAAGATGAGTTAACAGCTGTATTTAAAACGGCCCTATCATAAATATCATCATTAATTAATTTATAACAGGCTAAGGAAATAGCATTAGAGACTGCACTAGAGCTTTTTAGTCCCCAACCTGCAGGAATATCGGATGTAAGATTGAGGGAAACAAAATTATTATTAAGTATTTTATTTGGTATAATAGATTTGATAATTTTATTGACTAATTTGTCATTAGCAAAGTTTTTTGAAATACCAGAAAATCCAGGCTCCAATGTTATCTTTGCCTTAACCTTTAATGATATTCCTAAAGTAGAGCCTTTTCCAGTTGCTATAGCGTTAATGATAGAAATAGCTCCAAAAACAGTAGAAGTAGACGTCAGTTTTTTCAATTTATGTCGGTTTACCAAAAATTCCAAATAGCGCTTTTTTCATTACATTTATTGGTGCATTGTTACCAGTCCATATTTCAAAGGATTTTGCACCTTGGTGTATTAGCATTTCATATCCGAAGATTATTTTAGAACCTGCCTCTTTAGCTTTCTTTAAAAGATCTGTGTATACAGGTTTATAGATTATATCAAAAACAAAAGTATCTTTACTCATAAAATTTGATTTTAAAGGACTTGTTTCATTATTTAATCCTATAGATGTTGTATTAATAATTAATTTAGAATTCAATGACTTTTCATTTAAAATATTT
Organism: uncultured Nitrososphaeraceae archaeon; assembly: GCA_963824915.1. GTDB lineage: Archaea > Thermoproteota > Nitrososphaeria > Nitrososphaerales > Nitrososphaeraceae > Nitrosocosmicus. Next base: position 131,430 of record CAWGRD010000020.1, read on the forward strand.
TCATCATCGTAATGCAATGGAATACAATTCAAACCTAATTCTTTACCTAGAACTATTACTTTATCTAATTTTTTTTGATCTCTATTGACTATGTTAATTTTTTTTATATCTTTTTTCTTAGAGAGTCCTACTAACGCGGCTCTGCAAGAACCACCAGCACCTAATATTAAAATTTCGTTATTTTTAAAATTTAAATGTCGCTCATCTAATGGGGCAATCAATCCATGAATATCTGTATTGTATCCAACAAATTCCCCCGCTTCGTTATTGACAGTATTAACGGCACCTGCAGTTTTTGCCTCCACCGCTAATTTGTCAAGATGATTGATAATACTTACCTTATGAGGTAAAGTAACATTGAATCCCGCTGTATTTATTTTTTTTAATGACTTGACCGAGTCTGCCAGCTCTCTTTGTGGAACTCTAAAAGAAATATATGAATAATTTAAATTTAATGAAGCAAATGCAGCGTTTTGTATTAAAGGAGATAGTGAATGATTAACTGGATCGCCTATTATACAAAATGCTTTAAAAGATTTTTTTAATTTATCGCTATCAATTAATCTGTCTGTATTCATTATAAGTATACTTTCTTATGTAGTGGATAATTTAATTTAATTAAACCTTTTTTATAAAGACATATATAATAAAAATGATTTTCAACTTTCAATACTAACAAATATGGCAAAAAAGAGCCAAAGTGTTTTTCCTATCTATGTATATTTATTTGCGTGTCAAATATTCCTTATCTTTCCAAACTATAGAGGAAAAAGTAGATAATTATGATTAGAATACTATATTAGTGGAACCATTTTTTTGAATAAGTATTATATTAAAGATAAAATTTAACTTATATCCTAAACATGGGGATCTTGGTTAGACAATGACCTGTAGAGGAATTTGCATAAGACATAAGTCAAAAAAAATACCAAAGACTCTGCGTTACGAAGAAAACGAAAAACGCTGTCAAATTTGTGACATATTTATCAAATGGAATGGCCTTTTTTGTCCTTGTTGTGGTTATAGATTAAGACATAATGCAAGAATTCAAAAACATAAAATTAAAAAATATATCGAATAAAGAAATCATTAAAGAAAATAACAAGATCAAAGTATTTAATAAAAGAGTAATAATTTACAATACTATATCAACCTGTTGTGAAAAAGGGAATAAATCGATTTCATTTGATCTATTGTAAGTTGTCCAGGGGCAACAGCTTTTTCAATTGCACAATATGCAAATGGACAATCTCCTATAATATTACATAGAATTCTTGAAATAATTCCTAATTCACCCATTGAAAATGCTATTAAATTAATACTCGAGTCTATTACTCCATATAATTTCATAATATTAATTGAATCATCTATAGACTTTGCAGTCGTCACTATTTTAATAAAATTACTAAATATTCGCATTTTATCAATTAAATTTATCAGGAATTCCTTTTGTGGTGTTCCGGTATAATCATGCCACGAAATCAGTGTTCTAATGTGATTATCATCTATATAATCTGCTAACATGTTATTTTGTGATATTGAGTTATATTCCAAATCTAACAACATTGGCCCGGCGAGGGCCAATTTTCTTATTATAATTAGTCGTGCAGATTCCCCTTCTGAAAATTTTCCTCCTTCATCGATTGATCTCAATGTATATATAGACTGTCTTTTGTATTTAGAAATCTTTTCTAAAATTTTCTCTAGATTGGTAAATTCATTTAAATAATCAAATCTAAATTCCAAAATAACACTATTATCTTTATTCAGAATCTTTTCAATTTTATTTTCAATACTTTCTAATTCTTTAATATTGGTTAAAGGGATCGAAACACAGATCTTTTTCTCCATTGACAAATTAAATTTAGTAGGGCAATTTACATTATAACATTTTCTTTTCTTTATTGAATAGTTTATATTTTTTAGAGTTATACTAAAACTATTCTATAAAATATGGCCCCAGGAGATATGTTTTTTATCGATCATTTGAATGAATTACGAATTAGATTTTTAAGAATTATTATTTTTGCTATTTCTATTGTTATCTTTTCGTCTGTATTTGGTATCCAATTAATAACCGTAAACAATTATTCTTTTTATTTTATTTATCCTGCTATTTATAATAATATTGCAAGTCAGATAATTCTTTTTTTAAGCCATAATTTAGTTCCTTCAGGTGTAAAATTAATTCAGACTGCCCCTGGTCAATCATTATTTGCTCAAATATATGTATCAATTTTATTAAGTATTACCTGTTCGATTCCAATGATAGTAAATGAAATATTTGGATTTGTTAGCCCGGCTATATCTACTGGAACCAAAAAAACATCCCTTTTTAAATTCATTTTTCCAGTAACCTTCCTTTTTGTAGGTGGTATAACTTTTTCTTTTTTAATTGCTATCCCAATTATGCTTACATTTCTATATCAATATGGTCAGTCTTTGGGAATTCTTTCTTTTTTAAGCATTAATGAGTTTATAGGTTTCGTTCTCCAATTTTTTATTGCATTTGGAGTTTCATTTCAATTACCATTGATTATGTATATTCTATCGTTGACAGGTTTACTAGATAATAGATTTTGGATAAAAAATTTTAAATATGCACTAATATTGATAGTGATTTTTGGTGCGTTTATAACACCAGATGGAAGCGGTCTCACAATGTGGTTTATCTCAATACCAATGCTATTTCTATATTTGTTGGGGATTTTGTTAATAAAACTTAAAGTTCGAAAAGATAAAAAACATCAATAGTATACATTATAGAATATTAACTTAGAAAGGGGAACAGCAACAAAATCAAATCTAAAGAATGAGATTAAACAATATGAGATGTTATTTTTTTCCAGCTTGCTATTAACGCCTCTGGTCTAATATGAAGTGGTTCTGTTGATAATCTACTTTTAGCTAGATCGACATATTCTTTTTTTATGTCAATGCCTAAAAAATGTCTATCCAAATTATAAGCAACTTTAGTGGTTTGACCGCTTCCATTAAATGGATCTAAAACTATGTCTCCATTGTATGAATATAATTTCATTAGCCTGTAGGGAATTTCTTCAGGAAAAGGACAGGGATGGTCGATATACTTTGGAGGGACCGGTGCCATATGCCATACCGAATTAGCAATCTCTTTAGTCCATTCTTCATGGGTTGCAGGAAGAATTTCTCTTTTTTCATTCCTTCCGGATTTAACATCGCCTTTTCGTAATACCAAGATAAATTCATGCATAATATTTGCCCTGTAATATTTTGGGTAAGGGTTGATAATGAATGAACCATATCTGTTTGTACCACCAGTTACTTTATGCCATATTATTTCTTCATGGAAATTCCATTTCCCCTGAGGCGTTGCTAATTTTGATAATAGTAAATGAGGTAAAGGGATAAGCGTTCCATTTACAACTTCATTTGCAATTACAATACAGCAATATCCTCCCTCTTTTGTAACTCTATAGACTTGTTCATTAAATATGGAAACTAGATTATCAAGATAAACGTCCAGACTAACTTTGCTTATGCCTCTGTAATACTCCAAATTTTTCTTGGATATGTGTAAATCATAATCAATTGCATTTCCATATGGTGGAGATGTAATTGTTAATTGAATGCTGTTAGCGGGAAAATTTTTTAATATTTTTTCACAATTACCTAATATGATTTTATCATATATTGACTCTGGTCTAATCAGCATCAAAGTATTTTTTTAATATCAGGTCGATAATCACAATACTCTAAAAATATAAACATATTGATAAAAAAAAAATAACAATAAAAAAGAAAATGGTCTATTTTTCAAGAATGTATTCGTCTGAAACCTCCATCCCAAAGTGCCTACCTGATGATTTATTAGAAAATACAAGTATCTCGTCACCTATTCTAGCATGAGTAACGGGTAACATTTGTTCATTCTTATCCAAAAATCTTATGGTTTCTGCATTTTGAACAATAATTGAACCAATTTCATTTTCACATATTGCTTTGAATAATCTAAGGGGCCGTGTTTCAATTTTAGAGCGACCTACCGAAACAATTCTTGTTAAACCTTTAGAATTTACTATTAAAACCTGACTTCCAGATTCTAATTCAGACAAGTATTTAGTTGTTCCATCTGGAGTAATTGTATAACAATGAACTGCTCCTGCGTTTACACGAAATGGTCTTGGAGAAGTAAATGAAGATCCAACAGACTCATTATGAACAAGAAATAAAAAATTTGATTTGTTTCCAACCAACATTCCTTCTCCTTCTACTAGCATTGAAACTGTGTCAATGCAAACTCTTTCTCCTGTGCCAATATCTTTAATTTCGAGTATTTTTGCTGAAGTAATATTAAAAAAAATATCTTGAAGAATATTTTTGATTTTTTGTATTTCTTCTTCATCTTCAGTTTCGATAATTATACCATCAACACCTAATTCTAAAACAGTAAATAAAGTTTCTACTTCTTTAACAGATTTTGCCAATGCAAATATTTCCGTATCGGTTTTCTGTAATATCGCAATGACGTTCTCTAATGGTATAATTTTCCAATCGTTTACTTCTATTATAACAAAATTAGCTCCTTTTTCAGATATTGTTTTTATTTCTTCAATATCTTTATTGCTATTTACTTTTTTATATATCCCTATTTGTTTTCTTTTTGAAAATTTATTGGAATCTTTGGTATCGCCTTCTACAGAACTTATATTTGAATAATTTATATCGACTTTATTAGAATATTTAAAATTAAAATTATCTAATTCTTCAATGCTATTACAAACTATGTAATCTGCATATTCTGATGGAAAAATTGTTTTAATCGCAGTATTATCCAATTCACCATATGCAATATTTTCAGATGGATCAATATACAAGAGATCCACCTTAGACCTGATTTTATTAATAAAATTAACAGTTGCTTCCTTGGACAAATTTGATTTTTTTAATAATGGCTTTAAAATAATTTTTTTATTTCTTTTATTTTCTGCCAAGATTTTCTAAAACCTCTTCATATTTTTTGTTTTCAATAATAATTTCATAGAGTGCTTTTATTAATTTTTTTGGATTGCTGTGTGTAAAAATGTTTCTTCCAAAGGTAATACCTATAGAACCAGCTTGTATTGCACCGTGACACAATTCTAAAATATCTTTATTTGTATTTGACTTTGGTCCACCTGCTATAACTATTGGGACCGGACAACTTTTTACTACCTCTTTAAAAGTGTCTGTATTTCCAGTATAGATAGTTTTTACAATATCTGCACCAGCTTCTGCGCCAATTCTAGCAGCATGAGAAATAATTGATGGATCATGTGGATTTTTAATATTTTCTCCTCTAGGATACATCATTGCAATTAAAGGCATACTCCATTTGTTACATTCATCAGCAATTAATCCTAGTGAATATAACATCATTGGTTCTTCTCGAGAACCAATGTTGATATGTACTGAGACCGCATCGGCGCCTAATCTAATTGCTTCCTTAACAGAGCCCAAAAGAACTTTTTTGTTGGGATCTGGACCTAGAGAGGTGCTAGCAGACATATGCGCAATTAAACCAATATTTATAGGTCTTGGTAGAATCTTGATTATTCCTTTATTTAAAAGAATACAGCTTAAACCCGATTTTTCAGTATCATAAATAAATTTGGTGATATCTTTTATACCGTCTAATGGTCCACTACTGATTCCGTGATCCATTGGAATACATAGCATCTTACCATTTTTTAATATCCTATTCAGGCGTATATCTTTTCCAAGGACCATAATAAAAGAAAAATTGTAGACCTATTTAAAAGTGATATGATTTCTACTAGTATTTTTATATTATTATAATACCAAACCAAAATAAATTTAAATTTTATTCTAAATTACATATCGATGGCATCGAGAATTTATGTTGGTTTTTGATTATTAGATCTAGCAAATAATCTATTTTTTCTTTAGAAATATGTGGAAAGGATTTTCCTAATAAGGATGAATCTATAATAGCATCTTTTTTATTATGTTTATTAATAAACATTAAAATAGGATCTAAATCATTAAATGAAAGTCCTATTTCATTTTCTGTTTGTTGATCCACCCATAACCTAGCACTACTTTTTTTATGAATTAAATGATTCGGAATTTTTAAGAATTTGGCAAATTCTCTTACTTGTGTTTTATATAGATCTCCTATAGGGGATAAATCAGAAGCCCCATCGCCATACTTTGTAAAATAACCTATTGAAATTTCTGTTTTATTTGTTGTTCCTAGGACTACTCTATTTAACAAATTAGCATAATAATAAAGGATACACATTCTAACCCTAGACATCAAATTACCTTTAACTAATTTATTATCTGTTTCTTCTAATATTTCTAACAATTCATTTTTTATATTGTTGATATAAATTATTTTATACTCTATTTTTAAGGAAGAACAAATTTTTATTGCATCGTCTATATCTTCTACTGGGGTAATTTCTTTGTCTGGCAATATCAATCCTAATACATTATCATTTCCAAGTGCTATTGATGCACAACAAGCAACCACTGCAGAATCTATTCCGCCCGATACTCCTATAACAGCTCCTTTAAGATTTCCGTCGAGCACATTTTTTTTGATAAAAGTATTAATAGAATTATTAATTAAAGTAAAATCCTCCATCTAATAGTGCAGTTAATATATACAAATATTAAATTTGTTGCTATTGAATACTAAATATTGAATAGAATAAGCATAATGTATTATAATGATTAAATATTTCTTCACATAGAATCGCTTTAATATTGAAACTGAATATAAAAGATAGATTAGATGGATACGCGGAATATCGGTTTAAGAAATATTGAAGTTGCAGACACAAAAATATGTTCTATTGATGGTGAAAATGGCAAACTAATTTATAGAGGTTTTGATATTCTGGATTTAGCTAATCATTCTACTTACGAAGAAACTGCTTATCTTTTATTATTTGGCGATTTGCCACTCAAAGACGAATTAAAAGAATTCAATCTTAAATTGGTAGATTCAAGACAGATACCTGAATCTATCATAAAAAATATGAAAAATAAACCCACTACGAGCTCATCCGATGGACATTCTACAATCTTCAGTTTTAGAACTAGCAGATTATGATTTCGATAGAACAGATGAAGGAAAAGACGCAAATTTAACAAGAGCTATTTCACTTATCGCTAAAATACCTACAATTGTTGCAGCATGGGAAAGAGTTCGAAATGGCTTGGATGTAGTTCATCCATTAAATGATGGTAATCATGCTCATAATTTTTTATACATGTTAAAAGATGAACACCCAAAGCACGAAGTTTCAAAAATATTTGATATTAGTTTAATTTTACATGCTGAACATAGTTTTAATGCATCAACTTTTGCAGCAAGGGAAATCGCTTCAACAAGAGCTAGTATATATGCATGTGTTGGAGGCGCTTTGGGTGCATTATCTGGTGAACTTCATGGAGGAGCTAATATTCAAGTTATGAAAATGTTGCTTGAAATAAATGATATTGATAATGTTGAAAAATGGATTAAAAAGAGAATAGAGGATGGTGGGAGAATTATGGGGATGGGACATGCGGTGTACCGGACAACGGATCCTCAGATCAGAAGTACTTGCAACATTATCAAGAGCCATTTCAAAAGAGAAAAATACTAGATGGTATGAAATAACAGAGAAAATTGAACAAGTAACAAAGAATATTATGCTCAGATTGAGAAAAATGTTAATATATCCGAATGTCGACTTGTATAGTGCATCACTTTATTACAGTTTAGGAATTCCTCTAGATTTGAATACACCTATTTTTGCTATCTCCAGAATAGCAGGCTGGAATGCACATATAATCGAAGAAAAATTTGCAGAGGCCGCACCAAAACCAGCGCTTTATCGACCAAAGGCTGTTTATGTCGGCAGGTATTGCGGTCCTATGGGATGCGAATATACAAGTCTAATCAATAGAACTTCCACTAAAACAAATCAATAAAAACAAAAATTATTTTTACTATACTTTAGTATAGAAGATTTGATATGATATTAAAATTTATAAATTCTCTTTTTAAATCTGTATTATATTGCCTTCTGAACATAAACCTACAAAATATAAAGATGTTGGTATAGATATAAAAAAAATTAAAAAAATACAAAATCAAATTGGAAAAAGTATAGAACAAACTTATCAATATCTTGATTTTGGAAAAGTAATATCAGGATTTGGACACTATGCAGGATTAATTGAAATAGGAGACAATATTATGACGATGCATACAGATGGAGTAGGAACAAAAATTTTGATAGCACAATTAATGAAAAAGTATGACACTATTGGTATTGATTGTATAGCTATGAATGTGAATGACATAATCTGTGTTGGGTCAAAACCATTAGGATATTTATCATATATTGCATTACAAAATACTAATGATTTTCTTTTAAAAGAATTAACAAAAGGCCTTGTTAAAGGTGCAAAATTATCAAATATTGCAATAGTAGGGGGTGAAACCGCAATATTACCAGATATTATAACAGGTAAAGAAAATGGCTATAATTTTGATTTAGCCGGAATGATTTTTGGAATTATAAATGATAAAAAAAAAATAATTCTAGGCAATAGAATAAAATCCGGAGATATAATCTTAGGTATTCATAGCACGGGTTTACATTCTAATGGTTATACTCTAGCAAGAAAAGTGCTTTTAGAGAAATATTTGATTAATGATAAACCAGAATATTTGGATACTAAACTTGGAAACGAACTACTTAAACCTACAGCTATTTACTCAAAAACAATTTTAAAATTGATCGATCAATTTGGTACATCAATAATTCATGGATTATCTCATATTACTGGAGGGGCATTTACAAAGTTAAACAGATTAAATTCTGGTGTAGATTACATTTTAGACGATTTACCTCAGAATAAAAGGTATATTCAAACAGATAATGTTTGATGGAAAGATAAACTTAGTTGAAATGTATAGGACATTCAACATGGGAATTGGGTTTTGTATTATTATTTCAAAGGAGGAGGTCGAAAATATTGTTGATATTATTAACAAAGATAATATGCAATGTCAAGTAATAGGAAAAATAAAAGCCAAGGGTAATGGAAATATATTTATTAAAAGAGGCAAGAATTGTTAAAGATTTAACAAAATAAGAAATAATTATATATGACTAGTATAGATTATCGAAAAAATTAAAGAAATCAATAAAAATTGAAATTAAAATATTTTATTTTATTTTATTTTTGATATAAATTTTTTGAGGAGATATTATGGAGAAAAAGATAAAACTAGATTAGATTGAATTTACCTGGTTTCCATATTTTTTTACCGATTTTCTGTATTAAAAATAATGCAAGTCATACTTTACTATACAAAAGGTTTTACATAACACTTTAATCCAGAAAAGTTATAATTATTTTATATTTGGTTAATGATAAAGATATTAAAAATCCAGCAGGTCTATTACTAAAGCCATCTGTGGAAATTAAAAAACGAGCATCCGTAAGAAATGATATCTCTTATCTGAATGCATGTGAAGAAATTGCTAATGAAATATTATCTTTAAATGAAAATAATAATCCAATTAAAACAGAAGTATTAAAGATTATCAAAAGTAAATCTGCAAAGTATAAATTATCAAGAATTCCCAAAAATATAGATATTCTAAAACTATTACCTGAAGATAACCATTATAAAAAACTATTAAAACTAAAACCATCCAAAACCTCATCAGGTATTGCAGTTATTACAGTGATGCCAATGCCATTTGAATGCCCCCATGGAAAATGCATTTATTGTCCCGGTGGAATTGAAGTTAATACTCCATTAAGTTACATTGGTACAGAGCCAGCTACCAAAATAGCACAGCAAGCAAATTATGATCCTTTCCAACAGGTTTGGTCAAAAGTTATACATTTAATAGAAAGAGGCCATAGCGTAGATAAAGCAGAACTTGTCATTGTAGGTGGTACTTTCCCGTTCTATCCTATAAATTATCAGAAAGATTTTGTTAAAAAATGCTTTGATGCTTTTAATTTGTTCGATATGCAATTACTTGCAAAAAATAATTTTAATACCGTCTCTGATCACAACAAATCAAAAAAAAATTTAGAGTTAAGTGAAAATTTGGAAAAAGCAAAAAAAAATAATGAAAATGCCAATATTCGATGTGTTGGATTGACAATAGAAACCAAACCTGATTACTGTAAAAAAGAGCACATCAATACTATGCTTGAGTTGGGAACCACTAGAATTGAAATCGGAGTTCAATCATTAAACGATATTGTGTTAAAAGCAGTAAATAGGGGCCATACCCTAAATGATGTTTATGATGCATTTTATTTTGCAAAAAATTGTGGCTATAAAATTGCAGCACACATGATGCCGGGTTTACCTAAATCTACAATAGATCAAGATATAGAGGATTTTAAAAAACTATTTGATGATGAAAGATTAAAGCCTGATATGTTGAAGATTTATCCAACACTGGTGATTAAAAATACTGGTCTTTACAAACTTTATCAAGAAAAAAAATATGATAGTTATTCTACAAATGACCTTGTTAGAATATTAGTAGAAGTAAAAAAAATAATTCCTCCATGGATAAGAATCATGAGAATTCAGCGAGAAATAGAAACAGATGATATAATATCAGGTCCGAAAATAGGTAATTTAAGACAACTAATTTTAGAGGAAATGAAAAGACAAGGAATAAAGTGTAAATGTATCAGATGTCGTGAAATAGGTTTAAGAGATATTGAAAGAGAATTTTCTGAAGAGGAAATTAAATTATTTAGAAGAGAATATTTTTCATCAGACGGGAAGGAGATTTTCTTGTCTTTTGAAAGCAAGGATAATAGTTTGCTCTTTGGGTTTTTAAGATTAAGAATTATGGCCCATCCTCAAAGAAGTGAATTAAGTGGAGAGGAAAAAGTTGTTGATTTATTAGAAAAAAAGATATTATCAGGTGTAGTTAGAGAATTACATGTTTATGGACCACTTGTAAAAATTGGATTAAAATCTAAAAATAATAAAACTCAAAGGGGATTCGATAATATTATTAAAAATACAACAACAACAAATAGATATATGTATCAACATAAAGGCTTTGGTCAAAAACTACTAAAAGAAGCAGAAAGAATCTGTAAACAGGAATTCAATTTAAAAAAACTATCAGTTATTAGTGCTATAGGAACGAGAGAATACTATTCAAAATTTGGATATGTTATTAATGGACCATATGTAACAAAAGCAATATAAAATCATGGATGATTCTATCGACGAAATAATAACCATTGGAAAAGGAACTTGGATTGACAAGGTCGCTTTTACCATCATAGAAAGAGAAAAAAAACTCGGAAGACCTTGTGAAATTATTAATGTAGAGAGTGGATTAGGAGCCTCTGGAATTCCTCATATTGGAAGTATGGGTGATGCTGTAAGGGCCTTTGGAATCTCCCTAGCTTTGAAGAATATGGGATATAAATCAGAATTGATAGCTTTTTCTGATGATTTTGATGGACTTAGAAAGGTTCCATATGGATTACCACAGTGGCTAAATGAATATTTATGCAAACCGGTTTCTACTATACCCGATCCTTTTGGTGAATGTCACAGATCATATGGTGCTCATATGAGTAGTTTGCTTTTAGAAGGTCTTGATAAAGTTGGTTTAAATTATAAATTTAAAAGTGGAACAGAAGTATATAAAAGCGGAATATTATCCGATCAAATTCATAAAATATTAATTAATAGTAAAATTATAGGGGATGAAATATCCAAATCAACCGGCCAGCAAAAATATATAAAATTTCTCCCTTTTTTTCCTATTTGCCAACAATGTGGAAGATTGTATGTTGCAAGTGCCACTGAATATTTTGCAGATGAAAAAACTATAGCCTATTCATGTATTGGAAATACAATAGGTAAAAAACAAATCGATGGATGCGGTCATCAAGGAGAAATCAAAATTAACAATGGTGATGGAAAATTGGCATGGAAGGTTGAATTTGCTGCTAGATGGCAAGCTTTTGATATAAGATTTGAGGCATTTGGTAAAGATATAATGGATTCTGTGAGGATTAATGACTGGGTTGCTAGTGAAATATTAGGATTTCATCATCCTTTACATATAAAATATGAAATGTTTTTAGATAAAGGAGGCAAAAAAATAAGCAAGTCTGCAGGGAATGTTTTGACTCCTCAAATGTGGTTTCAATATGGAACACCTGAATCTCTTTTATTGTTACTTTACAAGAGAATTTCAGGAACTCGACATATCGGAATTGATGATATCCCAATTCTCATGGATGAATATGATTTATACGAGGACATTTACTTTAATAAAATTAAAGAAAAAAATATAAACAAAGCAAAAAAAATTAAAGGCATCTATGAATATGTAAATAATTTAAACCCTTCCAATGTCTTACCTATTCATATACCATATAGAATATTAATTCAACAATCAGAGTTATTTATGAATCAAAAAGTTAACAATCCCATCGAAAAAATATACGAAAGATTAAAAAAGTATGGTTTAATTAAAGAGGAAACAACAGAAATAACTAAAAAAATTCGCCTCTCAATGGAATGGGCTAAAGAATTTAAAGAAGATGATGATACAAGATAAAAATAAAATCACTTTACAATTAGAAGATAAACAAAAAAAAGCGATTGATGAAATTTTAATACAATTAAAAATAATTGCAAAGGATCAGGAAAATTCTACCATTCTTATTAATCCTGAAGAGCAAAGTCAAGAAATTCAAACACTTATCTTTTTAAAATCTAAAGAAAACCATATTGAACCAAAAGATTTTTTTAAATTATTTTACAAAATTTTGATTAATACTGAGAGGGGTCCCAAATTAGGTAATTATATTGTAGATTTGGGTATTAGAAATGTTATAAATAAGATCGAGAAAGAAATAGGCGGGATTTAAAAGATTTATATAAATAAATACCTATAATTTAATAATAATATACAATATATTTAAAAAAAATAAATAAATTTAAAATATATTCTTTTTTTACATGAATATTATTTATCAAATGAAAAATAATTTTTCCAATAAAACTTGAATATTTAAAATTAGATTTCAAAGGTAGACAATTTGAATTAAAGATTTAAGAAAAATACCTAAAAGTTTAATTTTTTGAATATGGAATTTACATAATTGAACTACAAATTACCAGATTTAGATATAGAATCAAAATCAAACAACGAAAGAATAAATAGTTATAGAAAATTTTTTGCCGATATGAGATTAAATAGGTTGTATTTTCATATTTTGCTATTAAAATTTTTTAGTGGAGAAAATAATCAAGGAGATTTAATATCAGTTTTACAATCGAATATGGATTTTATACATGAAATTAATATTTGGACAAATAATTTAAAGGAAAAAGGAATATTTGAGGAATTTAAAAAAATCTGTAATGAAGAAATAAACGTTATAAACATTATAATTCAAACATATGAAAACCGTATGAAAAATAACGATCAACCTGAATGATATTTATCTTTTAAATACTCTAAAATCAAATTGATAATTTTATCATGATCAGCGCGTATTTCAAGTGAAATCCTGATTATATAATTTTCTAGTGGAAAAGTTAATATTTTAATTTTTTCTCGAATAGTTAATGAATAAACAACTTTACCCAGCATAGTATCAAAATCAGCATGAATTTTGTTAATAAGTGCATATTCCATATAAAGTTTGATTGATTCAGTTTCATGTTCTAAGGATATAACACCATTTCTCATACCTCCGTAAATTAACTTTCCCATGTCATCAATAAATCCAACAAATCGAATATTACTATCCAGATTTAAAATGTAATCGTACATTAATTTAAAATCTAATTTCATATTGAATCCTCATTTAAATAATATAATAAGATATATAAAAATTGGAATAATATTTAAAAATTTCTCTGTTGATCATAACAAAATGAAATACAAAGGGGATATAAAATATTTGTATTAGTAGTTCCTTTTTGTCTGCTTTCAAAAGTATTTTTTCATCTCTAGTATTACTTTTATTGGATTAGTTGATGAAAATAATCTCTATGACAATTTATCAATAAATCAAATTGGTTTGTCTTCTCTTCATTCATACAACTATGGCAAATTGTTCTCATTATTTTAGGTCATAGCAAACAATTAACAATATATTTTGTATTTTTTCTTTGGTATTTCACCATTTTTTAATAATGATGGTGAATTAGATATAAATATTATTGCAGGATTAATTGTCGGAAATAGTATCTTTTATTATAGTATAGTATCACTAGATATTAGGCAAAATTTTACTTATCAAAGAAGGAATAAAAACAAACAGAAATTATGTGTCTCCATAATTATTAAAAAATTATTATATAATATAATAGTTATCAGATTTTTAAAAGTTATAACATATTATAAAAAATAAGAATTATCTAAAATAACGGTAAAAAATAGATTTTAGATATGTAGGTTATTGATTATTTTTTTTGTAACAAAAAAAATCATTGAGGCAGTATGGATGCAAATGGTAGATCAAAATCCCCCATTGCTGAAGTTATTTCAGGGATAGCTGCAGTTTTTGATTTTGCAGGGTTTTTTGATGTCTGTGTTGCACTAAAGGGGTCAGTTGGTTTTTTTACGCTATTGTTGTCTATTGGTTTATTTTCTGCTGCACTAAAGGGGTCAGTTGGTTTTTTTACGCTATTGTTGTCTATTGGTTTATTTTCTGCTGCACTAAAGGGGTCAGTTGGTTTTTTTACACTATTAATATCAGAGGGTGTATTTGATGATACCTGTTTTATACGAATTCCACCTTCTTCACCTTTGCTAATTTTAGGTTTTAGAGAAGATTTTGTTTTACCAATTTCATCAAATGGATTCCAATTTAATTTGGTTCCAAGATCTTTTCCAATATTACTATTTAATGTTTTTGAAGGAGAGCTACTACTACTACTACTATTACCCATTCCACTATCGCCACCTAATGTTTTGTCATTTAATGTTTTTGAAGGAGAGCTACTACTACTGCGGTTCTCCCCCATTTTATCAGTACTAGCTTTAGTAGGAGTGGTATCTGAAACTGGCTGAATGCTGTTTAAGTTGCTCAAATCAGGATTTTGAAATGGTTGATCTGCAAATTTTGAAGCACCCTTTAGTTGGCTATCGTAACATACAAATGCATCTGAAAGTGAAAATTTTGCATTTTTATTTACTTTTTGAGAGATACAATTTAATACATCTGTAAGTTCTTTTGAATTTGTAATAGGCGCATCTTTTGAAATGGCATTCGCATTTGTGGTATGACTTAGGCTACTAATAGTTCCAACCGAAAATATGGTCAATAAAAGAAGGTAAATCTTTAATTTTGAAAGCTTATTCGCATTGTTCATAGACAATATCAAAATGTTTTACATAATTTATAATTAATTTGGATAATATTTCAGTAATAAAAAATATAAATAATTACTGTGATGATTTTCATTTAAGATTTAAACTATCATAAACTGTCAAGATAAATATCAACTTATTGTTGTTTTTCTCTTTGTCCTTTATTCCACATTTGTTTCTCTTTTTTGCGCTAGTTTATTCAAATTTAATTCTGATATTTATTAGATAAATTAGTATTAACGCTGATTATTGCAAAATTTGTTTTTACATAGGACTACCTTCTCTCTAGATAAGAAATCTAATTGACTTTGATTTCTTATGGCATTTCCAAGTAGAATATATCTATCGTCATGAATTGTTACTTCTCTAGTTAATGTACTGGAAATACCTTTATCTAAGTTATTTTCAACATTATTAAAAAATGTTTTTCATATCAACAAATGTGTTATTTCCAATTTATACAGGATCATGAATTATTGAATCATGAGCAAGGCTTATATTGTATATTATAAAAACTGAAAATCCATTATCAAATATGGAATCATTACCTAACAATAAATTGCCACAAATGAATAATGTTTACTATTTAATGTTTACCAGGATCTGTGGTTTCTTAACCATGAAGTAATACATCACTTTGATTTTTTGAAAGATTATCCAAGTAAATTTAGATTCATTCATCTGCTTTGCATATAGAGGTAGATGCAACTAAAACATATTTTCCGACTTGACAATTGACTATGACCAGTGAAAATCGATGTATGAATAATTGTTTATCTATTTGTGGATGCATTGTATCAGGATCAAAGATGTTTGAAAATTTTAATGAATGTTTGGTTACCAATAAGTTACTAGATAACGATTATTTTCTCAATAAGGAATTGTTGAATTTATTTCTGTTGAAACAAATTCTGCCTTCAAAGCAAACAGAAAAAGAAAAACGTAATTGTTAACCATATAAAATTTATACTTTTTATACAAATATCCTCATTTTTGATAGATGATTACTATATTTTTTAATTATTAAAAAAGATATAGATTTGAATATTCCAAATGAGCTATGGATGATAAAAATAAAAATAAAGAAAAATTGAATTATATTTAGAAGTAAATAAATTCATAACTCTTGAGAAAATTATCAAGGAATTATATACATCAAAATCAATCGAAACAGAAAGTATCGAAGAATTTTTAAAATTAACTATTTTTATTGTATTTGATGAATATAAAAAAAATAAAAATTCATTAAATGAATTTTATAGACAGAACATGGAATTATATAAACAAAATAACAAGGATCTATAATCATAATTATATAAGATCTATAAGAGTTTTTTATTAAACCACTAAATGCAATATATATTAAATATATTTCTATTTCATTACCTAGATTTCATTCAAAGAGAACAAATGGTACTTTTCCTTTTTATTTTGTGCATTATTAAAATCGTAAATTTAAGTATTAGACTCCACTTATGTAGTAAAAAGGTACATGCGTTTGTTTACGTATAGTTTACAACCGTCTTAAGGTTCTAGCCATTATTATCAACTTATATTTAATAGATATTGGCCATAATAAAAAATAATGAATGTTTGTAATTATTAATATTTCGATTCGATTTTCTCGATATAACTTTTACCAAAAGATAATTCATTCTGATAATTTGCGTTTGATATAGTTGGCTCATAACTTATAGTGTCTGAATAATTTATATATTTTAAAGTTGAAATAATATTATCAAAGTCGATATGCCCAAACCCAGGCATTTTTCTATTATTATCGGCAAAATGTAAATGATTAAGCAAATTTTTTGACTGTAAAATAGTATTTTTAAAAGAATCTTCTTCTATGTTCATATGAAATGTATCTAACATTATTCTTAAATTATCACAATTTTCTATAACAAAAAGAGAATCTTCTAGATTAGAACAAAATGGTGTAGAATATCGATTTAAAGGCTCTAATAGCAAATTAATTCTGCAATCATTTGCCCTCTTTAATAAAGAGTTTATCATTGGAAAGCTTTTGGAAATAAGTTTTTTTTTCTTATCCTCTGAAATAAATTTATGAGTTAGATCTAATGAATTTATAGGATCAGAAAACAAACAAACATTTATTTTATTACCTTCCAGATATCTACACATTTCAATACATTTAATTAAATAATTTTCTGAATATTTTCTAAATGAAATATCATTACTCAATAATCTTCGTTTCCATCCCGATGGGCTTATTTTTCCCCACATTCCGGTAATACCTATAATTTTAAAATTAAAAGATAAAATAATATCTTTGATGTATTTCAAGTCCATTTCATCAGGTTCGCCATACATTTCTAATTGATCAAATCCAACAGCCGATAATTTTTCCAATGTAAGAAGAATATTTTCAATTTTAAAAAAAGATGATAACGTGATAGAATATGAATAAGTCAAGTACTTGTTAAATAATAGATCACAATAATAAAAATTATGAAAAGTTCTTATTTATTATATCAAATAAATCTATACAATTTAAAATATTCTTTCCATTAAATAGACCATCATCTTTATCCTCATCATTTTTATCTATTCCAAGTTTTTTGCTTGAAATATATGCTGCTAAACCCTCTCCCGTTTTCAAATTAAAAGGTCTACCATGAGATCCTTTAATCAATGATGTTTCAAATGGTATACTTTTTGTCTGAGGATTAACAAAAAGCTCTAATGGATCGTAACCTGGTTTTCTATGAATATCTACAGTTTTGGTAAAGGTGGGGGCTTTATCATCATCATTCCACCAGTAATAACTAAACCATTTATCTTTATTTGAAATTGCAATAAGATCTCCACTTCTTGAATGGTCGATTTTTAAATTTTGCTTTTCTTTGTCATCACAAATCATCTCTATATCTGGAATGTTCTCTAATACTTTTTTTACATTCTTTTTATCTCCATGTTTATTTAGATAGATATTTGCTATTTGATGATCAACTATTGCAAATGCCTTGCTATATTCAAAATCAATATATTCTTTATTTTTAATTGTTCTTGTTACTAGCAATCCTTTTTCTCTCAATATTTTGTTTATAGATATTCCCTCATTAACATCATTGAATCCATATTCTGAAAAAAGTATAAACTCTGTATCCTCAATTATACCTAACTTTTTTATTTTTTCAATAATAGAATTTATAACTATGTCAATTTTTTTTAAATCATCCTTTACCTGATTGCTATTTTTTCCAAATTTTTGTGAAGAATAATCCAGCTGAGGAAAGTAAGCATATAAAAGATTGGGCATGTGTTTTTCCATGGTAAATTCAACAGATTTTGATATCCATTCTGTAGATTTGAAAGATGCAAGAGGTCCCCAATAACTATAAAGATCAAATTCACCGATGCTTTGGGAAACTTCTTCATAATATTCTGGAGGCCGTGAATAACACCACATATCCATATGTCCATTTTCTAAATGTATAGGTCTTGGTGTAATTACAAATTCTGAATTTGCGAACATTGTATTTTGCCAAAACAAAACTGAAGTTTGTATATTATTATTTTTTTTCTTTAATATATCCCATATTCTTTCAGTTTGGACAAGTTTACTTGACTGTTCCCAAAATAACGCTTGAAAGTTTTCTCTATCAAATAATCCATTTGAAATTATTCCATGCTGATTAGGATATTTTCCTGATAAGATACTCGCTTGAACAGTGGATGTGACTGAAGGGAATACCGGTTTTAAATATCCATATTCTCCATTACTTGCTAAATCTGAAATTGTGGGTATTAAGCCAGATGATATATGAGAAACATCTAACCCGACAATATCTAAAACAATGATATATTTTGATTTCTTGTTTATAATATTATGCAAAAGACATTTTATTTGATTTGTTATTGTTTATTAATGCATATATTTTCCGTTTGACCACTTCACTCCAAAATAAAACTATGTATATTTTAACGTAAAAATATACTATTGAATTATTAAATACATATCTAAAATTTTTCTGAATTATTGTAATTTTTGTTACATAAGATTCAATTTATAATACTAGAATAAATAAATAAGTTAACGAATTCATCTACTTTGATCATTAATTAAAACATGATTTTTTTAAAACATTGCCTAGAAAATTGAAGTTTGCTATTTTACCAGCACCTTTTTATCTTTTAGTTTAGTCATTCTTAAAATATCTTTATTCTTATGATAAAAAATAACTATTCATACATGAATGTAATAGAAAAAATTTTATCGAGATATTATGTACAATAAATTTAATATTTGTACTTATTCAATATAACCTCCTTTAATTGTTTGAAGTAAGAATATTAAGGAAGTATATTAATACATCTACAGTATGATAATAATTATATCAAAACAACTTGTTTTTAATATATAAATTGTATTACAATATTACTTTTGTGAAACAGTGATCTATGATGGATTATTTCCAAGAATATAAAAAGAATTGAAATATATAAATTAATTTTCATCAAATATGAATTATAAATCACATTTGATAAATAATATAATCTACAGATGACTTTTAATTGTTCAAATTAGATAAATAGTGTGCTAAATCACGTTTCATATAAAAGTAATATTGTAATATAATTTTATATTTAGAGCAATTTTCGTCATTGATATTAATTATTATCATATTGTAGATGTATTAATAACTTCATTTATTTCTTTTACAATTGTTTATAAATTTTATCATAATTTCAAAAATTTACAAATCATGTATATGATAATATTTATAGTATCAACACAAGTATTATATTAAATTGTATCCTTTGTCAATAATCAAATATAAAAAATTAAATCTTAATCAATTTTTTGGATTTTTAATATTCTTTCACAATTTGGACAACTTAGTCCCAGAAATTTAAATAGTAAATCTCCATCTTCAAATTCTTCAGTTTTTAAATGACCTAGATCAATAACTTCATTACAAAAAGGACATTTTGCCATATTTATAAATGAGAAAGAGGATTTATCATATTTAAAATTAATGATAATGAATTGAATATTTGTACATTATTATCAAATGAGAAAAAGAAGAAAAAATACAATGGATTAATAAAATATATCAATTATAATCGAATACAAACTTAATCCGTTACAAAATATGCTTTTTGTATTATAATAATATATTATTTAATCAATTAATTTTTTTATAGTATTTCATATTATTCAATATTTCTGCTATCAGAATTTTTTTTATATTTCTTAATATATTTAAGTTTAATAACAAATTAAACCCAAAAATAATGTTTTTCGTAAATTTATTAATCATGTTATGTCATGTGCACTTTATTTCCAATAATTAGACATGGAAATATCATACTTATTGATAAGAGACTCATATAAATGCCATTTGAGCCAGCAACAAAGCTTGTGTCAAGTAATATTAATAAAATAATCATATATTTAACTAAAAATTTTATATCTAAATATCCGTATTTTTTTCTATTATTTATTTTATTATAAAAGATTATTGTTATTGATAATAAAAATGCAATGAAAAATACCAAAAAAGGATATTTATTAGGTATAAATGTAATTCCTATAAAAAGTATTATAATAAATATAATTAAATAAACAATATAAATATTTTTTAAATTCAATGAATTTTTATACTGTTTGTCTTCATTTTCTGTTTCACGTTTACTTAACAAAGTCAGGGTGAAAATATGAAAAAAAATTGCAAAAGATACGATTAACAAATTAGTTGTGGTGGTATTTATAAAACTAGTTTCAAAAAAATCATAATTTGTATTAGTAAAAAAAATATAGGTAGTGGTGGATCCGTAAATAACATTTAGACCGCGAATACCGCCCATTAGGAATGGCCTCAACTTACCATTTTTTAATCTATAATTATATAATAATATCATAATAACAAGGACAATAGATATAACTATAGTAGCAAAGGTCAATAAAAATGCTAAAAATATTCCAGTTCCAAAAAAAAGTATTGATAATAAAATTATTGTAGATTCCTTTATTTTTCCAGATGCAAGAGGTCTATTGGGCCTTTCTATTTTGTCAATTTTTATATCAAAAAGATCATTTGTAATCAATCCTCCAATATAAAGAAAAATTGAAGAAAATACAAGAATTAAAATATTCTGATAATTCACCAATGTTAAATTATTTATTGTAGTTACAAAATATCCTGCTAGAATATCTGGTGGCACAGTAAATATATTTGATATCCTAAATAATTGAAAATAATGTTTTAACAATTTTTTTTGAAATGATTACAGAGTAAATAGTTTTTGAAATTTCATTCAAATATCTAAGTGATTCCAAAGCCGCCTCTGTTGGATTGTCTTTGTATGGATATAATTCAACTGTTATGAACCCATCAAATCCTATTTCATTTATTGACTTTATTATTTTTTTAAAGTTTATAGAACCTAAACCTGGGATAAGATGATAATGAATTTTATTTTTGATATCAGCTAAATGAAAATGATGGATATAATTTGCTAATTTAAAAACTAATTCCGATGGATCTTCATCAACGCAAACAAAATGACCTATGTCAAAATTAAGGCCGATATATTCCGAATCAAAATTTTTTATAAATTGTAGAAATTCATTGGAATTCTCCAGTAATAATCCGGGTTCAGGCTCAACAAGAATTTTAACTTTTTCTTCCTCTGCAATAGGTAAAACTTGTTTTATTCCATCTATAAACACATTTAGATAGCTTTCCCTATTGTCAAGATCTTCCGTTGGCCCTCCCGGCTCAATTGAAATATTTTTCACACCCAAACAATTAGCCAATTTTATGCAATTAATTGTGTGTTCGATTCTAAGATTTCTATATTCCAGATCATCTTCAATCCATGATGGATGATAGGTATCACCTATCCCAAAAAGGGTAAATGCATTAAGATTAGATATTTGAATGTTATTATTTATTACTATATTTTTGATCTCTGTAACTATATTATAGTCTAATGGTAACGGAAAAATATGAGGGTAATCACACATTATTTCTATGCCTTTATATCCAACTTTTGCTATTTCTATAATAGAATCTAGGAGGGAGAAGTTGGTATAAGCATTAGAGCTAAATGCAAACTTCATTACAAAATTTAGATCCTTTTTATTTAAATAGATATGCAATCAATTTTATTTTTATATAAAATGCTATTAATTAATAAATAATTAAGGTTTCCATGTAAATTTATCAGATTGTTTAAAGAATTCATATGCATTAAAAAAAGTAACATTATCTATGTCTTGTCTTTTGCAATTATTTTTTCTCATTTCTCTTGCAGTAAAGGGCACACTTAATGGGTCGGATACACCCCAGTCAGCTGCACTATTAACCATTATTTTATCACTTCCATACTTATTAACGATATTAATAACCCTATCAGGTGATAGTTTAGTACGTGGATATACAGATAAACCTGCCCATGCTCCCCACTCTAGAGTTTTCTTTATTGTTTCCTCGGTATTATGATCGATTAAAATTTTGTTAAAATCATAGTTATCTTCTTTGAAAATCCTCTCCATTTTATCCATTGCTTTAGGTTTATCTATATGTGGTAAATGAATCATAGTTAAAAGATTTTCATTTTTACAAATTTTTAACTGTTTAACAAAAATTTCTTCCTCCAAGTCATTTATCAAATTGTAGCCTATTTCACCAACAGCAACAACGCGTTCTCGTCTTAAGAACGCAGTTTCCATTTTGTCAGTTGCTTCAAAAGCTAGTGGTCTTGCGATTGATTCTTTAGGATTAACCGAAACGCAAACAAAATGCTCTATTCCAAACTCTTTTGCTCTTGAAGTCTCATAAGATATCATGTGCTCCCAATAATCAATGAATGTACCAACTGACAGTTCTGGGAGATCCTAGCCAAAAAGAAGGCTGAACTATAACTTCAATTCCAGCTATCGACATCTTCTCATAATCATCTGTTGTTCTTGAATACATATGAATATGAGGATCAAAAAATTTACCACTCATCATATAATAAAAATAGACAAAATATTTATTGTTTGATAAAGATAAATTCTTATAAAATGAAGAAAATTATAAATGATTCAGAATAGTCTTGATTAGCAAATATATTTTTCAAATAAAATAAATAATATAAAATTTAAAATATGATTATTCGGAAAATAAAAAAACGTTTGAATGTATCAATCAATAATATATCAAATGTTATTGTATTAGTATGTTAAAATTTTAATTAAAAAGTAATTTTAATATTTGTTGATTGTAAATACTTTACATTAGAATTGATAAATTTATGAATGCGGCGGTTTTTTATGGTTCTAATAATATTCAAATTAAAGATATTGACATATTAAAAAGATCCAATCACAACAACCATGATTATCTATTAAAAGTATTATCAGCTTCCGTATGCAGCTATGATGTAAGGACTTTTAGAAACGGACATTTTAAAGTTACCCCTCCAATAATATTAGGTCATGAAATATGCGCTCAAATGGTTGAGGAATATAAATATAATAATATTTGGATTAAACCAGAATCACGAGTATCTATTTATCCCATCATACCTTGTTTGAATTGTTGGTATTGTAAATATGAAGAATATAATTTATGTATAAACTATGAAAGAAATAGGCTCTACTATTAATGGTGGATTTGCAGAATATCTTTTAATCCCACAAACGATTTTTGAAATAGGGGGCATAATACCTGTTCCTGATAATGTTACAAATGACGAGGCATCTTTAATAGAACCTTTGGCTTGCTGCATTAATAGTATAAATCAAATAAAAAACCTCTCATTTGATTCGGTTATAATTTTAGGTGATGGGCCAATTGGTTTAATGCAATTAATGTTGATAAAAAGATTATTTAAAGTAAATGTAACAATAATTGGTAAAATTGGTCATAGATTAGATATGGCGAAAAAATTAGGAGCAGATTTTACTATTCTTATTAGAGGAGGAGAAGAAGCAAAGGGACAAAATGATTCAAGTAACAATTCTGATAGATATACTCAAATAATAAAAGATGTCAATAGAGAATTTTCACCAAATGTAATTTTTGTATCCAACAACAATCCCTCTTCCCTGGATTTAGCCTTAAAACTGGTTAATAAAAATGGAAAAATAGTTTTATTTTCTGGAATAAAAACTCAAAATCAAATTAACAAAAATGAAAATAAAAAAATGATAAATATAGATCCTAATTTTATTCATTACAATCAAATTTCTATTTTTGGAAGCTTTAGCTCTACGCCAAAAGATATGAATGAAGCTATGAATATTATCAATTTAAAAGAAATTAATTTAAAGAGCCTAATCTCACATAGGTTTTCACTACCTAACATAAAAGAAGCATTTAGTACAGCTGAATCCTATCTTGGTCTAAAATCAATAATAAATAATTTTTGATAAGAATTGAATACAATGCTCTATTAGTCAAGAAAAAATAAAGTAAAAAAGATTTCTAAATCAAAAAAATTTCGAAAGGTCTTTTTTTCCGTAGTTCATGAATATCATGAATATATTAGAACTATAAGAAGAAAATACTGCATCTCTAATCAAGGAGATAACTATCCATTGTTTGAGGAAGAAAATGGAAAACAAAAATTTTTTTTCAATATGCAAGAGATCTACACCTAGAATATGGTATTATCCAATTGTTTTCTTTTTTATTAAATAAATTACCAATTAATTATTGAAAATATAAAATAGGAAATATTTATTGAAACAATAATAAAACTATTCTTTATTACTGTAGAGATCATATATTCCTCC
Organism: uncultured Nitrososphaeraceae archaeon; assembly: GCA_963824915.1. Taxonomy (GTDB): domain Archaea; phylum Thermoproteota; class Nitrososphaeria; order Nitrososphaerales; family Nitrososphaeraceae; genus Nitrosocosmicus. The sequence goes on from CAWGRD010000020.1 coordinate 156,576, forward strand.
AGTTGTTTTCTGGGTATAATTCCAAATATCTGGATTAGCTGGTAATTTTTTAAATGTTTTTTTTTCTTTAATATCTAATTTGTCAAATAATTTTTGGCCTATTACTATATGATCTGGTTTTGCAAGAGTCGTCATCTTTACTGCAATACTGATAGTATATCCTATAAGGTCAAGATGAGGTTTTTTCAATGTAATTTCTTTATATTCATCAACATCCCAACCATATTGAACTATCGCAATCTCTCCAAAATCTATACCTATTCTTACTTTTAATTCTGGATAATCATACTGGTTTAATATAGGGTTTATGCCTTCTTGTATAACTTTAATCATTGTGTATGCACAACTTATTGCGTTACTGTATTGAAGGAAATACGATTTGTTATTGTCTTTATCTTTTGATTCTGAACTTAATTCGGTATAACTTTTAGAATCTTGAACTTCTTCTACTACAAAAAATGCTAAAACTGCATCCCCAATATATTTTAGGACATAGCCACCATACATTGATACTATAAGAGACATTTGCTGAGCAAACGATTCTTATTATGGTTGTTAATCTATCAATTGGCATACTCAATGACATCCCGGTAGATCCTACTAAATCAATATGCAACATTACAAGATTAACTTTGGATTCGCCGTATTTTTCTAAAATATTTTGAGTATCCTTAAAAGAAGTGTCATAATCAGGTTTTGATTTTAATGCTTTCCAAATACTAACTTGAGATTCTTTAATTATTTTATTGATATCGATAACTGCATCGAGATATAATCTATTTAAAAGAACATTTTCAGCATTATTTGTGGTTTTTTTTAATTCTTTCATCGATTCATTTTTAATTACATTCATAATTACCTCTTGCTTAATATCTAATTCAAGAGATATTGTTTCTGGATCAATTCCAGAATTATATAAATTGAGAATTGTATTTCTTTGATCCACTTTCTTTGACATGAATACTTCTCCTGTGCCACAATTTAACGTTTAAACTCAATCAACAATAGTATGGTCGCATTGTCACAATTTCTTATTATATCATCATAATTTATCATAATTAAATATGCTTCGCTTTTTTTTATAAATATTAAGTAGATACTTATTCAGGCTTTATTATAGTGTTATACTTTGATGATTTATATCAAAATATTGTCTTTATGTAATAGTATTAATCAACAATTCTATTATTTTCCATTCACTTTTTACTATTTTGTTACTAATTATCTATTAAAAATATAAACTCTTAATTTGGTTCGTATTTTACTTTTAGATTACACTAGAAATAAATATTTCAAAAATAAATCTTGTTTTTTTATTAATGTATATTAACTTTAATGCTCATTATCAATAAATGAGTAATAATAGTAATTCTAATAATAATGGTAATAATCAAACCAATGATAAAAAAAGAGTTCCTACACCAACTTTAGGAGGAGCAATTAAAGAAGCTTTAGATACGGGTAAAGAAGTAATTGTGGAAGGACCGGCAGTAGCGGATGATATTACTGATTTTAAAAATAGTATATCTCATACAAATGAATTAGAAAAAGCCGAAAAAGATATAGATAAAGGAATTGTCATGTCTATGGATAAAACTAATAATTCAAAAATAGAATTAAATGTGAAAGATACTTCGGCAGAAACATCATTAATTGAAGACAAAATAATTTTAGATAAAGATAATGCAGAAGCTACTATTGCAACAGTTACAACAATTCCAGCAGACGATGGTGTAGAAGTAGAAGTTCAAACGGAGATTGAAGTTCCTATAGAAGACAAAGACAAAAATATCGACTCATTAAAAGTATTGGTTAATTCACCATCTATATCGACTGAGGTGTCACTAATACCTGCCTCACAACCGTCAGCATTATCTATACAAAAAGAAAGAATTTCACCGGGTTTTTATGCACAGGAAAACCAACAATTGTATAATCAGGCATCGATAAATGGATATTCTGAAACGATAAAAGAACTACAAAAACAAATAATTCAAACAACTAGAGATATGACCGAAAGTTATATGGATCTTCAAAAGCAAACAATATACTCTTTTCAATCTACATATGATGTTATTCTACAAAATACTAATAATGTATTTAAAAATAATCAGGCATACTGTTCAAAAATTCCAGAAATATATTCAAAAATGGCTACCACTTTTACAGAAAATACTATTGCAATGAGTAAAATGGTTAATGATATTGCATTTGCAAATGCCAATACAATTAAAAAAATATATAATAATTTACAAATACAATGAAATCATGATGGAAAAATTAAATTAAAATACAAAACCGTATTTTAAATTATTTAATCTTTTTTTATGTAATTTATGAAACTAAGGATAAATACGTTCCCCTGAATATCGGTCTATAATAATAATTGCTTTTGTGGGACATGTTTTTGCCGCATCAAGTATAGTTTCAATATTTGCTCCAGTTTCTGATTTTACTATTGCCTTTGGGTTAATCCTTTTGTTCTTTTCTACCACAAACACTTTTGGGGCAAGTGTTTCACAGCTTCCAAAGGCAAACAAAGAGAAGGTTCCACTATTATCTGATACTGGCTTTTTGGAATATCTAAATTATTAATATTTGATGTATCTTGTATTTGGAAATTTAAATTATCGTCAGGGTAGTAACTAGAGTAATCTTCGGAATTAGTAGTATTGGAATATATAGAGGACGATTCTCTTTCATATCTTGTTTCATCATCACTACTACTGCTATTGCTACTGTTGACATTAACATTTTTTGCCCATTTATAATTATTATTCTTTTCATCATTGTTTTCTACAAGATCATCAAAGTTTGTCATATCATATTGATTTCTTTTTTCTGGATCTGAAAGAACTTCAAAGGCTATATTGATATTTTTCATAATGTCATCAGAAACTTTGGAGTTTCTATCAGGATGATACTTTCTGGCTAGACGTCTATAGGCATTTTTAATCTCTTTATCACTGGATTTTTTCATTATACCAAGTATTTTATAATAATCATTACTATTCAAATAGAAACCTATGAAAAACTTATGCTATAAATTATATAACTTTTTGTTATATTAAAATTTTGGTGACTTTTTGAATCAAGGTAAAAAAACTTTTATTTAAAATTGATTAACAAAATAAATTATCTTGGCAAAACAATTTTATAGTGATTTATAAGAAATTGATTATATGATGGAGAAGATTGCATCCACATAAGCTCATATGACTAATATTAAATTAAATTATGCTGAAATAATAGATAATGATATCAATATTTAATAATTATATAACATGACTCAAAAATAAAGTAATTTATTAATAATTAGTTTTTGTGAGAAAGTATTTTAGGAGAAAAAAATAAAATATTAACTTTAATTGGTATATAAAAATCCCAATTCTAATTGTAAATTATTAAGTAATAATTGATATCTTGAATTTTAGCTGCTAATACCTATGATTATATTATATGTTTACTTATAAATGGTGAATGAAATGAATTATTTTTTTAGTAATGATTTAGAAATAACTTTGTGTATATTATACCTCTTGTTGGTTTTGTAATGTTGTTATTTATATTCATCATATGCTAGTCACGATTATCAATACCAATATTAGATTGCAAAAAAGATGTTTTTATGGTAAAAATTTGATGGTTAAGATAAATAGCAGTTATTCGACTACAAATAGTATACATCAAATACAGAAAAAATACAATAACAAGAATAAAAGAGATATTTATTAGACCAATAATTTTTTAAAAATTTGCCGTATATTTGTATAATAGTTCCAGCCAGAAATGAAGAAAATCATATTGAGAATGCCTATTATTTATGTTATCTCAAGATTATCCCTATTTTGAAGTTATCGTGATTGATGACAATTCATTCGATTATACATTAAAAAAAATACATGAAATAAAAACAACAAATACATTAAAACCTCTAGGAATACCTTTAAAAAAATTAAAAATTATATCTATAAAAGAAAAGCCTGATAAATGCTCGGGTAAAACTTGGACTTCACAAAAGGGTTATATGGAAAGTAAAGGATCTATTAATACTTTTACTGATGCTAATACTCATGAATAAAAACCATGGTTTTCTTGAAATTGCAAAAGCAGAAAAATAAAATTAAGAGGCCGTGACCTAATTTATAATAACATTACTCATTTAGGATCACAGAATTAAAGGAGTCATTGTTTAATGGTTGGTATAATAATAAATAATATATTCTTTGTTAATAAGTTTACAGTTTTAGTAAATAATAATTTGTTCAAAACTTTTTGTTTGATAATGTCCTGCTTTATAGTAATGTAGATTCAAAAGTGTTCTACGTGACATCGTTGTAATGATTCTCACTTTTTATTTATTTGATTACTTTATTGATAAATATCTTATCTCATTATAGTGGAATATTTATATAGTGAATGATTACTATATTTTTAATTCTTTCTAAAATTTTTCCAGTTACAAATCTTTTTAAAGGGATCTATCAAAAGGTTAACAATGTATAATAAAATTTGTATTTGTATTTTCCATTTTACATAGTAAAATCAAAATTTTATTAGTTTAATCTTACTATATAATAGTATTTAAGTTAAACAATTAGTATGTGTAATATATTTTAAATTTGGGAAAAAAATAAAAAAAATAATAAGGTTAATGAAAATTTATTTTCTATTGAATATATAAATACTACAAGATACTCGAATATAAGCCAACGGAGAGCAAATAAAAAGAATGACATCATCTGTAAATATTGCAAAAGACGGCTACTGAATACATCTGAATTGAGGAATCATATGCTCATTAAACATCCTAAAAAAATAATAAAAGAATAAAAAGTTAGAGTATTATTACAGATCGGCGGATGTGTAGTAGTATCGGGCAAAATTGTGGGAAATTCCTTTTCAACTATATTCTATATGAATATCCAATCCTACTAATGATAACTCCCTTAAATATATTGATAAAATATATGGAATACTATTTTAAAAAACACTTTTGATCGATTATCAATCCATATTGCTAATAAATGATTCTACTACCTCTATCCATCCATCTGCAATATTCTTTTGGTTGTAGCCTCCTCCACCTAAGGCAATTATTTTTCCTTCACAATATCTGTGTGATAGTAAATGTAATTTTTCTGCTACAAACCTATGAGTTTTTGAGGTATATTGTAAATGAGCTAATGGGTCTCCGCCAATACCGTCTGCACCACATTGTAAAATTATCAATTCGGGTTTTGCAACATTTTCAACAAAATCTTCTACCTTTTTAAAGGCTGCAATAAAATCTTCATCACCTGAATTAGGATTTAATGCTATATTTATTTTTGTACCCTCGGCGTCTTCCTTTCCTGTTTCTGATTCATTACCACTACCAGGATAAAGATAACGACCATCTTCATGTATATCTGCAATAAAAATAGAAGGATCTTTTTCAAATTCATAATATACACCATCACCATGATGGGCATCTATATCCACATAACTTATTCTATTTATACCGTACTTTTTTTTAGCAACCATAATTGCAATACCTATATCGTTAAATATACAAAATCCTCCAGCGGAGTTTTTTCTTGCATGATGTAATCCCCCAATAGGATTAAATGAATGTAATACTCCTTCATTTTTTTCCATTACTAAATCCAAGGCTGCAAGAGTTGATCCAACAACAAAACAAGACGCTTCGAATATTCCTTTGAATGCAGGCGTATCTCCACGATCTAAAAAACCAATACCCTGTTTAGAATATTGCTTAACCAAATCAATATACTTTTTATCATGAAACTGTGCAAGAATTTCTTCTTGCACAGTTTCTGGTTTTTTTATTAGTATTTTATCCGATTTGTTTAGATTCATTGCATTGAATTTTGACCAAAATGAGTAAATTCTATTAGAATTAAATGGATGTGATTCGCCAAATCCATATTCTGCAAGTTCTTTTCCAAAAAATACTGCTGTTTTGCACATATCCTTTAAATTTAATATTCAAAAAAAAGAAATAAAAATTATTGGTAGTTAAATAATGAAATGATCAAATGTTAAATAGAGCAATTGACGGCTTTGATAAGTAAAATAATTAAAAATCTTGTATACTAGTTCTACAAGCAATTGTCAATTTATTGTATTATCTAACTTTATTAATATTGGCCATTTTGCCTAATTAAAAATTTGGAGAAACATATTAAATAAAACTATACTAAGATTAGTAATTGTCTTTTATTATAGATAGAGTCGATATTAAAATTAACCTATGAATATTTGATGATAAAACTAAATAAAAAATCAACAGGATAACGAATGAAAACTCTTTTTTTATCTCAAATGAAATTATACCAAAACATAAATACGAACTTGACAAGATTGAGGAAAACATAAAATTATGTAAATATCGAGAGATCGAAAGTCATTTTTATATTGTACTATAGGATATAAAAATTCTGGATTTAAATTGATGACTTAAGTCATGAATTGTCTTTCAATTAACTAAATCGATCATCATTCTTCCAATTTTTCATTATTCTTTATTTCTTAAAATTTGATTTATTTACTAGTTAGAGGTACATACAATTTTAAATATAAGAGATCTTTTTCTAATAGTTTATCTGTATTTGATGGCAGATAGAAATAATTTATTTTCATCCAGATCTTTTGAATAATATTACTTAAATTTAAATATAGAATAAATACTTTCATTACATTTAGATATTCAAGTTAATTGTAACACATTTTGATAATAATGATTAGTAATCAATTTTAATTTAATTATTATTTGTATTAGTAAATAAATGGAATCGGATTTTGTTAATCAATTTAAAGCTGAACACAGTATACAAATCAAATTAAAAAATTATGATCCCGATTTTACAGATGAAATTAACAAAGATTATGCTGAAAATGTGCTAGAGAACGATCTTGTAAATCGGCTTTCTAATCTACAGGTACAAACTCTTCGCAGACAAAAACCAATCTATACTGATAATTCTACAAGGAGTGGATGCATCAGGAAAAGACGGTACAATAAGAAATGTAATGAAAGCCTTTAATCCTCAGAGCTGCAAAGTTGTTTCATTTAAGAAACCAAACGATAAGGAGATTTCTCATGATTATCTATGGCGTATACACAAATTTGCTCCTGCAAAAGGAGAAATTATGGTATTTAACCGATCCCATTATGAAGATGTTTTATCCGTTCGAGTTAATAAAATAATACCCGAGGTGATCTTGTCTAAAAGATATAATCAAATTAATGATTTTGAGGATTATTTGTTTGAAAACAATATTAAAATAATTAAATTATTCTTACATATTAGTAAAGATGAGCAAAAGAAAAGACTTGAGGAAAGGATCAAAGATCCTTTAAAACAATGGAAATTTTCAGAAAGTGATATAATAGGATATAGATTATGGAAACAATATATCCTAGCATATGAAGAGATGTTAAGCAAATGTAGCACTAACCAAATTCCATGGTATATAATTCCAGCTAACAACAAATGGTTCAGAAATTTTACTGTGGCAAAAATTATTATCAACGCCCTTGAGAATATGGATTTGAAATTTCCAAAACCGAAAATTGATCTTTCAAAAATATTAATGTAAAATTAATATTGAAAGTGATAAGAAAATACCCAATTTAAAAGAGCAATGTTTTGAATTTTATATGTCTAGTATTTTACTACGTTATTTTTGATATTATTCTTCCACCTTTGTAAAAGTATTTTTACGATATCAAGATGGATATATTTTATAATTTAGAATATTATTATAGATTTCAAGTATTCTTAGTTTTAAACACTATTTAAAAACCATTTAAAAAAATGAAATACATCTATGTAAATTATAGATAATTGATAATTAAGATTGTTGCGTTATATAATATTAATAAATGCAGTATATAATATTTTATTTTACTATACCTGATGATGATTTCTTTTTGTTACCATTTTCTGTTTGACCATTGATATATCCTGACTCTAGCATTAAAAAGGCATATAAAACATTTGCTATATGCGTCTGTATTATAGACTCGGTCATTATATTTCCTTCATCTGTATTTGTTTTTGTATTATATAGAATTTGAGTCTTATATTTTCCATAAATCTTTAATTTAAAAGTTTCATAAATTATAATCTGATTATATGAAATTACAGTTTTAAATGTTATTTCCTCATTTATGTTATTGTTAACAATTCTTTTAGAAATTCCAATAAAAAACTCTGGAAATATTTCCTCTAATTTTATATTCTTTAACGCATTATAGATTATTTTAGAAGGAACTTGAAGAACAATCGTTTTAGAAGTTAGAGTCATTTAGTACCTTGATATATTTGACTCTTTTGATTAAAATGTATTTATTTTATAATATTGCAGTTGTTAATTCATCAAGGATTATTCTATAATACACTATTTGATTAAAGGAAATGTCAAAAAATTTATTATATTAGTTTGAATAGTGGGAATTGGTTTTATTCAAATATATGTCATAGTTGATGTTATCAATAATATTATTATTCTCTTAAATTGATAGAGATCTATTTAATTCAAAACTTAACTCATATATCTTGATTTATGAGAATAAAAAATAATGTGCGATGATTTTGTAAAAAGATTATAATTCATTCTAATATATATAATTGATTTATAGATGAATGAACTATCTGAATCATTCGTAAATGATCATATTGATAATGGGTTAATGCTTGGAATAAAAAAGTTTTAAAAAAAGTTCTCTGTAAATATGCAGATGATATTCGATTTTTTATAATCGAAAAATAAAAACTGTACTTCCAGAGTTAAATTCAGAAAAAATAAACAATAAAAGTGACCTGGAACATTATTGGACAGTCATATTAAACAATTTTAGTAATCTTAGTTTTACTCCAAATACATATTTTGTTTATGGTCAATACGGTGTATTTTTAAATATTTGGCTACTTTTGATGGAAAGTCTAAATTTTTAGTTATTGAATAATTTTATTTCAAGAATAACTTGATAAATAAATTAATTGTAATTTATGGGCCACAAACAGTTTAAAAAATCCACTAACAAAAGAATACTTTTTCCTGAAGATGATTGATGTGATATTGCTAAAGCTTTCGAAATTAATTTGAAGGATAAAGGGATTATATTTGATACATTAACTACTTGGAAGCAGCAACATCGAATTTTAAATGAGAATTATAAGATTTGTTACTATGTGATATCTAGATACAAAAATTAAATAAAATTATGTTTTATTACCAAATGAAACGAATGGATAAAAATAGTCAGAGATATCTTATAACACATACCGAGACATATTATTGTAAACAGATTACTAAATGATTATTCACTTTATTAGGAACTAAATATATATTTAAAAAGTTAGTAATTAAAAGATTTAGTAAATGCTATAAAACAAGAACGGAATAATCTATAGTAATAAATATAAAAAATAACGAAAGGTGAGAATACTACAAATAAAATTATTTGTGAATAGAGCATAATAATGAGGATATTTCAATTAAAATGTTAAAACAATTGTACTATTGAAATTAGGTTATAAATAATGCTTAAATATTTGACAATTGAAATATTAAGGACATAGTTTATTATTAGAATAATTGCAGAGTAACAGAAATGCTACATGGAAAGTGACTAAAGAGGATATTGTTAGTCGATGATGACCCTGATATTACATTGTCTTTTAATATTGGTTTGGAAGATTATGGCTTTGCAGTTGATGCCTTTAATGATCCTCTATTAGCATTATCGTCTTTTAAAATTGGATTATACACAATGGCAATTCTTGATATAAAAATACCAAAAATGAATGGTTTTAAATTAGGGAGTTAATTAAAGAAGATGGATAACAAAATCAAGATCTCATTTATATCCGCATTTGATATTCAAGAGGAGAACTTGAAAAATACAGTACCATCGCTATATGAAGAAAAACCTGTTATTCTAAAAAAGCCCTATCAATAAATGAATTAGCATTAAGAATAAAGAAAGAATTAGAGCCGCCTTAATGTCTTTATTACGCAAAGAATGATTTTGTTTTTTTATAATAAACTCCTTTATAAATAAAAGAGCAGCAGATTAATTTGAGCTATTTATTATAAATAATCCATATTAAAATTACAAAAATCTAAAATCTATTCTCTATCACTAAATACAAATATTTTATAATTAGGTTTTGATTTTTATTGATTAAGATGAATGATTTTGCAATTTTAAAAATATCTATCCACATTTCCCATGTGAGAGTTCCTGTATTTGTGTTTCTCCTGCTTGGATGATAAGAAGATATTAATGTTTTACCATTTTCCAAATGATAAATTGCCTTATGACTAAATAATAATCTTTTTAGGTTCGATACTTTGCAATAGTTATCAAAAGCTAATTTTCCGAGCGTTACAACAACTTTAGTTGAACTCTCTAATAGATTTATTTCTTTTTGTAGATATCGGGAACAATTAGTTATCTCTATAGAAGATGGATTGTTATTTGGGGGGGCACATTTAACTACTGCAGTAACATATGTATCTAATAAAATATATCCATCATTTTTTGAAATACTAGTAGGTTTATTTGCAAATCCAGTTTCATGTAGTGCTTTTGCTAACCAATCCCCCGAGCTATCTCCGGTAAATATTCTTCCTGTTCTATTACCTCCATGAGCCGCTGGTGCTAGCCCTATTATCAAAAGAGATGCTTTGGGATCACCATAACTAGGAACAGGTTTTGCCCAATAGCTTTCATTCATAAATCTCTTTACTTTAGTTCGACCTACAAATTCTATATATGCAGATAAACGGGGGCACAACTTGCATTCGGTAATCTTTTCATTTAATGCACCAAGCGTTAACATTAGTCTTCCTTTTTATCTAAATTAACGGCATGTATATTTTATACGACAAATATATAGATAAGTTATAAAGGATTACCATCCTACGAGAACACTATTTTTAATAAATGAAGATTTTAGGTTTAGAATCTATGTCAGTTTAAAGATCTTTATTTATTTTATATTTTTTAGGAAATACACTCTATAAATTATTATTAAATCTAACAAAAATTAAAAAATTAGTGGCTATGCCCGCAGCCGCAGCCACCACCTACATTACTACTTTGTTGCTCATCCTTACTATGACTTTGTTCTTGACAGGTTGGACATTGAGTAGTACTGTTCTCGGACATAAACATCGTTCCACAAGTGGCACATTTAATTTTTTGAATTCCTTGCATATTGACATTAAAGTGTTATTCTTATTAATACTTATTTATTTATCAAGTTAAAACTAAATAGCAAATATATAGCAATCTCGATACTTTGTTTTGTATTATAACAACTTTAGATAGAGAAATGGAACATCCACTTTGGAGAAAATACACTTAGATAAAGATTAATAAAAATATAATATAATAGTTTCAAGTAAATCGAAAATATAAATTACTTTTTTTTATTACAATATGGATTAGTATTTCCTTAAATGTATCGCATGGTATTATTTATGTCAGATAAAAATAATTAATATTTAATTTGCAATTACAATAATGTATTAGATCGTATTAAATATTGTATAAAATGAGGGTATGAAAATAAACTCAATCGTTTGATCCGCGGTATGTCGGATCATCTGCTTTAAACCGTCTTGTAAATTCTTTTTCTATTTCTTCTTTTTTTATAACTTCACCTCTACGCCCTGGTGTTCTAATAGCTTGTTGAAAAACTTGTCTTCTTTCATCCTCTAATTCATTAAAACCCCTGTCGTTATTATTTATCTGTTGTCGTTTTTTTCGTAATTCAGAAGCATAAAATTTGCTAAATGAATCTTCTTGCTCATTAACAGTAACATCACTGTTGATCATTTTTCATCCATCAGATATATACTCCCTTCCAATATATAACATTTTCAAATTTATTTCAAATTATTAAAAATTATATATTAAATTTTATTTTAATTATTCATTATTTCCATTGAACAGATTCTAAAATCATTATTTTCTTAAATCAACAAAATTAAATCATTGCATCTTCATGCAATTTGTTTAACAATGGTCTCAATATGAAGAGTAGTTCTTTTTCTCCTAATGTCATATACGTATCTATACCAAGAACTATGGACAGCATGTCCCTGTCTTCCCTTGATGTATATATTGCACAACCGTTCAAATTAAATTTTTCAATATTATTTTGAATCCATTCTTTCCATCTTTTTGTTCTTTGGATATTTTCTTCCATTTTATTAATTGTATAATCTAAATTCATTCCCTCTTCATTATCCAAAAGATAAAGTTTAATCATTGGAAGCATTAGCTGCCCGCCTAAAACCTTTTGATTTTCTTTATTCAACTTATCTATAGCCGCTGTCTCATCATCAAAATCGTAATTTTCATTGGATTTTTTTTCGGTATATTGGTTTTCATTTTCATTTAATACATCATAATTAGGGAAAAAATATCCAGCTAAATTCTTATTCCAATCATAGATTTTGTAAACAGTATCAAAATATTCAAATTTCCACTGTTTGTCATTAGAATTATTTTTTGAAAATAACAATATATTATATTGTAAAATAAACTACTATTTCACAGTTAAGATTAGAAATAAAAATAATCAAGGATACTTAAATTATTATATTAATCCACCCAATAATCAGAAAACAGAATATTTAATAGAATGAAAATACAAAAAAATAGTTCATGGAATCTTTTAATGAGTTAGATGAGGAGTATGAGGGCTTTGAAGAAGATTTGATTAAAGATGAAGCAGAAGATAGCGAAACAAATAACATATGAAATATATAGATAAAAGAGGTCAACTAAATAAAAAAGATATCAATAAAATTAGTTAATTATTTCTTCTAAATATCGAGATTATTAAATTTGACTAGTAATATCATATCCGATATATCGCCATCATTAATCCAAATGGACCAAAATAACTTTAGTTTAAAAATAAATTAGTTAATATACAAAACTCTTTGAGCATTCATAAAAATTTCTTTTAATTTTATTTTATAAAATTACATTTAATATATAACTATCTGGATATATTGAAAGCAGAATAATCTGTATTATTCAATTTAAAAATAACTCATTCCTCATAATTATTTAAGCGTTATTAATAATAGTAGCATCCCAGATGTGTATATTTTTTTTGATAATTGGCATTAAATCCATTTGGTTATTTCTTTCATTATTTAAATATAATTTGTATGAAGGGTTATCTTTCTTTTTATTCTCAATATCTCTTGGAATAAAATTATCCTTATCTTCCATATAGGCAAAATCTTTTTCACAATTTATTTTTAGATTATTTTTTCCAGAATAAAAATAGTTCCTAACAAATTCTATGGCATCATGCCAAGTATAAGCTTTAATTTTTCCTACAATCTCCCCGTTAGCAAACCGACTATTATTATATTCAATAACATCAAAATAATCGATAGATTTTGTACAATTATTGCAGTATCTATTTTTTCCCACTTTATTACATTCTTTACACTGTTGTATTATTGCCATTTTTTATAATAATAGATATCTTTCCTAATCTATTAAATATTGATAAATAGAATATCTAGTTTATACCTTAACAACTTGAAAAATAGATATACTATGATTAAGTCTAGTAGATTATAGACAAAGAAACAACAAATTCATAGGCTTAAAAAATACTGCTAATAATCAAATAAGAATTTAAAACCAAAATTATAAATACAAAAATTATAGACATAGCTGTTGTTATTTTTTTGTTAACAAATTCACCCATTAATGATTTATTTTTAGAGATAAGGACAAGGGGTATAACGGGTAAAGGTATCAATAGACTCAGAACTACTTGACTATAAACTAGTATGTGAAGGGGATCAAAACCTAACAATAAAGCAATAGTTGTAGGGATAACATTAACAAATCTTGTTATTATTCTTCTTAACCAAATGTTAACATTCATTCCTAATAGGCCTTCCATGATAGATTGACCTGCCAATGTGCCTATAATAGAAGAGGATATCCCAGATGAAAGCAATGTAACTAAAAAAATGAATCCTGATATACTACCAAATAAAGGGACTAGTGTTTTATATGCCTCAGATATGGAAGTTATAGGCAAACCGTGAGAGAAAAAAGCTGCTGCTGCCATTATCATTATTGCAGCATTAACCATTCCTGCAATAAATAAAATAACAATATTTTCAACAAGATGTAATTTTCGTATTTGTCTTTTTTTTTCTATAGTAATTTTAGTATCATTTACTTTATTTTTTGTTAGCCAAGAATGGACAAAAATTGCATGAGGCATTACGGTAGCACCCATGATTCCCACTGTTATTAAAATAGCATTACTATTCTGTAACAAAGGTACAAAAGAATGATATACAATAGCAAATGGATCAGGTTTTACAATAAATAATTCATATAGATATCCAAAACTAATTATTGAAACCAAAAGTATAAAAAGTTGCTCTAAGAAACGAAATTTTCTTGAAGTGACCGTAAGGATTAGGATAACATCGAGCGCACCAAATATTGCTGCATAAATCATAGGTATGTTAAATAATAAATTTAATGCTATTACGGTTCCTAGATATTCGGCTAAATCGGTAGCAGCAGTTGCGATTTCAGCCGATAACCAATATGGTATTATAAATAAATTCTTTTTTAGTTTTGTTCGTATGATTTCAGCCAAAGATTGACCTGTGGCAATACCGATTTTCCCAGATAGGTATTGGAGAAGCATGGCCATTCCACTTGAAAGCCAAATTACCCATAATAAATCATAATTGAATGAAGCTCCTCCTTGAATATCTGTTCCGTAATTGCCAGGGTCCATATAGGCAACGCTGACCATAACTGCGGGTCCAATAATAGAGAAGAAACTTTAAAAAGGATTCCTTTTTTGCCTGTAAGTATCCTGATTTCAAAAGTTTTTAAACACTATTAATTCGAAACTTCAATATAAACATTAGCGAATACTAATTGTTTTAGTACAGGTAAAATTAGTCATATTTTATTATATTCTACTATATTTCAATTACAATATATTAATAATTGCAAAATTTATTATAATATTATATATTGTGGTTATTTTGTATAATCTAAAAGAATTATTTTAAAATACTATTACTAAAGATAATATTCATTAAATAGATATACATAATTGTTGTTTTTTATAAGGAATCACAAAAATTGTAGATGTAGATAGTTTGGTTTATTTAAATTTATTTTATTTAATTAAATGAAATTAAATGATATTTAGAGACTAAACTATCCATTACTATTGACAATTTTATTAACTTGTATTTTGGATGTTTCTGTCAGGTTTTTAATAAGTGGCGAATTTTTAACTTTGTCAAAACCATTAAAAACACTAGAAATAAAATTTGCCCATCCCATTCCTATTATAGCAAGAACAATTACTATTATTAAAAATATAATAATTATGGTACTCATTATTTCTCATAATATATATAGCAAAACTATTATAAAAAGTAATGGTATTTGTCAACTTTTTTTATTTATATTGTTTTATTATAAAAGGTCCTAAATATTCAAAATACAATATTTTTTAATATTATAATTTTTAATAGATTTTAATTTTATTTATCTAAATAAATCTGGGTATTTGGTTATGAATGCAAATGCTGTATTTTTAAAAAAAAATTAAATTGGTTGTAACAAAAAATTTTGGATGGTTCCATTAAAGTCTTTCAACATGAGTAGATTATGATGATAATTTAGTATTTCCAAAAGAAGGATTATATAAATAATTATTTATCCATTATTGCTAAGAAATTCCAGTTGTAAAAATCGGTGCTACCAAACAACCCTGAATTCCTGAAACTTCACAGCCTATAATAGTATTAGCAATAATTTTAGTTATCCATTTTTTTTGAGTTGTCAAATCATGACTCATATTAGGATTCCCTTGTATTGAAGACAAAATATTATCAGAATTAATTAATAAATCAATACTTTTATGAGTTATGTTTACTATTGAAACGGCAATAGGAGTACCATTTTCATCTGCAATTAAATTATGTAATTTTCCTTCTACATTCTTTCCCAATGAGACAATAGAATCAGTAGTTTGAATATTTTTTATGATCTCATCTATTGAATTTAATTCAGATATTTTTATTTGATTTTTTATAAGCAAGCTGCGAAGATATATACTAGCAGTATATGAATCGTTCTTATCTACGCCAGATTTAACTGTTGATATTTGTCTTAAAGAATTTTCAAATATATTATCAATATTATTTGCTAATTTTTTATTGTCAATGATAATATTTGAATTATTGTCTGAAAGACAGCTTGGAGGACAATCATCGCATTGACTAGTTTTATAGTCTATGAAACATTCTAAATAGCCTGGTAATACAGTGTTATTAGTATGATTGGAAGTAACAAAATTTATAGAAAAAGTTTTTTGTGTTTGTAAAAAAATTGATAAAATTACGGATAACATAATGAAGAGAATAATTTTTTGAAATAAAATTGACATATTTCATTTTAAATTATGTTCAATATTAGTTATTCTACCTCAATATTGAGATAATATTTGTTACCTTTAAAATAATTGAGATCTTTTTTCTGATAATTTTTATTAGAATTTTATTATGATATATTTACACTTTATTATAAAATATTATAAGGACTTTAAAATAAATAATACGAAATGGAGTATATAATGGTCATTATTCAGGATAGATCTAAAATATAGTAAAATAAAATTCTTAAATGGAATTTATATAATCTTGAAATAGTATAATTAAATAAATAATTAATTGATTTTTATTGAATTGCAATACAAAAGCTGGATTTACACTTAATCTTAAAGTATATGTTCTATATCCTATATTACTTTTGATATTTATAATAATAGTAAAATCTAGTTATATTTTATTTATTTTTATAATAATTTGGTATATATAAATTATAAAGGATTGACATATACAAAATAATTAAATAAATGATATTATATCATACAAAAATAACAAATATTTTATAATAAATATTATTAATTTTATCATCGATAATAATATCATTTATTTGTAAAATATTCAAATAAAAATCAATTTATTTGATTTATTGATTTCTTATTTCTTTTCTTTACACTTTTCATCTAAACATTATGACATTATTATAATTAATTTATTTGTTAATTTTCCATAAATCATAAATTGCATATGAATAACAATAATTTTAAAAGTATATAGATACAATAAGAAACAAGTTACTATGCGTTTCAATTACTCAAATTTATCTTTTTTAATTTAAAATTTGTGATGATGAAAAATTGATGTTTTAATTTACTTTAATATGTAAATATCGCATTTTTTTGAAAATATGTTTTATTATTCTATATATTTCTTTATTTTATATTTCGGATTTCTTGAATTATTCCTAAGTTTGTATCTACAACAAGGACATGATAAGCCTTTCCATCTGATAAATATTTCACAGACTTGACATCTTTTTTCATCATTTTCATAACGACATGTATTATAAATTTTTTTAGATTTATATTTAGTACAAAGTCCTCTACAAGTCAAATTACAATAACACCTTTTTCGTTTTAATTTTATTTTTAATCATTAATATAACACTTTCCATCTTTTTCTTTATCTTTTATATAATGGAACAATGTTTTTTATATATAAATTATTATACCGTAATATGTACATTAAAAAATATGATTTATATTGGTCTATTTTTTAAAAACGATTTCTTCAAAGTTGATATATTACCATTTATAGCTAATATTACATCTTTTATTCAAATTTGTATTTTTTAAGAATTCGAATTTTCTAGAACTATTTTTTTTATTTTTATTTTAGGATTTGCAAATTTCATGCCAATGCTGTAAGAAATAAAAAGCAAATGATAGTAACAATATTCATTTCTTAAATAAATAAATATATTTCATTCAATCAAGAGTTAATTTTTGTTATTGATGAATGTTTAAGTAAATCCCATTTATTCCCTTATTTTATATGGATTTAATACACCATTAGCAAATACCATTAAATAAAAAAATTAGAAATATTTGTCGTACGGTGTTACTAATGAAGGTATTAGATCTCCTTTCATTTAATGGTTTCCTTATGCTTTTTATCCTTAGTTTTGTATTTTTTTAAAATGTTGCTATAATTATAGATATAATTGAACAAGTCTTCGGTTGTTATTTAAAACATTAACCTCTTAATGGATCTAAATTATTGTTGAATTTAATTGATAATAACAGTATAATGGATGAACATAAATTAATTTTCCATTTATGTATTAAAGTTTATCATAATAATTGTTTTATTTTCTATTTACTACCCTTTTTTTGTATTGCAAATGATTTACACTGAACAATAAAAGGATATTGCAAAATTTAGTTATCATTATGCCAATCTATTTTATTGAAAAAAAATAAAAAGAATCAAAATTAATACATCTTTATTGTCTAACAAATACCGGACAAATGACAAAAAAAAAATTGATGAAACTAAAAAGAAAAATAAAGTAAGAAGAATAAGTATGTCATTGCCTCCAAATCTCTTAGAGGAATTTGATAAAGCAATGGAAAAGACCGGGTTCACGGATAGATCAAAAGTTATTCAAACTGCTCTACACTCATTCATAAACGAAAATAGTTGGGAAGAAACTGCTAATAGTTCCACTACAAATAGTACTATTGATAATGAAGGTAATGGTGCTGGTGCGATAATATTATTATATGATAATCATATTTATAATCAAAACTCCATATCAACACAAATACAACACAATTATAACGATGTAATTAGTGCTTCTACTCATTTGCATTTAAATGATCATAATTGTTTAGAAAGCATACTTGTAGATGGTAATACTAATAGAATAAGGGAACTTGCTAAAAAATTATCGAAAAATCGTGGTATAAAGAGCTTGAAAATTAATTTTGTCTCAATAGTATAATATTCATCTATTAGAACAATTATATGAAAGTCAATAATGTTTTTTATTCATACAGTTTATTGTCAAGTATTACAAGATTTTTTTTATTGCTTTGGCGTTAATACAAGGTAAATTTAATAAATAGATTTAGCAAATGAACTATAGATAAATTGAAAATAGGGAATTACGAAATCCCTGATATAAGATTATCCGAAGCTATTCAGGATGTAAAAAAAATATTTGATAAAGTAAAGAATACTCAGGATCTTACTCATTATTCTGATATAGCAGTAATGCTTGATTATAAGAGCAAGATAGGCGGAGCATTTTATAGGAGATTGAATAGTCTAACCCTATTTGGTCTGTTGGAAGGACGAGCAAAGTATCGTGTTACAGAGTTAGGGGAAAATATTTCATATCCAATTAATGAGAATCAAAAGGCTGAATTATCATCAAAGGCATTTCTAAACGTACCCCTATGGAATAAATTATACAGCAAGCATGGAAAACAATTATCAGATAATGTGTGGTTTGATGTTAAAAATATTACTGGAATATCAGCACCAGAATCACAGTCAGTAGAAAAGGATGTGAGGAAATGGTATTTAGATGATGTTGTCTTCATGACGGAAAAATTAAATGTTAAGAATGGAGAGCAAAATATTCAGGCAATGGAAGAAATTGCCATTGTCAATGTGTATGATGATAATAATACCAACTCTAATAAAGGCGATTTAAAAATAGATTATCAAGATAAATTAAATAATAATGAAATTGCTTTAGAAAAAATACCTTTTGGTAAAGACATTATAATTTACCTGCCAAAAGGAAATATTTTCAAATCATGGGAAAAAGCGCAAAGGTATATGAAACTTTATTTAGAAGATTATGAGGATAAGGATATTTCCAGTGTAAATTCAAGTATAGAAAAACCGTCTTTAAAAAATGACGATGTAATTAATGAAATATCATCGATATCATGAATAATTATCAAATAAAGTTTTTTTATTAATATGTGCCGATTTCTTTTATTTTTAAATTAATCCCTAGGATTCACTTTTAATAATCGTTAAAAAATGCATTATATAGTTATATTTTAGTATTATTTTTCATTATTTTGAATTCTTTTCGATAAATGGCAATTAATGAAAAAAAGTGAAAATAAGATATAAAATATTATAATTTAGTTTTATTAATAATAATTGTGGATGAGCTACAAGCGAAACAGCAGACTAATAACCAAATTAGAAAATAAAGATTACTATATAGAATGGGGTAGTAAAATTGCAATAGTTTTCAATAAAAGAAATAAAAAATTTCGGATAGAAGTAACCGACGGTTCTTATTCTTTAGACTACGACTCTGATTATGAAATTATTAAGGTTGAAATAAATACACGAGGCATGCATGAAAAAATGATAAAAATGAATCTTCCAGATAAAGAACAAATAAGAAATTACTTTGGAAAAATTTTAGGATTATGAATAATTCTTTAACAAATAGATGAAATTTAATTTATTATATTTATAATAACTATAATGTAATACTTTTTGTAATAGTATTTTGAATTTTTATCCTATATAATCTTATAAAATTGATTGTTTGAATTATTTGTCACTTGATAGTGAATTATTATAATTGTTATTTAAATTAAAAAATAGTAATAAAATATATACGTTAATTAAGGTTTGGAATTGATATGCGAGTAGATCATATTGCAATTGCCGTAAATAATGCCGATCATGCTCTTGAAAATTATAAAAGAATCCTGAATATTGATAAAATAGAAGTCGAAGAAGTTCCTAACGAAATGGTAAAAGTTGTAATGTTGAATTTAAAAGATACACGGATTGAGCTTTTAGAACCTATCAATGATAATAGTCCTATAAGTAAATTTCTAAAGGAGCGCGGTGAAGGTATTCACCATATAGCTATCACTGCTGATGATATAGAAAAAGATGTACAACGAGCTATGGATAATGGTATGAAATTTCTTGGTGGGCTGAGAACTGGGTCATATGGAAGAAAGATCACATTTATCCATCCAAAGTCTCTCAACGGTGTATTAGTAGAATTTTGTCAATCTCCACCATAAAAAAATATAATGAAAATATATTTAAATTATTTTCGGTAAATTAATTAATATATTCAAGAATATATAATTATGCAATTTATTGCAATCTTTTTATCGATTATTATATTATCTTTATATTTAATGATGATTCTTTATGTAATTCCAATTGACGGCAAACTTAAAAATGATTTATCCAATACAATTTCATTTAATAAGAATAAAAATCAAAATATAGCTTATGGTGAAACTAACCCAAATTCCAAATCATTATCAATAAATAATAATGTAAAAGGGACTTTAATTGTAAAAATAATGGTCAATAATAAAGATGGAGGAAATAAATCATCTCAAGATTTTAAGGTTAATATTCATGCAAATGATCCTATTCCAAGCTCTTTTGATGGTAATTCATCTGGAACTACAGTAAAACTTGGTATGGGAATGTATAGCATCACCGAGTTTTCATCCCCTGGATATACTTCTCATTATTCTAGTGATTGTTTTGGGGGCATAATGTCGACAGATAAGAAAGAATGTATTATTATCAATACCGATGATGCCTCTTCTCTTATTTCCAAATAACCTAAAAAATGACTTCTACTGTTCGAATAAGTATCCTTTATTTTGCTACCGTAAAAGATGCTACGGGGATTAGAATGGAATCAATAGATTTATCCAACGATACTTCTATTAGAGAAATGTTATCTAAAATATCTATAATTTATCCAAAACTGAAACACATATTAAATAATATACAAATCTCTGTTAATTATAGAATTGTGGATTTAAATACTGTACTAAAAGAGGGAGATGAAGTTGCACTTTTACCTCCTATCTCTGGGGGTTAAAAAATGGATATTCTTAATAAAAGTGTAAAAAGGGATTTTAGTTTTAATGAATAATCATATAAATAAGGAGAAAGAAGATATTCAAGAGCCAAATTCAAATTTAAATATTCCGAGAATAACTTCTAAGGAAATTGATATTAAAATCATCTCAAAATCCTTTGACGAGAGTGGTGATTCTGGTGCAACAGTTATTTTTGTAGGAACAGTAAGAAATTATAGTGAAAATGGCAAAGTTCAAGGCATGAATTATGAATCATATATAGGTATGGCAGAAGAGAGAATTAAAAAGATAGAACATTCTGTACAAAAAATGTGGAACATAAAAAAAATTAATATTATTCATAGAATCGGAGACCTAAATGTAGGCGATACTAGTGTTGTGATAGCAATTTCAACACCTCATAGCAAAGATGCATTTGAGGCCTGTCAATTTATCCTAGAAAAAATTAAATATGATGTACCAATATGGAAGAAAGAAAAGATAATAGATGGTAAAACGAAGTGGGTAATAGGTAAATCAATTAAATCTGATTAGAACCTAAAATTATGTGTTTAAGTCAATTTATGGAGAATTTTTTTTATTATCAATCATTTTAGTTTGGACAGAGTTGTAAAAACATAATTATATCTATCTATAATATAATTATTTTTAACAGTAAATGATATTCAAAATTGATTCATATCAATCTGTCACTTTTGCTTTTACAAGATTGCTTCAACATATTAAACCCCATTTAGAAACAGAATATGTTCCAGTTTTTAGTTCTAAAGGCCGAGTTCTAAAAGAAGATATTATTTCCGAGAACGATATACCTCCATATTCTACTTCACATATGGATGGATTTGCATTAAAATCAGAAGAAACAATCAGTGCAACTAATTCCAACCCAATTTTATTTAGTGTATCTAATAAAAAATCTATTTTAGGGAATTATTCTCATTATGAACTAAAAACCGGAGAAGTATATAGAATTCAAACCGGAGGATATTTGCCTAACAAATCAAATGCAATTGTACCAATTGAAAGTATTAAGCATGTAAATAGCAAATCAATTAATATCTATTCCCCTGTTAAAAAAGGAAGCTTTGTTTATTTGGCCGGATCTGATATTCAAAAAGGTAAAAAAGTTACTTTTTAAAGGACAGATATTAAAAGCACAGCACATGGCATTGTTAGCTTTATTGCAAATTAGTAAAGTGCCTGTATTTAGGAAACCTGTTGTGGCGATAATACCTACAGGAACAGAACTCACGGACAAGGTGGATCAAAATAAAAAAAATAAAAATCAAAAAATTGTAAATACTAATAGTCATATAATTTCTTGTATTATTGAAGAAATTGGCGGTGTTCCACTAGATTTGGGAGTAACTCCTGATGAACCTGAAACACTAAAAAAGAAGATAAAAAATGCTTTAATAAAATCCGATATAATTATCACGATTGGTGGCTCATCTGTCGGAAAACAGGATATAGTTGAAACAACAATTAATTCTTTTGGCAAACCTGGTGTTTTAAATCACGGAATTAAACTTGACCGCGGAAGGGTTACAGGGTTGGCAGCAATTAATAGTAAACCTATAATAATATCGCCAGGACCTGTACAAGGAACATTAAATGCATTTATTGTATTTGTCCGACCATTAATTAGGATTTATTTGGGGCAGTCAGAGAAAAGTGATTCAACCATTTTAGCCACAGTTACTGAAAATTGGCATGCCCGACACAATTTCCTTAATTTTACTAATATTGTATATGTTAAAGTATCTAAATTCCAAGGCGAATTTTTCGCAACTCCAATTATAGGTGAAACACAGAGTATATCTTTACTAGTTAATAGTAATGGATATATTATTATCTCTGAGGATGTTATAAATATTAACAAAGGCGAAAAAGTAGAAGTTAATTTGCTACCCGGTTTTTCTTATATAAAAGATAGCTTTATTCATGATTAGTCTAAATATCAATTTAATTCTTAAATATTGTATATTGATCAAGAATATAAAAAGTATCAAAATCTTTTATAATTATAGTCTAATTTTTCTAAAATTCATAAATAAATAATAAATAGTAAAATCGTGTTATGGTTTAGAATAAACAAGTATTTAAAATACATATAAAAGATTACGAATAGAGCAGTAAATATATATAAATTTGAATTCATTTCTATAAAAATAGGCGGGTACAAAACTTTATAAATTACAATATTATATTGTCTATCTTTTAATGTGATTCTATTATGAATTATTTGTATCGAGTAACTTCATTATACGAGTTTGGTGTAACATTAGACAACATGCCTATACCTTTCTTATGCAAGAATAAGATTCTATTTTTGTCAGTATTCCCTGTTGTTAGTAGTATATTTGCCCTATCTACACTTGGAGGATTTGTAATTGCAGAAGCTGCAACCCAAGGTCAAGGCAAAGTTTTTGTAATGTATGCTGGTTCTCTCTTAAAGACGTTTGAAGTCTCTTTAGGACCTTCTTTTCAAAATGAATACAGGTTATACATATGTAGGCGAGGGCAAAGGTTCAGTTCAAATTGCCAATTTGATTATCGATGGATTTAGGAAACCAGATATCTTTGTTAGTGCAGGCACAACTCCAATTGTAAAACTGATGGATAATAAGCCATCTCTGGCTAATTGGTTAATAAAGTTTGCATCTGCAGAGATGGTAATCGCTTACTCACCGAACAGTCACTTTTATGCTGACCTTGAGAAAGCAAGGACTGGAATAATACCCTGGTATAAAGTAATCTCAGAGAATGGTTTTAAGTTTGGAAGAACTGATCCAGAGCTTCATCCAAAAGGATATAATATGATTATATCAGCAAATCTCTCTAACATTTATTATAATGATTCAACCATTAAACAAAGAATTTTAGGAGACGATAGAAATCCAAAACAAGTCTTTCCTGAAGAGACTCTTAATAGTATTTTAGAAGCCGGACAAGTGGATGCAATAGCTGCATACAAACATGAAGCTATTTCTAGAGGACTTTCATTTATTGCCCTACCTTCACAGATTAACCTTGGCAATCCTGATTTCTCTAGTTTTTACAAAAAGGCTTCATACACCTTTTCAAATAATGGCAAAGTAGTACAAGGAGAACCCGTATACTTCTCAATTACAATACCAAATACAAACAAAAATATCGATGGTGCAATTTCTTTTGTGAATTATTTGATATCGCCGGATAAAGGAAAATTCATCCTTGAAAAACAAGGCTTGGACTATCTCAAGGTCCCTATCATAGAAGGAAATAACAGTAAAATTCCATCCTCTATAATAATTATTGGTAGGTGACAATGTTACCAAGAACATGAGAATGGTATCTGGTGTTAAGTCAATGAACATCAAAAACCAACGATTTAATATTATAGTATTGGTATTGTCGGGAATAGTAGTTTCGTATATTGCTTTACCATTTGTTAGTGTCATTTCATTTTTCCAACCATCAACGTTTTTGGAATTATTAACAAGGACACAAGTTGGTGACGCTTTTATTTTAAGTTTGATTACTTCAACAATTTCTACAATGATTCTATTTTTCTTTGGAGTACCACTTGCATATTGTTTGGCTAGATATTCCTTTCGGGGTAAATTACTCTTAAAAGTATTAGTTATTTTTCCGTTAGTTCTTCCACCACTAGCAAGTGGAGCACTTCTATTAGGAGTGTTTGGTCCAGCCTCAACTTTAGGAAAAGGTTTATCAACTATCGAACTTACGCAATCTTTAATCGGAATAACGATAGCACAGACTTATGTTGCTTCCCCATTTATGATTCTATCAAGTCAAGCGGCTTTTGAATCAGTAGATGAATCTTATGAGAAGATAGCAAGAGTATTAGGAAAAAGTAAAATTGAAACATTTATCCAGATAACCCTTCCATTAGCTAAAAGGGGACTTTTTATAGGTATTCTATTAACATGGGTAAGGGCGATTGGGGAGCTAGGAGCAACTATGATGTTGGCTTATAATCCTCATACTATCTCTATTCAAATTTTTGAGGATAATGCAATTGGTGGTCTTCAACAGGCAATGCCTGATATAATGTTAGTCATTTTATTATCTGTCATTGCATTAATTGTAGTTACTACCATAAAGAAAGGAGAATCGACCAGTTTGAAGATTGGATGGTCTTGATTGACAAAATGGTATTAGAACTTGTAAATGTTACAAAAAAATTGGCGGGATTTACCATCGGCCCTTTGAACTTGAAAATAGTTGATAATAATATTTTAGTAATAATTGGACCAACAGGAAATGGTAAATCTACAATTCTTAACCTAATTGTAGGATTGATAAAACCAGATAGTGGCTCTATCTTCTTAGATAATGTAGATATAACCAATATGCCAATAGAATTTAGAAATATTGGATACTTATTTCAAAAACCTAGTCTCTTTCCACATATTAATGTATTTCAGAATATTACCTTTGGTATTAAAAAAAAGGACAGAAAAAAGAAAGAATTTCAAATTAAAAAGTTAGTCGAGAATCTTGGAATCTCTCATCTTCTTGATAGAAATATTCAAGGACTTAGTGGAGGTGAAATGCAAAAGATATCTTTGGCAAGAACGCTTATAGTAGAACCTAAGATAATGTTAATGGATGAGCCACTTGCAAACCTTGATGACCCAACTAAAATAAAATTAAGAGTAGAAATCCGCGAATTAATTAAAAACCAAGGAATATCCTGTATCTATGTAACTCATTTTGAAGATGATGTATATGCACTAGCAGATTCAGTTGCAATATTGAAAAATGGTCAGATAGAGAAGATGGATAAGCTAGACAGATTATTGTCATATCCTCACAATTTATCATCTCCTTTTTTGATAGAGATTCTTAAAGGGGGATATAATTACATAGAGGGAAATGTAGTAGAATCAAAAAACGGTATCACCATAATCAATAGTGGAGCTCATATGCTGGAAATTCAGGGCGATCATACAATTAATTATAGAGTCGGGATCTTAGTTAGACCAGAAGATATAATCCTTTCAAAAGAACGAGTAAAAACAAGTGCACGAAATATTATAAAGACAAGAATAGTTAAAATTACTAATAATGGTACAGCATTAGGTATTGTTGATATACACTTAGTGTCAGATAACATTTATTTAGTATCCAGGATTACAAACGAATCTAAAATTTATCTTGAAATTAAAGAAGGCGGTCTCATTTATGCTATGTTTAAAACCACATCTCCCAAAGTCATCCGTGAAGGAAAATATACCTCTAAAGAAAATAGTATATAAAAAAGGTTAATACAATTTGTTCCTAAGGCTATTATTCTATAACAAATGATTCCCTGTTATGATAATCTCCAAAAGGTTAAACCACCAATTTTTCAATTCATGTTTCCTTTCTCCACAATGAAAACAGTAAATAGAACCTCAAGATATCTTGGATATATCGTTTGTAGTATCAACCATAGTATTCTGCAAATAGAATGAAAGTGATGTTTTCAAGTTCAAAAACTAGCAGCCTTATAAATACCACATATCTCTGTCTGTTTGGATAATCTG
The DNA here is from genome assembly GCA_963824915.1 of uncultured Nitrososphaeraceae archaeon. Classification (GTDB taxonomy): domain Archaea; phylum Thermoproteota; class Nitrososphaeria; order Nitrososphaerales; family Nitrososphaeraceae; genus Nitrosocosmicus. The sequence continues at coordinate 183,958 of CAWGRD010000020.1, forward strand.
CTTGCGATATTTTTCTGCAATATTAGATAGATAATATTTTGCAAAAACGGTTTTTCGTTCCTTTGATATATAAGGTTTGATACTTTTCCAACTTTGAATTTCAATAGCGAATCATAGCCAAATTAATTCTGAGCCAATCTTGTTACCTGTTTTCAACTAATACATAATATAGAAATTTTTTTTCTTTGTTGATATATTGAAGTTTATATTTTATGTCAAACTCTGGAAAGGAACATGAATTCTTTTGAAAAACTTGGATGATAATCTTTTAGATGTTTTTTAAAGATAGATTAAAAAAATATCAGCATAAATTCTAGTATGCCATATGATGCATAATAACAATTTGATAAAAGAGTATTTGGAGGTTTATTCTGTTTATAACTATAATGTTTATTCGTATATATTCATAAATTCAATTTATTCAAGAATTCAATGCATTTCCTATATATAGATTGGTTATACTTAGATAGGATATGGGTATGATTGATGTTGGCAAAAAGCCCGAATCTTTAAGGACTGCAATTGCACAAGCATTAGTATTTGTCAATCCTAATATTATAGATAAGATTAAAGATGGTAATTCTCCAAAAGGGAATATTTTCGAAGCAGCAAAAATATCTGCAACTATAGGGGTAAAAAAAACTTCCGAACTGATTCCATATTGTCATCCTATTCCTATAGATGGAATTAAAGTGGACTTCAAGGTGGAACAAAATTTCATTAGAATAATCGTTGATGTAAAAAGCGTTTGGAAAACTGGAGTCGAAATGGAATCGCTAACAGGAGTAACCATTGCAGCTTTGACTATTTATGATATGTTAAAGCCAATAGATGAATCTTTAACAATCGAGTCAATAAAAGTTTTAGAAAAACATGGGGGAGTGAAAGAATTTTATGAAACTTTTGACAGAAAACTGAATGCAATAGTCATTGTAGTTAGCGATTCAAGAAAGCCGGCACAAGATGAATCCGGTAAAATAATAATGGATGTATTATCTAAAAATGGTTTTAATATAATTGATTATAAAATAATCCCTGATGAAATGAAAATAATAGAATATGAATTAAAACGGTTTTGTGATGAATTAAATATCGACATTATTATAACAACTGGAGGAACTGGTGTTGGCCCCCGAGATATAACACCTGAAGCAACAAAAAATATTTTGGAAAAGGAGATAAATGGCATTGTTGAAAATCTTAGAAATTACGGACAGAAAAGAACGCCCCTATCAATGCTGTCTAGAGGAGTTGCAGGGATAAGGGGGCACTCTATAATAATAAATTTACCTGGGAGTGTAAATGCAGTGTCTCAATCACTTGATGCTCTATTTCCAGGTTTGATGCATGTTTTTAAAATGATGGATGGACATGGTCATTATAAAAAAATAAAAATAGTAATGATTATTATGAAAAATCTGGATGAGAATATATTTCCTCAATTCTCTACCTTTGTAAATATATATTTTATATTAGTCTAAAAAACAATACATCTTAAGTTATCAATATACAATTCACAGTAAAAGAATTTGATCATATTTATAAAAAGATTGTAATAGATAAGGAAAGCATGCTCCCCGTTAACTTAACGTAACATCTTCTATTTTTGTAAAAATCTATGAAAAGATTAAGGTAGTCTTTAGTGATTGAGTTTACCTTGTCTTACCACAAAGAGAATTGTCATCAAAACTTACTGTTCTCTTTTAAATATTGCATTATTCTTAATACAATGCTTTTCTAAAACCTGGATACAAAAAATGAAGAATTGCATTCAAGTTTTCATTTATCTTCTTTTTATAAATAGAGAAAAATAATATATTTTTTTTATGTTAAAATAAAAAATAGAATAAAATAAGAAAAAATCAATTTTTAACTACTGAGAATTGAAATAAAATGTATATTTTTAATTTTCAAATAGCCATTATTTATAAAATCATATTCCAAAGAATTATTTTTACTTTATCTTATTTTTATTTTAACTTTATAAAATACATCTTTTTAAAAAAAATCTATTATAAACAAAAGACATTTCCCTATACATCTTCTCGAATTGTTTCTCTTTATACATTTAATATAAATTATGTGGATATAAATATTAATAATGTGATATTAAAATGGGGATCATTTTTACCATGAAAATGATTTATAAATTAAGGCAAATTTCATAGTAATGGTTTATTTAATTTAAATTGTTCTATGTACCAAGAGCTAAAATATTCAAAGCATCTTTCTATTAAATTAAACCTTAAATCCATCTTTAATTCAATCAAAACATGGTTAGAAATTCATTACATTTTCATCGTATTATTTTCTTTATTTGCGGGCTTGCTGCAGGTGCTGCCGCGCTCGCTTTATCATTAATTTTTAAAGTATCTATTAATGGATTATTTGTTCCTGAAATAGCCTCACATGCGCTAGTTTCATTAACTTCAGGGGAAATTGAATCTAGAGCAGTGGAAACCTTGGGTCCTCTTGCGAAATATTCAACATTTTTTGGTGCTACTGTTGTTAATCTAATAGTATATGGCATAATAGGTATCTTTATAGGATTTTTGTATAATAAAATCCATTCAAGAAGGTATGTACTAAGAGGATTATTATCATCATTTGTTTCTTATGTAATTTTGCTGATAGTTTTTTTTATCCTTATTATTATAAATAATACTCCCGGTCAGAGAATATCAATTCCACTTATTCCACTTATTATACTTATTCTACCCCATTTAGCATACGGCTTTATATTTGCTTTTTTCTTTGAAAAAATAAGAGGTAAATCATTACTTTCTGATGAGGGTAAATTTCATGACCATAATAAAATAATTTCACCAACAAAGACTAAAATAACTACAGACACAGATTACAAAAAAAGAGCTTTACTTCGTGCCTTAGTTGTGTCCATAATTGCTTTACCTCTAATGTATTTTGGATTTAACCGCCTATTTTCTAAAGCTGATCAAGAACAACAACTTTCCTCCTCTTTATTGCCTCAAAACTCACAATTTAAATCAAAAACAAGGCCGACAGGATTTGAGGATGCAAGACTAACTCCATTAATAGATGCTGAAGAAACTCCAACATATCTCTTTTATAGGATAGATGTAAACGCAATTGTCCCAGTAGTGGATTCTGCAGGTTGGACTTTATCAGTGAAAGGATTGGTAAATAATCCGTTGGTTTTAAATTACGATCAAATCAAGTCTATGAATCCGGTAGAACAATATGCAACTCTATCATGTATTAGCAATAAAATAGGTGGAGATTTAGTGAGCACCGCGCTATGGAAAGGTGTTCGTCTTAGAGATATACTTGCCAAGGCCCAAGTTAAATCCCAAGTAAAATATATTGTATTTCGATGTTCTGATGGATATGATGTTGGAATTCCTATAGAAAGTGGTTTGATGGACGGAACAATTTTGGCATATAATATGAATAACATTCCTTTACCAAATGATCATGGTTTTCCCCTAAGAGCAATAGTTCCAGGATTTTATGGAATGATGAATCCAAAATGGATTACTGAAATAGAGCTTGTTGATAAAACTTATGAAGGATTTTGGCAGAGAAAGGGCTGGACAAATGATATGAATAGTAATATATATTCATCAATAGTTACTCCTGGCAACCAACAAATTAGAAATAGATTCCCTCATCTAGTTAGCGATGATTTAACAATTGGTAAAACAAGTCCTATTTCAGGTATTGCCTATGCAGGGGACCGTGGAATATCAAAGATCGAGGTGAGTACTGATGGAGGTAATACATGGAAGTCGGCTATTGTCAAAGAACCTCTTTCTAAATATACTTGGGTTCTCTGGACTACCGCGTTTACACCTAAAGTAACTGGGGAGTATAAAATAGTTGTTAGAGCCACGGATAAAACCGGAAAAGTTCAGATATCTAATTTTGCCGATCCATATCCAAATGGTGCTTCTGGTTATAACATGATAGACGAAAAAGTATGAATTTGAATAACCAAGTATCTTTCTCCTTGGCTAATGGTCAAGAAAATTTTGACAGCCATTAGCATTATCAAACTTGGTTGAATATTATTAACTAAATAAAAATAGTTTATCTGGGTCTGTTTAGTACGGTATCCAATAGTATGTATGAAAGTAACAAAGGAAAATGTTTATGATATAAGGATACTAAATAAGTTGGTAGAGGATATTTCAAAGAACAATAATATAATAAAGTCATTAGCGTAGTGGGCGTTATCTACGATTGTAAACACAACTTCAATTATTTTTTCATTTAGAAAATGTAGGTTATAAAGGGTGAGAAAAATTTTCCTTCATTAAAATTAAAATTTATTAGTTGTCAAGAAAGCTAACTGTATTAAAATAGCAGTTCAAAAATATAAAGATAAAAAACACTAATGGAAGAATAAACATGTATGTAGGGACGAGATGATAGATGAATTCACATTTTCCCAAGTAAAAAGAGGATATGTGATAACCTATATCGTGTAAATTCAATAACTTGTGACATATTGGTGTTAAAAGCATCTGTCTATAACTTGGGTGTAGAAAGTACAATAATATGGTTTAATCCAAATCCAGTATTCTTTGTTTAAACTAAAGTATTTTATAGAGTATCAGTAAGATATTTTTATTCTAACAATAGAATTGTATTATAATTCGAACCTTTCTAGAATTCTGACTATAGACTAATAGAATATATAAAAATATAATTTTTGAATTATTTGATAAAAAATAGTAACTAAATATACATGAATTCTGTACTTTATCAACAAACATTCATAAAAAAAGGAATAGTATATCACTTATGTTTTCAAAAAAAAGTGAATGCAAATATTACATAATATAATATAATCATCTGTCAATCAAAACTAATAAATTATTGAGTTTACAATCTATTTTTGTACAGAAAGATCAGTCTATTGCTCTGCTATAATGTTAGGAGCATACATGTCGTACTTTTTTTTATTTGTTACATTAAAGGTATTTTTATTTGGGATATTTATTATCCACCAATAGTATGCATTTTGTTTAAAGAGGGTTTTAATGAATTTGATTTTATTATACTTATTATGCCTTCAGGTTTTTTCTTGATTGATTCTAAAATATATTCACCAATTTCTACATCGGACTTTCCTTGCTGCAATAGTTTCTTTAGATCATAACCATTTTTCTCAAATAAGCAGGTAAGAAACTTTCCATTTGAGGTTATTCTTACCCTATCGCAGTATTGACAAAATGGTTCTGTAATAGATGCGATAAATCCAATAACGCTCTTTCCATCCTTAAAAGAATATAGTCTTGCGGGGTCTGAATTATCATTATATAATGGTACTAATTTGTTTATCTTGGTTTCTATTATATCAATCATCTCCTGTTTGCTAAAAACTAAATTATTACTCCATATGCCTGTCCCATCCAAAGGCATAAATTCTATAAATTTTACTGCAATGCCGGTTTCTCTTGAAAATTGTGCAAAGTGAACTATTTCATCATCATTCCAATTCCTCATTATTACTGTATTTATTTTTACCTGTATGCCTGCTGATTTGGCAGCAAATATCGATTCTAGAACTTTATTGAGACCATTCTCGATTCCAGTTATTGATTTAAATCGTTCAGAATCAAATGTATCCAGACTAATATTTACACTCTCAAGTCCTGATTCTTTAAGTTGTTTTACTTTATCCTTTAGTAAAATCCCGTTTGTCGTCATACTAATCGATTTTATTCCATTAAGATTGGAAATGGATTTTATTAGATCTTCTATTTTTGGACGTACAGTTGGTTCGCCTCCAGTAATCTTGATTTTTTCAACACCGAATTTTGTAAATATGGTGACCAAGCGAACAATTTGGTCATAATTTAAAATATTATTTTGCTCAAACCATGAGGCATTATTATCTGGCATACAATAGACACATCGCATATTGCATCTATCGGTAACCGAAATCCGGAGCTTTTTTGCAACTCTACCGAAATTATCTTCCATATTTTGTTTAAATATGGAATCTGTATCCATGTAATAATAAAGTCAAGATAATATATTTAGTTGTCTTTGTTTATTTTTCTTTGTCTTTTTTAATTTAATTAATTTAATTTATATCTAATATTAATCGATATTTTTTAATATCTAGATAATTGTAATAACTTATTTGGGAGGAAGAGTAACTTAATGGTTGCCAAGGCATCTGAGGAAACACCATTTTCAAAATTATTGCATGAAATTAGAGGCAGAATCATTAGAATATCAATTTCTGTAATAATAGTTATACTCCTATGTATGACCATGAGTCTTACTATGATTAACCTTGGTGACTACAGAATACCAATACTATATCCTAACTCCGTACATAACATTTCTGTTCAAATAATCTCTTATATGAAGGACACTTTATTACCAAGTAGTGTCACTCTTATTCAAGTTGCACCTGGTCAAGCTTTTACTGCACAGATCTATGTGGCAATCCTAGTAGGAATAATTGTTACTATACCAATAATGTTGAGAGAATTGATTTCATTTATTGAGCCTGCACTTTACTTTCATGAAAAAAAAATAATTAAAAGTATTATATTTCCTTCAATCGGTCTTTTTACAGCCGGATGTTTTTTCTCTTATTCTATTGTAATTCCATATTCAATTGAGTTTTTATATAAATATGGTCAATCAATGGGAGTAAACTCTTTTTTTGATATAACGCAATTTATTTCATTTGTAACATATTTATTGATTTTATTTGGCTTTTCCTATCAATTTCCATTAGTAATGTGGATACTGACCAGAATTAATATCGTAAGACCTCATTTTTGGAGAAACAATTTTCGATATGTGATAATTATATTAATCATTTTGGGTGCTTTTATAACACCTGATGGAAGTGGTATCACGATGTGGTTTGTTGTCGGACCAATGGTTTTTCTTTATATATTTGGAATGATTGTCGTAGAATTTAAATTTAAAAAAGGAATTCAATAACATAAATGTTAAATAAAAATTATTTATTTTTGATTCAGATATAAAATATTTTTTTATAGATATCTTTGATTCTATTTTATTATATTACCTTTGTAATACTGATATTAAATTAAGATTCATTTTAATAAAAAATCTATGTAATTTTTGGTATTTGATTTATAGTGATGGAAAATATCTTTTTTTAAGAATATATTTAATGTACAACTTATAAATATCTTGGATTATATTTTGATTAGATAAACCAAACCATAGTAGTTTTTATTTATAAATTTAGAAAATAAAATGGAGAAAGAGGACTACTGAAATAATACCTTTATCCAATATCTAATTAACAATACTATAGTTAAAGAATATATATTAACATAATTAAAATTATTATAATAGACTATGAGCGAATCTTCAAAATTTAAATTTGGACTAATGAAAGAAAAAACAGTAAATGGTTTTATAGATGGAGTTATGACCGATACCATTGATTTTGATTATTCTAAAAGTTACAAGGGGGATAATAATGAATTTTACAATTTTATAAATAATCTAGAAAAAAAAATAACTGCATATTTGCAAGAAGAAAGAAATCCCGAAAATAGAAAATATTTTGAAATTCAAGATGAGATATTTTCTGATTATCTGAAACTAAAAATTTCTGGAGTGCTCAAGAGTAAATAACTATCTTTAATTTTCCTTTAAAGTATTTGCAAAGTTAAAACATTTCAAATTTTATATTAAAAAAGGGTTGTAGTTTTAATATGAAAGTTTATTATATTAGAAAGAAAATGATAAATATAGATAAATACCGATAATTCTCTATTTAGGTAAAGATAATAAATAACCATGCGTCAATTAAATGAAAGTTAATGTCTCAAATAGATTTTAGACGACTATTTGGAATACTATTTACTATATTCATAATTATTTGGACTTTATTTTTCTTGATTGTAATAATCGCAGATAAACAAAGTATGGTTGTATCAATAATTTTAATCACATTACCATTATTAATTAGATATATAGTTTACAAATTAATAAATATCTAAATAAAGGTAGAAAAGAACGATTTTATTATTGATCTTTGATACCGAAACACTAGTTCTTATAACTCATTTTTTGTAATAGTAGAGGATGATATGGCATGATTCTCAACATGATTTTAAAAAGTTATATAGTTTTATTTTATTCCTTTTCCATTAAGCATCAAATATATCAGAACCTATCTTTTGTTTTGATTTAGAAATACAAGGATTAGATATTTAAAATTAGAATATAAAATAACCTTTTTATTTTTAAATAAAATATATTAAAAGACAATTCATGTATATATAATTAGTGATTAATTCTTAATTAACTCATTAGTCATAATCAATTGTACAGTAAAATTTAATACAAAGGCAATAACAATTTGTCCAAATAATTTAAAAGCAATTTTAAATAATATTTGGTTGAAAAATGACTACATTTTCTGATAAACAGGAAAGTAAAAAAAAACCACTTTTATGCATCAGATGTGGTTTTGAAATGAATGCAATGTCTGCTTGTCATCTTAAATGTTTTAAATGTGGTGCAGAACATGATTGTTCAGACAAGGGTAATTTTTGGTAAATAACTATTTATTCCCTTTTATCCATAGAGTATTGAATTAAAAATAATGATTACAATTTAATTATTAAATAAAAAGATACTATTGCTAGTAATATTTTAACATATATTGAATTTTGACAAATAAAAACAGATAAAACAAGAATTATTTCTCTTTGGCAAGGCTCATTTTGGACCGGTCCATAAAATGACTAGTTATAAAATTTTTTATTTATATACATTTCAATTATGATATAATTATATAAATACAATTAATAAAAAGGTTAACTGCATTTTATTTATAATGGAAGTTCAGGAAAATATCTACAAAGTTAAAAACTTAAATGACAATGGTGTCTCTGTGACTCTCACTTTAATTGAGGATATGGAATTAGAACCCGTTTCACAACAACAGCTGATGCTTGAAGCAATAAATAGAGCCATTCCTGACAAGGAAATGAAAGATCAAATACAGCCTATTATGGAGGCAATGTTAAACGCACAACCTCAAACAGTTATCCAATCTTATCCCCAAACACAGATATCGATTACAATGCCTAAAAGAAAATATGAAAACTATGGAAAACCACAAGTAGGCGATAATCTTATTATTAATATTTTGAACAAAAATTAGCCACATAGACAAAATAAGATATTAATATTTGTATAAATATAAACAATATATGAATAATGAAAAACAATCAATGCCAATTTGTTTTACACCAGATCAGATAAAGGCCTTAGAATTGTATGCAAAGAAAAAAGGGATGTTAAATTACAACCAAGCAATTGAAAAAATTATCGAATCTCTTTAGCATCACTTTTCCTATTTTGTTTTTTATTGAATCAACTTTGAGTTAATATACATGTAAAAAATAGTTGTCGCATGTCATTTTGAAATATTTGATTTTCTAAAAATAATTAAAATAAAAAAATTGCATTTGAATCAAAGTAGAAATATTCTTTTAATAGTATAAATAATATATATATAAATATGTAAATAGTAAATCTGAGTATTATTAAACATTAATCAATCTCCATTCTATATATATGATAAATAAAAAATTATTCTCTTCTATACCATTCTTGAAAAAATTCTTGCATTATTTACTTTAACTATTAAAAGAGAATATATTTTTTATTAACATATCGCAAAATTTTATTTTAATATTTATAAAATATTTTTTTAATGAAATAATTAAATAACTTTAAAAATTGATTATATGTTTGATTTTATTATGGCATTTAGGAAAATAATATTTGGATAAATCTATTTTCCCATATTTGATTTTATATATTAAAAAAAGATATTGGATACAAAAAAATTTAGTTAAATATTATATATTTCATTTAATAAATTTTTATATTAAAATATGAAATTATTTAATTTTTTGAAAAAACATAAATGTCAAATCTGCGGGAGACGATTCCACAAAGTTGAAAATTATATGCATCATCAATTATTATATCATAGCAATAAAAGTTCATATGATTGTTCAAATTGTGGCCTCAAATTTTTGAATATGGATGAATTAAAGGATCATATAAAAAGAAACCATTCATACAAAAAAGATAAAAAACAACTATAGAAGTTCTTTTGTATAAATTATAAAATCAACAAATACTCAATATATCTTCAAATACAAAAATATGTCATATATTAGTTTAAAAGGTTCTGATGAGATATTATTCGAATATAACTTTGACAATTTTTCATCCTGTAATAAATTGTTGTGGCTTTACTAACCTAAACTATTCAAGCATTTTACGAATAATTATACTATACTTTCTATTTTATCTCTACTAAACACTATGACAACCTTTGCATATTATACTATAAATATATAAAAATTAATTCTATGCGATACAATATTTAATTCATCCAGTATTTAATTATTTATATAATAACAAAATATATCAATATCTTGGTATCAATATATTTTACAAGATCATATTATTTTTTAGTTTATGGTTTATGAAAAAGCGATTGAAAATACTTTTGATGCCTTTCTAGAGTCATATGAGCATTATATGCATAACAAGGTTTTCATGGATTTGATTATGCTTTTTTTAATATTCTAAAATGTAACTTTATTATCAACTGTTAGAATTACAAATCAAACAGAATTCAAATTAGAATCTTACTTTGAATTAGTAGCAATTGTTACTAATAATTGAGTTCATAGATCCATAGGTTTTGTTTTCAAAAAGAATATACTGCTAATGCAATCAACAATAAGAGAAGAACTTTTCATATATATATCATCAAGAGGTCTCGTATTAGATTCTGAATTAAGTTAAAATACTTTTTATTATTTATGATATAATTATAATGTCCATTTCTGTAGATATTAATATCGTATTTTAGGGTATTATGTGTAAATATTCAAATCAAAAAATTCAATGAATCGCTATATACAATTTTGGTCATCTCACAACATAGTATCAGTTTTTAAATGAATTCTATTTTTGGTTTTTGATTTTATTGTGCAAAATTATTTTATGAATTATAAAGTGAAGGCTATGTTTCTAGAAATATTAATTTAGATATATGATATGTAAAATAAGTTGAATATATATTTTAAATTTGATATATCCGCATTATGAAACAATAAAAATAAGAAAAACTTGTTAATAATATTGAGCAAAGAGATTACAGAAAAGGAATCATGGGATGTTATTAAACCGGTTTGTAGAGAACTTTATGAATTAGTAAATGGAGGAAATATTCAATTTGTGTCAGGAATTCATAATGAGAATAATGGAACATATAAGATAAATCTAAAAAGCAATCGTTTACATTTTGCATCAAGAGGATTAAAAAATAGTATTGGAGATATAGAATACGAACAGGGGAAGATTAGGATTGGTTTAAGAGCAAATGGAATTCCAGCGAATGTTTTTGTGGAATTAAATTAAGAATAATTACCATGATAAAGGTAATATGATTTAGATACTTATATTTTATTTTGTTATTTTTGCTAAATTTATTGGACAATAATGTGATTTTTTTTAAAAAATAGATATGTAGAGAACATAATCAAAGTTGTTTGAATTTATGATAATTTGAAAGCAATTGTTTTGATAAAATTACATTGCACATATTATGTAATGTAATTTTATTAATATAGAGCATTTAACTATAAAATAGTATATACAAATATGAGATTTTCTCGAAATCAAAATAGATCAAGTAATGGTTTTCTAATGCGCTTACTAGCATATATCTTGACCTCATTTATTATTCCATTTGCTATTAGAATGGTAAAAAGGAAATTAGAGGAAAAGCAACGTCTTTCTTGTTATAAATGCCATGGAAAATTAGATTTGATTCATAAGGGTGAGTATTATTGTAAAAATTGTAAAATTATTAGAAAGGATCATAATTAGCAAAGAGATATTTTCAAATATATTACAAAAACCTTTGAAGTCATCTAATTCAAATTACAACATATTATTAACTTGGTATCATATTTTTATTTTGATATTTTAGAAAATACAAGTCAATTATATAATTATATAATTTTGCATTTGATCTTTTTATGCATTTAAAAATATCTTAAATCACTAATTCTCTATTATATTTCGTATTACTATCTCAATAAGCATTTATTAGAAAAAAGGTGAACATAATGTTATAAATATTAAAATTTAAAATTTATATTTAAAATTGCGTTTATTATAATTAAAATAAAAATATTTGAAAGTATCTTATAACCAATCATTTATTTACAATTTTCATGATAATTAAAAAAAAATTTAAAAATATCATTCTATAAATATTTTATCATAATAATTTATGAAAATTATTAGTCATTAAGGGCACTCTTAATGTTTAAATTTTTCGACATATGGAAAAAGAATTTTTGCTTTTTTTTATTATATTTTTATTATCGTTTTAACACATATTTGGTTGAGAGAATTATATGAATATTTTTATAAATCATTCTATGATTTTGATTTAATAGACGTCTTGAGATTTTAATGGATTTTATATATTTTAATTCATTCTGTTTAAAAAAAAGGAAAAGATATTATTTATATTAAGGAGCTTCTGCAGATGAGAAATCAGCTTTTGTAGGTATAGCACTAGGAGGTTTACCATAGACTACTGTTATGACATCATGAGCATGAAGGACTATATCCTTGAAATTTGTTCCATTTGGAGCCTTTGTTCCGTTTACATAAACATTCAATGGATTTGCTCCACTAACGGTATTGTTGAATATTTGGGTATTACTAAAATTCTTTTTCCATATGTCGAAAAATTGACCCAAGGTATAATTCTGATGTATAGGTGATTCTATGTGGATTGTCCCTGTTTCATCATGAGTATGCAGCCAATAAAAACAAGTACTAGTTATACCAATTTTGGCTGGAACTGTATAATTTTGTCCATTTATAAAGATGTTAAGATGTGCATGTATATGAAAAACAGATTGCTCCATATTATTGCATTGTATGCCATCTATAGGTACGATAGCGTTTGCGAATGGCATTTTAATGGTTGCTACCGCCACTCCTACAATTAGAGCGATAGCCACAACTACGCCAACAATAATAAATTTATTAATTTTCTTATTTCTGTTAATCTTATTAGCATAATTATCACGTTTTTTTTTCATAACAGTCTTTACCTTTAAAAAATATACAATCTTGGTTATATTAATTATCCATTTCTTTAAATATATTATAAATAAACATCGCGATGTAGATTTTATTCTATTCTCATGTTATACCGTAAAATCAATTTATTTTAATATTAATAATAATTATAAAAAGATAATTTAATCAATAACACTGACTTTTCTTACTCCTACTTGATTTACCATATAGAAATTACCATTTATTTCAATAATATCACCGGGTAAAATTCTGTAATGGCTTCTTTTTTCTTTTAAAGGTATACCAAAAGGTCGTTCCTCTTCTTTAAATTTTATCCAAATTCTACCTGCATTAAGAATATTTTTAAATTCTCCCTCCCAAACTAAATTATATATTGTATCCAAGGCCTGCCTGCTAATCTTATTTCCTTTCAAAATTATTTCAGGATCCAATTCCTTGCAGTAGAATACTCTTACTTTCATTGACCTTAAATGATGCAATGATTTATCGTAAAGAAATATTTGTAATGGTTAACAGTGTAGTATAAAATAATTGTTTATTTCAGTCACTATTTCCGAAGTAATTTAAACGCATGGTTCCCAGACCCAGTTTTAAAGTAATAGGTAATCCATAACAAAGCAAGGGGTTCCAGTAGCCGAGAACCATTAATGTCGCCTATATCTATCACTTCCCATCCAAATTTAGTAAGAATATTATCTGTTACAAATTTTTTTGCTTCATTGTTGTTTCCACAAATAAACATAGTGGGGGGACCATCATGAGGAAAACTGGGATGAAGAAAATGAGGATTACCAACTATATTAAACGCTTTTACAACTTTTGCTTGTGGAATAAGACGCTGAATAGTTTCACCTGCCGAATCAGAATATCCTAGAGCCAATGTTGGTGGCCCATTACTAGAAAAATCCAATGGATTAGTAACATCAATTACAATTTTATCATCAAAGTTCTTTGGATTTGACATTTTTATAGCATTTAGTGTCCCTTCCCATAATGTTGCTATTACAATAACATCTCCAAAAGAAGTGGCTTCTGCAAAAGTGCCTGAAGAAGCTTTTTCTCCGTCTTTGCCATGATTACTTATCCATTGCGCGATTTCACTTTTCTGTGGATCCCGCGATCCAATTTTAACCATGTGACCAAGTTCTATAAACCCATCGCCTAATCTGCGGCCCACATCACCTGATCCTAAAATACCAATTTTCATTATACTTTAAAATAGAAAATAACGATCCTTATAAGGTTAAATTTGAATTGATTAATGATTTTTATACACCAAACTTTGAGTATACTAAATAATTTTTTTTATAAAATTTGATAACCGAAATAAAAAATATGATGATTTATATAATTTTATTTCCTTAATTATGTTTAATGTGCTTCATGGTTGTGTTTGTCTAATTCTTCAACTGTATCAAAGGCCGCTCCACATTGACAATCATATTTTTTGTTATCTTGGGACATTGAATTATTATTATGATCAAACTATTTATACTTAAATAATTTATTTATTCATGTATATAGCGATAAATCTAATTGAGAGGTACTTTGTCAATTGCGAGTGCAAGATACCCGAATACATTATACAAAAATATCCATGTTATAATTGACTAATTTTTTGGAAATACTGCTAGGAATAAATTATAAAATATTTTACCGATTTAACCAACAGAATCAAAATTTTACCTCGAATTGAACATAGTAATACAAACTACAAATATAATTCGATAAAGAAAAAGTAAAGGTATGTTATATTTCAATGAATCTAGAATAATAATATTATTGAATATATTTAATTTAAGATAAATATTATTATTGTTATAATTTGTGCAACAAGATTTAATTTGTACTTTAATGTTTTAGTTTTCAGTCTTTTTTATTGACTGTTTAAATTGAATGTTTTATCAGGTTAAATGTTATATAATCTAGAGTTAATTATTTTGATTTGATAGATATATTTTTAAAAGATAAAAAAAAATGATCAGTTTGTCGAATATTTTTTTATTTATATATTCATATTATGTTCTTTGATTTGAAAATAGCATCGAAACCAACCACTTGCTTTTTTTGCAACCTCTTCTAATTTGCCAGATTCTTCGAATAAATGACTTGCTCCTTGAATAATTACCATCTTTTTTTTTGCCACATTCTCGAGATAATTATCTAATACTTGTCTATTCCATTCAATAATCTGAATATCTTTTTCTCCAACTATAAATAAGGTTGGACAGAATATATTTTTTAAAGAAGCATACCTATAAGATAAATCTACTCTTCCCCCTCGGGATACTATAGCACTAATATTTTTTGGCCTTTTATCTGCTGCAATCAAAGCTGCTGCAGCACCTGTACTTGCTCCAAAGTATCCTAATATCATATTCCTAATGTTACCTTGCTCGATGAGCCAATCTGTAACAAATATCAATCTGTCTGCCAAAAGTTCAATGTTAAACCGATATTCCCTAGTTAAATCATCAGTTTTCTCTTCTGCTTCTGTAAGAAATCTAGTAGTAATGTAGAAACACCATCTTTGTTTAGAACCTTTGATACGTATTGATTTCTTTGACTATGTCTTCCACTACCACTTCCATGTACAAATATGACTAATCCTTTTGAATCTTTAGGAATTGTTAAAATGCTTTCTATATAGTATTTTTCAGAATCTTGTCTTATTGGTATCCTAATATTTTTCTCTTTTAATGGGTAATCAAAATTCATTTAGTAAATCAATATTGGAAACTTGTGCAGATATTATTTACTATTTTATTTTTATTCAACTCTAGTTCTTTGATGTTTATTTGTAAATTGATTAATTATTATTGCTATTAATCAATTCAAATTCCAATTCAAATGTGATACTAATATTTATAAAAAAATTTGAAGAATCGGCAAAAAAATTTTAAATTAGCAAGGCAAATTACTTTTTCATATCATACCCGATAATACTCATCCAAAATAATCAATTATTATAGCTATTTTTTTTAAAATATAATGATATTATCTACGATATTCCAAATTAGAAAATTTTTTAGACTTTAAAATTGAAATAAAGAATCAATGAGTTATGTAATAGACGAAGCAAGCCATCCAAGACATAGAAGATCGAGAAATCTAGAAAATGTACTGATTATGCAAGGGGGTGGTTCTCTAGGTTCTTTTGCATGCGGTGTTTTTAAGACACTAGTAAAACAAAATGTACGGATAGACATTGTTGCGGGTACTTCAATTGGAGCTGTAAATGCTGCAATAATTGTTGGTAGCAAAAGTGACCATCCAGAAAAAGATCTTGAAGATTTCTGGATTGAAATTGGTGAAAGCAATCTAAATATTATTCCAGATATATTTATGTACGATTGGGATGCCTATACCAAAAATTATTCACTAAAGAGGCTATCATCCGCATCTATAAATGCTGCAATGTTTGGAGTTCCAAAGATGTTTGTTCCCCGATGGCAATGGTGGTGGAATAACACTGAGACAATAAACAGCGAACAGATTGAGAATTATTTTAATCCAAAAAATTGGACATATATGTATGATCATTCCATACTTGCAAAGACCCTTGATAAATATATTGATTATAAAAAATTAAACCTTGCAGCAACACAAGAAGAATTACCATCTGTATCTCGCCTTATCATTACTGCAGTAGATGTAATGACTGGAAAACCACTTGTTTTTGATAATACCAAGATGGAAATTAAAGCTAAACACATTCTTGCAAGTTCAGGTTATCCAATTTATGGTTTTCCTTGGGTCGAAGTTGAAGAAAATGTTTATGGATGGGATGGGAGCTTGTTAAGTAATACTCCTATAAGAGAGGTAGTCTATGTATCACCTAGAAACGATAAAAATATTTTCATAGTTGAAAATTATCCTCAAAAGATAGACAGGCTTCCAGCAAATATGGGTGAAGTCGTAAACCGCTACAAGGATATTCTATTTAGTGATAAAGATATGTATAATATACAGATATCAAAGTTAATCACAAGGCATATACATCTGATAGAAAAGCTTTATGACTCATTCGAAAGATTGGTAGACAAATCCAAAATCAGTGCCGAAGAATTAAAAAATATAAAAGATGAGTATCATAATCTTATAGAAAACTATGGCGCAGAAATAAAGTCTGTTACGAGAATAATTAGAAGCGAATTAGAATCTCCAACAATGTTGAAAAATGCGGATTTTTCTACTAAAACAATAAAAGAACTAATAGAACAGGGAGAAAAAAAAACATTAGAAAAATTATCATATTGTGAACTTTTGAACTATGATTTTAACATGTAATTAAATTATGGTTGTAGTTTTACACTAATTCATTTCATAATCATATTCTAATTTAATTAAGTTATGATATTAAAGATGATAAATTATGATCTTGTTATCTATCTAGCCTAGTCATTTGACCTACCGAATTTGCAAATCAATAATATTAAAAATAAAAAATAATTGCAAATCTATTGGTAGTGATATCAATCAATAGTTTAGGCAATATTAATGAAGTAACAAATATCCCATTCTAATTTATATAGAGTGTTATTTCTACATTACGATAAAAAATGCATTAATAATTATATGTTTTTAACTTTAAATGCTTTATACAAACTACTTAAGAATTCAAATCATCAATATATCAACATCTTTTCGTTATACTATATTTAATACAAATTATAAAACAATAGAATTAAAGACCATTTGTTTTTTTTTTGAAGGAATGAACCCTCTCCAGCTACAAGAAATTATCAATACCTACAGTTTAGGATGAATCATGTCCTCTGGATTTACAATAGCATCATATTCTTCTTCAGACAAAAAGCCCAATTTGACTGATGCTTGGCGAAGTGTTATTTCTTCATCATATGCCTTTTTTGCAATTTTAGCAGCCTTATCATACCCTATTTTTGATTTTAATGCAGTTACTAACATTAGTGAATTTGTAACTAGTTTATTCATATGTTCAATATTAGGCTCTATTCCATTGGGACCTTTACTTTCTTTGTGAAGGTATTCAACATCATTAATGCAAAAATCACAAAATGTATTGCAAACATCCGATAATAGTTGTATCGATTGTAACAAATTGAATATAATTACAGGCTTAAATACATTAAGCTCAAAATTGCCTTGTGAGCCTGCCATTCCTATTGTCATATCATTTCCTATTACTTGGCAACACACCATAGTCATTGCTTCGCATTGAGTTGGATTTACTTTTCCTGGCATTATAGAAGAGCCGGGCTCTTTTTCAGGAATACGTATTTCTCCAATTCCACATCGTGGTCCTGATGCTAACCATCGAATATCATTTGCAATTTTCATAAGCGAACAAGCCAGTGTTTTTAGTGCACCGCTAATATGGACAATTGGGTCATGATTTGATAATGAAGCAAATTTATTCGGTGATGAACGAAAGGGCATACCAGTTTCCTTTGAAATTTGTAAAGCCATTTCTTCCCCAAATGATTTAAATGAATCCAATCCTGTTCCTACTGCTGTTCCGCCAATGGCAAGATCGTAAGCTCCGTCTACTGCTTGTTTAATGTATTTGTAACAAATGTCTAGTTGAGCAACCCATCCTGAAATCTCTTGTCCAAAGGTTAAAGGAACTGCATCCTGAAGATGGGTTCTACCGACTTTGATTATATCGTGATAATCTTTAGCTTTTTCATTTAAAGAATTACGTAATTTGTAGATACTTTTCAATAAAGGCATCCTTTTGTTGGTACTATGGATTAAATTATTATCATTTATAGAATTGTCTTTTAAAGGGTTCAAAGATAGCGTTGGACTTCCTTCAATTTCTAATACAGTCGCAATATGCATAGCGGTAGGAAATACGTCGTTTGAAGATTGTGACATATTTACATCATCGTTAGGATGTATTTTTTTCCCTGACTTTTCCTGACTTTCGGAAATCTCATTTGCACGATTTGCAATTACCTCATTAACGTTCATATTTGATTGTGTTCCCGAGCCTGTTTGCCATACATAAAGAGGAAAATCTAAATCAAGATTCCCTGAAAGAATTTCATCTGATGCTTTTATAATACTATATGCTTTATCTTTTGAAAGCAATTCCGTATTCTCATCGTTTTTTTTATATGAAGAATTAACAATAGCCGCACATTTTTTAACCAGTGCTAATGCATGGATTACTTCAATTGGCATCAAGTCATTGCCAATAGAAAAATGATGAAGCGAGCGTTGAGTTTGGGCAGCCCAATACCTATTTGCAGGAACTTCAATTTTGCCCATACTGTCAGATTCTATCCGAACTTTCGATGCTTTGTCCATTTGGTTGTGCAATTTAGATTGCACAACTTGCATATTATTTTTAATTTCATTAATGTATTCTTCTATCTTTTTATCTGCTGAAACATTATTTTTTGCTGTCGAGATGAAAGTAACTGCTTTATCTATAACTGCTAAATCCTCTTTTGTAAGTTCGATTTTAGACATGACTAAAACTAATGGTTCATATTAATAAATTATCTGAATGTAGCAAATATATTTGAATTAAATCTTTTAATACTAAAAATAATATAAAAAAAAATTTTAAGGTAAAAGTAATTTTTGGGAATTAGAGGACTTTAGATAGTTTTTTGTACCTATTTTAAATAAAAGAAGACTAAATAAATAAAATAGTTATGAGCCAGCATGAAAAAGATAATAAGAATAAAATTAATAATGATGAACCTGAAATTTTAGAACAAGGCGATATTTACTTTTTTTATCGTCCAAAGAAAAATTCACAGGAGGTAAAAAATATCGATGATGTTAGAAGATTTTTCATGATTACTGCACCAGAACATAATGTTCAAAAAAGTCAAAGTAACAATGGCAGTCAATTCTATAGGTTATTTGTTATAGGTAAAAAATCACTTCCAGAAATAAGAGATAGTGAGGCTAGAGCATCTGAACGCTATTGGGCTAGAGTAGGTGGAATTTTTGAAAATAAACATGATCTAACAAAAGAATTATTTTCAGATGAATTTAGAAAAGGAGATGGTGCACGTCCGACTGGCTTTGGAAAATACATTATAGTAAGACACAAAAATCATGCAGAGATTGCTTATAAACTTGAAACCCCACAAGAGCCAGGCGAAGCACAAAAAGAATTTAGCATAGAAAAAGAGGCAAGTTATATTATATCAGTCATAAATCCTAAAAAGCCTACTCCAGCTGGTTATCCTAGTTCAGAGGAATCTCCCAGGTATCCAGACAAAGTATTAAAGGAGTTTGATGAAAATGAGACTTTTGTATCCTTGACAAAAAATACAAACTATATAGACTATCTGAATGCACAAGTTATACTTATTGGAGCCAGGGAAGGAAAGGATACAATTAACAGAGAATTTGGAATAGATATAGAAGAGTATGGGTCAGAAAAATCTAGAGATATTTTTAAAAAACTTGATATTAGTAGAGATGAGATACCTACAAGACCTCTGACAAAAGGCAAATTAGAATAAATTAACCAACATATATAAAATAAAATAATTATCTTTATTTTAGTAAAAAAAAGATCTGATTAGTAGAAAAATGAGAATAAAGATAGATACAGATTAAGACGAAAGCGTTAAACCGCCATCTGCATAAACAGTCGTTCCTGTGATATAGCTAGCATCAGATGAAGCTAAAAATAGTGCTACTTTTGCTATTTCTTCAGCTTGTGCTATTCTATGCATTGGAATCTTTTGCTCTTCTTGTTTTTTCTTTTCTTTATCTTCTAATATTTCTTTATTCATATCAGTAGCTATAGCTCCAGGAGCAATACCGTTTACACGAATACCTTTATCTGCTACTTCAAAAGCTACATTTTTAGTCAACATCATCATTCCTCCTTTTGATACTGCATAAGGAACTGATTCTGGCTGAGGTATAGACTCGTGTACAGATGATATATTAATAATAGAATAATTATTGTTACTGTTACTTTTCTTGCTATTTTCCAGCATATATTTTAATGCTTCCCTTGTGCAAAGAAAGGCACCTTTTAGATTTATATCAATAACCTCATTCCAATCATTTAAATCTAATTCAATTATTTTCTTTGATGTACCACCAATTCCAGCATTGTTAACTAATACATCAATTCTGCCAAATTTGTTAATTGCTTCATCTATTAATGTTTTACAAGTTTGTTCTTGAGATATATCGCCCACAATAAAAGAAATTCTAGTATTATTTCCTTTAATTTCCTTAGTTAATTCATTAGTAGTCTGCTCCAGTTCATCTTTATTTCTTGCATTCAATACTAATGAATAGCCACTTTTAGCAAATTCTTTGGCGATAGCTTTTCCTATACCTTTACTTGAACCCGTAATAACAACGACTTTACTCTTATTTTTTTCGCCACTATTATCAGTCATCATATACCATATCATTGCAACATACTATAAATTCAATTATATAATACAAAATCAGCAGGTTCAAAATTAGATTATTTTGTTTCTACTAATAAAAAAAAGAAAAAATGTAATTTGGAAATTGAAATAGTATTGATGAAATTTTAAAAATAATAATAGTATATATAAGAATAATGACATGTTTTAATTATTCTTTTTATGGATGTTATGAATATAAAATGCAAAATGTTAAACATTCACAAAATATTTATGTGAAAAAATTGTATTCTTTGATTAATATGATAACATTATTCTAAATCATCTGAAAAAAAGGTAAAGTTATTTCAATGATAATGATAAATGTATTTTAACTATAATATAAAATTTAAAAAAATCAAATAGTATTTTATTAAGCATGAATATTGAGTAAATAATAATGGTCGATTGCTGTGGTGAAATCGATTAAAATAAAAAGATTATTCAATAAAAAAAATCACCTTAATCAAAAATATTCCGTAAAAAGAATTATTATTATTATTACTTTAATCATTATCGCAATCTCATTTGCATTATTCTTTTATTTTCAGCATCAATACGAAAATAGAATTAAAAATACCATATTCGATCAACACCTAAAAGATCAAATGGATACAACCAAAGCTCTTTCTGAAAATATCAAATCTAATCTAATTTTAATTAGCACAAGCTTGCATGGTCTTGCTTATTCTAAATATCTACAGGATGAGGATTTTCAATCTAATAATACACAAAGCATATTGGAAAACCAGTTATCGTCAAATAAATGAAATAATACCTGTTGATAGACTATTTGTACTTGATAATAATGGAATAGCAAAAATGAATGTTGTATCAAAAGAACAAGCAACTCATATTGGAACCAATTTTTCAAGCAGAGAAATGGTAGTCCAAACAAAAAATACATTATCACCAGTATTCTCTGATGGTTATAAAGGGATTGATGGAAAATATAAAATTGGAATTACTTATCCCATTATTGTAAATAATAATACAAAAAAAGATTATATTGGATTGGTGGGAGCTGTTATACCTGCAAGCAAATTCTTTAAACATTTTGGAAACATATACAATATAAACTCATCATATATTGCCGTACTTGATAGCAAATCAATTCAACTGGTACATCCTGTACCATCATTAATTGGATTGCCATTTTTTGGTAAAGAGACTCAAAAAATTACAGGAAATAATGAATTACTAAAAAATCAAGTTAAATTGGTAATTGCAACCGGAAAACCATCCTATAGCATATATAATTTTAGAAATGGTGAAAGATTAAACACAGGATATCCAATTTTCTTGGAGGGGAACCCAATGCCACGATATTCACTCTTTGTAATTACACCTACATCAATAATTTATTCAAAAATTAATGACGTCATATGCTACAGAAAGATTAGAAATGTTTTCACTTATTGCTGGAATCACCTCTGCAATCATCATATTGATTTTCTTTCTTATTAGATGGAATAGTGTTTTAGATAGTGAAGTAAAGAAAAGAACAAAAGAATTGGAAGAGTCAAATAAGCAAATCTCTTTGACCAATATAAAACTTAAAACAGCCAATGAACTGCTCAAAGTTCATGATAAAATGCAAAAAGAATTTATTAATATAGCAGCTCATGAATTACGAACTCCAATACAACCAATGCTGGGATTAACGGAA
The DNA here is from genome assembly GCA_963824915.1 of uncultured Nitrososphaeraceae archaeon. GTDB lineage: Archaea > Thermoproteota > Nitrososphaeria > Nitrososphaerales > Nitrososphaeraceae > Nitrosocosmicus. The sequence continues at coordinate 207,169 of CAWGRD010000020.1, forward strand.
GTAATTAAAAATAGATTAAACGATAAAGAACAAAAGGAATTACTTGATGTCGTTATAAAAAATACAAAGCGATTAAAAAATTTGGCTGAAGATATTTTGGATGTAACCCGATTTGAAAGTAATGCATTGCCGTTAAATAAAGAAGAATTTAATCTTGATGAATTAATACAAATGAATATAAAAGAATTCCAAAATAACTTGGAATATAATAAAAAAATAAAATTTGAATACAATACTAACATTATTGAGCCAATTATAATTTATGCGGATAAAAATAGAATATCTCAAGTAATTGCCAATTTGATTAATAATTCTATAAAATTTATTGAAAAGGAGGGGACGATTTCTATAAACATGGATAAAAGAAAAGATAATGATAACGATACCAATGAAAAAGTCGTTATTAGTATAAAAGATACAGGTATGGGTATTGATAACGATATATTGCCACAAATTTTTAAAAAATTTACTACAAAATCTTTTCAAGGAACTGGACTAGGATTATATATTTGTAAAAATATCATTGAAAATCATGGCGGGGAAATCTGGGCTGCAAATAATAAAGATGGCAAAGGTGCCAGCTTCTCATTTTATTTACCTTTGAAAAAATAAATATGTTTTTTTTATTGTTTGTTATTGCCATGAATATAATTTTAATTCTAAAAGAATACAGTATCAAAAATAATAATATAAAAGTAAAATTTAATTTTACTTTATTAAATAATTAAAATCTGATTTAATTGTCATTTAAATCATTTCTCAAATCTTTAGGTCCAGGATTAATTACAGGTGCATCGGATGATGATCCCTCTAGTATTGCAACTTTTGCTCAGGCTGGGGCAAAGTTTGGGTTTGGGATGCTATGGACAGTAATTTTTCTATATCCTTCGATAACGGTTGTTCAAGGAATATGTGCTAGAATTGGCCTTTTAACAGGCAGAGGCCTTGCAACAATCATTGAAAAAAAATATTCAAGAAAAGTTGTTTTGCCACTTATCTCCCTTCTTCTCATTGCAAATACAATAAATATTGGTGCTGATATTGGCGCAATGGCTGCATCAACTAGCCTTATGCTTCCTCAAATACCTTTGAATATTTTTAGTATAATTTTTACAATTTTTATCATATCTGCAATTATTTTGATACCATATAAAAGATATGTAAAAATATTAAAATATTTGACTCTTTCACTTTTTACTTATATTATAACTGCTATAATTGTGGGTGGCAATTGGTATCAAATTTTAATAGCTACTCTAGTTCCCCATATCGAATTTACTACCGATTTTGCAACAATGCTTGTAGCTATTCTTGGAACAACTATTTCCCCTTATTTGTTTTTTTGGCAAGCTTCTGAAGAAGTAGAGGAAGAAGTATCAGAAAAAAAGATAAAAGAAATTGGTAAAGGAAAACCAAAGGTTTCAAAAAAAGAGGTAAAATCAATGATGATAGATACTGCCATTGGTATAGGTTTTGCACATTTTATCACTTGGGCAATAATTATTACTACAGCAGGAAGTTTACACAATCATGGCGTTACAGATATACAAAGTGCAGAACAAGCAGCAAAATCTTTGGAGCCTTTGGTTAAGTCATTTCCAAACTCAGGAATAATTTCAAAATCAATTTTCGCAATGGGAATTGTTGGAACTGGTCTTTTATCTATACCAGTATTAGCTAGTTCTACTGCATACGCTCTATCTGATACCTTTGGATGGAAACAAGGATTAAGTAAAAAGTTCAAACAGGCAAAAGCATTTTACATTATCATTGTAATAAGTGGGTTAATCGGTTTGGTTATGAATTTTATTGGTATCAATCCAATTAAAGCACTAGTGTATGCTTCAGTAATTAACGGGGTTGTATCTGTACCCATACTATTTGTAATAATGAAAATAGCCAACGATAAACAGATTCTCAAAGAAAAGACAAATGGACATCTAACAAACATTATTGGTTGGATGACCTTTATTATCATGACAATTGCCGCAATCATTATGTTTGTTACATTTGGAAAATAGATTTTATTTGTTGATTTGTTTACATATCCAATCTCTAAGATTTTATAATTAAATTATAATAGTTCAAGTTTGGCTCACATGTTACCAATAATACCATCATAGTCAGAATTTTATCGTACTAATGCAAAAGATAACATTTTTTATATTTCTTTATTTAAATATTATAGTTACTTTATTCTTTTTATTTTTTAAATATTTTATATAAAATAAAATAAAATAAAAATAATAATAAATTTCTTGTTACTAATTGCATTTGATTTAATGCTAATTCATTATCAGCGATAACTCTCAATTAATATTTAAATTTGATTCTTAATTTTGTTAATAAATCTGAGGGTTATTCTTATTATTGGCTTATAATAGTAGTATATATTTTATCTGCAAAAGCATGTATGTATACTGCTTTTAGGAAGTTCAAATAGTATATTTGGAATAAAAAAAGTATGAGGTAAAAAAGTAATGCCTTGGTGAATATTTGAGTACCGTGAGTATTCGATTCTATTGTTTACTAACTCCTCCTCCTCCTCTTCTAATCCTTCTAATTCTTGGTCTTCTGCTTTATCTCGTTGTGCTATACTCCATCATGCTTACTTTCCTTATCCAGTCTATGTATTTTAGGTAGAATTTTCTCGAGGTCTTTACGTATAGATTCGAACCAGGGAGGAAGAACAAGATTCATACCAAGTTCTTCTGCTTTCTCATCAACAGTAAATCCAGGAGTATTAGTAGCAATTTCAAAAAGTATACCACCAGGCTCGCGAAAATAAACTGAATGAAAGTAAAATCTGTTGATAACAGGTGTTGCATTTAAACCCGCTATTATAATATTTTGGCGCAGATTCTTCTGTTCTTTATCGTTAGGCGTACGCCATGCTACATGATGAACTGAACCAGTTCCGATACTTGCATCTTGGCTATCAGGTGTACATATGACATCCACAATACGGGCGCCTCCTTCTATTTGTTTTTCTTCTATTGGAATATCTTTGGATGTATTAGATATTTCAAATCGGAATCTATTGCCTTGGCGACGTGTAGCAACGAATCCTAATTCGTTAGTTAAAATAGATGCTGTGCGTTCATAACCCTCTTCTGCAAGGGTTACAGAATAAAATCCTCTTATAGCATGTTCAATAGGAATAGGTCCTTTTTTCCACAAGTTTACATTTCTTTCGTGAGCAGATTTATGTGCAACTAACTCCAACTGTAGACCATCAGGATCTACAAGCGTAATTATTTGCTCTTCATCAAATCGTTGTTCAGGCCCACTATATTCGACATGCTTGCTCTTTAACCTATTAATCCAATAGTTTATTGAATTTTCTGGAACAAGAAACGCAGTAGCTCTAACCTCACTTGTTCCGCGATGTCCTTTAGGTAGTTTTGGCCAATGAAAGAAAGTAAGACATGTACCGGGACGTCCAAGTTCATCTCCATAATAAAGATGGTATGAGGATGGATCATCCTGATTTACCGTTAGTTTTACAAAACGTAATCCTAAGATATTAGAATAGAATTGAATGTTAATATTTGGATCGCCTGTAATAGCAGTTACATGATGTATTCCGAAAACACCATTAATTTTTTCTTTATTCTGCAATTTTTCTCCCTCTTTCATTGATATTCTAAATGTTGTTTTATCGGTTCATAAACATTATAATGCTCTATTTGACTTTAACGCAAATAGAGATTGGTTTTAATGTGGATCCGATCTATAAAATATTCTAGTATTTGGTTTCTCTTCTAGTCAAATGGATAATAATTTGACATACATGGTAATCGAGTTCTCTATAAATTCTTGTTATTTTTATTAGAAATAATATTATGACAATGTTAATTGAAAAAATAAATAATTAGCACCTAAAAAATGGATACCTTAATACAAATACTTAATTATGTATATTTTCTGCATTGTTACCTTTACAAAAAACCTATACCATTATTCAAATAAATTTTCTCCATGATGAAGCTGATTACCAATCTGGAAGGCTCTTCCCTGTGAACGCATTGTGGGTGAATGAGCAGCTAGATACCGGCCAACCGCTACCATAATATTGACCTTTTCTTCGTTTTCACTTCCATCATCGTTACCTATGACAGTTGACGGGGTCAAGAATTGTTTAAATGCACATTCCACCATTTGAATAGAATGAAAGTTACGATCTTCCCGTAACAAAAGGTGACCAATGGTAGATAAAAGTAGTTCCGGTTTCCCACCTCTATAAAGATATTCTGCAACAACTTGACCTGTTTGGTTTATCTGCTGTTGTTTATCTAATAAATCAGGTAACTTGTTTAGCAATATTTTGGTTTCATTATTGTTAAATTTCATTTCAATATCAGACTTTAATTTTGGAAGATTTGCTGGTGGCATATTTAAGAATCGATTGAGATATATCCTCATTGCAGCATCAAATGCTCCTCTCAATAGATCTGGTGTAGGTGTTCTCTTTAGTCCTTGATTCACAGCATTGGCAAATGTAAATGTATGTAACGCAGCATCCCAATCACTAAATTCATTGCGTGTATGCAATTGGGCAATACGCAAGGCTGCAGCATAGGCCACCGTGCCAGACAATTCTATCATCGACATACCTTTCTTTAAAGCATCCATTAATTTTGTTATAATTAATTGTGGTGGATTGTCATCAAGCAGATCTGCTACTAATGTAGTCTCTGTCAATCTTTCCTTCTTCTCTTTCTTTTCTATCTTTCGAATTTTTTATCAGGGTAGGAAAGTTGGTGAATGCATTTTCTAGAATTGCAACTAAATCTATTGGATAACGCCATGCATTTGATTCTTCCATGCGTTCTGCATTAGTGAAACCTAATACAAGACTACTTAATACAGATTCTACAATATTTGAATTATTATGCCAACCAATTATGTCTAAAGATTCTAAAGCCTTGTTAGTAAAATCAACTATATGACCGGCATCGAGAAACCGGTGATCTGTTGCTGCTGCAAAAAGCATGTCCGATAATTCCTGGCTATTAGCACCAAGTCTTACTGCTGTAACAATACATCTTTCTGCCGCGTTGGCATCACGAGATTCTATAAATTGTCTAAACCATCGCTTCAGTGTAGCTAAATCTGGCCATGGTTTTGGAAGAGGAGATTTTTGAAAGCGTGGTGGTGATGAAGCACAATCTTGTGCTATTGCTGAAAGTCCGTGATAGAGTGCATATGCCTTATCTTTAGACTCTAGATATGGAATTATATTCATCATACAGGTAAGTATTGTTAATCCTTGACCCCATCCTGATTGTTTGAATTGGGTCCCAAATTCAAGACCTAATCGAAATGCCATAATGAGGGCAGCATTTTTATATTCATCTTTTTGCGCCTTCTTTCTTGGAATTCTCATCGAGCATTGCAACAACTGCCTTGGCAATCATTAACGAAATATTTTGTTTTAATCCGTTTTGTAATAACATCATCTGTTCTGAATGATTAGAAACTGAAGAGATGTGTTGTGAAATATCTAACCATATTTCTTTTTCTTTATTTCCCTTGCGAATTTGTAATGCAAAAGAAGGAACATCGCCTGCCCATTGATCGAATGTTCCTCCGTTATCCAAGTCAAAACGTGCATGATGCCAATGACATGTAAGGATACCATCTTTAACAGTTCCACGGTTTAGAGGAAATCCCATGTGAGGACACCTATTGTCTATAGCATATACTTTTGAATTATGATAAAAAAGTGCGATTGTATTCTTTTCCACTTGAACAGTCAAACATTCACCAGGAGCATTTTTCAAATCCTCAAGGTTTGCAGCAAATAAAAAACGTGACCCATTGCTTTTTTTTGATATTGTCATTTTTTTGACTATATCAATAACGCCTTCGTTATGTTTATCTCTTTAAGTTCAAAAATATAATACTGGACAACTAATTCTTATTAATTTCATTATCTATCTTTTGTAATGTATCTTTTTTTATTGATAACTATATTTTATATGAATTTGATTTTTTAAATTTGAGTAATGATGCTTAAATGAAAGAAGTGGCTTATCCTTTTAAATATAGAATGACTAATGTATTGCTTGATCTACAATTTAAAGAAATTTGTATTCTAAAAATTAATAGGCCCGAAGTTTTGAATGCATTAGATAAGCGAGTTATCGCAGAATTAGATGAGGTAATAGATGCAGTTAATCAAGATGACAGCATTAAAGTGATAATAATTACTGGTGCAGGTAAAAAATCATTTTGTGCGGGCGGGGATATAAGATATGTTATTGGGATTAATCCTCAAGAAGCAGAAGAATATGCTACACATGCTCATAATTTACTTAATAAAATTGAGAATCTGGACAAACCCGTTATTGCTGCAATTAATGGCTATGCTTTAGGTGGTGGATGCCAGCTTGCCTTAGCATGTGATATTAGAATTGCATCAAGTAATGCAAAGCTAGGCCAACCCGAGATTAAAATGGGTATACCCCCAGGATGGGGTGGAACACAAAGATTAACAAGAATAATCGGAGTGGCAAAATCAAAAGAGCTTATATTTACTGGTAAAGTTATTACAGCATTTGAAGCAGAAAAAATTGGACTGATTAATAAAGTAGTAAAGCTAGCAGAAAAAGAAGAATCCACATTACAGAATATCAAAAGAGGAAAAATGATAACGACAATCAATAGTGAGGATCAACAACAACAACGTACAAATGAAAAACAAACATCTGGCGAATTATTTGAAATTTTAAATAGGAAATTAATAGAGGAGTCTGTCTCTTTTGCAAAAGAGCTTACAAAGAACAGTTATAATAGCATAAAGATTAGCAAATCATTGATAAATAAAGGACTTGATGCTGATATTGAAACAGGATTATGTTTAGAAATTTATGGCAATGCATTAAGTTTTGCCCATACCGACAGGCATAAAATGATGTCTACATTTTTAGACAACAAGTTATAGGGTACGAGCATTGATGATGCCAATCGTTATCGCTATATCAGCCAAATATTGAATATTTCTTGTTATGATTTTTCATTCAAACAATTTCCAATTTCCCTTTAGCATGTTTGTCAAAATTTCTACTTCGGTGGTTGTTGAAGATGTATTTTTTCTGGCTTTATCTTTAAAACTATTCTTTTTTCACTAGGTGAATGAAAAGGATATTTGTCTAGTCCAAGATATTTTTTTGCAAGTTTATCTGCATGTTCATTCGCACCTTCCGAGATCTGCTCTATGACTTTGCCTCTTATGGTAACCATTTCATATGGATTGTTATGATTTGCAAGTGAAATAGCTACCCGTGGATCTCTTGAAATATTCTCCTGTTTTAATCTACCTTCTGCAGTATTGATTAAAATGGTGTTTGTATTATTTTCCCAGTCTACCCATACAGGAGTTATTTGGGGAGAGCCATCTCTCATTAGTGTAGCAAAAAAAGCAAAGTTTTTTTCATCAAGCAGTTTAGCAATAGGTTCAGTTATTTCATTCATTTGATTTCAATAGTATTACAATGTATTATCTAATAACAATTTACTCTTAGTTTTTGAGGTAAGATGGATTCATTTAAAATAAGTTAACTAAAATATTGACATTATCTGTTAGAGTATAATGACTTGGATTTGGAATAGATAATCTTTTACTATAATAATCAAATGACAATTAATTTTATCTGCAAAAAAAGCCGTATTAGAATCAACATTTAAATTATTTCTCATTCGATTATTCTACCTGATTGATGTATATAATTTTGTATTAATTTAATTATTTCAAGCTGAATTAATTACAAACAGAAATCTCCTTTTTATATCAAAAAAAATAAAGGTAACTGGATTATGAGGAATATCAATTTTTTATTTTTTTAAAATGTAAAATGATAATACAAATAAATTAAATGAAAGTTTTATACTATTTATTTTATGCCAACTATGGATTCGCCAACCAAAAAAACAAAATCGTCAAATATTTCATTACTAATTTATTTTCTTATAAGTATTGGAGTTGCTTTACAAATAGGTGGTGCTAACTGGGATATTGTTTGGCATGGCAGCAAAGACGTTGAATCTTTTTTAACCCCTCCTCATGCTGTAATTTACACTGGGGTTGCTTTATCAATTGGAAGTATCATTTCTAGATTAATTTTTTTCTCGACAATATCAATAAGAGAAACCAACCGGAGGAAGTCAATTTTTAATATTTTAAAAATAAAGCCAACATTGCCTTTTCCCTTAAAAATCTCTATCATAGGTGCAATTCTACAGCTAACGGCTGGACCATCTGATTTTTGGTGGCATACTAAATTTGGATTTGATGGATTGTTGAGTCCTCCCCACTCAATACTTGCAATAGGGATGCTTCTGGTATCTTTGGGTGGATTAATAGGAATTTATAGACATTATAAAATCGATTCTTTATCTTTTGCTTCTAAATCATATCTTGTAATATCATGTGGAGTTTTTCTGATGGTTGCAGTAGGGCTTATTCTTATGTTCACGCTTCCATTCTCAAAAGGACAACATTTTGATTTTAATCCTGAACCATTTACTGCGATATTTACAGCAATTATTGTTATTCCATTTGTTATGAGTCTTTGTTTATCTTCAATATCATCTATCCTGCAAAATCCCTTTTATTTTTACATCTATAACTGCTGTTATTATGGCGATACAAGCAACTGCAACAATCATTTCAAATTCGTACTTTATTGGACTATTCCCGTTTTATATCTTGAATATTCTACCCGCAATAATTGTAGATATACTCATCTTGAAAAATAATCGTCATGCAAACAGCAATTCAATTGATACAAGGTATCATGAGAGGATGTACATTTTTGGCTCAATGACAGTATCAATATTTTACATTGCCCTTTTCTTTCCATGGACTGCAGACGTCTTTGGCGGGTTTCTTCAAACCTTCAAATGAAATTAGGACAGAGGAGTTTTTACTTCAAATTCTATTTCCAATAATTTTGCCAATTGTTATTCCTATTTCTTTATTTTCATCATTTATAGGTGGATATATTGTGCAAAAACTGCATATTAAATGGAATAGATAGAGAATAAAACTAAATTTATAGGGATATCTAATTGATAATTAATTTGAGATTCCTGCTTGAAAAACGGTGGGAATCATTTTAGTATATTACATATTTTGAAAAGTTTAACATGCAGAGAAGTAGGATTTGACTGTGATACTGTGATTAAAGGTAATATAGAAGATGAAATCATGCAAAAGGCTGGAGAACATATCAACAGAGAACATAATATCAAACCAGAAGATATAACATCTGAAATGCAGCAGAAAATAAGAGGATAAATAAGAACAGAGTAGATATATTTTTATATTTCTCGTTAACAATTAAGACTTTACTTTTTTCCGCATGGTGAAACAAATACTCTAAGATAAATGTGATCAAAATTTTTATTGTCATTTCTGTATCCGTTGAAATTAGATTTTAGTATATTGACAATAGAAAAGGCAAATATCAAACATGAAAGGAGAAAGCAAGTATTTTATCAGTCTAAGCATAAAGCCACCTAGATTTTCAAAATCCATGAGAAGAATAACTTAATGGATTAAGCCTTTGCCTTTGCCTTTGCCTTTGCCTTTGCCTTTGCCTTTGCCTTTGCCTTTGCCTTTGCCTTTGCCTTTGCCTTTGCCTTTGCCTTTGCCTTTGCCTTTGCCTTTGCCTTTGCCTTTGCCTTTGCCTTTGCCTTTGCCTTTGCCTTTGCCTTTGCCTTTGCCTTTGCCTTTGCCTTTGCCTTTGCCTTTGCCTTTGCCTTTGCCTTTGCCTTTGCCTTTGCCTTTGCCTTTGCCTTTGCCTTTGCCTTTTAAGCCTTTTTGCCTTTGCTCAAGGCGAGAGATAAAGCATTATCTACATAGTTAATAGTAATACTAACATGATTAAACCAAGACAAATTAATTTTTCTTATATAAAGGACAAAATTAGTTGATGATCATATTGAAGCATTAGGATGATATTACAAACTATCTTTATCCATTGGTTTTAGAGGACTATAATCACTTACTAAAAGTAATCTATCGAACTTTTTACCTTCAATTCCTACAAGTATTCTAAAAAATATGGTGCTTTATATTGAAAACAGCTATAGATATATTTAAGGATAATTCATTTCAAATCGGTATCTTTTGTGTCCTTTTATTCTACTTTTAAATCCTCATAAGTTGTATCCTCCTTTATTATATATGAAAAATACATATAAACAATTTTAGGTAGGCATTAGTATAATGGATTGGCTATTCCTCTATTACCTCATGTGGATTATATCCAATTTTTTATTCTCCTCTTAATGCTCTACTTTCTATAAATTTCATCCTATGCTATTAATAGCCGCAAAGTTATTGAATGAATACAAAGGACACTTATTCTATAAGAAATATCTATACTATAATGTCTTATCTTCCCATCTGTTTTCGTACTTCGCATTGGGCCAGATACTACTGATTGACCATAGGAATTAGGGTATTTGGCATCTATATGATGTTATACCGGTTACAGCAACTTTAACGTCTCTTCTTTTTTTGGCATCAGGTTTCACCTAATGGCGTCTGCAAAACAAACAACAAATTGGAAAATCCATTATATTGCTATTCCTATATTTTAAGGAAAATCATAACAAAAATTATTTTAATCTATCAAATACAAGAATAGGGGCTCTTGACTTCTTGAATCTAAGAAACACCGTTCAAAGGTGCACTAAGGGTCAAAAAGCCTATTGTTCTAGATTCTTTGATAATAATTTATACTATCTTGATTTCAACGATACTAATTGAACTAGTATCGATGAATGGGTTGCTGGCTTTGACACTGGTGTCAGGGTTTCAGGGAACTGGCCGCTTCGGCTCTGTAAAATACTCTTAAAATAATCTACATGTTGATGCTGAAATGAGAATTCGGAGTATCAAAATCGAATAGTGGTATATAACCCATTTCGAGTTTCTACGCTGAGATTCTTTAGCAAGGCATATAACTCATCTACAACTGTAATCCATAAATCACAGGATCACTTAATGAGCTTGAAATTTAGCAGCCTTAATGACGATACAATCAACTCGGAGTAAAGGATCTTGTTTAATAAATTGCCAGCTTTGAGTGACCTGGCATTTAATACGGAGTGGCATTTGTAAACACATTCCTGCCTATGGGGAAGTGATTGTGATGGGTGGAGGAAAACTCTGCTGGCAAGGGCTCACATATTTCTGCCGTAGATGATAAACCTGTTAACATGATTGCCCATCTCACAGTCTATGGCCCTTAAACTGTCATCTCACCTAATTTGACGGACCGATCATACTCTTAAAATCATAATCCTACCTCGTCACGGTGGTTATGGCAATCAAATAGGGCTACCGATTATATCACCTCAATAACAAAACAATAAACAGAAAAACTTTGCCCATAAAATAAGTCAACCAATCGTCTTGAACGGCACCATTCCAAATATCCTTTAATTGACTATTGCATCGCATTTGACACGGGATTTTATCAATAAGGGTCCAGATATACAACCAGGAAATCTGAGCACAACCATTTGACTCTTTGACCATTCGCCATACTCGCTAGAAAAGAGATTGCGAAGGGTTCACAGGGATCTATGAGTATCACAGTAGCATAAAATGTGTTGCGTTCGCGGCGGGCTTTGATCATGCAAGGTCTCATTCTATCAACAGGTGCTCACAGAAAAGAAAAAAGACTTGTACCTGAATTGTATTATTTGAATGAATTCAAAAAGTCTAAAACCTAGTCTGAGGGTCAGGCATTATTGTGTCAACAGAATCCTTTATGTGTCCCACAACATTTTCTAATTGAAGCAAATAACCACAATTAGAAAAAAACCATAGATTTCTATGGTTAGTTTCCAGATGGAGCCGGAATTTGCCTTAAAACAAACATGTTGATATGTATCTAAAGTTTTTATTTTGATGAAGGTTTGAAAGCCAAACAAGAACTTTAATCATATCTTTTGAAGAAATGTGGTAATTTCTTGTACTTATAGACTTAATACTATGATGATATTATCAAATCGAAGTATATCACATACAAGTATTTAATACAAGATAACTAAATTTTTAATATTGCCGTTCTTACCAATTACCAGAGAACCAAATGGATATGCTATTTGATTGTGCTATTATTGGAGGAGGTCCAGCGGGTTTAAATGCTGCCCTGGTCTTAGGACGGGCAAGACGAAATACATTATTGTTTGATAATAACAATCCTAGGAATGCCGTTACACAGGAATCTCATGGATTTATTACACGTGATGGGATAAAGCCTAAAGAATTTAGAGAAATTGCTCACAAAGAAATAGGTAAATATCCTTCTGTTACATATGCGAAGAAAGAGATAACTTCAATAATCAAAAATAATCAGATATTTGAATTAGCTACATCTGAGAAAGAACTGTATCAATCCAAGACTATAATAATCTCTTCAGGCTTGAAGGATGTTTTACCCAATATAGAAAATATTTCTGACTATTATGGCAAGAGTTTATTTAATTGCCCTTACTGTGATGGATGGGAATTACGAGATAAACCTTTGGTTGTTATTATAGATGATCAAGTTCAGGGCTTTCATTTCATCCAGACTATTTATAATTGGTCCAAAGATCTTATTGTGTGTACAAATGGTAAGACTTTTCAAAACACTGAACAAAAACGTTTGATTCGCAATAAGGAAATAAAGTTAATAGAAAATAAAATTAAAAACTTTGTTGGAAAAAATGGACAGATGGAAAAAATAATTTTTGAAAATGGAGAAAGTGTGGATAGAAAAGGCGGTTTTGTTCTTCCCCAATTCATACAATCGTCTAATTTTGCTAAACAATTAGGATGTGAATATAATTCACTTGGCGGTATTACTGCAGACTCTTATGGCAGGACAAACATCCATGGAGTATATGCAGCAGGTGATGCTTCCATAATTGCTCCCGCTCAATTAATTATCGCCGCTGCGGAAGGACTTCGAGCAGCCGCAGGTGTAAACAGAGATTTAATTCAAAAAGAGTTTTTAGAATAAACCTACTAGGAGATTGTTTAAACAGTAATTAAAAAACAATGTCGCTTTACCTTCATATTGATCGTATTCCATTTGGTTTTTGTAGGATAATTCCCATTGCCGCCGTATTGATTTGGGCGTTCCTTCAAACAAGGAAAAAGAAATCCCCAAGAAAGAAGTGGCAAATGATTATAGAAGCGTTAACAGCCATGATCCAAAAGTCTTTGCTTCATTTTTGGTAAAAGATGCCAAATGGACTGATATAATGGAATATACAATTATTGGTGGAACTGAATTTGATCAGCAACATACCTATCCCTCTCAAACAGTATTAAAAGAAGCAACACTTGAAGTTAATCTCTTTGGGAACAAATGGATAACGATAAAGTCGGATAAGAATTTATTCAAAAAAATTTCAATTCTAAATACCATATTATAAATAAATACAACAGTATAAATTTAGAGTAACATGACAAAATACATTACAAATTGAAAAATATCAGACCTTTCATTTCCTAAATTGTTTGAAGGGGTGACAGAAATAGGTTGTCGCATGATAAAAGTATTTGAGGAGCATATTCATATCATTATTTTGTTTTAGACATGATATACTTTATTATTATTATTGTAAGAGTATTAGAATAGTAATATACAAAGGAAAAAGTTAAAACAAATAATATTATGTGTTTCTGAAGTAGATTTCATATGCGGATGTAATGATATTACTCCACTGTTCCAATAATATAATCTAATAAAATCCAAATCAGAAAACAAAAAATATTGAGTATATTTTGATAATTAACCGGAAATATGATTAGATATATTTTAGTATACTCCTAATAAAATTGTCTTTTTTCTTGCAGAAAATTGTTTATTTATATATAAATAGATTATAAATAAAAAGAGTAATTTTATATAAAAATATTCTAAATTAAAAAAATTTGTTGTTATTAAAGTATCTTTAAAAAAGAGATACAGTAGATGCATTCATTTTTTTACTCAATAATATAGATAATATTATTGATACAATTGACAATATTACTGCTGTAAGAAATATCAAATCAAATGAAAATGACGAAGGTAATGATTCGGTTATCCCTTTTACATTAATTACCGATTGATTAGTTTGCATATACATTGCGGCAAGAGCAGGTCCAATGGAGCTACCTACTATTCGTAACATACTGCTCATTCCTATAGTTACACCAGAAGATTCTCGTGGCGAAGATAGAATAATTATATTCATCGCTCCAACTGCAGCTAGCGATAATCCTGCAGATAATATGCCCAAACCTGTTGAGATTAATAACTCTGATGAATGAAATAGCAATATTATTGCAAAACCTAATGTAGTTAAGGTTGAACCAAAGATAACAGGTTTGAGAGATCCTAATTTAGATATGATGATTCCAGAAGTTGGTCCGAATATTAATAGCACTATTGCAAAAGGTAACTGAACTCTTCCTGTATCTATAGCGTTTTCACCAAAACCTATTGGATTTGGTGTTTGTACCAAAATTGGAATGGTCTGAAAGACCATAAACATCGAAAGTCCTACAATCATTATTATTGTACTAGGTATCAATATCTGAGGTTTAAGGAAAATTTCAAGATCTATCAATGGAGATTTTGTACGTTTTTCAATGTAAATAAAGAGAATAAGTGAAATTATTCCTAATACTATAAATGGTAAAACATTTTCAATTGTAGAATAGAAATTTGCAAATCCATTATTGATATTTGAATTATTATTGCTAGGTGTAGATTGTAAAAGTGTTAATGCAAGAAGAAATGAAGTAATGGTAATTGCTAATAGTATTGATCCTTTAATATCAATTCGAGTTGTAGGTTTTTTCTCACCTTTGTTTATACTTTGATCTTTTTTAGCTCTTGTTATTGTGTTATTTGGATTTAATTTATTATTATTGTTAATATCATAACTATAATCATCGCTTATGTGAATAAACTTTCGTATGACAAAAAGTAATGCTATAGAAATAGGTATTATTGTAAAGAATGTCATTCTCCATCCAAAATTTTGTATGATAATTCCGCCAATGGATAATCCTATAACTGCACCTGTGGCAAACATAGATGTAATAACACCTTGTGCAATGGAGACTTTATCTCTTGGAAATTGATCTCTGACCATACTAAAAGCGATTGGAAACATTGCCATACCAATTCCCTGAACTGCTCTTGTAATAATCAAAGTATAGATATTAATTGCAAATCCTCCAGTAATTACACCTCCTGCGTAAATTGCCATTATTATTAATAACATTTTTTTTCTTCCATAGATGTCCGCTAATTTTCCTGCTATTGGAGTCATAACAGACTCCTGATATCAAATAGGCTGTCAAAAGCCATGAAGATAATCCATATGATATATGAAAATCCTTGATTAAAGTTGGAATAGCTGGTATTAGCATTGTCTCAGCATACATTACCATTGTGGCAATACAGCTTAGAATAGCTCAGTACTTTCCATGCATATGATGGAATTTTTACTGGCGAATTGGATTGAGAAACAGGAGTTTTATCATCTTGTATATATCTGCCCAGTTCCTTACTTTTTTCTTTATTCAATTTTCTCACTAGTTTCACCAAGAGTTTTAATTGTAAATGCTGTCAATCTTTTCAACAATTTTGATGTCGCCATATAACTTACTATAAAGATCTTTAGTTCTAATCGCATCAGCGTCATCATTACTTTTTTCATTAGATACAACTTTTGCTGCAAAATTTAAATTAAATTCATTTTGAATGTTTTGCCACATTTTTTTTAATGTATTTTTTGTTATTGAGACATCAGCATCAGAAACATCTTTTAACAAAATTTGTTTTATATTTTCGCCACAATTAATCATAGAGTCCAACAGGTCTTTAGACTTTTTAGTTAAGAAGATTCTATTATTTCGTCGGTCATTCTTATCCACTTTTCTAAGTAAAAATCCGTCTTTTTCCAATTTATCAATGATTGGAATAAGGGTTGGCCCCTCCAATCCTAATTTATCAGCAATCTCTCTTTGAGTTAAACCATTATCATCATTATTATTATTGTTAACTACTATAATGATAATTTTCCATTGACCGAACGTAATACCTACTTTCTTGCGTAACTCTTGGTCTAAGGCATAAACTAGTGCCTTTGCTGTTCTATTTATTATAAATCCAACACTATTCTCAAAATCAAATTTATATTTATTATTATACACTAATAGATAATATACTAATTAATAGTATTTAAAGCATTTGGAAAAATATCTACTTAATTTTTTAAAAATAAAATTTAATACCTGGTGGATTGTTTTTACAAAAGAAAAAAATGAAATGAAAAACATATAATCAATTAATATATGGGCTTTGTTAACTGATAAGTATAGCACCTCATTATTATGCATATTTAAAAACAAAAAAAGCCAGTTTTTGACATAAAAGAGATTACAGCGTTCTTTCCCGTTGCAAGGAAAAAGCAGTCATTGAAATTTTCGATTTTGTCCTTGACCTACTGGATAGTCCTTTCGATAATGCTTTTCTCATCAGGGGAATGATTATGATGATATTAATTTCAGAAACTTACGGGCATACAATATATGCCAACTGCCTCCATCGGTAGAAACTGTAGGCTTTCCTTAATCTTGTACATCATCTGTGACAGAAAGCGCTTGGAAAATTGGTTGATAGAAATTTGAATTATTTAATCATTTTATGGATTTTAAATAATAGTTAAACAATTCTATAGACAGACTCTGTCAAATCGCCTTTAATAAAACTTTAAATCGAACCTGCAATCTATTGTTAGATACTGTCTTGTAGAAATAAAAGATATAGATTTGGATAACGATACACTATAATTGTTGAGTAACATATTGATTAATTATTAAAACTTTGAATCAATGGCAATGGACAATAATAGCTAATTGGGGTGGAATGATTATTTCAAAATTAATTGATGTTATTTTGAGAACAGAGAATAATGATGATGATAAAATAAAAACAAGTCGTTTTATCTATGTAGGGAAGCCGATTTTTAAAGGCGAAATAAAAAATAAGCAAGAAAAATATGACAAAAGTAAAGATCAAGTTATTTTTAAAACTCAATTTAATGGCAAAATAGAATATGGCTATTTTGCAGTCGAGATTATCCCTCCCAAACATTCGTCTTTTTCTAACGATACATTTCATTTAGATAATACAAGTGGTAATGTAACATCTTTTTGCGATGTAACCATCAAGGAAAATATAGAAAATAATTGGAATATTCATAATATTCCATCTAATTTAGGAAAAGTTCATGGACGCAATGTAAAAACTAACTGGTTTGAATGGACATGGAAAATTCCAGAATTTGCTCCAGAGGGAGATTATAGAGTAATAATAGGTTTGTGGAGTGACTCGCAAGATGATAGTGATGATGATGACAAAAGCATACCCATTCAATTTTCTGAAAGGTCATTTCATATAATGGATTCTAATTCTTCATATCACCAACAAAAAGTTCAATCATAAAGTAACAATATGTTATAATCCTTTAAAACCGAATCATTCTTGAGTATAGTAACGCATTATATGATATAAATCAGAGGAATTAAATTCCTAATGCTAGTAAAGTTGTAATATAATACTTTCAAAGTAGATTTTTTTTAGAACATGATAAGATTTTGACAATTTTTAATTTTAATAGTTCTTTAGTTTAAATGTCGAGAATGGGGACTCAAATACATACCCTATACTCATGGAGTTAACGTCTAAATATTTTCTATGTGTTTTCCAAAGGGATTTAAATAAATATCCGTTGTTTTGATTGAAAATTCTATAGTATTAATGTCATTATTATGGAGTGATAGATTTGATCTGCTTAATTGCGGTCATTAGACAATATCAAGAAAATTAAGTAAACAGTTGTTCACAATATCACTAGAGATTGATTAAAGGAAGGCCAATGAATCACAAATGTTAAATTGTTTAGTTTTTGGTAAATAAGTTGAATTATACAACGATCACTTATCTTAATTTAAGGAAAAATTAATCAATGTAATGACATTATGCCTGAAAATATTATTTTTATTTTATAAAATGAAAAAGAGAATGAATATTATTGACTTGTTTTACTGATGATAATGATCAACAGAGTCCAAAGTTGGGTGATGTTCACTTTCTATTTTGACCGCTTCCAGTATCTTTTTCCATATCTTTTTCTCAAATTCATAGGCCATTACTGCTCCCACAGTAGCGCCTGCAGCGAGACCTATTGGTCCTCCTATAAATAATCCTGCTACTCCTGGAATTAGCAAGCCACCAAACCATGATCCAGAAGATACTTCTATTGCATAGTCGTTTGGTTCTCCAGTTATTGAAACATGTATTTCTCTTAGCGAGCCAACAATAACCTTTGGAGAGTTGTTGAGGGCCATTATACTTCTCAAAGGAATACCATTTAGTAATCCTTTATATTCAGATACAATTTTTAAATTATTTTCTTCATTAATTGTATCTTTTATAACACTATAGATTTTTTCTAAGTTGGAATTAATGCCTTTATAATGTTGTACCTTACTCATGTAAAAGATATTTTGCTCTGTATAATTAAATTTATCACAATATATATATGACAAATTCAGTAAAAATATGGTTTGTATTTAATCGAATTCATCTTATCGCAATAAATAACCTTGATCATAAAAACTAATTTTATTATTCAACAACTACAAAAAAATATAAAAACAATGAAAACGATGTTTTCTCTTATGGATATTAACTGTATTGATGATGACAAATATCCATTCCAGACTATTCTTAACCTTCATGAATCAAATATTTCACCTGATATTATTGCATCGCAATTAGATATTAGTAAAGATGACGTTATGGATACATTAAGAAATATTCAGTTAGACAACAAGAATAAAGAAAAATCAGTGGTGGATGCATCTCTAAGTCCAAAGATGGAGATGTTAAACTCCACCTCTAAGTTTGATTTAGAATTCTCAATAAAAGAGACGCAAAAAAGAATATGGAATAAATTAAAAGCTAAACCCACTTTCAATATAAATCTAAAAAACACTCAGGAATTATTAGGAAAAGTTGTTAATTCAAATATCTTTCTTGTAATCTTGTATGCAGATTTAGTAAGTTCAACAAAGCTTTCAATGAATTTACCATTAAAAAGACTAGTATCAATAATACAAGCATTCACTCAAGAAATGTCATTGGTTGTGGATGCATATGGAGGATATGTGTTTAAATACTCAGGAGATGGTATATTGTCTTTCTTTTTTGCAGAAAAAGATAATTTGTATTTACCATGTATAAAAGCAATTAATTGTGGATATTCTATGATAAAGATTATAGAAGAAGGAATAAATTCGATTTTAGATGAAAATGGATATCCCGAATTGAGTGTAAGAGTTGGTATTGATGTTGGCGAAAATGCAGTGGTTCAATACGGTTTAAGAACAAATAGTTATACCTATACCGAAGAAAAGAATATTGACGAATATAAATACGAGAATAAAACTGATTTGAATGATATAGATAACAATACAGATAAAATAAAATCTCACTTAGATATTTTAGGATACACAATTAATATTGCATCAAAAATGACTCAATTTGCAAAACCAAATCAAATCATTATTGGGAATGCGGTATATGATAAATTAGACAATAATAAGAAAAAGAATTTTGAAAAAATAAATATTGACAGCAGATCATGGAATTACATTGATAATTCAAATGGAAATGTATATGGTTTATACCGTAATTTATAAATAAATCATAAAAATGTAACTAAGGTAAAAAGGGCTCTTAACTTAAGTAAAACATATATCTTGAATGAATAATAATATCTTAATTTAATAGTATCAGTTTTCTATCAATAATTCAGATACTTTTCAGTTGACATTTATTTTAGTTTTATGTTTTCATTTGTTTTTAATTAAATTTAATATTTATTATCAATTAGATGGTTAGACGTTACTTTATTCTTTATAATAAACTAGGATTATTTATGCGAAGTAGAATACAATATGTGTTGCTTCGATCGCTTCTATATGGATATTTTCAACTTTGGGATGTTCTTTACTGTAGTAGAATGGTTCTCTATATCCAATCAAATTATCCATATATGAATTTGAAGTTGCTCTTGTATTGGTATTGTCTTTTTCTTTTTCATCCATCAATATCTTGAATTTATCTCCGGTATATCTGGTATCTCCGGAATTATTTGATTTTGTGTTTAAATCCAGATTTTCATCTGGAGATAACTTGTTTGAAACCATGAGATTAACTTTCATTTTCCGGAGTTAATTTGCGTTTACCGGAGTTATTTTTCTCTATCTTTATAATCTATATAGTCATTAGTAAATGGAAGAATGAATGAAAAAGTTGCACCTTTTCCAACCTCATTATTCTTAGCCCATATTTTTCCACCATGAGCTTCGATAATGTTCTTACAAATGTACAGTCCCAAGCCTGTTCCTTGGAATGATCTGGAAGCAAACTTTGTAAACAGCCTCGGAAAAATTTCAGAATCTATCCCTTTACCATTATCTTTTATACTAATAATAATATTATTATTGTCTTTATTGTCATTTCCATTTGATTTTTCTAATATTATACCTATGATTCCATTAATATGATCCTTTTCATATTCTTCGGAAATGAACTTTATAGAGTTATTTATCAAATTAGAAATAACTTGAGTTATTCTGGTTCTATCAGCAACAACGTTAACTGAATTTAAATCAATATTTTTAAAATATAATTCGAATTTAATGTTTTTATTGTTATTTTCTAAGCTTATGCTCAAATTCTTTTATTATGGAATGTAGTAGATCCCAAATACATACGGATTCCTTTTTTAAAAGTAATTTATTGCCCTCTATTCTTGTTACATCTAAAATATCTTCAGTTAATCTCTTTAATCTATTGGTATTTTTAATTACAATGTCAAGTAAATCTTTTTGTTCTTTGTCTTGGATTTTGTTTTTGACAATATTTGTTAATCCAAGTATTGGTTGAATCGGTGTCCGAAACTCATGTGCAGCAACATCGATAAAATCCCTTTGTATTTTATCATGTATCTTAATTTTCTCATATGCATTTTTTATTTCGTCATATAGCTCTGCCTGTTGCCAAAGACTATTGAAAACAGTTGCATAAGAAATTGCCGTAGATATACCTTCAATATATATTGTCATGCCAACAGAATCCAAATATTTACTTTTAGTATCATCTTTGACTTCATGTATCAAAACTTTTTTTCTATCTGCAACTGAAATCCCGATAAAAGTTTCCATATTACTTTGTAAAATTCTGAATTCAATGTTTGGATATTTTTCTTTAATTGATTTTATTTTATATTGCAATTTGATGTCATATGGAATTAAAATTTTTACTTTTATTCCCTAAGATGCAAGTTTTTCTAATGCATTATATCCAATATTGTTTTCAAACCGAAAAAAGGTTGATGATGAAGCAAGCATTACCAATATTTCATTTTTTACATTTTCCAATAGTTCTTTAGAAAATTCTAATGATTCTTTTGAATTTGGTATAGTCTCAATAATAAAATTATATCCATCTTCAATATCTTTTACTCTATCTTGAATATCAATTCCTTTTTTCCAAAGACTTTCAAAAATAGTATCATAATGATCAAGATATAGTTTGTCGTTACTGCTTAAAACATTACCCACTTCTCCTTCTTCGATCTTTTCAATAGTAAAGAGAAATGCTTTATTGCTTATAGCAAAGCTATTGATTGGTAAATCTTTAATATGCCTTATTTCTATTCCCTTATCAATATATGATTTAAGTAATTCTACATCTTTTTTATTGTTTAAAGAAGTAAGCCATCTTATACCTATATGATTTCCTTGCCTGTATCGGTTTAGTATTTCTTGATGTAGATTATAAAAGTCCCTAAAAATTAGTTTTATGGTCTGTATTGGAGAGCAGTATTTAATCAATTTTGAATTCTTGTAGAAGTGTGCTACTGATTCAAAAATTTCTTCTTGTTTTTCCAATACTATGGTTTTTACTGGTTCTGTTCCTTCCTCAATTTCTTTTATTTTCTGGTTAGCTGGAACTGCTTTATCCCACAAAGTTTCAAATAAAAACTGTTGCTGATCTACAAAGGCTCTTACATTACTCCTTATAAGTTCTATAGGAGGTTGTCCTTCTTTTATTATAGCTGAGGCACCGTAATCACTGCCATCAGCGATACCAAAATTTCCTTTAATATTGTCCAGATGTCTGAGTTCTACTATTTTTAAAAGTTCTTTGCAGTAGCTAACGTTATCTATTGTAATCTCGGTGATAAACCGGAGTTTTATTCCTCTATTTTTGAGATTTATAAACTCATTTCTTATTGGAGTATTAAAAAATACAGAAGGTCCAGTTGAATCAGTGCAGTTATCAAATTGCTGTTGTATGTTATGAAAGTCGTTGATTGTTCTTTTTGTAATATTATCAGAATCAGATAATATCTCCGTTCTTTCGTTAAAATAATCTTCTTTTATCGCTTTGTGTTTTCCGTTATTGTTTTTCAAGAAGGAGATCGATATAAATAAAAACATAAGATATAATAATTCTATCTCACAAATACGGTAATTTTATAAAGAATTTGGCATTGTGTCTCTATTAGATAAAAAATCGAATCATGATAAACTTTATTATCCCTTTTGACCATGATGATTGGAATTAATATAATTAGAAAGAATGGTTAAAGATATAGGCTAATTTTATATTAAATGATAATAAGGTTCGCAAAAGAAATAGATAATATATTAAATACTAGTCGCCCAATTTACTATTAGTTGTAATTATTTTTGTAATATTGGTTTGAATATCGGGAAAAAGGTTACTAACGGTTTTCTTTGTTCCTATTAATGCAAATTATTTAGAAATAAATCTAGAATTGGTAAGATAGTATCTTAATGTATATTATATATTCGCATCAGTATCCAATTCTGCATTTGTTGATCAAATGAGTAATTAAGGTAAAAGAAAATTTGAGAATTAATAAAAAAAGTGAGATGATAATAAAACAATTGAAGGATTGGATATAGGAATATTTATTTCATTTTTGATTGTATCTGGTTGTTCATTAGGTTATTTTTTAATCAAAGCAGAAAATTTGTAGTTAGTTTTAATTATGTTTATTCTCTTTAATAGCCATCAGGTATTAAAGTTTTAAATATTGCTGAAAGAATTTTGCTCCCTTAGCATTACTTATATTTAAATTTCCACTTTCCTGAGATTTAAAATTATTTTATTTATTGATAAAGTTGCTAGATGGAAGAAGAATTAGATGAATGCATAGAAGTATACAAAGGTGTAAATCCTGAATGAGATTCAAGCCATGAATATAAGTCAGCCAAGACATGCTGTGAAATTGGTCCCCCAAGAGCAGTAACCCATTGAGATGAAGGATAGAACAAATGGCCAAGGTCCGGATATGTTATTAATGTATGATCAGGATGTCTTAATTCTGTTAGTTTTTGTTGTAAAAGAAATGCTTGCTGTATTGGAGTGTCTGCATCATTCTCTCCTTGCAGAATCAAGACAGATATGTTGGATGGAACTTTGTCTATTATATCCAGATTGGGCGTCAAAGAATACTGTGAATTAATCCAAATAGGGCATGGACCTTTTAAACCGTTACACTTTTCACCGGGTGTTACAACCGCCCAAGATTTGGCTTGGTCCATTAGTCTTGGCTTGAGTTCGTCATTAATGCTTATGAAGGTGTCATTGTTTATGTCATATTGAGAATTCAGTCTTTTGTCTGTTCCATTTATCAAAGTAACGTTTTGCATAAGAACATGAGTAAGGTCTCTAACTAGAGATCTGAAAATAGGATCCTTTGATGCTTCTTGTACTGATATTAATCCGGTATGATTGTGGTCAAGGACCTTCTGAGCATAAAGTACAGGTTGCATTATTTGATGGTTTCCTACTTCTTTCAAGTTTTGAGCCAATGTTCCCATCAATACAATATTATCTACTTTATTGGGATTGTTGATTGCAATCCTTGGAACTATCGTTGTACCTTCGCTATGTCCAATTAAAGATATCTTGCTAGAATCAACCTCTGGTTGTTGTATGAGAGTATTCAGAGCCTTTTGAGCATCGTTTATTAAATCAGTAACTGTTATGTTTCCCCATACATTATTATCTAAAATTGTCATATTCGCTCCAAATCCTCTCTTATCATATTGCAATACTGCAAAGCCTCTTTCTGAAAGATATTCAGCTATATCAAAGAAAGGTCTTGCAGATGGATAAATGAGCGAGCCTGTTTCATTATCTATACGGACATAGCCTGCTGTCTCATTCATGTCAGTGGTTCCAGAGCCAGGGACAAGAAGAACTCCAGGATAAGGACCGTTCCCTATAGCTGGAAGATTTAACCTAGCATTGGTTTCCAAGCCATTGCCCAAATCAATAACCATATTTCTATGTTTTGTTATTTGCAAATCTGATTGAGCATAAACTGGGAAATTCATTGTATTTTCATAAAATAAAAAAGATAAAGCAAAAACAGAAAAAAATATCGTTCCTACTGCTATTATTATTTTCAATACAAAATAGGATATAAATAACCATATAAAAATATAATAAAGTAAAATCTAATCAGACCACAAGAATACTTTTAAAATAAATACAGGTCAACATTTAAGAAATATTTTTATTTTATAAATTTCCAGTTTATTTTCTGTTCATTTTACACAAGTGCTTTAGCATATACCATTTATCCCCACTAATATTGCAATTAGGACATCCCCATATATCAGAACTAGGCCATTTCTAGAGAGTTGCTTTTTGAATTATGTTCTCTAATTGCTTTTCATTTTCTAACACTTTTGACACTTTAGTGGGATATTCATCCTTATCCTCCACAAATTGAAAAGAAGAATTACTGCTATATCTGCTGTGGGTTTTCGCTATTTTTTTCATAGTTATCTCATTCTGGTCCACTTTTCGTCAATTCGATAACATTAAAATCATTTTTAAAAGTGTCATTTCTCTCTATACCTTTCCAAAAAGTGTTAAAAGTGTTAGTAATAACTGATGAAGTATTATGTAGAATTTTTATTATTCTGATTTGTGAATAATTAACCTTGAGCTTTTCTATTATATTTTTGTTAAAAACAAGGAATAATGTATGTCCATCATGTACCTTAACGGCTCCAAATTTATCTTGACATATTTTTGTTATTCTTGTTATTGATATAATTTCAAATTCCCCTGTTTGATAACATGGAGGTTTATTAGGTATGGAGTTACCTGGCAGGTGACCATTATTTTCCATAAAACATCATTTGGAATTACTGGTTCTCATATTTACCAAGTTATCGGATATAGAATATAGATATGAATCTAAAAAGTTTAACTTCTTATTGTTTTTCTTAGCAAAAAATTTTGCCTAGGCTGCAACGAATTCTTTTAGATACTTTTTATTTTAAATGAGCCTTATAATGGGTTTGCTAAGTCGGCTTGTCTCTATTTTTAATAGAAAGATGAACATCTGATATTTAATCTTGGTTTATTTACCTAATTTGATATACAATATTTGAATCATTTAATCGTCTGTAACACCAAATAGAGTATAACCATCAATTAACGAGATTAAAAGCTGTATTTTTCATTTGAATAATCTTTGTGGCCCCTATTTCTGGCCATTAAATATTTTATATAAAATTCAAATTTTACAGTTCAAATACATTAAACTTTGATTTCCTTCTTTAATTATTCTAATACCGAATTAAATTTTGCTTTAATTCATTTCTATTTAATTTGCATCTTGCCAATAGTTTACAGAAATGTCTTCGATGTATCTAGGATTATTAAATTCTAATAGTTGGCAAACATAAAATCAAATTAAATTGAAATAAAATAGAATGATTTTATTTAGCTGGAACTATTTGTCCTGCAATTTCTCCATTTTCATGAGCTAATGTTCTAACGTCTACCTGGAATTGTCCAGTTCTAATCATATTTGCTAGATCAGAAATAGATTTTCCGGTCAATGGACCATAAAACTGATCTTTTGTAATGACTCCGTTTGTTAATTCTCCATTAACTGGTCCTGTAGGATAGGCAGACTGAAATTGGTTAGTAACTCTTGGTCCACTTAATGTAGTCGCATAAGGATTAATCAACTCAATCAGATCTGTATTGTTTTTAGGTCCCATAAAAGAATCGATAACTTTGTCAATGTTATTGACGCTTATTTCATAAGATATAGTATCATTTGGATTAACATGAAGCTTGGCTACTCCATTTGCAGGTGTATTTACAGGCGGATCAACATTTTTGCCAGATAAATTGGCAATAAAATCTGATACTTGTTGCTGTTGTTGCTGTGCGTAGGATAATGTGGGAATTGCAGCAACAGTAATAATACTTATGGCAGCAATAATGATAGCTATTTTTGCAATACGGAGATTTTTGTCTGAAATCGAAAAATCAACATATTTAAAAATTTTTGATATAGTTTTCACTAATATCATCGCAACTTGCTACTCATGCTTGTATAAAAAAGTATTGTTACCAAAAATAAAATAAAAATTTTTATTCGTTATCTGAATAATGAGTTTCATCTATTGTTTCTATACTTTCAATATTACTATCCCCTTAAACTTTTATCCAAGAGTTTTCTTCTGATTAATGTTCTTTTTTAAAATTATTTTGAATGATATTACCTATAATATTTATTAGCAATTATTTTTGATTTTAAGAACTGAATACTAGTCATTATTATATCAGTGGTAATTGAAAAGGATAGAAAAGATAGATAGAACAGGAGAGTGCTCAAAAGAAGACATCTGTTCAATAAAATAAAGGTGAGTGAAAAAAGAAAAATGAAAAATGAAAAAATATTAAATAATAAAACAAATAACGGTAATTACACATTCTTAAATGATAACGATATTTCATCTTAACAACAATTATCAATACCCTATTGTAAATATGAGACTAATATTGAAGATCAATCAATTTTAGAAAAAAAAGTGAAATATATAAAGAAAAAGATCATGAATAAATCAGATACTGCAAATTCTAGTAGAGTAATATTTTTAAATCATTCCCAAAGAAATCGTTCTTCAATCTATTAATAATATTTTAAATTTTGCTATAACCTTGATGATATCATTTAGATATATAATTTAAAATAATTAGATTTAAAATCTTTATTGAATATTTTTTAATGATAATGATGTAAATATGCAAAATAGTAAGGCTATTTTTGTATCTATATCACACATTATTTATAATATATTTCAGGCATTCCGTAGGTAGATATCCGAACAATAGTTATATAATAATCAAAATTATTTCTAGATAGTGACCCGCCTTAGGTTATAGTATTGATGAAACTATAAAAATGATGCTTTAAAAGCTATTTCTGATCGATATAAAGATATAACATTTTCTGATGTGTGGATAAAAGCATTTTAATAACATTGTATTGAACTTGCATAAAATATATTTATACTTATGATAATTTTTCAAACCATAGACCTTGTTAAGAATAATAATAAAAAAGCGAAAATCTATTAATTCTTTTCTTATCTCTTTATAAAATAATTTAGCATATTGTTTTTATATTATTGCAATAGGTTTTATGTGATGTTAGTAAATTTATCCCCTATAACAAATAATGAGAATAAGAAAATATTGCTATTTCCTACTGTTATTGTCACTATAGCAACTATAATTATAATGAATTCTGGTGTTTTTTTAGATGACAATTATAGACTTAATGGTATTACTAATAGTAATAGAAGTAACAAAGCATATGCACAAACCTATGCACAACCATATGCAATAACAGCAAACAAAATTGCCATAATTCCTAGTTCTGCACAATTTTCGCCATTAACAAATGTTACATGTAATCAATTAAAAGTTATAGTTCATTATGATACAAAGGATTTATCATTATTAAATACCAGAATTAATGGATTAATGCAAGTAACTTTGTCAAATGGAACTCTGATAAGGACATCTTCATTTCCGAATGGTTCTCTAATAGGTCAATCTGGTACAATTCAATTTGCAACATCATTTACAGATAATGCTATACATAATGTAAAAGCTGTTATTATTTTAACTGCACTAGATAAAATTACTCCATTATCAAATATCATTACTATAAATGTGACTTTAAATAATACTTCCACAGCCATGTAACCATTATTTAATTTACGTGTTATATTTTAAATATAAAATAACTAATCGCAGTATCATTGCATATTACGCTTTTTTAAGACTAACATATATTATGATAAGTCTAATAATAATTTATAAAAGGTTAATGAAAAGGTAATAAAAATCACTATAACCAAAAGGTACGACTCAGTAACCCAAGATAAAAGTTATAGCTGTTTTTGTATCTGCAATTTTAATAGTTATATCTGGCGTTATGACATTACACCTAGTATCAGCTGTAAATTATGATGCGAGAGAGAAATATAAGGGATTTACATTTAATCATAAAAAGGCTAGTGAAACTAAGGCCAAACTAGCATGTGATGGAAATAATGAATGTAATGAATGTATTGATCATAGTAGCTCTTTTATGCAATGAACTTACAGGTTATGAAGCAGTTAAATGTTTAAAGATCCAAAACATAGTTATTAGTTTAAAAAATAAATTTTTTATTTTATATCTAGAATACATTTTCAAAATTATTAGATAAATCATATATTTATTTTGTATATTTAAATTTCTTATTATCCAAGATTTTACAGGATATTAAAATTCCATTTTTTGTAATAGATCTTAACAGATTTCTATTTTATCGTAATTTTATTGGAATAGGATATAATTTATCGAATATAAATTTCATGAAGTAAAATAATTGATTACTCAAACAATTAAAATATATAAATTGTCCCATCATACCAAATCAATAGTAAGAAAAGTTTTTTTTCTCAAGTATTTTCAGGATTGATAGACCAATCATTTTAAAGAGGCAAATGGAAATAAAGAAACACATCATATTTGTATCAAATCGCTTTCTTGTTGTTGTAGATTATATCAGAATTTGTTTTTATTAGTTTTTTATACAAACAAGTAATAAATAATAAAACATCCCAAAAAAAAGATGCGAGGTTATTAATTTATTTTTAATATGGAAATCCATTTAGTGGTAAAAAGGTTTTTTAACATTTAACTTAATAAATTAATAATGATTGGTCTTTTTCGCATTTTTATTTTGGCGCTATTATTTTTGCCATTTTTTATAATAATAGGTGGAATTGATTTTAGTAAAGTTGAAGTAGAAGCACAACAGCAGGAACAGATTTCTAATTCACCATCTTTATTATCTCCACAAAATAACAACTGTATAAAATATAATAGTATCAAAAGAATGATTATAATTTCATGTAAATCTTCAACCTTAACTGATGTATCAAATAAAATAAACAACTATACTATTTTAGATAAACAGCCCAATGGTGTATGGTTTTTAAATTCTAATATAACAATAAATCCGGGAGCATCTTTAACTATTGATCCCAAAGATACAACTTGGTTAAAAATAATATCCGATGAAAAAACACTTGCATATGGAATTCATATAAAGGGCAGTTTAAAAATTGATTCAGTAAAGGTAACATCATGGAATCCTAAAACAAATAATTTTGCAATAAATCCTGGTTCAAGGGAAAGCTCAGGAGCAGCTACTAAAGATTGTGGTCACAATTGCCCAATTGAAATTAAAGATTTGCTTACGCATCATGGAGCTCCAAGACCATATTTAATAGTCGAGCCTCGTGCTACAGGGACTACAAACATTACCAATTCCTATATTGGATACTTAGGATATGAAGCAGGATGGGGTAAAAAGCAAGAGGGACTACACTATAATGCAGGTGATGGAAGTATAATTAGAAATAACAACTTTGATCATCTTTATTTTGGATTTTATTCAGTTGGTGTTGGTAATATGCTTCTTGAAAACAATCTAATTCATGATAGCGGTCATTATGGCATTGATCCGCATACAGGCACTCACGATATGATAATTCGAAATAACACTGTCTATAACAACAATGGTACAGCTATTATCTGTTCACTTGATTGCTATAACATAGTATTTGATGCCAACAAAATTCATGATAATAATGGTGCAGGTATATCCTTTAGTAGAAATACCAGCAATTCCCTTGCCATAAATAATAAAATATACAGTCAAGAAACTCCAATAGAAGTATCAGCATCCCATAATGATGATGTCTATGGAAATACAATTTCTAAAACTACTGCTACTCCTGGAATAACTGTTAAGGCAAGTTCTTCAGATAATAAGATACATGGTAACACTATCAATAGTGTAGTAAGTGGACTAGAATTAAGAAATGCAACCAATAATATAGTTTACAGCAATACCATTTCAAAAACAATTCTACCAGCAATTATATTGAAAGATGGTGCCACTGGAAATAAAGTATATAGTAATACGTTAGAAAGCGTGCCAAGTGGCTTAAACAATGATGAGACTTCAAATAATATGATAGGAGTCTAATAAAATAAGCATCTCTTCCACTAATAATGCAATAGAACCTAATAAAATAAGCAATTCTCTTACAAAGGGAACGGATGAAATACCCAAGGATATAAAAACAAAGGATTTGACGCCTAAAGTTACAAAAACTAAAAAATCCAAATCTAAAAAATAGTTCCTAATTAAAACTTCCTAAAATGTAAATAGGACTTTTAATCAAGATGTATAACGTATATTAAATTAAATAAAATATTATTTATATTGTTATTAAACATAAATTGATTAAATGAAACTCATATTAAATAAAATCTGCAATATTTAATTTTTTTTATTTTTTAAATTCAAAATAGCCATTATCAAAAAAAATGTTTGCTGATTTAGATATCTAACAAAACTTTCTTTTTTAACTGTATTTATAAAAATACTCTCTGTGAATCTTGGTATCTTAACCCTTTATTGCAATTTTTGTCATGAAAATTATTTATGTTATTAACAGTAGAAAAGATTGCACTTTTAGCGTTTTGTCTTTGAATTCTTAATAAATTAATCTCTTCATCAACTTTATTACTCTCATCATACGTCAGATTTTCACCATTTTTAGTCAATAATATCATCCGAATAATTTCACTCTCTGTCGCTAAAGAAGAGAATAATCATTAATCAACTATATCAAAAGATGTTTTTCTGGTTTTATATTGTCTTTATCTCCTTTATTTCTTGCCGCTGTTCTTTTATTGTAACCCAAAGATTTAAGTTTTCATTTTGTAGTATCATTTACAACAAATAATATAAGAAGGACCCACAACCATCAAGTCAAATAATATAATTTTGTGAAATAAAACATTTAATGAATCTAGTTGAATCTTTTTGTAGTCCAATATAACAATATTAAATTAGGAACTGTAATTTCATCTTTTTAATTACAAAGAATCCATAAGTAGGATGAGATCAAGATTATACAGGAGCATAACTGGGTCGTCTATTTTCTAAAACACAAATTCAAAATATTGAAGGGATATTAATCAACAACATTCTCAGCAACTACGACTACAGTTCAACAAAAAGTAAAAGGCGAAATTAGCGAATTTATTGCAAATTTAAGAAATCATTTTTCAGAAAAGAACAAATTGTATTTCTTCTTGCATTAAAAGCAGATTCATGTTATCTAAATTATAAGTGACAGAAAAATTATAACAAATATTTGTTTAACAATATTACTACGCTATAAATATCCTTTTAAGTATTTGAAATGATCTTTTTAAATGAAAGATAAATGCCTATAGATCCAGAATTTCCAAAAAATCATAAAATAATCGGAAAACACAAGAATGCTGATGGGCGGTTTCATTTTGTTTGGGGGCCTGGAAGAGCAGATGCAGAATCTTCTGAAAATACCGAAGTCCAGTCCGCCTATAAAGAAAGAAATGAACAATATGTGGGCTTAGGCGTACACGGAACATTTGTCGCATTAGATTGGGATTCCTGTATTGCTGATGGATCATGTATTGAGGCTTGTCCCGTTCAAGTATACCAATGGTATAGATCTGAGCAGGATGTTCCTGCGATAGAAATGACTAATGCTACAAGTGAAGGAACAGGTGAGGATAGGAATAGAGATGGAAGAAAAGATTATACAGATAAATCTGATCCTATAAGAGAACGAGATTGTATATGGTGCATGGCATGTGTAACTGTATGTCCCACTCAATCAATAAAGGTTGATGAAGCCAATTTAAAAATTCACGATGAACTGTCAAATACAATGGATTAATCTTTTTTATGCTGTTGCACAATTAACGAGATGCTAATGTAACTGGTATTTAATATGAACTAGAAAAACAACATATTAAGTTTGAGTCAGCAAAAAAGCCCAATAAATCATATGATGAAGTCTATCCTGTAGCAAAAGTAAAAACAAGATTGAATTTTATTGTTTTTATTCAAATATTATTTTTAAAACGAAAAACCAAATTAATTTTAAAGGGCCCAGGAATCTGTAACTTTGGCTATATATTGTCCCTAATTACTAGATTTATATAATTTATGTTTTAAATCCCTTTTAGTAATACATAGAATAGATATTGAAAAAATATGTCAAGTAAAACAATAAATTAAAAAGTAAAAATGTCGGTACCCGAAAGATATCTAATAAAAGTAAGTAATAGTAGATCTATCATTTCAAAATCTTGTTGAAATAAATTTTAAAATTATCTGACTTTATGAAAGAAGGTTGTTATATGGACTTCAATGTCGGAGTTTAATACATGTGGAAAGTGAATCTCAGATAGCCGATAATGCAGGAACAATATTAAATGAAAGGTATTAGGTAGCGAGGCTTAAGTATAATGATATCGTTTTCTCTATCCAATATCTTTTGATTTCAATTGATAAAGCCAAATTTTTATATGTAGAACCTATAATTTTTCAAAAGTAGTTTTAACTGAATAATAATAAACAATTCTTTTTTATTTAAGTTTTAAAAGGAGTATGTTTGTCTCCCTCTCTTAACTACTAAATGATATATTACATATGAGTTACTTCTACATTGATTAGTTGAAGATATAACTACATTGTTTCTACCCTAATATTTAACAATATTTTTTAGATGATACTTCATGCGATAAAAGTCATATCAATTAGTTATATTAAATATCTTTAGATTTAATTTTAAATATGATATTTGTTTCTAACAAAAGTAAATGAATACTGCAATAGAAAAAAATAATGATATTACAACTTTGATAAATATATTTACTGTCGAACCTCATAACCAACAAAGACTAGTTGATATGCTTATAGAAACTACTGAACAAATAATGAACAACCAAGAAGGTTTCATATCCGCAAATATTCATAAAAGTTTGGATGGTAGAAAAGTAATAAATTATGCACAGTGGAAGAGTAAAGAAGCATTTGAAAAAATGCTAAAAAATCCAAGAGCACAAAATCCATATGAATGATATTTTAAATATTGCAAAATCAGATGGTAATTTATATGATGTAGTTTTTACAGAAAAGAAAAACCTGAAATAAACCTGGATGTTGGACAAGCAGTAAAGTCTATTGAAATTCCAATGGATTCACCAACATATATACCAACGATTTGATATGCCATGTAGAGAAATTATATCAACATGAGGATGGAATGAGCAAGAACCCTTAGCAAAATCCCAAATGCTATTGGTAATAACTTGAATGTTGAATCAGGATTTGGAGTTATTCCGATTCCTTGATATCGGGAGTTGAGTGGAAGAGATTGATATTGATAATTATTCTTCTAATATTTTAAAAGATTCAGATATTGCTTTTGCTGTTCCATTTAATTAATTAACTAAAATCATGTATTCATTATTAAGTAAAAGATAAATGGATTTAATATTAATTTGGGATGACTTTTGGACCGATAATTTATTAAAATCATCCATTTAATAGTATTCAAAAACAAGTTTTACTTGATTGTATTTATAAAATTGTCAAAAACAAATTTCTTTTATAATTCTTCTTTTAAGGAAGATCATTTGTAATTTTATTAAAGTATGTTTTAGAACATGATTTCGTTATTGAGTCTATATTTCTATTTAATATATTTTGTTCTGATTTGCTCCAATATTCATCTTTTCCTTGGCTATATAACAAACTTGATTTTTCTAAAAAATTTTTTCTCTTGTTGCTTTTAAAATTATTTTATAAATCAACAAGATAAGCGCTGGGAGTGGGATTCGAATCCATTAGGTATACATGGGGATTGTCAATATATGATTTTAATCCATAGATGGTTATTGTAGGTTGAGATTTAATACTAATAAGCAGGTAGTGGGACTCGAAGCCTTGCTCATCAAACGTGGGTTCTTTTTGAGTTATCAATTTTATTCATTAATTATTTTTTTTAGTTTTATAATTTAAGAAGGAGGTATATGATGTGTAGATGTCCTACATGTTCTATGTTCTAGTACTCTAAAAGGCCATTATCTTTTCACCAATACTTAACCATAAACAATAGATGAATCATTATGCAGTAGAGTATGACATACTAAGACAATACAGATAATACAATGAAAGGTAATGTTAGTGTGTTGAAACTGAATGCTACAATTGTCTTTAATTTTTCAGATAAAGTTTAATGTTGCATTATATCATTATGTATATTTGAATATATATATTGATTACCATTCATAAAGATTTAGAGGCAATAAGGCCTCTATATTATACCAGGTTTTTGAAATAACTCCATTTAAAAGAGACTATGATACTGCTTTTGGAAAGATTGCCGACATCATTCTCCGATATGGAATAATAGAAAACCATCGTAATTTACGATTTAGATTTACTCTATGCATGCAAGAGTTTTTTGATTCCATTCCTCAAGAGCAGTGGAAATTGAAAGATTCCAGCATTTATCAAGCAATCAGAAATATTTGCTATTGCAAAATTTAAAGAATGGATAATAGAGCAGATTACATAATCTAGTTTTAGATTATGATAAGTTTAACCAACAACTTACTACTCTTTTATTGAATTAAAGCATCATAATAGACTTTTTTTGTAACCACAGTAAAAACATGTTTAGATATTGTGATTGATTAAAAGTAGATTACAATATTATTTAAAAAAAATATTAAATTAGTTATAATTGGGAAAATATAGAAGGGACTATAGAGAGATTTAAAGAGTTAGCCATTTTTACCGAGTTCGATAATGAATATATGAATACCATCTACAGTTATGACATTGGCTTCCAACAAAGAAGAAGGAGTGCTAGAATGAAGTTTCACAGTGAGAAAAAAGGCATCCGTGTATTAGGAATAACTGAAAGCTTCAAAAAAACTATACTTGTTCTACGCTTGCAGGAATAGTAATGCGCCGAGATTTGATAATTGACGGCATTGTTTTTGGGAATGCCACAATGGAAGGAAATGATTCTACACAAAACATCTTGTCTATGTATAGGTCACTAAAGAGAAACGATATTAATTGCATAATGCTTGATGGCCTTATTATTAGCATGTACAATATAATAGATGGTAAGGAGATTAGAGAAAATACCAATGTTCCAGTTATAGCGATAACATTCAAAGACTCGGAGGGGCTAGAAGGTGCTATACAACATCATTTTTCCAAAGACTCCAAGCTTAAATTAGAACAATATCGTAAACTAGGGCAAAGAGACAAAATTCTATTAAAGACGGGTAAACTTGTGTTCGTAAGATACTGGGGGTTAAGTTCAAAAGAAGCATTGACGATCGTTAATTGCTTTACACTTCAAGGTTCTATTCCAGAGCCGATTAGAATAGCAAAACTTGCTGCACGTGCCAGTATACGAAGAAAATAACTTATTTCAAAACATAGTCATCATTTATTATCTGTGTTTGAGGCTCCAACTATATTGTTATGATATTATGGAAAAGGGGTATGAGCACACAATACCCATTATCCGCTAAAAATGTTACTAAAATAGAGAGCTGTTTCGGTGGAAACCGTTTTGAAATCTACATGGGTTGATATAAAAGTAGTAAATGGTTGTTATCTTCGTGAATAAGATTGCCCACGCAAATCACTACTATTGTTATTGTTCAATTTTTCAATACAGTCTAAAATATAAACCAATTATTTAAAGAGACAATGCAAAATCTAAATCCAGATCTACTCATCAATCAGTAGACTTGGTGACCCTTGACTCTTGATTTATAGATATAAAGGAAGAAGAATGTGCTGATGAGGGCATAAAAGTGAGTGTATGTGTAAACCCATAATGAGCCTCAAGCCATGAATAAACATCTGCCAAGACATATTCTGGTATTGGCCCACTTTCTGCTGTCCACCAAGTTGAAGGTTAAAAAAGGTGTCCAAGGTCTGGATATGTTATCAATGTGTGATTGTGATGATTTAGTTCAGTTAATCTTTGTTGCAAAAGAAATGCTAGTTGAACTCTACTTCCAGAATCGTTTTGTCCATGGAGTATTAGAATGCTAGTGGAATTAGAAATGTTACCGATGACATTCAATGTAGGTTGTAAATTAATAAGTGATTTTAAATAAATAGGACATGGTTGTCCCGATAAGATGTCGCATTTGGTTCCTTCAAATACTTTTTTAAACCTCTTTTCAAGAAAAGGTTTAAGATCGGTATTGATATTAATATATACATTTTGACTAGAATTATAACCCGATTTTAAAAGTTTAGTGCCATTGATAATAGATGCATTATTTTGATTTAAGTTATTGCTAGTAGTAGCATTACCAACCCCGATAATACTTCGAAACATTTGGTCTTGCGTTGCTTGTAGTAATGAAAAGGACCCATTATGATTTTTATCTAATACTTGTGTAGCATATTCAAGGGGGAAGATAACAAACCCGTAGTATAATTGATCGAGGGGTTACTCTATTCTTGGAGCTATAAGCACTATATTGTCAATTATAATGTTTGGATTATCAGTAGTGGTGGCAATTCTTGTAACAATTTCGGCTCCTTCACTATGACCAATCAAGGTTATTTTGTTTGCATCAACCTCAGGCTGGTGTATTAGAACGTTTAAAGCTTTCTGGGCATCTTGTTTTAGATCATTATATGTAGTATTTCCCCAGGTATTGTTGTTAATAATTGCGAGGTTTTCACCAATACCTCTCTTATCATATTTAAGTACAACAAACCCTCTTTCTGATAGATATTGGGATATTTGCCAAAATAGTTTTGAATTATTACTTGCAGTATAGTTCATATCTGCAGGTCCTGAACCTGGGACAAGAAGAACACCAGGAAATGGCCCTTTGCCTATTGCAGGATAAGATAGTTGAGCCTTGGTGGTTAATCTATTACCAAGATCTAAAGTTATATTCCTGTATTTTACATCTTGAACATCTGATTGGGCAAAAGATTGTGAAAAGAAAGATGAAGTGAAATTAAATGATAAAGATAATGATAAAATTAAAAATATGCCAAAAAAAGACCCAATACTGCAAAAGGTGTTGGCTTAAATTTAAATAATAACAACAACTCTAGCAATATATCTATAGTATATAAGTAAACTGAGTGTTCTTTTGAAATAAGATAATGAATTTTTTGTTGAGAGTATAACAAAAAGTAACAGTTAGGCGGTTTTAGTTCTTATAATTTCTGAATTCTTTTAATATCGATTTTAGGGAACAATACTTCGTATAACATATGTAAAAAATGTCCGATTCCAAAATGTAAAACATCAGAGAAACAAGAGAATCAGTTCTTAAAGAAATCTAAAATATACTATTACAGTTTTCTTTAGAAGGAATGACTTTAAAAGTTGTTAATTAAATTATGCATTAAAATTGTTCCTAAAATATGTTGCGGGCTCGCTGGAACCAACTACACATTTGCTTGTAATTCAATCAACAAAACATAGAACGATTCTTCAATGGATTATAAATAAGAATTATGACATTATGTTGAGCCCCGACCGACCATTAGTCGTTTAATAATCAATGACTATAACAGCACTATGTATTAGTAAAAAGAGTAGAATTAACGAAAGGATTACCAATTACTATAATAAATTACATTTGCTGTTAGAACATAGAACATGTAGGACATCTAGACACCATAAACCCTCTAAATTATTGGTCAAAAAAAAGAATTAAGAAAACAATTTATAATAGTGTGTATATGTATGTTCTAATATTCTATTTTATTATTGTAATGATATTAGTCATGTGTTGATAAATATGATAGTTTTATTATGTGTTTTATCGATTTCTCTATGTTTATAGTAATAAATTAACGATGTTCGCGAAATATATTAGAACAAAAGCAAATTTTCTACATGTTCTATGTTCTATATCGCTTACGCAAAGTTAAGTATAATTTTATGATATTCTATCAAACTATTTTAAAAGGAAATTTACAATTTGAACCTTTTTCAGTTCTATAATAAAAGTATTGTTTTATTTAGTTCCGATAAAACAGATGCATTCATTGTTCATTAGGACAGAGCCATTAGCAGGATTTGCGTATTTGGCCAACAAAG
Organism: uncultured Nitrososphaeraceae archaeon; assembly: GCA_963824915.1. Classification (GTDB taxonomy): domain Archaea; phylum Thermoproteota; class Nitrososphaeria; order Nitrososphaerales; family Nitrososphaeraceae; genus Nitrosocosmicus. The sequence goes on from CAWGRD010000020.1 coordinate 245,703, forward strand.
ACTAGAAGATCTAGATCATAAATCTACAGTATTTATAAGTATACTCTTATATTAGTATCAATAAAAGTGACTGAATGCACAAACTTATATCATTTGTTCTAACAGCGGCAGTGCTTATAACAGCAATCGTAACCGTGGCGCTTTACACTGTCAACGCAGTACATGCACAAAAGCAGCAACAAGTAAGGCAGACACAGGTCAACAAATTGTGGGAAACACCGGCCAATCTGAAGAATCCAGAATCAGTTGCTTATGCGTCCAAGCAAAATATCTTGTTTGTTTCAAATATGAATGGAGACCCAGATAAAAAAGATCAAAATGGATTCATTTCCAAGGTTTCACCTTCTAATGGGAGCATAATTGAATTAAAATGGATAACAGGGCTGAATGCACCAAAGGGTATAGCTATTTCAAATGATAATAGTAAATTATATGTTTCTGATATCACAGACCAGTACAGATAGATATTGATAGTGGAAAAATAATCAAGCGCTTTAATGCACCAGGAAGCTCTTTTCTTAATGACGTTGTAGCAGACAATCAAGGAAATATCTATGTATCAGATACCGATACTAACACTATTTACAAGCTAGATACGAATCTTGGAAATAGTACATCATCACTCCATTTACAAGCCTGGCTGCAAAGCCCACAATTAAACGGTCCTAATGGTTTGCATATAGGCAATAACAAAAATAAATTAATTGTTGTTTCTATAGGACCTGTAAGTAAACCCGTTGGAGGCGTTGAGGTTATAGATATGAAAAATAAGACAATTACTAATCTAGGAGAACAAGGAACTACATCTCCTTTTGGTGGTCTTGACGGAATAGAATCGGATGCTAGCAATACACATTACTATGTTACTGATAATCCCGCAGGGAAGGTATATGCTGTTAACGCAGACGGAACAGGTTATCAAACATTAATAGACTTGCACACACAAGGGGCAGCGGATATGGATTTATACCAGGCAAAGTACGATATAATACCTCTAATACAGGATAACAAACTTGTGGCTTACAAGGTAGTAGAATAGAAACCTATGAGTAGTTGCGAATTATTAGATCTGTGATTCAAGCAAGGCACGGTACAATCTTTTTCCAAATTGTGTTATGATGCATAGTAATGGTACGAATGACGCAGAAGTATCTCTTTCCTTTTATTAAAATTAAAACGCATAACTTGATCTTGACGATAGTTTTGCTAACTTCGAATATATTTATTTCTCAGTAATAACCGATGCTTGATTCATAGGTATATTGAATATGAAAGTATAACAGTCTGCAAAACGCGTGGGAATAACGTTATTTGCAAGGCACAAAATATCAGGAAAGCAAGAGAATCAAGCTTTAAATGAATTATAATATATACTATTATAACTCTCTTTAATAGAGAATAACTTTAAAAATTATTAATTAAATAATTCGCTAATACTGTTACTATATTAGATATCTAGTTCGGTGGGAACAACTAAAAATTTGTATCTAGTTCAACTATTAAGAGTAAATACGTAAAATAACATAGTTAGGTTTTGCTGATATGATATTAGAATAAAGATGAATTTTTTTGAATAATGACCCTATACAAATCATATTCAATCCTTAAATGAATGATACAGACATCGTATATTTCACCACCATTTCTTAATAGGACGACTGAAGCAGTTGTGGACTACATATCACATTGGTGAAATTAGTATCTTATGGTTCAAGGACGTATCATGATGACATGGTTTCTTGCACCATGGGCAATTCCTTCTATCTGCTTTATCACAACCACATATATAATGTAAGAGAGAGTCTTTTGAGGCCAATGTAGGTTCTTTATTACTATTACAAAATGAACATATATTTGTAGTAGTTTCAGATGATACTGTACCGCCACTGTTCGACCAATCTTGTATTTCTTAAAGAATCTTTTATTTTCTCGCTTTTAATATTATTGTATAAATCCCCGAGAAAGGCGCGGGGAGTGGGATTCGAACCCACGAGTTCTTGCGAACATGGGATTAGCAATCCCACGCCCTACCAGGCTAGGCGACCCCCGCTTTAAGTTTATTTTTTTTAAAGGGTATATTAATTATTTGCATCATGTATTTTAAATTGATATTTGAAAATTTTTGCTGAAGTTCAATCTTTATGTATATGTATTTTGTTAATTCATTTATAGAATTATTATAAAATATAAAAAGACTACTAAAAGTTTAATAATTTTACCTAACTAAATTCCTCATGCCAACTGCCTATGTATTATTAAATTGTGATTTGGGATCTGAAAATGATATAATAAAAAAAATCAAACAGGTACCTGAGGTAATAGAAGTGAGTGGAGTATTCGGGGTTTATGATATTATTGTGAGAATTTCTTCAGATGATATGGATAAATTAAGGGAAATTATAACATGGAACATAAGAAAAATAGATAAAGTACGTTCAACCTTGACAATGATTGTAATAGAAGGACAAGGACAAGGGTCAACATAATATCTTACAAATAATTTTTTATTGCATATTTTACAATTTATTTGATATCGACCTGATTTCATTTGTTGTTTTTATGATTTCATCTTCTGTATTGTAAAAATGCGGAGAGGCTCTTGCAATTTTTTTTAATCCTATTTCTCTTTCAGCTAATATTATTCCTTTTTCTTGCAATTTTTCAATCAATATCTTTACTTTGTTATTATTGTTTTTGATAAAGGAAAAACAAACCATCGATGAACGTAAATCTTCCTCCATGGCCTCATGAATATAAATATCATTTATTGAAATTATTTCCTCCCTAAAAATATTAGCCAGTTTTTTATTTTTTTGAGATATATTGGAAATTCCTATTCTGAGTAAATATCTTAATGATGATTCAAGTCCTGCCATACCTGGATAATTTCTAAAGGTAGCATGGTATTTCTCAGGATTTTTATAAAATTTTATCTCTTCTCTCTTCTTTTTTGATTTTTGATAAATTACTACTAGCTTTATTATTATTTCCTATTATTGCTGATCCTGCGCCGACAAATAAAGGTTCAAGTTCATTCATTGCTTTTTTGTTTACATATAAAATTCCAATTCCCAATGGTCCACAAACCCATTTAAATGCAGGAAAAGATAAGAAATCGCATTTTATTTTTTTTACGTCGACATTTATTGCACCTACACTTTGTGCAGCGTCTATTGAAAATAATATTTTATTATTTTTGCTTTTTATTATTTTTCCCATTTTTTCAACCGGAGTAATTGAACCATCATTATACATTATATGACTTGTAGTTACTATTTTTGGGTTACTAGAATTTATTAAACTTTTAAAAGTTTCTATTTCCAAATTTTCATTTTCTTTTGGAAAATTTTCTATAATTAGATTATTATCATTGGATATTTTAATCCATGGTAAATAATTGGAATAATGTTCATTTTTATGGTTTCTTAATAAGATTTGATCATTTTTCTTCCATGCGATTCCATTAGTAATAAAATTTATTCCTTCTGTGGTACTTTGAGTGAAAATAATTTCATCAGTATCACAGTTTATCAAATCGGCTACTCTTTTTCTAGTTTCTTTTTTTAAATTATCTAGATAATCATTAAAATCTTTAGAGTCAGGTCCCTCTTCTGAATATCTTAAAAAAAAATCAGTAATAGCTTTTATAGTTGAAATTGGAGTAGGACTGATTAATCCATTGTTAAGATAAATCTTTTTTTTTGTAATCAAGAAATCTTGTTGGATACTTTCATTTAATCCCATATCCACAGGATTATTAGTTGATGATGATGATGATTCCTTCTTTAGCAATAAATAATAGATTAAATATTAATATTTAAGGTGTCGTAAATTTAACCATAATCAAAGTATATCTTGTTTTTCTGAATTTATTATCACATGGTATTAATTTAGCTTATTTTTCTAATATTAATGGAAAGATTAATTTTTTATCAACTATACTTATGAATTTTAAACATAAAAATATTTTTTTTATAGATTTTGATACATTATTTTCATCCTATATCAATACTAACGCTTTAAAATACAATTTGAGTGATTTTCCCGATATTAAAATTATTTTACCTCAAATAGAAAACCTGGATTTTATATTTAAAGATGTAATAAATTCACTGTCATGTAATTCTATTTTAATTCTAGATTCGCTAAATGGATTGATTGATTCTTTAATCATGTACAACCTTTTAAAAAAAAAAGATAAGTATAACAATAACAATAAACTTGATACTGAGGATAAGTCATCTTCAAGATTAAAATTTACCGGATATCAAAGTCTTAATATTTTATTCCTGTTAGTAAAAAAATTAGAAAACAAAAGAATACCCATAATAGTTACAGTATATCAATCAACTGAAAAATCAAAGAAAATGATTTATGAATTGCTATTAAACGAAGGTTTAGAAACAAACCATTTTATAAGAATGTCAAATTCGGTAATTTTTTTAAAGTTTATTGAGGAACAAAATAAAACTGGATTTACAATAATAAAAAAAAATAATCACTCTTCTTTATCTACCGTTGATGATCTATTTTCAACTTTTGATAAAACTTCTAAAGTTTTTCATCCTTACTCAAAGTGGTATTATTATGATTTTTTTAATCTGTAAATGAAAATAAGTAGGATATATCAATATTAATATTTTATTATTATTGTTTTAATGCTAACAGATTATACATAAAGTACACTGAAATCGAGAATATAATTAATCCTGTGCTGAGAAAAATATATTTTTCATTTTTCTTGATAGTGTCATATGCCTTATACATTACTATTGTACCTATGAAACCAAATAATAATATCGAAATACCAATTATAGTTTCATAATTATTTTGAATAGATCGAGTAGGGATAAACTGATACACATTATATTTCTGTCCCTCTATTATCGCATTGATTAAACCAGCAGTAAATGCAAAAAAAACAATTAGGTAAATACTTGCTAAAAGTATGTTAATTTGCTTGCCTTTAATTTTCAATTGATCTATTAGAAATATGAAGGTTTTATAAATTAAAACTTTTGTTTATATAAGTATATAGTTAAAAATAGGATACTATTATATATTGAACAAAGTAAATGATAAAAAAACAAAAGGCAAGTTAATTGTTATTGAAGGATTGGATAAATCCGGAAAGACAACCCAATCTAAACTACTCTTTGAGTTTTATAATAATATTTATCCAGAACAAGTATGTTTAATAAATTTTCCAGATTATACAACAAGAATTGGAAGCGAAATAAAGTTATTTTTAGAAGGTAAGGTAGACTATACAAATGAAGTAAAACACATTTTATTATCTGCTAATAGATGGGAAAAAAAATCAGAAATCGAAAGATTAAGGGAACAGGAAAAAATTATAATCTTTAACAGATATTATCAATCAAACTGGGTATATGGATTGGCAAATGGTATGAATTTTGATTGGCTAATAAATTTAGATAATGGTTTGCCAAAGGAAGATATTGTTATTGTTCTAGACATTGACCCTGTTATCACATATAAAAGAGGGATAGACAATAACTTTATTCTCGATAAATTTGAAAATGATAAAAATTTTTTAGAAAGAGCAAGAAAAAATTACCTGGATTTAGCAAAAAAGTTTAATTGGAAAGTAGTAAACTCTGATTCTGATTCAAACAGCATACTACATTCAATAGTAAATATTGTCAAACTAGAAAAATAAATTATTTAAACTATTTTTATTTATCTATATTTGTGAACCATTTATATGAATTTAAAATATGTTGGCGAGATTACCGATCCTATTCATAAAAATATAAAATTTACTTTACTGGAAAAAGAATTAATTGATACATTTATTTTTCAAAGATTAAGAAGGATTCGACAACTAGCAGGTGCTCATCTAGTATATCCTGGCGCATTACACTCTCGTTTTGAACATTCTCTTGGCTCGATGTTTCTGGCAGGATTAGCAGGACAAACACTATATAGCAAAGATTATTTTTCAGATATAGATTATATTCAAAAAATTCGAATTGCAGCTTTGTTACACGATATAGGTCATGGCCCTTTTTCCCATCTTTTTGAAGAGATATCAAAGAGTAATGATAATGATTTATCTCATGAAAATATTGGACATAAAATTATTACACAAACAATAATTTCAGATATAATAAAAAAAAATGGTTATAATCCGCAAGAAATAGCATCTTTAAGTTTTGGTAAACACAAATTGAATTATTTAAATGAGATTATTTCTGGCGGACTATCTGTAGATTTAATGGATTACCTTCCAAGAGACAGTTACTTTTCAGGAACTGAATATGGTAAAATTGATTACCATAGGATTATTAATTCCTTGGAAGTTTCGTCTAATAATAATTTAGGTATAGATAAATCGGCATTATATTCTTATGAATCTATGTTGATTTCAAGATATCAAATGTTTAAATCAGTATATTTTCATAAAACTGTTCGATCAGGTGAGGTAATGTTATTAAATTCAATGAAACTACAGAATGAAGTTTTGCATTTTACTGATTTTAGTTCTTTGAATGATTTTTTTAATCTACATGATGAAATGGTTTTAGAAAAATTATCTTCATCATCATCAAAAGATTGTAAAAACAATAACAATATAAAAATTTCAATACAATTAGCAAAAGACTACCAAGGCAGGAATCTTTTAAAATGTGTATATGAATTTTTTTTGCTTTCTAGTCAAAAACATAATAAAAATAAAAAAACACGAAATGGCAGCAAACTTAGATAAAACTTCATATAATGATATCGCATACTTTGAAGATCAAATTAAAAAATTAACAGAAATAGTTGATGAATATCGACAAGCAGGCCATCCAATATTTTTGGATATTTCTCGAGCTCCTTCCATTCCATTAGCTCCAAAAAAAGAAGAGGTTACCTCTATAATGATTATGGATAAACAACTCGAATACGAAAAATCCTTTGATAAAATTCCTCTAATTTATGCTATTACCGGATATTTAGATATGATAAGAGTTTATACTACTAAAGAAAAAAGGAAATATTTCGAAGATGCATTTAATGATTTTCTTGATTGAGCAATTTAACGAAATTTATATAAATAAAAAGAAAAACATACAAACAAAGTGAATAAACCCCGCATTGTTATAAAACTAAGTGGAAGTATCTTCAATTTCGAAACTAATTTTAAAATATTGAATGATTATGTAAATCTTATAAAAAAAATCAATGAAGTTTATCAACCAATAATAATCACTGGAGGGGGAAAAATTGCAAGATTCTATATTAATTTAGCAAGATCATTGGGTTTTGATGAATCTGGACTGGATTTAATTGGCATACAAGTATCTCATCTTAATGCAAAGTTGTTAATATCTGGCCTTGGAGATTTATGTTTTCCATTAACCCCTCAAAATTTGGATGAAATTTCAACTGCAGTGACTCACAAATAAAATCGTTATTACTGGAGGATTATATCCGGGCCAGAGTACAAATGCTACCTCGGCTTTAATAGCTGAAAAAATCAAGGCATTAAAGTTTTACAATGCAACCGATGTTGATGGAATTTTTAACAATGATCCACGTATTGATCCGGATGCAAAAATGTATGAATCCATAGATGTCAAAGAGTGTATCAGGATTTTAAAGTTAGAAAATTCTATGGCAGGAACGTATGATTTAATGGATTTGATAAGCTTAAAAGTAATTGAAAGGTCTAATTTACCAACTGTTGTTTTTAAATCATCGATTGAGAATATTAGCAAGATAATTATGGAAAATGCAAAAATAGGAACCGAGATAATTATATAGTTTTGATTTGGACCATCAAAGTTTTCAATTCCATCATTTAACATTTTATTGAATAATTTTTCTGCTTCTTCAACCTTCATAGGTTTTGATTGAGCTTTTGCAAAACCATCTTCATCAGTTAAATATAGAATGATGTGGTCGTTATAAATCGGAGACTTTGCTGCAAAAGTCTTCTCTCCGACAGGCAAAAAGCTCTTTCCATCTGGGGATTGTTTTATTGTATATGTCAGCATGGCAAAACCAGTATAATTGAATAGCTTTATTTGAGCATCCTTTGAATTCTTTTGTCCAATAAATGCAGCTTCATTGTATTTCATATTTTTATATATAAATTAATCTGAAATTGCATTATATGTTTTTATATCTTATTGAGAAAGTTGAATATCAAAATATGAGTTTATTAGTATATATTAATTATCAATGGATATACCGCATTAATTTAATAAAAGAGAGCTTGCGAAAATATGCTGTAGTATTTAATTGGAGAATTCAGTATTGAACTTGATTTTTTTGTATATTATTGTTTATAAATGGGGAAGATGAGATACTTTTTATGGCATTCATTAATGGTGCAGAATGGATCATTATAATTTTGATAATTGTGATACTTTTCTTTGGAGCAAAAAAAATTCCTGAACTGGCTAGATCTTTAGGGAAAGCATCTTCTGAATTTCAGAGAGCACGAATTGATGCAAAAAAAACACTAGAAAATGATCAATTTAAAACACCACAAAAATCCGTTGATAGAGAGAAACTAGAATCCATTGCCGAAACATTAGGTGTAGATTATTCTACTAAAAATGATCAAGATTTAAAACAAGCAATTGAATCTGAATTAAGAAAACAGCATAATGAATAATAAATTAGTGCGTTTTAATGCTTGAAAATTCTAAATCACAAGGCAAGGAAAAAATTAAAACTATTATAGCTAATAATATAAAAAATAGATATGATTTAAATAATATCTCGGTAGGTGTTTTAGGCAGTCACTCTGCTTTAGAGATAATGGATGGGGCCAAGGATGAAAAATTAAAAACAGTTTGTATTTGTCAAAAGGGACGAGAACTCCCTTATCTAAAATACAAACGACTTTCTGATGAATTGATAATTGTAGATAAGTTTTCAGATATACTTTTTAAAGAAAATCAAGAAAAGCTTTTAAATCTCAATACTCTAATGGTTTCTCATAGATCATTTGCAGTTTATCTAGGATATGATGAAATAGAAAACAATTTTCATGTTCCTGTTTTTGGTAATAGATGGTTATTAAAAGCCGAAGAAAGAAACCTTCCTAAAAATCAATATTATTTACTGGAAAAAGCAAATATTCCTCATCCGCGAATTTATTCAGATCCTTGCGAAATTGATGGACCAGCATTTGTTAAAGTTCAAGAAGCTGCGCGAACCTTAGAAAGAGCGTTTTTTATTGTTACATCGTACGAAGATTATAAAAAAAAATCTCAAGATAGAATAGATAAAGGAATAATTGATAAAGAGACTTTGACAAATAATTCTGTAATAGAGCAGTATCTTATTGGAACATATTTTAATTTTAATTTTTTTTACTCTCCAATTGATGATGAAACAGAATTTTTAGGTATTGAAAGAAGATTACAAACAAATATACATGATTTTACAACATCCATTCCAGCTAAAAATCAACTAGAAATGGATATAGAGCTTCAAAATATAGAAGTTGGTCATACTCCTGCAAGTATTCGTGAATCTCTTTTAGACAAAGTTTTCAAAATGGGGGAAGATTTTGTAAATAGCACAAAAAAGGAATATCCTCCTGGAATTATTGGACCATTCTCACTACAAAGTGTAGTTACACTTGATTTTGAAATGATTGTATATGATGTTTCTTTAAGAGTTCCTGGCAATCCTATTCTTGCTACTACTACTCCTTATACAAAATACAAATACGGTGAAACTTTTGGAGTTGGAAGACGCATATCTATGGAAATTAATAAAGCATTAAAAAATCAAGAGAACATATTAAAAATAGTAACTTAAAAATTTAGAGATATTTTCAAATATTAATATTTTTATATAAGCATTTTTTTATCCCTTTTAAGGTTTATAGTTTATGAGAAAATTATAATTTACACCAAAATCTAATTTCTCAATTTTAACTAATATAATATAAAAAGATATTGTTATATTTTTATTAGTGATTGACTAATTATTAAAATTTAAAGGATGGCAAATAAACTAATACAAAAACTAATTATCCAATTGTGTCATTTATGATTTGGTCTACTATTGCTTTTAATTCACCTAATCTCCCTATTGACTTTCCACCACCTTGCCCAAATTTGTTTGAACCTCCTCCAGAACCATCTAAAATTGTTGATGCAGTTTTGGCAATAAACCCCGCATTTATAACCGATGATGAATTTTTTCCACAGTATACTATTACTCTGGCAGAATTTTTATTATTTATTATTGAAATATAAACTAAATCTGGATTGATTTCTGTAGTATTTTGTCCTATTATCAGATGAAATTCTTCATCCAATTCTTGTTCTATTACGTAATATAGTTTAACAAATTTTTCTAAATTAGTTTTAGATTTAATTGTTATAGTGTTATCCAAAACATATTGTGAATATACATTTGAAATATTTTTAATGATATTTTTTATTTTTTTCTTTGATTTTTCAAATTCTTCCAAATTTTTTGTAAAAGCATCCAAAACTTTTTCTTTACTTGTGCCAAGACTGTTAACTATAAACTGTATTTGATCTTCTTGTTTTTGGATATATTTTAATGCGTTTTGTCCTGATACATATTCTAGCCTAACAACTCCATCTTGAATTCTTTCAGTTTTTAGAATTTTAATAAATCCAATTTCGCCAGTATTAAATACATGAGTTCCACCACATGCTTCTATATCTAATCCACCAATGTTTACTATTCTGACATTATTAGATGGAACGACACCTCCTTGATAAATTCTAAAACCATAATTTTGTTCTGCTATTCCCCTTTCGAAAAAATTGATATAAACAGGCAGATTCTTTTCAATAATCTCATTTGCCTTTTTTTCTATTTCTTGAACTTCCGATTTGTTCAATGCCGAATGGTGTGTTACATCAAGTCGAGCATATGTTTCTTCTTTAAAAGAGGAATTTTGCCATACCCAAGAACCCAAAGTGTTTTTAGATGATTGGTTTATAATATGTGTAGATGTATGATTTTTTGTTATAGAATCTCGACGTTCCTTTTCGACAATACAATTTACTATTTCACCTTCCTTTAGATTATTACTTTCAGTAGTGTGATGAAATACTATGTCTTTAATTTTTACAACATTGTCTACTTTGAATGCTCCAATATATCCATAATCAGGCTCCTGACCACCTCCTCTAGGATAGAAACAAGTTTTATCCAAGATTACTAAATTATCATTAATTTTTTTTATTACCTTGGCATCAAAAATAAATTTTGTTGGATCCTCATAATAAATTAAATTTGTCTTTGTTAAGGAATCTAAATCCAAATCAACACTTATTTTAAGTTCATTTTTATCTTTTTTAGTTAAATGAATTGAAGAATGCAATTCAGATAGTTGTGTATAAAAATTTGACGGAACAGAGTCTAACAATCCCATATCGACAAGAAAATCTGGAGTTATACCATCTGATTCGTACAGTCTTATCAAATCCGCTATTTCTAATTTATTTTTCTCTTTTTTAATTTTTTCAGAAATAGTAACAATTCTACTTTGAGTTTCACCAAATCTCTTGGACTCTATATCTAAAATGGTAAAAATATCATTTCTAAAATCATATAATTCTGGATACAAAGATTGTAAATGATCAATGTGTAAATCAACGATATCGGAAATTTTCAAGTTAAATCCCAATTTTTTAATCAATGATAAAGAACGTCTAAGTAGAACTCTAAGGTTATATCCACCTCCAACATTTGATGGTAATGAACCATCACTTATGGCAAAAATCAGTGTTTTTGAATGATCTATTATAGTAAATAACGATTCATAAGGAACAATTATCTTTTGAAGTTTTTCATAATCTATTTTTAATTCTTGAGAAATTTGTTTCTTTACTATTTTCATATCTAAGTTTGAATCGAGTTTAGATGAAATTTTACTAAAATAATTCGCAAGTAGTTCTGATTCATAGTTATTTTTATCCAATGAGGAAAAGTGTTCTAAACCTAAAATATTATAAATATTTTTTAAAACTGGTTCAAAAGTACAATCGTAACTTGTGGATGTCCCGTTTGTAATCCATGATAATCTTTCTAATCCAGCACCCATATCGATTATTTTGTTTTTCATTGTATGATGATTTTTCTCTGTACCTTCAAATTCTGTAAAAACTGCGTTACCCAATTCCAATCCTCTCACAAAGTATTCTAAAGAAGAACCAAAAGCCCCAGCGCCAATCCATACATCCTCTACAAAAGTAATTTCACTAGGAGAAATTCCAAGAACATCAACCAAAAGTCCAAAATCAAGGTCTATGCATTTATCTTTCCAATATCCTCCTTCTTTATCGGCATCACAAGTTTGACCTACCATACAAAATGAGGTGTGATGACGTCCACTTGTTCCTACATTTTCTATGTCATTAAATCGAAGGCACATTTGAGGAACTACGAGTGGATTGTAAGGGAGTTCAAAAACAACTTTGTTTTCTACAATACGTTGAAAATCCACTATCGAAGCAATAGTATAATAAAGGTCTTCTCTCCATCTACATACCACTGGATATCGATTTACTATTTTATGTCCATTTTTTTCAAAGTATTTTTTTATTTCTTCCCAAGATTGAATATAGCTTAATCGTTTTGATGTTGGAGGATTTCCAATAAATGAATAATTTTCATGGTCAGGACAACATAATCGTTTAGAAAGTGACCAGTAAAATTTTCCACAAATATCACAAGATTGCCTTGAGAAACCTAACCTTTCAAAAAGTGATACTTTATAGAATTTTTCATAATTAGATGAAAAAAAATTAAGAATCTCTGACTTATTCAACTGAAAAATATCTAATAATTAAGGATATTAATGCTTTTAATATCCTTAATTAATCATCAAGATATTTTATTTAGATAGAGAATCGTTGATGAATTTTAAATAAGTATCTTTAGGTGCTGCACCAACAGTTCTATTTACTTCTTTACCTTTGTTAAAAACCATTAATGAAGGAATCGATTGAATACCGTATTTCATTGCAATGTCTTGATTTTCATCTACATTAAGTTTAACAACCTTAATTTTATCTGAATGAGTTTGTGCTATTTGTTCTACAACAGGACCTACCATTCTGCATGGACCGCACCATTCTGCCCAGAAATCTACAAATACTGGTTTTTCTGATTTAAGAACTTCTGAATCCCAGTTACTGGATGATACTTGAAGTACATTTTCATTTCCCATACTTAATAAATGCCTTCCAATGTATTTGAATATTTGTAATGATAAAGACAAAACTAATTCTCAGTTACCCCATTTAAGGCTAGATTATAATGAAAGATATGAAAAAAAACGATTTAAAAAAAATTATAAAATTCTAAATAGTTCAATAGGTAATAGATTTCAATAAGGTTATATTTTATTAAAATTTTGATTTTATTGTATTAGGTTGGAAGATACAACAATAATAAATGAACAAGATCTTGAAAATTGGCGAAGAACTCATTATTCCTTTCAGATCACTACGTCTAAAATAAATCAATCAATTGTAATTATGGGTTGGATTTCGTCCAAACGTGATCATGGCAATGTTTTATTTATTCAGTTAAGGGATAAATTTGGAGATACGCAGGTAGTTGTTAAAAAAAAAGGGCCAAATTTAGAAAATGAAATATTTAATATTTTAAAAAATTTAAAAGAACACTCTTCAATTGGAATAAAAGGAAAAGTTGTTGAGCAAAAAAAATCTCCAAATAATTTTGAAGTGATTCCAGAAGAAATTAAGATTTTATCCATTTCAACAAAATCAGCTCCATTTTTGACTCAAGCAATTTCAACCATAGGAATTGATACAAGGTTGGATTTAAGGGCTCTTGATTTAAGAAGAAATTATTTACAAAATATCTTCAAAATAAGATTTACTATTCTAAATTCAATTAGGGAATTTCTTATATCAAATTATTTTATCGAAGTAAATACTCCAAAAATGATTGCAACGGCTACTGAAGGAGGGGCGGCTCTTTTTCCCATTTTTTATTATGATAAAGAGGCATTTCTGGCCCAGAGTCCGCAGTTATATAAAGAACAATTAACAATGGCTTTTGAAAATGTTTTTGAAATCGCTCCAATATTTAGAGCAGAGCCTTCTAGAACTAATAGACATCTTTCGGAGGCAATTTCTATAGATGTTGAAAAAGCATTTGTTAATTATGATGATATAATGAAATTACTAGATGAACTTATCTCATTCATTATTTTAAAGATAAAGGAGAAAAATTCCGAATGAATTAAAAAATTTGGAAATAGAATTACCTGATATTCATATTCCTTTTCCTAGATATAGTTATTCAGAATTGATAGATAAATTACAAAAAAATCACAAGTATATAAGATGGGGTGATGATATTTCTCCAAAAATTCTAAAGGATATTGTAGCGGATAGTTTCTATTATATAATAGATTGGCCATTATCAACCAAACCATTTTATGTTAAACCAAAGATTGACAATGATGCTACTATGGTACAAATCCAATCAATACTGTTGAAAATCAAAATGAGATAGAAAGAGAAAGTAATCGAATGATAAGCGAATCTTTTGATTTAATGTATGGAGCATTAGAGTTATCATCAGGAAGTACGCGCCTTAATAATAAAAATATTTTATTAGAAAATATGAAAAAAAAAGGTTTAAACTCTGCTGCTTTTGATTATCATTTACGTGTATTTGATTATGGAATACCACCTCATGCAGGTTTTGGATTGGGACTGGAAAGGTTTATTATGGCATTATTGAAAATTGAAAATATCCGGGATGCTACATTTTATCCAAGGGATATTGACAGACTTACTCCATAACTTTAATCCAACTCAAAATATTTTTAAATGGTTTATCTAAACTCATTTTCTATTCAGATAGTTCAATAACATATTATACATTAATTACCTAAAAAAACCTATTTTTAATAGATAAAATAAAGAATAATAATTAGGCTTTATGTTTTCCACATTAAATTGTAGATTAAACTATTTCCAATTCTTTTTAAAACATTCAATCGTAATGGAATTATAAATATAAGAGAGGTTAGCCTTCATTATAATTAGATAAATTATATAAATGATAATGTTAAAGTGAGTTTTTAAAAATTATCCTTGTAATTATACCATCAGTATAATACTTGATGTTGTTATTTTATTGTCTATACTGATTATGACAAGAAGCAATTTTTCTTTGTCATTTAACAACTATAGATTTTGACGAATTAAATAAACATCTTAAGTTCTCTAGTTTTTCATCTATTTGTTCTTTCGTTGCTTTTTATGATAAATTATCTGCTCTTTAGATAATTTGTCTGCCTAACAGTAAAAGAATCTAACAATATTTGCTATAAAGTTGTAGTCCTATCACATTTTCTATTTTAATATCTTTTTAATTCATGATATTTTGGATTGCCATATTCCTAGAATTTTGGTTCCATTTGGTAATTTATGCAAATGACTAGATAGGATATATTATAAATTCTATTGCAATTTGTTAATAGATTTTCCATATTGTTCATTGTAAACAAGTTTATCAATAGGTAGACGATCCTTTGTTTTATTTGTAAAATTCTTTGCAGGATACCCAAAACCCAATATTACAGAGGGAGTCAACTCATTTGGAATCCCAAAATCACTTTTAAGTATTGATTCATTTATTTTGGTGTATAGTCCAGAACCAATTCCATAATTCCATGCAGCCATCTGCATATTCTGTAATACTCTTCCAGCATCTATAAGATGAAAACTATACTTTGGATTTGTCAATATAATTATTGCAAAATTAGCATCAATAACCCATTTTCCGCTCATGCTATCGTCTGCCAATTTTTTTAGTCTTTCTTTATCTTCTATGACTATAAATCTCCAGTGTTGGGTATTGAGACCTGAACCAGTTGATCGTGCAGCTTCTAGGATTTTCATCCTAATTTCAAAAGGGACCTGTTTTTTACTGAATTCTCTTACTTCAAACTTGCTTGAAATACATTCAAAAGTATCCATACAAACTATAATCTTATACTGATTTAAAAATTAAAAAACTTTTAGTTAATAAAGATTTTGGATATTATTGGTTAAAGGACTTTTTTGTTGAATAGGCTTGTAAGTATCTATAAACTTTCTTATTTAATATATTATATATCAAATCTTTTTTTATTTCTTTAATCTTTTACAAATAAAATAAAATGTATCTATAAAGATTGAAAACTCCCTGTATTATTTTATACTTGAATTGTTGATTAAAATTAATGAATATTATTATTCTTAAATTATATCATTAATAATATAATTATAATGGCGTACGAAAAATTATATACGAATGAAAAAGAATAATTTTTATTATATTAAAAAATGTCTGAATATCATGATATAAAAAAATTATGTTTTCTGTCTAGGTTAGAAATAGAGGATTCTGAAATTCAACAAACTGCTAATAAAATCAAAGAGATTATAACTTTTTTTAATAAATTAGATGAGTTTGAACCTGGTGACAATATAGAAGGGCACAAAAAACAAAACGATAGTATCACAGATAGTTATTTAAAGTTGGAATTGAATATTAATGATTTAAGAGACGATAACCCAATTATAAAATTAGATTTACAAAAAAAAGGCGCCAATACTGATATCAAAGAAAAAGAAGATGTTACCACTTTTAATTTTAATTTCCATATGAAAAAAAATGGATATGTGATAGGGCCGAGGATTTAAAAAATGTCTGAATTATATAAATTATCAGGTTTTCAGATATCTCAAAAAATTAAAAATCAAGAAATATCTGCAGAAGAATATATTAACCTAATTTTTGAAAGAATTAACAACATAGATACCAATATCAATTCCATTATAACAAAGAATTACGATTCTGCTTTAATAAAAGCAAAACAAATTGATAAGAAAATTAAAAATAATGAAAAGACTGGACACTTATTAGGGATTCCGATAGGAATTAAAGATAATATCTCTGTTACAGGTTTAAAAACTACCTGTGCATCAAAAATCCTACAAGATTATATATCTCCTTACAATGCTACTGTAATTGATCGACTGGAAAAGGAAGATGCCTTAATAATTGGCAAATTAAATATGGATGAATTTGGTATGGGAACTACCTCAGAATATTCCTTTTATGGATCAGTCCGTAATCCATGGAACATTGAATATGTTGCAGGTGGTTCATCTGGTGGAAGCGCTGCAGTTGTTTCTTCTTTGCAGGTTCCCATTTCGTTAGGCTCGGATACTGGAGGTTCCATTCGATGTCCATCTAGTTTTTGTTCTGTTATTGGTATGAAACCTACATATGGAACAGTAAGTAGATATGGATTGGTATCATATTCAAATTCACTTGAACAAATAGGTCCCATTGCCAGAACTATTACTGACATAGTTTTAATTTTAAATACTATTTGTGGTATCGACTCAAACGATAATACAACATATAAATAGACAATTTGAATATAAAATAAATAATGTTGATGATGTAATATCAAAAAAATATAAAGTTGGAGTAATAACTAATTTAATTAATAGTTCAGAAAAACAAATTGCCCAAATAATTTATAAAAAAATAACGTTACTAAAAGAATATGGCTTTGATGTTCAAGAAACAGACATTAATTATTCTGATTTTGCATTGGCGTCATATTATATTATTGCCACTGCAGAGGCAAGCAGTAATCTTTCAAGATTTGATAATATTCGGTATGGTTTTGATTTTAATCCTGAAGGTTATGAATGGAACAGTTACTCATTCTCAAGTTCGTTCAAATTTTGGAGAAGAAGTAAAAAGAAGAATATTGGTTGGATTCATTTGTCCTATCTGCTGGATATTATGGAAAATATTATTTAAAAGCTCAAAAAATACGAAATATGATAAAAGATGAATTTAATAAGTTGTTTAAAATTTTTGATGTCTTATTGTTACCCACAATGCCCATATTACCATTTAAAATTGGTGAAAAAGGATCTACTCCTTTAGAACTTTATAACCTTGATATTTATACAATCCTTGCAAATTTATCTGGATTACCTGCTATATCTATACCTGCAGGTTTTAGTAAAGACGGATTACCCATAGGTATGCAGCTATTGTCAAATGAATTTAATGAACAAATATTACTAGATATTGCAAATTTTTTTGAAAAAAACGATAAATTTAATGAATGGGGTCCCAAGATATGAACTATTCTAATGAGGGGTTTGAACAACTTCAGAATCTCAAATCACATGTAAATAATAGAGTTAGCCATACTATTGATGAAAATATAAAGATAGGCCTGGAAATACATTGTCAACTAACTGGTTTAGATACAAAACTTTTTTGTAATTGTTATTCGGATTATAGAAACATTGAGCAAAATAAAAATACATGCCCAATTTGTTTGGGCCTTCCAGGCTCTCTACCGTTATTGAATAAAAAGGCAGTAGAATATGCCGCAATGATGTGTATTTCATTTAATTGTAATGTTCCTGAAAAAATTACATTTTATAGAAAAAATTATTTTTATCCAGATTTACCAAAGAACTTTCAAATAACACAGTACAATTCATACGAACTAAGTAGTATTGGTTATGATGGATTTTTATCATATCAAGACAATAAAGAGAATAATCCATCCCAAAAGCAGGAAGAAAAAATTGTAAGGATTAAAAGAATTCAATTAGAAGAAGATCCAGGAAAAATTGTTTATGAAGACAATAATTCAAAAATAACTAACTACTGTTTAATAGATTATAACAGAGCTGGTGTAGCCTTGGTAGAAATTGTAACAGAGCCTGATTTTAACAATGCTGCTGATGTAAGATTATTTCTAAATGAAATTACCAATATTTTTGAATATTTGGGCGTTTCCGATCCGACTTTAGATGGTGCAGTAAGATGTGATGTAAATGTTTCAATCAAAGGCGGTAAAAAAGTAGAAATAAAAAATATTAGCTCCTTTAAAGACGTAGAAAAATCGATATTTTATGAAATTACCCGTCAAAAAACATTATCAATTCACGAAATAAAAGTTAAATCTGAAACTAGACATTGGGATGAAAAAAGAAAAATAACTATTCCAGCAAGGATGAAAGAGGAAGAAGATGAATACAAGTATTTTCCAGAACCAGATATTCCACGAATTATTTTGGGTTCCAATTTCAAAATAAAGATTAAAGAAAAAATGCCAGAATTGCCAATTGAAAGATTAAAAAGATATAAAGATATTCACAAACTTTCCAACCATATCTCAAACATTCTTATAAATAATAAAAAAGTGAGTGATTTTTATGAAGAATCTGTGAAAATTTACAATTCTCCAAAAGAAATTTCAAACTGGATTATAAACGAACTCCTTTCCAAAATAAATGACGATGAAGAAATTAACGACTCTTCTAATGTCCATTACAATAAAAATAGATTTTTTAATACATCAGTAACACCACAACAAATTGCAGATATTGCAAAACTGGTCGAAGAAACCTCTATTAATAGAAATACAGCTAGAGATTTATTTAATGAGTGTATTAAAACAGGGGAAAGCCCTATCAAATTAAGCAAAACAATTAAAATAGATAAAATTATAGATCAATCTGTTTTAACTAGCCAAATTAACGGCATATTAAATCACGAAAAACATCTAGTAAATCAATCTACTACCAATCCAAATGTATATAATTTTATTTTGGGAAAAGTAATGAAAAATACCAGTGGAAGAGCAGATCCACAATTAACCTTAAAATTAATTAAAGAAATATTAGAAAAAGAAAAAAATTTGTAGATTAGTAAGATAATTTAATTTTTTATATTTTCGTTATTTTAAATGTAATAGTTTTTATTAATAATTATAATAAACTAGAGTTTAAAATATTGTATTTATTTATTTTAATTTAATTAAAAAATCCAAGTGCTTCATAATTAAAGGCAAAAAAGAGCCTATATCTGTCACTATTCCAATTGCCTGTGCAGTTCCTCTATCAAGCAATTTTGTTACTACAGACTGATTTATGTCTACTGCAATTACCTTTACTGATGCAGGTATCATGTTACCAACTGCTATAGAATGAAGCATTGATGAAAACATTAAAACTAATTTAGCATCTTTTAATAATTTTTTATATTGTCTTTGTGCCTCAACAATATCAGTAATGACATCTGGTATTGGGCCATCATCCCTTATTGAACCACATAAGACAAATGGAACGTTATTAATTATACATTCATACATTATTCCATTTTTAAGAATTTTATTCTCTACCATATTTTTAATTGAGCCTGCTTTGAAAACTTCATTTACAGCCATCATGTGATTACGATGGCCCCGAATTGCTAAAGTTCCATCATCAACATGCATTCCTAAAGAGGTTCCTAGCAATGCATTTTCTATATCATGTACAGCTAAAGCATTTCCAGCCAGGATTCCATCTACATAACCATTCCTAATTAGGTTCGCTAAAGTTTCAGCAGAACCAGAATGAACTAATACAGGACCTGAAACAACTATTATTTTTCCTCCTTCTTGTTTGGTTTTATACAAGTCATCTGCAACTTTTTTTGCTATTTGTTGAGAAGGTCTTTCACTTGAACTTGTGCTACTCATAAATTGAAATATATCAACTCCGTCTCGAGGGCGTTCCTGCGGAGTTATTTTAATTCCTCTTTCTCCAATTACTATTAGATCTCCTTTTTTAACATCTCTATTAATTTTACATTGTGCAATTTTTTTATTTGGATCTAAAACAATGCATTTATCCATCATCATATTTTCAACATTTATCCATTCTCCATGAAAGAAAATTTGAGTTGGATTATTGGTTGTACTATAAAATTCATCTGGCAAAACCATATCTTTTGGTGATGTCATGTATTTTACTTCATCTAATGAGATGGTAGTTGCCCCTTCACGAAAAAGAAATTCTAAAATATTGGACAAATGTTCTTTATTGTTACCTTTAACAATAAGCCTGGCATAGCTGTAATCTTGTTTCCTTTTTCCAATTGAAAATTCTTCAACTGTAAAATCACCCTTTAAATCCATGATATTATCAAAAATACGAGTGAGAATTGAAGAATCTACCAGATGTCCTTTAACTTCTATTTCTTGTTCAAATTTTTCCAATTATGATAAAAGAAACTAGATAGGTTTTAAAATTTCTTTTTAAATAATACATATTTAAACAGGTAATGATAGATTACCAGAATATTGCTCAATACCTGCTTTTGTTTTTAAATTATTCTCTATTTCAATTTTTTTCTCCTCTGCAAACCAGCTAGCAATAGCTTTAGCTATTCCATTTTTATCACAAATTGCGATAAGATATCCATTATCTCCCTTTACTATACCATAATAGTTTTCTTCTCCAACAGGTTCCCATATGTTTGTTTTATTGTCTTTGAGAGCAAGAGCAGGCATTGCTTGATTTTGGTTATCATCAATAAATTTGGATAAAAACTCTTGAGCATCTTTTACTCTCTTCTCTCCGATTTTCAAAGCTACAAAATATTGCATATATCTATTTATTTAATAGATGTAGTAATATTTGTTGTATTTTATCAATATTTTGTATATGTGTATTATCTTTCACTTTATAGTTATCTGTTATATACCTTAGTGCAGAATCAAAAAATGGTTTTACATCATTCTTTATTTATATTTTTATTGTTATCTAAATAATATTTGGCTTGTATTGCCATTTCTAATTTGTCAATAAAATGAATCAAATTAGAGGTATTTGATTTATTTTCATCAAACTCGTTCCATAATTTAATATATTTTTTTTTTATTGCAGTATTAGGAATTTTTGAAAGTATATTGTTAATTGCAAAGTTTTCTAATTTTTTTTTCTTTTCAATTTCTATTGATTCGGGCATATAATCTCCAATAACAGATTCACCTAAATCATGAATTAATACCATTTTTATCATATTTATGGTTTTTGTATGAGTGAAATTATTAAACTCAGAAAATATCAAAGCTAGAACTATCATTGTTAAAGTATGTTCTGCTACTGATTCGGGGTTATCTAAAAGTAATTTTTGTTTCCAACCTGTTCTTTCTACTTCTTTTAATTTATAAAAATGATCTAGAAATGATAATATTTCTTGAATTGGAAATTTTCGTTTATCCATCTATTATTATTGTTACAAATCTATTTTATAAAATATCTAATATGGATTATTATATACAATAATTCGTGGAATATTAGATATAATAGTATGGATGTCTAATATTTTATCTATAAAAATCGTTAAAAATATTGTAATGACTGAGAAAACTATGGTAAATATTAATATCATCAATACATTGGTGATTTGCGTCATTGTTATAAAAATATATTATAAAATCAATTTAATTCTTTGTTACAGTCTATAAATAAAATATAGTAAATTATAAGATTAATTTAATTTCGTTTTTAAAAGATTTTTTGCCATCTATTTTTCTAAATTATAAATACTATTACAAAATTATATTTTGTTATTACATAAACAACACTATCCAAAATCAAATAACATTATTTTGTTTTACTTTGTAATAAAAATCGAATATCAATTCGATTTCCATGCAATATCTGGGATGTTTTTGAGCTTGTTAATAACTCTTGCAAGAACAAAAAAAAGATCAGATAGTCTATTCAAAAATATCAAACAGAATTTATTTATTTCATTATTTAAGAATAGACCTGTAATATGCACTTCAGCTCTCCTAATTATCGTTCTGATTATGTGACAATATGAAGATTCAATGGACCCGCCAGGTAAAATAAAAGATGTTAATGGATCGATTGTTTTTTCATACTTATCTATTGAATTTTCAATATATACTATATCATCATTATTAATACGAGGATAATCTTTAAATTTTAAATTTTGATCGGGGTTTGCTAAATCACTACCCAAAATGAACAATTGATTCTGAATTCTCAATAACAATTCTGCTATATCTTTGAATTTTTCATCTAGCTTTACATAGTAGAATAATAATCCGATATTACTATTAACTTCATCAACCGCTCCATATGTTATTATTCTCATATTATTTTTTTTTACTCTGATACCATTGAAAAGGCTAGTTTCTCCCATATCTCCAGTTTTAGTATAGATTTTCATATATCTTATTATATGAGAAATTTTATTTATAAAGCATATATTATTTATAAATCAAAAGTAGAAGATGGTTTAAATATTAAATTTATAATATATATAATAAATTAATAGGCATGAATATCAGATTTATGTTCTCTCAAATATTTTTTCTTTTTGAATCGTTCATTGCATTTGTCGCATTTATATGGATTTTCAAATTCTATGAGAAATCTCCTCTTTTTTTCCTCAGGACTTTCTAAGATTGATGAAGACTCATTAGCTGAACTGTTTAGGTTGTCTTTATTTATCATAGCTAATCATATATGATATTATTATATCTTAATTAGGATTAAGATTAAATTTTCCTGAAGAAATAACTTATATAAATTAACCCTAACATTTTTCTTTATACTAGTAAACAAAGCAAGAATATATATATTTAAAATATCAAATTATTTTTGTGTGCCGTCGTAGCTCAGCCTGGAAGAGCACTCGACTATTTAAATAGGGTGAAGCTGAAGACCGAGCTGTCGTGAGCTCAAATCTCACCGGCGGCACTATTGAAAATAATGGATGTAAATGATGATGATGATAAATTTCAAAAAGATGTTTTGTTCTCACAGGAGATGTATTTGCATACAGAAAATATAATGATTTTGATTTCACTGAATACCAAATGTGCAGTAATTGCGGAAAAATATTGAATATGTTAAAGGGTTTTGACGAGGATATTAGGGGGTAATTGCTATACGAAAATATCAAATATTAACATTCAAACATTACTTATATTTTGGTGTATAGGAGCTGCAACTGCTGCAATTGCATTGTTAATCCCGGTGTACACAATATTTCTTACTGGTTGGATCTATTGGATGGACAAGCGTTGGATTGATTAGTTTTATAATTATTTATAGTCTAAAAAATAATTGATTTACCCTTTAATCTTTTCCCCCTTGCTCAGGTATTGAAACGAGGGTAACAGTTGAAGTTATACCATTTATTTTTCTTATATTCGATGTGATAGTATTATTCATTTCATCTACAGATTCAGTTTGAATTTTTACGAAAATATCATGTACTCCATATGTACCACGAACTTCTTTTACTTGTTTTATTTGAGATATTTGTTTAATTATCTCTTCTTCTTTTCCTAAAATACTATTTATCAAAATATATGCAGTAGGCATTGCATAATAAATTATAATATATTATTTTAATCTATTGATGGATGTATAGGAGCTTATTTAAATAATAAATCGATACATTCAATTGTAAATTTTAATGAGATTGCCTATAAATGAAAAAGTAAAGAGTATTGAATTTGTTAATTTTATAAATGATATAGATAAAGAACTTAGAGATTATTTTGAAATCTCAATAAAAAAAAATCTGGAATCTGTTAAAATAAAGGTAATGTTGGCAGATTTTACTGTTATAGAAACAAATACTTTTGATCCTGAAAGAATATTAAATTATTTTTTTATAAAAGAAAAGGAAGTTGCATCATTGAAAAACTGGAAGGTAGTTCCTGTCCAATCAACAAAAACAGATGATCTGCATAGAATTTTTTTTCAAATTAGTATCGAAATAGACAATTATTATTTTTATGTATATATGGGAATTCAATTTCATTCTCTTTTGTACTACAAACTAGACAAAGATGTTATTAGTATAAATAAAAAAATTAAAGAGTTAGAAGATAAGAATCGTAATATCAAAGATGATATTTCAAATAAAGGCGATCAAATCATCGGACAAGAATTAGAAAAGTTGGGTTATAAGGATATAGATAATACAGAACTATTTGAAGAACTTTTTACCAAACAAGATCTTTCTGATAAACTTACCGAAAAAGCATCAAAAATAGAAAATAATTTTCCACAATTAAACCAAAATTTGCAATTGATTGAAACTCTAAAAAAAGACTTGGAGAATTTTACAATTGAACTATATCAAATAAACCAAGCATCAATAGATTCTAATAAATTGATGCTAGGTGAAGAAGGAATAGCATTCAATATTGATTTCGAATTGATTAAAAATAAAAAGAAACAAGAAAAAACATCTGTAATTGATTTTGAAAAAATAGATAAAACCGAAATTTTAAAAATAAAAAAGGAGTTTTCCAATCTTATCAATAAATTCAAAAAATAAGTAAAACAAATTATATTTTTTATAATATTCAGAATATAAAATTATTTATTTATTTATTTTTTGGTATAAAAAACTGTTATGAAAGATTGATATGATTTTATTTATTAAGAATTATAAAAAAAATCACAATCAGGGCAGTAAATTAATGGTTTAATTTTTCCGTTGGTATAAGATAATTCACAATGTTGCATATAACAGTCTTCACAAAGAATGTTGCATTCAAATTCCCCTTGCCTTTTTCCAATTAAAATTTTATGCCCATCCTGACAATCATAAGCATTTACAGATTGATATCTTTCTCTTTGATCTAATGCTTTTTGCAAATAGAGTAAACTTTCTTTATTATTTTTTGAAACAATGATTCTGGATCTAATTTCAGCAGATTGAAATTCTTCCAACATATATAAATATCATATTTATAGTATAATTTTATTTTTTGTCATTACTATTTAATTTGGTCAATGATGTCCTGAGGGATTGATAGTTTTAGAGTGCATATTAAATTAAATAATCATCACCAGCAAATCTATATCTTTCTTATCTGCTCTTTTTTTATTCTAATTAATATAATTATTTTTTTCTTTTTCTAAATGCTGTTGTCTATATATATAATCAAATTTTTTTTATTGATATCAAGGATAATAATGATACTTGTTATTCATGCAACAACTAAATTTAAATTAACCTCGAATCTTTTTTAATTTGGGAAAAAAAATTTCCGATATAGATTTAAAAAATATTAAAGAAGCTCAAAAAATATTATTGCATTCTAATATTAGAAAAGTGGACCTGATAAAATCAAATACATTTTCTAGTATCTGTGGAAATAATGTTTATCTAAAACTAGAATGCCTGCAAAAAACTGGATCGTTTAAAGTAAGAGGAGCAATAACAAAAATAAATAATTTACCGGAGGATCTAAAGAAAAATGGAGTAATAGCTGCATCTGCAGGAAACCATGCTCAGGGTGTAGCTTATGCTTCCTCTATGAAAAACATTCCTTGTACTATTGTGATGCCACAAAATGCATCTCCTGCTAAAATATCGGCAACCAAATCATATGGTGCAAAGGTCCTATTACATGGAAATGATTATGATGAATCATCATCTTCTATTAAAGAAATCGCAGAAAAAGAAAATAAGACAATTATACCCGCATTTGAGGATCCTGATGTTATCGCAGGTCAAGGTACAATTGGTTTGGAGATAATCGAAGATCTAAAAAATATTGATGAAATCTATATTCCTGTTGGTGGTGGAGGGTTAATCGCAGGTATATCATTGGTTTTAAAGTCCATCAAACCCAATGTAAAAATAATTGGAGTCGAGTCTGCAGCTTTCCCTACAATGAAAAAATCATTACAAGAAAATAAGATAACTAAACTTCAAACAGGATATACAATAGCAGACGGTATTGCGGTTAAAACACCCGGAGAAATGACATTCAATATCGTAAAAAAATATGTAGATGAAATTGTTTTGGTTGATGATCTCTCCATTGTAAAAACAATGTTTTTATTAATGGAACGATCAAAGATTGTGGCAGAACCAGCAGGAGCTGCATCACTGGCATATCTTATTTCTGATTCAAATAGTAAATCAAGGAACAAAAATATCGTATCTATAATATCTGGAGGTAATGTAGATATGTATCTTTTAGGCCAGGTGGTTGCAAAAGGGTTAATGCAAACAGGACGATTATTAAAGATATTTGTAGAACTTCCGGATAAACCTGGAACTCTAAAAAATATCGTAGATGAAATAACAAAAGCTCATGTAAATATAGTAGAAGTTGTCCATGATAGACTTAGTTCAAACATACCGGCTGGTACTGCTGGTGTTTATTTAAGTCTAGAATTTGAAAACAGAGATCAATCAAATTTTTTAGTGGAACTTTTTAAACGGAAAAAAATTACTTTTAAAATTATAGAGTAGAAAATATATTTTTTATAAAAAATATTTAAGCCAGACGTTTAGTTGAATTATTATTAATCCAAGCAATTACATAACTAGGATGCAAAGCAATATTCTCTAAAACCCGCCCTGTCTGCAGTCATACCACCAACACTTAGGAGAATAAATTCATTTTCTCCATTCAAAAATGATTCGCTAAATTTTTTAGTATTATTATGTAATTTTTCATAATCATCGATAGATATCTTTGTTCTAGGTCCTATTTCTTTATCCAAATCCATTTTATTTGCAATTTCTTTATATTCTTCTTGGAAAACACCTGAAAAAACCATGGCACTACTACCGCTCCCATAGAATCCAAAACCAACTCTTTTGTTATAGAGATCAATTCCTTTATTATTTTCAAATTCCACTAAACTCCTCAACCCCATATACATTGAAGCAGTGTAAAGATTTCCAATGAGAGCAGATGCTTCCAATGACGAAGACATTTTTTTATTAAAAATTTCTTTATAATAGCTTGTTTTCATAAATTCTCTTCTGAATTTTTCATCTGCTTTCATAAACTCTGTATCTGCTATTAATGATTCAATAGTTCCTCGTGGATCTTTTGGAATAGGTTCATTTAATTTTATTTCAGCTATCATATCTTTCCATCGTGGTAAATGACGCCATTCGTGTCTTAATAAATAGGCTAATGCTTTTTCTCCCATCCTTCTATATGGCAAATGTACATTTATGTAATCAATATGATCTATAATGGATTCATCCTCCTTGAGTTTAATGAAACCCAGTTTTATGGCCTTTTCTTTATAGGCTTCAAGTGCTTTTCTTACTTGGATAAGATAAAGTAAGTTTGAATAAATTCCATTTACTAGTGGGGTAACTTTTCCAAATGGTCTATAAAAATCATATTCATTTTTTATTATTGTTGATGTAACTTTGTCATCAAAGGCCAATAATCTTGGGTTATCTTTTATCAATAAAGCAACAGCACCAGCTCCCTGAGTATATTCACCTGCCGAGCCAATATCATATTTAGCTATATCACTGACAATAACTATTGCAAATTTTTCATTATTTTCGCCAGCCCTAATCCAATTTGCATTATCATAAAGTGCATAAGATCCGCTAACACAAGCAAATTTGCATTCTATTCCTCCTGCATGTTCTAATGAATCTTCGCCATAAACTTGTTCTAGCATTCCAATCACAAAAGAATTCATAGCTTTTGATTCATCTAAAGACGATTCCGTCGCTACATAAATCCTACCAATATCTTGGGGATTTAAATCATTTTTTTTCATCACTCTTAAACATGCATTTGCGGCCATGCATGCGGGATCTTGATTAGCGTCAACCAAAGCCATCTTTTTAATTCCAATTCCATATTCTAGTTTTTGTGGATCAATGCCTCTTGCCTCGGCAAAGTCTTTGTAATCAATATAAAGTTTTGGAATATAGATAGCCAGATCGTCTATACCTACTGGCATAATTATGAATTCAAGACAAATACATTTATAAATCTATTTCTAAAAAATGCTTTTGATTTTGCTTTTATACCTTTTTTAAAATATGCATGATTTCATAGAATATATCAAATTCTTTTAATATCATACATCTTGATGATATTAAAGTATAGAAAATCAGTATTTACGCATCATTATAAGAACAAAATAAATATATTTTATACCAATAAAACAAGTACCTCTTTTTAATTTGTATATAAGAACAGTGTATATTTTTTCTATTGAATGGTAATTAATCCCAAAAAACTATATAATAATGTCAAATGTCAAATGTCAAATGTGTTCATATATATAATTTAGTTTTAAGATTATCGACAGATTCTATAAAATTTATTATTTAAATCAATATTGTTTTATTATTTCGTAATTATTATTTCTCTCAGCTGGAATAAAATTCATTGCTTTGATTGAATTGATGATGCTAGATGCTAATAATTCTGTTGAACGAGCGCCAGTTGCACTAACTACTTCCTCACCTATCAATGTTCCACCAAAATCATCTGAACCATGAAATATAGCTAGCTGTGCCATTCCAACACCATTTGTTAACCAAGAAGATTGCAAATGATCTATTAAACCATTAAAAATTATTCTTGATACGGATATCATTTTTAATAATTCAAAACCACCAAGAGGATAATTAATTAACCCTTTTTCTTGCATCTCTGTTTTATTGGGTTCAAAGCTCCATGGTATAAATGCCATAAATCCTTTGGTTTTCCTTTGTAAATTCAAAATTTTTAATAAGTGACGTGCTCGTTGTTCAATAGTTTCAACGGTCCCATACATCATAGTCGCAGATGATTTTATGCCAATATTATGAGCTTCTTCCATTATCCTCAGCCAGATATCGCTAGATATTTTTAATGGACTGATAATCTTTTTTACATCGTCATCCAGGATCTCTGCGCCTGCTCCAGGCAAAGTAGCTAAACCAGCCTCTTTTAATCTCTGCAATACTTCTATAGTGCTTGACCTATTTATTCTTGAAATCATATCTATTTCAGATGCGGATAATCCATGAATTGCAACATCTGGACATTTTTCTTTTATTGTTCTAAATATTTCTTCATAATATTCAATATTTAATTTCGGGTTATGCCCACCTTGAAACAATACTTGTTTTATATTAAAATTCGATTTTGCAAAAATTATTCGGTTTAAGATTTCATCCTTGGATACGGTATATGATTCATCATGATTAGGGGGCCTATAAAAAGCACAGAATTTACAATATGTAATACAAACGTTAGTATAATTAAGAATTAAGTTATTAATAAAGGTAACAGTCTTCCCATATAATTGCTCTCTGAGATAATTACTTACCAAACCAAGGTGTTGTATATCTTTAGTTTCTAAAAGATTAATTACATCATTTAATTGAACATTATTGTCATTAATTATATTATGAATTATATTATGAATATCTGAATTTTTTAAATAGTTATCAAAAAATTGGATATTTTGCAAAGAACAAAATATATTATCATTGCTTTAATTTAATCTTTGATTTAATATTTTTGAACAAAAAATCAACATATTAATTTTAAAAGCACTTATATTTTAAAAAACTTAATATCAAATAATTGTCTAAAACTATTGTTAAACCCACTCCATCACTTGAAAAAATACTTTCCGGTGAGGAGTTGAATTTTAATGATGGCTTGGAATTGATGAAAGATGAAAATCTATTCTTGCTAGGTGCAGCAGCAGATAAAATCAGAAAAGAATTGATTGGAAATAATATAAGTTTTGTTTCATCTTATTATTTAAACTATACAAATATTTGCGTTGCCAGTTGTCAGCTTTGTGCATTTTATCGCAGAGAAAAAGACAATGATGCATATACATTAAGTCCAGAACAAATTGTTAAACGAGCGGAGATAGCTGTTAATGATTTGGGTGCAACAGAGCTTCATATTGTGGGAGGATTTAATGCAAAACTTGGGCTAGAATACTATGAGAATATGTTTAAATTAATAAAATCAAAGTTTCCAAAAATCATTATCAAAGCATTAACCCCTGCGGAAATATTTTTTATTTCTAAAGTTACAAGAAATTCGATAAAAGAAGTTATTATAAGATTAAAAGAGGCTGGTCTTGATGCGCTTCCTGGCGGAGGCGCTGAAATTTTCAATAAGCAAACCCGGGATAAAATAGTCGTAGGTAAATGCTCAGGGGATGAATGGCTAGATACTGTCTTTCAAGCTCATAAATTAGGATTAAAAGGCAATTGTACAATGTTATTTGGCCATATTGAAAAACCTGAAGATATAATAGATCATATAATAAAATTAAGAGAGCTAAACAAGAAAACCAATGGATTTACAACTTTTATCCCGTTAAAGTTTAGTTTGGAAAATACAGAATTAGAGAAACAACATACACTAACATCTGAAAGTCCCTCTACCTATGATTTAAGAATTATTGCCGTTTCAAGACTATTATTTTACAGTGCCTTAAAAAATATATCTGTTTATTGGGTAGCCCTAGGAAAGAAATTAGCTCAAGTTGCGCTTTGTTATGGAGGAAGTGATTTGGTAGGTACTGCATTTTCAGAGGAAATTTTTAAAGCTGCGGGTAAATCTAATCAAACATCCACTAAAGAGTTGAAATTCTTAATCCAAGAAATAGGCAGAAATCCTGTGCAAAGAGATACTTTTTTTAATATTATTGGCTAATCTATAACAAAAAATAAAAATTAACTTGTGATATATTTTTTAATATATCACATATTTCAATAGATTTCTATATTTAAAAACTCATATTTTCCTATCTTGTTATTATCCATTATTGATAAAAAAAAATATGGAAGAAGATTCTTTAAATTACAAAAAAGGACTTTTTATTTCTATATTTAGTGGAGTCTCTTTATTCTTTATCTTTTTTATATATTCTAGAGATACTTCCCCTGGAAATGTTATTTTTATTAATCATTCTCTTTATTTTTTTGCTGTAATGGTTCTTTTTGTCTTTTTTGTTTGTATCTCTTTTATTATCATTGGTATAAAAATGGCTTTTTTTTCAAAAAAATACTATGTATTAAATCAGTCAAAGTTAATTTATTATATTCAATCTACCTTTAAATCTTCAAAATATAAAACTCTATTTCTTTTAATAACAATCGTTTATTTTGTCTTTTTTGGGTTTCTATCTAATTTTTTTGTCTTTTTTAATAATGATGGCACAGTTTTTTCTTTATTTTCAAATCATCAACATGATAGTACTGAATATGAATATGAATATGACAAAAAATGATAGTATGAATATGAATATGACAAATTTTCATTATCCAAAATATAACCTGATTATTTGCTGCAATTCCCTTGGATATGTTCCAATGTTAATACTAGGTATAAATAGTAATTTTTCTTTTCTTCTAATTCCTATGAACTTTCTTTTAGGTATTATTATTTCAGTTTTAGTTGGATTTAATTTGACTTTAAATATTTATTTACTCGAAAAAATCAAATCAATGAGACAATCAAAAAGGAATTTTTTCAGCTATGTTGGAATTTCTTCGGGATTATTCGTTGGGTGTCCAACATGTGCAGGGAGTTTTTTTTATTCTCTAGCAGGATTTAGCTCATTAATTACATTTTCCTATTTGAGCTTTTATCAAATTATATTTGTAATAATAAGTATACCTTTGTTGATCTTTTCAATCATAGTTATGGCAAAATTATTACAGAAAAAATATTTAGATTCGTGTAAATTAACCTAAAAAATAAAGAAAAGATAAAAAAAATTATTCTTTGTCTATAAATTCATCTGGTGATGGGGGCTCTGGATTTAATCCCTTTCTTTTTCTAATATCTGCAACTATAGTCTTTATAACTGACTGAGGAATAGGTTGCCATGTTTTAAAATAAGTACTCCACATGGCTTTTCCGGCTGTACCACCTCTCATTAACTCCGATAAATCAAATGTTTCTGAAGCTGGAACCTCGCCTAAAATAATAGCAATTATCCCTTTTTGATCCACATTTAGTAATTTACCTCTTTTACTTGAGAGTATTCCTGCTACAGTTCCAATTTGTTCCTGAGGACATTTTACTTCGATTCCTAAGATAGGTTCCAAAAGTACTGGGTCTGCCATCAACATAGAACCAAGCATTGCTCGCCTTGTTGCTGGTAATAATTGTGCAAGGCCTCTATGAGCTGGATCCTCATGAGGTACAAAGTGATGCAATACAAAACGTAGACCCCTAACTGATTCTTGTGCAATTGGGCCGGAATGAATGACATCATCAAATCCTGACTTTATTGAATCCATGGACTCTTGGATAAACTGTACACCTTTTGTTTCATCTGAAAGCATATTACCACTTCTATCAACTGTTACTACACTTCTGGCTTCATCTGTGCTCCAGCCTTTTTCCCTCAATAATCTTGATAGTTCTTTTTTATCCATATCTTCATGTAATTTTCCTGTTTTGATCATTTCTATAACTTCTTCACTTAATGGCTCTGCTCGCATGAAAATTTTATTATGTTTGTTTGGAGATTTACTCATTATTATGCCTGTTTTTCCTTTTACTGTTTCTCTATAGTTAATTAGAGGTTGGGTGGTTTTAATATCAAGGCCTGCTTCCTGAAGTAAGGAAGATGCAATCTCTAAATGCAATACCCCCATTCCAGCCATGAGTGTTTCCCCAGATTCTTCATTTATCTTTATAATCAGATTCGGATCTTCAACAGTAATTCTGCGAAGTGCTTCTACAAGTTTAGGAAGATCTTTTGGATGTTTAGGTTCGACAGCAATTGTAACTACAGGTTCAGAAACATATTTGATAGATTCAAATGGGTTAACGTTTTTAACGGTAGAAATTGTTTCTCCAGCAACAGCATAATCTAATCCCAATAATGCTGGAATATTTCCACAAGGAATCACATTTACAACTTCTCGAGTATTGCCCATGTAAATATTCACTGATTGAACCTTTCCAGTTCTCTTTGAATCTATCAAGTATACTTCATCACCATCTTTAATTGTACCTGAAAATAATCTACCAGTAGCAACTCTACCTGCTTGTGGGTCAACATTTATTGTAGTCACCATCATGAGTGCAGGGCCTTTTTCATCACAGTTTAGTAAGGACTTCCCTATTTCTGAATTCAAATCACCTGGCCATATCTTTGGTATCCTATATTTTTGAGCTACATGAGGTGGTGGATGATGTTGCACCACCATTCCTAGAACGGCATCATGTAAAGGGGCTCTTTCAGATAGTTTCTTTATAGCACCAGGATCGGTTGATGTATATGCATCGTATACATCTTTGAAGCCTATTCCTTTTTTCTGAGCTACATTAAAATTAAATCCCCATCTGTCTTTGGCAGAACCAAATGCAACAGTATTTCCCTGAATGCTTACCTTCCATTTTTCCTTTATTTCAGGTTCTGCATACAAATCAACCAGTCTATTAAATTCAGCAATAATGTTTGCCAGCCATTTTTGCATTGCGGCAGGATCTAATCTTAACTCTTTTACTAATCTATCAATCTTGTTAATATATAAAACAGGTCTAACCCTTTCTTCTAATGCCTGACGAGTAACAGTCTCTGTCTGAGTCATAATTCCCTCGACAGAATCAGATACAACAACTACTCCGTCAATAGCTCTTAATGCTCTTGTTACCCTGCCTGTAAAGTCAATGTGGCCAGGAGTATCAATCATATTAATAACATACTCTTTACCCTCTACGTCTTCATAAAATAATGTCACATTTGCCCCCCTAATTGTCATCTGTCTATTTTGTTCAAGTTTCATAGAATCAAGAGCAAGAGCTTGGCCGGCAACGGAAGGAGAAATAATCCCAGATGCTGCTAAAAGACTATCACTCATAGTAGTTTTTCCATGATCTACATGAGCAATTACACCAAAATTCCTAATTTGGTCTCTATTTCCAATAATTCTAATAAT